>NZ_JBAPEU010000001.1:537500-1341431 GCF_038148795.1 Sphingomonas agri | reverse complement strand
GTCACCCAGCGCTGGCCCGACGGGTTCGTCGATGCCGACAACAAGGGCGCCTTCCACATCCCAACCTTCGGCTGAGCGCTGGCAAGCGGCGTCCATCCAAGGTAAATGCACCCCCGTCGTTCCGGCGATGGGGGTAAGAGATGATCCTGCTAACTCTTGCAGCTGCAGCAGCGGCGCAATGGACCGGCCCGCGCACCGAACAATATACAGGGCCGGGATATTTCTGCGGTGGCGGCTATGCGGTCCGCCTTGCCAAGGGCGACCGCGCGCTCATCCTGCCGCAATCCCAGACTGCTGGTGTCCAGGGTGCACGGCTCGTTCTTGCCGGGCGCGAGGTCAACGTCTGGTCGGGGGCATCGCACGCACCCGGACGCCTCGTGGTCCGCTATGGCGGCTCGGTCGTCACGCAGCAGAACGAGGGCCACGAGGTTTCCTACACGGTCTCCGACGATACCGACTTTGGACTGCGGCTCACCAGCGCCGCCTTTCGCGGCTTCAAGAGCGATGGCTGGCTCTTTGCCAAGGCGAACTTCTCGAAGTCGGCGGAAGACCGGGTCCGCTGTCTTGCGGCCTACAGCTACTGAGGCTGGCTTCGCCGCCACATGCAGCGTCCATCTGTGAGACGCGCTGCAACAAGTTTGCAGCCCAAGTGGTTAAAGGGCCATGTTTCGAGTGCCCTTCATCAGTTGTCTCACCGTCATTTCAATTGCGGCGTGCAGTTCGCGCGACCCGGTCGACGACCGGGCGGCGGGCAGTGCAGGTCCGCCCGACATCAACGTTCCAGCGCCGAGCGCAACGGGCGAACCTCATGGTCCGACGATGAGGGCTGCTGCGGCCGATCCGGCACCGGCAGCAAAAATCCCGGCGGCGCTCCAGGGACGCTGGGCGCTCGCGCCGCGCGACTGCACCTCGGCGCGAGGGGATGCCAAGGGTCTTCTCGTCATCACGCCGGGCGACTTGCAATTCTACGAGTCTCGGGCAGTTCCGGCAGCCGACGTCCAAGCGGACGAGGATTCGGTCGGCGGCGATTTCGCCTTCACTGGCGAGGGGCAGCGCTGGACGAAATATGAGGCCCTGAAAGTCGAGCAGCAGAAACTAACCCGGACGGAAACACATCCAGTGGCGAGCTTCAGCTATGCGAAATGCAGCTAGGATCCTGATGCTGGGACTTGGCGCCCTTGCTCTTGGCGCTTGCCACAGCAAGCCGGCGAGCCAGGCGGCGAACCAGGACCTCTCGATCGACGACAACCTGACCACGGGCCAGTTACCCGCAAACGCCGAAATCGAGACCCTCCCGCCCGACGAAAGCAGCGAGGCCTCGAACGGAGAACTCTCGAGAGGCCAGGACAACCCCGACGTCAACGACATCGGCAACGGCAATTGAGGACGCGATGAAGCTCTATTATTCGCCCGGAGCCTGCAGCCAGGCTCCTCACATCCTGCTCCACGAAATCGGTTTCGAGCATGACGCAGAACGCGTCGATCTGAAGACCAAGAAGCTCGAGGACGGCAGCGACTATCTGAAGATCAACCCCAAGGGCGCAGTTCCCGCCCTCCAGCTCGACAGCGGGGAAGTGCTGACGGAGAACGCCATCATTCTCCAATATCTGGGTGACCGTGCAAGCTGGCCGGAAGTCCTGCCGCCCCTCGGTGACTTCCGCCGCTACCGGGTCCTGGAACTCGTCAATTTCATCACGACGGAACTGCACAAGCGCTTCAGTTTCCTGTTCAATCGCGCCGCATCAGATGAGCTCAAGACGCTCATCATCTCCGACCTCGAGAAGAAGCTCGACTATATCGATGGGCGGCTCGGCGAGGGACCGTTCCTGTTCGGAGATCAGCTGACGCTTCCGGACGCCTACCTGTTCGTCATGAGCGGATGGACCGAGAATTTCCTCGGCCTGGAGCGCTGGCCGAACCTTGCCGCCTTCCGCGGACGCATGCTGAAGCGCCCGTCGGTCCAGCACGTCCTTCGGCTCGAAGGATTGCTTCAGGAGGAACCCGCGGGCTAGAGCGCCCGCGCAATGACCCAGTTCGATCTGACCGACGACCAGCTCCAGATCCAGGAGATGGCACGCAAGTTCACGGCTGACGCGATCACGCCGTTCGCTGCCGAATGGGACGAGAAGAAGATCTTCCCGAGAGACACGATCCGGGAGGCCGCCGAACTCGGCTTCGGCTCAATCTACGTGTCCGAGGAGAGCGGGGGCATCGGCCTTGGCAGGCTCGAAGCCGCGCTGATCATGGAAGCCATGGCCTACGGCTGTCCTTCGACCAGCGCCTTCATCTCGATTCACAACATGGCCGCGTGGATGATCGACCGCTTCGGCTCGGCCGAAGTAAAGCAGAAATACCTGCCCTCGATGATTACCATGGAGCGGATCGGCAGTTACTGCCTCACCGAGCCGTCATCGGGATCGGACGCGGCAGCGCTCAAGACGAGGGCCGTTCGTGACGGCGATCATTATGTCGTTTCAGGCTCCAAGGCCTTCATTTCGGGGGGCGGCGAGAACGAGATCTACGTCACCATGGTGCGCACCGGCGAGGACGGTCCCAAGGGCATTTCCTGCCTGGTGATCGAAAAGGACATGGCCGGCGTCAGCTTCGGTGCCCAGGAGCGAAAGCTCGGCTGGCATTCCCAGCCGACCGCCCAGGTCAATTTCGACGAGGTGAGAGTACCCGTCGAAAACCGGGTCGGCGGCGAGGGCGAGGGTTTCCGGATCGCAATGATGGGCCTCGACGGCGGCCGCCTCAACATCGGTGCCTGTTCGCTCGGCGGAGGCCAGCGATGTCTCGACGAGGCAGTCAACTACACCAGGGAGCGCAAGCAGTTCGGAACGCCCATCGCGGACTTCCAGGCGACGCAGTTCACACTCGCGGACATGGAAACCGAGCTGCAGGCCGCGCGCTATCTCCTCTATGTCGCTGCTGCCAAGGTCACTGCGAACGCTCCCGACAAGACCCGCTTTGCAGCGATGGCAAAGCGGCTTGCGACCGACACCGGTTCGTCGGTCGTCGATCGAGCGCTGCAGCTCCACGGCGGCTACGGCTATCTCATGGACTATCCCGTCGAGCGCTTCTGGCGCGACCTTCGGGTCCATTCCATTCTTGAAGGCACCAACCAGATCATGCGTGTGATCGTGAGCCGCGATATGCTCCGCCAGTGACCGACGACGTCCTGATATCGACCCAGGACCGGGTCGGCCGCATCCGTCTCAACCGCCCCAAGGCGATCCACGCGCTGAACACGCAGATGTGCGAGGCGATGAGCGAGGCCTTGCTCAAGTGGCGCAATGACGACGCGGTCGAGGCGGTGATCATCGATCATGCCGAAGGGCGCGGCTTCTGCGCGGGGGGCGACGTCGTGATGATTGCCCGCAGCGGCAACGAGGACGGCGCCGAGGCGAGGCGCTTCTTCTTCGCCGAATACCGGCTCAACCACCTGCTGTTTACCTATCCCAAGCCCACGGTCGCGATCATGGACGGGATCACGATGGGAGGCGGCGTCGGGATCTCGCTCCCGTGCACGTTCCGCATAGCGACCGAGAACACGCGCTTTGCAATGCCCGAGACGGGTATCGGGCTGTTCCCGGACGTCGGCGGCGGATGGTACCTGCCAAGGCTGCCCGGCCGTGTCGGCGAGTTCATGGCCCTCACCGGCGCAAGGCTGGATGGCGCCGAATGCCAGTATCTTGGCCTTTCGACGCATTATCTTGAACAGGCCTCGCTTCCCGACATGATCGATCGGATCGCGACCACGCCCCAGCGGGTCCAGGGGCCCATCGGCACGTTCGCGACCAAGCCGCCGGAAGCCCGGATCGAGCAAAGCCTTCCGCAGATCAGCAGGCTCTTTTCCTCCGACGTCCTCGAGGAGATCCTTGCAGCGCTCCAGGCAGACGACAGCGACTGGGCGCAGGCCGAACTTGCTACCCTGCGTTCAAAGAGCCCGCTCTCGTGCAAGGTGACGCTCCGCCTGATGGCCGAAGGAGCAACGCGGTCGAGCTTTGCCGACGAGATGCGCACGGAATTTGCGCTTGCGGGCCGAGTGGTCCGGACACACGATTTTCGCGAGGGGGTGCGTGCGCTCCTCATCGACAAGACGGGCGATCCCAAGTGGGATCCGGTCGACCCAAGCGAGGTCACCCAAGAAATGCTCGACGTCCTCTTTGCTCCCCTGCCCGAGACCGAGGCCTGGACGCCGTTTCCGGAGACCAAAGAATGAACAAGTTCAATACGATCCTGACCGAAATGAAGGGCGCGGTCACGCTCGTCACGCTGAACCGCCCGCAGGCTCTCAACGCCCTCAACAGCGAGGTTCTGAAAGAGCTCATTTCCGCGTTCAAGGCCTATGACGCGGACGAGACCCAGCGCTGCCTCGTGCTGACGGGTTCGGACAAGGCGTTCGCGGCAGGTGCCGACATCAAGGAGATGTCGGGCCAGGCTTTTGCAGACATGTATTCGTCGGACTTCTTCGGCGGATGGGAAAGCGTCACCGCGACGCGCAAGCCGTGGATCGCGGCGGTAGCCGGCTATGCCCTTGGCGGCGGCTGCGAGCTCGCGATGATGGCCGACTTCATCATCGCCGCGGACAGCGCGAAGTTCGGCCAGCCCGAAATCAAACTCGGCGTCACTCCAGGCATGGGCGGCTCGCAGCGGCTCACCCTTGCGGTGGGCAAGGCCAAGGCAATGGAAATGTGTCTCACCGGGCGGATGATGGGCGCTGAGGAGGCGGAGCGATCGGGTCTTGTCGCCAAGGTAGTCCCTGCCGCCGGGCTCTTGGACGAAGCGCTGGAAGCTGCCCGGGCGATCGCCGGCATGGCCCCCCTTGCAGCGATCGCGGTCAAGGAGATGGTCGGCGCAGCCTTCGAGATCCCGCTTGGACAAGGCATCAGGTTCGAGCGGCGCCTGTTTCACGGGCTCTTCGGCACCGAGGACCAGAAGGAGGGCATGGCCGCCTTTGTCGAGAAACGGCCTGGGAACTGGAAGGGACGCTGATCATGGCGCGCATCGCATTCATCGGCTTGGGACATATGGGCGGCGGAATGGCGCCGAACCTCGTCAAGGCGGGGCATGAAGTGCATGCGTTCGATCTCGTTTCCGAGGCGGTCCGCCACGCCGCCGAAGCTGGCTGCACGCCGGCAAGCTCTGCTTCGGAGGCGGTAAGGGACGCGGACGTCGTCATCACCATGCTCCCGGCCGCAAAGCACGTGCGGGCCGTCTTTGAGAACGACATCGCTCCGAACGCCAGGAGCGGAACCCTCCTCATCGATTGCTCGACGATCGACGTCGCAAGCGCGCGCGAAGTCGGTGCAGCGATGAAGACGGCCGGATTCGACTTTCTCGATGCCCCCGTTTCAGGCGGCATCGCGGCGGCCGCCGGAGGAACGCTGACCTTCATGGTCGGCGGCACCGATTCCCAGTTCGAACGGGCAAGACCTTTCCTCGAGGCGATGGGCAAAGCGGTCATTCACGCGGGCGACCTCGGCGCCGGCCAGGCAGCGAAGATTTGCAACAACATGATCCTCGGCGCGACGATGGCCGCGACCTGCGAGGCCTTCGTGCTTGCAGGAAAGCTCGGGCTCGACCAGCAGACCTTCTTCGACATCTCCTCCAAGGCGTCCGGGCAGAGCTGGTCGATGACAAGCTACGCGCCAGTGGCCGGCGTCGGTCCTGACACGCCCGCCGACCATGATTATGAAGGCGGCTTTGCAGCAGCGCTCATGCTGAAGGACCTCAAGCTTGCGGCCGACGCGGCGCGAAGCGTCGGCGCTTATACGCCGATGGGCGCCGAGGCCGAGGAACTCTACCAGCGCTTCGTCGACCGGGGCGGCGGGAACAAGGACTTTTCGGGGATCATCAAGATGATCGACGACAGCTGGAAGGTTCCGGATCAGCAATAGGAGAATTCATGCGTCTCATGCTTCTAAGTGCCGCTGCGGGCCTGTCGCTCGCGGCCTGTGGAGGTCCGCAGTCGAGCCAGGCCAATAACGTTCAGGCCAACATCAGCAATGATGCGCGCCCCAAGGAGACGGCAGCTGCGAGCGCGGTCACCGGGACCGGCTCCGTTCCGATGTCGCCGGTCGCGGGTGAGCAGGCAAAGGCCCTGATGCATGAGCGGCACGAGGGCATGGAATCCATCGGGAAAGCGAGCAAGGCCATCCACGACCAGCTCCAGAGCGGTTCGCCCGACCTTGGACTTGTCCGTTCCAGTGCCGCAAGGATCACCGATCTGTCTCAAAAGGCGTCCGGCTGGTTTCACTCGGGCACCGGACCCGATGTCGGCAAGACCGGGGCAAGGCCCGAGATCTGGCAGAACCCGCAGGACTTCAGCGCCAAACTTGCGAACTTCCAGGCGGCGGCAAAGGCATTTCAGGAAGCTGCAAACGGCAATGACATCGCCGCTATCAAGGCCAAGCTTGGTCCGCTTGGCCAAGCCTGCAAGGCCTGCCACGACAAATACCGCTCGAAGATGGAGCATTAGGCGGACGCTTTCTTCCTTGATTGAAGCCGGTCCGATGGCCACATCGAAGCGATGCTGATCCGTACCGAGCAAACGCCCAATCCTGTCACTCGCAAGTTCCTCCCGGGGCAGGTCGTCATGGAGTCGGGCACCCGCGATTTCGTCGATCCGAAAAGCGCGGAAATCTCGCCGCTGGCAAAGGCCCTGTTCGACAGCGGAATGGTCGAGGGCGTGTTCTACGGCCGCGATTTCGTCTCGGTGACGGCGGCGCCCGGCGTATCGTGGACCGACCTCGAGCCCCTGGTGCTGGAGACGCTGCTCGACCATTTCGTCAGCGGCACGGGCCTTTTCGTTCCGGGGACTGCAGCAGGCATCCACGTCGTCTCGGAGAGTGACTTCGAGGAGGATCCTGCCGACGCCGACATCATTGACCAGATCAAGGAGCTGATCGAAACGCGCGTGCGCCCTGCAGTCGCCCAGGACGGCGGGGATATCGTCTACAAGGGCTACCGCGACGGCCACCTCTATCTCTCGATGCACGGAGCCTGCTCAGGCTGCCCGTCGTCGACGGTCACGCTGAAGCGTGGAATCGAGAGCCTCATCCGGCACTACGTCCCTGAAGTTGAAGCCGTCGAAGCGGTCTAACTTTCCGGGACTTGCGGCGTTGGGCCGCATATGACCACTATCCGTCCCATGCTCCTGGCTTTCGACACGTCGAGCGCCGCCTGCACCGCCGCCCTCTTCGATGAGTCCGGCGCATGCGTCGGGCAGGCCAACGAGCTTATCGGCCGGGGCCACGCGGAGCGGCTGGTCCCGATGATCGCCGGCCTGCTCGATGGGCGTCGCTGCCAGGAGATCCTGGTTGGCGTTGGTCCTGGAAGCTTCACCGGCATTCGGGTCGCCATCGCTGCTGCTCATGGGCTCGCGATCGGCTGGGGCGCGCAGCTCCGGGGCATGTCCTCGCTCGCCCTGCTCGCAGCCGGCGCGCAATCCGAGGGCGAGATCGCCGCTGCAGTGATCGGCGGTCACGGCGAACTCTTCGTCCAGGAGTTCGACGCTGCGACCTTTCTGTCCACGTCAGAGCTTCGCTGCCAGGTTCCCGCCGAGGCCGCCCGCACGACCCGGGCAGGCCTCGTGGTCGGCTCGGGAGCAAGAATGATCATCGAGGCAAGAGGGTCGGGCGAAGCGAGAGAAGTCTTTCCCTCGGCGGCCAACGCGCTTCGTCTTCCAATATCCATGCGGAACCTGCCGCCAAAGCCGGTCTACGCCCGGGCGCCCGACGCCCGCGTTCAGGAGGCCGCCTAGTGGCGACGGTGGAGCAGCAGGTGCGTATCGGCTCGGGGACGTTCGAGGACCTCGATGCAGTCATGGAGATCATGGATTCGGCGTTCGGTCGCCGCTTCGGGGAGGCCTGGACACGCTCGCAGCTCGCCGGGATCCTGCCGATGGCAGGCGTCTCGCTAATGCTTGCGCGAGAGCCCCACACCGACACGCCCGTCGGTTTCTCGCTGGTTCGCGCGGTGGCGGACGAAGCCGAGCTCCTTCTGCTCGCCGTTCTGCCGACCCATCATCGTCGCGGAGTTGGCGGGCGCCTACTTGATGAATTCCTTAAACGGGCGCGAAACGATGGAATAGCGCGGGTCCACCTCGAAGTCCGCGACGGCAATCCTGCGGTTGGAATGTATCATAGTGCAGGGTTTTCGCCCGTTGGCCGCCGTCGCAACTATTACCATGCGCCAAACGGCAAGCGCTTTGACGCGATTACGCTTGCTCATCAATTTTAGTTAAGTTTTTTTAACCTTCGCAAAACTTGTTGCGCAGTTGCACCTCCCCAGAAGCAGGCGTAGTCATCGATGTTGTGCAGTAGTCGCTGCACGGCCTCTGCTCGATTATTAGGAAGTACAAATGGCCGAAATACCAAACTCGGAAGATACGCTGCTTACCTTGACAGCCGACATCGTTGCCGCGCACGTAAGCAATAACAGCGTCGCCGTGAATGACTTGCCGAACCTAATTCAGAACGTGCACGCAGCGCTGTCCGGAATTTCCGGGAGTGCCACGGCCCCGGAACCCAAGCCGGAGCCCAAAGTCTCGATCCGCTCGTCGGTGAAGCCCGATTATATCGTCTGCCTCGAGGACGGGAAAAAGCTCAAGATGCTCAAGCGGCATCTCATGACCCACTACAACATGACTCCCGACCAGTATCGGCAGAAGTGGGGACTTTCCGCCGACTATCCGATGGTGGCGCCCAATTACGCGGAGCAGCGCCGTACGCTTGCCAAGTCTATTGGACTTGGGACCAAGCGCCGGCGGACGAGAGGCGGCAAGTAATCGTTCGCTGGACGTTGGCGGCTGGCATACCTAACTTGGCCGCATGACGCGGACGATCGACATCGAGGCCCTGTGCGCCGACAAGGGGCTCCGCATCACCGAGCAGCGCAAGGTCATCGCCCGCGTGCTCGGTGACAGCGAAGACCACCCCGACGTCGAGACCCTCCACTCGCGGGCAGCCGCAATCGACCCCAACATCTCGATTGCGACCGTCTACCGTACCGTCCGGCTGTTCGAGGAGGCCGGGATCCTCGAGCGCCACGAGTTCGGCGATGGCCGCTCGCGCTACGAGGCAGCCTCGGAATCCCATCACGATCACCTGATCGACGTCGAAACCGGAAACGTGATCGAATTCGTCGACGAGGAGCTCGAGGCCCTCCAGAAGAGAATCGCGCAAAAGCTCGGCTTCCGTCTCGTCGATCACCGGATGGAGCTTTACGGCGTCTCCCTCGACCGCGATCGCTGATCATCGCCCCGTTCGGATGAACGGTCGTGCGCTGCTGCGCATCTTCGGCCTCGTCTTCCTCCTTGCAATATTGGGTCCCGTCCACGTCCTCACGAGGGCGCTTCTTGGCCGTTCGGACTTTCCCCGCCGCTTCCTCGCGGCGGCCGCCTGGATCGTCGGTGCCCGAGTGAAGGTCACCGGCGCGCGCATCGGAAAGCACACGCTTCTCATCTCCAACCACGTCACCTGGCTCGATATCCTCGTCCTTGGCGGCTCGACCGGCTGCGCATTCGTATCCAAGGACGAGCTCGGACACCCGCTTATCCACTGGCTCGCCGACCAGAACGCCACCGTCTACGTGAAACGCGCCCACAGGAAAGGTGCCAAGGACCAGGCAGCAGCAATCTCCGAGGCGCTCGACACTGGAAAACCGGTGGCTCTGTTCCCCGAGGGGACCACCGGGCCCGGAGACCATCTCCTCCCCTTTCGCTCCACGCTGCTGGAAGCTGCCAATACCGCTCCAGGCAAGATCAGGGTGAGGCCCATCGCGATCGATTACGGGAAGGCGGCGGGCGAGATTGGCTGGTGGAAAGAAAGCGGCAGGGACAATGTCCTGCGCCTCCTCGGACGTGCCGGGACACTGCCGGTAAGCGTCAACGTCCTTCGCCCGCTCGACGCAGCCGGCGGTCGCAAGAAGCTCGCGCTCGAGGCCCGGGAGGTCATTGCGCAAAGGCTTGGCTTAACCTCGCACCACCACTCGCCTATAGGCGATGAGTAATGACTCCCAAGACTTTCAGAATCAAAAGCTTCGGCTGCCAGATGAATGCCTATGACGGCGAGCGGATGGCTGAATTGCTCGGCGAGCAGGGAATGTCGCCGGTGGCCGACGGGGCCGATGCGGACCTCGTCGTCCTCAACACGTGCCACATTCGCGAGAAAGCTGCGGAAAAGGCCTATTCCGATGTCGGACGCCTGCGGCGCGAGGATGGCTCAAAGCCCCTTGTCGCCCTTGCAGGCTGCGTCGCGCAGGCGGAAGGGGCGGAAGCAAAGCAGCGCTCGCGGCTGATCGATATCGTGGTCGGGCCGCAGGCCTATCATCGCCTCCCGGAAATGATTGCAGAAGCTTCGCGGGGCGGACGCCCGGTCGACGTCGACATGCCGCTTGCGAGCAAGTTCGACGCCTTGCCGCCACGCCGGCGCGCAGCACCTGCCGCCTTCCTCACCGTCCAGGAAGGGTGCGACAAGTTCTGCACCTATTGCGTCGTCCCTTATACGAGGGGCGCGGAGATCTCCCGGCCATGGGACGACGTCGTCAGCGAAGCTTATGCGCTGGTCGAGGCGGGAGCGCGCGAAATCACCTTGCTCGGCCAGAACGTCAATGCCTGGAACCATGACGGACGAGGGCTTGCCCAACTCATCCGCAGGCTCGCTGGGATCGATGGTTTGGAGCGCATCCGCTACACCACCAGCCACCCTGCCGACATGACCGACGATCTCATCGCCGTTCATGGCGAGGTCTCCAAGTTAATGCCGTATCTCCACCTCCCGGTGCAGTCGGGCAGCAGCCGGATCCTCAAGGCGATGAACCGCAGCCATACGGCCGAAACCTATCTCGCCATTATCGAGAAGATGCGCGCGGCCCGGCCCGATATCGCCCTTTCAGGCGATTTCATCGTCGGCTTCCCCGGCGAGACCGAAGAGGATTTTGAAGCGACGCTTCAGATCGTCGATGCCGTGCGTTACGCCTCGGCCTATTCTTTCAAATACAGCTCCCGGCCGGGTACTCCCGCCGCACAGATGGAGGATCAGATCCCGCGCGACATCATGGACGACAGGCTTCAGCGCCTTCAGGCGAGGATCACCCAGCACCAGCTGGCATTCAATCGTTCGAAGATCGGCTGTGATACGGCCGTGCTGATCGAGCGAAACGGCAGGCTCCCTAGCCAGATGATCGGGCGCTCGCCCTGGCTCCAGTCGGTCCATGTCGAGACGGAGGCGCAGGCCGGGGAACTGCTTGAGGTCACGCTCGTGGGCGCCGGGCCCAACAGCATGACGGGTGCCGAGCGCCGCAAGGCCGCAGCCTGATGTCCCGCCGCGACCTTGCCGCCGTTCCGGACCGAGCCCGGCTCGAGCTGGAATTCGAGCAGCCCTATCTGCTGGGACCGCTGTTTGGCGACTATGACCGCCACCTCATCACCATTGAGAACAGGCTCGGAGTCCACATCGCGGCGCGCGGCAACCGGGTGCAGATCGAGGGAGAGGCCGACGCTGCAGCCCGCGCCCGGGAAGTGCTCGTGGGGCTCTATAACCGGCTCGACCAGGGACACGACGTTGATGCCGAGGCCGTCGAGGCCGTCCTCGGGATGGCCGCGCAGCCGAACCTCGACGGGATCATCTCCGAGGAGGTCGCAAGTCCCCCGCGGGTGATGATCCGGACCCGCAAGAAGACGATAGTTCCGCGTTCGACGGTGCAGACGGCCTATATGGAGGCACTCGCGCGCGATGACATGATCTTCGCGCTTGGGCCCGCGGGAACGGGCAAGACCTATCTTGCAGTGGCGCAGGCGGTCTCGCAGCTGATCACTGGAAGCGTCGACCGGCTCATTCTTTCACGTCCCGCCGTCGAAGCCGGCGAGCGCCTCGGTTTTCTTCCGGGCGACATGAAGGAGAAGGTCGATCCCTATCTCCGCCCGCTCTATGACGCGCTCTACGACATGCTTCCGACCGAGCAGGTCGAGCGCCGGATCGCCTCGGGCGAGATCGAGATCGCGCCCCTCGCCTTCATGCGCGGCCGGACCCTCAACGACGCCTTCATCATCCTCGACGAAGCTCAGAATACCACGCCGCTCCAGATGAAGATGTTCCTCACCCGCTTCGGCATGCGCAGCCGGATGGTGATTTGCGGAGATCCACACCAGGTCGACCTTCCCGACCCAACCAAGTCCGGGCTTGCCGACGCCGTTGGGCGCCTCGAGCGCGTCAAGGGCATCGCCGTGGTCCGCTTCACCGCCGCGGACGTCGTTCGCCACCCGCTCGTCGGGCGGATCGTCGATGCCTATGAAGGACCCGATGCCATGAGGGGCATTGGGGCATGATGCTTGAGATCGCTCTTGAGGCCGACGAGGAATGGGACAGTAGCCGCTCGTGGGAGCCGCTCGTCCGCAATGCCATCGAGGCGGCGGTTGCCGAAAGTGCTTTCCCACAGATCGCGAAATGGCAGCGCCCGGTAGAGGTCTCGGTGCTCCTCACCGGCGATGACCAGGTGCGCCGGCTCAATTCTCAATGGCGCGAAAAGGACAGGCCGACCAACGTTCTTTCCTTTCCGATGATGGATCCCGATGATTTGGCGGATGCAACAGTTGCAGGACCGGAAATGTTGCTCGGCGACATCGTGCTCGCCCGCGGCGTCTGCGCGCTCGAGGCTGCCGACAAGAAACTGACCGTCGAAGACCATGCAATGCATCTCCTCGTCCACGGCACGCTGCACCTCCTTGGCTATGATCATCAGGACGACCGCCAGGCCCTGGAAATGGAGGCGCTGGAGATCCGGGCGCTCGAGCGGTTGGGGATTGCCAATCCCTACGAGGTCACGGCCTGATGGCAACGCGGCAAGACGAAGGCGGCTCGCGGCTGTGGCGCGGAATGCGCCACCTCATCTTCGGCGAGGATTCCGAACCGACCCTGCGCGAAGAGATCGAAGACGCAATCGACGAAGCGGAGGAAAGCCAGGGTTCAAAGCCGATCGCCGGCGACCTCTCGCCTGCCGAGCGGCAGATGCTCCGGAACCTTCTTCATTTCGGGGAGCAGACGGCAGGCGACATCTGCGTGACCCGCGGCGACATCATGGCCGTTCCCTCGGATATCAGCTTCGATGACCTCATTCGGGCCTTCGCCGATGCGGGCCACAGCCGCCTCCCCGTCTATGGCGACAGCCTCGATTCAGTGATCGGAATGGTCCACGTCAAGGACATCTTCATGGCGAGCGTGAACCCCTCGCTGGACCGTTCGCTAAGCTCGCTCATGCGCGAGCCGCTGTTCGTGCCCGAATCGATGGGCGTCATCGAACTGCTCGCGCGGATGCGAAGCCAGCGAATTCACCTTGCAATCGTCGTTGACGAATTCGGCGGCACCGAAGGCCTCGTCACCATCGAGGACGTGGTCGAGGAAATCGTGGGCGAGATCGAAGACGAGCACGACGAGGCCGAGGCCGGCATGCTGACCATGCTCGACGATGGCCTGTGGGAAGCCGACGCAAGGCTCGAGCTCGAGGAACTCGCCCAGGCCGTCGATCCCCGATTGTCATCCAAGGAAGACGAAGTCGATACGCTTGGCGGGCTCGTCTTCCTCCTCGCGGGCCACATCCCGCAAAAGGGTGAGTGCGTGACCCATCCCTCCGGCTGGAAGCTCGAGGCGATGGATTCAGATCCGCGCCGGATTATCCGGGTTCGCCTTCACGCTCCGGAGCAACCCTCCTCCCGCGGCTAGTTCTTGGCAAAGAGGCTGGCAGCGTCCGCCATCGCCTTGAATTCCAGCGCATTGCCGGCGGGGTCGAGGAAAAACATGGTCGCCTGTTCCCCTGGCTGACCCTCGAACCGGACGGTGGGCGCAATGACGAAGTCGATCCCCGCGCTTTCTAGCCGCCGTGCAAGCCTCCTCCAATCGTTCATCTCGAGTACCACGCCGAAGTGCGGCACCGGCACGTTCTCGCCGTCGACCTCGTTGGTCGACCGGCGCCGGACCTCGCTTGGCGCAAGATGGGCAACGATCTGATGGCCGAACAGGTCGAAGTCGACCCATTTGGCGGCACTGCGGCCTTCCGGACATCCCAGAAGATCGCCGTAGAAGCGCCGTGCCGCGGCGAGATCATCGACCGGAAATGCAAGATGGAATGGCGACAGGTTCATCGCGCTGAACCTGCTCGGGATGCGTGCTTCTGTCGAGGCTTTCGTTAACCGCGCGTACCGGCTAGCCCTCGCAGCCGATGCTCTATTTCCTCTACGCGTTCCTGATCGGCGCCGCCTCGGCATTCGCGTTCGAGCCGACGGGCCTGTGGCCGCTGCTGCCCGTGGCATTCGCACTGCTGTGCGAGCTTATCTGCCGTTCAAGAAGCCTGTGGCGGGGAATGCTCACCGGCTGGGGCTTCGGCCTTGGCCAGTTCGTGATTGGCCTCAACTGGATCGCAACCGCCTTCACCTTCCAGTCGAATATGCCCGCGTGGCTCGGATGGATCGCCGTCCTCTTATTGTCGCTCTACCTTGCTCTCTACCCTGCGCTTGCAAGCGGCCTCGCCTGGCGTTTCGGCAGGGAAGACCGGGTCGTCCTGGTCATGGTCCTCGGAGGCTCCTGGGCGATCTGCGAGTGGCTTCGGGGAACGATGTTCACGGGTTTCCCATGGAACCCGGCCGCTGCTGCGCTCGCCTCGACGCCGCTCATCAAGGTCACCCCGCTCATCGGCACCTACGGTCTGTCGGGCCTCGTCGTACTTTTGGGCGGCGCGGTCTGGCTCGAATATTACCGCAAGTGGCTGCCGCTGGTGGTCATCGTTGGCGCGACTGCACTCCTTTGGGTGCTGCCTTCCTCGAGCGTTCCGCCGGATCCACTCGCGGTGCTCAACCTTCGCATCGTCCAGCCGAATATCGGCCAGGAGGACAAGTGGCGGCCCGGCTTTGACGAAGAAGCGGCAAGGCGCCTCGCGCAGCTGTCGGGTCCGCCCACGAACGAACCCCGCCTCCTGCTCTGGCCGGAAGCCGCCGTCACCGATCCGCTCGATGACGCAAGAAGGGACGAACACCAGGCCTTTGCAGTGTTCGAGCGGACGCGGGCTGCCTCATTGCTCGGCCCCGAAGACCGCCTCCTGACCGGCGGCATCGCAGTCACTTCAAAGGACGGCGTCCATGTCGACGGCGCTGCCAACAGCGTCTTTGTGCTCGCGAGGGGCGGCAGGGTGTTGGGACGCTACGACAAGGCCCACCTCGTTCCCTACGGCGAATATCTGCCCATGCGGCCGGTCCTGTCGGCGATCGGCCTCTCGCGCCTTGCTCCAGGCGATCTCGATTTCACTCCGGGACCAGGGCCCCGCACCATCGATCTTGGGGGTGACTGGGGGAAAGTCGGGTTCACCCTCTGCTACGAGATCATCTTCTCGGGGGCGGTCGTCGACGAGAAGCACCGGCCCTCGTTCATTTTCAACCCTTCGAACGATGCATGGTTCGGGCGGTGGGGACCTCCGCAGCACCTCGCCCAGGCGCGCCTGCGCGCTGCCGAGGAGGGCCTGCCGGTTCTCCGGGCCACTCCGACCGGCATCAGCGCCGTGATCGACGGGCGCGGCAACATCGTCAAATCGCTTCCCTGGCGCCAGGCGGGCATCATCGACGCCGTGCTTCCACCCGCCGCCAACTCCCCGCCGCTGTTCGCTCGCCTGGGCAACGTCATCCCGCTGGTCCTGGGATTCCTCCTCATCATCGGCGCCATTGTGCTGGGGCGTCGCCGCCGCTAGGAAGCACATATAAAGCTTTCCTTATATCATTAGATCCGGGGACCTCCTTATCTCATGCGCAGCTCCTACCTGTTCACTTCCGAATCCGTATCCGAAGGCCATCCCGACAAGGTCGCGGACCAGATTTCCGATGCGATCGTCGACCTCTTCCTGTCGAAGGATCCGGAAGCGCGCGTCGCTTGCGAAACCATGACGACGACCAACCGCGTCGTCCTCGCCGGCGAAATCCGCGGCCAGGGCATCATGGACCAGGACGGCAATTGGGCGCCTGGCATCCGCGAGGAGATCGAGCAGGCGGTGCGCGGCGTCGTCCAGCGAATCGGCTATGAGCAGCAGGGATTCCACTGGGACCGGTTCGACTTTGCAAACCACCTCCACCCGCAGTCGGCGCACATCGCGCAGGGCGTCGATGCCGGCGAGAACAAGGACGAGGGCGCCGGCGACCAGGGCATCATGTTCGGCTTTGCCTGCGACGAGACCCCGGACCTCATGCCGGCGACGCTCGATTACAGCCACAAGATCCTGATGGAGATGGCAAAGGACCGTCACTCGGGTGCAGCCCCCTTCCTCGAGCCTGACGCCAAGAGCCAGGTCACGCTTCGCTTCGAGGACGGCAAGCCCGCCAAGGCAACCGCGATCGTCGTCTCGACCCAGCACAAGCCCGGCTACGACAAGGGCGAAAAGCAGGCCGAGCTCCACGCTTATGTGAAGAAGGTGGTCGCCCGCGTCATGCCGCAGCAGCTGCTCGGCAACGAGACCGTCTACCACATCAACCCGACCGGCAGCTTCGAGATCGGTGGTCCCGACGGCGACGCCGGGGTCACGGGCCGAAAGATCATCGTCGATACCTATGGCGGCGCCGCTCCGCACGGCGGCGGAGCATTCTCGGGCAAGGACCCGACCAAGGTCGACCGTTCGGCCGCTTATGCTGCGCGCTACCTTGCCAAGAACATCGTCGCAGCCGGCCTTGCGAAGCGCTGCACGATCCAGCTCGCTTACGCGATCGGAGTCTCCGAGCCGCTGTCGCTATACGTCGACACGCACGGGACCGGCATCGTCGGCGACGATGCCATCGAGGCGGCCATCGGACGCATCGGCAAGCTTGGCCGGCTGACCCCTCGCGGGATCCGCACACATCTGGGGCTCAACAAGCCGATTTATCAGGCAACCTCCGCTTACGGCCACTTCGGCCGCAAGGCGGAAGGCGAGTTCTTTCCCTGGGAACGCGTCGACCTGGTGGAGGACCTGAAGGCAGCTCTTGCCGCCTGATCTCGTGCAGGCCTCGTCCTGAACGCCGGTGCAGTGACAAAGTACGAAGCCCTCCCAGCCGGTTCAGAGCAGGATGAGGACGTCGAAGCCTGGACAGGATGATGGCCGGCGCGCGATTTGCGCGCTACCGTTTCACCAGGCGCGAGCTTCTCTTGAAGACGCCGCCTCCAAGCGACTAGGCGATCTGGCATGACGGCCTTCAAGTCGGGCGATCCGCTGACGCTCAACCGCCTCTACGGCCGCTCCAGCGGTCACAAATTGCGCAAGGGACAGCAGGAACTGGTCGAGAGGCTGCTTCCTGCGCTGGAAATTCCTGCAGAAGGCGAGATCAGCGCCAGGAAGCTTTTCGGCGATGACCGTCCCTTGCATTTCGAAATCGGCTTTGGCTCAGGCGAACATCTCGCGGACCGTGCCGACCTGCTGCCCGCCCACGGCTTCATCGGCGCAGAGCCGTTCCTCAACGGGATAGCGACTGCGCTCGGCCATATCCGCGACAAGCACCTCGCCAACGTCCGCTTATGGCGCGGCGATGCGCTCGAGGTCCTTCAGCGGGTCCCTGACGGAAGCCTAAGCTTCCTCTACCTCCTTCATCCCGATCCGTGGCCCAAGGCACGGCACGCCAAGCGCAGGATGGTGAACGATGGTCCCGTCGGCCTGTTCGCCTCCAAGCTCAGGACCGGCGGCGAATTCCGCCTCGCCACCGACGATCCGACCTATCTTGCATGGGCGCTGATGATCATGCAGCGCCACTCGGACGTGTTCGAGTGGCTTGCCGAGAAACCAAGGGATTTTCTCGAGCCCTCCGGCAGCTGGATCGAAACCCGCTACGGGGCCAAGTCCCGCCGCGAGGGCCGGCGGCCCTATTACCTGCGTTACCGGCGCGCCTGAGCGGGCGCCAGGCGAAGTAGCCGCGCGCCGTCCTCGTCCTCGAGGAGGTAGATCGCTCCGTCAGGCCCCTCCCCGACCCAGCGGATGCGATGCCCCATGTCCCAGCGGTCGGCCTTCTCCGCGTGTTCGCCGTTCAAGGTCACCCGGATCAGTGCCTTCCCGGACAAGGCGCCGATGAAGCCATTGCCCTTCCATTCGGGAAACAGCTTGCCATCGTAGATCATGAGGCTGGTCGGAGAGATCGAGGGCACCCAGAAAAGCTTGGGTGCCTCGATCTCCGGACGGCTCGAGTGCGGCGGGATCGGCACGCCGTCGTAATTCTTCCCCTCGGAGACGAGCGGCCAGCCATAGTTTCTGCCCGGAAGAATGAGGTTCAGCTCATCCCCGCCCCGCGGTCCCATTTCGGTCTCCCAGAGGCGCTGCTGCGCATCGAAAGCCAGTCCGTAAGGGTTGCGATGCCCCGTGCTCCATGTCTCGGCGGGGGTAAGATTGGGACCGGGCCAGCGGAAGTTCCGGCCAGGAGCGCTTCTTGCCGCCTGGGTGTCGTGCGGAGGATCGGTGATAGTGACGCCGGGAGCGCCGGTGCGGCCCGCCATGGGGTTCCCGGGGGCAGGTTTGCCATCAAGCGTCAGCCGAAGGACTTTTCCCAACGGCTGGCTCGGGTCCTGCGCCGGAGTGAAGCGCTGGCGCTCTCCGCTGCTCAAAAACATCGTCTTGCCGTCGGGAGCGAAGACAATGATTGCCCCGAACTGGCCTCCATCACCGCCAGCGGGATCGTGCCAGATGAGCTTCATTCCATCGAGCCGGGGACCGCCCCTGTCGCGAACGAGCCTTGCACGGGCAAGCGCAAGGCCGCTGCCGCCGTTGGGCGAGGGCTCCGAATAGGTGAGATAGACCCCGCCGTCGCTGGCGAAGGAAGGCGCCAATTTCACGCCGAGCAGGCCTCCCTGGTCCGAGACCACCACCCGCGGTCCGCCCAGGACCTTTTGCTTTGCGCCGGTATCAAGGTCGACCAGCCAGATCCTTCCCGGCTTCTCGGTGACGATGGCAAGCCGCGAGCCGGGAAGGAAATCCATCGCCCAGGGAAAATTGAACGTCGTGATCTCCTGGACAGCGAACCGCGGACCAGAAGGCGTTACCTGAGGATTGGCACTCCCCGACTGGGCAGCCGGGTTCGCGGACGAACCGCAAGCGGCAAGGACGAGGCAAAGGCCGTATCGGCCCGGACGCATCTTCACGCCGGTTGCTCCGTTGTGTGGTGGTGAACCCTCAAAAGCCCCAAACGCACCAACCCTCCATGACGGCACCAATCACCAGCTTGCTATCGCTCGCGACCGCAGTTCCTCCCCATGTCATCGAGCAGTCCGATGCCAAGGCGAGGGCTCGCGAGGCCTTCGGCGGTAAGAAGGCCTTGTTCGATCGCCTTTCGGGCGTGTTCGACAATGCCGGAATTGCAAGGCGCCACATTGTTGCTCCGCACGACTGGTATACGTCGCCCCATGGCTGGCGTGACCGCAACGCGGTCTATCTGGAAGCTGCCGAGCAGCTGTTCGTCGATGCTGCCACCGCGGCGATCGAAAAAGCGGGCCTCACGCCCCGAGACATCGACGGCGTGGTCACCGTATCGACCACGGGCATTGCAACGCCTAGCCTCGAGGCGCGCTGTTCACGCCGGGTCGGTTTCCGCGAGGACGTGCGCCGAGTTCCGGTTTTTGGCCTTGGGTGCGCGGGCGGCGTCAACGGCTTGTCGCTCGCTTCAAGGCTCGCACTTGCCGACCCGGGGAGCCTGTGGCTGTTCGTCACTGTCGAGACCTGCTCCATTTCGATCCGGCTCGACAGCGACGATCCCGCCGCCGTGGTCGCAACCGCCCTGTTCGGCGACGGTGCTGCGGCCGCGGTCGTGACCAGCGGCCTTCACAGCCTCGCGCGGATCACGGGCTCCGCCGAGAAGCTCTGGCCGGACACGCTGCGCATCATGGGATGGGACGTCGAGGATCCCGGCCTTGCGGTGGTGTTCGATCGTGCAATCCCTCCGTTCGTCGAGGCCGAGCTTTCGGACGCGGTCGACGAGATGTGCGGCAAGCTTGGGCTCTCGGTTGGCGAGATCGACCGCTTCTGTTGCCATCCTGGCGGCGTCAAGGTGATCGATGCCATCGAAGGAGCCCTTCACCTCAACCAAGGTGAACTCAACCTCGAACGCGAAGTGCTGCGCGACTATGGCAATATGAGCGCGCCGACCGTGATGTTCGTCCTCGAGCGTCTCCTCCAGCAGGGACTTCCAGACAAGGTGATGATGACCGCCTTTGGCCCGGGCTTCACCTGCGCCGGATTGCTCCTCCAAGCCCCGTGATCCTCAATCTCGTCATTCTCGTGCTGGTGACGGCCGAGCGCCTGGCCGAGCTCGCGCTCGCCAAGAGCAACACTAAGCGGCTCCTCGCGCAGGGCGCGCGCGAGCACGCAAGCGGGCATTACCCGCTGATCGTGGCGCTTCATGCGGCCTGGCTCGGAACGCTCTGGTGGCTCGCGCCGCCTCGCCCCGTCGACGGCTTCTGGCTTGCCGTGTTCGCACTTCTTGAGGTCGGGCGAGTGTGGGTGCTGACCTCGCTCGGGCGGCGCTGGACCACCCGCATCATCATATTGCCCGGCGCGCCCCTTGTTCAGCGCGGACCCTACAGGTTCATCGACCACCCAAATTATGCCGTGGTCGTGGCGGAGATCGCCGTCCTCCCCCTCGTCTTCGGGCTCTGGCAAATCGCATTCGTCTTCAGCCTGCTGAACGCAGGCCTTCTTGCCGTCCGCATCCGCGAGGAAAACCGGGCGCTCGGCGGTGCTCGCCTTGGATAAGAAGGTCAGGAAGTTCAAAAACGACATCGATCCGCGGGCTAGCCCGAGGGGTTGCGCTTAGTGCCTGTCGGCCTCGATCAGCCGGTAAAGCGTTGCGTCGGGGAGCTCGATGTCGCCGGTGAGATGGTTTCCCGTCAGCTTCAGATCCACTGTTCCCCGTGATTGCCCGCCACTCATCAGCAATCCATGAATCCGGCGCGTTGCGGCATCGAACCGTGCGTCGATGGGGCCCATGAAGATTTGTTTGCCGGCAACGAGCTTGAAGGCGTCGATCCTGTACCTGCGACTCTTTGTTGGCGTGAAGCGATAGAGCACATGTTCGTCGCGGCATGGAGAGGCCTTCACCTGGCAGACTGAAGTCCCCTCGAAGGTGCCGGCGAGCGGGTCGATGCCGGCCGCCGCAAGGATCATGGCCGCAGCAATCACGAGGGCGAACCTAGGCCACTGATCTTCGCCTTGCGAGTCCATGCCGCTCCGACTATATCGCTGCTCTCTCCTCGACATCGTGAGATGCCTGAGGCTGGGGCCCCTCGGCTCCGGTCCGAGAGACGTTTGAGCTTTAGTGGAGTGCAAGTGACCGACCTTTCGGGTCTCGCCACATTGATCGAGCCCGAGGTGAAGAGCCTCGGCTTCGACCTCGTGCGCGTGGCGATGATCGGCGGGACGTCGGACCCGACCCTCCAGGTGATGGCCGAGCGACCCGATACGAGGCAGCTCGACCTTGCCGACTGCGAATCTCTTTCGCGGCGCCTGTCGGACTGGCTCGACCGCGAGGACCCGATCGAGGGCAGCTACCGGCTCGAGGTCAGCTCTCCTGGCATCGATCGTCCGCTCACCCGGCTCAAGGACTTCGCCGACTGGTCCGGCCATGAAGCGCGCATCGGCCTTCGTGAACCGCGAAACGGCCGCAAGCAATTTTCGGGCACGCTTCAGGGCCTCGAGGGACAGAATGTGAAAGTCACCGACAAGAGCGGTGCAGGCCACGTCCTGCCGTTCTCGGAGATCTCGTCGGCCAAGCTGCTCTTGACCGACAAGCTCATCAACGCCACCGCGCCGCTCAGCACCGAGGGCGCCGACACAATTCAGACTGTAGAGGAATAATTTTCATGGCCACCGCACCCGCTGCCGTCAGCGCCAACAAGGCGGAGCTGATTGCGATCGCCGACGCGGTCGCCCGCGAGAAGCTGATCGACAAGGGCATCGTCATCGAGGCGATGGAGGATGCGATCCAGCGCGCTGCGCGGGCCCGCTACGGCGCCGAGAACGACATCCGCGCCAAGCTCGACCCGACGACCGGCGACCTGCGCCTGTGGCGGGTCCTCGAGGTGGTCCCCGAGCCGGAGGATCATTTCAAGCAGATCGACGAGAAAGGTGCACAGAAGCTCCAGAAGGGAGCGGCAATCGGCGACTTCATCGTTGATCCCCTGCCGCCGATCGAATTTGGCCGGATCGCCGCCCAGGCAGCAAAGCAGGTCATCTTCCAGAAGGTGCGCGATGCCGAGCGCGAGCGGCAGTACGAGGAGTTCAAGGACCGCGTCAGCGAGGTCATCACCGGCGTCGTCAAGCGCGTCGAATTCGGCCATGTCGTGGTCGACCTCGGCCGGGCCGAGGGTGTCATCCGCCGCGACCAGCAGATCCCGCGTGAAATGGTCCGCGTCGGCGACCGCATCCGCTCGCTCATCATGTCGGTCCGCCGCGAGGCGCGCGGACCGCAGATCTTCCTCTCACGCGCGCACCCCGATTTCATGAAAAAGCTGTTCGCGCAGGAAGTGCCCGAGATCTACGACGGGATCATCGAGATCAAGGCCGCGGCGCGCGATCCCGGCAGCCGCGCCAAGATCGGCGTCATCAGCCACGATAGCTCGATCGATCCGGTCGGCGCCTGCGTCGGCATGAAGGGGAGCAGGGTCCAGGCCGTGGTCCAGGAACTTCAGGGCGAGAAGATCGACATCATCCCGTGGAGCCAGGACACGGCGACCTTCGTCGTCAATGCGCTCCAGCCGGCAACCGTCAGCCGGGTCGTCATCGACGAGGAGGAGGGGCGTATCGAGGTTGTGGTCCCCGACGACCAGCTCAGCCTTGCGATCGGGCGGCGCGGGCAGAACGTGCGGCTCGCAAGCCAGCTCACCATCTCGCAGATCGACATTCTCACCGAAGCCGATGCGAGCGAGAAGCGGCAGCGTGAATTCGTCGAGCGCTCGTCCCTGTTCCAGAACGAGCTCGACGTCGACGAGACCCTGTCGCAGCTGCTCGTCGCCGAAGGCTTCACCAGCCTCGAGGAAGTCGCCTACGTGCCCGTCGATGAAATCGCCTCGATCGAGGGGCTCGACGAAGACATCGCGACCGAACTCCAGAGCCGCGCGACCGAGGCGCTCGACCGCCGCGAGGCGGCATCGCGCGAGGAGCGCCGCGCGCTCGGCGTCAGCGACGATCTTGCTGCCATCCCGCATCTCACCGAGCAGATGCTGGTGACCCTCGGCAAGGCAGGTATCAGGACCCTCGATGACCTTGCCGACCTTGCAACTGACGAGCTGGTCCAGAAGAAGCGTCCCGAGCAGCGCCGCCAGCGCGAGCCGAGCAACCGGCCCGAGGACAAGGGCGGAATCCTCGCCGAATATGGTCTGAGCGAAGAGCAGGGCAACGAAATCATCATGGCGGCAAGAGCCCATTGGTTCGAAGAGGGGGATAGCGCAGCAGCGGGCGCTTCCGGGCAGGAGGACGCAGTTGCGGACGAAGCCCAATGAGAGCCTCGCACTAGCAGAGCGTGAGCCGCACGTTCCCGAGCGGACGTGCGTCCTCACCCGGCGCAAGGGAACAAGGGACGAGCTGATCCGGCTCGCGCTCGGCCCCGACGACAGCGTCGCCCCCGACGTCCGCGCCCGTGCACCGGGCCGCGGGGCGTGGATCGGCGTCACTCGCGCCGAGCTCGATGCTGCAAATTCCAAGGGAAGGCTTAAGGGCGCGCTCCAGCGGGCCTTCAAGACGAACGAGGTCAAGATCCCTTCCGATCTTGGCGAGCGGACCGAGGCCGCGCTTCGCCAGGCGACGCTCGACCGGCTGGGCATGGAGGCCCGTTCGGGCAAGCTCGTCAACGGCTTCGAGCGCATCGAAAATGCAGCCCGTTCGGGGAAGGTCCACCTTCTCATCCACGCAGCCGATGCAGGGGATGACGGGCGCCGCTCGCTCGACCAGGCGTGGCGGGTCGGAGGGGGCGGTCCGCAGGGGGTGATATTCCCCGACGGGCGTACTATCTTGTCGATGGCACTTGGGCGCGAGAATGTGGTACATGTCGCGCTGACCGATCCCGCCGCCGCTTCGCGTGTCCGACACGCGCTTGCTCGGTGGCGAGCTTTCACTGGCCCGATCCGTGGTCCGGAAGGTGGAGAACCCACCTTGAGGAGCGGCTCGGCTGAAGAAGACTGAACGAAGGAAAAGAATGGCAGACCAGACCGAAAAACCGAAGCTTGGCACCCGGCCGCCGCTGGGCCTCAAGCGCACGGTCGAGACCGGCAAGGTCAAGCAGAGCTTCAGCCACGGCCGCTCCAACACGGTTGTCGTCGAGGTCAAGAAGCGCCGGATTCTCGGCCGCCCCGGCGAAGCTCCGCCCGCCGAGGCGCCCAAGCCCGAACCGGTCGCCGAGACCCCCAAGCCTGCACCCAAGCCCGCGGCGCCGGCGCCGGCTCCGCGCAAGCCCTCGCCGCAGGACGATATCGCGACGCGCAGGGAGACGCAGGCTCGCCTTCTTCGGGAAGCCGAGGAATCCCGCCTTGC
Organism: Sphingomonas agri; assembly: GCF_038148795.1. Classification (NCBI taxonomy): domain Bacteria; kingdom Pseudomonadati; phylum Pseudomonadota; class Alphaproteobacteria; order Sphingomonadales; family Sphingomonadaceae; genus Sphingomonas; species Sphingomonas agri. Next base: position 1,316,927 of record NZ_JBAPEU010000001.1, on the reverse strand, counting down.
CTCGCTCGAGGAAGCGCGACGGCGCGATGAACGTGCACGCAGCGCCCAGAGCGAGGACGAGCGTCGCCGTGCCGAGGAAAATCGAAAGGCCGAGGAAGCCGCGGTCGAGGAAGCTCGCCGTGCCGAGGAAGAGGCAGTGCGGGCAGCGGAAGCTCCGCCCGAGGCCGAAGTTGCAGCTCCCCAGGTCCAACAGCAACCCGAACAGCAGCGGGAAGAGGAGCGCCCGGCTCGCCGTCCAGGCGGCCATGCCCCTGCCCCGCGCCGCCCAGAGCCTGCGCGTCCGAGCCGCGGCCGGGGCGACGAGCAGCGCCACCGCGGCAAGCTCACCGTCACCCGCGCCCTCAGCGGCGAGGACGACAGCAGGGCTCGCTCGCTCGCGGCGCTCCGCCGCGCGCGCGAAAAGGAAAAACGCCACCATATGGAGGCGGGCCCCTCGCAAAAGCAGGTCCGCGACGTCATCGTTCCTGAGGCGATCACCGTCCAGGACCTCGCCAACCGAATGGCGGAGCGCGGCGCCGATCTCGTCAAGGCGCTCTTCAAGATGGGCATGCCCGTCACGCTCACCCAGACGATCGACCAGGACACGGCCGAATTGCTCGTGACCGAGTTCGGGCACCGCATCAAACGCGTCAGCGAGAGCGATATCGACATCGATACCTCAGCGGACGTCGATGCTGCAGAGACGCTGAAGACCCGGCCTCCGGTCGTCACGATCATGGGCCACGTCGACCACGGCAAGACATCGCTGCTCGACGCAATTCGCGGCGCCGACGTCGTCAGCCACGAGGCCGGCGGGATCACCCAGCACATCGGCGCATACCAGGTCACTCTCCCCGACAAGTCGAAGGTCACCTTCCTCGACACGCCGGGCCACGAGGCCTTCACCGAGATGCGCGCCCGGGGTGCCAACGTCACCGACATCGTCATCCTCGTCGTTGCCGCCGATGACGGCCTTCGTCCCCAGACGATCGAGGCGATCAACCACACCAAGGCGGCTGGCGTCCCGATGATCGTCGCGATCAACAAGATCGATAAGCCGGACGCGAAGCCGCAGAAGGTCCGCGAGGAACTGCTGCAGCACGAGGTCATCGTCGAAGACATGGGCGGCGAAGTCCAGGACGTCGAAGTCTCGGCGACCAAGAAGACGAACCTCGACAAGCTGCTCGACGCAATCCAGCTCCAGGCCGAGATCCTGGAGCTGAAGGCCAATCCCGACCGCCCGGCAGAGGGCACGGTGATCGAGGCCAAGCTCGACAAGGGGCGCGGACCACTCGCAACTGTCCTCGTCGAGCGCGGCACGCTGCGCGTCGGCGACGTGTTCGTCGCCGGCCCCTCGAGCGGCAAGGTCCGCGCGATGATCGATGATCATGGCCGGCAGGTGAAGGAAGCAGGTCCCTCGGTTCCGGTCGAGGTGCTAGGGCTTTCGGCGGTCCCGTCGGCCGGCGATCCGTTCACGGTCGTCGAGAACGAGCCGCGGGCGCGAGAGGTAGCTGCCTATCGCCAGAGTGTCCTCGACAAGAAGCGCACGACCTCGGCTCCGGTCAGTCTCGAGAACATGTTCGCCTCGCATGCATCGACCACCAAGGAGCTTCCGCTGGTCGTCAAGGCGGACGTGCAGGGCTCGGTCGAAGCGATCGTCCAGGCGCTTGCCCGCCTCTCGACCGACGAGATCAGGGTCCGCGTCCTTCACTCGGGCGTCGGCGCAATCACCGAGAGCGACGTCACGCTCGCCTCGGCGAGCGGCGCTCCGATCATCGGCTTCAATGTCCGTCCGAACGCCAAGGCCCGCGAGGTTGCGGAGCGCAACAAGGTCGAGTTCCGCTATTACGACGTCATTTATCATCTGACCGACTGGGTGAAGTCGGCAATGGCGGGCGAACTTGGTCCGGAGATCATCGAAACCGTCGTCGGCCGTGCCGAGGTCAAGGAAGTTTTCCCGGCCGGCAAGAAGGACAAGGCAGCTGGCCTGCTCGTCCTCGAAGGCGTCATTCGCAAGGGCCTCAACGCACGTCTCACGCGCGAGGACGTCATCGTCTCCAAAACGACGATCAGCTCGCTTCGGCGCTTCAAGGATGACGTCGCCGAAGTACGCGCTGGCCTCGAGTGCGGCGTGCTCCTCGCCGACACGAACGACATCAAGCCGGGCGACAGCCTGGAGGTCTTCGAGGTCGAGGAACGCGCGCGGACGCTCTAGTGCGCCGCAAGGAAACTCCCGAAGGCCGTTCGGTGCGCCTGCTCCGCGTCGGGGAGCAGGTGCGGCACGTCTTGAGCGAACTCCTTCAGCGGGGCGACGTTCACGACGAGGTGCTTCAGTCGCACCTCGTCAGCATCACCGAGGTGCGCATGTCCCCCGACCTGCGCCATGCGACGGTATTCGTGAAGCCGCTGCTGGGCCAGGACGAGGAAGCCGTGCTGAAGGCGCTCCGTCAGAACACGGCTTTTCTGCAACGCGAAGTCGCCCGCAGTATCCGGATGAAATATGCAGCCAAGCTGAAGTTCATCCCCGACGAGAGCTTCGATGAAGGCACGTACATCGATCGCCTGCTAAAGTCGGACAAGGTAGCGCAGGACCTCGAGGGTAAATGATCGACCTGGTGCGGCTTTCGGGGCCCATGACCGGTGATCATTGCCGCGCAGAACCTTTCACCGAAGACTATCGCCAGGCGCTTAAGGCCGCGTGCGCCGAGGATGGCGAGATCTGGGAAATCTACGCCAACAACTTTGGCGAGGGCGGGTTTGACGACAGCATCACGCGCTACGTCTCCAACCCCAACAACCGGACCTTCGTCCTCTTCGAGGGCGACGCGATCGTCGGCATGTCCTCCTATCTCGGCATCGACCCCAACCGCCAGGTGCTCGAGATCGGCGGTACCTACTATCGCCCGCCGTTCCGGGGCACGGGGTTCAACCGCCGCGTCAAGGACATGATGCTGCGCTGCGCTTTCGATGCCGGTATTCGCCGCGTCGAGTTCAGGGTCGACAGGCGCAACGGCCGCAGCCAGGCGGCGATGCGGAAACTGGGGGCCGTACGCGAGGGAGTACTTCGCGCGGATCGCATCACCTGGACGGGCCATGTGCGCGACACCGTTCTGTTCGCAATCCTCAGGGAAGAATATCTGCCGGGTGCCAGCCAATAGGTCGGCTTCCTGCCGGAAAGCGCACATGCGAAGACATACGGATCGCTGCATTAGCGTTTTGCATCACGAGAGGTATGTGCGAAACTAATCCCGTCTGTTGTTCCAGAATGCTCCATGAAAGCACCAAGCATCGTGCTGTGAGGGGATTGATATGGACCACGGCATCGTCGACGTCGTCGCCTTCCAGGAAGCGCTCCTCATGGAGGCCGTCTTCGGGATTGCGCTCCTCGCGATCATCTGGGCGGGATTCCGGCGCTGGCTTCAGCACAAGGAGAAAATGGGTCGTCTGATTGCCGAGCAGACGGCAGAACGCGCCGCACAGTATCGCGCTCAAGTGGAGCGCGTCGAAGCGCGATTGAACGAGATCGAACAGATTGTGACCGATGCCATCCAGCCGGCGCACGTCGGCGCGCTTCGTACGGACCTGCTCCCCGACCCCACGTCAGACCGCGGCGAAGCCCACTCCGATCCGTAAGGCCAGCGGTGGAAAGCCGACATCGGGCTCAGCGGCGGGACAAACGGCTTCCCGCCATCTTCAATCGCAAGAGGATAGCATGTAATCGAGCTTCGCTAGACGAAGGGGCACGCATATGCTCAGACGCGTAGTCGAGCACGCGAAGACCCAGAACTGGTTCGCGGCGGCGCTCGACTTCGTCATCGTCGTCATGGGCGTCTTTGTCGCACTCGAGGTCGCCAATTGGAACCAGGCCCGGCAGAACCGCCAGGAGGAGCGACGCTATTATGGCCAGCTGCTGGTCGATCTGCAGGGCGATTTGGAAGCGTTCTCACGGGCTGAAGAACGGGCGGATGTGCACGATGAGGCGGCCCAGCTGGTACTTGATCGGCTCGACGGCAAAGCTCAGCATCAAGCGCCTCCGGGTCGGATGGCCGTTGCCATTCACTATGCCGGGTTCATCTATATCCCCTACGCGTCACGCGGTACCTATAATGAGCTCGTCAGCACCGGAAACCTGGGCCTGCTGCGTAACCCCGGGCTCAAGTCCGAGATCGCAAATTATTATTCGACCTTCGACGAGTTCCGCCAGTGGGATGGCGTGCTTCGTGACCAGCAGAGCGCCTATTGGACGGAAACGGCCGGAATCTTGCCACGTCCCCTCCTGCGCGCAGCGGTACGCGGAACCGAGCCGACAATATCTCTTAGCGAGGATCGGGTGATCTGGCAGGCCGCACGCTCGCATCCGCGCTTACCCAGCATGTTGATCGGTATGGCGGCCCACCAAGAACGCGTCCGCAGGGATAGCGAGATTCAGGCCACTCGCGCCGCAAAGTTGATTGCCGATATCAAACAGCATCTGAAGGACAGCGGCTAGTTTTCGGGCGGTCATCTGCTTCCCGTCGGCTAGCGGCTTCCTTCGTGTCTGCTCTGGGTCGGAAGCCGCCGTGCGCCGATGCCACGAAGGGGTGGAAAGCAGAGCACCGTACACTGACGTTGCTTGCTCAGCGCCTTCGGATGAAGTCGGTCACCAGCTGAATCGTAGCGGCGGGATTCTCTTCCATAATCCAATGGCCGGAGCCGGGTACGACGCCGCCCGTAACATTAGTCGCTCCGGCTCGCATCACGTCCGCCATCTGGTTGCCGAAGCTTTTCTCACCTCCCAGCGCCAAGACTGGCATCGTCAGCTTACCATGCGCGCCCTCCCAGGTGCGATTGTCGATGGCATCCTGATCAAATGCGTGAAACTGCTCGAAGCCCGAATGCATCGCGCCCGGTAGGGCGTAAAGCGCTGCGTAATGTTCGCGCGACGCTTCCGTGAAGTGCTTCGGATCAGCCGAGAAATCATTCCAGAACCGATCGAGATAGATGCGCTCGCGACCCTGAACGAGGCGCTCCATATCCGGCCCGCCGAAACGGAAGTGCCACAGAAGCGGGTTCTTCAGAATCTGTTCCCACGGACCGATACCGGGAATGGGAGCATCGATAACGACCAACCTCGTCACACGAGCCGGATATCTTTCAGCCATGGCGAAGGCGACCATGTTGCCAATGTCATGCGCAACGACGTCCGCCCGCTCGATCTTCAAGGTATCGAGCACATCCGCGACGTCGGCGGCTTGGTTCATCTTGGTGAAGCCGCTCGGAGGCTTTGACGACAGGCCCATTCCCCGGAGGTCGGGAACAACCACGGTGTGATCGCGCGCTAGGTCTGCAGCGAGCGGCGCCCACATGTCGCCGGTTTCACCATAGCCGTGCAGTAACACGACGGCGGGGCCACTCCCCCCGACGCGGACATGGATGGTTGTGCCATTCACACCCAGGTCCTGGTTCCGGAACGTTGAAGGATAGGGAGGGACCTGTCCCGAGCTCGGCATTGCGACCAGGGATAGGCAAATTGCCATAGCAAGGGACGAGGCGAGACGCATGAATAGGCTCCATGTTGGAAATACCTGAGCGCCGACAGCACAGAGCGACTCAAACGCGCATTCGCGTCACGGCGTTAGCTGGTTCGTTCGGCCTCCTGAAGAGGCAGCGCTTACGCCTAATGGCACCTTCGGGTCCAAAGAAGACGTTCGCGTAGCGGAAGTTCTGGACGGAAAGCTGATTTGAGGCCGCGACCTGGCGGCGTTCAAGGCTCGTTCTGCACGAAGGAGTTGCTTTCGCTGATAGCCTGGCTTCGCGGGGTCGACATCGGAACACAGGCCGAGCGCGACGCCGGAACGTCGTTCCGCACGACATTCAGGTGTAGTCGGTCAAAAATTGCCTGTAACTGGGCAAACCAAACCTCCATGCGCCAGTTGATATATCGGGCCTGCTGCAAGGTGCTTTGAACCTCAAACGCCGTCTCGGGGGTCAGGCGCTGGAGATGCTCAAGGCCGCGCAGCTTCGCCCATGCATCCTGCTCCACAGCCCCTTCGGCGTTTATGCGCTCCATGAAGGAATACATGCTGCCGTAGAGGTTGAGGTCGTCGGCTGGAATGAGCGCGGCGCGGCCGGCTTGCGATGTTGCCTCCCAGCGCGACAGCTGCATCGTCCAGAACTGCGGACGTCCAACCCATTTGGGCGTTGCAATTGAGCCGCCGCTCTTGCCTGCTGAATCGATGAGCGCCTGAAGCTCGTCGATCCTGCGTTGAACGCAGGTACGAACCGAGTGGCGGGAACGAAGTCGGGCCATGTTAACCTCGAGCTCGCCTCGTATCGCCCGCTCAGCCTGACGCGCCTCGCTACGCTCATGAAGGCTGGCCACGAGTTGCTCCGCGGCCAACGCAATGAGCACGCCCAAAACGATAATGCCCACCTCGCCAGCAAACTGACGCCAGCCGTGCAACGGCTTGGGCAAATGGACGCGCATGGTCGGCCCCCCACACCAACCGAAAGACTATCAGAAGCTGTCACCTCAGCAATGGGTGGAAGACCTCCATTACCGTCGGCGCCGAGCGAGGGGCACCAAAGCCCCGCCACTAGCATACAGCATTATTAAAATACGTTGTGTCGTCGGCGACACAATTAACAGGAATTCTACCGATCTGGGGCGGCTTTCCGCAACATTCGCCCGGCGCGCACGTTCCCGCCGCTGACAGCAATGTCAGCAAAAAGGGGGTTAACGATGCGCAAACTCTTGCTCGCAACGACGGCTGCGTTCGCCGTCGCCGCCACTCCGGCGACCGCCCGCGACAACTCCGGCTATATCGGGATCGACCTTGGTATTCTGATCCCGCAACATCAAAGCGGGGTTTTCAGTTCAACCTTTACACAGAGCGCACAGTCGCCGGCAGCCGGGACCACGGCGCCTGCGCCAGGCACTGGCCTGGTCGGGGCGCTCCCGGCCGCGCTCGCGACGCCGCCGGCAGCTGTCAGCGGCGGTGCACGGATCAAGTGGAAGGAAGGCTACGACATCGACGCCGTTGCCGGCTATGACTTCGGCATGTTCCGGCTCGAAGGGGAGCTCGGGTACAAGCGCTCCAAGCTGAAACACTTCACGCAGGATACTGCGTTCGGCGCCGCGGTTGGGGCAGCACTCAACCCTGCCGGTACCACGGGCACCACGTTCACCTTCCCGCTCAACACGGCGAGCGCATTCGACCTCAGGAATCACGTGAGTGTCTATTCCGGGATGCTCAATGGTCTGCTTGATCTGGGTAATGCGGATAGTATCAACTTCTCTGTTGGCGGGGGTGTTGGCTATGCCCACGTCAAGGAGTTGGGCGGAAGCCACAGCGGCTTTGCCTGGCAATTGCTTGCCGAAGCACGCGTTCCGGTGAGCTCGAACATCGATATCGGCCTGAAGTACCGGTACTTCCGGACGGGACGTCACGATTTCGCGCCTGCGGGAACGACGTTCGTAGGGTCAACGCGCACGGTCGCCGTGCCCAACGTTGCCCCAGTGGGCGGTACCGCATCCGGCTCGACCAACGTGGCGTTCACCCGCACGGCCGCCGTTGTGGGCGCATTCGATGATCATTTTGCTTCCCACAGCCTGATGCTGAGCTTGGAGTATAACTTCGGGGCTCCGGCTGCGCCGCCGCCGCCGCCTCCTCCTCCGCCGCCGCCGCCGCCGGCTCCAGCAACGCAAACCTGCCCGGATGGCAGCGTGATCCCGGCCACGAGCACCTGCCCCGCACCGCCGCCACCACCGCCTCCGCCGCCACCGCCGGCGCAGCGCGGTGAACGAGGATAACCGTTCTCAAGGGCGAAAGAATGAAGGCCGGGGCATCCGCTCCGGCCTTCTTCGTTTGAGCGGCATCTTGGGCGACTGCGAAAGAAACGTTTGCATTGGGTTGAGCGCCGCAACCGGTCAGATGACAGGAATGCGCCGAGCAGACGTTTGAGTAGCGACAGGTTTGGCTCACATTATCGGCAATGGTCGGGAAACAGGCATCCCGATCTTGTGAACGCCTCGGCGGAACGACGAATTTCGGGCAACGTTAGGTTAGCGGTGAGACGGACGTCAAAACTGTTGGTCCTGGGTGGCTTCGCGCTGGCCATTGGCTTGGCAGCGCGCTCGACCCTCATTTCTCGCCACCCTGTCGGAAACCGGGCCGTTCCGCAGCCCCGTAAGAGTGTCGATCTGCAGAAGTATCTTGGACGTTGGTACGAAATTGCCCGTTACGAACAGAGCTTCCAGAGAGGGTGCGAAGCCGTCACCGCAGATTATTCGCGCCGGACAGATGATAGCATCGATGTGCTCAACCGGTGCCGGAAGCCCGACGGTAATTTCAGCGAGGCGCACGGCCGTGCAAAAGTGGTTGATGGGGACACCAACGCCAAACTGAAAGTCAGCTTTTTCGGCCCCTTCTACGGCGATTATTGGGTACTGGATCACGCCGACGACTACAGCTGGTCAATCGTCGGGGAGCCGACGGGGCGTTATCTGTGGATTCTGGACCGCCAAGCGACACCAGCAGAGGCAGAAGTCCTCAGGCTAATCGATCACGCAAGGAAGCTTGGCTACGATACATCCATGCTTCTCCGCACCAGACAGCCCTGAGAGCGCCCAAAGGACTAATGCCTGCAATGGGTGGAAAGCTGCCCCTTTAGTTCGGCCAGAAGATCGATTGGATCGGGTCGAGAGCGTCGAACAAGACCAGCACGCCAAGGCACGCAATCGCCGCGCGGCGGCGTTTCGTGAGGATCGCCGCAACCGCAGCGATGCACATCGAACCGAGCGCGGTGAAGTCGAACCAGGTCATGTAACTCCACGAAGCAGCGCCCATCACTGCGGGCCTTGCGCCGTACGCGATGACCGCAGCAGCGAAGAGCGCTCCTATCACCTTCGACTTCTCTTGCATGAAGTAGTCGTCGAGGGTTTGGCGTCTCTCGAGGTCATCCGGAAACAGAAGGGCTCCGGCGAAGTAATAAAGCGCCGTTATGGCAAAGCCGACGAGGAGGGCGGGCGACGTGTCAGGCAAATAATCGCGCGCCCGCCAAGCAACGCGCCAGAAGAGAACGATCTCGAAGATCGCCCATGTAGCAAGTAGACCGGTTGCCCATCCCACCCTCAGCACAGGGCGACGTTTGACGGCGCGCGCCAGTCCACCGAGTATCTCGGCGAGTGCAAGCCCGAGGAGGATTGCGAGCAGCGAGAAGACGAATTCGAAGTTGCTCACACCGCCCCCTTTTCGAAGAACGAGCGTATCACACCTCTTGGTTGTTCACGACGGACGGCCGACTATGCGAGCAACGCTCGCAATAGTCCCCGAAGCGCGAAGCGTGGATGGCCGCCTTGGGTGAAAGCGGACCTTAGCTGCCAATGCCCTGAATGGGCGGAAAGCTGGCATCCAAGGCGCACATTACGACCGCTCAACTTCATACAGCGGCCGGGCTTCATTATTGTCCAGGCTTTCGAAGAAGTGCTGGAATGCTTCTGTGAACAAGTGTCGCCGTACCGCCCAGGCGTCGCGAGCGCCCGGCATGGGCTTGGTGTCGCGGACGATGCGCGCATTGGCCTGCCACATCTCGTCCTCGATCAGACCCCGCTTATGCTGGAGGAATAATTCCTCCCAGATACGCAGGACGTAAGTGATGAAGTTTACGAATTGCACGCGCTCCGCGTCATTCAATTTGTCGATGCCAACCTTGCTGCCACGCGCCCAGAGCTCCGCCAACTGCGGATCTTCCGCGATCATCCGGCTTACGCTTTGCGCTTTGTCCATATGATTGCGCTGAGCTGCATCCTTTAACATCTGGATGCCAAGGCGGGCTTGCACGGCTAGGAATAGTACTGACGCCACCACCGCGAGATTCGCGCCGATCTGCACCAGCGTACTGACTTCCTGCAAAAGCATTTCGTCCTCCCCGTTTCGGTGGCGCCTGCCGGGGTTCCCGCAAAGCTAACTTGCTAACGCTTCCGGAAATGTCTGCAATGGGTGGAAAGCTGCCATTAGATCCGCGGCGTTTCCCCTCGACCCCAGCCATTTGTGAACGCAATAAGCGGTCACTATCAGCGCCGAAACCGCAAACAACCAAAATCCAACGGCGCTTAATGGCAGGACACCGCCGCACCATGTAATGGTGAACCCAGCTGCCCAAAGCAGGAAAAGGTCGAACGCGGCAGACAAACAAGCTTGGCAGCGTCACGCGCCGCGAGAGTTGGTCCCTAATCGCTCGCGTCGACAGCGGACATTAACGCGCTCGGGTCAATCCTGAGCGTAGGGTACAAGTTTGTTATGAGTTGCCGGGAGGTGAGTTGGTCCGCGCTAGGGCGATACCGTCCAAAAAGAGGCGGCGGCCCGAGGCATTGACGATCATATAATCGGCGAAGCTTTCGATCGATCGGGTTGCAAGATCCGCGTAACGCTTCAGAGCATCCTGAGCCTCCGCACGCAGCCCGAGCTGACCATAGCTTGCGGCCAGGAAGGCGTAACCGCGCGGATGCGGTTTTTGCCTGACGAACTCCTTCCCGAGCGCGACAGCGTCTGCGAAACGTCCTTGCTGGAAGCGCGCCCATGACAGCAAGCCGACCTGGTTCGGCACGTCCGGACCAATTGGATCGAGGTGCATTGCCCGCTCAAGATGCTCGATCGCCAGTTCGTTGTGACCAATGCGGAGATGAATGATCCCGCTCATGAACCAAACGATAGGTGATCCGGGATTTAAGGCGATTGCCTTGTCACAGAGGGTAATCGCAGCGTCGACGTCGCGTTCCAAACCGGCGACGACTGATGCGGCATTCGCGAGGACGTCGGCGTCGTCACTCGCGACGGCCAGCGCTTGATGGGCCATCTCAATACCCCTGCGGCGATCCTCCTCCGGCTGCTCCGACCACTCGAAGAGTTGGCTGATATTGTGGCACACGGCTCCCAGAGCCAGTGCAGGACCGTAATTCGGGTCGAGTGCCACAGCGCGCTCGATGAGTTCAAGCGCATCCAGAGTGGCTGGCTTTGTGTAAGCACGATGCAGCGGCCATGCACGAAGGTATAGGTCGTAACTGCTCATGTTTTCCGTCGGCCGCCGCGGCATCTTTCGGATTTCAGCCTCTTGCACGCTGGGCTCGATCCGGCCGGCAACCGTGAGCGCCACTCTGTCCTGGAGAGCGAAAACGTCTTCGAGCGAGTCCTCGAACCGCTCGGCCCACAATTGCGCGCCGTCGGCCGCGTCGATCAGTTTGACCGCAATGCGAACCCGACCTGCGTCCCTTCGGACGCTGCCCTCAAGCAAGTAGGCGACGCCCAGCCTTCGACCGACTTCCTGCGGGTCCAAATCCTTCCCTTTAAGCGACAGGCTCGACCCACCCGCAATCACAAAGATTGTACGGATCCTGGAGAGTGCGGTCGCGATCTCCTCAAGCATGCCGTCAACGAAATATTCCTGTTGGGGGTCGCCCGCGATGTTCGCGAAAGGCATGATGGCGATCGAGGGCCTGCCGGCCCGCGTTTTCATTTGAGTGGCTTGTGTGGCCGGAGCGTTCCCTAATACGGCCGCGATCGCGTCAAGGATTTGCGTCCATCCTTGCGCGTCAGTTTCTCCGCGCCATCCTCGCAGGTCCGCACACTGGATTTCATCGAAAGGCATCGGCACCGCCGAGCCATCGAGCGTCAGCTGGACGAGCTTGCCAAGACCGCGGGCACGACTGGCTTCAGAGCATACCCAGTCTGACTGGGCGGCCTCCGCCGACCACAGGACGAGGACCGCTCGCGCCGCAGAGAGCTCCTCTTCTATAGTCCTTCTGAAAACCTGATGAGCCCGAAGTTGAGTATCTCTCCATACCTGATGCCCATGCGCCCGAAGCGCCACCGCAATGCGCTCAGCCTGTTTCTCGGTTGAGCGGGCGTACGAGATAAAGACGTCCGACATGGCGGTCTGATCAGCTTATCACAGGTGCCCCGGCGCCGGTAATCCATGGACGAGCACCGAGCATCCACTGGCCGCAGTCCTTAAGAGCCTATGCAAAAATCCGGCAAGGCTCGGAAGCAGGCATTGGCCTTTGATATCTGCGATGCGTGGAAGGCGACCCCCGCTGCTCTTCAAAGGGCGTTGGCGAGAGATTTTGACGAGCCTGACGGCCAAGGACATGGTTTCCCGGACGTGCTACACCTTGGACAAGGGGGTGCTCGCGATGGCTACGCTAGTCCGACGACGCGCATTCAATCCCGCCGTAGCTCTTGTTCTTCTCCTCGGCGCATCCGTGATCCTCAACTACATCGATCGGGGTGCCCTTGGCGTAGCGGCTCCCGTGATGAAATCTGACCTCCGGCTTTCAGCGACGGCGTTCGGATTGGCGGTTTCAGGTTTCTTTTGGATTTACGCACCGATTCAGTTGATCCTCGGTTGGCTGTGCGATCGGCTTTCGGTCTATCGCCTTTTTGTATTCGGCACCGTCCTTTGGTCAGTCTGCACCCTGTCGATGGGCTTCGTTGGCGGGTTTCTTTCGCTATTCATATTGAGGCTGATGCTCGGAGTTGGAGAGAGCATCGCCTTCCCCGGAAGCTCGAAACTCATCTGCCGTCACGTGCCTCCGGAGCGACGTGGACTTGCAAATGCGGTTGTCGCGGCCGCTCTTGCGCTCGGGCCTGCCATCGGCACGCTGCTCGGCGGATCGATCGTTGCCGCTTTTGGTTGGCGGACTATGTTTGTTGTCTTCGGAATCGCCAGTGCAATTTGGTTGGTTCCATGGCAGCGCGTAGTCAGCGCGCTCCCAACAGATCGCAATGTAACGGAAGCTAGCTTTGCCGTGCGCAAGGTTACCGGGCGGCGGTCGCTGTGGTCGATGGGTGTTGCCCATTTTTGTTGCAACTTCGGCTTCTATTTCCTGCTCGCGTGGCTGCCGCTCTACCTGGTCCAGCAACGCGGCCTTACCATCATTGGAATGACCATGCTGGCGACCGTTGGTTATGCGGTCCAGGCTGGGGCCGCGATTGCGCTCGGAAGCGTGTCAGATCGCTGGACCCAGTCCGGCCGATCGGAAGCGGCAATTCGACGCTGGATGATGATTGTGGGGCAACTTGTGTTCGGAGCATGCATTGTCGGCATTTTCATGGCGCACAGTCTTTTCGCCATCGCTCTTCTGCTCTCGATTGCCGGCATCTGCATCGCTGCCGGGTCACTTAATCTTTATGCCGTCGCACAAATGTTTGCGGGCCCCAGAGCGTCCGGAACGTGGGTCGGCATCCAGAACTCCATCGGCAATGTTGCCGGAATAATTGGCCCGGTGGTCTGCGGCATCCTTATTGACCGAGCCGGCTATGCCGGAGCGTTCATGCTGACCGCGACAATAACGGCCTTTGGAGGGCTGTGGTGGGCGTTCGGAATCCCCGACATCGAACAAATCGAACTCGGCTAATCTGAAGTCCTCCACCTTCTGCAGCGGGTCGAAAGCCGACGCCGGCCGCTCAATGTCCGCAATGGGTGGAAAGCAGACATAAGGCCCGGGCGCTGAACTAGCTGTTTGCGCCCCGACGCGTTACGCTGATGCGTCGTCGCCGAGGGGGGTGGATGTTCAAGCTATCGACGCTCAGACCGCCACACGGTTGGCCCGCCGTTGCCTGGGATTTGGCGATTGTTACGGTCGGCGTTTTGGTTGCGCTCGTTCTCCAGCAATGGGCCGAAGAGAGAAGCGCGGACGCAAAGACAACGGAGGCGCTCAATGGCATACGAGCCGAAATCGCGAACCACTATCGTTCGTCCATCGAATGGCGCGTGGTAGAGCCCTGTATAGTCGCCCAGATTGATGCCTTGACGACGCGTGTTCTCGAAAGCGGTGCTCGCCTAGCTCCGACACCGATACAGACAGAGGCCGACGACTTTCATTTCGTCCTTCGGACCCCAAGCAAGGAATATCCGAAAAGCAGCTGGGAGGCTGCGACGAACGAAGGCTTCGTGGCGAGATTGGAACCGTCGCTTAGAAACGAACTGACTGCCTATTACGCCCAGATCGACGAGCTCAACGCGATGGGACGCACGAACTATTACGAGACAACCGGTGTCAACGAGCTCGGATATCCTTTGCCGCTCGATGCCTCCACCCGCTATGCGATCATTCACCAATTGCAGGATATTCGGGGCCTAGCCGAGTACCACGACACGATCTCAGGACAATTGTTCGATCATATGCAAAAGGTGCGTATGATTCCACCGATCGGCGAAGCGCGAGCCCTTACTCAGCGGTACGGGACATTTCGCTATTGCAAGGCACATCACCTGCCGATGCGAACCCTTGACCAAGCGATGCGCTCCATCCCGAACTGACGCGTGATGACAGCCTTGGGTGGAAATCGGACAGTAGACCCCGCAAGTGCTAGCGAGGGAGCAAGGTGCAAGGGGAGCAACGCGATAACCCTCGAACAGGCTTCACTTGTTGCTCAGATAATCTCGGCCGTCGCGGTTGTCGCCTCTCTGATCTTTTGAGCTGACATTGGGCGCAGCCTGAGAACGTCGCTCGCGCGAGTTTACCGAACGGCTCTGCGAAGGCGGGCACGGGCGCTTAGCTGATGGTCTGCCATCTCGCGCGCTCAGATGACCGATCAAAGGTGAGATGAACAACGCCGGTTTCCGCCGTTTCCGCGCACACGGCGTAGTCCCTCTCCAACCCGCGCAAATCATCCCAGAGGCGAATGCCACGACCGAGAAGGATCGGGGTAATCGCGACGTGAAAACGGTCGACTAGCCCCGCTTTGAGAAAATCGCGCGCGACACCTGCGCCGCCGCCAATCCGAACATCTTTCCCACCGGCAACGGCCGCAGCCGCCTTGAGAGCCTCGACGGGTTCGGCACTGATGAAGTGGAACGTGGTGCCTCCAGCCATTTCGATCGACGGCCGAGGTGAGTGGGTCAAAACGAAAACGGGACACCGGAACGGCGGCTCTTCGCCCCACCAGCCCCGCCAATTTGGATCGTGGGGGAAACTGTGCAGTCCGAACATGCCCGCCCCCATGATCTCCGCACCGACGTTCTCGAAATAGGCTTTGGCGTATTTGTCATCCACGCCGGTCGTGCCCTTGCCGCTCGTGTCCTTGAACACCCGCTCCTGCATTGTCTTCGTCGCCACGTAAGCTTCGACGAGACGCCCCCAATCCGCACCCATTGGCGCCTCCGGCGTCTGATCGGTCGTCGTTGCGAAGCCGTCGAGGGAAATGATCAAATCGACACGAACAGCCACGGGGGTTCTCCTGAGCCATGATAGTAAGGTAGATGCCTTCATATCGATTTACATCACTAAGGCAAGTGCCTTATCTTTCTTGACCAGCGCCACTGCGACTCTTATTCAAACGCATGCCTCATCACACGACTCCCCTCGATCTGGCCTTCCATGCCCTCAGCGACCCGACACGCCGCGCGGTGGTCTCGCGACTCGCAGAGGGCGAGGCGCCGGTGAGCACGCTGGCCATGCCCTTCGATATGGCGTTGCCGTCCTTTGCTCAGCATCTGAAAGTGCTGGAGGACTGCGGCCTAATCATCACCGAGAAGCGTGGTCGCAGTCGCTGGTGCAGGCTGGTTCGTCCACGCTTCGAGGAGGCTGCGGACTGGATGGAGGCCGAGCGTCGGCACTGGGCCGAACGGGTTGATCGGCTGGAAGCCTATCTGGACAACACTGGAGCGGCCTGATGGAAAATCTGTTCGCTACCTGGTCGCCCGATCGCGAGATCGTCCTCGTCAAGCTGCTCAATCATCCACGCACCAAAGTATTCGCTGCCTGGATGGACCCCAATGCGCTCGCCGCATGGTACGGACCGACGGGCCTGAGAATTGAAACCCACGAGGCCGATATTCGAGAAGGCGGCCTCTGGCGCTTCGACATGGTGGGCATGTTCGAGGGCCAGGAGCGGCGCTTCCCCAACCTTATGCGCTTTCTAGAGATCGTACCAAGAGAACGGATCGTTATGGATTATGGCACGCCAGATCCCAATGATCCGGACCGCTTTCGGATGATGGTAACCTTCGATGAACAAGGCGACGGGAAAACCGTCCTAACCTTGCGCCAGCTCCATCCGACTCGTGCTCGACGTCAGGCCGTCATCGGCTTCGGCGCAGTTGAATATGGACTTCAGACACTCGCTGGGCTCGCCACCTGGCTGGGCGGGTGAGCGCTAGCGTGACGCGTCGCACGTCTGCTTTGGGTGGAAAGCTGCCGCTAGAGATCGGCGCTGTCGGGCCAAAGGAAACGCTTGGTCCAGTTCGTTGTGCAAAGCGTCGGCAAGAAAGTTCGCCCGGCGCGGAAAGCGTGCTTCGACCGCTGGTCAGCACGAGCACCGGTGTGCCTCCGTTGCTGATCGCGAACTTGTTCAGCCGCTTGCCGGGCTGGCAATAGGGATTTTCCAAACCCTGTATCATTGCGCGGAGATACACCGCACGGACTGCCTCTAAGCTCTGCCCTGTAAGTCTGCCTCTGGTTGACGGTCTCTCTAGGCCAATATCGTTGCAGACGGGGCGTGGCGCTCGTGCAGTCAGAGTGTATCGGCCAGTTCGCAGGTCCGACATGACGTTGCCGGCAGGACACCATTCCGAGTGGGCGATTGTTGAAAAGACCCAGGCCGTGCGTCCAATCTCGAATGGCTTGGAAGCGTGAGCCGGTCGGGCTGCAGCCATAAACGCGGCGAAAAGTGGAAACATAAGACGATGGTTCCACGTCTGCGGAATGTCTGCAATGGGTCGAAAGCGGACAGGCGCGGGTGGTTTAAGACCAGTGAATATTGTCCGCTCGGACTTGGTTCTTGCGTGCCGATCGGGCGCTCGACCGCGCCTTTGCATCGGAACTTCGTGCGCCAGCAAAGGCAAGTAGCTCTGAGACCCACGGTCCGACGGTCAAAGCATCAACCCACAGAAGCTCGGGGTCCCTACTGCTGATAGTCATGTCGAGCACGAGCTGCCGATCTAACAGCACTTTGAACGTGCCCACGTCGCCCTCGATCTCCTCAGGTAGAGCAGAAGGGCGCCACTGAGCGTCGATGCGCCAGTGATGGCTATCGAAGGTCCATGAGGCCCAGGGAGTCTCGGGGTCGTCGAATCCGTCAATTTCCGTCACCCCCTTTGGCGCAGTCCACTTTGCACCTCGTGTCTCCGATTTACCCATCCACAGCTGTGCCATCTTCAGTAACTCAGGAATGGCGAGGTTCAGGCGAGTTTCGGTCACCCAGAGTGCTGCTTTGACAGCCTTGGCGAGCGCGAGCCTGTTGCGCTCAACTTCGACCGCGCTCGCTCGATCCCGGGCGCCGTCAAGCCGAGTACCCACTTCCTTTGCGTGCTCAGCTTCCCTCTCCTGAGGAGAGAGCAATTTGGGTCGATCGGGCCTCGATCTAGACCACCGCATGATGACCCAAGTGAATAGTGCGGTAACTGCTACGAGTAGGATTGACTGGGTCATGGCAGGGAACTCCCCGCCCGCCAGTGTGACACGGCGCTTCGAAAGAAGCCACGTGGAAGCGATCCACCGCAAGCCCAATGGCAGGAATGGGTCGAAAACAGTCGTTTCTCCAACGGCAGCTTTGAGTGGAAAGCTTCAATAGTTGCCCATCCGACCATCGGATAGTCTTCCTCCCTAAGTGTCGGCGGCCCCTGGCTCACCTCTGGCGCGTTGCCCTGGTGAACTCCCCGGCATTCCCGGCTGAGAGCCGAGGTTATTGCCCTATGAACATACTTTCCCTGATCACGGCCGGCGCGGCAATCGGCGTTGCAGCCCCGCTCGCGACCGCCCAGCCAACCGCCCGTGAGAGCGGCGCCCGGGCCGTGACTCTGCAACCCGGTCCCGCGCCCTTCATCGCGCCGCCTCCGATCCGCCAGATCGTAGATCAGCAGCTTGGTACCCGCTATCCCACAAGTGAGAGGGAGGCCGTTGCCCGTTGCGCCACGGCCGCTCTGGCCGAAGGGGCGATCCTGTACGGCATCAACGGCTTTGCTGGGACGAATGGCTATGCGGGCTATGCCGGCGCCTATCGTCCGGGTGCAACGGGCGTGCCGGGCTTTCCCGGAGTTGCCACGACCATGAGGGTCAGCGCAATCACCGACGTGCAGCAGCGGTCGGATGGGATGCGCGTCAAGGGCTTGATCGACAGCGGGGTCGTTTATCGCGGCGGCTACGGCGGACAAGCCTATCAGGGCGCCGGGGCAGGCGGCCAGCCCTACGCCACCCACCATCCCAGCAACAATGACCTCGCGTTCCGCTGCAACCTCGATACGGCCGGTCTCGTGACGAGCCTGCATGTCGAACGCCACACCACGACCTACCGTCGCTACTGACTCGTAGATCGTGCGGGAGAAGGTACCGCTGCACAGGTCCAACAAGCTACGAACCTCCCGGGCGCCAATGGCAGCTTTGGGTCGAAAGGTGACACTCCGCTGGTAGCAGCTTTGGGTGGGAAGCCGATATTTGGAATTCACTTGCAGTGGCGAGGAACCCGCAACATTTTTACGCGGACCTGCAAACGGAAATAGTGGACTTTGCAATGGTAAAGACGTTGCTTTTCTCGGTGGCCTTCGGCGCCTTGGCTACTTCGCCCGCACAGTCGGCTCCGCCATCCTCGACGGCGCAACTAATCGCGCGCGCGGAGTCGGCGGCGCCCGCGGATGTAGCGAACGGTGCGGCAGTCATTCTTTTTGATGAGAAGGGACAGCCGAGCACGCTGCGCAAAGGAACGAACGGTTGGACCTGCGTGCCCTATGACGTTGGAACCCCCACACGTTCGCCATTGTGCCTGAACCAAGGAGGGCTGGCATGGTATTCGGCAGCGCTTGCAGGAAAGGAACCGGACCCGAACATTGTCGGCTATTCGTATATGCTCAAGGGCGGATCCGTTTGGAGCAATACCGACCCCGCGGCGACCAAGCCGGCTGGAAAAACCTACGTTGCTGTGCCGCCGCATGTGATGATCATGAGTGCCAAGCTTGCGGCGGGTTCGGGCCTGCCTTCCGGTGAGGCAACTCCCAACACTGCGAAGCCATTTGTGCTGCTCGGTGGCACACCATTCGCCGTGATCATCCTTCCGGTCGCCAGACAGTAAGACGACGAAATAGGCCGGCCTATCTTCCAGCAACTTTAGGCCTCGAAAGCAGACGTAGACGCTAATGACCGCTCTGGGTGGAAAGCGGACGTCAGAACTGACCCGCCTAAATTCTCCGGGGTGGGCCACTCTGCTTGACGATCGGACGCATTTACTCTCCAGCCAATTGACCATCGTTCCGGGGGGCTCTCATTCCTAATGTTCCCGCAGTGCTGGCCGCCTTGGGTCTCGCGGCTTCCTCCGTTCCGCCGGCGGCTCCTGCGCCGCTGACCTGGCCGGACTTGTTTAGCCGACCGCGCCCTCTGCCGAGCGCCACCGTTCGCTATGGCACCGACGCATTGCAAGTGGTCGACGTGTGGCTGCCTGCAGGACGCGGACCCTTTCCGACTGTGCTGATGGTTCATGGCGGCTGCTGGACGACGTCGATTGCCGATCGCCATATCATGGACTGGGCAGCCGAAGACCTGCGCCGCCGCGGGTTCGCCGTGTGGAACATTGAATATCGCGGAGTCGACCGTCCAGGCGGTGGCTATCCAGGCACTTTTCGGGATACCGCCGCGGCCGCGGATGCACTCGCAGCGAATGCCCGACGCTTCCACCTCGACGTCCGGCGGATCGTGTCGGTGGGCCACTCAGCGGGCGGGCATCTGGCGCTTTGGCTAGCGGGACGTCGCCGGCTGCCAAAGTCGAGTTCATTGCGCAGCGCTCACCCGCTACGGATTGCAGCTGTAGTCAGCCTTGGGGGTCTGCCCGACCTCGAAGAGGAGACGAAAGTTCCCAACGGATGCGGAAAGACCGTCAGCGCAACGCTAGCTGGTGGCAGTTACGCTGAAACATCAGTGCCGCGCCTAGCGCCACTCGGGGTCCCACAAACTCTTGTAAATGGCCGGTTGGACAAAATTATTCCGGACAAGCTGGCGACCGACTATCAAAGGATGATGCGCGCCGCGGGGGATCCGGTGGTAATCCGCTGGGTGCGCAACGCTGGCCATGTTGATTTGATCGCTCCTGGGACGGCCGCTTGGGCCGTGGCGGTCCAGTCGATCAATACAGCGCTTAAGCGCTGATGTCCGCAATCGGTGGAAAGCAGACATAAAGAGCGGGCCTAAACGGGCGCTAGTGCGGTTTCCTCGCAGTAAAAGTCGTACTCCGCATCGACGGTATGGTACCCTGCCGCCACGTCGAGGTGGCGACTAATCCGAGCAAATTGACATAATCAAACTGCTGTTCGCGGTCGCGATGAACTGTGCAAAATCAATAGATTAAATGGATGTCATGCGGAAACTGGCGCAGCCAACAGCCGTTGATCCTTCGACTTGGAAGGAGAAACTACATGACCAAGCTTCTTCTGGTGTTTGGCGCGGCCGCAGTTGCGATGACCGCGGCGCCGGCCGATGCGCGGCACTATTCGAACGTCGTGAAATGCACGAAGTATCGCCACGGCAAATGCGTTCGCTGGAACCGCCTGACCCGCAGTCAGGCTCGCAAGGAAGCCTACAAGGTCGGCTACGTGTTCGGACCGAACTACAGCTATGTACCGGTCGCTCAGCTCCCGCAACCAGTCGTTACGCAGTACAATCTCTCGCCGGATTACCGCTACGTCTATCGCGACCACTACGTCTATGTCGTGGATCCGAAGACCTATGCAGTGACGCGGATCATCGACGCGCTGACTCACTAAGTGACGTAAATTGGAACAGCGAGGCCGCCGGTGCTCAGCCGGCGGCCTTTCGCACTGTTGAGCGTTGTCGATTGCGATTGAATCATCGCTTCGTAAATGCCGGTATTCTTCGTCTTCATTGCCGTAAGGTCGCCGCCTTCCTAGGTAGGCGCAACGACTTCGCGAGGGCTATCTGATGGGCTCGCTAGTCACCCATCCAGAAGTTCCACAACGTCGAAGACGCGCTCTGCGGATAGACCGCGAAAATCGACTGGCCAAGATTGCGCCCATCGACCATGCTCGACGCACGATCATAGTGTACCTGGCGGCTGCCGGCGAGGTGCCCGCTGGCGTAGGTTCCAACCCCAGCCTCCTGCGCTGCCACAGACTGGAACCAGGCAGCATTGAGATCGCCGCCAAGCGCGGCCGTTCGGCCGAACGCCCATTGCAGATCATTATCGGGGTAGAACATGATCGTCCGGAATGCGATGACGTTGTGCAGTCCCCTGAACACCGGCCACCAGGGGTTGAAAGCGTCATAGCCGTTCCCTGATCCGCCAGCTTGCACCTGTCGGTCGTAAAAGGATGGGAGGACCTCGCACGACATGATGATCCAAGAAGCGAGCACCCCCTTGCCAGCTGCCCATCCATAGCCGGGATTGCTGCCCGTGCCGATATTGCGCACGTCCCAGATGTCGCAGCAATTGCGATCGGCAGAATTGATCAGCCAGTCGCCGTGCGGGACCGTGTAGGCGACGTTGACCGCGTTCAGATAGTAACGCGACGCGGGCCCGACGACTTCCCATGAGTGAGCCTCATACCATTGGGTGCGCGTGACCGGCGGCGTCCAGGTGCGGGACGTCAGCGCGCCGTAGAAGGTGTTCGACATGCTCACATAACCGCTGTCGTTGCGCCAATCGATATTCGCATATTCGCCGAGCGTGATGTCGTCCGGCGTGGGCGGCCAACCGATCCCACCGCGCGACAGCCTTGGATCCGGCCCCTTCGGCATGTTGGGGCGGTCTCCAATCGGGGGCGCGGCAAGATCGGGGATCGGTTCGACCGGCTGGCTGACCGGGACAAAGCCCGAAACCCGGACCGGTGACAGCCTCGAATCTCGCGGACTTACGGTCGCTTCGAAATGATAGACTGGCTGCAGGAAGTCGCGATCGTTGTCATAATAGGCAAGTTCAACGAGATCGACGACAGCTGTCGTCGTCTTCTCGTTCGCGACGGCGCGCAATTGCCGCAGGATCTCGTTCCTGACCTGATCGGGTCCGACAAGCGTCTTCACGCGGCCGGCTTCGGCCGCCGTCCGCCAGCGCCGCACAGCACCCGCGAGTGTTCCATCACTCGCGAAGCTCGCGACGGCATGCGAGCCCCGCCCGTAGACTTTGAGCCCTGCAGCGTACCGGATTACCGGCGCCATCGTCATGACGAGCAGTGGCTCGACACGTGTTGCCCCGCCTCCAGCGCCCGGCCTGCTGCCGGCGCCGCCCATCACGGGGATGAGCTCGGCAAGACGCCATTCGGTCGCGTCCTTGGGAATGAAGCGCGGATCTCGAAACGTCACCGCGGCTCGCTTCAAAATCTCGTCTGCAGCGAGTTTTGGCGTGCGCCGGGCCGTCTTGATGAGCTCGGCTATGGAAGGAATGAACTCGGTCTCGCCGCTCTCGCGATCGACAAAGGCACGGGTGAGCAAGGCCCCTTCCCGGGTTTTGTCCGGCGATCCCGCGACCGCCGTTTGCACGATGTAGCCTTGCTTGCCTGGCTTGAGGGCCGACAGTCCTGCGGCTTTGAGTTTCTCGTCGAGGAATTCGACTGGCGCGGCCGTCGACCTGAGCTTGAATAATTGCATCCCGTCAGGCGCTCGCGGGATATCGACGGTAATGCGAATATTGCCGCCGCCGGCATCCGTCCTTTTTGCAACTTGCTCCGCCGGCGCGGTGGTGGATTGCTGCGCGACGGCCGCAGCCGAAATTCCAGGCGAAGGTACGGGCGCCGGCTGCGCTAAGGAACTCTGCCCTGCGTTCGCCAAGGCGATGGCGCAGAAAAAACGGCAAATCCCCGACACGGTCTTGGCTCTCAGCGTCGATAGGAGATGGTTGCGCAGTTGGTCAGCCATGGCACTGAACTCCCCGATTGCGGCGCGAAGAATTTCGCGGCGCCAGGTCGATCAGCGCAGATTCGGCTCGCTGCGGGCCGACATTATCTTCTCGTCGGGGTTTGCGCGCAAGTCGTCTCGGAGCTCTTGAACGTTCGCGCTTTGCCTTAGCCGGCTTCCGACTGCTTGGACGTTGTCCGGTTACCGAGCACATAGCCCGCAATTCCGCTGAGAAGCGCGATTACGGCTTCACCTGCGATGACGCCGAGCAGACCAAGCAGGGAAGCCGCCAGCACAATGAGAATGATGGTCGCGAGCTTGGGTATGTCCGTTTGTTGCAGAATTCTGGCGATGCTCGCGCCACTGAGATTCCCCTTCCAGAACAGGATCGAGTAAACGACAGCCGCGCCTGCGATGAGGATGCCGAAACCGATTAGTCCGAGTTGGGACAGAGTGATTATGAAGCGCAGCAACTCAGGCGTGACGTGAGTGTTCATCTATGCCTCCCCGCCCTGGTCGAGGAGAAGCAGATACTGCTGATATGCAAAGCGGGAAAGAGAGTCTGCTTTGGGTGGAAAGCAGCCATTCGCGAAACGGCTAAAGCCAGCGTCCAACGCGGTTCTTGTACGCGAGATACTCGTGGCCGAACGCCCGCTCGAGGTACGCCTCTTCCCTTGCAATGACGAGCTTCTGGACGATCGCAAGAACCAGCGGAAGCAAGATCAGCGCGGCCAGGCTATTGAAAACGACTGCGAGCCCAACGTAGAAAATTGCCATCCCAAGATACATCGGATTACGGGTCCAACCAAGGATGCCGGAGGTCACCAGCGAGCTGGCCGGTTTGAAGGGCAGAATTGCGGTACGCCTGCGCAGAAATAATCCTGCACCCGCGAACATGACGAGGAAGCCGATCACATCCAGTGCGCCGCCGGCAATGCTGCGGGTCATGATCGGCAAATCCAAGGTCGGCAAATTGAGGAGGCGCTCGGCGCCAATGCCGATGGCCAAGCCAGCCAGATAGATCAGTGGGGGCGGGAAGCGCACGTTCGCCCCATCCATTGCGTTCGCCATTTAGTGTCCTTTCGGTCAGCGCTTTGGTCGGCCAAGGAAAATTCGCCGCGCCTGCCAGAGACCGCAGATATGAGCCCTTTCCTGGCCGCACCAATCAAACGAGCGCTGGTCGGACCCAGCCAGCCTTATGACACTGCGATCGAACAACAAGTAGAACGGGCTACCGCGTGAGATCCATTTCCATGAAAATCGTACCGGGCGGCGTCGGACCGTAATAGGCATCGATACGATGAAACCCCGTCCGCTCGTAGAGGCTCGCCGCGGCGGTCATCGTCGGAAGCGTATCAAGTCCGAGGACGAAATAGCCCCGATCCTTTGCTAGATGAATGACCGTTTCCGTCAGCGCCTTGCCCAGACCGAATGAGCGGGCGGCCGGCACGACGTAGAGCCTTTTCATTTCGCATGTTTCGCCATCGTCGAGAGGGCGCATCCCAATGCACGCAATAGGTAAGTCGACTGAATCCCATGCCACCAGAAGCTCGCCTTCGGGCGGCGCGTATTTCCCCGGCAGCTGGGCCATTTCTGAACCGAAATCCTGATAGTCCAGGTCCACCGGCAACGAGGCTGCGTAAGCGGCAAAAAGATGTCGCACCGCGTCAAGCTCGCAGTCGGCCCTTGCGGGTCTGATTTGGAACGGCGGTTTGATTGGCTCGTCGCTAATGCGGCCATCCTATTTGAACGCCGCCAACGCCTTCAATGGGTGGAAAGCTGACGCGTTCCGGCACCTTAGCGCGCCAGCTGCGGGTAATAGATCACGGCATAAGCGATGACCCCCGCGAGCAACGCTGCGGGCGACGCCACCTGCACCCATGCGCGTTTGACCAGCAGCGGCAAAACGACCGGTACCACGAACGCGATCACGAGATCGTTCTCGTTGCTCCAGTTGCTGACTCCTAGCAGCGCTCCGGCGAAGAAGTTGGCCATGATAGAGGCGAGGATGAGCACCAGCGTCGCGCCGATGTAGGTCGGGCCCTCGCACTCATGGAACCGCTGCAGGTTGTAAGTCTCGCCGCCCTCGAAATCGGGACTGACTAGCGCGCACACGAAGTAGTTGATGATCACGAACAGGAAGCCCGCGGCGATGGTGCCGAGCGGAAGGCTGCCCTCGGTGCGGAAATCCCACAGACTGATCCAATTGATTGAGAGATTGCCGAGCGCGACCAGCATCCACATCAGGTGGGGCCAGGAAAATACCAGCTGGCGGCGGTGGCGGATCATTCGCGTCCACGCGAACAGCAAATGTGTCAGCGCCAGCGTGTATATGAACGAGAAAAACAGAATGATGAATTCGAACGGGTTCATCGCGTCTGTCCGCGCCAGCCGTGAAGCGCCTTCGGCAGGTGGAAGTGCATGGATACGGGGCCCCCCGGCACGCGCAGGCTAACAGATGTTGTTGTTGGGGCAACGGGTTTGCGAAGCTAATGGCAGCTTTGGGTGGAAAGCGGACAGGGACTCTGTTTGCGACCAAAAACGACGTAAGCAGACTTCGTTACTGACGGAGGATACTCAATGGCTCGTCGTGACTTCCTCAAGTTCGCTGCCGGAGTGCCGTTGCTGGCGGCTTTTGCTCCAGCCGCCGATGGGCAAAACAAACAAACCGCTAAGCCGCTCAACATCATGATGAAGAGCGCGTGGGGTTCAGATGATCCGACAAAGGCGGCATTTCCGTTTCTACATGGTCATGCACTGATGAGTGCCGGTCATCACGTGCAGATCTTCCTTCTTGGCGAAGCTGTCGGCCTGATGCGCAAGTCCGAAGCGCAGGCCGTTGTTCCGGTAGGTTGGCCTCCTTTGATCGAAACCATGCAAAAACTTGCTGACGCTCATGTTCCAATCTTCGCATGCGGGGCATGCTCGAAAGCGCGGAACGTTACGGAGGTTGATCTGGCCAATTGGGGAGCCAGGTTTGGCAGCCCCCCTATTTTCGTGTCCCTGGTGGAGTGGGCGGACAGAGTGATCACTGAGTAGCACTATGTAATCCGCCCGACCGCTAGCGGCAGGAATAGGTCGAAAGCAGACACTCATCCGATGGCTGCTTTTGGTGGAAACCTGACTCTAGCGGATGGGTAAGGGATCGCGCGACCTGCGTCGCACTAAGGCGCCAGTCACCAATAAGCCTGAAAGCATCAAGGCCCAAGTTGAGGGTTCAGGGACTGCGGGAGTTCCACTTACGTGGAGCGTTTCGCGGCCTGATGGGGTGTCATAGTTACCTGGCGCGCCAAAAGCGCCATCAGCAAAACTGAAGGCGGAAACCCCGGCACCAAAATTAAAATTCCAGACCAGAGCGTCAGGCCCCGTGCCCTGATCGTTCCAGTTTACGCTGCAACCACTAAGACTGCAGGTATCGAGTTGTGACCCAGGAATGCTTCCCGTCCCCGATAGATAGTTATCGACGGTAAACTGAAACAGGGTTCCGCTGCTATAGTTGGTGACCAAATAGGTTACCGAAGCACTTGCAGGCGTCGCCCAAGCGCAAGCTGCAGCCAGCACAATTAGAATCTTCCGCATTGCACCCCCCAATATGGAACGCTGGATATACCACGGATTCATATTTCGTTATACCCTGGGAATTTAACCACTCCCCCGTGAGCGCATTTGCTTGCTCAGGCGGCTAATGGCGGAAAGGGGTCGAAAGGCGACATCGCGCAATGGCAGCTTTGGGCGGAAAACAGGCATTAGCTCCGGGCGCCAGGCTGTTAACGCCGCGGTTAATATCGTTAGGAGTTCTCCGTTAACACGCCTAAGACCGGAGCAGGGCAGCATTACACTTACCGGCGGTTCGGCCGATCTGGCGACGCTGTCCCCAGTTGCGGGGCGCTCATGCTATCGCAACCCTGGAGCAATCAAATGCGCAAGATCGTCTTCGCCGCGCTTGGCGCGGCCACGCTGCTTACGTCAATGCCTCTTGCAGCTCAGGACCTGCCGCTCGTCGGCGGCGATTATTGGGACGTCACTTCGGTAAAGATCGATGACGGTCACTTCGCCGACTATGCGGACTTCCTGGTCAGCGATTCTCGCAAACAAAATGAATATGCAAAGTCCAAGGGCTGGATCAAAGCCTACTATGTTCTCAGCAACAACAATCCACGCAAGGACGAGCCTGATCTTTACCTGGTGACGGTGAGCGATCGAATGCCGACTCCATCCGAGCAGATCGCTCGCAACAAGGAAATGAACGCCTACCTTCAAAGCGATGATCGCAAGCAAATAGCGGGCAGTGGTCACCGCGCTACCTATCGCCACATCACGGGCGACATGCTGCTCCAGCAGATGGTCCTGGCACACTGAATGGGCCTTGGGGCGTCTCTCGCATTCGGCGGCGGCGCTCCTACTTTCCAAGAGCGTAAATCGCGGCCGCGATCAAACGCGACCACTTATCGCTAACGCGGAAAGGCAAGCGTCCGCGGCGGGAGGAGCGGGTCCAAAGGGGGACCCACGTAATGCCACCAATGGGTGGAAAGCTGACATTGGCAAGATGAGATCAAAGAGACCTATTCCGCGGACGTGAGCAGAGCCGCTCGCAGGCCGGTTCGATTGCTCAGACGCTGCAACACGGATCGCACGGCAATGCCAATTGCCAGCAATACAAGGCACCACGCGTTCGGCTCGAACCCGGCTCCGTAGAAAGCAAACAATATGAACAGGAGAGCGACAATGACGACTGCTCGTCCGAGTCCTGAGGTTACGAGCCGCCAAGCCGACAGCGCACCGGCCAGATAGAGCACCAGCACGGCGGAAGTGCCAAGAAGGATTACGAACGTGAACAGGCCAGCGCTACTGCGACTGCTGTTCGCAAGGATCAGCAAGATTGCTAGCGCCGATCCGGCAACCTGCGACACGACGGGCGTATTGCCGCGCCAACTTCGTGCAATCGCCGAAGGAAGATCGTGCCGAAGCCCCATGGCATAGCCGAGCTCACCCGACGCGAGAATTAGCGCATTGAGGCAACCAAAGGCCGCAACAGCGATCCCCAGCGCTGCAACGGACGCTAGCATGCCTCCCCACTGCGCGGCGATCGCATCGGCGAATGGTGCAGGAGATTTGGCGACAACACCGGCGGGCAGCACGAGCTGGACCGCACTACTCGCTAATAGATAGACAATCGCGACAAACAGCGTGCCGGCCATGATGGCCCGCGGGATCGTGCGCGACGGATTCCTTACCTTCCCAACTGGCGTTGTAGCATTCTCAAAGCCGGTCAATGCGAAGAACGCGAGCGTTGTGGCCGTTGCGAGGTTGCCGAAAGTCATGGGCGACCGCGCCAGGTGCTCGAACGTCGTTGAACCAAACCCACGGAGGGCAAAAATCAGGATCACGCCGACGAGGGGAACGAGCCGAATGACGACGGTAATAATCGACGCCACACCGGATGCACGGACTCCGAACGCGTTGACGCCGGTGAAAAAGACGACGCTCGCCACGGCGACGAGAATGACAGAGCTACCGACCGAAAAGGCCGGACTGATCCACGACAGCGCAGACGCGCCAGCGATTGCGACCGCCGCCTCCGCCGCCAAGTTCGAGACCAAGAAGGACCAAGCCACAAGAAAGGCGGGCAGTGGCCCCAGCTCCCGTTCAATGTTGCTCTGAATGCCGTCTCCTCCCAGACGGGACAATGTTGCGAGCGCGAATGCTATCGCAAGTGCACCGACACTGCTGATGATCCACCCGAAGATGGCATTCGCTCCGAGTGGTGCGAGCGACACCGGCAGCATGAAGATCCCTGATCCGATCATCGTGCCGACTACTAAGGCGGAGGTCATCCATATGCCGATCGATCCTTTGCGGTCGGCGATGCTCGGCTGAGCGTCCACGGCGTTCCCCTCCACGGCCTATATTGACGCAACGGGAGACGAGCGGGACGGCGCGCGCCGGACAGGCTGGGTGTGGGCCGCTGCTCTGGTGAGTCAAGCCAAAAGGAGCAACGGCCTAATGTCCGCCTTGGGTCGAAAGCTGACACTCGCCCGCTAATGGCAGGAATGGGTGGAAAGCTGCCGGTAGATCCACCGTCGAAAATCCTTCTCTGAAGGTGTATCCATTCGGCACTTCACGGAGGCGAACATGGCTGCAACCATCGTCAAGGCGGGCCAACGAAAGCCGCTGAATGTATTGGGGATGCCGCTAACAATGTTGTGCGAAGCGAGCGAAACAAACGGTAACTGGTCACTCTTCGAAGAGGACGTTCCGATTGGAATGGGGCCGCCCCCTCATCGGCACGATTGGGACGAAGCTTATTACATTGTCGATGGGGAGGTCGACTTCTCGATCGACGGCGACACGGTTACGTCGTGCAAAGGCGATTTCAACTATCTGCCGCGAGGCACGATCCACGGCTTCAAGGGCGCATCAGAGGTCCCGGCTCGGGTTCTGATTTTCGCATCGCCGGCGCATGGGTCTGAGTTCTTCCACGACATCAACGAACAGGTCCGCAGGATACCTGATGACCTCGCAAAGATGCCGGAGATTGGCAGGAGGCACGGGGTCGAGTTCATGCGGCCTCAAAGCTAGCGGGGCAGCTCGTGGCGTCCTCATAGCACGCTCTAATGGCTGCAATGGGTGGAAAGCTGACACAATCTTAGGCGAAGATTGGCTGACCTGCGCTCGGCAGCTCGCAGGTTTAATTGACTTAACAGCAGTAGAGGCGCACCCCCCGGAGCCGGCGCGAGGGGGCCCTTTGCAAGGATTGCGCCACAGACCGATCCCTAGTGAGCGTTCACGCTTGCCCTGCGCATTGTCGAAGGGCCAACTAATCGGGGGTTATTCATGAACGATCTGATCAAACTTGCCGCTGCCGCGGCGTTGGGCGCCGTTGCGTCCGGCACCATCGTCTACGCGCAGGGCGGCGCTCCGCAGCCGCCGAAGGTCCGGGTTGCGCTGTATCGTGCTGCGCCGGGACAGCAGGTCGCCTTGCTGAGGTGGCTCGCCGGGCAGGACCGCGTCGCGTCGGCGGCTGGAGTGCCGGTCGGCCAACTCTACGCGCACACCGACGGCGACAGCTGGGACTATCTGGCGATCGACCCGGCGACGACGCCGGCGCAGGATGCGGCGCTCGATGCTGCTGCGAGGAAGATGGGAATGCCAAGTGGGCCTGCCTCCAACCTCGAGTTCCGCAAATATATCGCGGTGCACACCGATACGTTCGCCATCGGCCCGGTGACTCCGGCGCAATATCTCGCGATGGCGGGGCAGCAGTAAGCGCAAGAGGCCTGCGCCCGGCAAGGCGTCGGGCGCAGCGCTTAACGTCCGACGTTCACATCCACTTCGCGACCTTAGTGGCAAAAGCCCTTCATCGACGATGATAGCGGGCTTTGGTGTGATGACGGTCGCGTTCCCAGCTCGCCGGAAAGCAACTCGCGGGTGGCAGGGATGGGTCGGAAGCTGCCATTAGGGACAGCGGATTCCGAAGAGTCTAAATAAAGCTAGGCGGGCTTCGCCGAGCACGCGCCACGCGGCAACAATCGATTCATTTCATTCGCGAAGGCCGGTGAATAGAGCTGCCGGACCCGGCACCAATATTCGACAAAGCCTGTGCTTTGGCGGATCGTCGCGGCCCATGCCCCCCGATGACGGTCGAACTCTTCTTCGTCGTAGAGGCCCATGCGAAATTGATAATGCACGTCTTCCCAATAGCGGAGCAACGCGTTTGACCGAACTTCAAACTGGAATTGCTCGACCGAAGTGAGCGGCAACCCTCTCGAAGCCCGATACATTACGCTCGCCAGTTGCGGGTTGTTCGCAGTGTCGGAGAGAATTGTCACGATGGTGGAGGAAAGCTCATGACGCGTTTGAGCACGTGTCATCCTTTGGCTCTCATAGAGTTGCAGGACGACAATGACCAAGCCTGCAACCGTCACGACATTTGCCGCCAATGAGATCAAGCTGCTGATTTTGACGAAAGAGCCCTCGATAGCGTCGACCGATGAGGGGCTTTCTGGAGGAGGCTGCACGCGCTTGTTCATGGTCGGAAGCGACGCCCTGACGATGCGAACCGGCTATGAACCGGCTCCTCAATTGGACGAGAGTAGCAGCCGACTTCAATCCGACCAAACGCGAACGCGATTAGTATCCGCAATTTGTCGAATTCCGACCCAAGCCTAATGGCAGCTTTGGGTCGAAAGCAGACATCGCGCCATGGCCAGCTTTGAGTGGAAAGCTGCCATTCACGAACACAGGGGGACCGCCCTTAATTGCGAGCAGCCAAGTTAGTGATGGCCGTTCCAGTTGGGCATGGTGAAGCTCACCACCTTGCGCTGCCCGGGAAAGAGATTGTGGTTTGCGTCAACCAGGTCGATCGTCACTTTATGCGGACCAGGCTGCAAACCATATATGTCGATGGTATTGCTATTGCTCGTGTCCGCCCACAACCACGGCAAGTCGTCGACCGTTATGTGCAAGTGTCCTACGCGTGGTGACACCTTAAGTGCAGCCTCGCTAAGCACGGGACTGATGCGAACATTTTCCGTTCGGTATTGGATCCAGACAAGACCCTTAGGTAAGCCTTCGGGAAGCGGTGGATCGACAATCAGTTTCGGCGGGGGCTCATTCTTGATTTCGATGTAAGGCGTCGCGCCACCCTGCCATGCGGTTTGGGCCGACGCGCCTGTTGTCAGAGCAGTCGCCGTTGTCACTATCGCATATGTCTTGATGATGAAATGCATCGGTTTTTCTCCCAGCCTAAGTTGGGAATCGAACGCGGACGCAATGCGTGCTCGACCGTTTAGAAAGCTGGTGCGCTACCGACTGGCGGCCTGGGACAGGCCCTGACTCCGGCCAACGAGTCGGGTCAAGTTTCGTCCGCTTGTTAACGGCGGAAATGGGTCGGAAGCTGCCATACGCGCATGTCAGTTCTGACTGGAAAGCAGACATTAACTCGACTGCTGCAAATGAAGTCGAACAGAGGGGTTTCGTGCGTAATCTTATATTGGTCGCAGCACTGATCGGACTGGCTGGTTGCAGCAATGCAAGCGCTGAAAGTGCTGATAGCAACAACCCGGCCCACTGCCTCGCAGCGTTCAACTACAATGCCTATTGGTTCAAAGTGGGCAACCGACCGGAGAAAGTGACCGAATATCTCGCGCGCGGCCTCTACGTGATGGAGAGGGTCAAATCCGCAGGAGGCTCGCCGGCGCCAGTTCTCTCGGAAGCCAAGCAATTCACCGTTGACCACGTCAAGGATAGCAAGGTGATGGATGCGCTCGGAGTGGCGTGCGGCAAGGCACAGGCCCATGACGCTCAGTTCCGAGCGGAGTTTGGCGACCTCATCGAGAAAGCGCGCCCGCTAGTCCCTCGGTTCGAAGCAGCCGCTACTCCCTAGCCCCCCGCTTCGGGCGGGAAGCGGTCAGTGGTTTTGCAGCGATAAAAGGGTTCGGCCCTGCCCGCATTTGACCCGATGGCCGCCTGACCTGGACCACGCTAACAGGACATGGATGGCGAAGCTCTATTTCTACTATGCGGCGATGAATGCGGGGAAATCCACGACCCTTCTTCAGGCCGACTTCAACTATCGCGAACGCGGCATGGAGACGATGTTATGGACTGCGGCGCATGATGATCGCGCGGGAACAGGCACGATCGGGTCGCGCATCGCGCTGTCTGCACCCGCTTACACCTATTCACCTCAACTCGATCTGTTCGAGGCTATCGGCGAGGAACTGAAGAAACGCGAGCTGCATTGCGTCCTTGTGGACGAAGCCCAGTTTCTTACGCGCGACCACGTGCTCCAGCTCTGCCGAGTGACCGACGAGCTGAACATTCCAGTGCTCTGCTACGGGCTTCGGACCGATTTCCAGGCCAATCTGTTCGAAGGGAGTGCAGCGCTCCTCGCGCTTGCCGACGCCCTCGTCGAACTGAAGGCCGTGTGCGAGTGCGGCCGCAAGGCCACGATGAACCTCAGAGTCGATGCAGAAGGCCATGCGGTTGCGGCGGGCGCGCAGACGGAGATTGGGGGAAACGACCGTTACGTTGCCCTCTGCCGCCGCCACTTCTTCGAACGGCTGAAGGAGAGCGAAGCGCGGCAACTGAGCCTCGGATTGGCGCGAACGTGAGGATCGCGCTCTATGCCCTCGCCCTTTGCGCGACCTGCGTCCCCGCGAGCGCCGAACCTCTTATGGTTCGTGCAGGCGAAACATGGCTGTTCACGATCGGCAAGGGCGACCCCGTCCATGCCCGGAAAACCGAGGCGGGTGCGTTGCCGGCACGCGGCGAGGCCAAGGTTTCGGTGCGGGCCCTTTTCGGGACAATGATGACGATCAGCAACAACAGCGCACAGGGCTATACGTTCAGGGCGGAGCTGGTCGGCGCCGATGGCAAGGCCGTGACGGCCAGGACCTGCACGCTTCCACCCGGCAATCAGCCGGCGCTCGAGAACTGGCCGCAAAAGGCCTCGGCAATCAGGATCGGCAGTTTCAAGCCAGCAAGCGGGGGCCGCTGCTGAAGCTGCGGCGCTTGACCCGGGCGCGCCCTCCCATCACGCCGGTTACATGGACGCAAGCGTCATCTACCAAATCGCCGTCTGGCTCGTGCCCCTCATCGTCGCGATCGTGTTCCACGAGGTCGCCCACGGCCTCGTCGCGCGCCAGCTTGGCGACCCCACTGCCGAGAGAAAAGGGCGGCTGACCTTCAATCCCATCAGGCATGTCGACCCGTTCGGGACGGTGATCCTCCCGATGATCCTTGCGATCAGCCACGCGCCCGTGTTCGGCTGGGCCAAACCCGTGCCGGTCAACTACCGGCGGCTCCGCAATCCGCGCCGCGACATGGTGCTGGTCGCACTTGCAGGGCCGGGCATGAACTTCCTTCTGGCGCTCGCCGGAGCTGCCATCCTTGCAGCGACGATCGCGCTCTCCGCTGGCGGGCGCGAGGGCATCCCGGCCTTTGTCGCTGCAAACGCGCTCAATTTCGTGCTGATCAATCTCTTCCTGGCGGTCTTCAACCTCATTCCGGTACCGCCTTTCGATGGCGGACACGTGCTCGAGGGCCTGTTGCCACGCCCCCTTGCAAGGCGCTTTCGCAAGATCGGCCGTTATTCGCTGCTCTTATTCGTTGTGCTGCTGCTCGTTCTTCCCTCAATTTCTCCGAGAGCGGATGTGGTTTCGCGGGTCGTGACGCCGGTCGTGCGCGCGATCGCGGTCCTCTTCCTCGGGCTTTTCGGGGTCGGCCTCTGAAATGCTCCACGGCTGGATCGTTCTCGACAAACCGGCGGGGCTTGGGTCGACGGGCGCCGTCAGCGCAGTGAAGCGGATCCTGCGCCAATCTGGCGAACCCAAGACCAAGATCGGCCATGGAGGAACTCTCGATCCGCTGGCGACCGGCGTGCTCCCAATCGCGCTTGGCGAAGCGACGAAGCTCTGCGGGCGCATGCTGGATGCCACCAAAGCCTATGATTTCACCATCCGCTTCGGCGAGGAGACGGATACCCTCGATAGCGAGGGCAAGATCATCGCAACTTGTGAGGTGCAACCAACCGCGGACCAGGTGAAAGCCGTGCTCGCAGCGTTCAGAGGCACGATCTCGCAGGTCCCCCCCGCTTATTCGGCCCTCAAGATTGAGGGAAGGCCGGCTTACGCGCGGGCGCGGGCGGGCGAGACGGTCGAGCCTCAAGCCAGAGAGGTGACGGTCTTTGACCTGAAGCTGGTCGAAAGCATCGCCGGCAGTGCCACGCTCAGCGCGAGCGTATCCAAGGGCACCTACATCCGCAGCCTCGCGCGCGACATCGCCCGGGCGCTTGGAACGCTCGGCCATGTCACCTATCTAAGGCGTACGCGGGCGGGCCCCTTCTCCCTTGAACAAGCCATTTCGCTGGACTTTCTCGAGGAAGCCGCTAAGGCCCGCGCACTGACGAGGACGGTACTGCCGCTCAATGCGGCGCTGGACGACATCCCGGCCCTCCCCGTCACCCCCGACCAGGCGCAACTGCTCCGTCACGGACAGAAGCTTGTCGGGATCCCCGCACAGCCGGGGCTTTGCATGGCGATGCTGGAGGAAACTCCGGTCGCTCTCGTCGAAGCCTCGGCCGACGGCCTTCGGGTCGTCAGGGGCTTCAACCTTTAGACGACAGGAGTTTGAGACGATGTCGATTACTGCGGAGCGCAAGGAAGCGCTCATCAAGGAACATGCGCAGGGCAAGGGCGACACCGGGTCTCCGGAAGTACAGGTCGCGATCCTCACCGAGCGCATCAACAACCTGACGATGCACTTCAAGACCCACGCGAAGGACAATCACTCGCGTCGCGGGCTTCTGATGCTCGTCAACAAGCGCCGTTCGCTGCTGGATTATCTCCGCCGCAAGAACGAGACGCGCTACACTGATCTCATCGCGAAGCTCGGGCTTCGCAAGTAACCGGAAACGGCCCCGCGCGGGCCGTTTCGCTTATCTAAATAGTCCCGCAATTCGGCGGGGCGCAGTGGGGCAAAGCAAGCGCCCCGAACCGCTGACGGACCGGAAAGTCCGTCAATCAGCTGCCCCCGCCGGCATCCGGCCTGCGGGTCAAAGGAAAGCAAATGTTCAATACGAAAACAGTCGAAATCGAGTGGGGCGGAAAAACCCTCAAGCTCGAGACGGGCCGCGTTGCCCGCCAGGCCGACGGCGCGGTTGTCGCGACGCTCGGCGAAACCGTGGTGCTGTGCGCTGTCACTGCCGCCAAGTCGGTGAAGCAGGGACAGGATTTCTTCCCGCTCACCGTCCACTACCAGGAGAAATTCTCCGCTGCCGGCCGCATCCCGGGCGGCTTCTTCAAGCGTGAGCGCGGCGCGACCGAAAAGGAAACGCTGACCAGCCGCCTCATCGATCGCCCGATCCGGCCGCTGTTCCCTGACGGCTTCTACAACGAAATCCTCGTGATCGCGCAGGTCCTCAGCTACGACGGCGAGAACGAGCCCGACATCCTTGCGATGATCGCCGCCTCGGCGGCCCTCACCCTCTCTGGTGTCCCTTTCATGGGCCCGGTCGGCGCCGCTCGCGTCGCCTTCAGCAACGAGGGCGAGTATATTCTCAACCCGACGCAGACGCAGACCGCCGAAGGCCGTCTCGAGCTCGTCGTCGCGGGAACGCGCGAAGCCGTAATGATGGTCGAATCCGAGGCGAAGGAGCTTTCCGAAGAGGAGATGCTCGGCGCCGTCATGTTCGCGCACAAGTCAATGCAGCCGGTGATCGAAGCGATCATCAAGCTCGCCGAACAGGCCGCCAAGGAGCCGTGGGTGCTTGCCTCGCAGGGCGACAAGGCCGCAATCAAGAAGCAGCTCAAGGACCTCATCGGCGCCGATATCGAGGCTGCCTATCGCCTGACCAGCAAGTCGGACCGATCGGCTGCCATCAATAGCGCCCGCGAGAAGGCCGCGGCGGCGTTCGCCGAGGCCGATCCGCAGGACCAGCTCGTCGCCATGAAGCTCGTGAAGAGCCTCGAGGCCGACGTCGTTCGCGGTGCGATCCTCAAGGAAGGCCGCCGCATCGACGGCCGCGACACCAAGACGGTGCGCCCGATCGAGATTACTGCCGGTTTCCTCCCGCGCACCCACGGCTCGGCGCTGTTCACCCGCGGTGAGACGCAGGCGATCGTGACGACGACGCTCGGTACCAAGGAAGCGGAGCAGATGATCGACGGCCTGGAGGGTCTCTCCTACCAGCGCTTCATGCTTCACTATAATTTCCCGCCCTATTCGGTCGGTGAAGTCGGCCGTTTCGGTGCTCCGGGCCGCCGCGAAGTGGGCCACGGCAAGCTTGCCTGGCGCGCCATTCACCCGATGCTGCCAAGCGTCGAGGAGTTCCCCTATACAATCCGGGTCCTGTCCGACATCACCGAGTCCAACGGCTCTTCGTCGATGGCGACGGTGTGCGGCGGAAGCCTTTCGCTGATGGACGCCGGCGTTCCCCTGAAGCGCCCCGTCGCGGGCATCGCAATGGGCCTCATCCTCGAAGGCAAGGACTTTGCGGTAATCAGCGACATCCTTGGCGACGAGGACCACCTCGGCGACATGGATTTCAAGGTTGCAGGAACGTCCGAGGGCGTGACCTCGCTCCAGATGGACATCAAGGTCGCAGGGATCACCGAGGAGATCATGCGCACCGCCCTTGCCCAGGCAAAGGACGGCCGCGCTCACATCCTCGGCGAGATGGCGAAGGCGCTCGGCGAGAGCCGGAATGAACTCAGCGCCCACGCGCCCCGCATCGAGACCATGTCGATCCCCAAG
This sequence comes from Sphingomonas agri, assembly GCF_038148795.1. NCBI lineage: Bacteria > Pseudomonadati > Pseudomonadota > Alphaproteobacteria > Sphingomonadales > Sphingomonadaceae > Sphingomonas > Sphingomonas agri. The sequence continues at coordinate 1,279,885 of NZ_JBAPEU010000001.1, read as the reverse complement.
GACAAGATCCGCGAAGTGATCGGCACCGGCGGCAAGGTCATTCGCGAAATCGTCGCGGAAACCGGTGCCAAGGTCGACATCGACGACGACGGCACAATCAAGATCGCCTCGAGCGACCTCAAGCAGATCGAGGCTGCGCGAGACTGGATCCGTTCCATCGTCGCCGAGCCCGAAGTCGGGACGATCTACACGGGCAAGGTTGCGAGCATCGTCGATTTCGGCGCGTTCGTGACGTTCATGCCGGGCAAGGACGGCCTCGTGCACGTCTCCGAGATCAAGAACGAGCGCGTCGAAAACGTCCGCGACGTTCTCTCGGAGGGCCAGGCGGTCAAGGTCAAACTCCTCGAGGTCGACCCGCGCGGCAAGGTTCGCCTGTCGATGCGCCTCGTCGATCAGGAGACTGGCGAGGAACTCCCCGACACCCGTCCGCCCCGCGAGCCGCGTGAACCGCGCGGCGATCGCGAAGGTGGCCGCGGCGACCGCCATCGCAGTGGACGCGACCGCGATCGCGGCCCGCGCCGTGACCGTGGCGGCCGTGACGACCGGGGACCGCGCGGAGATCGCGGCGATCGCGGCCCCCGCCGCGAGGCCGACGACAGCGGGCCCGCGCCCGAGTTCGCGCCGGCCTTTCTGACCGGCGAGGACGGCGACTGATTTCCTGAAGAAATCGTCGAAAGAACAAGAAGGCCCCGCGAGTTTTCGCGGGGCCTTCTTATTGCAAGAACAGCGCCAGCGCTCACCGGTCAAAATGACGCGCGCGCCGGGAGATTTGGCCGAAACGCGGCGGGGTCAGATCACCAGATCGCGTAGAGGTTATAAAGCGCGTGCATGACGATCGGCGGGAAGACCGAGCGCGTGCGCAGGCGCGCAAGCCCCAGAATGAGGCCATCGACGATGATCACTCCGATCACCGTCCAGGTGTAGTTATAAAGCAGGAGCGCCCAGCCAACGGCCGTCGCGATGATGGCAAGGCCGGCGCCCACCCGCTTTTGAAGGATGCCGAAGAACCAGCCCCGGAATATCAGTTCCTCGGCGACAGGGCCCAGAATGCCGACCGCGAGTACGCGCATCGCCGAAGCAGCAAGAGGTGCCTTGACCCACGGCTGCCAATCCCACGGGCCCCGCCACGCAAACAGCGCGTCAGACCCGAACATCCAGGCGAGATAGGCAGCGACGAACAGCACGGAGGCCCATGGCGGCGGAGCGAGGATCCCCAGTTCCTCCCGCCCTACCTTTCTCGTTCGTACGAGGAGGAGGATGATTGCCGCGGCAGCAAGAGCAACCTTGAGCGCGGCTGACTGTATCGGACCCAACGCTATCTCCTTATGTAACCTTTGAGTTACATGAGTAACCTATGGGTTACATCTGGTCAAGCGCTGGCGGCACGGTTCCCCTTTGTGCGGTCCGCGGCCGTTTCCGGCGGCAAGAGGCAAAAGCATCCGCTTCAGTCGGTCGCTGCCTGGGAGTATTTGCAGGACTGCTGAAACGCGGGGTGTGACCAGTGAAACGCGTGTTCCGGATCCTTGTCGCGGCCTCTTTCTATCTCGCTTTTGGTCCGGCGGCCGTGCTGTTCGCGCAAGGGGCGCCGACGTCGGCCGAGCTCAAGCTCGCCAAGGACGCGGACATGCTGAAGCCCGGCCAGTGGGTCTGGGCGCCGCAGATCGCTCCCGCAGGGCCGATCCTCGTCTACGTGGATCTCGGCCGTCAGCTTGCAACTGTTTACCGCAATGGCGTCAGGATCGGTGTCTCGACCATCTCGTCCGGGCGGCCCGGGTTCGAGACCCCGACCGGAGTGTTCACGATCCTCGAGAAGAACAAGGAGCACATCAGCCGCAAGTTCAATGACGCGCCCATGCCCTACCAGGAACGCTTGACCTGGGGCGGGGTCGCGCTCCACGCAGGAGGCCTTCCGGGCTATCCAGAAAGCCATGGCTGCGTGCACCTGCCACTCGCCTTTTCGAAGATCCTGTTCGAGGCGATGCCGATGGGGGGAACGGTCGTGATCGCGGGCGGCCACGAGGACCCGGTCAGGCGCCCGGCCGCGGGCGTCCTTGCCCCCACCATGGCAGGAGTGACGCCGGCGCCTGCAACTCCGCTGACCGCCGAAGGCACGTTCACCTGGAATCCTGCAGCAAGCCTCAGCGGTCCCGTCTCGATCATCATCTCGACTGGCGACCAGCAAGTCGTTGTCCTGCGCAACGGAGTGGAGATCGGACGCGCTCATGCCCTCGTGGCGCAGCAGTCGAGCCAGCCCCAGGTGATGACCTATGCGGGTGGCAAGTCGCCGCAGTGGATCCAGGTCGGAGTTTCCGACCTCACGGGCGGGCCCGCCGAAATCATTTCGACCGAGCGCGTCGAACAAATGCATCTCCCCGCTGCTTTCGCGAAGAACATGCGCTCGGTAATCGCGCCAGGGACCACCGTGTTGATAACCCAGGCCAAGGTGGATCTCGCATCGACGGGCGTGGAGACGACCGTGCTCGACGGCAGTGACGCCAAGAAGTGATCCCGCTCTCGTCGTTGCCAGATGTCACTTAAAATCTCAGCCGGGCCCGCTAGGAATGTTGCGCATGAAGCGCCTGTTCCTGCCCGCGCTCTTTTTCGCTCTCGCCTGTTGCCAGGGCCATCAGATGTCGTCCAACGACGTCGTGTTCGTCTCCAACGAAGCGGGACACGTCAGTCTGGTCGACGGCGCTTCGGGAAGGATCGAAGGCGTGCTCGCGACGGGGCCGCGGCCGCGGGGGATGGCTTTCTCGCCTGACCGGCGGACCTTTTATGTCGCCGCCTCTCAGGCGAACCGGATCGAGGCGTGGGACGTACGTTCGCGCAAGCTTGTCAGAACCTACGATGCGGGGACCGACCCTGAGCGGTTCGCGATCAGCCCGGACGGCCGCACCGCCTACATCGCCAACGAAGACCATAGCGCAATCTCCTTCCTCGACCTTCCTAGCGGCCGGATCACGCGCGAGGTGAAGGTCGGACCCGAGCCCGAGGGCGTCGGCGTGAGTCCCGACGGCAAGCTCGTCGTGGCGACCTCGGAGACGGCCAATCTTGCCCATTTCATCGACGCTGGCACCGGCAAGCTCCTGGACAGTCTGCCGGTCGGGAGCCGTCCCCGTTTCGTGCTCTTTCTGCGCGGCAGCAGGACGGTTTGGGTTTCCTCCGAACAGCGCGGAACGATCACGGTCTTCGATGCCGCGACACGCCGCGTGCTAAAAACCATCGACCTTACCGAGACGTTCGACATCGACCAGCCTGTGCAGGCGGTCGAAATGCGCTCAGCGCCCGACGAGAGCCGCGTCTATGTCGCGATGGGAAGGGCAAACCGCGTTGCCGAACTCGATGCTGCCAGCGGCAAGATATTGCGATGGTGGCCGACGGGCGAGAGGACCTGGGGCATCGGGCTGTCGTCCGACATGTCCCGCCTCTACGCGGCGAGCGGCCTCTCGGGCACGCTTACGATCATCGATCTCACCCGCGGCAAGGTGATGGAGACGGTGAAGCTCGGTGGACGTCCCTGGGGCGCTGTCGCGGCAGCTCGGTGAGGAGGACTGCCTTTCCTGCAGCAGCGATGCTGCTGCTAGGTTCCTGCAGCCTCGTGCCGCACCGAACGCTGACTGCGTGCGCCGACCCCAATAACCTCCCCTTCTCAAACAAGGCGCGGCAGGGATTTGAGAACAAACTCGCGCAAATCATCGCCGCGGACCTGAACGCGCAGCTTCAATATATCTGGTGGGCGCAGCGGCGAGGCTATGTCCGCAACACGCTCAACGAGCGCAAATGCGATTTCTGGCCGGGCATTGGAAGCAATGTCGAAATGGTGGCGACCACCCGTCCCTACTATCGCTCGACCTACATGTTCGTCAGCCGGCAGTCCTCGAACCTCAAAGGACTGACGCTCGATGATCCCCGGCTCAAGTCGCTCAAGGTCGGCGTCCAGATGATCGGCAACGATGCAAGCAATACACCGCCGGCACACGCGCTCGCGGCCCGGGGCGTCATCCAGAACGTGCGCGGCTATATGCTTTATGGCGACTATCGCGCGCCCAGCCCGCCGGCAGAGATCGTTCGCGCGGTCGAGCGCGGAGACGTGGACGTCGCGCTCGTCTGGGGTCCGCTCGCGGGCTATTTCGCCGCCCGATCGCCGGTGCCGCTTCGCCTTGAACCGGTGAAACCCTGGTTCGTCGACCAGCAATGGCCAATGCAGTTCGATATTTCGGTAGGCGTCCAGAACGGCAACCAGAAGCTGCTCAAGGACATCGACCGCGTGTTGGTGCGGCGGTCGAGCGAGATCCGCGGCCTGCTGGCTGCCTACCATGTGCCCGTGGTCGAAGGAGGCTGAAGCCGTCCCGCGGCGGACGGGGAATGATCGCCCTGCGCCTTTCCAGCCCAAGCGGCGTTGAAGCTGCTGCGACACCTTCCCCCCAAGGTCGCAAATGTTGCGTTGTCCCCTGGCCCAGCCCTGCAGATATCCGCGGGCTGGGCCTTTTTTTTAAGGACGCCTCTAATTGGTGCCGCGGAGCTGTCGACGGGGTAGCGAAAACTCCGCGGCGGACGCCGGCTCTCCTGCAGGCGCCAAGGGATTCATGTCTCAGGCTTCAGTCTTTTTGTGCGCCGAGGACCTCGTCCTCGTCTCTGGCGCAATATCGTCTTGAATGCCGATCAGGTGCAGTGCCTCTAGCGCGCATGATCATGTGCAATCGGCGAATCTCGCGCATTGGCGTGTCGCCGTGATCCGGCCGTTCGGACAGGCAGCCGCTTCGCGCGTTGATACCAGACCGGAGCGGGGGTTCCGGAAGGCTGCTTCCCGCCGCACCGCTGTGCCCGAGACCGACGAAATCAGTTCGCAATTGCGACGAGCCGGCGACTTTCCGCGCCCTGCAACTCAGTCGCGGGCTCCTGCAATACGATGAAGATGCCCGAGAGACGAGATTCGCGACCCGGCGCTCCCGCTCTTTTGTGCGTGGTTGCGGCGAGGCGAGCCCGTTTCTCGATCCTGCCGGTAATCCGCGCAGCATAGCGCATGCTCTCGGCGGGAAGTTCGGTGCCGGCAAGGAAACGCTCATAGCGGCTGGGGCCCGCATTATAGGCAGCGAAGAGCCCGGGATAACCAAAGCGATCGTACATCGCCCGAAGATAGGCGGTGCCGGCGAGAATATTGTCATGCGGATCGAACGGATTGGTCCCGAGCTCATGGGCGTCGCGCATTTCCGACCAGGTAGCGGGCATCAGCTGCATGAGACCCATCGCCCCTGCGGGGCTCACGATCGGCACGCCGAGGATCGCGTTCCGCCCTGCGCTTTCAGCGTCCATCACTTCCCGGATCCAGCTCGCCGGAATGCCGAACCTTTTCGAGGCGAGCGCAATCTCCCTTCCAAAGCCGTCAGCCCGAGCGGCCGAAAGGGGGGCAGCGATGAGCGCGAGCACTGCTGCAAGACCAACCTGGTTCAGCGGCCCCAAAGCAGTAGCGCCCTTCCCAGAATTTCGTCACTGCCGCTCACTCCAAAATAGCGCCCGTCGAACGAGCGCTGCGCCTGAGCCAGGAGAAGGAGGCTGCCGCGGCCAAGCTTCCTGCACCCGCTCCACCAGACCATTCGCCTGCCGCCAGGGTCGTTCCGGAACCTCGTGGCGGCACGCCTCCCGTTGATGGTGATCGCTCGGCCATTGCCGCACACGAAGTCGCCCTCGCCTGCAGCGACGGGCTTGATGAGCGGCACATCTGCCGGAACATATCGGCGCCGTGCGGCGAGCTGGCGGGCCCGCGACGGGACCCGGGCAAGTGCGAGCTCGCCCGTGACGGGGCGCGCCCAGGGTTCGACGAGATAGAGGCCCTCGCGGAGGCTCGGGGACGCGTTCCACGCAAGGAGTTTCGGTATGATCGCGGTGCCCGACAGCGCGAGCATGCCAAGCGTGACTGCTCCAAGGCTCAGTATGCGTGCTGCTCCGTCACGCGACATGGGCAGTGTTTTCCGCGCGGATGCCCCTCGACCAGGCGTCGAGATCATCGATATGGTAGCGGATGTAGCGGGTGTGCCGCCTGAAGAAGGGACCGGTTCCCTTCCCCCGCATTTGCTGAAGCTGACGCGGGCTGATCCCGAGATAAAAGGCCGCCTGCTCGGTCGAGAGGAACGGGCTTCCCTTCCTGGCGCGCGACGCCCGTGTAACGTCATCGTCCACGGCTTCTGCTCCCTCAAAGATGTTCGAGAGTCCGGGCAGGTCCGCGACTCCCGTCCCAATGAGTCGCGCAAGTTCGGGGACGCGTGGAGATTCGAATTTAAAGTCTTCCGAAATCGAGCCCTTTTACCGCTGATGAAAATCACCGCCTCAAACAGCCAACGTGTTGCGAGAGTATTCTTGGGTTATTTGGCATTCACCGTTGATCTCACCTGATGATCGGCGCATATATTGCCTATCAGCGTGCCGAGCTGACGACCGCGCTTGCCGGGATCCCGGGGGATTTCCGGAGCGGGGGGAGTCTGGAAGCGTGCGGCACAGCTTCTCTTCATCGACGACTGATACGCGCGTCCGTGGGGGCGGCATTGGGTGCGACCTGCGCGCGATGTCGACGCTTCCCACCTTTCCCCAATTGCATCGCGGCTCCTTCAAGGGAGGCAATCCATGACAAATCGCCAGTCCCCAGAGGACGGATCGAATCGGCTCGTCCTGTGGCTCATTCACGGCGGCGGCGTCCTCTTCGTGACGCTCGTCTTTCTGCTCCTCGTCATGACTGCGGTGGCCCAGCAGGAGGTGCTCGCCAGCATCAAGCAGCAGCAGCTCTCGCTCGGCTATAGTGCAGCGCTCACCGTCAATAACGAGGCCCGCGGCATCAACGACGAGCTTCGAGGTCTCAGGGGCGAAGCACGCGGGCTGACGAGACAGCTTCGCTCCGACCAGGTCGCCTTCAACAGTGCGCAGCGGCACTGGGAGGACGATTGGGACGAGCTTCAGCCGTTCCTCGAACGGCTCGCCAAGGCGTGCCAGATCGAGTTGCCCAAGGACAAGAGCCCGGGCGCCCGGGCCGCAGCCCTCAACGACCTCAAGCAGTGCCGGGCGAGCGCCGGGCAGACCCCGTCGCCGCTCCTTGCGGCTTCCGACGAGCCGGCGAAAAACTTCGAGACAGCCGAGGTGCAATATCGAAGCGCCTTCGATGCCTTCCAGACCACCAAGGACAAGCTCGAGACCGCCCGCGCCCAGCAGGCGGTTACCGCGCTATCGGACACGCAGCAGAAGGTCAGCACCAGCTTTTCGGAGATGGACGTCCTTCTTAGCAACTGGATGGTCGTGGGCGGACTTCTCATTCTCTTTCCGCCTGCGCTGCTCCAGATCCTTCTGACCTTCTTCTCCGGCCTGTTCGGCGCGATCCTCGTAACGTTGGTCCTGCTCGTCTATCCAAGGAGCCAGTTCGACATCACCGCTTCCAAGGAAACCTGGGCGCGCGTCTTCCTGGGCGGCCTCATCGCCTTGTGCCTCTACATCGTGCTTCTGGGCGGAACCGCGGTGACGGGCGCCTCGAGCGGCCTTTCAGGCGCAGGCACCAATTACATGGCCTTCTGCGGCATCGGCATTCTTGCCGGCATGTTCTCCGACAGGGTGGCGTTCTGGCTCTCTGACCGCGCTAACGCCTTCTTCCGCAAGGGCGGGACGAGGGCGCCCGTCCAATGACGAACGGCAAGCCGGCGGCCGCGGTGGCACCCCAGCGCCTCAGGAAGGTGCCAATGACCAATTGGTACAGCCCGATGATCCTCGTCGCGACCGCGATAAGAGTCGCCATCTCGAGCGTCTTCGGGGCCTTTGCCGACCGCCGCGAAGCGATTGCTTCGGCCAACGCGATCGCTCCCCAGCCGTTCGACGAGCGCTTTGATTATTCGCGGGCCAAGGGCGATTTCTGGTTCGACTATCTGGCCGACACCGGGGACGGCTGGAATTCGACCTACGCGATGGCACGCCTCGTGTCGGCTCCAGCGATCAGCCTTCCAGGCCTCCCCGAGCTGCCGCGAGGCAGGTTCATCCTCCTTGGCGGCGACCAGGTCTATCCCTTCGCCTCGCGCGAAGCCTACGACCAGCGCTTCCTTGCTCCTTACGAGGAAGCCTACAAACCGGGCGGCATCCCGCAGTGGAAGGAGGGCGAGCACGACCTCTTCGCGGTTCCCGGAAACCACGATTGGTATGACGGGCTCTCCTCCTTTTTCGGCCTCTTCTGCAGACGGCGCATCAAGCCGCCGGGAGCCATCGGCTTCGACCGCGACGGGCGGGTAATTGCTGGCCGCGCCACCAACCAGACGCGAAGCTATTTTGCAGCGAGGCTTCCGCAGAACTGGTGGATTTGGGGCACCGATTCGCAGCTCGAAGGCTATATCGACCAGCCGCAGGTCGACTATTTCCGGCATGTCGCACGCTACTGGATGGACAAGGGCTCAAAGCTCATCCTGTGCGTCGACGGGCCGCGCTGGTTCTACGCGAGGCCAGACAAGCCCGGCCAGGAGTTCGAGAATTTCTCCTACCTCGAGCGTCTCGCGGCCGCCGAAGTCGACGACCAAGGCAAACCCATGGGTCACGAACTGAAACTCGTCCTTACCGGCGACAGTCACCATTATTCGCGCTTTGTGGAAGGAGAACGGCAATATGTGACAGCGGGCGGAGGAGGCGCCTTCCTTCACCCGACGCATCATCTTCACGACAACAGCTTCAACTGGAGATATCCGCCACCCGGCACGCGCTTCACCCCCGGGCAGAATAATGTGCGCACCTTCAAGCTCGCGCAGACGTCGACGGGTTCCGACGCCGTCTATCCCAGCCGCGCCAAGTCCCACGCCCTCGCCTTCTGGAACCTCGCCTTTGCCGGCATCAATTATCGATTCACCGCGACCCTCGTCGTCGCCTACGCCATCTTCATCTGGCTGCTCGACTTCAACGCCCGCCTGAGTGGCCATGGATCACTCCGGGACGCGCTGCACCCAGGATCGTTTTCCGACGCGATGCGCATTTATTGGAGGCTTGCCATCGTGTCCCCCTCGGCCGCGCTCCTCATCATCGCGGCGCTTGCAGCCTACATCTATGCTGCCGACGCGAGGAACTGGCCCTTAAGGGTCATAACCGGTGCAACTCATGCCTTCTTCCAGGCTCTCGCGGTCACCTCGGCCACCTGTGCGGCTATGCGGTTCGCGGTGCGGTACCTGCCGCCGATGGGCGCAGCGACGGTCCCGCGGGATATCCTCATTGCCGCGATTGCATCGGCGATCCTCTCGGCAACCGTCTACGGCTTCTACCTGCTCGTGATGCTGCGCGCCTTTGGATTGCACTGGAACGAGGGATTTTCATCGTTCGCTCACCGCGGCTTCAAATGTTTCCTGCGCTTGAGAATCGGCGCCGACGGAACGCTCACCATCTATCCCATCGGCCTTGAAAAGACGCCCCGGGACAGGGGAGACAGGCCCAAAAACCCGGCGCTCAAGTCCCACCTCGTCGAGGGACCGCTCACCGTGAGCTAAGGTGATGGGTCCTCGCGACGCGCGAGCCCCATGATCGGATCCAGAGTTCGAGGGCAGCCATCTCGCTGATGCGAAGCTGAACCTCGTCGCGCATCCAGACCTCGCCATTCAAGGCATCCTCAATCGCAGCCGCATCGACTATCCGCAGCTTCGCGAGTTCACCTTCGACAAGAAGCTCGCGCATCGGCTCACGAAGCGCTGAAAATCCACGATAGAGCATGCCTTGGAGGCTGCCCTTGATGCGCCGCTCGAGGACCGAGGCGGGTACGAGGCCCTTGAACGCCTCGCGGGCAACTGCGCGGTCGCGGCCACCCGCGAGCCAGAGCCAGGAGGGAATTTGGAGACATAGTTCCAAGAGCGGCTGCGCGAGCAGCGGATGAATGCGCTCGATGGAAGAGCCTGAGCGGTCGAGGAAATGCTGGATATGGACGATGGCCTCGACATGCTCCCGTTTTCCTGGCGGTGCCGGAAGCTCGAGCAACCAGGGGTGCAGGTTGGGCCGGGCAAGGAGCGCTTCTGAGACCATGAAGGATCGGTCCTCCTTCCACGCCGGGCGACCTCCAGCGAGCCGCCGCGCAGCTGCGAGAATCACCTCCCAGAGCGTGCAGTTTGCACGTGATGCAATATCGCGAAGCGCAGCGTTCACGTTGGAAGGTCTCATGCTCCTCAGTGCATCGATGAGGGGCGCAGCGCTCGATAGTGAGCAGAAGAGATTGTCGCCCCCTCCTCCATCGACGAGCAGCGATGCGCCAAGGTCTCGTGCGGCCTCGTCGATCGCCTTTTCAAACGGCAAAAGAAGAGGATTCATGAGGGGCCGGAACGAGAGCCGATCCGGGATTTCGAGCGGCCCTGTCTCGGGCTCGCCGACCTCGACCAGCTTTGCTCCGAATGTTCGTGCGACCTCGCGGGCATGTCCGCGCTCGTCGCCATCACGTGAGGTCGTCGCAAAGTTGATGCAGCAAAATTCGCGCTTCGCCTCTGCAAGGCAGGCTGCGATGATCGACGAATCAAGGCCGCCCGACAATCTCAAGGCAATCTTCGATGCGCTCGGTTGAATGCCAACGATCCCAAGAGCAGTTGCTCGAAGCCTTCGGGCTCCCTCGGCCGGGTCCTGGATATGCTTCAGGACAAAGGTGGAAGGGTGCCATCCGTTCGACTGGCGCCAACTTCTCCGACCGCAGCTCCTGAACACCATGCCCGGGAGCAATTCCGTCACACCCTCGATGCCGGTCCGGTCGGTCCGGAGAAACGGAAATTGGAGCCAGTGAACGATGAAACGCTCGTCGAATTCGGCCTGCTCAACGAGCTTGAGCTTGCGCGCAAATTCGGCGCTCGAAACGAACACTGCCTCGCTGCGATCTCCGATGCGATAGACGGGCACCGAGCCCGATGGATCGCGGTAGACGCTCGCCAGTCCCGCCGGCCTCGAGAAGTAGGCGAAATTGCCCCAGACGCCGGGCGGAAATGCGCGCGCCTCGGCGAGGGTCGACCAGGATTCAAATTCGACTGGAAGCGTTTCGAGACGTTTTTCCGCGGTATCGAAGATCTGGCCGACTAGGAGCGAGTGATCGCCCTTGAGGAAGGAGGTTCCCGCACCCGCAACGAGCAGCATTTCTGCAGCTTCGATCCGGACCGGCAGGTCAAGCTCTGCCGCCCCGGCATCAAGCGCGTGGCGGTGGGCGCCGCGGCCAAAAGCTATGGCATAGGGTTCAAACACATCAGACCACGCGAACCACGGTGAACGCGGCCACATTTTCGGTGAGATCGTTGAGAATGAGCGCCCCGGACTGGACCCAGCAATGCGCCGCGAACGGATGGAGTTTGACCCCGAACAGGATCCGACCCCCGCCAAGCCAGCGCACCAGCGAGAGGGAATCGAGCAGGCAGTTTCGCTTGATGGGAACTAGCTTTCGCGCGGCAAGAAAGCGCGAGGCGAGGTCAATCAGCTGGCGATCCCTGATCGGCTGATGAGCAGGACCTTGGGCCAGCAGCGAATCAATTGGCCGCGACCGCAACAAACGCTGCATGCGGAAAAGCTGTGATGCGACGCTGACGACGTCCCCCAGCCGGGCATGCGAGTGCCGATTCTCGAGAAGAGAGGCCCTTGGGGTAGTGTAGTGCGGAAGAACGATCCTGGCGGGCTCGTCGGTGAGCCCGAGCGCAGAGCGCAACGGATCGTCGGCTCGGCACGCGGCGAATGCCGCGCCGCCAACAAAGATGCCTCAGTGTTCCTTCAGTCCATGCCGGAACCCTGAAGCCCTCATGGCGGGGGGCTTCGACCAGCCGCTCGCCGGTCAGCCGGTGAAGCGCGTCCCTGACCGGCGTGACGCTGGCGTTAAGATCATAGGAAAGCAGCGATGGCTCGAGCCGGTCGCCCGGGCGACACATTCCGCTGCGCAACTGCTGCTTGATCGCCGCATAGACGCGCTCGAAGGTGCCCGGCCGGTTCATGCCGCCGGATGGCCGATGAGGCTCCCCGGCCAATCCTGTTCGCGAACGAACGCGGCGACGAGCTCCTCCTGGTCGGGCCGCAGGGCATCGGTCGCTGCAAGTCGCCGGGGGACTTCGTCCCGCAGCAGTACCGAGGGACATTGGCCTTCGAAATTTCCAAGGTTCGGACGGTGCTGGGTGTAACCGACCAGCGCTGCAAGCTCGGGGCTGAAGCGCCTCGCGACCTGCGGCGGATAGGCAAGCCACTGGTTCTCGTAAGGCTTCAGCCATCCCAGGCAGTAGCTGACGATTGCACCTCGGCGCACTTCGCTGCTGAGATTTCCCCCGGCGCCGTGCAGCGTCGATCCCAGGAACAGCAGCGCCGATCCCGGCTCGAGCTCGACTGCAAATTCACCCGGAGGAACTGCAGGATCGAGCGCCCTTGATCCGTGGCTCGATGGATAGATGACCGTCCCACCGTTGCGCGCATGATAGGGCGTGAAGGGCCACATCACGTTGACGAGATATTCGAGCTCGCCGATCGCGCCGCCCCACATGTCCTGGTCTCGGTGCGGAAGCTGCGGCGGTGCCCCGTGATGAAGCGCGAGCGCCTGCGTCAAATTAAGTTGGATCGTGTCGCACCAGGGCCGCAGCACCTCGCGTGCAATGCCGAGCACCAGAGGGTGCTGGACAAGCTTGCTCGCGATCGGCGAGCGCAGCAGCAGACGTCCAAAGCGCTTGGTGCGCGCGCCGTAGAAGCCGCCTTCGCAAAAGGGTGTCTCGAGAAAATCGGTCTCAAGATCGCCATCGAGAGCCGCGATCGTCTCGGACGCAAGAAGCGAGGGGATGATGCACCATCCCTCTTCGAGGAGCAGCCTCGACCATTGCTTGATCTGCGGACCAAGGCCGGCTTGGCATCTCATTGTCGCAGCGCTCCTTCAAGCTGCTTCCGGCATCCGGGCCGGATGCGGCGTCTCGCTCCAGATGCCGTTCGCTGCGAGAAGGGCGGGCGTCCGGGACGTGATCTCGATCGCAAGTGCGCCCATCATTCCGCATTCGAGACGCGCCGGGATGCCCAGCGGGCGGCAGTCCCATCCAAAGGCGAGGATCTGCTGAAGCCAGCTCATTTGGGCAACGCCGGTATAGGTCCTGATTTTCGCCTCGAGCGCATATGCGGCAAGTGCGCTCACGAGCAGGTTACGGGTCTTGAGCCTTGCTGCCGCGCCGTACCGGCGCGAGAGGCAGAAGCGCGTGATCTCAAACACGTCGCGGCCGCGCGGCGGCGGATCAGCGCAGAGCTCCGGGAAAAGGGTGCCAAGAATATGCGGCCGGACTGTCGGAAGGAGACGCACAGAACCGAGGTGATCTCCGTTCTCGCCGGCAATGATGATGTATGTCGCGTGTTCATCGTCGAACTGGTCGATTTCGAACCTGTTTTCGAGGACCGGCACCTTCCACTTCAGGAGATCGACGAAGACCTTCTTGCGGTCCTCGAACATCGCGCGGAGCGCCCGATGATCAAGTAGTGAAGCACATCCGCGTTCGACGATGACCATGGCTCGCCCGAAGCTCCCTTGGATTGAGGCGGCGAGCATCGCGAAGGAGTAGAGAGCGCGAAATACCAAGAACTGGGGGGTCAGCGACGAGAAACGTCGAGGTAACCGATCGCGCCATCAAAAGTCATGACAGCAAGTGGGCTCTCCTGCAGCCGACAACGCTCGCGCAGGCGCTTCAGGGGCGCGGGGGGCCTGATCGCGGGTTCCTAGAAGCTACTCAATTCTGGGGGACAGCGTGCCTGCCGCGCCGGCGCCCTTAGGTCACTGCGCGGGCAGCGTCCGGCCAAAAAAGCCCGCGCTTTTTGTATCTGCCGCGAGCCAGGACTGCCATCTGAGGAAGCCATGAATCTCGTTGGGAATCACAAACTGCTCGAACGGGACTTTCCGGTCCTCGATGCGCCGGGCAAGATCGATCGTCTGCGAGAAACTTACGTTGCGGTCGTCGTCGCCCTGGATGAGCAGCACGGGCGAACGCCAGCCGTCCATGCTTGCAATAGGTGAAGAGTCGAAGGCAACTTTCAGGGCTTCCTTGATATCACCCTCTTCATAGCGCTTCGGCCGCTTTTCCAAGCGCATTTCGATGAAGCTCGACCAGTCGTGAACTCCGTGAAGATCGACGCCTGCCTTGAAGATCTCGGAATTGCGAGCAACGCCCATTGCGGTCAGATACCCGCCATAGGATCCCCCCCAGATGCCGATCTTTCCGGGATCGACGTCGCCCAGAGCCTGGAGATATTTCGCTCCCGCGAGTACGTCCTGATATTCGGCTGCGCCCGCCGGGCCCGCGTGATCCGGATGGTGAAAGGCGTGGCCGTAGCCGATGCCGAGGCGGTAATTCACCGAGAGCACTACATAGCCGTGATTGGCCAGATACTGGTTCACGGCATAGCTGTTGCTGTAATAATCCATGTAGTGCCAGCCGAGCAGCATCTGCCGCGGCGGTCCGCCATGCACGAAGATGATTCCGGGCTTCCTTGTACCGCTGCCGTTGTCGAACAGTTGGCCATGAATGGTCCACCCGTCCGGCGCCTTGAAATCCACCGCACGGGGGGCGATCAGCGCCGTCTCGGGAAATTCGGGTGGCACCGTGCCGGGACGAAGATCGCGAAGGCCCTGCCCGTCCACGCCAATCACCGATACCGAGGGCGGCGCCGCAGCGCCGGCGCTGACAAAGGCGACGTCCGTCCCGCTCGCCGCAACCGGTGCCCATTCGAGCCCTGTGCCGCGCGAAAGTTCGACCGGGTGCGGCGCGTCAACCGGCACTTGGAACAGGTGACGGCGATCGTGATCGTCCTGCGAGGCTCCTGTATTGGCGTCATAGATCACGGACTTGCGGTCACGGCTCATGGCGACATGTTCGACCATGAAGCTGCCCGGCGTCAGTAGCAGCGGTTCGCCCCCGCTCGCCGGCAGCGAATAGAGATGCGGCCAATTGTCGAGATCGGCAAGAAACACCAGGCGGTCGCCGGAAGCCCAGTTGAGGTTCACTTCTCCCGCGGTTTCCGGGAACGATCCGAGGAGCGTGTCGGGACTTTGCCAGATGCGGTTTGCCTGCCCGCTTGCGATGTCCGCGACCCAGATTGAAAAAGGAACGGGCGTCTGTTTCAGAAGCGGCTTGGGCGCCCCGCCCGCGCCCGGCCGGCGCGCAAAGGCGATGCGCGATCCGTCAGGTGACCAAACCGGATAATCATCGAAATCGGTGGAAGGAGCGAGATAGGTCAGCGTCCCGGATTTCAGATCATAAATGCCGATGAAGCTGTGGTCGCCGTCTCGGTCGGAGACGAAAGCAAGCTTCGCCCCGTCGGGCGACCACGCGAGCGCGCGGTCATCGCCGCGGTCAAAGAACAGGCGCCTTGGCTTGCCTTTGCCAGCAAGCGGCGCCGTCCAGACCTGATTATCCTTAAGATAGGCAAGTTGACCCCGCGAAGAAATCGCGGGGGCATCGCCTTCGGCGACTTTGAGGGGCGAGCCACCCGAGAGCTGCGCAGACCATATCGCGACCTTGGGTTCCGTCGTGGCCGAGTCCGGATCGGGCGGGAGCTTAGCCTCCCAGTTTGCGTCATGATCTCCGCCGCGCACATAAACGAGATGCTTGCCGTCGGGAGAGAACGTCAGCTGGGTGAGTTCTTGTCCGTCGTCACTCGAATAGCGCGTCACTTGCCGGGGCCGAAAAGCCGGCCCGTTCGCGAGCCAGACGTTGCGCACGCCCTTAAGGACGCGCACGAAGGCGATTGCGTCGGCCCCCTTCGCAGCCTGGAGCTCCGGTACGAAGGGATAGGCAAGCACCTGCTCCATCGTGAACGTGCCGCTATTGGCCCGCGCCTCGGACGCGGGAGCTGCGAAGAGAACGGCAGAGGCGAAAAGCACACCAGACCATCGCCGCTTCGCCACCGCGATAGTCCTGCACGTCTCCACGCCCCGTTCAATCGTCACATCCCTGCTCCTGTCTTCACGTTGGCAGCGCCGCTGCCTTCGCGGTCAGCCAATTTCGATTTCTGTTGGCCTTGCTAGGCCCCGCCATGTTCCCGCCCGCGCGGGGTGATCCAGGTGATGAGGTCCCATTCGTTGCGGATTGCAAGCAGCAGCTGCGCGGTAACGACGATCGCAAGGCCGTAGCGCGCCCACGACCATTCCTTCCAGAACGCAAGCGCCACGCTTCCTGCAACAAGATAGAGAGCGGAAGGAATGAGGCCGTAAAACCAGAGGTCCGTCCAGTGCACCTTTTCGCCGCCGATCCTGTTGAGGTTGCCGATGCCCACGCTCGACATGACGGCGCGGGCGAACCCCCAGACAGCAATGCCAGCCTGGATGACGGCGAATACGGGCGGCGTAATCCCGGGAGTGAGCGCAGCAGCGCTCACCGTCAGGACGAAGCTGACCTCAAGGACGATCGGGCCCATGTAGAGCCTCGAGCCTGAGAGCACCGTCGAACGCGGGCGATCGCCCATCAGGCTTATCACCACGAAAATGAGGCCGATCAGAACCGCTGCCGCTCCGCCGGCCATGAGGAAGAAGTTTTCCCAACCCTCGAACATTGCCTCGCCCCCCAACAAGCGACTGAGCACCGCTTAGCGCAGATCTGGTTAGGACGGTCGATCTAATGTCTGCAAGCAAGGAGCACTGCCCGCCGCCTGCGATGGACGGCCGCTGACGACCCTCAGCGGCGCAAGTCGGCCGTCTCTTCCGTGCGAGTCCAGATTTGCGACCGGCAGATCAGTCCAAAGAGGGCACAGCCTGTGAGCTTGAGCGTGCGATCGTCGAGAAGCTGCAGACTTGCCGAAACATGGATGTTGTCGTCGGGAATGAAGAGCCTTCCGGACCAGCCTTTCGCGGTCGGCCTCACGTCGGTGAGGACGGTTGTTCCGACGACGCGCGAGGTCGTCTTCGCGACTTCGCGCTGCCCGCGTGGCGAGGCCCAGACCACCTTGCCGCAGAGCGCATCGCCGCACGGCGCGACAGCAATGATGGCGCTCCCGATTGGGTTTTTCCAGAGACCTTCAACCGATGCACGCGGCGAGTGGTGCGCCCCCGATATCGCCAGGAGAATCGACAGTTGAGCATCCAACATCATTTGCCGACTCTCGCTTGGTCAAACTTACAACGACCTAGCTACTTGATGACAATGACGAACCAAAAGAGCCTCTTGGCCCAAAGAACTAATGTTCCGGCAAAGCGGGTCGGTCATCACCCGTTTCTGTGCCGCCGATGGATTACGTTCCGGGCGACCACGGGCTCTCAGGCAGCGGATTTTGGCGGGCCTCAGGGTGGCCTTTAAGACCGCTGAAACCCTGACGGCGATAAATACCAGGAATGTTGGGACTGTTGCTCTCTGCCGGCATCGTCGGCGCGCCTGTCAAAGTGGTCGGTGATTGGGGAATATATCGCCAGACGCCGACCTCCTGCCTGATGGGGACGCGAGACGCGCAGCGCGGGACAGCTTTTCTCGTCGCCGTCGACAGCTCTCGCCCGAAAATGGTGGTCCTAGCGGTCGGTGATGCCGCGTGGACCTCACTGACCGAGGGCAGTTCAAAACCCATCCAATATTTCGGGAACAGCTCCCCTTTTACGACTGGGAAGCCCCTAGGATATTCTTTGAACGGTCAAATGTTTCTGGCGGCTCCAGCGCCGGGTTGGGAGGTCGACAAGGCTTTTCACAATTCGATGTCGTTCTCCGCGATCTTCGAGGGAACCGTCCTCTTTCGGCGATATTCAACCGACTATGACCTCGCGGCTTTCGAAGCTACTCGTCAGTGCGCGGGCCTGAGCAACGACCCATTCGCGGCAAGGTAACTCGCAACGTCGTCAGGTGCGGGTAGAAAGCGGAACCGGGCTGCAGGCATCTCACGTGCGTCCGCCTCGCGAATGAAACCAGAAACACCACTGCGGGCCAGGTATCATAACCAACTCACGCTGAGACCCAAGCCAGTTCCGCGCAAGAGATAGTCCGACGAAGAGCTGCGAAGCGGCCCTTCATTCAGCCAGCGAGTGTCTGCTTTCGACCCATTGCAGACATTAGGCTGCGCGGCCACAATCCGCGAATGTTAGCAGCCATCAGAGTAGTTACTTGGGCGGCAGCCGCCGTTCATCAGCAGGTGGGCGCAATTTCAAGGCGGCGCTACGACCAGGGCCAAGCGGTGATGAAACCAGTGTTGCTGGGGTCCAGTCGCGCCCATGCAGCCCCGCTGAAAAACTCGTCCTGGGTAATTACTCCATCACCGTTGAGATCGAGCGCGGCGAACGCCGGCTGCCAATTGGAGCGGTTGTAACTGTTCCAGAACCCGCCGCCATACCAGCAGCGTGAGAACTCACCTTTGCCGATTCGGCCGTTGTGGTTGGCATCCCAGCTCGCGAACTCAGCGGGGCCATAGGCGAGCCACTCATCGCGGCTGATACGCCCGTCACCATTGCGATCGAGCATGCCGTAGGTGCCACACACGGTGTAATGGATGTTAGGATCGAACGCGTTGGCGACCGATTCCACATCAGCGGCCGCACCGCGCACGGTGTTGCAGCCGGCAAGGAAGGCCGCGGACGCTAATAGCATCAAGCACGTCTTAGGCATCTGATTCTCCGTCAAGTTGTCAGTATCAAGCCTGAAGTTCCTGCAACGCCAGAAACGTCTGTGGCGGCGACCGGTTTCGATTTGTAATGTTGCACTAGCTCGGGCGTCCGCGGGCGACGGCAAGCCGGATCCCATTGTCCGCTTTCGGTCCATGCGAACGCTAGCTCCTGGCATTCCATCACTGAACGATGTGGAGGCTCTAGTGCGTGGGAAATTGCCCGCCATGCACGCGAGCTGCGGACAGACTTGCCGATCGTGTACACGACCGCCGACAGTGCTGCCGAATGGCAGGTGCAAGGCGTGCCGAACAGCGTCGTGATGCAGAAGCCTTACGCAGGAGCGCAGCTTCTCACGGCCATCTCGACCCTGATGACGGCTGACACAAACGGGACCAGCTAGGCTCGTATCCTAGCCACTGCAAACATTAGTGAAATGTCCGCTCGACCAATTCCTGCCATTGGCACAAAGCGTCATTCGCACACGCTCGTCGACGAAGGAAATCTAACGGCCCGGCCGCGGGGGCAACCGCACTGCCGGGCCGGAGATACGCACTTAACGATCTCAGGGCAGCGACTAGCTACGACCATTCACAGTCGAAAGTTAAATGATCGTCATCTGCGGGTGAGCATAGCCCATCGCATGACCACCCTCACCCGTCTTTTGCGCTCGCTGTGCTCCCTTAGACGCGTAGCCGCGCATGCTTATGGACCCCCAGGGGGCAAAACCTTGCCCATCACCCTGCGAACCCCAGCCTCAAGCTCCTTGGCCGTAATGGGCTTTTGCAGCACCACTGCGTCAGGCCTACGCTCTTCAAGTTCCTCCCGATACGCCGTGATGAACAGCACTGGAATGTCCTTGTCGGCCCAAATGGCCTCCACCGCTTTCACGCCGTCGCCGGGCAAAAGGCGCACGTCGGCCGTAATCAGATCGATTTTCGCCTCATGTGCACCGACGATTGCCGCGTCCTCAGACCGCGCAAAGCTGAACTTTGTGAAACCGAGGTCCTCCAGCATATCCTGAAGCGATCTCGCGATCAGATATTCGTCTTCGATAATATACGCGTGCATGTCTCTGCCCGTGTCGTGACCACTCCGCCTGCTGCAGAATCCCAAAGGCGCAATGGCGTCTCACGTCAATGACGGCGTTTTGTTCCGAAACGGGGAAACTCTGCAGTCGTTGACCGCTATGTCTGCTTCCAGCCCATTGCGAACATTAGCGATACGGCGCTTACCAAGCGATCAGGGGCTATTGTCGGAGAGCGCAGGCATGAGAACTCACGGAAAAAGGAGGCGGTCTGCGCCTTCGATACAAATCATCTCGTGGCTTGCGGCGGCTTTGATGGCGACGAGTTTGTCACTGACTTCCACGACAGTTTTGGCGAGGCCGCCAAGCGCTGCGGCGGTCACACGTGATTGCCCGCATTGTCCCGAGATGATGGCTGTCCCGGGCGGTCGTTTTCTTATGGGCACAGCAACGGACGATCCTATGCACGATGCGCTGGAAAGCCCGCAGCATGCGGTGTCGGTCAGGCCCTTCTTCGCAGGGAAATACGACGTGACGCGAGCGGAGTGGGCCTATTTCGTCCGGAAGACTGGTCGAGCTACCGTTAAAGGATGCCAGTGGACCGGCAAAGCTGGCCCGGAGGGAGAGAGGTCTGCAGCGTGGAACGACCTCGGCTTCGAGCAGGCTGATCAAGACCCCGTTGTGTGTGTCACGTGGGGGGATGCCGAAGATTATGCGCGGTGGCTAAGTCGCGTGACTCACAAACACTACCGTCTGCTCTCCGAAGCAGAGTGGGAATATGCCGCACGAGCAGGCACTACGACGCCCTACTTCTGGAGGTCCGGGCAGACCCACGAGCATGCCAACCACGGGAAAGAAACCTGCTGTGGCGGCTTGGCGTCTGGGCGCGACAAATGGATCTACACCTCTCCCGGAGGCGCATTTCCTCCGAACGGTTTCGGGCTTTACGATATGAGCGGCAATGTCCTGCAATGGGTAGAGGACTGTTTCTCGCCAAACTATGAAGGACTGCCTGCAAATGGCGCTCCATTTCTGACAGCACGCCCGATCGTTGCCACCGGTGATTTGAAGGATTTGTCCGCAACCTCCACGTGCGATTACCGCGTGGTCCGCGGAGGCGACTGGGGCGACCAGAGCGGTTGGATCCGCACGGCTGCGAGAAGCTTCGCACCTCCACCTGGTCCAGGCCCGAACCTGGCCAGTTATCGAAGTGGCGGAGTCGGATTCCGCGTCGCCCGAGACTAGCGCTCGCGGTCGAGAGCTAATGTCCGCTTTCGACCCAAAGCTGCCATTAGCGCGTGCGCGGGCAAGCGAGGGCATGCCCATCGAAGCCAAGAAGTATGCGCGCTAGGTGATTCTCCGGAGTGTGTCCCGCCACGGCTGCGAATATCGCATGCTTTCTGACGGTGCGGCCCAGTGGGGAAATCTCGCGAGATGCATGAGTCGGTCACTGGTTCTGAGGACGACCTCCCGGTCGAGCGTCCTGGTATCCGCGAAGGTGAGCTTCGACGTGATCATGGATTTCTTGGATCAAGCCTTCGCCGACGCATGGCTGAGGCGCGTCAACGTGGCTTCGCCGGGATTTTCGATACAAGGCACGCCGCCCCGCCTTTGCTAAGGTATCTTTCGGGACTTGCGGTCTGGATGGCCAGCTTCAGCCTGCGCCTGCTCATCCAGCCTTTAACGCCATACTCGCCGTTTCTTCCCTTTATACCGGCCTTGATGCTTGTGGGGTGGCTCTGGGGCCGAGGACCAGCACTCCTGTATCTCGCAACGACGACGATCGTGGTTTCCATCTACTTCGTTCCTGGCCCAGGACAGTTCCAGTTCGATGATGCGACGCATGTCGCTGCTGCGCTGCAGTTCATCGTCATTGGCAGTGCGGTTACCTACATAATTGAGCGGCTGGTGGCAGCTCGTCAGGCGCTCAGTCGACAGCTGCAAAATGTAACGCTGCTCAGCAGGCAGCAGCACACCTTGCTTGAGGAAATCAATCACCGCGTGAAGAACCATCTGCAGGCAATCATCGCGCTCGCGCCCGCCGACCAAGACGAACGCATTGATCAAATCAGGGCCCGTATGCTGGTGTTGGCACGTGTGTACGACAAGCTCCGCTTAACGGCCACGTCCGCCAAGGTTGATCCTGAGATTTACCTGGCCGAACTCACGAGTGACTTTCAGAACTCGCTCGCACCTGGCGGGTCAGTCGCTTTGGATTGCTCGGTCGATTGTGGAGCGTTGGTGAGTAAAGAAGCGGTATTCGTTGGATTGATTGCCAACGAGGCTGTTTCGAACGCTCTCAAATACGCGTTTCCGGAGGGTCGCGGCAAAATCCATATCGCGTTGCATGAACATTCTGGAACGCGAACACTGACCGTCCGAGACAATGGTGCCGGTGATGCAGGCGTAACTAAAGGGACCGGTCAGGGCCGTCGGCTTATCAGCCGACTTGCTCAGAATCTCGGTGGTCAAGTTCGCGTCGATGGACCGCCAGGTTACTGTGTGAGCGTCTCATATCCTTCACCACATTAGCGCGTAATGTCAGCTTTCCACCCATTGCAGACATCGCATCTTGGTCTGGCGCCAGTCTAAAAGCTGACATTCCGCTAGCCACACGAGATGCGCCCGAGATCGGACATCTTGTGGCCCAAGATTCACCAGATGCGCACGCGTTGCTCAGGAGGCAGGTAAAGCTTGTCGCCAGGCTTGATGCTCCATGCCCGGTACCAGGCGTCGACGTTCGGAAGGACAACGTCCACACGGGCCTTGTCAGGCGAGTGCTCATTCGACGCGATGTTTTGCCGCATCATCTCCTCCCGCCATTTGTTCCGGTAATATTGAGCGTAAGCGAGGAAGAAGCGCTGATCGCCCGTCAACCCGTCGATCACCGGAGCGGGCTGGCCGTGAAGGCTGGCGTGATAGGCGTCGAGCGCAGCGAGTACGCCCGCAAGATCGGCGATATTCTCGCCCATCGTTAGGTCGCCCTTGATGTGCGTGCCTTCCAGAATCGGGAAACGCTCATACTGCGCGCCGTACGTCTTCGATGACTCGACGAACTTCCGGGCGTCTTCCGGGGTCCACCAGTCGGTCAGCCCGCCGCGCTTATCGAACTTGCGCCCCTGGTCATCGAAGCCGTGGCTGATTTCGTGACCAATAACGGCGCCGATCGCGCCATAATTGACCGCTGGATCAGCCTTCGGGTCGAATACCGGCGGCTGCAGAATCGCGGCCGGGAAGATGAGCTGGTTGGCAGTACCGTCGTTAAAGGCGTTGACGGTTTGGGGAGTTGAATCCCAGTCGTCGCGGTCGACCGGAAGGTTCAGGTGCGCGAGCCGATACGCCCACAGCCACGCGGTGCCGCGCTCAACATTGCCGTAGAGGTCATCGCTTCGAACCCTGAGCGATGAATAGTCCCGCCACTTTTTTGGATAGCCGATCTGAACGTCCATCGCAGCGAGCTTTTCCAGCGCCTTCGCCTTCGTCTGAGGGCTCATCCACGAAAGCTGCTGAATCCGCGTTCGATAAGCGCCCTTCAAGTTCGCGACGAGTTCATCCATGCTCGTCTTGGATTCCGGCGGGAAATATTGCGCCACATAGATCTTACCGATGGCTTGCCCCATCACATCGGAAGTCGCTCGAACAGCGCGCTTCCAGCGAGAGGGAAGCGCCTCTTGTCCCGACAAAGTGCGACCGTGGAATTCGAAGCTCGCATTGACGAAGCGAGACGACAGTGTCCCTGCTGCATTATCGGCGAGATGAAAGGCCATGTACGCCTTCAGAACATCGAGCGGCGTTGAGCTGTACAGGGCCGCAATCTTGGGCAGCGCCGTGTTTGCAACCGCCACCACTTGCTCCCGCGACCCGAGGTCGGCGGCCGTCAGCCAGTCCTTCCAGGCGAAGCCGGGCGCCATTGCGGGAAGCGCGGCGGCCTTCATCGGATTGTAGATCTTCACAACGTCGCGTTCTTCGGCCTTGGTCCAGCTGGCCTCGGCGACCTTGGTCTCGAAATCGACAATCGCCTTTGCGTTCGCCTCGGCGTCAGGCCACGCGATCACGCCGAGCATCTTGGCGACATAAGCCTGGTATGCCTGCTTCTTGGGCGCAAACTGGGGGTCGAGGTAGTAATCGCGGTCGGGAAGCCCCAGGCCGGCCTGATCGACATAGACGGCGTAGCGATCGGAATCCTTGAGGTCAGTGAAGATGACCAGCTGAAAAAGCGACCACTGGAAACCCTTGTTCGCTTCTCCCATTACCGCAGCCAACTGGGCCCGGTCAGTGGCCCTGCGGATTGCATCCATGTCGCCAGCCATCGGTTTTGCGTCGAGCGGCTCGACGGCGGCCTCGTTCAGATAAGCCTTGTCGAAGGCACCGACCTTACCTTTTTCGTCGTTCGCTGCCGGCTCGACCGGAGCGCTCGCAGCCGCCGCATCCAGCATCGCATGAACGCGCGCCTCGGAGAGGTCTCGCAATACGTTAACGGTCCCGTACCAGGTGCGATCAGGCGGGATCTGCGTCTTCTCGAGATACGTACCGTTCGCATAGGTGAAGAAGTCGTCACCTGGCTTCACGGACGTATTGCGGCCGGAGAGATCGAAACCCCAGGTACCTGCGCTGTGGGCCTCAAGGTCTGCAGGTTGAGCCGCGGCCGGCGATGATGTGCAAAGCGCCACGGCAAGCGCGAACAAACCGGCGCCCGAAAGGATCTTTAAGGTCACATGAGGTCTCCCTTACTGAAGCGTCACACACGCTTCCGCGGGAACCGGTACGCACTCCGCTTACAAAGACGTGCTACTGCCCCCGGCGACGAGGCTAACATATGCAATGGTGTCCGCAATGGGCGGAAAGCGAACATTCGCCGACAACGGATTTCGTGACGTTCCCAGAGCCAGCTGCTACTAGCTCGCTGGCGAGCAAGTCTTCGCAGTTTGCGCGCTGTTCCAGTTGCGTACCAAGTCACCTTTTGAGGGGGGTGCAGCAATGGTAAAGCCGGTGAAGTTCGCACACGTCGTCTACCAGACGCGGCGTTTCGATGAGATGATTTCCTGGTACCGCAACGTCTTCGAGGCGGACGTCGTGTACGAAAATCCCGCACTTGCATTTCTCACTTATGACGACGAACACCATCGTTTCGCGTTCGCCAACCTCGACATACTGAAGCCCGGCGGCAAGTCCCGCGACGATCGAGGTGAGATCGGCGTCAATCACGTCGCGTACACATATGCGAACGTTGGAGACCTCATGAACACCTATGCCCGACTAAAGAACGCCGGGATAACCCCCTACTGGCCAGTCCATCACGGTACTACGCTGTCGGTCTACTACGCGGACCCCGATGGCAATCGGATGGAGTTTCAAGTGGACTGCGGAACGGTTGAGCAAGCGGCGGCACTCATGCGAACGCCGGACTTCGCGAAAAATCCTGTCGGGGTGATGTATGACCCGGACGCGCTGCTCGCGCGCTTTGAGGCTGGCGAACCCGAGGAAGCATTGCTCGCAATGCCCGCCGGTTCTCCATCGCCTATCCCGGCAGCGCACGGAATGAGCTGAAAGGCGCTCGGGTTGGACTGACGCGCTAACGTCAGCTTCGGGTCGAAAGCAGACGTTCAGCAATTCTTTGATTGCGGTGAAAACAGTATTCTCAAATCTCCGGCACGAACCGTTCGTTGATCTGGATGATCGGTTGGACGTCGGTGAAGTTGCGAATGTCTCCGATCACCTCCGACGCATGTTCGCCGTCCAGTGCCGCCCGCAGGCTATCGCTCGTGTCGAAGTGAATTATTCCGATGGCGAAGTACGGCGCCTGGGAGCCATCCGGTCCGAACTTGCCGAGCAATGCTTCGCCGCCGGTCAGGCCTGCGTCTCCCCATCGTTGCCCGACAAGCGGCATATGCTTGGTCCGATAATAATCATAATCGAAAGTAGCACCCGGCGATCGCGGATAGACTACGCTCAGGCTGGCCATGGCAACACTCCTGCTAATGGTGGCGATCCACAGTCTAGCGTAAAATCCGCCAATGTCTGCTTTGGGTGGAAAGCCGACATTGGCTTGACGCCAGTGTCCGCGTCTTCAAACGTTACTACTTATTCGGGTTGAGTTTCCGGAGGGCCGCGCAGGTCGAAACGCCGAGACAGCATGCACATGATCTTGCTCATAGCTTGTCCGCAATCGCAATACCTGCAGCTGCAAAGAATGCCGGTGTGACGGCGCAGTTGAAACCAGCTGAGGCGGTCGCGGGCCATTGTGCGGCGTGGAACACAACTGACCGCACGAAACGTGATCTTCTCCTAGAACACGTGTTCGCCCGCGACGGCGTTTATAACGACCCTGCCCCGACCTTTGTGACGGGCCGTGCCGCACTGAGCGACGAGATCGCTAGTTTTCAGCGCCACCATCCAGGCGCCCGGTTCCGGTGCAGCGCCCCGCAAACTCACCACAGTGCGATGCGGGTGAGCTGGGTCTTGCTGGGAGCCCGCGGCAAGCTGGTAACGCAAGGGATGGACTTCTACGAGCTTGCACCAGACGGGCTCATCCGCCGCGTCACGGGCTTCTTCGGTCCGCCTCCGGTAATTGATCCTAACCGATGAGCATGCGCGCTGGGGGCTGATGTCGGCTTTGGGCCGAATATAGCCCCCATGCTTAGGGCGATGATCATGCGCCCGGAAAGAAGCCAGGCTTTCGGGCGTTAGTCAGCAAGCATCCCGGAGGAGACGCTCATTGCGCGTAGGAGGACAAGCATGAACGAGGCGGTGGAGGAGAGGCGCGGGCGCATCCGGCGCCGCTGGCTGCTGCACCCGTTTTTCGTCTCGCTGGGCGGGGTACTGCTAATGGCGGCGTTCCCGAGCGACATCATGTATTCGCAGACTTCGTTGATGCAGTGGTCGAATGCATCCGAATGGCTGATCGCTCTTGGACTGGTTTTCGCACTCATTTCAGCGATCGTTCTGCTGATCGAAGTTGTGGTGGGAACGGGCGGGCCGATTTCATGGCCAGACTTCATTCTGCTTGCGATCGCCGCGCTGCTCTCGCTTGTGAACGCCTTCGTTCACAGCCGCGATGCGTGGACGTCGGTCGTTCCGCAGGGAATATGGCTTTCAGGCATTTCGGCGCTTCTGCTGCTGATCGTCGGAATTCGCGGCTGGAGCGTGACTGGCACCCGGGCCATCCCTGAAGGAGAGGGCGCATGAGAGCTCATCGCTTCGGCGCCCTCTTTATTTCGATCTTGGCACTCGCAGCATGCGCGCAAGACGGCGGAGATCCCCAGCGGCAATATGGTCCAAATCCCGACCTTCCTGCGCCGCGACAATATCTCCTTCCGCCAATGAGCGTTCCTAAACAAGTCGGCTGGAAAGCCGGCGAGACGCCCACGGTCCCGGCGGGCCTCAAGATCCAGGCACTGGCTAGCGGGTTCATGCACCCCAGGATGGTTTACACGCTTCCGAACGGCGACATCCTGGTCGTCGAGAGCAACGGTCCTGGAACGAACGCCTTCCGAGTGAAGGATTATATCCAGGGCAAGGTTAAGGCTCGGGCGGGCTCGGCGGCCAAAGGCGCCAACCGTATCACCCTTCTTCGGGACACGAACGGCGACGGGCTGCCTGACCTTCGAACAGCCTTCATCGAACACTTGCACTCGCCCTTCGGCGTCGTGCTTGTCGGTGACACGCTCTTTGTTGCAAATACGGATTCTATCGTCGCCTTCCACTACACGCCCGGTGCCACGCGTATCAGCGAGCCGCCCGTGCACCTCACCGATCTCCCCGCCGGCCCGATCAACCATCACTGGACGAAGTCGCTGACCGCGAGCCCTGACGGATCGAAGCTGTATGTTGGCGTTGGCTCGAACAGCAATATCACCGAAAACGGCATGGACGCCGAACAAGGACGGGCGGCGATCTACGAGGTCGATCCGCATACCGGCGGGAAGCACATCTATGCCTCGGGCGTGCGCAATCCCACCGGCCTCGCCTTCGAGCCCGGAACGAGCACCCTTTTCGCCATTGCCAACGAACGGGACGAGATCGGGCCTGACCTCGTCCCGGATTATCTGACGCATATTCAGCCGGGCGGCTTTTATGGCTGGCCTTACAGCTACTGGGGCCGCAACGTGGACATCCGCGTCCATCCTCAAAAGCCGGAGATGGTCGCAAAGGCGATCAAACCCGACTATGGCCTCAGCTCCCACGTTGCAGCGCTGGGAATAGCCTTCAGCCCCGGAGAAACGCTCTCGCCGCAATTCGCGAGCGGTGCCTTCATCGGCGAGCACGGCAGCTGGGATCGCAGTCCGCTCAATGGTTATCAGGTAATTTTCGTCCCGTTTGCCGGCGGAATGCCAAGCGGCAAGCCGGTCCCCGTGGTTACCGGCTTCCTTGGCACGAAGGCCGGCACGGTGCGGGGCCGACCGGTAGGTCTTGCGCTCGATCGAACCGGCGCGCTGCTCATTGCCGATGATACGGGGAACACCGTTTGGCGCGTGAGTGCAGCTTCAGCGCGCTAGCGTGCTGGGCTCTCGCGGGCCGCGCAAACAAATCCGTTGCGGCGGCGCTCGTTCGGGCCGAATGGGCGGACTTGCATGGAAGAAGCAGGCACTTGCGGCAGCGGCGACAATTGGGCTGCAAACCGGACAAGGTCAGTCGCCGGAAGCGGACGGCGCTCCATCGGGCGGGATGGTCGGGTCACCTGGATCGCTTGCTTCCATCCGCGTTGGATAAGCGCCCGCATAAACGAACCGAACACCCAGGCCCAGACCGTCCCGAACACGGGCGAGGCCCGCGGGATGACGGACGTAGTCAACGTCAGGCTGAACGACGAAGCGCCCGCTGATCTTGACTTGGTAGGTTAGCTCAAAGCTCGTTTCCGCGTGGTGCAGGGAAAGGATCTTCGCGGCGGGGCCGCCAAGGATCGCGTGCGCGATTGCAATTCCCAGCCTGTCGTCGGGGCGGCCCGGGATCGTGCCTTTCTGCACGAGGCCGCCGCCAACATATCCGGCAACAAGCTGGGCATCGCCGTTGGCAACGCCTGCACGCAGCCAAAAGTTGAGATGCGGGAGGACAGGAAGCGGTGCTTCGTAGGAAGCATAGGCTCCATGATCGCGGGCCTTGCGCCCACTTGGCCCGAGGCGCGGCGCCGTATAGTCCCACACTCCTGCCTCCAGCCGTTCATTCTTCGACAGCTGCCAGTCGGCCTGGCCGATAAGGAACAGACCGTCTTTCGATTTCAATCGCTCGGCGACAAATGCGCGCGGCCTGCCGGGGCTTCCCGCTACCCCATCAAAAATTCCAAGCCGGAAAGTCCAGCTTCGCGAATGAACCCAGGTGACCGTCGATCCGAGCGCAGTCACCGGGTAGATCGACGGACCGTTAAGACCGCTACGCGAGAGATCGGGAGCAATGCCGTGTGAGCTGCTAAGCATCACGCTGGCGGGGTCGATGGAATCGAACTGATTGTTGAGGTCGATTAGTCCGAGGCGAAGAGCGACGGAACGTTCCTCGCTGCCCCAGAGCTTTGCAAGATAGGCCTCAAACAACCGCGTGACCGGCACAGCCTCGATATTGTCGGCGGTCTGCAGATCGCCGAGGCGCTTGGACAAGGATTGGCCATCGAAGCGGAAGATCTGCGCGTGCATGCTCCAACCGCGCAAACCCAGCGAATCACCGCGAAGGGTTGCCGAGACCTGGATCTTGTTGAGGAAGGCCGTTCCCTTGTCCGTTCCAGCGGGCGCTACAAACGCGTCGAACGTCTCACGCCCGGCGATTGCAAGCGTCGGAAGCTGCTCGACAGGATCCGCGACGGCAGGGGCTGCATCGAATGCAAGAGCAAGCAGCGCAAGCACCGGGAGAACGCACTCCTTAGCGCTGACGGTCATGGAGCAGACATCGTCATGTCGAAGCCGCCAGGGGGCGAAGGCTGGAACGCTCGATTACGCGACCTTCTTTTGAGACGCCGACTGCCAGCAGACGACTGACCAGTGAACCCGCCATTTGCCGTCGGGATCCAGCTCAAACCCGGCAAGGTAATTGCCCTTGTGGGTATAGGGCACGCCGTCCCGCATACTGTCTTCCCTGTACGTGGAGCGATAGATCGCCATGTCACCGGCCTTGGCGACGTCGACCGTCTCGTCGATCAGTGTGAGGTGCCAGTTCGGCGCATATTTGAACGCCATCGAAAGGCCCTCCCGGTCGGCCTTTGCACCGAATGAAGGCGGACGCATGCTCTCCATCGAGACCAGATCGGGGGCATCGAATTTCGTCGCCTTGTCGATGTCCTTGGTGTTGATGCCTGCGACTATCTCCGCGACATCGGCCTTTATCTGCGAAGCGATCGCCAGACGGGATTGCACCTCATGGGCCGAGGCATAGGCGGTAGAGCACGAAAGGGCGGTGACTAGGGTCACCGGGCCAAGGCGCATGAGCATGTTGACCCCCTGCTTGAGTACGCACGTTACATATTGGCAACTTGGTTCAGCCCGGACTTGAGGACAAGTTACATCCGTCCGGGATTCACCTGCCGCGTCGACCACTGATCATCATGCCTGTTCTGGATGGTTTCCGCGCGGCGAGGAGGAAGCGTCAGCCAGAAGAGCGCTCAGGCTTCCGTTGCTGATCGAACAACGTCCGGCCAGCCGCCGATGGCGCCGAAGAGTTCGTTCGCTCTTTTCGCGAGCGCTTCGAGACTTTGCGGCCATGGCGGATCCAGGCGGGAACAAGGAAAGACAAGATACTGGACGAACCCTGAAGCAATTCCCTCGCCGTTGCGCGGGTTGACGTTCACACCGCCCAGGCTTTCAGCCAGCCGCATCGAGATTTCCCCGAGGGGATGAGAAGCCGGCGCTTGATCGGCAACGATCGCCCAGCTCTCGCGCCCGTTCGCAAGGTTGCGCGCCATCGCAAGATCGCCAAAGCCCCCGACCTCTTCGAGCCGCAGGAAGTCACCGGGAAACACCAGGTAAGGGACGGCTTCGCTATCGACGTAGGTTCCAGGGTCGGTCGGACTACCCTGCGCAGAGCGCAAGCTCGTCATCGAAAGGAAGTACCCCTTTGCCGGCCCGGTGCGCTGCACATAGGGCCGGTCAGGATCGGACGGGTCCGCGACGAGGATCCACCGCCAGTCCTCCTCGCCCTTGGGCCAGCTGGCGAAGTGAAGGTCATCCCGGCCGATGTTTTCAGGATGATAAGCGAACAAAGAACCGTCGGCGTCCAGTGCGACATGATCGGTCGTGTAGGAATATGCGCCGGATCGGTGCCGAAGGATCTCGATGCCGCGATACTCTTGCCAATGGACAAAGCTCGTCATTCGCGACCTTGCACGTTTGAGGCCGGCGCTCGGGGCATCGCGCCTCAGCGGGTTCCCTACCGTCCCGGGTTTTGCGGGGCCAATGCCCGCAGTGAAAAGCTGGCGCCCGCTTCTTCCCGGCCTCAGGGCCGCCGCTCGAGCAGCTTGATGATCTGATTAAGCCGCTTTTCGGCTTCGTAGGCCGAGACCGCAATTACGAGAGCGATGAAGGCACCGACGCCGATGATCACCCAGTCCAACTGGTCCATGTCCTTCTCCCTACTGTCCGGAAAGCAACTTATTGGGTCACGCCTCGCAACCCGAGGGTCGCGAGGACGCGGCTCAAAAGTGGTGCGTGCATAGCGCCAGAAGCAAAATGATCGGGATCGGGACGCCGATAAACCACAGCAACATGGAACGCATACGAGCTTCCCTCCAACGCTGTTATGTGCATCAAAATCGATCCGACCGGCCGTGGTTCCACGACCAGCGAACAAGAAGGATTCTCACTTAGAAAAAAGGCCCAGCCGCGGAGGCTGGGCCAGGTATCGATCGAAATATCGTCTTTAGGCGTCGCCGTCTTTCTCGTCCCGGTCTGCGCCGAGCGTCTCGCGGGCTTTGTCCTTCATGCTGCCCCAGGCATTCTGGAGCTTGCCTTCCGCCTGATCGGCCCGGCCTTCGTTCTTCATCTTCTCGTCGCCAAAGAGCTTGCCGGCGCCTTCCTTCATCTTTCCGCCGGTTTGCTTGAGGCTCCCTTCAGTCCGGTCATCGTCGATCCCGGCGGTGGTACCGTCGTCATTGCGGTCATGGTCACTCATGTTAGCCTCCATTCACCAAGTGCGGAGGATAACGCGCCAGCAACCGCTTCGTTCGCTAATCTGGTGTCCGCACGTTGGAGGGCTGCAAGTGGCGCAAGCGGACCCCAAGCTCTCACGCATTTATTCAATGCGACACGGCGTTGAATTCGCGGGCCAATGCAGCGTCGAGATCCGCGCCCTGTTTCACGCATTTGCCGCGGGTCTGAACTTCCCCTCGCAGTTCACGGCCGACCCAGGCCCGATCCGGCGGAATGCCGTTTCTTCGCGCTGCGGTGACGAACTCCGCCGCCAGGCGTTCAATCGCCGCATTGTCGGCGTCGACGCTGCCGAGATCTCGCAAAATCTGCAGCCTTGCTGAAGGATCGAGCTTCTGCGGCACATCCAGCAGCACGAGGCTCGAATAATCGGCGATCTCGTGATCCTGGAGACGGCCGAGCCATTCGACCATCGCATAGAGGGCCGCGTAATGGAAAAAACGGTTCCTCGCGCCATTGAGGACGCCGCTCGTTGTCGCCGACGTCCACGCGCTCACCGGCCACAGACGATGCGGGGAATTTATTGGCGGTGGCGCCGCGAACAGGAATCCGGCCTGCGCATCTGCTGCTCCCGTGACCGGCGTCCCCTGGAGGCCGGGCCAATCGTCTCCGGCAGCAGTGAGACGCTTCCGCAAATCGCTGAAGCTCGAGCGCATGCAGTCCCCGATTGCCACGCGTTCCACCGCAAACGCCGAATCGTAAGCAAGCTCGGTACGGATGTGATCCAGCGCCAGACGAGCAAGGTAACGCTCATGGACGGTCACGACGATTTGTTCGGCTCCAAGCGCGATCAGAACGCCAAGAACGATGATGCCAACCTCGCCGGCGAACTCGCGCCAGCCGTGCAATGGCTTGGGTAGGTGGAAGTGCATGGAACATGCCCCGCAGCAACGAGCGGTAGCCTAACAGGAGCCCAAAGCTCTGCAATGGGTGTAGAGCGGACATTGGCCCGGAGACTGGAAACTCGCCGATACGTGCGGAAAAATGCCCGCCGAGTGACTTCTCATAGGGCGCTGATATCGCGGCATGGCAGCGGGCTATCCCCGGCACGCTTGCATCGCCCGGTGTTGAAGGGCAGCCTCAGGTGCTGACGGGGGCGCGGCATGCCGAAGCTGTTTCTGAGCTATTCCCGGAAGGACGAGGCAAGGGCGCGGCGCCTCGCCGAGTGGCTCGCGGGTGAAGGCCACGACGTATGGCGCGACGAAGACGACATCGGCGGCGGCGCCAGCTTCTCATCCGAGATCGAGAAGGCGCTTAAGGACTGCGATGCAGTCCTTGTGCTCTGGTCGGCGGAATCTGTCCAATCGGCCTGGGTGCGGGACGAGGCAGGGTTTGGTCGGGATGCTGGAAAGCTGATCCCACTTTCACTCGACGGAACCGAGCCGCCATTGGGCTTCCGGCAATTCCAGGCGATCGCGCTCCCCTCATGGAAGAGACATCACGATCCTCCAACCGGGGATCGCATCCGACAGGCGATCGCAAGGCTCGCCAATCTCCCCCAGGAGCAGCGCACGGTGCCTCGAACGGCAAGCCGCGCCCGCTCGGAAACACTGGCCTCAAGGTTACGCATCGCTGGCGGCGCAATCGGGATCGCTGCCGCGGCCCTCGCCGCACTGTTGCTGTGGCAGCCCTGGTCGACCGGCCGCCAAATCGCCATCGCCGTCCTGCCCTCGCCCCAGTCGCCCGACCGGGCGATGGCAGCTGACTACGCGAACGTCGCGGCGGCGGACATGGCGGCCTTCCTTCCGAGGCGCTTTGACCGGGCCACTGTCATTGCGCCGGCGAACTCGAGCGGGGTTGCTTCAGACTACGCGATGAGGATTTCGACCGATCCCCACGGCCCCGGGGCGAACGCTACATTGACGCTGTCGGACGAAGACGGACGCACGACTTTATGGTCGGAGAACTGGAGCGTCGCCGACGCGGCCGCAGCGGACCTCAAGGCGGAAGTATCCGCGTCCGCTTCAAAGGCGGCGCTCTGCCTCACGGAGGCAAGGGGCGGCAGTAAACGACTCTCGCAGCCGGCATTGGGCCTGTATCTGAGCGGCTGTAGCGGACTTGGGGACACCAAGATTTCAAACGAAGACTATGTGACGATGTTCGAGCGGGTGACGAAACTCGCCCCCGACTTTCCCCGCGGCTGGGACTATCTCGCGCTCATCCGCTCATGGATCGCATCGGGACTTCGCAATAGTTCGCCCGCCGCCTACGCAGCTGCACTCCAAAGCGCGCGCGAGACCATCACGAAGGCCCGAAAGCTCAACCCCGACAGTGCCATGAGCTACGATGCCGAATATCACCTCATCTCCAGGGATACCTTCCGGGCACTGCAGCTTCTCGATCAAGGCGCAAAGATCGACCCCGGCGACGGGCGCATACAGATGCACCTTTCCAATCAGCTCCTCTCGGTCGGGCGCTTGGCCGACTCCGTCCAGGCAGCCCAACGAGGCGTCGAACTCGAACCGGTCTCGCCATACACGAGGTCGGAGTACATCCTGGCGCTCGTCTATTCCGGACAATTCTCGAAGGCTCAGGCGGACATTGCCGAGGCTCGAAAGAAGTGGCCGAACGATCCTGCGATTGCCGACGCCGACTTCACCCTTCAGCTTTTCTTCGGTGATGCGCGGGCGGCCCTTGGTGACTTGCCTCGAATCGAGAGCGCAAGCGATGCCGCGATGCTCCCCTACCGAAAGCTCATTGCAGCGCGCCTCGATCCCACCCCAGCGAAGGTGAATGATGCGATTGCCGCTTTCGCCCATCAATCGTTGAATGACCCATCGGCGCGCAACGACCTTCTTGTGGCCCTGGGCAATTTCGGTCGCGTCGACCAGGTCTACCAACTGCTCGAAGACCCGTCGTTCCAGCCGCACGTCGAGACGGCCGCCCTCTTCAGGCCGTCCTTCGCCGCAGTTCGCGCAGATCCGCGATTCATGCATGTTGCCGCGCGTCTCGGGCTGGTGCGCTATTGGCGAGACACGGGTTACTGGCCGGACTTCTGCACCAACGAGCAGCTACGCTATAATTGCAAGGCTGAAGCGGCCAGGTACCGGAACTGAAAGTATCGCCGAGCTCGCCTTTGTCTTTCAAAGCGGCCGCGGATGCTTGACGGACTGAACCTTCTCTGCGTGAATCCCGGCCATGTCGCTCGACGACATTCAGCGACACCTGGCCCAAGCGCAGCGTGCCAGACAGGCCGGCGCTCCCGACCAGGCGCGAAGTCATTTCGAAGCGGTGCTCGCGCTCGATAATGAAGAGCCAACAGCACGGAACTGGCTTGGAGCCGATGCTCTTGCAAGGCAGGACGCGCCGGCTGCTGCGATGCATTTCGAAATCGCCTGCAAACGCGACCCCCGAGAACGGTCGCACTGGCTCAATCTTGCCGCAGCCTATCGGATCATGGGCGATGCCGAGCGCGAAAGGGCCGCGCTCGAAAAGACGCTCGATATCGATCGGACCGATCTACTGGCGCTAGTCCGCCTCGCGGAACTTCAGGAACGGGAGGGACAAGAGGCGGCGGCAGCAGAGCATTGGGCTGCCGTCCTTGCTCTGTCGTCGGGCATTCGCAACCCAACCCCCGAATTCGCGGCCGTTCTCGATCATGCCAGCCAGTATGTGAGAGACAAGCAGCAGAAGCTCGTCGCCGCCATCGATCGGGCGCTTGCCGACGACCTCATCAGCGCAAGTGAACGGGAGCGGCGACGGATGCGCACTGCTGCCGATGCGTGGCTCGGGCGGCGCCCCATCTATGCGAACCATTGCGAGGGTCTTCATTATCCGTTTCTGCCGGCCGACGAATTTTTCGATCGCGATCAATTCCCCTGGCTCGATGAGCTCGAAGCCGCGACGGCCACCATCAAGGCAGAGCTCCAGGCGATCCTCGCCGAAGCCTGCGAGGAGCTGACGCCCTACATTTCCCTCCCGCCGGGAGTGCCGGAAAACAAATGGTCCGGATTGAACAAGTCGCTCGACTGGAGCGCCTTTCACCTCTGGAAAGAGGGCGAGCGGTTCGACCAGGCCTGTGCTCGCGCGCCGCGCACGGCGGCCTTGGTTGAATCGCTTCCGATCTGCCACATCAAGGGACGCGGACCCAATGCGTTCTTCTCGATCCTGAAGGCCGGCAGCCATATCCCGGCGCACACCGGAGTGACCAACGTGCGCAGTGTCGTCCATTTGCCGCTGATCGTCCCTGGGCAATGCGAATTTCGCGTCGGCGGCGAGACCCGCAGCTGGGTCGAGGGCGAGGCGTTCGCTTTCGACGACACGATCGAGCATGAGGCGTGGAACCGCAGCGAACAGGACCGCGCGGTCCTCATCATCGATGTCTGGAACCCGTATCTCAGCGATCATGAGCGAGACATGATCTGCACGCTCTACGGAGCCGCCGACGTGGAACGCAGCTAAGCCGGCGGGCGAAAGTCGCGAAGTAGAGGCCTTTGATCTGTCCGCCGCAGGAAAAACCTCAATCGGGTCCCACGTCGAGGAGACCGACCTCGCTCTGATACTGGTGGGGATGCGGCCGAACGAAGATCCGGAAGATCTCGGGATGCTTCTTGCGCAGCTTCGTCTCGAGGCTCCCGATCAACCGCTCGATATCGGGTGTTCTTAGATCATCCTCGAACTCGAGCCCGACATTTGCAATCACCTGGTCGGGCGCGAGCTGGCTCGTAAGAATGCCCTCGACCCCCACAACTCCAGGCTCATGTTGGGCCGCATCGCGGATGGACTGCGCAATCTGCGGCCGGGCCCGCTCGCCGATGAGAAGGTCCTTGCTCTCGCGCGCAAGGATGAATGCCACGAGGGCAAGGACGAGGCCGATGACGACGGAGGCAGCGCCGTCGAGCCACGGTGCGTCGAGGGGCGTGCTGAGCGCGGTTGCGAGCGCTGCGATCGCCAGCCCCGTCAAGGCGGCACTGTCTTCGAGCAGCACCATGAAATTGGGCGGGTCCTTGCTCGCCTCGACAGCGGCAAGGACGGGCCGGTTGCCGCGCACGCGCTTGAATGCCGACCAGCCGAACCACCAGCTTATCCCTTCAAACACCGCCGACACGC
Source organism: Sphingomonas agri (assembly GCF_038148795.1). NCBI lineage: Bacteria > Pseudomonadati > Pseudomonadota > Alphaproteobacteria > Sphingomonadales > Sphingomonadaceae > Sphingomonas > Sphingomonas agri. The sequence continues at coordinate 1,243,155 of NZ_JBAPEU010000001.1, read as the reverse complement.
CGTAGACGGCGAAATTCATGGCATGGTTGGTGATCGGCTCGGGGTAGAGGATGTGCTGGATCCCTCCGTAGATCGTGACACATGCGCCGAGCATGAAGATGAGGAGCGCGACTACGAACGACCAGAAATAGAGCTCTCGCCCGTAGCCCCATGGATGGAGGCGATCAGGCGGCCTCGCGGCGCGGTGCTGGCCATAGAGAATCAGGATCTCGTTGCCGCTGTCGACGATCGAGTGAACGGTTTCGCTCAGCATCGCCGAACTTCCCGAAAGCGTCGCTGCAATTCCCTTGGCGGCAGCGATGAGAAGATTGCCTATGAGCGCTGCGATGATGGCAGTTCGCGTGGAATGCTCGGCCATGGGACGCAGAACCGCCGCCCAGCCCAATCGTTGCCCCGGCACTTGGCGGCGCCAGTTCCTTGGGACTGCGTTTTGGCGTATCATCAGAGATGCTCGGCAGGTGGCAGGGGGAAACGGCCATGCGAGCAATTGTCTGTCTTGGCGCAGCGCTTGCGCTTCTTGGAGCGGGTTCCGGGATTGCGGAGGCCAAAACCCGGCACACCACCCACCGGCATCGGACAGCGCATCATCCAGTTCGCCATCATGCCGCGGCGGCAATCAGCTGCGGCGGAACCGAACGCTGGGACGTCAAGGACGGCAGCGATGCAGGAGCACCCCACGTCCACCCGGTGCCGGTCAATGGCATCACGATCGCCGACCTCAACCAGCTCTTGCCGCAGCCGCTCGATGCCGACGGCCGGATGCAGGAAGAGAAGGTCATCTACCGGATCACGGGGGTCCTGAGACGCTTCAAGCACGATGCCGACGGGGATTATCACGTCGTGATCGCCGACGATGCGACGACGCCTTACGCTCTGCTTCAAAGCCCTGCTTCAGGCCATTCGATGGTGGTCGAGGTCCCTGATCCCAATTGCATCCCTGGCGCAAGTCACAGTTTCGGCCCCTCCTATTTCCTTGCCCAGCTCCAGGAATCCCGGACGGATTTCGAGGCTGCCGTCAAATCCCTGCCTATGAACAAGGAGCTCGGCACCCGAAACATCCCAATCACCGTCACAGGGGTGCTCTTCTTCGACTTCCTCCATGGCCAGACGGGTCACGGGCTTCCCCATCCGAACGACGGCCCGGTCCGGAAGAGGAAGGTGGTCGAACTGCACCCCGTGCTCTGCAACGACGTGAACGGGTACAGGGAGCAGGCCGGGAAACCCGGCTGCTGAAGTTCGGCGGAAGACGGCCGGCGGCTAGTGCAATACCGGCCGCGCTTTCCAGCGGCTCCTGAGGATGTCCCAGCGCCCGTACTGGTCGGCTTTCTTTGGGTCGGGGTCGCGATAGTCCTGCAGCCAATACTTGAACCAGTCGAGATTGCGCTCGTAGGCCGCCATGCGATGGCGCGGCTGGACCTTGATGTGCGCCTCGTCGGGAAAGGCGTAGAGCTCCGTCGGCGTGCCTTGCGCGGCGAGCCGGGCGTAGAGTTCCGGCACACGGCGCGCCTCCATCTCGGGCATCTGGAACAGGACCGGAATGCGGATCCTTTCAACATTGAGCGCGGGCGAAACGCGCTTCCACCGCTCCGGCGTCTCGAACGGCGTCCCGTAGCCCCAGACCTGGCGGATCCTGGCCGGGATGTCGCTGCCGGGAATGGCGCTCAGCCAGTAGCTTCCCGGTTCGGGCTGGGGAGAGGTGACCGAGAGCGCGGCAAGGAGGTCCGAGTGAAACGCCACCCAGAACGCGACCTCGCTTCCAAAACTGAGGCCGCCCATCCCGATCCTCGATCGGTCGATCTTTTTCTCGCTCCACAGCTGGTTCACAAGCGAACGCACCGCGGCGAGCCCGGCCTCGTAATTGAGGACCGCATCCTGGGGCGGCGTGAACGGGACGGAGTTGATGCATGCGACGGCAAATCCTGCGTCGAGAAGCTGCGGGATCGGCCATTCATTCCCCTCGCCGCCGCGAAGAAAGCCTTCGCACGTGTAGTAATTGAGATAGAGCGGCAGGGCTCCCGTGGCCGGCCCCGCCGGCCGCATCAGGACCGCCGCCGCCTCGCGGCCGTCACCGATGTTCCACCTTCGGTAGTCGACCTGCGGACGATAGGCTGACCTCAGCTCCCGGTTGGGATCGTAGAGAAGGGTTCGGGCGCCGGTGTCGAGATCCACCTTCTCCACGGCGGGCGGTGAAGCGGGAGCCGCTGAAACGCAAACGGCCGCGAGATGTGAGATGGCGCAGGGAAGCTGGTTGCGGCGACCGCCGCTAAGCAATCCCTGCGCTCCCGCAAGCTTCCGCAGGCGGCCTGTGCCGGTGTTCCAGAGAAAGAGGCTCTGGCGCATTTCCGGGTCGATGAAGGTGACCAGGAGGTCATTCGAGCCCGGCCGCCAGGCGAGCGAGGAAATCCGCGAGGAGGTGCAGACGAGCTCGTTGCAGGAAAGCACCCTGCCGCCGGCAAGCGTGACCTTCAGCATTCCCTTTCCCCCGCTTCGGGAAGCCAGCGCCACGTCGCCCCGTTCGTTGGCGGCGCTGAGCGGCGGAGGCCAGCTGGGCAAGGTGAAGAGCGGAACCGCCTGGGCCGGACCGGTCGCGACGTCCTTGCCGCTTGCAAGTTCGATCCTGTGCTTCTGCCTTGGCGATTGCCACAGCAGTCCGTCGCGGACGAACCAGTAACCAACGAAGCGCTGGCTCGACATGCGCCCGTCGATCGAGGCGCCCCGATAGAGGTTCTCGGCAAGGTCGACGGTCGGATCGACGAGAATCCCGGAATCATATTCCCGGCGCTCGGCCCTTGCGATTTCGTCGCGCGTCGCGCCGACCTCATAAAGGACCGAAGCGCGGTCCGGGCTGAGCGAATAGGAAATCACGTTCGCATCGCCCAGGACGAGGGGGGCAAGCCCCTCCCCTCCAGCGTCCGCTCGCCACAGGCCGACCCGGCCGTCGATCAGCGCGCGCAGGATGATCGTGTGATTGTCGCTCGCCCAGAGGGCGCTTTCGGGCTGCACGGACCCGGGGTCGAGATAGATGGGGTCGCCTCCGCTGCCGATGTCCCTCACGGTCCCGGTGCGAAGGTCGACCACATGCCATCTCAAAACATAGGTGTTCAGCGCGACGTCGGCGCGCTCCGTGCGAAACGCTGCAAACCGCCCGTCGGGAGACATGCTGAGGCTGTCGATGTCGGTCAGTTCAACCAGGTCCCGAACCGTCACCGACGCCCTCGAAGTGTCGGAAGCGCAAAGCGCGAACAGCATCGCCCCCAGCAAGCGTGCCGCATTACTCACCAGGATCCCCGCAGCTGGAGCGATACCATCCGCCCGAGGCCATTTGCGTTGACGGGATCATAGCCGACGGATTTGCTGGAGCCCGCTTCCGGCACCAGGCGCGGTGGCTTCGTGTCCATCAGGTTCTGGACATTGAGTGCCAGCCGAACGCCCTTCAGTGCACTCTCGTGCGTCGCGGTCCCGTCAAGGGCGAGGCCGACATCAAGCGTCGTGAAGGAATGGACGGGACGGACAACCAGGGTGCGCCTGTCGTGATAGGCGCCCGCATAATTGAGGAAGGCGACCGCGCTCAGAGGCCCATGCGTCCAGGAGATGCCCGCACGCCCGCGCCAGCTCAATGGATTATAGGGTGTGTCGAGAGCATGGATCCAGGGACTGGCGCTCGTCAGCTTGTTGTCGAAGCGGAAGATCTTGTTCGCGTTGAGCTCGGCGTGAAGATTGTCGTTGGGGCCGACCGGCAGATCGTAGTTGAGCATGAGGTCGAGCCCGCTCGTCCGTGTCTGCGCAGTGTTAGAAACCCTCGCGTCCACCACTGCCACGACATCGCTCGGGCGTGCGTGGCCATTCGTGAAACCCGGGCCGGAAAAATCCAGCAACTGGTTCGCGCCCGCAAAGAGGTCGGCCACCGACGTCGCGGCGGGACTAAGCGTCACCACCGGTGAGAAGGCGGGATTGCCGATGAAGTTGATACTCGGGCTCGGGAGCGCAATCCGGTTGCTGAACTCGATGCGGTAATAGTTTGCGCTGAAGCGCAGCCGCGGGATCGAGGTCGGCGCGACGTCGAGGCCCAGCGACCAGCTCTTCGAGCGTTCGGGCTTCACCTTGGGATTGTTGCCGACGAGCGCAGCGCCAACTCCCGGGGTTGCAGCGCTCGGGTTCTGGTAAAGGATCGCGACCGGGAACAGGAAAACGTTGTAATAGCCGAAGCTCTCGGAGAGGAGCGGCGCCCGGAACGAGGTTCCGTACGAGCTCCTCAACGCAATTCCCGGCAGCGGCGACCAGCGAAGCCCGAATTTCGGATTGAAGGTCGATCCGATGCGCTCATAATGCTCGAAGCGCCCCGCCGCGGTGAAGACGAGTTGCTCGAACCCCGGCCGCCGGTTGGACGCGCTGAACAGCGGGAGATTGAGCTCCCCGTAGCCCGAGCTGACGGTACGCGCGGCATCGACGACCGTTGGAAGATTGACGCTCGTTGCGAACAGGCTCTCGAAATGCTCGCGCCTGACGGCGCCGCCAATCGCGAGCTTCAGTGCGCCCGCGGGCAAATCGATCAGGCTGCCGTCAGCCTTGAACGCTGCTTCGCTGAACGAGTTGAGCGTGTTGGATCTGTTGAATAACGCGGTGCCCTGCGTTTCCCGTTCGCGCGTTCGCGAGCGGAAATAGCTCCCGCTCGCTTCGACGAGCCACGATCCGCCGGGCTTGAGCTGGAGAGCGGCGGTCCCGCCCAAAGAGCGTGCTTGGGCCTCTGCGGAAACGGGAATTTGACTTGCAGTGAAGAAGGTCCGGCTGGTCTGCCGGTCGGCAAACAGTCCGGAGAGATCGACCGCGAGGTTGCTCGTGAGATCCTGGCGGAGCGTGCCATAAAGACTGTGTCTCTTTTCGCGCGGCAGGAGATACCAGTTCGCTGGAAGATTGATCGTGAAACTCCGGTCCCTCGCCTTGACCGGCTCCTGGTCGCGATATTCGTAGGCGATGAGCGCGCGCCCGCTGCCCCAGGTCTTTCCCGCACTGAGACCCGCGAGAAGCTGCCGGCCACCGCCCCGCGTGCTGCTTCCGATCTGAAACATCGGCTCGATCCCGTCGAAATCGGTGCGGAGGATGAAATTGACGACGCCGCCGACGGCATCGGACCCGTAGATCGCGGACGCACCGTCGGTCAGGACTTCGACGCGCTCAACGGCCGTGATCGGGATCAAGGACACGTCGACGAAGGCGCCGGTGTCACTCGGGGCAATCCGCCGGCCATTGATGAGGACGAGGGTCGCGCGCTGGCCAAGACCGCGAAGATTGATGCCGGCACCGTTCTGGGTGATGTCCTGGCCGCTCCCGGGCACGCCGAAATTCTCCTGGTCGACACCGGCCGAGAGGTTCTGCGGCAGCCGCCTCATGAATTCCTCGACCGAACTCGAGCCGGACTGATCGATCTGCTTGCGGGTGAGCGTGATGACGGGCGAGGTCGAAGCTGCGCCGCGCACGTGCGAGCCGGTGACGACGATCTCCTCGCCCGTACTACTGCGCGCCGGGCGGTCATCCTCGCGCGCCCCGCGCGAGACGATGATCGTGTCGCCGATGAGGCGCCCCGAGAGCCCGGTTCCGGCGAGAATTTGCAAGAGCGCCTCGTCGGCGCTGAGATGTCCCGCCAGTGGGGGCGCTGTCCGGCCGGCGACGAGCTGATCGTCGACGACGAGGTTGCGGCCGCTGAGACGCGCAATCCTCAGCAGCGCCTCGCCAAGCGGCATTGCGGGCATCGCAAGCTCGAGCGGCGCCGATTGGGCCCGCGCGCAGGCCGGCTGGACGGCGACGGCAATGGAAAGCGCAGCGAAGATCGATCTTCGAAAGTGGCAGTTGGTCATGGTCAAATCCCCCCTCTCCCGCCGCTTCGAATTCGAAGCGTGCGAGAGGGAGACGGACGACCTCTCGTTTTCCCCCGGCTTTTTTTAGCGGGCGAGCCTCAGCGTCCCCGCCGACGTCCTGGTAAGCTCGAGCCCGAACGCTTCTGCAAGCGAGCTTGCGATTTCCTCGCTGCTTCCCTGTTGAAAGACGCCGGTGACCCGAAGGTTCGAGAGCCGCGGGTCGATCTCGATCGGAGGTCCCGCGCGGACCGCGTTGATCCGTGCAACCGCGTCCCCGAGCGGTTCGGCACTGAATTCCATGACCTCGCGGCTTGGTCGTTCGCTAGTAGCCGCCCCGGGGAGCGCGCCGGGGCCGCCAGGTCCTACTGCTTCGCCAGTGGTGACCACTCCCTTCCCGTCAACGACCCGCGCCTCGACACTGCCGCCGTTCGCCTCGGCGCTGCTCGAGCCCGCGACAATGCGGAAAGGCCGGCTTTCGTGTCTGATGGTGAAGCGAACCCGGCCGCGGCGGACCTCGGCGAGCCGGCCCGAGGGACCCAGCTCAATCCTGACTTCGCTCGACGGCGCCATCTCGAGATCAGAGCCGTCGGCGAGCGTGACCTTGCGGGCCTGGGCGCCGCTCGAAAGCATCACGCTTTCAAGATGGATGGGCCTGAAGGCCCGGCGCAGCTCATAGCCGCCAACAAGCAGCAGTACCGCAGCGGCCGCAGTCGCAACGGCGGTTCGAAGCCCAAACCTCTGACTGGAGAAGGCCGCCTCAAGGTTGCGCCCGCGCCCGATCTTGCTCGTTCTGAGCACGCCCGAATCGGCGTAGGCAGCCGAGACCGACTGGTAGGCCTCAGCGTGCGCTGGATCCTCGGCAAGCCATTGTTCAAAGGCTTCCCGGTCCGCGCTTGAATGTGCGTCCTCCAGCCGCTTCACCCATGCCCGCGCCTGCTCGCGCTCGCGGTCCTTGAAGGGAGGAGCGATCACGCGCGATCGCGCCCGATTGCCCGGTCCACTGCGGCGATTGCCTTGCTCATATGCTTTTCAACCCCCTTGACGCTCAATCCCGTGCGCGCGGCAATCTCGGCATAGCTCATGCCATCGAGGCGCTTGGCGAGAAAGATTTCGCGAGTCTTGGGATTGAGACGTACCATGACTGCTTCCAGCCGGCGAAGCGTGTCGCGATGCTCAAGTTCGGCAAAGGGACTGTGACTCCAGTCTCCCTCATTCTCCTCACGGTGACTCCGGCGCGTCTCCTGCGCACGGGTCCTGTCACGAATGAGATTGACGCAGATCCTGTAGAGATAGGCGTCGGGCCTTGCGACCATCACGCGCCTTGCAACGCTCAAGGCACTGAACTTGGCGAAGGCCTCATGAACGATGTCGCGGACCGTTTCCCGGTCGAAACTGCCCGAGCCAAAGTGGCCGATGAGATGGTCGGCACGGTCGCGGTAGAGGCTTTCGACGTGCGAGCGCCAATCGTCTGCTGCCCGGAAGTCCCCCGGAGGGACTGCATCAGCGTCCCCGAGAGATCTCTGCCGCGGGGCCCAGCCATCGCCTTTCATGGCCGCACCGTCGGCCAGGCGAATTGTTCGAGCCCCAATTGAGCCGGCGACACTGCTCTTGCTCCTCCAGGCGGAAGCCCGAAAGCCGGGTGTTGAGAGCAAGCTTGGACTCGCGCCGGCGCCTTTAACCGCAAGCGGTCTGGACATACGCGCCGGCCACCCGGCGGAACCCGGTCGGCCTGTTCCAAGCAGAGTTCTCAAGCTCCGGCGCCGTGCTTCAGCGCGCGTGCAGAGTGTCGCAATCTTTTCAAGCCCGCAAGCGGGCGGCGCCGAATGTTTCGTGTGCTGCTTTAAAAACGCCCTTGGGTGCTTCGAGCAGCACTTCCGAAACCCTCTGTCCTGGACCGGAAATTGCGCTAAACCTGAGCCACTTGGCACCGATCGGGATGCTGAATTTGGGAACCTCGCTGAGGCTTCCAAGGTTTTGAAAGCGATTGCCGGGCCGAGGGATAGTGGACAGACCAACTCCTGCCGATCGCGCCGCGCGGCGGGCGCCGATCGATCCGACACAGGCCGCAGGCCATGTCGGCGACGCCTTGCGGCGGGCATTCCCGCTCCCTGAGTCCGGCGCCTTCAGCGATCTCCTCGCTGCCCTCGAAACAAGCGAACCGCGCCGCTGAGAGCTCGGTCGCAGAGCCCTAGCACACAGAAATCCAAACGCTTCGATCCCGAAACGAATAATGGGGCTTAACAGCCGCTCGCGACTGGTAAGCGGCTTAAGCCGACCACAGGCCAACGATAACCGCTCCCCGTATCCGCTCCGAACGCTAGGGCGCCGGCACCTTTGACAACTTCAACGAAGGAAATAGCCCATGAAATCAACCAAAGTGCTGCTGATCGGAGCAGCAATGGTGCTCGGATCAGGCACCGCCATCGTCCAGGCACAAACCCAGCCAGCAACTCCGGCAACACCAGCTGCCCCGGCAAGTCCTGCGGATCCATCCGCCGGAACTCCGGCCACTCCTGCGGCCAAGGCGACGCCCGCCGAACCCGCGGTGCCCGCGGCAGCATCGGCGGAAACGGTCGCCTCTGAGAAATCCGCGGCCGCACCGGCGTCGGATCTCCAGACTGCGCCCGTCAAAGGCAAGTCGAAGAAGAAGCCACGCTAGGCGATTTGGGCGAAAGAGCGGCCCGGCGACAATCGGGGGGCGCCGGGCCGCTGTTCGGGTGAGGGTTTGCCTCGAGACGTGAAGGTAGCGGCTTGCCCGGCCCAAACAAGACGCTGCAAGCTTCGACTTGATTCTGGACTGAGGTTTTTGGGAAAAGCCTGCCGGGCGCCAAGTTGAACGAATTAGAATCCGCGAAAGACCGAATTTTGGAGCGCCGGTAACGCCAAGCGGTGCGGCGCTCGCGATCACATCTTCCAAACAGCTCGCCCGGTTATTGCCCCATCCTGGAGCTTGTCCGATCCTCATTGGAACCAGTCACCAGCAGTAAGACTTGGCGGCGACCATGGAGCAACCGGGCACGAGATATGTCGAACTTGCCAGGCGATGCCGCATGAGCGCTGCTCGGGCCCTGACGGAGGACAGCCGGACAGCGCTCATCAAGATGGCCGAGGGGTATGAATGTCGGGCCGCAAAGCTGCGTGTGAGCGCGAAGGATCCGCCCCGGGAAGACGAGCGCTAGGACGTCAAGTCCTTGTACACTATTGCCGCTTATTCCGGCAGCTTCAGAACGGCTGAGGTGGGCAGCCTTTCGACCAGTCTGCTCACGAGTTTTTGAACATGCTTTCAGCCCAGTCCCTGTGTCCGTCGCGCTTTTGCAGCGCGCACAATCCAGTCCAGGAACTGGTCCGCGAGAGCCAGGCGCAGCTCGTCAATGAGCCCGCGCTCAGCGGCGCGATCAGGTGCACTTCGTGTGGATGCGTCTGGGTCAGGGACGAACGCGGCACCGGCCATCCGATCGGCACGCTGCGCGAAACCGGAGCGCGGTACGAATGGAAATCACTCTACGCGCGGTGATGATGGTCGCGCTGCCAAAGGTCGCGCGCTAGCGACAGCAAGGTTCGGCACGGGAACTCGCTTCGTCGACATTGAGCGCTTGGGTCCGCAATGGACGAAAATTGCGCCTAAGCCGTTCGTCGCGAATGCTAATCTCGGCCCTTCTAAAAGGCCGTCATGGGCTGGTAGGGCGCCCGCCGAGACTACGTGTAATGCGCGTCTCCGGCCCGGCCTCTGGAGTTGCCCCCCATGCCGGGCCGTTAGACGCGCAGACACCTGGTCCGCATCATGGAGCAGGCGGCTCGCACCGCCTCGTGAGGCAGCGGATCGGGTTTTGCCGCTCAAAAAGACGAAGAGCGGCAGCGCACTGGCGCTGCCGCTCCCCGGAACCCGACTTAGAGCGTCTTAGCCGAGGTGGTTCGACACGTTGTTGAACGTCGTGTTCAGCTTGTTGCCGATGCCCTGCATCGCGCCAATCGCCGCAACGGCGATGAGAGCGGCAATAAGGCCATACTCGATCGCGGTCGCACCTTCGTTGTCGCGGATCAGCTTAAGAAACTTGATCATGATAGACCCCCAAGGAAAGAAGAGCTGGGCCTGAGCCCCGCTCTGTCCTCAATATCGCGCGCGACTGATTGAGATTGTCTTAAGCCGCCTTGAGGCCTCAAACCGGTCCAAGGCACCCAGGCGTCGAAAATACGTCGGCAAATCTTACAAACTTACCGCGCCCCGTTGGGATCAGGATCAGATAGATGGCTGATTTCAGCCATTTTCTTCGTTTGGCACGGTGATTGCTCATAAAAGCGGGTCCACTTGGTTCCACGCCACGAAGGGGCGGTGCAGCGAATTCGCTGCGCCGCCCCTTCTCTTTTCGGTCCGCCCCGTTGGCAGTTCGCCAGGCGCGCTCGAGGCGCGAAGTGGGCTTTTCGTCAGTCGCCGATGGTGCGTCGATGCTAAAAAGAGCCGCAGTTCCTCATGCCTCGACATAGATCGACAACTCGGAATCCGAGCTGGTCGACAGAACCTCGACGAGCGAAAAGCGCTTCTGGAATTTCGGAAGCCACCACTCGGGAGGTCTCACGATCAGGTGCGCATTGCGACCATCGGCGAGCACCTTCTTCGCGGGCCGCGTCGCGATCGTCAGGAAGCCGGCTTTCAGCACCTTTGAACGCAGGTGCCAGAGTACGGCTTTGAAGCATTCGGGCTCGATATGCTCAAGGACGTCGAGGCACGCGACGAAGTCGGCAGGTTCAGGTTCGTTCGGAAAGGTGACGGGGTCATAGTTGGTTACCGGCACATCCGGCATCGCGAGCGCAAGACCGCCCTTCCCGGCGCCATAATCGAGAAGGGTCTTGCAGTCCCTTCGCGACATCAGCGCCCTCACCTGCTCGGCATGCCTGCCGCCATAGGACCCGTAATAGGGCAGCGCATCATGCAGCCGGGCGTTGGCTGCCCGATAAGCCTCGCTGATCAGCACTGCCCTTCCGTAGCAACGCGAAGGCCAATGCCACAAGGCAGCAGGCTGAGACTTTTTGCCGTTGCCGACCAACCTTGCAGATGTACAACCTTCAGAAATGACCGTTTGTGGAAGCTGTCACTGCGGAGATGTCCGCCTGGAAGTTCCCTCGAAGCCGGACTGGGTCGGAAGCTGCAACTGCTCGCTATGCCGCAAGCTCAACTGGCTGGTTGCTTATTACCGGCCCGAAGAGGTGAAAGTGACCGGTAAGACGCAGGCATATGTCTGGGGCGATGAGATGATCGGAATTCACCATTGCCCGCGCTGTGGATGTCTGACCCACTGGGCCACTCTGGGCGAGGATTTTGGCAGGATGGGCATCAACGCTCGCCTCCTCGACGGCTTCAACACCGACGAGGTGGAGACGAGGTTTTTCGACAACGCCGACAAATAGTGGCTCGCGCGCTGCCATCGGCGTTTCTGAGTTCCGCCCGCCAGGGCTAAGAACGGCCAGGTGCACAGGCCAATCGATCCAGCCGCGCGTCATTCGCAGATCCTGAGCGCCCGCGAGGCCGTGAAGGGCGGACGTTTCGAGCTTGCTGCAAGTCTTGCCGGGCAAGTCCTCGCCGATGATCCGGACGATATCGAGGCCCTCGAGATCGGCGCGCTCGCTGCAGGCGGCCTAGGCGACGATGTCGCCGCCGAAGACATGTTGCGCAGGGCAATAAGCGCCGCGAGCGGGCGCCGCTGGCCTTACTCGGACCTGATCCGCCTGCTGCTCAAACTTGGCCGGGAGAGAGAAGCCGAGGAGGTGGCTCGGGAGGCACTTGCGGCGGATGCGAAGAACGCCGACGCACACGCGATGCTGGGCTTCATCATGGCCCGGGCGGAGCGATGGTTCGATGCGGCCGAGGAGCTGGAGCGCGCAATTGCGCTCGCGGGCGCGCACCCCCAACTCCTGACCGGCCTTGGACATGCGCTCCTTCGCCTCGGCCGCCTTGAGGCTGCGCGGGCACCGCTCGAGGGTGCCGTTCGAGCCGATCCCTACGGCCTTCAGCAACTGGCTTACCTCTCGGAGCTGGAGGAACGGCTCGGACGCTTCGAGGAAGCAAGCGCCCAGCTGGCCCGTGCCGAGACGATTGCCAAGGCTTCGGGGACCGACGTCGATCTCCAGCGCTCCGTGCTCCTCGCGCGCATGGGCAAGCCCCTCGAGGCACTCGCGCTTCTCGACCAGAGAGAGGGCCTTCCGGGCGCTGCGCTTCTCCAGCGTGGGCGCCTGCGCGAGCTCGTCGGGCGCTACCAGGAAGCCTGGAACGACTGGACGGAAGGCAAGGCCCTCCTCGCGAGCGCTTCGGCGCGGCAATATGCAGCCGATGAGGTCCGGGCCGAGGCGCAGCAACTCATGGCCTTCTTCACGCGTCCGCAAATTGCTGTCACCGCGCCAGCGGCGCCCCGGAACGAGGTCCCCCAGCCCGTCTTCATCCTTGGTTTTCCGCGCTCAGGGACCACGCTCACCGAGCAGATCCTCGCGAGCCACAGTGCGATCCGGGCCGGCGGCGAATTACCCTTCGGCGCCGAACTGCACGAGCTCGCGATCTCGCTTGCAGGCGGGATCGAGGCCTTTCCCCGGGGGCTTGCGAGCCAGCAAGGCTGGCCGGCTAGGCTTCGCGACCTCTATCTCGCGAGAGCCGAACGATACGGTCTTCTGGGACCCGGCGCTGCGTTCTTCACCGACAAGATGCCTTCAAACGATTTCTGGCTCCCGCTGCTGCGGCTTGCCTTTCCAAAGTCGCCGGTCGTGCTCGTTCGCCGGCACCCGCTCGATGTCCTGACATCCGTCATGGCCCACGACATGACCCACGGCTTCAATTGCGCCTACCGGCTCGAGAACGCGGCAAGACACATGGCGCTCGTCGACGAGCTCATGGACACCTACCGGGCAAGCGGCCTCGGGCCGACCCACGAGACCAGGTACGAGACGCTGGTTGCTGACCAGGCGGGAGAAACGGGGCGCCTGATGAGTGCGATCGGTCTTGCGATGGAGCCGGCGCAGCTTCGCTTCCACGATCGCCGGGAGGTTTCTCCAACGCCCAGTTACGCGCAGGTGAGCAAGCCATTGAACGACCGCTCGATCGGCCGCTGGCGCCATTTTGCCGAGGAGCTTGAACCCGTTCGACCGCTTCTTGGCGGCACCATGAACACCGGCGGTTACGCCGATTGAAGGAGGGCGGCGATTGCCGGCGCATCGTCCGTCAGGAGCTGAACGCTCTTGTTGCCGGGCCGGGCAATCATCCGCACGCCAAGATCGCTGAGCTTATTCTCGTCGATGCGTGCCGGATCCTTGAGGTGAAGCCACAAGCGGCTCGTTGCCCCGCCCGATTCGATGAGATTGTCCTTTCCCCCGAGCGCCTCGTGCCACGACGCTACATCCCCTTGGGGTGCAAGACGAGCTGGACTTTCCTCCTCGTCCGGGAGTGACGACAGCGCGCCCGCCGCCTCGCGCATTTCCATGGCGACGACATCGGCAATCGGGCCAAGGACGACCTGCAGGCCGTTCGCCGACGGCCTCACGAAACCATGGGCGCCGAGCGCGCGCAGGCGACCCTCCGTCACCTTTGACTGGTCCTTGACGATGAGCCGAAGCCTCGTCGTGCAGGCATCGATCGAACCGAGATTGGAGGCGCCCCCGAGCGCTGCAAGGAACTGATCGCCCCGCCCGCCGACCGCCGGCGCATCGCCGATTTCCTCTCCGACCGGTTCGTCCTCGCGGCCCGGCGTCTTGAGGTCGAAGCGGACGATCGCGAACCGGAAAATCCCGTAATAGAGAAGTGCGTAAAACGCGCCGACGGGAAAGAGAAGGAGCGGCCGGGTCGCTTTCGAGAAATTGAGCACATAATCGAAGACGCCCGCCGAGAAACCGAACCCGAGCCTGACGCCAAGGACGTGCATCAGCGCCATCGCCGCACCGGTGAGGACCGCGTGAAAGACAAAGAGCAAGGGTGCAAGAAAGAGGAAGCTGAACTCGATCGGCTCGGTGACGCCGGTCAGGAAGGCTGTCAGCGCCATCGATATCAGCATGCCTGCGACGGCCTTGCGCCGTTCGGGTCTTGCCGAGCGGTACATGGCAAAGCAGGCAGCCGGGAGGCCGAACATCATCACCGGGAAGAAGCCCGACATGAATGCGCCGGCGCTCCGATCGCCAGCGAAGAAACGGTTCAGGTCCCCGGTCGCGCCGTGATAATCCCCGACGATGAACCAGGCGACGTTGTTGAGGACGTGGTGGAGCCCGGTCACCAGCAACAGGCGGTTGAGAACGCCGTAGACGAAGAGTCCCGCATCGCCCGAGCCGATGACGAGGCGCGAGAGACCGTCCATCCCGGCGGTCAGCGTCGCATAGGCGCTTCCCACCAGTGCGGCGATCCCGAGGCCTGCAACGCCCGCAAGGATCGGAACGAAGCGGCGCCCGCCGAAAAAGGCGAGATAGTCCGGCAATTTGATCGTCGCGTAGCGATTATAGGCTCCGCCCGCGACGAGCCCTGAAATGATGCCGAGCGGCACCGAGAGCTTGCCGATGGCCTTGGCCCCCCAGGCGTCCGATGCGACCGGAGCCAAGTCCTTCGAAAGCCCCGCGACGACGTCGGGCGGGACTGTGAGGAGCGTCTGCGCTCCCCTCGTTGCAATGAGGAAGCAGACTGCACCCGCAAGACCTGCTGCTCCATTATTGTCCTTTGCAAGGCCGACGGCGATGCCGATCGCGAAGAGGAGGCCAAGATTGTCGAAAATCGCCGCTCCCGCGGCCTGGACGAAGTCGATGTTCAACAGGTCGGGTTGCCCGAGACGCAGCAGCAGGCCCGCAACCGGGAGAACTGCGATCGGCAGCATAAGTGCCCGCCCGAGCGGCTGAAGCGACTGGATCGAGAGCTTCATTGCAAATCCTCCAGTAGCGGCCGGACAGCGGCCCTGACCGCCTCGGCATCGGGCGCGGCGATCGCTTCGGCTGCGATCTTGCGGCAGTCTTCCAGCCTCAGGTTCCTGACGAGCGCTTTGGTCTCGGCAATTGCCGCGCATGGTACCGATAGCTCGGTGACCCCGAGCCCAAGGAGTATCGGAATGGCCTCGGGCATCGCTGCAAGCCCGCCGCACACGCCAGTAACGCGGCCCTTGCTGCTCGCTCCCGCAGCGGTGTCGGCAATCAGCCGCAGAACCGGGGGCTCAAGCCCGTCCATGAGGCCGGCTACGGCAGGGTTGGTCCGGTCGCGGGCAAGCGCATATTGGCTAAGATCGTTGGTCCCGACCGAGAAGAAGTCCGCTTCCCCGGCAAGCAGCGCTGCCATAAGTGCTGCAGCGGGAGTTTCGATCATTATCCCAAGAGCGGGCTCTTCAGCACCCAGGTCCCGTGCAAGAGATGCAAGAATTGCTCGTGTCTCGCGGATTTCCGCGAGGCTCGAGATCATCGGGAGCATGATCCGCAAGGGCAGCGAACTGCGCACTCCGAGGAGCGCACGGAGCTGCGTTTCGAGAAGGTCGCGGCGGGCGAGCTGCAGGCGGATGCCGCGAAGTCCGAGCGCGGGATTGTCCTCGCGGGCGAGCGGCAGCCAGGGTGCCGGCTTGTCGGCACCGATATCGAGCGTCCGAACGATAAGCGGGCGTTCCCCGAGCACGTCGGCAATGCGCTGGTAGGCATCGCGCTGTTCCTCTTCACCCGGCGGAGCGTCGCGATCGAGGAAAAGGAACTCGGTCCTCAAGAGACCGCAGCCTTCCGCGCCTTCATCGACGGCAAGGGCTGCGTCCGCGACCGAACCGAGATTGGCGAAGACCTCGATGCGCGCCCCGTCTGCAGTCCTTGAAGGTTCGCTTGAACGGGCCCTCGCCGCCTCGCGAAAAGCCCGGCGATCATCGGCCTCGGCCCTCGCGCGGGCGAGCTCTTCATCATCGCCGGCAAGTTCGAGGAGGGCGCCGCGAAGGATGAGCATTGTCCCCTCGTCTATCTCAAGGACCTCCTCGCCAAGGCCGACGATCATCGGAAGGCCAAGGCCCGCCGCAATGATCGCGGCATGGGAGGTAGCGCCGCCCGCAGCCGTCGCGATCCCCGCGATTGCGTAGCCGGCGACTGACTTCAGCTGCGAGGGATAGAGGTTCTCGGCAAGGAGGATCGAGCCTTCGGGCGGCCTTGGCCCCGTCTCGACCGGTGCGCCGGCGAGCTCGGCAAGGATCCTGCGCTCAAGGTCCCTTAAGTCATCGAGGCGCTCGGCAAACCTGGGATCGCTCGACCTTTTGAGAGGTTCGGCGAATATCCTCATCGCCTCGGCCCAGGCGAACGCTGCACTCTTTCCTCTCGCGATCAGCAGCTGCGCGGCGCCGTCAAGTTCAGGGTCCGCGACCATCGCCAGATGAGCCGAGGCAATTGCAGCGCCCGGTCCCTTGCCTTGGGCCTCGACCTTCAGCGCCTCTTCGACGCGCGCCCGTGCATCGGCGAGCGCGCTGCGCTCTTCACCGGGATCGGCAGCGCTTTCGGAATATGCGATCCGCGGTTCCTCGAAGCGCCAGGCGGGTCCGATTGCAAGGCCCGGGACTGCCGCGGTGCCGAGGAACTTGCCGGGTGTCTTCATCGGGACGTCAGGAACGGGAGCGGCAACAGCCTGGAGCTCGCCCATTCCGCCCTCGAGAAGCTCGGCAAGGGCAGCAACCGCTTCTTCCGCCTCGGGGCCTCCTCCCTCGATGACGAACTCGGCCCCGTGGCGAAGACCAAGGCCGAGCATTGCGACGGGCGACCGAGCCGCGGCACGGCGGCCGTCTCCGGCCACGATCTCGACGTTTGCGTCAAACTCTCCAGCGAGCTTTGAAAGGCGTGCGGCGGGCCGCGCGTGAAGACCGTGGGCAAGGAGCAGCCGAAGCGGGCGCGACGTCGTTGCCGGAGAAGTCTCCTGGCTTGCCTGCGCGCCGCCGACGGGCTCGAGCGTCAGAAGCATGTCGCCTGGAGCGATCGGGCCTTCGCAGGCAAGCGATGCAATGCGAAAGGCATCGCCGTTCGTGACGATGACCGGAGTTGCAAGGCTCGGGGCGCGGCGCGCAACGAGGTCGAGATCGAACTCAATCAGCCTGTCGCCCGCCTCGACCCGGTCACCCTCGCTGACCGCTGCAAGAAAACCGACGCCCCCGAGCGCAACGGTATCGATGCCCACGTGAACGAGCAGCACTGGCCCCTCGTCGAGCTCGAGGGTGACGGCATGGCCCGAGGAGTGGATGGACCGAACGGTCCCGGCCGCTGGAGCAAGAAGAAGCCCGGCGACGGGATCGATCGCCATCCCCTCCCCGAGCATCCGCTCGCTGAAGACCGGATCAGGCACCTTGTCGAGAGACATGGCCCAGCCTGAAAGCGGGCTCCCGATTTTGATCATTGGAGCGTCAGTCGGTCGAGCACCCAGAAAGGATCAGGCCCCTTCTGGGTAAAGGTCATGCAAAGGTCCGCATCACTGCTCGGCCCGGCGATAAGCCCCTCGACCTGCGCAGCGCCGGATGTGCCGGCCGCGGATTGAAGGGGGATCGAGGCGACTAGCGGTCCGTCGCATCCCCGCCTCACTTCGAGTTCGCCGGCAGGTGTCGAAGGCGGGCGAAAGACGATCTTCTTGATATCCTCGCCGATCGAGAAGTTGAACGGAAGCCTTCCGACCTCGGCGACGATGCGCCGCGTTCCTGAAAGCGGCGCTCCCCGCCAGATCCAGCATGGATGCATGATGTCGACCCAGTGCACCTTGCGCTCGCCCTTTGGAGGTCCGTCGTCCTCGAGGCGAAGTGGAATGGCATTGCCGCACAATTCCATCTCGCTTGCGCTGCGCGTCCGTGCAAGGCCAGGCCCGATCACCCAGCGTTTGGCCTCCCCAAGCGGCGTCTGATCCTCGAACGCCTGCGCGCTGAGGACTGTGCCGGGGGAGAGCTTCAGAGGCTTGCGATACTGGGGTGAACCAGCGTTCGGGCTGGAGCCATCGATGGTGTAGCGGAGCGTCCCGATCGACGCCGGTTGGCTGATTGCCGCGGTCACCGCGCCCTCGCCCTCCCCGAACACCGCGAGCGGTTCAAGAGGCGTCGAGTCAAATCGCTCGCCGAGCCGCTTCCAGCGGTCCATGGCGGCAAGGAGGCGGGGAGCAAATGAGAGCCAGTCCTTCTTGGGGTTCGACCATGCGACCTCGCCAAGGATTGCAGTCCGCGGCCAGAGCATGCGGTCTGCATAATCGAGCGTCCGGACATGTTCGGTCCAGAGGTTCGCCTGGAGCCCCAGGATACGACCGCGCTCCTTGGGGCCGATCCCTGGCGGCAGGGGATCAAAATCGTAGAGCTCGCGCCAGGAGATGATTTCGCCGCGCCCGGGAGGTTCATCGGCAGAGGGGCTCTGGATGTGGTCGAGATAGAGGATCGGCGAGGCTGCAAGGACGGCGTCATGGCCCGACTTTGCAGCAGTGACTGCTCCATCGACCCCGTGCCATGACATGACGACCGCATTTGCCGGGACCTTGCCGCCGAGGATCTCGTCCCAGCCCACCAGCCGCCGACCGCGGCTTGCAAGATAGGTCCCGACGCGCGCGGTGAACCAGGCCTGCAGCGCATCTTCGTCCTTGAGGCCGAGCGCCTTGATCTTCGCCTGGACGGCAGGACTGGCCCGCCACTCGTCCTTCACCGCTTCATCGCCCCCGACATGGATGAAGGGCCCGGGAAAGAGCGCCATCACCTCGTCGAGCACGTTCTCGACGAAGGTGAACGTGTCGTCGGAAGGATTGAGAAGATTGGGAAGGATGCCCCAGTCGCTGCTCGGCGAAACCGGCGGCGCGGATGTGGAGGCAAGCGCTGGATAGGCAGCAATGATGGCTGTCGCGTGCCCGGGCATGTCGATCTCCGGAACGATCGTCACGTGGTGGGCCGCGGCGAACCGGACGAGCTCGCGGACTTCCTTCTTGGTGTAGAAGCCCCCGTATCTGATCGGCTTGCCCGTCTCTGGATCGATGCCGGCGGCGCCTGCTTCCTGGCGCCATGCACCGATACTCGTGAGGCGCGGATAGCGGTCGATCTCAATCCGCCAGCCCTGGTCGTCGCTGAGGTGCCAGTGGAGGACGTTGAGCTTTGCAGCGCTCATGCGGTCGATGAGTTTTTTTATATAGGAAACAGGCTGCATGTGCCGGGCGGAATCGAGCATGACGCCGCGCCAGGAAAATGCGGGATGATCATCGATGACGGCCGACGGGATGCTTCGTTGGACGCCGCCCGAGACCATCAGCTGGAACAGCGTCTCGGCGCCATAATAGAGACCTGCATCGCTCGAGGCCTCGATGTTGACGCCGTCAGGAGCAACAGTGAGGCGATAGCCTTCCGGGGCTGCGATGCTTTTACTTCGCCGGAAGCGGATCCTCCCGCTCTTGGCGAACCCCAGCTCATGCATTCCGCTTGCACCAAGGAGCGCATTGAGACGCTCGGCGGCGGCACGTTCCCCCGGGCCCCGGGCAACGAGCAGCGCGCCGGCGGAGACGAAGCTCCCTTTGGCAGGCACGATCGAACTTGGCATCGGAAGGAGCGGCAATGGTGTTGCATTCGCCGCCGTCATGCCAAGCGACACGGCGGCGGCGAAGGCAACAAGACGCATCAATCCTCCCGGGGACTGGTTCGGACGAACTCTGTCAGAACGTGACTTTTGCGCCAACCCAGAAGGTTCGACCATTGTTGTAATAGGCGCGCGGGATCGTCGGATCGCCCACGAAATAATAGAGCTTTCGATTGGTGAGGTTCTGGGCGTCGGCGGTGAGGGCGATATTCTTCGTCACGTTGACGACGAGCGAGCCGTCGAGCGTTCCGAAATTGCCCTGCCACATCGGCGTCGACCGATCGATGCCGCTGCGGAACTTCGAGCGGAAGGTATAGGCTAGACGGGCGCTCAGGAGTGCATTTTCGAAATAGGCCGTCACGTTGTACGTGTTCTTCGAATTCCCATCGATGACGCCGCCACCCTTCGCCTTCGCATCGGCATAGGTGTAGTTGGCGATCACGCCGAAACCGTAGGCGATCGGTTGCTGCCAGTTGATCTCGAAGCCCTTGTTGTGGCCTCCCGGCCCGTTGACGGGGCCCGTCACCGCAAAATTGGCACCTTGCGGATGCTGCTGGGTGATGAGGAAGACGGTGCTTTGCGCAGTCGTGATGTAGGACGAGATGTCGAGGTAGAAGAGGTTGACGGAGAGCAGAGCCTGCTTTCCGTAATACCACTCGGCCGCAAGGTTGTAGTCCCACGCACGGAAGGGCTTGAGACGCGGGTTGCCGCCTGCGTTGGCCGTGAGTGCAAGGTCGCTCGCGGTAAAGGCGCCTGCGAGCTGCGCATAGCCGGGCCGCGACATGACCCGCGCTGCACCGGCCCGAAGGAGCAGGTTCGGCTGGACGCTATAGATGACGTTGGCGCTCGGGAGGATGTCCCAGTAGCGGTTCTTCGTCGTTACCGTTCCGCAGGTCGCGCAGAAGATCGTGACCGCGTTCGCAGTGGTCGCGTTGGGCGAATATTGAAGAGTGTCGAGATCGGTGTGGACGGCCCTGACGCCGAGGTTTCCGCGCCAGTGACTGTCATCGTCGAAGCGCGCCATCGCGTAGAGCGCCTCGGTCTTCTCCTTCACTGCAAAGCTCGCCTGCGGATAGAATGCGAAGGTTCGTCCGCCGTTCGTCGCGAGCTCCTGGAGGACCTTGTTCTGGTCGGCGAATGAATAGGGCTGCACGCCGATCAGCCCGTTGCCATAGTTCGACGGGGTGACGCCGCCGCCAAAGACGGTCCCAAGATTGACGAGCTGGGTGCCCGAGAAGAGCCCGTTTCCGGGCCACGCATAAGCGGTATAGTCGAGCGAGCGCTTGTGATCCGTGTAGCGCCCGCCAACGATGATGGACTTGAGGAAACTGTTGTCGAACTTGTACTCAAGATCGGCGCGCCCGTAGAACTCCCGGTCCGGCGAAATGATCTTTCCGCCCCACGACCAGCTGTAGAAATTGTTGAGATAGGCGGGCGAGGTGAAGTCGGTCGGAAGGCCTGGATAGGTGACCGTCGCGCCCCTGCCGGTGAACTGGTAGCCAACGCCGGTGTGCCAGTAGGTCTCCCAGGCGTAAGTGTCGCTCGTTGCGCCCTTGCCCTTGGTATAGCCGATCTGGCCGCTCAGCCTCAGCCGGTCGCTGACGTTCCAGGTCGCATCGGCATTGATGTCGAAGGTGGATGAATAGGCCTGGCGGAAGATGTCGTCCTGGACCCTGCCGTTGAGCGGCCCCCCGCTCGCAGTCGTGTTGTTCCAGTTCGCCGCGGTCAGATAGCCGTTGGTGATCGTGAACGAAGAGAGCGCATAGCCAGGCGTTCCGGGCGTCGAATTGGCGCCAAGGACGTTGGAGATCCAGGCCATCGAGTTTCGGTTGACGTTGTTCGCGTCCATCCTCGAATAGAGACCGTTAAGGTCGAGCTCGAAATTGCTGGACGGCCGGAACTGGACGGCGAGCGTACCGCCCTTGCGGACGCGCTTCTGGGTAAAATAGGCCGAGCCGATGAGGATCGGAGCGGTTACCGTCTGGCCCGTGTTGTTGAAGTTGGCGACGTTCGTATAGCCAAGGAACTCCTGGCCATCGCGGCGGAAATAGCGCTCCTGGTAGAAGCCGGTCGCAAGTACGCCGAACGTCCCTGAGCCATTCTTCCAGCTTGCAAGGCCCGAAACCTGCGGCGCCCACTTCTTGGCAAGGTCGTTGTAATTGCCCTGCGCGGTGATGCTGATGCTGCCCGAGGGAAGCTCGAGCGGCATCCGGCTGATGACATTGACCGTTCCTCCAACGCCGCCTTCGGGAAGATCGGCCTCACTCGCCTTGTAGACTTCCAGCCGCCCGACAATTTCGGACGGCAGCAGGCTATAGTCGAAGCTGCGCCCGCCAGCCGTCTGGTCGAGGACGAACCAGTCGCCGGTCGCGATGCCGTGACCGTCGAGGAGCGTGAGATTGAGAGCGGGATCGGTGCCCCGGATGGAGACCGACTGATTTTCGCCGAAGCCGCCGGCATTGGCCGAGCCCGTGACGACATTGACGCCGGTGAGGCGCCCGAGCGAGTCGGCCACATTCTTATCAGGGAACTTGCCGATGTCCTGGGCGGTGACGACCTCCGAGACGATGTCGGAACGGCGCTTGCGGTCGAGCGACGCCTGGATCGATGCCCGGATGCCGGTGATGATGATCTGGTCCGGCTGGCCGGTGGTACCCGTACGCACCTGAGCTGGTCCGACCTGCCCCTCGATCTGGCCGGGAGTGACCTTGGGCTGGGGCTTGGTGTCGCTGCTGGTCGTCGTCTCCTGCGCGCTTGCTGCGCTTGCCATCGAGAGCGCCAAAGCACTTGCGGTGCAGCCGAGAATCGCCTTGCGCAGCTTGTAATTGACTTCGGACATCGCCTTCCCCCTCATGAAGACCTTCAATTGGACCGGACCAAAGTACGACCAAATATGCGGCAGCCACGGACGACGCAGACGAACGTCCGTCGGCTGAACATCTGCATTTAGCCGCCAAACGCAGACCAATTGCAATACCAAAAATAACACCAATGCAAATTTGTCGCAATTTGGTATTGAAATGGACTTAGCGACGCTTCAAAGTAAGAAGGGCAAAAGGAAGGTCGATGTTCGTCGAACGGGTGGGAAAACTCGACAGCGCGAGCGGTGCGCCGCTCTACCTGCAGCTGCAGCGGGTCCTCCGCTCGGCTATCGAGCGCAACGTCCTTGCACCCGATGAAGCGCTGCCGCCCGAGCGCGACCTAGCCGACGCCTACAAGGTCTCCCGAGTAACGGTGAGGAAGGCGCTTGACGGACTGGTCCATGCACGGCTGCTGACGAGGCGCCAGGGCGCCGGAACCTTCGTTGCCGCCCGAGTCGAAAAGAATTTCGCGACCATCTCCTCCTTCACCGAGGACATGCTCTCGCGCGGTCGGCAGCCTCACAGCGAATGGATCTCGAAGGGCGAAGGGACGGTCATGCCCGAAGAATCGCTCGCGCTTGGCCTTGGCCCCGGTTCACCCGTCTACCGCCTCGTGCGCATCCGCTATGCGGACGGACAGTCGATGGCGCTCGAGCATGCAACCGTGCCCAAGGATTCGCTGAGCTCGGTGGAGGCGGTGGGCGAGTCGCTCTACGACGCGCTTGGCGACGCGCGGCCAGTTCGAGTGCTCCAGCGCCTTCGCGCGGTTCTCTTCACTCCCGAACAGGCGGAACTGCTGGGCATTGAACCGGGGGATCCGGGCCTCGAGATCGAGCGGCGGGGCTTTGCTGCCGACGGGCGCACGGTCGAGTTCACCAAGTCCTACTATCGCGGCGACGCCTACGACTTTGTTGCCGAACTGAGTGTTGCGCGCGGCTAGGAACCAATGAGCACCGGTCGATCCTTGCCGAGCAGCGCCGCGCCGGAACAGACGATGATGTTCGCCGAGGCGCGGGAAGCCCCCGAGGTCGTGCGCCGCCAGCTGGCGAGCAGCGGAGAACTGGTCACCCGGCTCGCAGCGCACCTCCGCGCTCAAACGCCGCGTGCGATCGTGACGCTGGCGCGCGGAAGCTCGGACCATGCGGCGACCTTTGCCCGCTACCTCGTCGAAACCCGCGCGGGCGTCCTTGCAAGTTCCCTGTCGCCCTCGGTCGGTTCGATCTACGGCGCCATGCCCGATTTGGCCGGGACTGTGGTCCTTGCGATTTCGCAGTCCGGACGAAGCCCCGACCTCGTGAATGCAGCGCGGCAGGCAAAAGCGAGCGGCGCGCTTCTCGTCGGGCTCGTCAACGAGGAGGGATCGCCGCTCGCGGAACTCGCCGACTACTTCATTCCCCTCGACGCCGGCCCCGAGCGATCCGTCGCCGCCTCCAAGTCGTTCATTGCGAGCCTTTCGGCCATCCTTCATCTCCTTTCGGCCTGGACGGGCGAAAAGGATGTCGATGCTGCCTTGTCGATCCTTGCCGACAAGCTCGAAATGGCCTGGGCCCTCGACTGGAGCGAGGCGCTCGGGAAGCTCGAGAACGCGGGCGCCATGTACGTCGCGGCGCGCGGTCACGGGCTCGGGATCGCCCAGGAAGCAGCGCTCAAATTCAAGGAGACCTGCGGCATTCACGCCGAGGCATTCAGTGCTGCAGAGCTTCGCCACGGGCCGATGGCGGTCGTCAGGAAGGGATTTCCAGTGCTTCTCTTTGGACAGGCCGACAAGAGCCTGCCCGGCGTTCTGGAACTTGCACGCGAGCTTCAGGACCGGGGGGCAAGCCTCATGAGTGCAGGGGTCGAAGGAGCGCCGGGCATCCAGCTGCCCGCCCTCAAGGTCGATCCGTTGATTGCCCCGGTGCTTGAAATCCTCAGCTTCTACCGGCTCGCCAACGGCCTGGCGCTCGCACGAGGGCGCGATCCCGATCGCCCTCCCCATCTTGCCAAAGTGACCGAGACGGTCTGATGAAAACGGCGCTTGCAAATGGCCGCGTGCTGCTCCCCGACGGAAGGCTCGAAGAGCTTTGCGTCGTGGTCGAGGGCGAGCGCATCGGCGCGATCTGCGAGCAGCCTCCCGCGGATGCCGAAGTCTTCGACCTTGGCGGCGAACTCCTTGTTCCAGGCTTCATCGACGTCCAGGTGAACGGCGGAGGCGGACGCCTCTTCAACGACGACCCCTCGGCCGAGACGATTGCCGTCATGGCGGCAGCTCACCGGCGGTTCGGCACCACCGGAATGCTTCCGACGCTCATCAGCGATGATTTCTCCGTGATCGAGCTGGCGATCGCTGCAGTCGACCAGGCGATCGAGAGCGGAATGAAGAACGTCCTCGGGATCCACATCGAGGGGCCCTTCCTCAGCCGCACCAGGCGCGGCATTCACCTCGCATCGATGCTGCAGCAGTTCGACGACCGCTTCGTCGAGATGCTTTCCTCGGTGCGCAACGGGCGAACCCTCCTGACGCTTGCTCCCGAATGCATCACTCCAGCCCAGATCTCGCGGCTGGTCGAGGCGGGAGTGATCGTCTCGGCCGGTCATTCGGACGCCAGTTACGAGACGGTCCGCGCCGCGATCGATGCCGGGATGACGGGCTTCACCCACCTCTTCAATGCAATGTCGCAGCTCACCAACCGGGCTCCGGGGATGGTCGGCGCGGCGCTCGAGGACCGGAGCACCTTTGCCGGGATCATCGTTGACGGCCACCATCTTCATCCGGCGACCTTCCGCGTGGGCCTCCAGGCAAAGGGCACCGATCATCTGATGCTCGTCACCGATGCCATGTCGACGGCCGGAGCGGAGGACGACGACTTCATGCTCCAGGGCCGGGCGATACGCCGGGAGGGCGACAGGCTCGTCAGCAGCGACGGTGTCCTTGCAGGCTCCACGCTCACCATGGCCGCAGCAATTTCAAACGCCCTCCAGCAGGGACGGCTTGACCTTGGCTCCGCGGTCAAGATGGCGACGAGCACGCCTGCGCGGTTCCTGGGACTTGGCGGCGAGACCGGCAAAATCGAAACCGGCTTTCGCGCAGACCTCGTCGCGATGAAGGAAGATTTCAGCGTGGTGAGGACCTGGGTCGCCGGCTCGCCCGGCTAGACCGGTCCTGGACCAGGAACCGACCTCGACGCTCGGCACTCACCGCGAGGTCGGCCACTCCCTCGCTTCTGTCACCGCCACTGGCGCTGCCTCGCCGCCCGTTCCTGCGCCGCGTCGAAGGGCTCTCCCTTCATCGTGGTTTCGACCATGTCGGCAAGGCCGGGCTCCATGCCTCCGGCCATCCGATAATCGCCCGCCTGGCCTTCCGGCGCTCCGAACAGGCCGCGGACCCGCCATTTATCCGATTGCCTGCAGGCAAGCCCCGTCGAGGCCCTGGTGATGAACGTGCGGCAGATCGCGCCCCCTCCTTCGCGAAAGGTCATGCCGATGCGGACGTCGCCGCGGGGTGCGCTCGCAAGCTCCGTATCGAGGGCATGGCGAAGGCCCGCATTGGCGTAGAGCTTGCTGTCCTCGACGCTCACGGGCGCCATATCCGCCGGCCGCGATGCCATCGTGCCAACGAGGATGCCGACTGCAAGGCTGGCAGCCATTGCACCCAATTGGATCGCGATCGGGAAGCGGCGCGCCTCGCGGGCCTGTTTAGCCTTGCCGAAGTCGACCACCGTTGCCGGCGCGCGACTTCTCGCCGCGGCGACCAGCGTGTCGGGCAACGGCTCGCTTAGGAGCGGGTCAAATGCTCCCCTCAACTTCTGCTGCATTGCACGGTGCTCCGCCGCCCTGGCGGAGAGCCCGGGATCCGCTGCAACTTCGGCCTCGACCATCGCCGCCTGCGCGGGATCGAGCTCACCGTCGAGCCAGGCAAAGAAAGTCTCGTCGCTTACCATGTCATTCGCCCAACAGCTGGAGGAGCGCGGCGCGGCCTCGGACAACCCGGCTCGAGACCGTCCCTATCGGAAGCCCCAGAATTTCCGAGCATTCCCGGTAGCCGACGCCCTCGACCAGGATGAGGGCCACAATTTCGCGCTGCTCGTGCGGCAGCCGCTGCATCGCCGCCATGGCCTTGGCAAGATCGATCCCCGCCTCGATTGCTCCGCGTGGATCCTCGCCAATCCGTTCCGCCTCCTCGACGGGCGCATGCAGATCTTCCCTTCGCCCGCGGGCGCGGACGGTGTCGATCCACAGGTTGCGCATGATCTTGTAGAGCCAGCTGTCCAGCCGCGTGTCCGGCACCCACTGCGATTGCGAGCGCAGCGCCCGCTCGATCGTTGCCTGAGTGAGATCGTCGGCATCGGCCGAATTGCGCGACAGCGCGTGCGCAAACCGCCGAAGCCGCGGAAGCAGCGCCGTTAGTCCATCCTCGAACGAAAGAGCAGAATCCATTGAGCTCCATGGGGATGAAACGGCGGAGCCTGTACGTTTCATCCATGGGACGGATGATAAAGAGGGTCACGAATGTCCAGATTTGCGCGTTATCTTCTTTGCACGGCGATCATGATCACCGCCGGTGCGGGCGCCGCCGGAGCGCAGCTGCTGGGGCAATTGTCGCTGCCACCGGTTGCACTTCCTGCGCCGGCGGGAAATCTGCCGATTGCCGGGCCTGCGCTGCAGGATGTGCTGGGCCGTCCGCAAGTGCAGCAGCAGGTCGTCCGCCCCACCCTCGACACGGTCGAAGGCTTGCCCGCCTCGGTTGCGGAATCCGGGCCTTCGAGCCTTATGGAGCTGCGCAGATTGCGGCTCCAGGAGCTGATCAGGGATAACCCCAAGGAGCTCGAGGCAGATGATCGAAACCAGCCGGTGCGCCGCGGCGTCATTGTCCTTGCCGATCCTGATCCAGCGGAACTCCAGCTCGCAACACGTGCCGGATTTGCAATTGTCGGGCAGGACGTCGAGCCGGCGCTCGCGATGCGTACCGTGACGCTCGCGATCCCGCCGCGGACCAATGTCCGCGAGGCGCTCAAGCGCCTTCGTTCGCTCGCGCCCGGGCTCGAGGCCGATTACGACCACCTGTTCGAGCCTGCCGGCGGTTCGCTCCTTCCGCTGAACGCGAGCCTCGCATCGGTCGCCGGCGCAGGAAATGACCGTGCGATCGGCATGATCGACGGGGCTGTCGGGTCTCATCCCTCATTGGCGGGCGCTGCGATCGAGCAGAACGGATTTGCAGGACCGCCCAAGCCCACCGGCCACGGAACGGCTGTCGCATCGTTGCTAGTGGGCAGTGACGGGCCCTTCCGCGGAGCAGCACCGGGCGCACACCTCTATGTCGCGGATGTCTATGGCGGGAACCGTGCAGCAGGATCGGCCTCGGCTGTCGTGCGGGCGCTCGGGTGGCTCGCCGCAAAGCGGGCACAAGTGATCAACATCAGCCTGGTCGGTCCACCGAACATGATCGTCTCCCGCGCGATCAATGCGGTGCAGCGTCGGGGCATTCGGGTCGTCGCGGCAGTCGGCAACGACGGCCCGGCCGCACCTCCGCAATATCCCGCTTCCTACCCCGGCGTCATCGCTGTCACTGCAGTGGATGGCAAAGGCCGCGCACTTCCCGAAGCCGGCAGGCCGGTGCACCTTGATTTTGCAGCGCCCGGCGCGGACATGGCCGCCGCCCTGCCGGGCCGAGGCTATTCGCGGGTCCGCGGCACCAGCTTTGCCGCCCCGCTCGCTGCAGCGCGCCTCATCCTCGATGGCTCGCCCGATCGCCTGGCCTCGGAAGCGCGCCCCGGGAAAGGGCGGGTCGGCAGGGGTATCGTCTGCTTCGAGTGCCGCGTCGAACCGAGGCTCGTCGGCGCCAGATAGACGGGATGAAAGGGACGGCCGGTGTCGTTCTCCATTCAGTGGGGCTCAAAAATGCCTCCACTCGAAAAGGAGAACATCAGGATGAAAAAGCTCATTCTCATTGCCGGCACGGCGCTGGCGGTCACTGCTTCCCCGGCGGCAGCACAGCTGCTCGGCGGCGTGACCGGCGCGGTGAGCGGCGCAATGAACGGCTCGCTCGGGGGCTCGCTCGGTGCCAATGTCGGCAATACGCTCGGCGGTGTCGGCAATCTCACGGGTGATCTCTCGAATAGCGTGAGCGGAATTGCAAATGGCTCCGCGGGCGCCTCCGGCAGCCACTCGGTGGATGCCCGTAACGGCTCTGCAAGCGGGAATGTCGGCCTTGCAGGAACGATTACCGGCGCCGTCAGCTCGGTCACTTCGGCCACGGCGGCCGGCACCGGCATCAATTCCGCCAGTAACGGTTCGGGTAACGCATCGGTCGACAAGAATGTCGGCTTTGGCGTCCAGGGCGTCGGTACCAACCAGGCAGCAGCTCTCGCCGGACAGGCGGTTGCTGCAGGTAACGGCGCTCTTGGGAACCTAGGAAACGGCGGTTCTCTCAGCGCCAGCGGAAATGGCTCGGCCAATGGCTCTGGCTCGGCGAGCGCGCAGGCGCATCGCCATCGTGGATCGCAGGATCGCCGCTAGGCCAGTGACGAAGCCAAACTGAACCAGCGGCGCAAGTTGGCCCGCCCCCTGACACTCCTCCAGGGGGGCGGGCCTTTCAGGCGGGCAAGCCGCTTTTTCCAAAGGCCTCTCAAGAAATGAGCTACTATCGTCTCTACTTCCTCAACGCTGGCGGCGGCATTGAGAACTTCCGCGAGTTCGAGGCTCCAAACGATCTCTATGCGCTTCAGCAAGCCGTCCAGTGGCGCGGGCCAGGAGCGATGGAGCTCTGGTCCGGAGCACGCAAGCTGAGGGACTGGGACGCACCAGCCCCCGTTTCCTCCAGGCTCTAGGTTTGGTTCCTGGGCGCGCTCAAATCTTGGTGAGTTCGGCGAGTTCGTTTTTCCTCGACGTCCCAAGCGACGCCGACCAGCATAAAGGCATCGTCGCGGCTCAATCCCTTCGTGCGCGCAAGCGCCCGGGAGCCGAACGGACGCTCGCACCATGCTCCTGAGTGCTTTGGTCTTCGAGGCAGGCTATGCCCGGGCCTCTTGGGAAGGTTGGTGACGACATGGCGAGGCTCGTCTTTGGAATGAACCAGTCACTCGACGGCATTGTCGATCACACGGCATTTGCGCCCGGCCCCGTGCTCTTCCGGCATTTCATCGAACAGGCGCGCGAACAGGCCGGGAGCATCTATGGCCGCAACCTCTACGAGGTCATGCGTTACTGGGACGAAGACCATCCTGAGCTGGATGCCGCGGAACGCGACTTCGCTGCCGCCTGGCGGCGCCAGCCTAAGTGGGTGGTATCGCGCTCGTTGAAATCGGTCGGACCCAACGCGACGCTAATTGCGGATGACCTCGAGGGGACGGTGAGGCAGCTCAAGGCCGAGGTCGCCGGCGAGATCGAAGTGGGAGGGCCTGATCTTGCCCAAAGCCTGACCGACCTTGGCCTCATTGATGAGTATCGGATCTACCTCCACCCCGTCGTTGTCGGCGGCGGCAAGCGCTTCTTTACGGGCTCACCGCCGCGGCTGCGCCTCACCGGCAGCGATCAGGTCGGCGAGGACGTGGTGAGATTGACTTACGTTCCCGCCTGAGTGGAGCGCCCATCGAACGGGATCGAGCGCGCGCTAGCTCGAGTGGAACCGGACGACAGGGCAAGGGCGCCGGTTCGAAAGCGAAGCTAGGGCCTACCAAAATCGAATGAAAGGCCGCCATGGTCGCCTGCCCTCCAGGCGATCTGTCCGAGCAGCGAGCGCTCACCGACTTTCAACAGGACATCGGTGCCAGCGGAGGGAAGCTCGCGGCCCAGAAGCCTGGCACCGGTTATGGAAAGATCCTGGATCAGCACGGAACTGGACCCGCCGATGAAGAGCGCAGATCCCAGAATGCCGACTGGCCGGCGCTTGAGCCACCGGCGCCCTCTTGGGCCATCCATGCGCTTACCGAATTTTGACAAGGGCAACCTCCTCGACTTGCACCTGCAGTCTCAACGAAGCTGCTCGAGGTCAATCGAGGCTTGGCGTCCTGTACGATAGCGGGACAAGCCTCGGCTGCGCGATGGGGCTTGGCCCGCGCCTCCTGATTGGCCGCCGAGCCTAGGCGCCGCTTGCTCCCTCAATGAGGTCCATGAAATTACGCGCCGCCTCGCGATCTGCCTCGGTTTCGAAGACTACGTCGAGGTCAGGTGCCGATCCGAGCGTATGCAGGAGGGCCCAGAGCGCGAACCGCTCGCCGCGATCCTTTGTTAGACCGAGGTCAACTTGCATGTGTTCGATGCCCGCGCTGAGAGCTTCGGGGGGAACCGCCTCGAGGCCTGCAACGCCGAAATAGCGGCGAATGAGATCATCCAAATTCATCGTGACATCCTGGGCCGGACCATCCGCCGGGCGATTGACTGAAGCAAACATCGCTCCTGCATAGCTGCCGCCCGTGAACAACAGTTGTCCTTGGGAGTTGGCTCGTCACCCGCTTGGCAATTGAAGGACAATCCCATGGATCGAGAGGCAATTGCGTCAGGCCGCTCGATCTTCCCGACCTTCTTCATGACCGGCTTTGAGTGTTCGACGTTCGTCTGGAAAGACCGCGAGCGCAAGGATTACGTCGCTGCAACCGGTCATGACCGCCATCTCGAAAGGGACTTCGCGGCTGCGATGGATCTGGGGGTGGGTGTGGTCCGCGAGGCCATCCGTTGGCCGCAAGTCGATCTCGGCAATGGGCGCTATGATTGGTCGAGCGTCAAGGCAGTCCAGGACGCCGCGACCGGTTGCAAGATCACGCCCATCTGGGATCTGTGTCACTATGGCCTACCCGACGGCTGCGACCCATTCTCGCAGGAATGCCTCGATCGGTTCGTCGACTATTGCCGTGCCGCGGCCCGGTTCGTCACGAGCACCGCCCAAGGCCCGTATTTCTTCACGCCAATCAACGAAATCACTTTCTTTTCCGCAGCTGCGAGCGACCTCGAATGGATGTACCCATTCGCCAAGGGGCGCGAAGGCGAGCTGAAACGCGCGCTGTGCCGCATGGCGATCGAGGGAGTGAAAGCCATTCGGGAAGTCGATCGGCAGGCCCGGATGGTCCACGTCGATCCGATCGTTCACGCGGTGCCGCCGCCCGACCGTCCGGACCTCGCTGAAGAGGCTCGCGAGGAAGAGCATCAAAAAGCGTATGAGGCATGGGACATTCTTTGTGGCCGCCTCGCGCCCGAGCTCGGCGGCTCTCCCGAGATCCTCGATATCGTCGGCGTGAATGTCTACAACTACAGCCAGGTCCAGCTGGACGGCGACAAGAAGCGCGAAACGCTCGGCCCGCGCGACCCCCGTCGCAAGCCGCTAAGCGAGCTGCTGAAGTTCGCATGGGAGCGTTTTGGACGGCCGATCATCATCGGCGAGACCAGTGGCTTTCAGGACAATCGCGCAGACTGGCTCCGAATGACGATGGAAGAGTCGCTGAAGGCAATCAACGACGGCGTCGATCTGCACGGAGTGTGCCTCTATCCGTTCGTCGACGTGCCCGACTGGTGGACCCACAATTGGGCCAAGATCGGCATTTATGACGTTGCCGACAAGGTTAGCTTCGAGCGGGTACCCTGCGATCCCTACATCGCCGAGCTCCGCGATTGGCAACAGCGCCTCGACCAACCCGAAAACGTCGAGCCCGGTGGCTACGGTCACCACTGGGGCCGGGTACAGCTGGAGGACGTGCGCCGCTATGCCGCAACGTGGGAGCGGCAAGCTTCACCCGAAGCTGTGCGCGCCTGAACCCGTCCGCTTGCGAGTAGCTCGCGGGCGTCCGCAGCGGCGTTGGTATTGATAGGCCGGCACGGTCAAAAGTAACCGAGGTGCAAGACGCCCACGACCACGAGGCGCGGCGCTAAGAAATGGCAACCGCTTCAAAAGCGTGGCATCGACTGCGTGGATGGCTGGGGCATCCAAGGGGGAACCAATGAACAACAAGATCACCGCATGGGCTCTGGTGAGCTGCTTGACCTTGGAGGCATGTTCGTCCCGTCCGCGCGATTTCACGCCGACACTGGCATCGCCAAGCGCGAACCAGGCGGATTTTGAAGCGGCCTATGCAAGCTGCCACCAACAACTAGTCGCGGGCAAGCTGGACTCGAGCGTGCGCAGTGGATCGTTGGGTGCTGGTGCCGGAGCTGGTGCTGGAACCGCCGCGGTGGGCGGGACGGCCGCCGCCGTGGCCGGCGGATGGGGCGGAGTTGCACTCGCGAGTGCGACGGTGGTCTTGCTCCCTTTCGCGGTGATCGGTGGGGCCTGGGGCATGTCCCGTGCGAAGCGCGCCAAGAAGGAGCGGGCCATCAAGACCGCGCTTACGGGATGCCTTCAAGAGCACGGTTTCCAAGTCGCCGGCTGGTCAAAAACAATTGGCAAGCCGGTTGTTGTTCATTCCGGGCCTTTTGCAAAATAGTCCCGTTCGGCTTCTCCGGCGCCTAGCCATCGATCGGGGATTCGGAAACCGTCCTCGGAAGTGGACGAGAGCTCAGACTGAGCGATAACAGTCGGTCAGCTCGTCGCATTGTCGTTTATCGTTTGAGCGAGACTGTTAAGGCTGACTTCCGTCGTCGCGACCGAGTCGAAGCGTTCGACGGACCTGTTATTGCCCGCCATTCCGGTTGGTCGCGGCCCGGCGCCGGTCCCGCCGGCCGGCCTCCAGCCAAGCGAGGCAACCCATGCCATTCATCACAACCAAAGACGGCGCGC
This sequence comes from Sphingomonas agri, assembly GCF_038148795.1. NCBI lineage: Bacteria > Pseudomonadati > Pseudomonadota > Alphaproteobacteria > Sphingomonadales > Sphingomonadaceae > Sphingomonas > Sphingomonas agri. The sequence continues at coordinate 1,210,225 of NZ_JBAPEU010000001.1, read as the reverse complement.
AGATCTTCTACAAGGACTGGGGGCCGAGGGATGGCCAGCCGATCGTGTTCCACCACGGCTGGCCCCTGAGTGCAGATGACTGGGACAACCAGCTGATGTTCTTCCGGGCAAAGGGCTACCGGGTGATCGCTCACGACCGCCGCGGCCACGGCCGGTCCGAGCAGACCGAGGGCGGCAACGATATGGATACCTATGCATCCGACGTTGCTGAACTGGTCTCCAAACTTGATCTCAAGAATGCAATCCATGTCGGCCATTCGACGGGCGGCGGCGAAGTTACCCGCTACGTCGCACGCCACGGAAAGGGGCGGGTCGCCAAGGCCGTTTTGATAGATGCAGTGCCGCCCGTCATGGTCAAAAAAGAGTCAAATCCGGGCGGGACGCCGATCGAAATCTTTGACGGATATCGAGCGGCGCTCGCCAGCAACCGGGCGCAGCTTTATCTCGATGTTCCGACGGGCCCTTTCTATGGCTTCAATCGTCCGGGTGCGAAGGTGTCTGAAGGCCTCATCCGCAACTGGTGGCGACAGAGCATGATGGGAAGCGTTCAGGCCGGCTACGAATGCATCAAGGCATTCTCCGAGACCGACTTCACCGAGGATCTGAAGTCAATCGACGTATCGGTGCTGGTGATCCACAGCGAGGATGACCAGATCGTGCCTTACGCGGATTCGGCTCCGCTAACGGCCAAGCTGCTGAAGAACGGCACGCTCAAGACCTACAAGGACCTGCCGCACGGTTGCTGCCAGACGCATCCTGACCTCATCAATGCCGATCTGCTCGCATTCATCCGCGGCGAGCCGGTCGGAGAGGATCGTGCGACGACAACGGCGAGGGCAGAGCCGGCCCTCACTGAATAAGGGGCATGATGCCGGGCCGCGCATCGCGGCCCGGCATCGCCGTTTTTCCGCTTCCGCTTCCCCTGGCTGGGAGAAATATCATGAGGATTGTCGTCATTGGAGGGACCGGCCTGATCGGTTCCAAAGTCGTGGCGAAACTGAAGCAGCAAGGTCATGAGGCGATTGCTGCTGCGCCGAATACAGGAGTTGATACGATCACCGGCAAAGGATTGGCCGAAGCTCTCGACCGCGCCGATGTCGTCGTGGATGTCTCCAATTCACCCTCGTTTGAAGATCGGGCGGCGATGGAATTCTTTCAGACTTCAGCGCGGAACTTGCGCGACGCCGAGCAAAATGCAGCTGTTCGCCATCATGTGGCCCTATCCGTCGTCGGGACGGATCGCCTGCAGGGCAGCGGTTATTTCCGCGCGAAGCTCGCCCAGGAGCAGGTAATCGAGGCGTCAGCCATTCCTTATACGCTGATCCATGCGACGCAGTTCTTCGAATTCATTCGTTCAATTGCCGAAGTGTCGACCGTCGACGGAATGGTGCGGCTCCCGCCCGTCAAGTTCCAGCCGGTCGCGGCAGAGGACGTGGCGAGCGAGATCGTACGGGCTGCGGTCGCGAACCCTGCAAATGCCCTCATCGAAATTGCGGGGCCAGAGACCTTAAGGTTCGACGAGGCCGTCGCGAAGGTACTCAAATATGATCAAGATCCGCGCCCGGTGATCGCCGATCGGTCAGCACGCTATTATGGCGTCGAGATCGCAGACGCGACCCTCGTTCCGGGCCCGAACGCGCGGCTCGGCTCAACGACACTCGACTGGTGGCTGACGCACGTTCCCGCACCCCCGAAGCGTAGTAACGAAGCACGAGTTCCGGAGCCCGCCCACTCGGCAAACTGAGCGAGCCTGGAGCGATCAAGGAGATAAATCGATGGAACTCGATTATCCGCTCGACGCCCGTCAGAAGATGGGTGCACACGCCTTCGCCGGTATCACCGTCCCGGATACGCCCGTAATCAGGAGCGCGATCGAGTATGCACGGCGGAAGTGCGAACCTTATCTTTTCAATCACGTCATGCGGTCCTGGCTGTTCGCGGTTCGCCTCGGACAGCTGAAGAGCATCCCCCACGACCCGGAAATCCTCGCCGTCGGGACGCTCCTTCACGATGTCACACTCAACGAATCCTACGCGGGACCACGCCGGTTCGAGGTTGAAGCTGCCGATCTTGTGCGGTCATTCGCTTCCGAAGCAGGCATGGACGATCGACGTGCAGGGTTGATCTGGGACTGCGTTGCGCTGAACTCGACGCCCTCCATTGGTCTCTACAAGCAGCCGGAAGTGGCTTTGTGCACGAGCGGCATCGGCCTCGACGTCGTCGGTTTCGAGTTCGATCAGCTGCCCTCTAGCGAGATAGCCGCCATCGTTGCCGAGTATCCAAGGCTTGCGATGAAACAACGTTTCGTCCGTTGCTTCACGCACTTTGCGGCGACGCATCCGGAAACGAGCTACGACAATTTCGTGCGAGACTTCGGGGAACGCTTCGTTTCGGGATACCACGCACCGTCGGCGGTCGACTGGGTTTTGAACGCCCCGTTCAAAGAATAGAAGACCTCGCCTGCGCGTGCACCGACATTAATCGAGCCGTCGTGAGCAATTTATCCTCACAAATCCTTGGTTGGTCCAAGTTTCTCGCCCGTTCGCCACTGGTCGCAGGACCACCATCTCGACGGTCATTTCTATTAATTTATTGAATATTTGCTGGAGTTGTGTTTAGACTTAACTCGCTCGGCTAACGCTCCGCGGGGAGAGCGTGTATGCGCCGCGCCTTCACTGTAATCGCGCTTGCTTCAACTCTGACAGGGTGCGGATTCAACAGTATCCGTCTCGCGCGGGCATCGGATGTCAGCGAGGCCGGCACCGCCGCCGTCACCCAGGCGCGCGACTTCATGCAACAGGTGGCCGCGGCCCGGAACGAAGCGAATGTCTCGCTCGTCGCCAGCGATGAGGGATGTTCCTGGGCCCAGACCATCGTCCTTCGCGGTGACGGACGCCCGCCCGCCAAATCGATCTGCATGCCCGTGGGCTCGCAGCCGGATCCAAGGTTGGGCGACCTCGAGATTTCGCTCGAACCCATTCCGGACGCGCAGCTGAAGCCGACGCTCGATACGATCGCCGCCCTCGCATCCTACGTCCAGGCCGTGAACACGATCATCGCGCGCAAGGACCCGGATGTCTCAGCAGACCTCGCCGACGCCTACGGCAAGGCAATCCAGGCCCAGGCCGACCTTGCCGTTCTGGCGGGAAGCAAGACAAAGCTCATCCCAGAGCTCTCAGACGCGCAGAAAGGCGCGATCAAGGGTCTCCTCGATCTTGTCGTCCAGCTCTCGACCGAGCAGCAGAAAGTGCGCGACCTCACAAGGCTGGTCCAGGCACAGAACGCAAACGTCTCTACCATCATCGACACCCTCAAGGCCTCGCTTGATACGTGGGCGACGGGCTCGCTCACGAGCGACCTTCAGATGACCGACGCCGACTTCATCCACATGGGACGGCAGCTCGGCAAGCAGCCGCCCGTGTACAAGGGCTATGATGCCAGGCGGGCCGTGATCGAGCGGGCGATCGCCTCGCACAGGGCAGTTGCGGCCATCCCCGGGGTTACCGCGGCAATCAAGAAATCTCTCGACGACGTCGCGGCGGCGCAAAAGGACCTTGTCGACGGCCTGTCGGCCCATCCGCACTGGACTGCCAAGGAGCGAGCGCAGGCTGCGGCGATCAACCGTGCGCGCCTCCTTGCCGCCCTTCACGCAATCGCTGCTGCAGCAGCGGCTTTCTAAGGATTGGAGAGATCATGGCGAGCCTCACCAGCCTGATGGACTCGGCAAAGGCACTCCGCGATGCGCTTTACGAGCGCCTCGATGACAATATCAGCGACCGCTCGTTCGAGCTCCTTCGCTTCCGCCACGTCCAGGCGGTGATGGAAGTCCGGCGCACCGGCCTTCCGGCCTCGTCCGGCAAATTCGACCCCGTCATTGCAAGGCTCGACGCGGCAACAAGCGCGGTGAGCTCCGCCTCGAACAGCGATGGTCCGATTGCCGCTGCAGCAGCCAAGGCCGGTGAAGCCCTGGACATGATGATCGCACTCTAACCCCCCGCCACCAACCAAGGGAGAAGCTCATGCCTGGAGAACTCGCCATCGTGCTTAGCGGCGGCGGCGCCAAGGGCGCCTTCCAGGTCGGAGTCCTCGACGAGTTGATCGTCAACCGCGGCGTGAAGGTCGACATCGCGGTGGGCACCTCGACCGGCTCCATCCAGGCGCTCGCTATCGCGCAGGACGACATTCCAAGGCTGGTCGAGATCTGGAGCGGCATCAAGGGCAACGGCGACATCTATTCAAAGCGGCCGCTTGGACCCGCCGGCGCCATCTTCGGCGCAAAGTCCCTCTATGATGCGCGCGGGCTCAAGAAGCTGCTCGCGAACGCTGCCGACGAAGCGAAGCTCAAGGCCAGCGGCAAGAAGCTTCGACTGGGCGTCGTCAACCTCGGGACAGGCGTGTTCCGGACCATCGACGAGAGCGTGCCCGGAATCGACAACTGGGTTTACGCGAGCTGCGCCATGCCGCTTTTTTTCGAGCCGTTGAAGACGCGCGCTGCGGACGGCACCGAAGAACAATGGGTTGACGGGGGCGTCCGCGACGTCACGCCGCTCGGAAGCGCGATGGAGCTCAACCCCCGCGGGATCATCGTTGTCCGCGCATCGAAAAAGCCGCAGCCCGGAGCCGTCAAGACATTCGGCAATCTCATCGACATCGGGCTTCGGGCGGTCGACATCCTTCAGTCGGAAGTGTCGGTCAACGACCTCGCCAACGCGACACTCATCAACGACATGATCGCAGCGCGCGGTGCGCAGCTGCGCGCCCTCGAAGCGCTGGGGCTCCCGAGCGCGCAGGTGGCAGCGGCGCTGCGGCCCCTCGATGTGCAGCTCGCAACCTACCGTTTCGTCCATAATTACGTGATCGAGCCCGACGACAATTATCTCGACACGCTCGAATTCGATCCCGCCAAGATCGCGACTGCAATCGCCGCCGGAAGGGCGTCGGTCGAGCAGCACTGGGACGCGATCCAGGCGATCATCCAGTGATGAACGCATGGCTTGCCCCGCCGCACGCTTTGCAGCCGCCGCCGCACGGCTGCTCCTCCAGGTGATCGCCCATGCCCGACCGTGATGATGTCGCCTGGTTCAAGGCGAATTTCGCCGGCGACATGACTGCAGCGATCGCTGCAACACCCTTCAGCATCGACATGCTGACCGCGGTCGCCTGCCAGGAGACGGGCGAGGTCTGGGCGCGGTTGAGACGCAAAGGCCGCGCTGTCGCCCGGATCCTGGAGCTTTGCGTCGGCGACACGATCGACAAGCGCTCGGTCTTCCCGAGGAGCAGGAGCGAGCTCGTGGGAGCGCCAGACGGGCAGAAGATGTTCGATATCGCGCGCGCCGCGCTCGTCGACATGGCTTCCGAGATACCAGGCTATGCCGCCGCTGTCCGCAATCCCGACAAGTTCTGTCACGGCTACGGAATTTTCCAGTACGATATCCAGTTCTTCAAGGGACATGCCGAATACTTCCTCGAGCGGCGCTACATCCGCTTCGACCAGGCGCTCGGCAAATGCGTGGAGGAGCTCGGCAATGCGCTCAAATCCCTGGGATGGCAGGGCCGCGCGAGCCTTACCGACCTCGAGACCGCGGCCGTCGCGATCGTCTACAACATGGGCCGCAAAAACTATCGCCCCGAGAAAGGCCTCAAGCAGGGCTATTTCGACGGCAAGAAATATTACGGCGAGAATTTCTTCGATTTCCTGCGCCTCGCACACAGCGTTGCGACGGGAGGGGGAGCACCGGCTCTCTTCGGACCGCCCGCCAAGAACGAGGCGATCGTCGCGCCTCCCTCCCCGGTTGCTGCGGCGGGGGAAACGTTCGAAGTCGACACGCTCGTCGATCACCTGCGCGTCCGGAGCACGCCCGACATCGACAAGTCGAACCCGCGCAAGAATGTCGTTGGACAGCTTCCGGACGGCCAGCTCGTCAAGGCCCTGACCGAAAAGCCCGTCAACGGTTTCCTCGAGATCCAGACCTCGCTCAACGGCGCGCTGATCCAGGGCTTTGCCTCACAAACCTATCTGAAGAAGGCCGCGGGCGCCGAGGTTCCGCAGCCAGTTGCACCTTCACCGAGCCCGCCGACCGGGGGCATCGTCGCAGTCTATTGCCCGCGCCCGGCGAACAGCGTCACGAAGCGCACCGAGCCCGCCAACGCTCTCTCGCTCAACGAACCGGCCCAGCCGCAGCGCAAGGGAAACTCTCCTGATGAACTTCGCACGTCGCTAGCAGCAATCATCGAATGGCTCGGCGTCGATGACGCGTCTCACGAGCGGTATCAACCGCATGGCGGCCTCACTTTCTGCAACATCTACGCACATGATTATTGCTACTTGAGCGGGGTCTATCTCCCCAGGGTCTTCTGGACTGCGGCGGCACTCGAAAAGCTCGCCAGGGGCGAAGCCGTCGAGCCCAATTACGGCAAGACCATCGACGAAGTCCGCGCCAACGATCTCTTCCGCTGGCTGCGCGACTTTGGCGAGCGGTTCGGCTGGCGCCGGACGTCGACGCTCACCAAGCTCCAGACCGAGGTCAACCAGGGAGCGATCGGCCTCATTGTTGCCCGCCGCCGCGAGGACGGACGCTCGGGCCACATCGTTGCGGTCGTTCCCGAGAGCCCCTCACAAAGTGCGAAACGCAATTCTGCCGGCGAGGTCACTGCGCCGCTCCAAAGCCAGGCGGGAAGCCGGAATTTTCGCTACGGCACGGGCGCTCCCAACTGGTGGAACGGCCAGCAGTTTGCCGAATCTGCTTTTTGGCTGCACGCCTAGCGCCGACGGTAACGAACGGTTGGAAACGCCTGGCAGGTGGTCGTATTCCAGCCATTGCCTGCTGAATTGCCGGATCGTCGGCATGCGGGCATACAAAGGCATCTCGCTTGTTAGGCGGAAAGCCCGTTTCAGCGCCCGAGAACGACCCGACACGTTGCCTGCCGGGCCGCCTCACGCCGGGGTCGGCTCCTTCACAGCGAGAAAGAATCCAGACTCCGAAACTTCAGTCGCGCAGGCCGGTCCCAAACGGTAACGCGGGCTGCCGGACGGGGAGTGCTGCGCCGCTCATGTGGACGCCTTCATTCTCCCAACGGCTTCCGGTAACGGTATCGCTGTTTCTTGCTGGCGATGATGCCAGCGATCTCTCATGACATCATTGCGAACGTCAGCGCGATGCCAACCACCGCAGCAGTGCAGACAACCGGCACGACCATCGCGCGCCACCTACCGCCAAATGTATGCTCGATCATGGGAATACCTTTCCGTTCATTAAGCCTGGCTTTCATCGCCGACGGCGATGAGCCGCGAGTAAGGCCAACCTATTGACCGCTATGAGGCGTCAGGGATGGGAAAAGGTGCGCTTCGCGCCTTGACCGTCGATTACGACTGGTAGCCACGCTCGCATACACTGCCGGGCAAAACGAAGATAGACCGCTGGCTGGGCGACGCTCTGGCAACCGCCCCGGTGGCTGCTCCTGAATCGGTCCGGTCTACGGTGGCGGGGAAGCTCGTCCCCCGCCTGCGCCTGCGCCCCGTCTTGAGTCAGTGCTCATGAGCGGCCGGAGACGAGTTCACGCTTCTCGAAGACATGCGAAATGCGCTGTCCGTCCCACCGGTAGGTAAGGTGCCTCTCCTGCCGGCAGCCTGACAAGAGGCGGGGCCGGAATACGGCAACGCAGGTGCCGCCTTCGTCGCGGACGCTGTTGAAAATGATCCCGTTCGAATCTTCGGACCGAAGGCGCCGGCCGAAGACCTGGCTGACGCTATAACTACTGCGATCATAGATTGCCGCGGGCGCGCCTTCGCGGACGTCGTGCAACTCGCCGTCGAGGCGGGCGAGATAAACCCGCATGTCGATTTCGATAGGACGGCCCCCTTCCGTCGCCGCGAGAAACTCTTCGCGATGGTATTTGGTCTCGGCAATGGCGGTATCGAGCGTCAGGCCGCCGTAGAAGGCGCCATAGGTCGAATCAGTGAAACGGCCGCCATCGGGGTTGAGGTGGGTAAAGGCCGCCATGATCGGCGTCGACCCGGGCCCCGCCACTCTATCCTCGATCGGCACAAGGCTGATGTCGCCGACCTCCTGTCGAAGCCGGTCGTTGGTCAGCGCCTCGATAGCGAACACGGCTTCGAGGTCGTCGGGCTGGGTGATCCTGTCAAACAGCGAGACCGGCGGAAAGCGGGAGGATACTATGCGGTAGACGCCAAAGCCCGTGGCCGCGAGCGGCGGCTGATAATCGGTGATGTCCAAGTCAGCCCCGCTGGGCGTCGAGATATTGGCGAACGACGTAGAGGTCGCCGATATTGCCGGTGGTCATGCGATCCAGAGCGCTTCGGCCCCCGAAGAGGGGCGCCCTGTTGGGCAAGCGCATCCATTCGTCCGCACGCTTCGTGTCCGGCAGCAGGATGTTGATCGCCTTGAAGATCCCCAAGAGGTAGGAAATGCGCTCGAGCGTATCGCGGCTGACCTTGCTGACGCGCCCCGCTCTCCAGGCATGGAGCGTCGAGCGGCTGTTAAGGCCAAGCAGCTTCATCTGCTCCTTTTCGCTAAGCCCCCAGGCTTTTGCGAGCTTGAAGAAGGTGCGCAGCGCCGGGCCGCCGAGATCGGCGACTCTAGTTTCCCGATCGAGTTCTGCGACTGCCATTGCCTCTATCCTGAATAGTCCGGAACATATACACAGATGGTGAATATGTCCAGATTATAACCCTTGACGCTCCGTTCCGTAGCGCGTCGATGCGGCTCAGATGCCACTACGAAATTTCAAGATTGTGCGATCCCCGCCAATTGCTCGCGATCGAGCTTAGAAAGTGAAATTCGGGATCCGCTGGCGACACGGCAATCAGTTGGCCATCGGGTTGAAGAAAGGGACAGTCCTGAAGTCGCTTTCGTTTGCGGTCACGACAATGCATTGATTGGCCTGGGCAGTTGCCGCAATGATCATGTCGCTCACATCGAGCGTCAGGCCTTGCGCTTTGCCGTCAACCATGATGCGGGCCCAGGCGAGCGCCGCTCGTTCGTCAAATGCCAAGATTCGTCCTGCAAAGAGCCGCGCTGGACCGTCGGGCCCAACAAACCAAGTCTCAAGCCCAGTCCGCTTCCTGCCATCAGGCAGAAGCAGGATGCCTCGCCAGATTTCTGCGATGCTCAATGCCGCAATGTGCAGGTCCGCGTCCTTTTGCGCCTGCATCCATTGTGCGAGCTTGGGCGATGGAGCAGGTTTGACTGCATCGCTTATGATGTTGGTATCGAGAAGATATCGCGTCAAAGATCAAGTTTGCGCGGCTCTGCGCGCAGCCGTTCGAACTCGATGCCCGATCCAGCGAGAGGCGATCTCCGAAGAGCTTCCCAAATGCCGCCCTTGTTTTCATCGCTCTTGATGACGGCGCTCTCCAAGGACTTGCGGACGTTCGCCGCCTCGGAGCTGTCCTCAGCAAGCTTTCGCGCGAGATCGCGCAAAAGCTTCTTGTCTGAAGTTCGGCCTTGCACTTCGAAGCGCGAAAGTCCGCGGCCGCGCAATCTCTTGCGATGATTTAGAATAGCTCTCTTTTGGGCCGCACTGGTCACTACGATCTCCTCCCTATGTATATATCTCATGATAGATGAATGAGCAATATTCGAAGAGAGAGATGCCGCCGTGCGCAAGGGCGCGGTCGAAGTAATGACCAAATATGTGGCGAAAGAGCTCGGCCGGCGCGGAGTCGCGCTCAATGTCGTCGCACCCGGCGCAATCGAGACCGATTTCAGCGGAGGCGTCTTCCGCGACAATCCGGACATGAACAAGTTCATCGCAAGCAGTACGGCACTTGGCCGCGCCAGGGTTGCTGATGGCATCGGCCCGATGATTGCCTCACTGCTCAGCGACGACAATCGCTGGATCAACGCACAACGGATCGAGGTGTCCGGCCGTCAGTCGATTTGAGGACGGGGGGAAGCAACCGATCGAACGATCTTAAGCACTCCTTGGCGCGGCATAATCCACCGCTACATCCCCGCAGAACAATGTCCCGTTCCTTACCTGCCGATGTGCTCCTGGCGGGATCAGCACAAGCACCCTCGCACCCTTTGCCGGGATTGGCAGCGACACCTGTTCGCGCACGTGCAGGAATTCGTGAGCTGACAGGTCGTAAAGCTGCGAGCCTTGGGGGGCGATTGGAACTTGCACAGATCTCGCGAGGTCAAACGGATTGTAATAGAGATAACTCGGATAGGTCTTGCGTTCGAGAAAGTCAGTCGACGCGATGCTCATCTGGAGGATGAATGGATCGGCGGTCGGCTTCATCAATTCTCCCCACCAAAGCGCATAAGCACCTCCGTATATTGACCGGTGGCTCCCATAATCGCCGGACGCGTAGGGCGACTTCCCGTTGAAGGCGCGGGTCAGCCGCTCATAGGGAACAGCAGAGGTCAGATCCGGTCGGCTCTGGTTTTCAGCGGGAATGCAGTCCGAATAGAAGAGACGCATGTTCGCAGAGACGTTCAGCAAATACCGGCCGATCACGCTTGCAAACTCCGGACGATATCGGAGCACGGGCAAAAGGTAGCCGGCGGTCATCAGTGACTCCATGCTATAGGCTTCGCCGGCCGGCTCCGTGCAGAACCCGGCCATCAGCCCGCCGACCTCGTCATCACCCCATCTGCCCGTGTGCAGCGGCCGCCCGCCGGGATCGAGAACGAAGCCAAGGGCCTTGCCGACATTGATGCCCGGCTGAGATACGGAAAGGCGCGCCGCCGCAAGGCAAGCCATGGCGCCGCTGGGGACCTCATACCAGGGGTTTCGAGCGAAGGAGAGATAGCGCCGCAACGCCTCTTTCGCTTCGCTCAGGTACTTTGCCGCGCCGAACATCTCGTAAGCCAGCAGCTGCAGATAGGCGTAGCCGCCGATCGCGTCCGGCTGACGGTAAATGCCCTGCTTCGTCCACGGCTCCCGGGTATCAAAGCGATAGCCCTGGTCGCTGAAATTGTAATTGATCTGGTGAGCAAGAGAAATCAGACGGTCAGCGCTGCTTTGCACGCGGGCCGTCCAAACGGGGTCGTGAGCCAAATGTCTCTGCACGACGCCACCAGCCAGCGCGTTGACATTCATGAGGTACCAATATTCGCACGAGGAAGCCCGCCTTCCGTCGAGAAAAATACCGTGCCGGTCGCTGAAGTAAGCGGCCATCGACGGCGCCAGCCAATCGACCGCCTCGCCGCGCAGAATCTTTCCGAGCAGGATTGGAGCAAAGGTCGTCAGGCCTCCGTCTCCCTCGCCCTCGAGCGCGGATGCGAAATAGTGTGACCCGTCCGCTCTCTTCCGAAGCACCCTGTTCGCGGGGCTCATGACGAAGCGATCAAATACATCCCCACGCTCGCGCCAGCGAAGCGGTATGCTTTGCGGCCTCGCGGGAAGCACGTCGAGGGTCCGGGCATGTGGGTCGATTCTGGCCGCGGAGATTCCGCGTCCGCGCGCGGCTGACGCGGTTCCTGCAAGGCAGACCGCCGACTGTATCAGCGCGCGGCGGGTTATGCTGCCGTCTCGATCCATGAACATTCCTCGTACTGGCCAAAGGAGCCATCGCCGGCGCAGGCCCATGGCCAAAATGCCAAGGCAATGGCGACGATTGTTTATAAAAAAACAATATACTAAACATTTTGCAAGTCACGGGCGCGCGCAGGGTTTTCAATGGACGAGCAAGTCAGGTTCGCAGTGATCGGGGCTGGCGGCTTTGCCCGGTTCGCAGTGTCGCAGTTCGCCCAGCATCCGAACGCGAAACTGGTCGGCGTCTACGACGCGAACGAAGAATCGATTTCCTCCTTCAATGCTGCTCATCCCGCGGCCAAGGTCCATCAAAGCATGGAGGGGTTGCTAGCCGACCCGGCAGTCGACCTCGTCTACATCGGGTCACCGCCATTCCTCCACTATGAGCAGAGCCTTGCCGCCCTCAACGCGGGCAAGCACGTCATCTGCGAGAAGCCGGCGGCGATCGAATTATCGCACGCGCAAGAACTCAGCCGCTGCGCGGACCACAAGGGCCTGCTGTTCGTCGTCAACCTCATGCAGCGCTACAATCCGCTCTACGACGCCGTCGCGACGCTGATCGACACGCAAATGCTCGGCTCGTTCATCCATGGCTTCTTTGAAAATTATGCGAGTGATGAACCCTTGCCACTCGGCCACTGGTTCTGGGACGAGGCCAAGAGTGGCGGTATCTTCATCGAGCATGGCGTACACTTTTTCGATCTGTTCGCAGGATGGCTGGGCAAAGGAGAGGTAGCAGCGGCGCAGCGCCTCGAGCGCCAGGGCCAGCGCGGCATATGGGACATCGCGCAATGCGAAGTGATCTACCAAGGCAATGCACCGGTGCACTTCTTCCACGGCTTCAACCAGCCAAGAATCCTTGATCGTCAACAAATGCGCCTGCAGTTCGAGCGCGGAGACATCACGCTTGAGGAATGGGTGCCCAACCGGTTGGTGCTTCATGCGGTTTGCACGCGAGCGGAAGGCGAACGGCTGCAGGCGCTATTCCCGGCTGCTTCCATGACCGTCCTCGAGCGATGGGATGCACCGCAGCATGCCCGCGGCCGCTTCAAGCCGATTGAGTATGACAGGAAGATACGCCTCGATACCGGCGTCATTCAGCCAAAGCTCGCCGTTTACGAGACCCTCCTTCGTTCGATGTTCGAGGATCAGCTGAGCTGGCTCGCCGATCGTTCTCACCAGCGAAAGATCGATGCGAGCAATGCAACGCAATCGCTCGCTGTCGCGGTTGCCGCCGATCGGCTGGCGAAATGCCTGCCCGGCGCGGCGTGCTGATCAGGTCGCGCGCGTCACCAGCGCGTCCTCGGCGTGAAGCGTGGCAGAATGGTCGTCGATTTCGCGAGGCGCGAGTTTGTTGCCCGTTCGAACGATGTTTCTCGCAACGACAAGCGAGAGCAGCTGGATCGTTGCGATGAGCAGGATCGCGTAGCGTAGCGCTATCGTGGTCGAGAAATCATAAGCCAGAAGCAGGAATGCGAGCGCGCCGCTGAAGCGTCCGACGTAAAGACCAGCCTCGTGGTTGAGAATGTAGCTGAACTCGCTGCGTCGTTCTATCCGCTTCACGATATCGATCACCCGGAACTGGATCGGAAAGTAGGCGAGATCGAGCAGCGGCTTTGCAAGCAGCAGGAAAAGCATGAACACGATGACGCCGGCGGCATTGAACAGGATCGCGTTCGAAAGCGCCGCAAGCAGGAACAGCAGCAGCCCCGCAGCAAAAATCCTGAGGCGGTCGTCGGGTCTGGTGATGCGGCCGAGAATATACATGGCAACTGCCGCAAACAGCGCGCCGATCGTCTGCGCAAAGCCAAGCGATCCCTCGTCGCCCAGCAGCGTCATGATCAGCATCGATGGCGCAGTAACGAGGAAGCCCTGACCCAGTCCCTTGAGCAGCGCGAGAAGCAGCAGCTTCATCCACAGCGGGTGGAACCTTAGATAGATGAATCTTTTCGCTGCAGGGTTGGCAAAGCGGCCGCGCAGACAAATGAGCGACGCCGCGATCGTGATACAAAATGCGATCCCGACGATCGCGAGATAGGCCCTGTGCACGTGCGCTTCACTCTTCTGCGCATGGATGAACCATCCAATTGCAAACGGCATCACGATCGCGATGATCGTGTAGATGAAGGTTTCGAGCCCGTAGTAGTAATTGCGGTTGCTGTCGTCAGTGACATCCAGGACCAGCGTGTCGCGGTTTGCCCAGTAGAAGCCGAATGACATCCCCATGATCAGTCCCGCTCCGCCAATGCCTGCATTGCTTAGCGTTTTGAGTGACATCATTGCGAGCATTGAAACACCGCTCAGCAACATTCCTGCCGAGAACAGCTTGCGGATATTGAAGTGCCTGAGGAGAAACCCGTTCAAAAGGAACGTAAGCGGAATGCCGGTGTAGATGGTGAGCTGGTAGATGACGACCTTGGTCGGGTCGTTCGACGAGCGCATGATATAGGCTGAAACGAAGGTATCGATTACCGGTCCGATGAGCGCATAGACCATGTTGGTCAGGATCAGCGTCCGGAAATTATGCGGCTGCTTCCGGAAGAATGAGAGCTCCGTCCGGAGCTTGCTAACCATCGACCGTCTTCAGCAGCGAGAGTATCTCTCTTACGGAAAATTGAGCGCCGCACACGAATTCGTCTGCCGCGCCATAGTAGAGAGTTAGCGTGTCGCCATCGGCGTCGAGCACGTGCCCGTTCGTGAAGACGACATGACCGAAGAAACCCGAGAGCTCATAGGGCTCAAGCGGCCGCATCAGGGGCTCGTGCGTCACCGCCAGCACTCTGGACGGATCCTGCAGGTCAAGGAGACAGGCTCCCAGCGAATAGCGGTCGTTCTCGTCTGCGCCGTGATAGATTTCGAGCCAGCCCTGGTCAGTCTTGATCGGCGCGGCTCCCGCACCGACCCTTGCGCCATCCCAATGTCCCGGACGCGTCCTCAACAGACAGCGGTGGTCACCCCAGTGCAATCCGTCGGGCGATGACGCGAGCCAAATGTAATTGCCGCCGACAAACAGACTGGACGGGCGGTGCAGCATGAAAAAGCGACCATCGATCTTTTCCTCGAAGATCGCGCAGTCCTTGTTGTGCGGCGGAAGAATCATCCCATGGCAATCGAAGTGCCGCCAGTCCTTCGTGGTGCGCAGTCCAACACCGACCCCGCTCGGCGACACTGCAGTATAGGTCAGATGATAGACATCGCCGATCTGCGACACTCGGCAATCTTCGATCCCGTAGCTCTCCAGGCGTCCCAAGCCGGCGAGCGGCAAGTAGCCCTCCGGTTCCTCAAATCGTACGCCGTCATCCGAGCACAGCAGCCGCAGATGCGACAGCGTGGTCAGATAATCCTCACCCCTGTAGGTGACGGTGCGTGGATCGTCGGTACGAAGATCAGGATCATTCTGGTCGAGCTCGATGATCCGGATCGTCCCGTCATTATCGAGGATTGGGAAGGATACCTTCCCTTGGCTCTGCCTCGGCCGCTCGGCAACCCGGACCAGCAGCCAGATCTTTCCGTCGAAGCGAAACACGCCGGGATTGAGAAGGCAGGCAATTTCCAACCCGTCCATGCTCGGCCTGAGGTCACCGGGCGACAGGATCGGATTGGCCGGAAAGCGCCTGGCGATGTCTCTCGTCACCTTGATTTGATCTTCAGTCGCAACTGGGGCTCTCACGCTCACGCACTTGGCTCGCTGCAAGCAGCTACGAGGGCGCTGCCCTCATCGACGCCGATGATTGGGTCCGCGCCGTCGACGAGCCAGCATTCGCCCGGTTGAAACGGCTGGTCGGCAATTGTCCCGCTGCCCTTTAGCGGAATGAACCAGGACCGCCCCCTCGCGCCGGGCCGGACTGATACTCCGCCGCGCCACGACAGCATCTCGACGTGAAAAGGGGCAATTCCCGGTTCCAGCAGCATCCGGGTCTCGCCCATCGCGGCATGGGAAGGGTCAAGTAGGTAAGGAGACAGGCGGCTGACCTCGAGCCCCTCGTCCAGGTTGAGCGCGCGCGGGCGGCCATAATCATAAAGCCGGTAGGTGACGTCGGCATTCTGCTGGATTTCCACGAGCGTGATTCCAGCACCGATGGCGTGGACTGTTCCTGCGGGGATGAAAAAGAAGTCGCCGCGGCTGACCGGTCTCCAACGGATCAGCCCCTCGATGCTGCCGTCGGCAATTGCCGCGCGAACTTCTGGAAGCAAGAGCGTGCGCGTCAGCCCGATGCCAAGAGAGGCACCTTCATCGCACTCAAGGATGTACCAGCACTCTTCCTTGCCGCCGGCGAGACCATGAGCGCGGGCCTGGGCATCATTGGGATGAACCTGAATCGAGAGCCGCTCGCTTGTGAAGAGATATTTGACAAGCAATGGCAGTTCGCGGCCTTCGGCCTTTTCAAACCAGACTTCGCCGATCCTCCGGCGCTCGGGATTGGGGAAGAGCTCCGGCAAATCCTCCCGGCCCCATGGCTTTTCCACTGCTCTCGACTTCAGCTTCAGAGGCATTGGCGCCGAGGCCAGCCCGTCATTCATGCCAGTCGGCCACGGCCAGGGCGACATAGGTGTCGGCCGTTCCGTAGTAGAGGAAAAGCTTGCGATCGAAATAGCTCAGGCCTTCGAGGAACGTGGTTCCGGCCTTGTATTGTCCGCTCTTCTCAAAGGGCAGCTCAGGGCGAATGAATGGCTTGTCGGTTCGCTCGAGCAATTTCGTCGGGTCATTCAGGTCGAGCAGCGCCTGGCCGCCGGAATAGGCTCCGGCGCCGATCGTCGGGTCGCGGCTGGCGTCGGATTCCGAATTCTTGCCGTTGTACAGCATGACGATGCCTTTGCCCGTCACAAGCGGCGGGGGACCGACTTCGGGAAGGTCGCTGTCGAAGTGGAACGGCCGGCGCGACATCAACGCAAGCAGTTCGCCGTTGGATTGCTCAACCGGCGACCAGTTGATGAGGTTGGTCGACGTGGCAATGTGGATCTGGTTCTCGCCGAATACCATCCAGTATTTGCCGTTGATCCTGGCCGCTTTCATTCGGCCGCCGTCGATCTTCTGAATGATCGCCGCCGATTTCGTCGCCAGTTGCTCGTACCGGGAACCTGCGAATGCGGAGCCGTGCTTGTGCCAGTGAATGAGATCGCGGGACGACGCGAGACCGAGCCTCACGCGCTGACGGTTCCATTGTGTATAGGTGACGTAATAAGTCCCGTCCGGGCCCTCGCAGAGGCGTGGATCCTCGCAGCCGCCCTCCCATTCCGCCTGTTTCTGGCTGTCTTCATCAGGGTAGAGAACCGGCGCCGCGCGGACTTTGAAATGCTTGCCATCGCCGGACGAGGCATAGCCGAGGCGCGAGGTGTGAAAGCCGATGACCTTTTCGTCGGGGTTATCCTCGGCGCGAAAAAGGACGACCATCTTTCCGTCTTTGACGACGGAAGCGGGGTTGAAGGTGTGCGCAGCCATCCAGTGGACGGGACGCTTGCGCATCGGGCAGTCGAACACCGCGTTCGGGTCCGGCCTGATAAGGGGGCCGGTCGCGGTGCGGGTAAACGGGCCGAGCTGCCAGTCGGACGATAGCGGGTGGCGCGGAAATGGCGGCTTCCCGGCGGCTGCGACTCCCTTGCTCAGTGCGAGCGCCGCGCTCGCGCCAAGTCCTGCGATGAATTCTGCACGCGTAACGCCGAATCTCTTCACGCAAACTCCTCGTGACGTGTCAGTGAACCCGCTAGCTGCTCAAGGGTCTCGCCCTTCGTTTCGGGGAAGAAGCGCCCGACGATGAAAACTTGCCCCAGCGTCACCACCGCAAAGGCAACGAATGGCAGGGCCCGCGAATGGGTTGCGATGATGGGAAACAGCAGCGTGATGATGAAGTTGATGATCCAGTGGGTAGCGCTGCCCACGCTCTGGCCGGTTGCGCGAACCGACGTTGGGAAGATCTCGGACAAATAGACCCAGATGACAGCCCCCTGAGAGAAGGCGAATGCGAGGATGAAGAGCACGAGGAGGATCAGCAGATAGCTGGACCCATGGCCAGTGCCCATGATGAGGGCGACGCCAGCGAGCGCGACCGACATGACGAGAGCGCCCGAAACCAGCAGCTTCTTGCGCCCCAGCCGATCGATGAACGTCATCCCGGCCATCGTTGCTACGAGATTGGCGAGGCCTACTGCCACCGCCTGCAGATCACCCGATACTTTCCCGAAGCCTGCCGCAGCGAAAATGTCGTTGAGATAGTAAAGAATGGCGTTGATGCCGGTGAATTGGTTGAAGAATGCAAGCAGCATTGCAAAGATGATCGGCTTCCTGTGCAGGCGCCAGCTGAGGTGCCCGTGTCCTTCTTCGGGCGCAGTGATGTCGGC
Source organism: Sphingomonas agri (assembly GCF_038148795.1). Lineage (NCBI taxonomy): Bacteria > Pseudomonadati > Pseudomonadota > Alphaproteobacteria > Sphingomonadales > Sphingomonadaceae > Sphingomonas > Sphingomonas agri. Next base: position 1,192,387 of record NZ_JBAPEU010000001.1, on the reverse strand, counting down.
AAGCGTTTCGGTCGACCCGATCTGTCTCAGACTTTTCTCGGCTTCGGCGGCGCGGCCGTTCGCCGCGAGCCACCGGGCGCTCTGCGGAATGAAGAACAGCATGACCAGGAAAAACAGCGACGGGACTGCCGCGACGCCCACTTTCCAACGCCACTCGGTGTCACCCGCTGCAAGCTGGCCGACAACGTAGTTGCTGAGATACGCGAGCAAAATGCCGAACACGATATTGAACTGGAAGAGACCGACCATGAAGCCGCGCCGCCGCGCCGGGACGATCTCTGATATATAAACGGGCGCAAGAACCGACGCGCCGCCGACGGCGAGTCCCAGAGCCAACCGGGACAGGCCGAAAACATAAACGGTGGGAGCGAAAGCGCAGCCAACCGAGGCCACGGCAAACAGCAGGCCAACGAGCTTCAGCGTATCTCGGCCCCCCAGCCGGTTTCCGACGAATCCGGCGACGAGCGCCCCCGCGCAGGTCCCGATGAGGGCGATTGAAACCGTAAGACCAAGGCCAGCCGCGCCGAGATGGAAAACGGTCCGAAGCGCCGTCGTGACGCCGGAAATCACGGCGGTATCGAAACCAAACAGCAACCCCGCGAGCGAGGCGACCACGACCGTGAAGATGTTGACCCGGCTCATACCTCTCCCCCTCCCCGACGATAAGTATGGGTTTTTGTTTTTTTAATTTATGCTGGGTTTTGTCAATCGCTTTGGGGCTTCTCAAAGCGAGAAAAAGAATTAGTCGGTGATATTGGTATAAGCCGAGGTGTATTGGTCCATCCGGCGGGGGAAAATCGGTCTAGCCGCTCCAACATGACAGATAGTCAGCCGCAAGTTGTGCGACGGATCAAGGCCAGTCTGTCAGGCACGAACCTCGAGCTCACCGGCGATTATAATCAGCGGCTGGTCTATCAGGCCATTCGTACCAAGGGACCTATTACCCGCAACGCGCTGACGGAACTGACCGGTCTCGCCAAGCCCACGATCGCGGGCATTGTGAAGAGCCTGGTGAGAAGCGAACTCGTTTCGGAGACTGGACGGATCTACGGCGGGCGCGGACAGCCCGCGGTTCATCTCGAGGCCAACCCTGAGGGCTGCTATTCCATAGGCCTGCACGTCGATGATGACCAATTGTCATTGATCGTGATTGACGCCCTGGGACATTTCGTCCGGCAATCAACAACGAGCTTGCCGTCCTCGTCACGAACCCGCGTCAACGAATTCTTTCAGCACCAGTTTGTCGACCTGACCAAAGGGATCAGCCGGGAACGGATTATTGGACTGGGAGTGGCGACGTCGGACAGCATCACATCGAGCCGAAGCTCCCATGGCGGGACCGGGAGCGAGGCAGTTGGCATCGATTTGATGGCACTTTCCGAAATAGCGCGAGACATGCCGATCTATATTGATTCCGATCTAGCCGCTGCAACGGCTGGCGAACTGCTGTTCGGCATCGGCGCAACGCTCCAAACCTATTACTTCATCCTGATGGACCTAAACCCGGTCGGGGGTCTGGTCATGCACCAGGCCTTGTTCAGGGGGGCTCATCCCAGCCAGAAGCGATTTCTGTTCCCCGACGGCGAGGTCGCCTGGTGCCGCGAAGCGGTGGCGGTAGAGCGTGAATCACGGCTATCGCATCAGGCTCCGCCCGATGTTTCCGAATCCTGGCTGAAGGCGGCGTGCAATGACCTCCTGCCGCTCCTGATTTCGATCAACTGCCTGCTGAACCCGGGCGGATTGCTGCTCGGCGGCCGGTTCCCCCAAGAGTGGTTGAAACGCCTGGCGGAACGCTGCAACGCTCTGTTGCTCAAAAGTGCACCGCAAATTCCCAGCCATGCGGGAATTCAGGCCGCACGCCTCGGCGCCGCCGTCACGCTGATCGGTGCAGCGAGCCTTCCAATGCGCGCGCGTCTGTCGCCGATCGGCGAAGCGTTGTTGAAGGGCTACGACCATGGCAACTGACACTTGGTTCGCTGTCCGGATCCTCGCCGGGTCATCCAGGTGAGCCCGTCGCGCAACATGTTTCCGTTCCGCTCCCAGCGCGGCGGAGCGACGGATGAGGAGAGCTCAGGGAAGGCTCCACCGTACCTGAAGCTCGACATTGACGCCAATCACAACCAACGGGTGGTCTTCCAGGAAATCCGCACGCACAAGCGAGTCACGCGAAGCGAATTGGCGACCATCACCGGGCTCACCAAGCCGACCATCGTCAACGTGTCGCGGCAGCTTTTGCAGGCGGGCCTGATCGTCGAGGCCGAGCGCGCGACAATTGGCCGCGGCCAGCCAGCATGGGTACTCGAGCTCAATCCCGATGGCGCCTATTCGGTCGGCCTAAACATCGACCGGGACCATCTCACGCTTGTGGCACTGGACCTGAGCGGCCGGCTCCGGGGACGCATTTCCGCTGAAATCAATTTTGCGCTGCCCGATGAAGCGCGGAGTTTTTTTGCCGATGCGTGGCAAACGTTGGCAACAAGATCGAAAATTCCCGTCAGTCGTGTGGCGGGCCTCGGGATCGCACTGCCGGACGACCTCGGAACACTCGCCTTTCCGGGGAAGCCGCCGGCTTATTCTGCCTGGGCGGACGTCGATGTCGCCGGGCTGTTTCGTTCGACCTACCAGGGTCCGACCTTCGTTGAGAATGACGCCGTCGCTGCGGCAATCGGCGAATCACAGTTCGGTCACGGACTGGATGCCCCGAGCTTCGTCTACATTCTCATCAGCGTCCTGCTTGGAGGCGGCATTGTCATCAACCGGAACTACTTCAGAGGGGAGAACGGACGCAGCGGCGAAATCGGATACATGCAGGTGAAAACTCCGGCCGGTGTCACTTGCTCGCTGCAGGATGTGGTTTCTCTTGGTGCCTTGTCGGAACGTCTGAAGAGCCATGGAATAAAGATCGCGCGTCCCGATGACCTGACGCATCTCGACGGGGCGGGCGCAATCCTAGTCGATGAATGGCTTGAGGAAGCGTGCGGGTATCTGACCAGCATCTTCGCGCAGATTAGGCAGTTCATCGATCCCGACGCGATCATGCTCGGCGGGCGTCTGCCCGAACATTTGCTCGACCGCCTGGCGACGCTGTGCCAGCAGCGACAAGAAGACGCCCGCTCGGCCCAGTGGATCGACGTCCGCCGCGCCAAGCTGTCATCCGACGCGCCGGCGATTGGGGCAGCTATCCTGCCGTTTCAGAACTTGCTGCTTCCTTCGCTGGAGATGCTCGAGCGGTTCTAGTCCCCGCTCCGTTTTTGCTGACGCGCGAGGTCTGCAATCGCAAGGCCGCCCATCAATCCGGAAACGGGGTACAATTTGGCGAGAACGATGTCGTCGGCCGCAAAGCCCGAGAAATAGTCTTGAGCCAGAACGTCGAACTGAGTGTGCACCCTCGCCAGCAGTCCTTCGGTTCCAATCACCCCACCGCCGAGGACGATCTTCTCGGGTGCAAGCGTTGCACGAACATTGACGCAGGCCTGCGCCAGATAGCTGGCGATGATTTCGTGGCCCGGATGGTCAGGACCCAGTTTCGACAGCGAGCTATCCCAGCGGGCGTGGATAGCCGTTCCGCTTGCGAGTCCCTCGAGACAGTCGCCATGAGCTGCGCAGGCACCCTCGAATTCATCCTGGGGGTGGCGGCGGATGAACATGTGGCCCATCTCCGGATGGCTTCGGCCGGACAGCATCTTCCCATCCAGGACTGCTCCGCCACCAATGCCGGTGCCGATCGTCAGATAACAGAGCCGCGCGCATCCTTGGCCGGCGCCCCAGCGCCATTCGGCCAACGCGGCGCCGTTGACGTCGGTATCGAGCGCGACCGGGACACCGTAAGATCGAAACGGTGTGATCAGATCCGTGCCTTGCCAGGAAAGCTTTGGTGTCGGCCCCAGCCGACCCCAGGTGACGGACCCCGGGTCGGTATCGATCGGGCCGAATGTCGCCATTCCGATAGCCGAGACCGGACCATCCTTCGCAACCTCTGCATCAAGCCATTCGATCAAGTCACGAATGGTTTCACTCGGCGAGCGGGTTGCGAACTGGGCCTGCGTTTGAAGGACCCCGTCTGACCCGCCAATTCCAACGTTGAACTTGGTGCCGCCCGCCTCAATCGATGCAAAACGCGCCGAGGGAAGCGAATGGCTGGGGTGGAACGGTGAATCCATAAGGGTCAATGTCGTTATCCAGGCGATCCAGCTTGATTGGACAGCTCGAAGCCCCCTTTTGAAGGGAGACAGGAGGCCTTGCGAGCGAGGCGCCCAGATTACATTCCGGCGCGCCCTTTTGAGAAAATCAGGCCACCCGCATTGCTGGCAATTTTTGCAGGTGGCCTGTCTTCTCCTGACCCTAGAACTTTACCCGGGCGCCGACGCCGAAACGGCGACCGTAGCCTTCGTAATCTTCGATGCGGTCGGGCACGCCCCAATATTTGATCGATTTTCGATCGGTCAGGTTGAGCGCCTGCGCGAACACAGCGAGGTTTTTCGTCACCGTATATTGAATACTTGCATCCAGCTGGCCGTACGACGCCTGGAATTCATCATTATGAACCGACTGGCCGTTCACCGTTACGACGTTGCCGCTCAGAACCTGAGCATTCCGCCAATTGTAGGCGGCCCTCAGCTGAAGGGGACCCTTTTCGTAGAAGCCGATCAAATTGTAAGTGATCGCGTTCTTAAAAGCCCTCGACGGGTGAGTATAAGAATAATTGGCCTGGACCCCGAGCCCATCGAAGGGGGCGGGCAACATGCCGAATGTATACTGGCCGGAAACTTCAAATCCGGTGTAGTGTTCGGAATTGATGTTAATCGGCTGAAAGACCGTAAACGGCTGTCCCAGAAAAGTTATACTGGAGATGCCGTTGCCAAGGAGGTTGGTGACGAACTTCTTGTAGAGCGCAAGGCTCAAGAAGTCGGAACCTCGATGCCAAGTTAGCGCAGCATCGTAGTTCCAGGCCGACATTGGCTTAAGATTGGGGTTGCCCTGGCTGATCGAAAACGGCGGGCGTTGAATGCTGTAGCTCGCCTCGATCAGCAGCGCCGACAAGGTTGGCCGCGTCAGCGTTTCTGCGACCGCCAATTGCGCCATGAGATTGGGAGTCAAGTCGACTTTGAGATTGGCGTTGGGGAGCAACCTGAAATAGTGGCCCCGCTGCTCAATCGGAGACGGCGGGCCAAAAGCCAGCTGGTTGGCATTGCCCGGCACCAAAATCGGCTGTGCGAACGAGCCGGTTGATATCGTGCTGGTCTTCGTCGCACGCAGTCCGATGTTGCCTGACCAGCCGTGATCGCCGCCAAAGGCCGCTTCGATGAAGCCGCCCGTTGTTTTCTCCTTCACTTCACCGCTGCTGCTCGGAATTAGTCGCGCTGCGAAACCGCCGCCGTTGGCTGCCAGCGCCGCTTGTTGCGCGGGAGTGTAGGTCGCGACAACCGCCGGCGAGAGTAGATAAGCGTCAAATGCCGCATCGCTAAAGCCAGGCAGCCCGGACGTGAACATCCCGGTGCCAAAAAGGTTATTGATCCCCCTCACAGGAGTATACAGGCTGGCGGGGAGTACTATTCCATCGCCCACAGAGGTGAGGTCGACCCCGTTGATGACCGGCGTCTTGACCGTCAGCTGCGTTTTCGACCGGTGCGAATAGTTCAGTCCGGCCTGGATATCCTTTAGAATGCCGGAACCGACTTCATACCTCAGGCGGCCATCGAACTGGTAGATCTTGTCGATGAAGTCCTGACCTTCGTAAGTATGAAAGCCAGTAAGCAGCGACGGCGATGGCTGCAAATTGCCAAGATTGCTCATTACGGGCAGATTATTCGGTCCAAGATTGAACGTGGCATTCGGCAGGGCGCCGTAATCCGACTCAGACCATGACTGGTTGCCGCCGTTATCATTGGTCGCCTTGGACCAGGACGCGTCGAAGACCATCGACAGGCGCGGTGTCGGATTAAACCTGGCGTTGAACCCCAGCTCTTTTGTTTCCGACAATTCAGGGCGCACATAGTTGACGATACCCGAATAGCCGGTCCCGCCCGTATAGCTGGTGACAGTGCTGTCCGAAGCGACCGTGACCGTACCCGACGGATTGTTGTTTCCGGTGAAGAAGCCCTGCGTGTTGTCGTTAATATTGAATTTCGAATACAGCCCGTCGATGGTGAACAGCAACTGATCTGAGGGTCTGAACTGCGCAACCAGAACAGCAGACTTGCGCTCACGGCTTGTCGGATTGACTTCCCATTCGGTGTAGCAAGGAACAAATCCGGAAACGGTTCGCCCACCTACGGTCACGTTCGATGGACTGTTGAGGCACGCCGAAAAAATGCGCTTATTTTCGACCTTGCGGTTGATGTAGGAAGCCGCAGCCAGAAAGCCGAAGCGGCCGTCCGCCGTCTTTGTACTGAACAGGGCGGATGCCTGCGGTGTGACGTTACGGCGCTGCTGATCGTAATTGCCCTGCACTGAAGCCGTGAAGGTATTCCGCTTCAAATCCAACGGCCGGAAAGTCATCATATTGACCGTTGCGGCAATTCCGCCTTCGGGCTGATCGGCGGTCGCTGACTTTGAAACGTCGACGCGCGCGATTAGCTCGGCCGGGAGAACGTCAAAATCGAATTCGCGGCCTCCGGAATCGGTTGCGAGCACTCTCCCGTTGTAGAGCGCCGAGGCGAATTCCGGAGAGAAGCCCCGCACCGAGATCTCGGTCGGCTCGCCGGCCGACTGTCCGCTGCCGTTCACGGTGTTGGTGGACACGACGATGCCCGGGATTCGCTCGATCGCTTCGGCGATATTCTGGTCAGGCAGCTTGCCGATGTCTTCGGCCACGAGCGTGTCTTGAATGTGATCGGCGGTCAATTTGATATCGAGCGCCTTCTTCAAGCTGGCGCGAAGACCGGTGATGACGATGTTCTGCGATTGGTCCGGCGCCGTGGCAGCGCCAGGCGCGTTGGTTGCGTCCTGAGCGTGGGCCGCGGTCGCGACGAATGACAGGCTCGACGTTGCCGCCAGCATCGCGGCGAATGACAGTGTACTCGGCTTCCTCATGATTTAAAAATCCTCTCCCTCTGAGAGCCCCGAGCACGTCGCAACGATTCTTCTCGTCATTGCTTGTTCGCGTTTCAGGTCTCGAAAATTCAACGAGATGCCGGCCGAGCTCCTCTGGAGGCGCAGGCACTGCCGGTTCGCCGATTAAAGCAAATTGTCATTCTGATCGCCGTGCTTCGGCAGCCTCCCCCTCCAGTCGAGAGCGCATCAAGGTCCGCTCTCCCCCAGAGCTAAACCGCGATCCAAGCTGCCCGAATCCCCTCGACAGCCCAAATTTTAGTTTAGCATGTTGTTTTTCTATAATTGCGAAAATAGCGGGTCAATCGCTAATTTGTGCGGTTGGTCAGGGGGCGTGCAAACGACCCAGCCCCGGAGTTCAACTGCGCTCGGCAACACGGGGAAAAAACCTGCCTCCAACATAGCGCAGCTTCGCGGTAAAAGAGATTGGCTTGCAAAAGTTAGTGTTATCCACTAATTTAAGGCCATGGAACGAGCGATAACAGCAAGCGAGGCCAACCAGCACTTTTCCGAACTGCTTCGCGATGTCGTCAACGGACAGAGCTTTACTGTAACGTCACGCGGACGTCCTGTAGCGCGTGTGCTGCCCGTCGATCGCGACGAAGAACGCCGTTCAGTTCGACGGTTGTTGAAATTCTTGGCGGATTTGCCCGTACGTCATTCTGGCAATTGGTCGCGCGACGATCTTTACGAATGATTCGGGTCGCCCTCGACAGCAATGTCCTGGCATATCTAGCGGGGGTCAGTCGATCTGGCGAAGATGACGCGAAAATAAGCGAGGCTCGCTCGTTGATAGAAGGGCTCGCAGAACAAGTCAGCCTTGTTGCACCGGCTCAGGCCATGGGCGAATTGTTCGTGGTCCTTCGCCGCAGTGGCGCTCCCGCGGACGAGGCCCGCGCGATCCTCATTGAATTCGCTGAAGCGTTTGGGACCTCGGCTTCCGAAACGAGCTCCGTTCTCGCGGCCGCGGATCTGGTGGTCGATCATAAGCTGCAATTTTGGGATTCGCTGATCCTGACAGCCGCGGCAAATGCGGGCTGCACTCTACTCTTGTCGGAAGACATGCAGAGCGGATTCGTCACACGCGGCGTCACGATCGTTGACCCTTTCTCCAAGCCTATCCATCCGAAGTTGGCCGCTCTTCAGCGCACGGATTGAACGAGGCTTGATAGGATGAACGATATAGACTAAGGCTTGTGGACTAAGTTCTGGAGTTTAGCACATGCCGACGGTCAACATTCATGAGGCGAAAACTCATCTGTCTCGCCTGGTAGAGCGGGCTGCACGAGGGGAGATATTCGTGATCGCCAAAGCCGGGCGCCCAATGGTCAAGCTTGTTCCGATTGGCGCGGCGGAGGTGGCGACGCCGAAGCGGCTCGGCTTCCTCCAGGGAGTATTCAAAGTTCCTGCCGATTTTGACAGGATGGGCGAGGAAGAAATCGAAAGCTTGTTCGGCTGACGCGCGTGAAGTTGCTTCTCGACACGCACCTGCTTTTATGGATGGCTGCCGAGCCATCAAAACTCCCGAAGAAAGTTCGCTCACTACTTCTCGACAGCGATAACGACCTGTTTTTCAGCGCTGCCAGTATTTGGGAGATCGCGATCAAGTCCCAACTTGGACGGACCGATTTTGCCGTGGATGCCCACCTACTTCGGCGGGGACTTATCGACAATGGGTATCTCGAATTACCAATCAACGTCGAGCATGCTTTGGCACTGCTTGCACTTCCGCCGTTGCACAAAGATCCCTTTGACCGGATGCTCGTCGCGCAGGCAACGGTCGAGGGCTTCATCCTCCTGACTTCAGATGCGCAAGTTGCCGCTTATCCCGGCCCCGTCCGGAAAGTCTGAACTAGGCGTCTTGTGAGCAGAACCGGCGCAAGACTCACGGCTGGTCGAAAAGCAACCGTGCAACGAGAGCGGCCAAACCTGCTCCAATGAGCTGTGCGACAATGAACAGCGGGACATCACGAACCCCTAACCTCTGCAGTGTGATTGCACCAAAAACGGCGCATAATCAGCTTTAGTGCATCATTTTTGGTGCAAATAATGAAGGTGCGTTTGAAAGTGATTGCGCGGATTGGGGCAGATTAGAAGCTTCTTTTGTGCGTCTGGCGCGTCAAAATGATCGTTTCCCGCAGGAAAATGAGAGCCCAATTGGCGATACACTGCGATCCGGACTGGCTGGCAAATTGAAATATCGCATGAGAGTTGGATTACGGGTCTTGCGGCCTGGAGAGCTGTTGAAGGAGTTAAGATCATGAGCAAGGCTTCGTATCCGCTTAAGCTACCGGCATCGGTCAAGGCAGCAGCGGCGCGGCTCGCCAAGGAAGATGGCGTGTCCTTGAATCAGTGGATCGCCGTTGCAATCGCACAGAAGATCGGAGCCGTTGAAACTGCCTCCGACTTTCTTAAGCGACGTGCGGGGAAGTCGCGGCCCGAGGATATGCTGCAGTTCCTCGACAAGGCGAAGAAGGAACCTCCTCCCATCGGAGATGAGATTTAGCGCTTTTGTGGGAGCGGCTGGTGGAGTCTGCGCTGAAGCGAGTGTTGCCGGCGCGACGCCCAAGACGCTGAGACACACGATGTTGACGTGGTTAGCCGAACGAGGCGTTCCCTACGAGCAGCGGCAGATGCTGGCTGGCCACGCGCGCACGGGCACAACGGCGCGCAATTATGAACACCTGTCGCCCAGCTACCTCAAGGACGCAGTCAAACAGATCGACGCCTTCTTTCGCGAGCTGGCAAAACATTCAGATCTCGTCCGCAAAGGACCCTCTCAGACCCGATAGCGAACGGCCGACCTTGGCCGGAAGCGGACCGTCTGATTACGGGTAATTAACTGTCCAACGGGGACATCAGGCTCGGAGCAGCGTTTCCTTTCAAGGCCGGGCCTCTCCACTCTTCTGACGAGCGCGCACTTTAAGGAGGTCCTGGCGAGAGATGATCCCGATGACCCGCCGGTCCCGGTGATCCACGATCGGCACTCGTCCGACCCCGGTTTTAACCATCATGTCCGCGATCTCGCCGCATGGCGTCTCGGGAAAGGCGAAGGCGGTGGAGAAGTCCGACAAGGCATCCGCGAGTTTGCCTTCGCCGGAGCGGCCCACCGTCCACTGCAGGGCATCGCTCCGCGACACGAGGCCGAGCAGGTGCCCCTTCGTGTCGATGACCGGATAAGAGCGGTGCTCCGCTTCATCTGCGAAGAACTGCACCACCTGATCGAGCGGCATTCCGCCCGCAAGTGTTTGGGGCGGCGAAGTCATGAGCTGCCCTGCTTGCAGGAACTCGAGGGCATCGACCGAATATTCGCGCAGAATGTGCCGGCCACGCCGAGCAATCTTCTCGGTCAGGATCGACCGCTTCATGATCAGGACGCTGACGGCATAAGCTGATGCGGCGGCTGCGATCGTTTCGGGAAGCGCTGGCAGGTGATTGGTGAGCTCGGCTGCAAATAACGCGCCGGTCATCGGTGCCCGCATGACGCCGCTCATGATGCCTGCCATCCCGATCATGGCCCAAAAGCCGGGATCACCCGGCAGATACTGGCCAAGCAGGAAGCCGAGACAACCACCTAGGATTAGCAGCGGAGCGACGACGCCACCCGAAGTGCCGGAGCCGAGCGCAATCAGCCACACCGCAGCCTTGACGAAGAGCAGCGTCACCACCGCCTGGACGAGCAGGCTGCCGTTCAGAAGGTCCTGGATGCTTCCGTAGCCGGCGCCGAGCACCCGGACGTCGAAAATCGCCCCCACGCCAACCAGGACCGCGCCGATGGCGGGCCACCACATCCAGTGGATGGGAAGGGCGTGGAACCCGTCCTCGATCCGGTAAAGCAGGAACGATAAGGTCGCAGCGAGAAAGCCCGTCAGCAGGCCGATGCCGGCTGCGATCGCAACCGGCTCCATCCCAGCTGGCGTCGGCGCGGCGAAGGGGAACAATGGGCCGGAGCCGATCAGCAGCGGTCTCCAAGCGAGCGCCACCAGCACCGCGGTCACAACCGGAACGAAGCTGCGCGGCTTGAGCTCGAACAGCAGAAGTTCAACGGCGAGCATGATCGAAGCAAACGGGGTTCCGAAGATTCCCGTCATCCCCGCCACCGCACCGGCGACGAGAAGTGTCTTCCGTTCGGCTGCGCTCAGATGGAACAGCTGCGCGAACAGTGATCCGATCGCGCCGCCGGTCATGATGATGGGGCCCTCCGCCCCGAACGGCCCGCCGCAGCCGATGGAAACCGCGGACGATAAAGGTTTGAGCAGCGCAACCTTCAACGACAGTCGGCTCTCACCGAACAGGATCGTTTCAATCGCTTCAGGAATGCCGTGGCCGCGGATCTTGTCGGAGCCGAAGCGGGCCATCAGGCCGATGATCACCCCGCCGACCACAGGGATGATCACCAGGAGCAGCGGATTCCGCGTGACGATCGCCGCCGGGGCGAACGAGAAGCTGCCGAACCAGAAGATGTTGGTGGCGAGCCCAATCAGCTTCAGCAGCAGCCAGGCGGCGATGGCCCCGCCGGTCCCAGCAACCGTCGCCATTGCAGCCAAAATCAACATTCTGTGATCCGCACTATAGTCGGCGAGACGTGGGCGGCTGGGTGATGGGATCGTGGCCATGACCGAGCGCTTCACGCGATCGGCTGAACGAAAGCAAGGATCAACTTAACGAAAGCTAAGGATCAGCCGACGACTTCAAGTGGCCGTTAGCGGACCGTCGGATAATGGCAGGTTTCGACCCAAAGCGGACATTTGCGCGGCACTTACTCCCTTTCGTCGCATAACCGACATTACTGCTGGAGAAGTATGCCGTGAGTTGCTAGCGGTGAGTGGCCCTGACGACGATGCCGTTGGGACTACCCGGAAAAGACAGATGCCAGAGCCGATCATTCTGCTCGTGGAGGACGAGCCGCTCGTCTTGTTAGTTGCCCAAGACGCCCTGGAAGCAGGAGGCTTCACCGTTATTCCCGTTCAGCTTGCGTCAGAAGCGATAAGCTTGCTCGAAAAGAGGAGCCCTGAATTATCGGGGCTCGTGACAGACATACGCCTGCCCGGCGGCCCTGACGGTTGGGATATCGCCCGCCATGCACGCGAGCTGCGGGCAGACCTGCCGGTCGTCTATACGACCGCGGACAGCGCCGGCGAGTGGCCAGTTCAAGGCGTTCCGAACAGCGTCGTGGTTCAGAAGCCTTATGCGGGAGCCCAGCTGCTCACGGCAATCTCGACGTTGATGACGGCCGCTGACACAAACAGGACTACCTGAACGACCGCTTTCCACCCATTCCTGCCATTAGCCGAGCGCCTGACCTTCTGTTACGTTTCCGTATCGCTCCGGGACCGCGCCAATGCATGTTCATCTTCCGAAACCGCTTCACGGCTGGCGGGCCTTCGTTGGAGAAGTGGGCATCATCGTGCTCGGTGTATTGATTGCCTTGGGAGCCGAGCAACTCGTCGGGCAGGTTCATCAGAGGCAAGAAGCTGCGCAGGCGGATGACATCATTCGCGGTGAGCTGGCCTTTAACCTCGGGCGCCTCCAATCTCGATCGCAAATCAGATCGTGCGTCGATGCGCGAATTTCGCAGATCGAACGGCTGCTCGATGCGGCGGACAGTCAACCCATCCTTCCGCACCCTATCTGGATCGGCAGGCCACAATATTGGACATTGCAAAGTTCCCGTTGGGACGCCGAGTCACAAGCTGGGCATGCAGCGCTCATCAATCGCGCTGAACTGGCTCGCTATGGATTCATCTATGCACTCATGCGCGACACCGAAAGCGAAATGCTGTTGGAGCAAACGGACTGGGCGAAGTTGCGGATGCTGGAACGTCTTCATCGGTTGAATGAGCCCACGCTCGCCGAACTGAATTCAGCAGTCCAGGACGCCCGCTATCGAGCCTGGCGCGTTGCCCTGATCAGCAGTGAGATTTCGACGGGAGCCAAGGAGCTGAAGCTCGCAGCAATTCCCAATTCGTCCCCTGCTACGCGCTCGGTCTGCTACCCGATGAACACGACCCGGGATGCGGCAAATCGGCTAAGTAAATTGCCCTTTGGGGAGCCGTGAGCGACTTGCCGGTTATGGCAACTTTCCACCTGCCGCTAGCGGGCCGCGAGCCAGGCTTCGCTGCAAACTAGGATAAGCTGTCGCCTGGCGTCGGGCTTCGTCAGATATTCTTCGACTGCTTCACGATCCTCACTCGGCAAACGCCGGATAATTCCCGACACGCTGCGGCACTCGCCCGATCTTGCCAGATCAAATGCCCGACCTATCGCTGCTTCCGCTGCCATCACCGCCCTTTAGCGCACGCGCACTAGTGACGCGCCCGAATGCGAGGAATGGGTGGAAAGCGGACATTGCACGCCGCCACGTCGCGCTAGCTCGTTGGTCGGCAGAGCGCCTTGACTGCCTTTGCGGTGAGCGGGGTTTCGACCACGAGGGAGGGCTTGACCCCTAGTTGCGCGCCCACAGCCACGATCTGCGGCAGGTACGCATCCAGCTTGTCGGCGGCGACCTGAGCGCGTGAGCGCGCCTGCCTGACCATGGCGAGATCCTCCGGGCCGAGGCCGCCGGGGTCGTCGAGCTCACCGAGCACGCTCCAGGCATCCGTCTCATCGGCAGCCCTTTGGGCGTACCAATTGAACTCGTCGTACAGCTCCGCATAGCCGACGCGGATGTTTAGCGGCATATGCTCGGCGACCTGTCCTGTCGTTGCGGTCTGCCAGGCGTTCGTGCGCGGCCGCCATAGTTGCGGCTGGCCGAGCGGCGGCCGCGGTTTGGAGCCATTGCGGGCGTTGGGAGCGGCGAGCAAGGCGCGGATTTCCTGAAGACGGCGATCGATACATGGTGCCTCCTGCTGCCGCTTGACGACGGCCCCGAGATTGTAGGCGACCTCGCGGTTCAGCGCTCGACGCGCGTCGGCAACTTCGCTTCGCCAGTGCAGCATTTCGACGGCCTGCTCCGCCCCAAGCGCGATGAGCACGCCGAGCACAATAATGCCAACCTCGCCTGCGAATTCGCGCCACCCGTGCAGTGGCTTGGGAACGTGGAAATGCATGCGGCCGTCCCCTCAACAACGAGCGCAAGCCTAGCAGAAGCCTTCTTGTCGGCAACGGTTGGGTCAGTGGAAGTCAGCGGGAACGGCAAATGGTCCTGCGAATGATCCGTAACCGTAGCGGTGGGCGATGGCGTTCTGCATCGACCCCTGGTCCCAATAGGGCACCATGATCAGAAGCAGCAGAAGGACGAGCAGGACGATGTTCGCACGGCGCGAGCGAAGGATCAGGATCGCGACCATCGTCGCCTCAATGGCGAGATTGTAGGGCACGGTCCACAGCCAGAACACTTCCGGCTGGTGCGCAACCCTCTCCTCAAAGATGGGCAGATAAGTGACGTGGATCAGCATTTCGCCGGCGAGCAGCAGTCCCACAATGAAGCGCTTCCGCTCCTGGTAATAATCAGCGAGCCGTTCATGATCGGCCTCGTCGTGCGGGAAGACCGTGGCAGCGGCGAGATAGAAGCAGATCGCGATCAGCACCGGTGCCCACAGGCCGGCGAAATCCACCGTTACGTCCTTCAGCGACAGCCAGCTGTCGACCCACGTCGAACAGATGTCGACGAGGATGAAGAAAGCTAGGAGCGCCGTTTGCGGCTCAAGCTTCCTGAGTGCCTTGGCGCGGGCCATGTGCGCGAAGCCGCCGAGCAGTTCGGTCAGACCAAGCCCAAGGATGAGGCTGTAGAAGGTGATGAAGTAACTAAAGCTGTCCATGGCGGCTCCCCGCGATCGGCCGAGCATGACCGAGCCTTTGTGAATAGGAAGGGACGTTGGCCACGCGACCGCTCACCCGGTCGGCACAACTATCGACCACGGAAGTGCTCCGGTCGTTCATGCCCCTCTCCTATTGCACTGACGGGCTTCGAAGATTCGCGCTCAGAAGCCCGGCGCTCGCCTTCGCTTTAAGATCGGGGACGACCACGCAGTCTCCGTACATCGCGCGCGCTTCGGCCGTCAGCTCGCGCTGGATCGACTCGGGCACCTGCGCACGCAGCGCTTCCATTCGCGTCAGCATCAGCTGCGAAGTGTTGACGAAGCGCCGGTTTGCAAGCCGCAGCTGTGCGGCATCGACGCGAAGCGACTTCCGGTCCGCCGGCGACGCGCTTCCCGACGCAGCAAGATCGGCGCGCAGCTGGGTCACCAGCCGCGCCTCGCGCTGATCCTCCTCCGTCAGCTGGGGAAGGAATCGATAGGGGGCCGACCAGGCAATGAGCCGATCCGCACCCATGTGGCTCCCGACATCAGATGCCACGACGATCTTCCAGGCTTCGCTGTCCCAAGTGCGAAATGGAGGGTCGTAAGCAGCTGCCCATTTCCTGAGCTGATCGGGGGGCGCGGCATTCGAACCGTCGCGAATCCTCGTGATCTCTTTGTCGAGACACTCGCCGATCAGTTCGCGCGCATAGGCTTGCGGGCCATCGTCATCGGCGAGTTCGATCCGCATAGCGCGCTCGGCGCCCTCGACCTTCTCGTGCCACTGCCACCCGTCGACGACCTGCTCCAAGGCGAGCGCGATCAAGACGCCAAGGACGATAATTCCGACTTCGCCGGCAAACTCGCGCCAGCCGTGCAGCGGCTTCGGTAGATGGACGTGCATGCGGCCGGTCCCCCCAGCATTGACTGAAAAACGCTAACAGCGGCCGCAATGGGTCGAGGCGTCCGTTGCTGGCCGCTCAGACCTACTTTGGCTGCCCACCGATCCCACTATTGCCGTTGAGAATTTGCAGCGCGCGATCCCGCGGCGTGTCGATCGGCAGGCACACCGCGTGCGGCAGGGCATAACCCTCGAGCATTGCTTTGGGGGTGAAGTCTCCGAGGCCCAGCGCTTTTGCTCGCTGAAACGCGATCTTCGCTCCGACACTCGTTTCCCACAGCTCCAGTCGGCCGGTTTGCAAGGCCGACGTGAAATGCACCCGCCCCGCCGAACCGAGCGGTCCGCTCCAGCTCTCCAGTCCCCTCAACTGCGCCCACGCGTCCTGCTCTCGCTCCTCGGCGCTCAGAAACTGCTTGGTTGCAACGTACACGGCGCCGAGGCGACTTTGCTCGTCGGAGGTGAATAGGCTCGCGCGGCCGCTTGCAGTGGCGGCCTGCCAACGTTCGTCCGAGCTGAACCAGATGGCAGGTTGTCCGATCCACTTGGGTTGAGGCGACATCGGGCCATCGCCTGCCTTGCTGAGGACCGACCCGATTTCGTCTAGCCTGCGCTCGATGCAGGCTTGAGTCATCATACGAGCCTTCATGTACGAGAGGTTTAACTTGATTTCGGCATGGATGGCCTCTCGCGCCTGACGCTCGCTCACTCGATCGTGCACTGCCGAAACGACCTGCTCCAATCCGAGCGCGATCAACACGCCAAGGACGATAATTCCCACTTCGCCCGCGAACTCGCGCCAGCCATGCAACGGCTTCGGTAAATGAAAATGCATGCGGCCGCTCCTGAGCAGTTACGCCGACGTAACAGACCCTGCTATCTCTGCAACGCCGAAGGAAAGCTGAGACTTGTGCGTGCACGTCAGGCGCCGCATTCATCTGGTTTGGGGGATCGATGAGCGTTTTCGAATATGTATTCTCGCTCTACTCCTTGCTTCTTGGGCTAGCCTTGGCGCGCCTCCTGAGCGGGCTTGCGAAGGTTGTAGAGGCGCGGGGGAAGGTTCGCCTCGGCTGGCCAACTGCGCTGCTGGCGTTCGTCATGATGTCCAGTCTGACGATCTTCTGGGAGATCGCATGGCGCGCACGCGACGCTGTCCCGGACAATTCGGCGGCATTGTTCGCGTCTCTGATCATTTGCAGCCTGCTCTACTTCGCGACGGTCCTGGTCCTGCCCAGCGATACAGCTCAGCGTGGCGACCTGGATGAGCATTTCTTCGCCGAAAAAGGGAAGGTGCTCGGGTGCTTGCTCCTGGCGAACGTTCTGGCCTACGGATCACGTTACGGCCTCATGGGCTGGCAAAGCTTCGCTTATTTCAGCTGGGCGGATTGGGTTGAGCTTTCACTGTTCTTGGCTGGTTGCGCGGCCGGCATCTTCGTGAATGCGCGGAGGCCGATCATCGCTATCCTGGCGCTCCTTCTTTTTCTGAACTTGATCGATCCGGTTTCAACTCTGTTGGAGCGCTAGGCTGAGGACGGCAACTTTGGGTCGAAAGCAGACGTTGACGACCGTCCGAACGAGCGACCGCTTCTGGCACCAGCGGCTGTGACGGCGAACGGCGGCTAAGGGCGCTTAGCCGCCCCTCTCCTACCCGTGGCTAGTTTTGGCGGTTAGCCTCCCGGCTGTATTTGGTAGCTTTCGACCCATATCCGACATTAGACGGCCTCGTCTCGTCGTGTGCCGACATTTGCTGCTGGAGATGCATGACCTGAGTTGCTAACGCCAAATGGCCCCGCGATGATTGCCGCGGTTGGCTACCGGAAATGAGAAATGCCAGAGCCGACCATTCTGCTCGTGGAGGACGAGCCGCTCGTTTTGTTGGTTGCTCAAGACGCACTGGAGGCTGGAGGCTTTACGGTCATCCCGGTTCAAATCGCATCGGAAGCGATAAGGATACTCGACACGAGATGCGCTGAGTTAGCGGGCTTTGTGACCGACATTCGCCTACCCGGTGGCCCTGATGGGTGGGAAATTGCTCGCCACGCGCGCGAACTCCGAACCGACTTGCCGATCGTCTACACTACCGCCGACAGCGCGGGAGAATGGCCCGTTCAGGGAGTCCCAAACAGCGTCGTGGTGCAGAAGCCTTACGCAGGGGCGCAGCTGCTCACCGCTATTTCTACCCTGATAACCGCGGCCGGCACTAACAGTACGAGCTAGCTGCGGCGTTCCCCCTAGCGCGGGGCTCGAAATTCATAACGGCCAAATCTTCGATCCTTCGAATTAATGCGAGGTTCTTGGAAATAAAGCGTATAGTGCCCTCTCCGCGTTTTTGACCGGCCATTTCGGGCCGGCTCAACGCCCGGCGTTTCTGCCGAGCCAATCGCAGTCCCGCGACGATCTCGGTCTCCGAAGGCCTTGGCCATGGAATTTATTACGCCCCTGCGCCCCGACGCCGCCGCCAGCCTCGCGTTGGCCTTGATAGAATCATCCCAAGCGCCATTGCTGGTGCTTGACGACCGGTGCGTGGTCATTAGCGGCAGCGCATCATTCTGTAGCGCCTTCGGGATTGATCCAAATACCATCGAAGGCATCGCGCTGGCGAACATCGGTAACGGTGAGTGGGGCGTGCCCCAGCTCCATTCGCTGCTTCGGGCGACCCTTGCGAGCAATGCCGCGGTCGACTCCTATGAAATGAACCTGGTTCGCGACGGGCATGAGACGGCCTGCGTGTCGATAAATGCGCAACGCCTCGACCTTGGTGGCGGCCAACAGCCCATGATTGCAATGACGGTCACGGATATCACGTCGGCTCGGCTGGCGGCGAAATTGAAGGACGAGCTGGTTCAGGAGAAGCAGGTACTGCTCCGGGAACTTCAGCATCGCGTTGCCAATAGTCTTCAGATTATTGCCAGCGTGCTCATGCAGAGCGCCCGCCGGGTTCAGTCCGAAGAAACCCGCACCCACCTCTACAGCGCGCACAATCGGGTCATGTCGATTGCCACGCTGCAAAAGCAGCTGGCCATAACGTCCAACGACGATGTTGAGCTTCGCCCCTACCTTAGGGAGCTGTGCGACAGCATCGGGGCTTCGATGATCGACGACGCGGAGCGAATCTCGCTGTCCTCGACTGCCGACGAAAGCAAGGCGACTGCCAACGTGTCGGTCAGTCTCGGGCTCATCGTGACGGAACTGGTCATCAACGCGCTCAAGCATGCCTTCCCGGATCCGAGCCAGAACGGCTCGGTCACGGTCGACTATGCTGCGAAGGGACAAGGATGGACGCTTAGCGTTGAGGATGACGGAGTTGGCATCGGCGTGGGTGATGGCGCGGGAACGCCGGGCCTTGGCACTGGCATCGTGGATGCGCTTGCCAAACAACTCGGCGCAACCGTGACGACCAGCGACAACGAACCGGGCACGAAAGTGTCGGTCGAGCATCCTTAGAAGGTTAAGTGCGAGGCCCCCTGTGAGTGATCATCACGAACCCGAGCAAGAGGCGGCGCTCTTCTACATCGAAGGCCCCGACGAGCACGGCTGCGTTTGGATGCACGGTGCCAGTTCCAAGGACCCATGGGCCCGGAACCTGGGTCCGACTGGCAAGGTCGCTGAACTCCTGTCGCAGTGGATTTCTTCCACCATCGGTGCGGAAACGCGTAAGATCGACGCCGAGGAAGCGAGGGAGCTAGACGCATAAATGACCGTCGGTACGGTCGAGCGCGCCTTCCAACTCGCGCCACAGTGCAAGACGCTAGAGGAGCTTCGCTCCAAGCTCGCCAGGGAAGGTTACACCAACGTCGACGCGCATCTGAAAGATTCGCTTCGCCGGGAGCTGAAGAAGCGCCTTGGATCAGGATCTTAGGAATTAGCAGCGACTAAACAGCCGCAAGGGCGACTGGCAGCTTTCCCCTTAAAGCGGACACCAAATTGCTGCAGGGTCATTTCTCCTCGGGCAATTCGTGCATATTGACCACACGGAGTTGTTGACGAGTGGCAAAATCGGAATCTCTTGAGCTGATTACAGGTCACGATGCGGCTGTTGCCGCGGAAATGCCCGCGCTGTGGGAATTTGCTGGGCGTGGAAAAGGCCTTGGCTGCTTATCCAATCATAGGTTTGCCCAGGGTGAACTGATCTGCTCGTCTGGCGACCGGATAGACAAGCTGCACATTTTGGAACGAGGCATCGTTGAGCTCTGCCAACTCCACGACGCCGCGGAATGCAGCGTGCTCCTGCTGTCAGCAGGCGACTTATTGTTTCCCGCGGCCGGATTGTTCAACGAACCATGTCTAACCTCGGCTCGCGCGATAACGCCCGTTCGAACCGCCGCGCTCGAAATTGAGGCCGTAAAGGCGGAAGCTCAGCACAACCCAGCTGTTGCGATGGAGTTAAGCCGTGCCGTGGCTGGCCAATGGAGAATGGCCGTTCGCCATATCTTGGACCTTCGATGCCGCAGCGTCCCACAACGCCTTGCCAAGTTCCTATTGCGACTGGTCGACGAGAGTTCGCACCCAGACGAAGCGGAGCTTCCTTTCTCGAAGGGCGCCTTGGCCGCGCGCATTGGCACCACCCCAGAGACCCTTTCCCGTGCCATTCAATCGATTGCGACAATCGGACTGCTACTTCGGGGACGAAAGATCATCCTGCGGGACAGATCGCTGGTAACAAGGTTCTGCGAACCGGTCCTTTATCCAGGCGAGGATGAAAGAGGACTGAAGGTGCACGCTTACTAAGCTTCGCGAACTTCGTGCATCCCGGCCGCGGCTTCGCGGGCAGTGCGGTTAATTTTTGATTTAAGTCAATTGACATTGCAGCGTGGCGAAACGCATCTGGCTGAGGCGGGGGCCGAAACAGGAGGTCGTCACGACGCTCGCCCGCGCCGCCGTAGTGATCGTCAGCGTTTCGAGCATTCTCGCCGGATGCGACAATCGCCAATCCTCAGCTGTGCAGGGACGGTCAGTCGCTTCGGCGTCTTCGGTCCGTGGGTCGTTCAATCAGGCACCGGGCGGGTCGCCTGGCGAGTGGACCAGCCAGGCTCGCGATTACGCGAATAGCCGATTCAGTCCCTTGAATCAGATCAACCGGTCCAATGTCGGTCGACTGAAGATTGCATGGACTTTCTCTGACGGCGCCCTGTACGGCCATGAAGGCGCGCCGCTTGTGGTTGGCGATACGATGTACACGGTGTCGCCGTTTCCCGACCGGGCGTTTGCGCTCGACCTGACTAAGCCCGGCCCGGCATTGAAGTGGATGTACGATCCCAAGCCGCTTCCCGCCGCACTCGGCAAGGCTTGCTGTGACGCCGTTTTGCGTGGCTGGGCGATCGGGGGCGGTAAGCTCGTCTATAACCTGCTCGACGATCACACGATCGCGCTGGATCTCAAGACGGGCAAGGAATTGTGGCGCACAGAGCTCGCAAACGTCGCAAACGGCGTCACGATGACGTCCTCGGCGTTCATCGTCGGCAACAAGGTGTTCGTTGGAAATTCCGGTGGCGAAATGGGAGTTGGCGGCTGGCTTGCGGCGCTCGACCTTAACACCGGAAAAGTCCTGTGGAAGGCCTATTCGACGGGTTCCGACAAAGACGTCAAAATCGGATCGAGGTTCAAGCCTTTCTACCCTCAATACAAGGGTAAGGATCTTGGGCTCACCTCCTGGCCGGCAGGCATGGCGCCACACGGAGCGGGCGCGGCCTGGGGCTTCATCAGCTACGATCCCGAAACCAACCTCATCTTTTATGGCACTTCGAACCCCGGACCGCGGGTTCCGGCACAGCGGCCGGGCGACAATCTTTGGACCAGCACAGTCTTCGCGCGCGACGCAGACACTGGTGAGGCGGTGTGGGCTTATCAATTCACCCCGCACGACCAATGGGATTATGACGGCGTCAACGAGATGATGCTTCTGGATCTCCCCATCGATGGGAAGATGCGCAAGACACTCGTCCACTTCGATCGCAATACTTATGCTTACGTGCTGGACCGGACCAACGGCCAAGTCCTCCGTGCCGACACATTCGCTCCCCAGACGTGGAGTCTCGGGTTCGATTATAAGACGGGTCGGCCAATCGTGAATCCAGCGATGCAGCCAAGGCCCGAGCAAAAGCTGCGCGTCTGCCCACCGGATATTGGCCAGAAAGACTGGGAGCCGCCGTCATACAGCCCGCGCACCGGTCTCCTCTACGTCGGCATCTTCAACATCTGCATGGACCTGACTGATCACAAGGTCAGCTACATCGCGGGAACTCCCTATGACGGCATGGAAATGAAGCGCATGTCGGTCGATGGGCCGAACGGGGGCTGGGGCGCCTTCATTGCATGGGATCCGGTTCGTGGCCGCGTTGCATGGCGAATTCCCGAAAAGTTCATGGTCATGTCCGGCGCGGTGGCAACCGCCGGCGACATTGTCTTCTACGGGACCAGTGACGGCTGGTTCCGAGCCGTCGACGCAACGAACGGCAAAGTCCTGTTCCAGCAGAAATTATCGAGCGGCATCATAGGTCAGCCGATCACCTACTTGGGTCCCGATGGCCGTCAGTATGTCGCTATTCCATCGGGAGTTGGTGGAGCTGCGTCGGTCCAAGCAGCAAGAGATGGATATCCGGCGCGCGGATCGACCCTCTACATTTTCTCGCTGGACGGAAAGGGCGTCCAGGACGGGCGGGTCAGCGGGTCGTGAAAGCGGCATCCGTCATTGCGATCGCGCTCGCATCAGCCGTCGGCGGTGCGGCCATGACCGGCTGGGCGATCAGCAGTGGAAAATCGCGGACACCGGCCGGAGTGATGGCCACCAACATCGGTTATACCGGCCCGGCCGGCGTCCCGGTCGGAGCGCCCCCCGGTAATCTGCCTTGGCCGGGTATCGCGCTCGCCAATCCCTACGGTAATTCGCCTTCAGCGATCGCCCACGGCAAAAGATTGTTCGGCGCGATGAATTGTGCGGGCTGCCACGGCTATACGGGCGCCGGCGGCATGGGCCCGCCACTTAACGATTCTTACTGGCGGTACGGCGGTTCGCCGGTGGAGATTTACAAATCCATTTACGAGGGCCGCCCAAAAGGAATGCCCGCGTGGGGGGTTGCCCTTCCGCCGAAAGAGATCTGGGCCTTGACGGCTTATGTGAGCTCACTGGGCGGAGGCAAGGAAGCCTCGAATGTCGATCCTTCGCGAGGCAGCAATTCGCAGGGATCAGCCGGAAACGAGCCCAAGAAGAGCGCCGCGGGCATTGAAGGCCAGTGAAGCGCCGGATTGCCCTTTTCACGACGACGGCGCTTGCCGGGTGCGCCTCCACCCCACTCAGTTATCTCCAAGGAAGCGGAAGCCGCTCTGGCGATTTACTCCAGTCGCTGGCCTGGGGATTTCTTGCAATCTCCGTCGCCGTTGTACTCATCATCGCTGCGCTCATTGTTGCGGCCACGCAGCGAGCGCGCGGCCGCGGAGCCCGCAGCGCCCCCGACGAAGTTGGACGGGAAGGCGGGGGCGTTTCCGCAATCTATTGGGGAGCAGGACTGTCGATCCCCGTTCTCATCGCGATGGCAGTCTGGAACTTCGTCCTGGTCGAGGCGGTCGCCACGCCGCCGCGCCAGCCCGGCCTTGCAGTCTCAATAACCAGCCACCGCTGGTGGTGGGAGTTGGACTATCAATCGGCTCAGCCATTCGGAACATTGCGAACGGCGAACGAGCTGGTCATCCCCACGGGCGTACCCGTTCGGCTCGACCTCCAGAGCGCCGACGTGATCCACGATTTCTGGGTCCCGAAGCTCGGGCCAAAGATGGACATGATTCCCGGGCGTACCAACCACACATGGATCGAAGCCGACCGGCCGGGAACCTACCGCGGCCAGTGTGCCGAATTCTGCGGAGCGGAGCATGGTCGGATGAGTTTCGTGGTGCACGCTGTTCCGCGGGTCGAGTTCGAGCGCTGGCTTAACCACCAGCGGCAAGCGGTCAGCACTGGCGGGCCGGCCCAAGAGATTTTCGAAGCCAAGTGCGGCGCATGCCATGAGGTTCGCGGCACCGGCGCTGCTGGTATCTTCGGTCCGGACCTGACCCACGTCGGGAGCCGCACCACGCTTGCCGCCGCGATGATGCGAAATACGCCCCATAATCTGGCTCTTTGGTTGGGCGACACCCAAGGGGTGAAGCCGGGCGCCGAGATGCCCCAAACCAAGCTCGACCCCGTCGAGCGTGCCCAACTCGTCAGCTGGCTGGAGTCGCTCAAATGAGCACGACCTTCGACCGCGCGGCGGCACTTTCCCCTAGCAGTACTCAAGACCCGGTCGATGAAGCCCCTCCAGCGTCCCCTGTACCCGCAGCTTTCGACCGAAAGTTGCAGGAAATGTGGGAGGATTCGCCTGGATTGCGCGGCTGGTTCGGCACGGTCGACCACAAGCGCATCGGAATCCGCTACCTGATCACGGCGTTCATTTTCCTCGCGATCGGCGGCATCGAAGCGCTGGCGATGCGCGTCCAGCTCGCTCAAGCCGACAACCATCTTCTGTCACCCGAACAGTATGACCAGCTGTTTTCGATGCACGGCGTGACGATGATCTTCCTTTACGCCATGCCGGTTCTCTCAGGCTTTTCGAACTACCTCTGGCCGCTGATGCTCGGCAGCCGCGACATGGCCTTCCCAAGGCTCAACGCGCTCAGCTTCTGGCTCTACGTCGCCGCCGGCCTTTTCCTTTATGTCAGCTTTCCACTCGGTGCGGCGCCCAACGACGGCTGGTTCAATTATGTGCCAAATGGGTCGGCCGAGTTCGACCCCGGACCGAACATCGATGTCTATTGCCTCGGCATGATCTTCCTCGGGATCTCAACCGTCGTGGGAGCCGCGAATTTCGTCGTTACGTTGCTCCGGATGCGGGCTCCGGGCATGTCGCTCAACCGGTTGCCGATCATCGTCTGGGGTACGCTCACCGCATCCGTCGCCAATCTGCTCGCAATTCCGGCGGTGAGTCTGGCTTGCCTGATGCTGTGGCTCGACCGGAACGTGGGAACCCACTTCTTTGAGATCAGTGGCGGCGGGCAGCCGCTTTTGTGGCAGCATCTGTTCTGGAGTTTCGGCCACCCCTGGGTGTACGCTGTCGTCCTTCCGGCAATGGGCATCGTGAGCGACGCGCTGCCAGTTCACTGCCGTAGACCCCTCGTCGGCTACACGCTCGTGGCCATGGCTACGGTGACGACCATGGTGATCGGCTTCGGGGTCTGGCTTCACCATATGTTTGCCACCGGGTTGCCCGCGCTCGCACTGAGCTTCTTCTCCGCCGCAAGCTTTGCGATTGCTATTCCGTCTGCAATTTCGGTCTTCTCCTGGATTGCGACGATCTGGACCGGGCGCGTGCGGATCACGGTACCTTTCCTGTTCTTCGCGTCAGTGATTTTGCTGTTCGTCATCGGCGGCGTGTCGGGCGTGATGACCGCGAGCCTTGCGCTCGATTGGGAGCTGACCGACACCTATTTCATCGTTGCTCACCTCCATTACGTGCTGATCGGGATCAACCTCTTTGCGGTGGTTGGTGCAATCTATCACTGGTTCCCAAAGATGACGGGCAGGATGATGAGCGAGCGTGTCGGTCGCTGGGTCTTCGTCCTGATGTTCGGCGGTTTCAACCTGGCGTTCCTGCCAATGCATTGGCTCGGCCTGCTCGGAATGCCGCGCCGGGTCTACACGTATGGCCCCGACATGGGATTCGGAGCCACCAATCTCATCGTAACGATCGGCGCCTTCCTGTTCGCCGTTGGAATTGGGCTATTCTTCGTTTCCATGCTCGTAGCGCGCCTTGTTGGCCGCCCGGCGGGACCGAATCCATGGGACGGGCCGAGCCTTGAATGGTCTATTTCCTCGCCACCGCCGCCGTACAATTTCGCCATCATTCCGCTGATTGCGTCCCGGCACCCGCTCTGGGAGAATCGGTTGCTGGAGCATGGTGAACCGCACAGTCGGCTGGCGGAAGGCTATCTCCTCGACGAGGGTAAGGAGACTCTCGGAGTGACGCCGCTCGATGGAGAGCCCGACGTCATACTCAAGATGCCGGGCGACAGCCTCCTGCCCGTGGCGCTCTCGGTGGCACTCTTGCCCTTGTTCGGCGGTCTCTTGCTTGAACTCGCGTGGCTTGCGGGCGTCGGCGCGTTCGCGGTGCTCATCATCCTGATCCTGTGGTTCCGGCCCCACATTGCGACGCGATCTGAGGAGAGGGCCCGCGTTTATGGCTAGGGCATCAACCGCTTCGACGGCGCTTCCTGTCCATGGCCAGGGGCTCGTTGGGACACCCTGGTGGGGAATGCTGTGCCTGATCGCCACCGAGGGGATTCTCTTCGTCTATCTCATCTTCTCGTATGGCTATCTCGCCAGCCAGTCCCGCGGTCCGTTCGTCCCGGGAGGCCCGCCCTCCCTCGATCTCGCTCTTCCTGCAACGATCTTGCTGCTGGCCTCGAGCGGGACCGCAGAATGGTCCAAGCGGATCGCCCGCCGCGGAAATCTGGGCCTGTCGAGGCTCGCTCTCGGATTGACGCTGCTGCTCGGTAGCGGCTTCGTGGTCTTGAGTGGCATCGAGTGGAGTAAGAAACCCTTCGCGTTTCAGGATTCGGCTTACAGTTCGATCTATTTCCTGCTGACCGGGACCCATCTTACCCACGTCATTGCGGGTCTCATCGCCCTGCTCGTGCTACTGATCTGGTCGCTCATGGGACGCGTTCACGGAGGCCATGACCAGCATCGAACTTTGGTCACGCTTTACTGGCATTTTGTCGACGTGGTCTGGGTGTTTGTTTTCGCCACCGTCTATCTATCGCCGAGGCTCGTATGAGCGAACCCGCAGTTCTCGAGCAGAAGGTCGGCCACCCATCCCCGGGGAGATTAAAGCTCGGACGATGGCGCGTTTTCGTGCCGCTGGTCCTGTCGCCAGTCATTTTCGCCACACAGGTAGTTGTAAGCTTCACGACGGCGGACAGCGCATGCACCCGGTCGTTGGCTCCAATGCCGGCTTTGGTTGTGTTCAATCTGGCCGCTTTGGCATTGCTCATCCTGGTCATGATCCTGTCCCTCGCCAATCGGCGCGTCGTCGGAAATGAAAGCAGCGAGGACTTGAAGGACCTTCATGATCGTGGCCACGGACGAACCGCCTTCCTCGTTCAGTTCGGACTGAGCACGAGCATCTTGTTCGTTTGCGTATCGCTCATCCAACTGACAGCCATAGCGCTGCTGGGCACGTGCGTCGGCTTCGCGCCCTCGGTTTGATCACGGCGGCGATTGCGTCGAGCGCTCTCGCGCACGCCGCGGATAGCAACCCCGACGCCGGTTGGAGCTTCGAGCCCCTTGCCGGCACCATGCTGGGCCTTTCCATCATTCTCTATTCCCTCGGGCGATCCCGCATGAGCAACGTCCAGCGCCGGGCCGTCGCGCCGGCCTGGCGAGTGGCCTGTTACTGCGGAGCCGTCGGCATATTGGTCCTTGCGCTTTTTTCGCCACTGGACGCATTGGCGGACGAGAAGTTTGCCTGGCACATGGCGCAGCATTTGCTGCTCATGCTCCTGGCAGCCCCGCTGCTCGCGCTGGCCAATACCCATCTCGTTTCGCTGTTTGCCCTGCCGCTGTCACTGCGGCGAGTGGTCGGACGCTACGTGAGTGGCGCTCCCGGTATGCGCCAGGCGGGAACGCACCGCTTTTCGCCGCTGATTGCCGCGGTCATCTTCGCCGCCGGGCTTTGGCTATGGCACGCGCCGCGAATGTACGACGGGGCACTCGCGAACCCCGGGATCCACACGTTTGAACACCTAACGTTTCTTGTGACATCCGCGGTGTTCTGGCGGATGGTCTCGAACGCGGGAGATCGACGACTAGATCTTGGCAGCGCCATCCTTTTGACAGTGCTAGTCGGATTGCAGGCGAACTTGCTGGCCCTGTTGTTGGTTCTTGCGCCGTCGCCAATTTATTCAGCTTATGCCGCGAACGATTTGCACGACCAGCAAATTGGGGGCCTCCTGATGCTCGGGCCCGCATCGCTGATCTTCCTTGGGGCGTCGGTCCGCGCGATCTTCAGATTTGTCCAGGCGGGGCCAACAGCGAATCGTGCCCCCGAGGGCTTCAGGAAAACTTTACGAGACACGTAGCCAGGGCAGCCGACGTGGAATGGAAAAAGCACCGGCAAGGAAGCCGATCGCAATGCCAGCCGAACGAATATATTTTCGATAGGTGAAAACAAACCTTAGCCTCGGAGCTGAACGAACGTCCGCTTACTGCTCCGCCCGAGCAATCAGTGAACGGCAGCGATGGGCGCAAGGCGGACGGCGCGGCACTACCAATGGGATTCCCGAAAAAGGCTTTGCGATACACTTGCGATACACGGCGGGACCTGCCGGGGACGGCAGGATCGAAAAAACCGTTTGTTTTCAACGCCGGCGGCTGGTGGAGCTGAGGGGAATCGAACCCCTGACCTCTGCAGTGCGATTGCCGAGAAATTGCTTCCCGCGAAGCCCCATGTCTCTCGTAAATGGCAGATTTTAGCCACCAAAACTTCCCGGAAGTTCCCGCTAGCTTTTCCGTATTTCGTTCCGTATAAAGACGTCTGCAGTGTGACTGCAGAGAGGGAGGCTTTGCCGTGGCGGATCTCAGCAGGGTTAAGGATCGAGAGACACTCAAGCCGCGGCGCGAGCCCTATTGGCAACGACTGCGCCCGGGTTGCTTCGTCGGGTTCCGCGCGGCCACGCGTGGAGGCGCCGGCACTTGGATCGCGCGCGCATATGATGAGACAAAACGTTGCTATCGGCTCAAGGCGCTTGGCAGTTTCGGTGAGAAGCCGGCCAACGAGCGCTTCGCTGCTGCGAAGAAAGAAGCTGAAAGCTTCGCGACTGAGGTCGAACGCGGGAGCATATCGGAAGAAAAGGTCGAGACGGTAGAAGATGCCTGCAGGCGCTTCGCGAAATCTCGCGATGAAGCCGCCGGGCGATTCAGTCGCTATGTCTATTCCGACCCGATCGCTAAAGTGAAGCTAGCCAAACTGCGTCGCTCGCACGTAGCGGCTTGGCGAGCTCGCCTTGAAGCGACCCCTGCCCTCGTCTCTCGTCGCAAGAAGGGTGAGCCGATCACGCGCCCTCGATCTCCGGCTACACTCAATAGGGACATGGCGGTCTTGCGCACCGCTCTCGGCGCGGTTTTGCCGCTTGGTGCGCCGAACACGGAGTCTGCCTGGCAGGAACCGTTGAAGCCCGTAAAGAATGCAGTGAAGCGGCGCACGTTGTATCTGAATCGCGACCAGCGCCGGAAGCTGGTGGGGGCGGTCGATAGCGAGGCTGAGCCGTTCGTGCGTGCACTGTGCCTGCTGCCGCTGCGGCCTGGTGCTGTTGCAGCGCTAACTGCAGGCGACTTCGACAAGCGGACGTCCGAGCTAACAATCGGAAAGGACAAAGCCGGCGACGGTCGGCGCATCATCATTCCCACAGTTGCTGCAAGTTTGTTCATTGCCACCGGCAAGAACAAGCTCCCCGCGGCGACTCTGTTCACACGAGCGAACGGCAAGGCCTGGGACAAGGAGACTTGGAACGATGCGATCGGGAAAGCCGCGACGGCCGCGAAACTCCCACCGAACGTAACAGCCTACACTCTGCGGCACTCTACGATCACTGATCTTGTGACGGCGGGCCTGCCCTTGCTGACCATAGCTCAGATAAGCGGCACGAGCGCCGAAATGATCGAGCGACATTACGGGCATTTAGTGCGCGATGCCGCGACGGAGGCCTTGGCTGGGCTAGCTCTCTGACGATTTAAGGCGGTGAGCTTCATACCAGCTTCTGACTGATCTTCGTTCATAGTCGGCAACCGACTGCTGGTCGCTCAATCTATAGAGGATGATCCGACCCACGCCAGGTGCACCGGCTTTCCATCCGTCTGCAGCGATCGCGAGGTCTGTACGATCCAGCACCAACTTTCGCATGGCTCGAATGACTGCCTGGCGATGCTTCAACTCAGGGCGCGCAAGGTCAGGATACACGCGATGACAAAGGTCATCGACGTCGAACGCTCGGCCCGGTTCAGATTCGATCGCTGCGATGATGGTCCGCATGACATGGCCGGGCCCCTTGCTCATAAGTGTATTGTTTAAGCCTACG
This sequence comes from Sphingomonas agri, assembly GCF_038148795.1. NCBI lineage: Bacteria > Pseudomonadati > Pseudomonadota > Alphaproteobacteria > Sphingomonadales > Sphingomonadaceae > Sphingomonas > Sphingomonas agri. The sequence goes on along the minus strand of NZ_JBAPEU010000001.1, from coordinate 1,162,600 downwards.
CTCTTCCCGTAACAATGCGCAAATTGCCGTCTGCCCCCGCCAATGCGGAGAATGACGATGGAAAAGCTATTGAGACTTCCGGAGGTCCGCGACCTCACCTGCCGGTCGACCACCCGGATCTATGCCGATATGGCAGCCGGAACCTTCCCTAAGCCGGTGCGAATTGGCGCGCGTGCAGTCGCTTGGCGCGAAACCGAACTTCGGGCGTGGCTCGAGCAAAGAATTGCTGAGCGCGAAGTGGCCTGAATCATGGCTGCGCCATTCAAGCGCCCCTGCCCACCCGACTTTCCGGTGATTTTCACGGAGTTCGGCCGGCTGGAATGCGAGGCGCACTACCAAGCGCGACGCACGACGGTAACTTTCTGGCTTGAGCAGTCCGGAAAGGAGCAGCTCATCGCTCGCCGCGCCGCCTTCGTAAGATTCCGTCGAGCCCAAGCACGAAGCCAACGCCGGACGGCGTCGAGATCCCAAGATGGAGGAAATTATGGATTCGCCACATAGTCGAACGGCGCCCTGCCAGGCGCCGCTCCCGTTCATCTGCGACCAAGCTAACGAACGGCTCTTAAATACAGGCGACTGCGCGAGCGTTCAAGCGAACCTAACGCCACCCCGCATCTTGGCTCTTCACTGGTTCAGGCCCGAAGAGCTGAGGTTGGCAGCATGACGCGCTTCATCACCGCAAACGAGGAGCGGCTTTGGGCTGCGATCGAGCCCGACACGCGATGCAATGAGCCCAAAGTGCACGAGCGAAGGTTCGGCGCTTACCTCGCTCCTTTCCGCACCGAACAGGAGGCAGTCGCAGCGCTCGTCGAAGCCGGCGGCACGATCGATGCCCTCAAACCACCGCCGAAGCCCGGGAGGATCGGATGAGCGCGCAACCAGATTGGCGCGCGGTCGCGGTCCGGATCCTCGAACAGCACCATCGTGAACTGAGCGCTGACGAGCTGGAGTTCGTGCGCTCCATGAGCTTGCGCAGGCATCAACCAAACTGGGGTCAGTCCGAATGGCTGCTCGAAATTGACCGCCGGGTAAGCGCCCCCGGTTGGGACGGCATGGCATGAACGCGGTCGATCCGGTCTATCTTCGGCGCGCGACAGAAGCCGACGAGGTGCCCGCCCTTCGGCAGCGCGTCGGGAATGCCGGCAAGCGCTGCCTCGGCAGGGCCGAACGCACCCGCAGCTGGGACGCCGGCGTCTTGATGCTCCGCGCGGCGCAAATTGCCTCGGTCTGGACCTGGGCGGCAGCAACGGAGGCCCAGCTCGAGGACGTCATTGTCCTACTCACCGCGTTGAACGTCGCTGCCGGAGCGGCCGAGCGATTGGACGCCTCCGATGCGTGACTTGGACGATGACGAACCGGCCGGACCGCAGCCATTCGGTCCGATCGAGGAAAAGGCCAGCGGAGAGCGGGCGCTGCGGAACGCGGCGCCATCCGCGCGGGCAACTGGGGTATTGCAGGTTGAATGGGCCGAAGAAATCGAGCCACATCTCAATTCCCTCTGGCTGATCAAGAAAACGCTGCCTCAGCAAGGCCTGGCGCTCATCTACGGCCATCCTGGCAGCGGCAAGAGCTTCCTCGCGATCGATTTTGCGATGCACGTCGCACTTGGTTGGAACTGGAACGGCCTGCGCACCCGCCGCGGCGTCGTTGTCTATGTGGCTGCAGAGGGACAGAAGGGTCTGCGCAATCGCATCGTCGCGTTCAAACGGCATTACGGACTCGCGGGCCCGATTCCACTCGCGCTGATCCCAACGCCGATCGACCTTTATAATTCGGCCGCGGATCAGGCAGCGTTGTGCGACGCGGTCCGCGCAGCGGCTGCTCGCTATGAAGAACCGCCGGCGCTCATTGTCGTCGACACAATCTCGAAGACCATAGGTGCGGGCAAGGAGAACACCGACGATCTCGCCGTGTACGTCGCCAATTGTGGCGCACTGGCCAGCGCCTTCGAATGCTGCGTCATTCCGGTTCATCATAGGCCAAAGGACGCTGAAAGTACGGAGCCGCGAGGACACGGCAGCCTCAAAGGCGGCATGGACACCGTTATTTTAGTCGAGGGTGGAAAGCCCAAGCGGGCGCGCATCACGAAGCAGAAAGACGACGAGGAGCGAGAGCTGCTTCTGTTCAACCTGCAGCCGATCGAACTCGGCAGTGATGATGACGGCGACGCAGTCAGTTCCTGCGTCATTACGCCAACTCTGGATCGGTTCGTCGAAGAGAGCCCGGTCGCCCGTAAACTCGGCAAGCTCAGTCCGAACTATCGCGTTGTGTACGACCAGCTCGGCAAGGCCATCGAAGCGGCGGGCGTAGCACCTCCTGCGGGCATTCCCGCGGACTTGCTCGGACGGTTTGTTGGAAAAGTCGTCCATCTGAGCGTCTTCTCAGACAGGGCGATCTCGGCGCTTCGGACAGCTGCGGACACTCAACCGGACAGCGCGAGGAAAACGTTCAATCGCGCACGTTCGAAGCTTCAAGCCATTGGCCTCATTGGTGTTTTCGATCAATTCGCATGGCTCGCCGCATGAGACGCCGGACACCCATCGGACACCGATCCGGACAGGGGCCGGACACCGGACAGGACAGGACAGGGGTATATAATACCCCGTCCACTGTCCGCACCGGGCAAAGGTGCGGCGAAAGGTTATTGCCAGCGGCTCTCGCGAAGAGCGGAAACGGCGGTGTTTCGCGTGTCGAAAGCGGCGCCTCCGAAACTCACGCCAGTCTCTATAGTGTGATAGATTTTATCCGCGCTCGGTATTCAGCATGGCTGTAGATTGACGGTATCACTGCATCCGTACTGCAGAGGTTTTCGCCTGCCTACAAAGCTGCGCAAGTCAGAAATACGGAAAGCATACGGAAAACGAGGGGTGGTTTTCGGCACTCGAGACGAGGTCAGATCACTTACGGTTGCACGGGAACGCGAGCTTTAGCGCGCGATCGACCTCGGCCATCGCAGGGCGATCCCAGCGCTCTGGATTTTCTCGAAGGTATTTGGTGACGACGGCCTCGACTTGGAGATTGCCGGACTGGGTGTCCATCGGACGGCATGTGTGGCCGATCAGCGCGATCTCGTCGGAGACCCCCATGATGTAAGCCTCACACGGGTCGAACTTCAGCGACTGATGTGCGCTGCACTCGTTCGCCAGGGTGCCGGCCGTCGTGCCGCTGTACACCATGCCATGCCTTTGGGCCGCCGCCGACGAAGCACCAAGCACCGCGGCGAGAGTCGCAGCCGCCATATCTCTCGATTTCATCGGCCAAGAATGCACGGGCCACCAGTCGTCGGCAAGCGCCCTTGCGTGGCGATGAAGGCCATATCCTAGTGAACCTACAACGTACGAATCGCTCGACGTAATCTCTCCCTACTGACAGCCGTCCTGGCTCAGCCCGGGACTGAAGAGGAGAGAGCGCCAATGTATTGCGATGTGCGCGGGCGGCCCGACCCAAACGGGCAATACGAGATCATCGACGGCAAGGTGAGCCTGCGTAACGGTGGCCACATGGGCTTCGAATTAGCCCTCATGGACAGCGCGCTTTTCGCACAAGGCGGCGCTTCCGCTTACGCAACTGATGCTGCCCGCCTTCTGCTGACTGACGCCGAGCAGGACATGATTGTCGCAAGGTCCCGGGAAAACCACCGCCTTAGCCACGCTTACATGGCATCACCGCCCGCGTTCACCGATCAAGATGCCGCGACTGCTCTGAATGCGGCAGCGCGGCAGAAGGCGGCCTATCGAGCGAGCATTGTCGCCGCGGAAGCTAGCATGCCTGGGCTCAAGGCAAAGTGCGAAGCTGCGTATCAGGCGTCGAAGGAAGCTCTGCGCACCGCCTACCGTCGATAGCAACCCTTCATCCCCTCACTGGAGGCGAACAAAATGGCCAAGAGTTTCGAAGAGCGCTGTCAGGCAGCAATGAAGCCCAGCTCTCGAGCGCCCGACGTGCGCGCTGTGCTCGAGGATATGGAAAACCTGCTCTCCGAGCTGAACGCGAAGGCGAGCGAATTTCGCCAGCGGTCGCTTGATCTCAACGTCAATGGAGACGAGGCGCGCATTGCGCGAGCCAGCGCCGACGACACAACGTTTGAAATCGACCGTCTTGAGGCGATCAAGCCACGCCTGCACGAGCGGCTAGAGCAGATCGAGGAGTGCGACCGGCAGCGCGCCGCGGACGAAGCTCGGCAGCGCCTTGCCGACGAAACCGCCACACTCGCCGCCAAGCTCGCCGACCGGTGGCCGGTACTCACCGGAGAATTGATCGAACTCCTCGGCGACTTGGAAGCAAACTCGCACGCGGTCGACGCTTACAACCGCGGGCAACCCCAGCATGCCCGGATTGTCTGCGCCGAGTTCCAGGCACGGGGTGTTACGGGAGCCTCCTGGCCGAACCTGGGAGGCTGGGTCGAGAGGCTTTTCACCATGCGGATCCCAGGACTCACCCAGCCGCGCGACGCGTGGCCGATCGATCATCAGGCGGCGATGGTGGCCGAAATGAATGCCCTTCAGCACGCGCGAATCATTGCGGCAAAAGAGCGGAGCTCGCCCGAAGCCCTTGAGGAGGCTCGACGACGGGAGGAGGCGCGCTGGACGCGATACGAGGTGAGCCAGAAGCCTTACCGGGGGTACATGATTAGTGGAATCAAGCACCGCGAAGGAACCTCCGGCGTGGCGCAGCATCCCATTTTCCTTTGGATGCACAACGGGCACCGGAAGGCCGCGGAAGAGCTTGGCCTCACGGTCGAACCATCTCCACTGGCGTCGTCCGCCAAGGCAGATGCGGCATGACCGCAAACCTTTCGAACGCATCGAGGCAGTGATGGCGACACGAGAAATCATCCTCGCGGTCGAAGAGCTGCGCTCTTCTCGCCTTGATGCGAACGCCATGTTCGATGTGGCCGCACCCATGATCGTCGATAACGAAGCTGACTGGTTCGACTGGTGGTGCCAGCAAATGGGCGCACGTGGACCTTTAACAGACGGCGCCGCTAAGGCCGTAGAATGATGAGCTTTGCCGCAGGTATCCTGAAGCCTGCAGGCAGGGGAGCGGGGACGCAACGCCCCGCGCGCCGGCGGCATCGAAGTGGCATTCTCTGCCGTCGGCGCATCTGCTCACACGGATCCCGCAGATGACCGTCGAGCCTATGGCAGTCCGCGATGGCGGCGGACGGCCATCCAAGTACGATCCCGCCTACTGCGAGCAAATGATCGGGCTTTGCGCCGAAGGAAAGTCGTTGGCTTACTTCGCCGCCAGCATTCGAGTGGCGCGTCGAACTTTGCGCAACTGGGCCGAGCAACATGCGGATTTCGCGGAGGCGATCGAGATCGCCAAAGCGTGCGCTTTGGCTTGTTGGGAGGATCGCGCTGCGACGGTGGGCGACGGCGATGGCGGTCCTGGCGCAGCTGCCATGGTTCAATTCATGCTCAAGAACTTCGGTGCAGAGGACTTCAGCGATCGACGTGAGGTCACGTATAGCGGCGCAATTCAGCACAACCTGACCTATGAGCAGGCGATCGAGGAAGCACGGCGCCGCGGTTTGCCGGAGCGTGTTTTGATCGCCGACAATCGCGAATGAGATCGGCAGCCGATCTGGCGATCCTCGAGGCGATAGCTGCGGGCGAAGCGCAGCGGGATTTCTGGGCATTTCGGCAGTTCATGGATCCGCAGATCGTCCTTGGCTGGTGGCAGCAAGATGCTGCTGAGCATCTCCAGCAGTTCGCCGAAGACATGATCGCCGGCAAGCGGCCCAAATTGATTATTCAGGCGCCCCCACAACACGGCAAGTCGGAAACCGTTGTCGACCTCATCGCGTGGCTCTCGGGCCGCGCGCCAGACACGCGTACAATCTATGCGAGCTTCAGCGAGAGGCTCGGCATCCGCGCCAACATGGCGCTGCAGCGAAAGTTCGAATTCGAGCGGTTCCAGAAGGCCTTCCCCGATTTGCGGCTTAATTCCATGAACGCCGTGACGCGGGGGCTCGGCCAAGCGCTGCGCAATCAGGAGATCATCGAATTCGTGGCCCGCAAGGGCTACTTCCGAAACACGACGGTCGGCGGCGCCGTAACGGGCGAAAGTGCGGATCTCATCGTGCTCGACGACCCCATCAAAGGCCGCGAAGAGGCAAACTCTGAAACCGTTAGGGACAAGGTCTGGTCTTGGCTCACTGACGACCTCCTGACGCGCTTCTCGAGTAAGTCCGGCTTGCTTTGCATTCTCACTCGCTGGCATGTCGACGATCCCGCGGCCCGGTTGGTAGCCACTGATCCGTCGATTAAGGTCCTCACCTATCCCGCCATCGCGGAAGCCGGCGACGATCGCGGTGCGGTCGACCAACAACATCGGCGGCCGGGCGAGGCCTTATTCCCCGAATTGAAGCCGCTTGAGATGCTCGAAGCGATGAAGCTCAAGATGGATCCCGGTTCTTGGGAGTCGCTCTACCAGCAGCGTCCGACGATCGCGGGTGGCAACCTGTTCAAGATCGACGACTTCCAACGGCACCGCCATGGCGAGGAGAGGCCATACAAGCGCCGGATGATCTTCGCGGACACTGCGCAGAAGACTGGCGAGCGCAACGATTATAGCGTCTTCCAGTGCTGGGGGCTCGGCACGGACGGAGTGATTTACTTGATCGACCAGGTGCGCGGAAAGTTCGAAGCGCCGGAGCTCGAAAAGACGGCACGCGCATTCTGGCGGAAGCACAAGCAGAACGAATGCACTGGCTACCTCACCTCATTCGGAATCGAGGATAAGACTTCGGGTACCGGGCTTGTGCAGCAACTAAAGCGCGGCGCCGATGCGCTCCCGATCAAAGCAATCAAACGCTCGACGGACAAGTACTCTCGCGCCCTCGACGTTCTTCCCTCGATTGCAACGGGCCTCGTTTCCATCCCCGCTGACGCTCCTTTCACGAAGGAGCTGCTTGGCGAGTTGGCTGCGTTCCCGTCAGGCGTGCACGACGACCAGGTCGACCCGCTGATGGATGCGGCGACCGAGCTGCTTTTCGGCTCCGGATATGATTGGTCGAATTTCTGATGCGCTTGCTGGTTGGAGGCCAAGGCAAACAGAGCATATCTCGGAAGCGAACCTACAGGCGATAACCGCCGAACCGTACATTTCGGTGCATGTCTAGGGTGCTCAAGGTCGCTGCAGTCGTCGTTGGCGTCGCCGCCTTGGCCGCGACAGGCATTGGGCTCGCGATCGGAACTGCCGCGACCGCATTTACGATCGGCGGAACGGCAGTCAGCATTGGAGCCCTTGCAACCGCTCTCTCTGCTGGAGCGGCCCTCATTAGTCTGGCGGCCGGCGTTATGGCCAAGCCTCCAAAGCTCAAGTCGGCAGGCCAGCAGCTGGATTGGGCGGCCGATCCCGCGACAGGCGAGCCATACGTCATGGGCAACGCGATGGTCGGCGCCTCGATCGTCCACCAGGCAAGCTGGGGCGACAAGAACCGTTATCTCGGCATCGTCGGCGTTCTGAGCCTCGGCACGATCGCGGCCTATAACGGCTTCTATGCCGACATGACTCCGGTCACGTTCAGCGGTCGAAACGCGACCGGCTACTACGCCAATTACCTCTACCTGTCGGATCAGCTCGGCGCGCAGCCCGAAAGTGCCGCGCTGACCATGACCGCGCCCGATGCCTCGACGATGCCGGACTGGGGGTCGGCCTTCAAGACGTCCGGTTTGGCGACCGTCGGGCTGGTTCTCGTTGCCGACATCGACAACGGCAAGGTCTATTCGGGCGGCACGCCGAAAATGACCAATCTGGTTCAAGGCGTCAAAGCCTATGATATGAGGTTCGACAGCACGGTTTCCGGCGGGTCCGGATCCCAGCGGGCGCTGACCGAATCCACTTACGCCTATTCGGAAAACCCGTGGGTGCACGCCGTCACCTATGCGATCGGGCGCTGGCAGAACGGCGTCCGCGTGCTCGGGCCGGGACTGCCGGTCAGCAAGATCGACCTCGCCGCCTTCATGGAAGCGGCAGCCGTCGCGGATTCGAACGGTTGGAAGATCAGCGGCATGATCGCCTCGACCGATCCCAAGTGGGAAGCGCTCAAGGCCATCTGCCAGGCCGGTGGCGGCTATCCGATGCCGACCGGCGCGCACCTGTCCTGTCTCGTCAATACACCGAAGATCAGCCTTGCGACCATCACCGAGGCCGATGTCAAAGGTGCGGTCTCGGCGCCGCAGATGTTCACGCGCCGGCAGCGGCTAAATGGGGCGATCCCGCGTATTCGCTCAGCCAACCACGGCTGGGAAATCGTCCCTCAGGTCGCGGTCCGCAACTCGACCTATCTGACAGCCGACGGCGGGAACGCCGCCACTCGCGAGTTCGAATTCGCGCTCATTGCCGACAAGGGGGATGGCGCGGGCTTCAACCAAGGGGCGCAGATCGCCGCCTACGAGGTCGCCAACACCCGCGAACTGTCTCCGATCAGCGTCGAGCTCGGCTACGTCTGGTCGCAATACAAGCTCGGCGACTGCCTGACGCTCAACCTGCCGTCGGCCAACCTGGCGAGCCGCAAGTGCGTCGTGATTGGGCGCACGCTCAATCCGGCTCGCAACACCGTCACGCTCATCTTCCGGACCGAGGACGACGCCAAGCACGCATGGGCGCTGGGCCTCACCGGAAGCGTCTCAGTCGCGCCGACGACGACGCAGGCGCATGGGGTTGGCGACCAGAACACCGTCCACCCGGGGGCCAATATCGCGGCGCTGGGTGACAGCAACCGGGCTCGCTTCAGCTTATACGAGAAAGGGACGCTTGGTTGGACTTATTACAATCCCAATAGTCTCACGCTGACCGATTGGGGGACCAGCGATGACGCCAACGGCCACCGGCTCAAGGCACAAGGAACATTCACGGCATCTGGCCAGCAATTCGCTCTCATCTCTGACTCGTACATCAGCGGAAACAAGAACTTCCGCTATCCGGTGACGCCGGGCGAGCGCGTTTTCGTCAGCCTCTTGCTCGATATTTTCGGCGGCTGGGATTACGAGGTCAAAGTCTCATGGCGCGCCGATGATGACACCGAGATCACGTTCGACTCCGTAGAAACGGGTACCGGACCAATTCTGATCACCGATGACCATCGGTGCAGGAAGTTCCTGACGGTGCCTGGCGGCACCAGATACGCGGCGTTCCAGGCTTTCGCAAAGCAGGGTGGCCACGGCACCGGCACGTTTGCCATAGGGATGCGAAAGCCGATGCTTTGCGGTGCCGCGCTCAACCAGGTGGAAGAGCCCGCCTTCACGCCTGGCCCGAGCAGCGAATACGGTGCCGACGTCAGCTATTGGGTCGAGGGAACGCCGACGTGGACATTTGAATATGATTATACCGGAGCGGCGCTGCCGGGCGAGTTCAGCAGGGATTTTGGTTACAGCCTGAAGACGACCGCCGGCTTCGTCAGCAGCGGCGTGAGCTGGACCTATCTGGTTCAAGACGGCACCGCGAACGGCAAGACGGTTGTTGACGGCGAGCAGAGCATGAGCGGAAGCGGGGCGGGCACGCTGACGATCAGCAGTCTCTCTGTATCCGCCGCGACGGTGAAGGTTATGGCGCGCATCGGGGGCGTCCTGCGCGGCACCTTCACTCTGAAGCTTAACCAGCACCTCAACGCCGCGCCTGTCGGCGGTAGCACGACCGGCTCGGGTGGCACGATGCCGATCAGCAAGTCGTCGGGATGGACGCCGATCGCTTCGGGCTCATTTGCGAGCGTCAGCGGGCCGATGTCGGGGACCATGCCCGCCGGCAAAACGACCGCCAACGCTGGTGGGACGCTCTACGCGCGGCCTGGTTCTGGCGCTCTGCCCGGCGACGGCTGGAACATCGAGGCCAAGCTGCAGCGCAATACCGGCACGTCAGGCTCTCCAATCTGGACCGACGTTGGAAGCGTCGTGACGGGCACGTCGTCGGTCGAGGCTGATCCAGAAACAGGGCACGTGTACCGCAACCCGGCAACTCTCGACTTCAATATCAACGACACGGGCCGCACGGCTGGCTCGACCTACGATTGGCAGATCGTCGGCCGGATCAACGGAACCGGTTCGACCAACACGACCCAAAGTCACGCCATCAGCGGCACCATCACGATTGCGGCGCCATGATCATTCTGAAGAACCCTGACACGGACGAACGGGTCAGCCTCGATGCCGCGGCTGACGCCGATTTCGGAACGCTCGGCTATGAGGGTTGGGTTCTTGATGCCGTGCCCATCGAGGTACTGAGAGAACAGAAGCAGGCCGCGGTCGAGGCCCTTCTCGCGCAAAAGGAAACCGGGACCTGCCTCACGCCCGTTGGAACCGTCAAAATCGACGAAGCGAGCAAGCTGAGGATCACTGGCGCCCTCAGCCTCTGCCGCCTGCAGGCTGGCGCTGAGGCCGGCTAAGTGAACCTACAGCGGCGTCCTTCTCCGCCATATTGTCGGCGGCATGGGAATTCATCGAGCAATCGCAGCGCTGCTGCTGTGCCTGATCACCGCGCCGACGCTGGCTGCAACTCACATGCTTTCTGCGGCCGGCTCGCATCCGCCTGTCACCTACGACACCTCGATCGGCAACGGCGTCGACATCAACGGTTTCGCCAGCTTGCCGTTGCGCTCCGGGGCGCACCGCTATTTCGTCAAGACCGGTACCGGTTCCAACACCAATAACTGCACGGCAGCCCAGAGCCCGTCGACCCCGAAGGCGACGATAGGTTCAGCGTTCACTTGCGTCACTTCGGGCAACGGCGACCAGGTCCTGGTCGCTGAGGGCGGAACATACAGCGAGCCCATCCCGAACTTCACGAGCAAGAGCGGCTTTAGTGCTGTCTATCCGACAGTTCTTGAGACCTACGATCCTGCCGACCCGACGAACGAGGCAAAATACGGGCGGGGCGACCAGCGGGGTGCACGTCCTGTCGTCACCGGTGGCGGCATCATCGGCAACTCCGGCGCAGGCCCCGGTCAGATCAACTATATCGTCATCAAGGGCTTCAACCATAACCCGGGCAATGTCGGCGGCTTTTTTCTCACGTTCACACCAAACGGAGTGGACGGCGCCACCTACGTCTTGCTCGAAAATAACATCTTCACCTACACCGGCTTCACCGCCGATGAGAGCTCGGCGACTGCCGGCACCCCCAACCATTTCATCATCCGAAACAACGCGATCTATGGCGCGTGGGACGGCAGCACCGACAAGGGAGGCATCAATTTCCTCGACGGATGGTCAAACGTCACGATTGAGGACAACGTCTTCTGGCACAACGGTTGGAAGGTGGGCGCGAGCCGGGACGACGCGTATGCGGCCGGCGGTACGACCATCTTCAAGCACCAGGCTTACGTTCAATCAACGAACCCTGGGCCCGTCATCTTTCGGCGCAATCTCGATATTGATGGCGCCGCCGATGGCGGACAGTTCCGGACGAACACCACCATCAGCGAGAACGTCTTCATCGACAATCCGCTTTCGGTGGCGGCCGGTGGCGGCTCGAACTACGATACCTACCAGCCGAGCGGAGTTGACCTCGAGGTCGCTTACAACGCCATTGTCGGGGATGCGGACATCAACACCGCCAATCCGACCGGCATCGCGATCGAGATGTCGAACGGCAGGGTTGGAAGCTCAGCGCACCACAACCTCATTATCAGGAGCCGGAACCCGGCTTCCTCGGGCATCCTCGCGTTCAACACGGTCGCCGATCATAACCAACCGAGCTACGCCGACTGGAACGCCAACACGGTCTACCTGTGGTCAACCAGCGGGGCCACGCACAGCTCAGGCTCCGGCGCCGTCCCGTCGCAGGATTTCCCATTCTATACCAATAACGTCTGGGACGACCCTGCCGCGGGCAGCAACGCCACCAATTCTGGCGTGACGTTCCCATATGCCTACACCGCCGCGCAGCTTTATACGGCGCTCGGCTACGCCGACAAAACGACATTCATCAATTATGTGATCGCGCATCCGGAAGCGCACGTTCAGCGTCTGGCGCGCGCCCAACTCTTTGCCGGCTACGCGGTTAACACAAGGGCCCCGCGCACCCTCGGGCTCGCCAAATCATCGTTCGTGATTGGAACGTCCAGTTCGTCGCGCATCCTTGGGGCGCTGTCGGGATCGAACTTCACGGCGAGCGGGCAGCCCGCAAGCCTCACAGTCAGCGGCACCAATATCGCCTTTGATGGAACTGGCACCACCACCAGCGGCAGCTTCACCCTGACCGAGGCGCCGACGCTGGGCCGTAACAGCCGAGCGACGACGATTGCTTATTCGATCGGCCCGGCGCCGGCGACTCTCAATCCGTCGGACACGTCTGGCGCCAATATCGCCTTGTCGAACGGCAACCTCACGGCGACGACCAGCGCCTCGGGCATCCAGGGCGTCCGCTCCAATCACAGCGTTTCGAGCGGCAAATATTATTGGGAGGTCCACCGGGACGTCTTCGCCGACAGCAATATCCCTGGCGTCGCGGATTCGAGCGCGAGCTTCACGGCTTCCTATTGGGCGCTGACGGCCAACGCCCATGCGGCGGGCTGGTTCGGAACGACGCTGCGGTACAACACCACGACCCAAACGACAGCCTCTCCTGCCGGGATGCTCGGCTTCGCGCTCGACGCGACCGCCAAGAAACTGTGGGTACGCGATTCTACGGGATGGCTTAACGGCGACCCTGTGGCGGGAACGGGCGGCCTCGACATTACCGGCATCGGAACGCCGATCTATGCGGGCTGGCAGGGGGATACCGGCGACAAGGCCACGTACAACTTCGGCCAGACCATGTTCACCTACACGCCGCCGACCGGCTACGGGAACATGCTGATCCCGCTGCTGTTCCTGCCATCCAGAAGGCGGCGCCGTCGGGCCGCGCGGGCAGTAAGCGGCCGCTCAATCCTCGCTTGATCCGCTCGGCGGCGAGCACAAGGGTTGGGCCCAGCGGCGCCGCCGGACTGCAAAGCCGATTGCGCCAAGCCCAAGAATCATCATTGCCCAGGTCGAAGGTTCCGGGACATTCCCGACGGCGCACCCGCCCAGAACGTTGCAATACCACTCGGGGATCGGTGGGTTTGGAATGGGACTGCCGGGCGGCAGCAACGCCGGCAACGTGGAAACGCTTGCCCCGCCGATCGCTGAATAGGTGATGTTCGATGTGGATGTCATTGACAGGAGACCATCCTGCGTTGGCAGACCGACGAACTGATTGTCGGTGGTTGCGGTCAGCGACGTCAGTGGCCCGAATGGCAGGCTGATATCGACGAAGAAACCAACCGTGAAAAAGCCGTCCAATATATCCACGGCCGGATCTCCGAAGAAGAAACCAGAGTTGGGAACTTCACCGAAACGGAGAGGGACCGTGACGCTCAGATCGCCAATGCCTGCGATGTTAATCGATACGGAGCTCAGCGGGTCGAGAGCGTAGTAGAAGGAGCTGCTCGTCAGATTCGCGGTGTCACCCGTGGCCGTGATGCTGTAAGCCGCGTTGGTGAAGTTGAGGGCCCCAAGATGTCCGGAGCCGGTCCCTGCCAGGGTATAGACGATTGTCGCAGCGGCGACCTGTGACGTCCACAGGAAAGCGGCCAAGTTGCCCAAAAACAGCCTGCGCATCAGCCATTTCCTCTCGGTTAAACGACTCGGCATTAACGAGGGTAAACCAAAGACGATGTTGACGGAAGCGAAGGTCGGTACCGGCTCGTCTGTGAGGTCGGAAGGCTCCCCAATTTCCCGTTGTGCTGGCGAATTGGAGCGGGTGGAAGGAATCGAACCCCCGTCTGAAGCGTGGAACCCTACCGCTCTACCATTGAGCTACACTCGCCGGGTCAAGCCAAGATTGATTTTCGGCTAAAACCGCGTTGACCGTTCTTCAACGATTGAACGCCCACAACCTCCCGTGATCGGGGGCGCCGATTCGAGGCGCACTTCCGGCAATTTCGGGAGATAATTCACGTGAGTAAAAAAAGTCTTACCCGCCGTGAGGTTTTAGCCGCCTGCGGGGCACTGATGAGCTGCGCGGCGAGCGGGTTGCAGCACCCTTGGGCATTCCTTGTGATGGGCCTCGGAACGGGGTTGGAATGCGCCGCGGCACTCTTGTGACGGCTTGGGAGGCGAATATGAGCCGTTGTCTCGAGCTGGCACGGTTCCGATCCAGAATTTTGATCAGACGTTGCGTAGGCCTTCGCGCGCACCCGGCAACGGACTGCGAATGTCGTCACGATCGCAGCGCCGCTCCATACTGCGAAACGAACTCAGATGCAGGAAGATCGGCCAACGTGATCCGATGATCGATACCCGTCTGCACTGATCCTAAGTTCTCTATGATGCGCCGACGAGCAATATGCACGTTTGGCTGCGCCGTCTTGTAGACCGTCCCGAAGATCTGCCCAGCGTGAGTCGCCGTTGGCGCAGTCCGTAGCAGCGCCATGTTCGCCTCGAGGTAGCTGAAGCCCAGGAAGACAATCTGTTGAGCTTTGATCATCGCCGACGTCATCTCCTCTCTGGATTTTGTTTCGGCCGCACCTTCGGTGAACGTTCGTAGACCTTTCGCAGCTACCAGCACGTCGAGGGTTTCGATCCTCTTGCCGGAGAACGCGTACGCGCTTCCCGATATGCCTGGCCCAGCTAATTGGGGAGCTCCAACTGTCCCATAAGGATGCCAAATGACGAGGTTGTCGCGGACGACCGCTTCAGCGTCAGCTGGAGAACAGTGAGAGAGAGCCTGGACCGCACGCCGGAAGAAGATTTCGATTATTCGATCATAGTTGAAACAGATGAAGCTGACGTTTGTGAAGAGCTTTTCGGGACTGCCGCGGAGCGTTCCGTCCATCATCATGTGGAATAACCAGCGCAGCCACCAATTCGGCAGCAGCACCTGCAGCGCCTCCTCGCGGAGGTCGCAAGCCGCCTCTGCATACAGGATCTCAGTGGCAAGCGCGCACTTGCCGAGCATCACCAGGGCCGGGTCCTCTCGGTGAAAGTCGAGGTATTGATCTATGCTTGGCGCTGTCGGCAGCCCCGCCTTGAAGTTGGCCAGCCGTAGGGGAAAATTGACGTTCGCTCCGTCGATTCCGCACCGTATGTAGGCGTCGTAGAATTGCTCGAACTTGGGGCTGTCGCGGTTCGACAGGGTCTTATACATCGCATCGAGAAGCTCGCTCCCAATTGGCAGGCCGAGCTCTGCGCTACACCCCGCGCCCACGACAAAGACGGTCTTCTTGCCAAACATTCTAGGGGGAGATCACTTTCCGAGCGCCATCCCCACAAGCCGCCTGATCGCCTCCGGCCGGCTGGGGCCATCCGCTTGCTTCGCGGCCCACGCGTCGACGGCAGCGAGTTGATCGGGCTGGAGGCGAACCAAGACAGGAACGCCCTGACCAGTTGGCGCCGGGCCCCGTCGTTTCTTTGATATCAAAGTTTCTTGTCCGGTCATTAAAACTCTGATATCAGAGAAGCGAGCCGAGGGGAAGTTGGCCCTTCCCGCCCGGCTCTGACCACAACCGTCTACAAAGGAGACGATCATGGCTTTGAATATCGTACCGTTCCCGCGGCTCGCGGCCAATGACAACCGGCCGATAACTCCGCCTC
Organism: Sphingomonas agri; assembly: GCF_038148795.1. NCBI lineage: Bacteria > Pseudomonadati > Pseudomonadota > Alphaproteobacteria > Sphingomonadales > Sphingomonadaceae > Sphingomonas > Sphingomonas agri. The sequence goes on along the minus strand of NZ_JBAPEU010000001.1, from coordinate 1,147,046 downwards.
CGGCGCTTGCAGCCGCCTCGTCAGCGCGGAGGGCGTAATGGATGGACCAACCGAACCCGATCCTTGCTCGAACATTCCACCGCGTGCCGGCAACTCTGCCGACACACCTTTGCAAGGAGAATCGGACGTGAACATGCAATCAGCTATTCTGAGCCGCGACATTTCCGACAACGTTGATCCGAAAAGCGACTGGAACGCTGCCATCGCCCGGTACAAGCAGCTTCGTAACATCTCGGATCAGATCGATGTCGCCGACGACGAACGTTCCGACGAGGCAATCGACGCTTATTGCGACGCGATGGATCACATCGTCGATGATGTTCCCGCTCCAGATCTGGCAGCGGTCATAACCAAGCTCGAGCTGATGCACGAACGCACCGCGCCCGGTTTTTCCATCTCCGACAACTCCTACCAGGCGATCATTGACGATCTGCGGCGTCTGGCGGCGCTCACGCAGGCGCGTACACTCAGCAACTCCCTCATTTTGCAGCTCCATCAACGCTACGAAGAGATTTGGGACGCCTGTGACCGCGTGGATGTCGCGCAGCCTCCCAAGGATCAGCCTGGAACGGCAAAGGCGTATTTTGCCTGCGAACGGGCCATGGGCGAGCTGTCCGCCGAAAGCCTTTTGGTGCAGAAGTTGCTTCTGCGGCAGATTCCCTCAACTGATGAAGAGATGACGGTTCAAATTATGCATCTTGCCAGCCTTTACGAGGCTGAGCAGCCGCTCTCGATGGGAGAACAGCAGGCGATTGAAATTGGCGTCTCACATTGTTTTGATTATCTTGTTTCGGAGGGTCGCGCTGACATGGAGGCAATGGGCCGGCAATTCTCAAACTGTGCGCTCATCAAGTTTGACGAAAGGCGATACCGCCAGGGAATCCTCGACGATTGAAGCCTCTTAAGCCCGCCGGAGTGCGACCGGCGGGCGGCTCCTTCAGCCCTCCGGTAGATTGTATTACGAGATCGCCGACACGAGCGGTCCACCGATTGCTCCGTCTTTGATCGTAACCAGATCGATCCATTTGCCGTCTTGGCTCATGCCCAGCGTCCATTGCTTGAAATGAAGCGAGCCTACCTCAAGAGTTTTCATATCAGCCAACCGTACCGGAACGGTCTCAGAAAACCCGCCTCGGTCAAGCTTTACAAAGAGCACTAACGCGCCTTCGCTGGCGACCAAATTACCCCGCGCTCCCGTTCTTCCGTCGTGCGCTGAAGTTAAGTCCACGCGCACTTCGACAGGCCCGATCTGCACGCCTGGCCAGCGCGCGCCATCACCTATGCGGAAGCCTTGCCAAGTGTAGTCACCGCTCAGGAATAGCGCCACGCGCGAGGCCTCGCTTTCAAGGATCCAGAACAGCGTGCGCTCGCTGCCACCAACAGACCAGAGCAAGCAGCCCGGCCTAACATTTTCGATCGTCGAAATGGAAAGTTGCTCGATCGGTAGGAGCATCTTTGTTCCTCCGCAAATGGGCCGAGCTAGAACAGCTGCACCTATGGCGGCAATTCGGTCAATGCCCTCGATTAGCGGTGCGGTTCCCCCTTGGTGGCATCTCGCCGCTCGATGGCTTGCCGCTTCGATTCAGGAAGGTCCTCATAGAGGGCGTCAATCGCTCTCGGTTGGCTAATCATTTTGTCGGCAATGATGTTGACGAGCTCGAACAGCTTTACCGCGGTCGCCCGATCGTCCCTCAGGTCAACCTGTCCGGGGTGTACAGCCTCGTTACCGATCACCCGAACGATATCCAGCGCCCGCTGAACACGCACGTCCAGACCTTGCCTCACCAGCTCGGCTATGTCCTCGTCGATGGTCTTGCCGTTTCCTCCGAGCTCTTTGCAAAGCTTCTGAATTGCGAGACGGAGGAGAGCGGCGGCGCCACGTGGCGAGAGGCTGAGGATGCGACCAGCCTCGTCATAGTCGAGCCGCACATCTTCGGACAAATCAGGGTTCGCCTCCGGCGCGTCGCCAGTGGCCGGCCAAACCAAGTCATTCCCGAGCCAGACGCTCACGCGATCGCAGTGAAAGCAGCGCGCAACATTCGCGTTGTGGAAGTCCCAATAAACATGAGTCGAGCTCTCTCGCCTTTCGAGGAATGGAGTGCCGGCGCTCAATCGCTCGAATAATTTGCGACCTTCTCTCTTTTCTTCCTCGCTCTCAAAGTCCTCCAGCATTTCTTCCTGCAGATCGACGCCGATGAGTCGCAGGGGCTTGTCGTCCAATCTATCCGCATGCAGGTTGAACCACGTCTGGGACGTCAATGCTCCGCAATGCGGACAGTTGAACGCCGTTTCAGCGATCGATGGCGAGACGTAGTGCTTCCGGTCGGCCATAGTTGTTTTCCGTGTTTTTTCCGTACGACGGCTGAGATTTTCAGCTAAGTCCTTGATTTGGCTGGTGGAGCTGAGGGGAATCGAACCCCTGACCTCTGCAGTGCGATTGCAGCGCTCTCCCATCTGAGCTACAGCCCCGAGCCTCCAGCCAGGAAGCCGGTCCGATGGGGTCGGACCGCTTGGGAAGCGGCTCACTAGCCGCGATTTTTACCCCTTGCAATCGCCTGTCCCGTCATAGCGTCGGCCCACCGATTTGGATGGTTTGGGATGCTTGTCCCTTCGGAACGGCATTGAAGCCAAGATCGTTTCTTCTTGTGGATTCCGGCCGGCGCCGAGCTGGCCCTGTACTGCTGGGAGAGACAAGATGGCATTTGACCGCTTCGACACGCGCGACAGGCCGCGCGATGAGCATTCACGATGGTCCGAGGACCGATTTTCACAAGGTGAGCGCGGATGGCGCGGTGACAGTCGCGGGCGGCGCGACGAACGCGGCTTCTGGGACCGGGCGAGCGATGAAGTCGCTTCATGGTTCGGCGACAATGATGCCGAGCGACGCCGGAACCAGGACCAGATGAGAGATGATCGCGATCCGCGCGAGCGCGGCCGCTTCAGCGGCCGCGAGCGCGACTATGACCGCGGATACAGGCGCGAGCGGGACCACGACAGACAGGACCGCAACTGGTATGAAACACGCGGCTTGAACGAGCGCGGCGGCTTCAGCGAGGACGACTATAACCCGGACTGGCGGCGCGAGCTCTCCAGCGGACGCGACCGCGATCGCAGCTGGGAAGAGAATGACCGCTATCGGCCGATAACCGGCGATTACGGCCGTTCCGACCGCTTCTCCGGCAGCGGGCGCAGGGATCGCGGCGGAGGTGAATATGATCGCGGCGGCGACCGCTCCGACACGCCCTGGGGGCGCGATGAATATCGCGAAACGAGCCGCGCGGGCACGTCCGACAGGTCCGACCGCTCGCGCCACGAAGATCCGCATTACGACAGTTGGCGCCGGCGCCACATGGACGAGCTCGACCGCGACTATGATGCCTATAGAAGCGAGAACCAGTCGAGGTTCGAGAACGACTTCGGCAGCTGGCGCGAGCGCCGGCAGCAGAAGCGCGGGATCCTGGCACAGGTTCGCGAGCACATGGAAGTGGTCGGAAGCGACGACAAGCACGTCGGCAAGGTCGACAAGGTCGCGGGTGATCGCCTGATCCTCGCCAGGTCCGATCCCGACAGCGGCGGCGCGCACCATTCGCTGAGCTGCTCGGACATCGACCGGATCGAGGGCGACCGCGTGATCCTCGATTGCTCGGCCGATCAGGCACGAGACCGCTGGCGCGACGAAAGTCGAAGCCGCGCGTTGTTCGAGCGAGACGACCAGGGAGAGATGGGCCCGCGCATGCTCGATCGAAGTTTTGAGGGCACCTACCGCTAATACGGTAGAAAGCTGAGCCTCCGACCAGCGGAGGCTGTCACGAGACCCGGCCGGGCCGTCCCCTTCCTGGCCGGGTCTTTCGTGCACGCGCCGCAGATCCTAAGGCGGCATTCCAAAGAGGAGACAAGGAATGGCGCGCGCCTGGCATCTCAAGAGCCGTCCGAGAGGCATGCCCACAGCCGACAATTTCGAGCTCAAGGAGTTGGAGCTTCCGCAGCTTGGCGAAGGGCAGGTACGCGTCCGAAACCTCTGGCTTTCGGTCGACCCCTACATGCGCGGCCGGATGAACGACGTCAAAAGCTACGTACCTGCCTTTGAAGTGGGTGCGCCGCTCGAAGGGGGCGCCATCGGCGAGGTCGTCGAGAGCAGGGTCGAGGGCCTCAAAGCCGGCGACCTCGTCCAGCACATGAACGGCTGGAGGGACGAGGCCGTGGTTCCCGGGCGCCTCGCTCAGAAACTTCCCGAGCTCGGCGCCCCGCCCCAGCTGTTCCTCGGCGTCCTTGGAGTTACCGGGCTGACCGCCTATTTCGGTCTCCTAGATGCCGCCCAGGCCAAGCAAGGCGACGTCGTCTTCGTTTCGGCAGCTGCAGGCGCGGTCGGCTCGGTCGCGGTCCAGATTGCAAAGGCCAAGGGCATGCGAGTGATCGGCTCAGCCGGCGGCCCTGCGAAATGCGAGTTCGTGCGGTCGCTGGGAGCCGACGAAGTCATCGACTACCGGGCCGGCCCCATATTGAAGAGCCTCGCCAGTGCCGCCGACGGCGGCATCGACGTCTATTTCGACAATGTCGGGGGTGACCATCTCGATGCTGCCCTTGGACTCGCACGCAATCATGCGCGCTTCGCGATCTGCGGAATGATCGAGGGCTATAACAAGGCCGAGCCGACGAGCCTTCGTTTTGCGATGCGCATCATCGGGGCAAGGATCCGCCTCCAGGGTTTCATCGTGTTCGATTATTTCCCGCGCATGGCGGAATTCTATTCCGAGATGGGGCCGTGGGTCGCAAACGGCACGGTCAAGTCGAACGAAACGGTAATCGAGGGGCTGGAGAACACCCCGGATGCATTCCTCGGTCTCTTCAAAGGCGAAAACACCGGCAAGATGCTGGTCAAGCTCTAGAAGGTGCAAACGGCAGGATCGCCGCTCTTGAACCCTCGCTGGAGCGCTTCCTGACGCTGCGCAGAGGTACCGTGGGTGAAGCTGTCGGGAACGACACTGCCTTGCGTCTCGCGCTGGAGCGTATCGTCGCCGATCGCCTCGGCAGCGCGCATTCCTTCCTCGAAATCGCCCTGCTCCATGACCGGCCGGCCCTCGGGGTCCTTGGCGTTCGCGGCCCAGACGCCGGCATAGCAATCGGCCTGGAGCTCGACCTTGACCTGGATCGCGTTGCCCTGGGTCTCGCCTGCACCCGCCTGGAGATGGTTTGCCTGGTCGAGCGTCCCCATGAGGTCCTGGACGTGGTGCCCGACCTCGTGCGCGATCACATAGGCCTGGGCAAAGTCGCCCGGCGACTGGAAACGCTGAGAGAGCTCGGTGAAGAACTCGGTATCGAGATAGATCTTCTTGTCGGTCGGACAGTAGAAGGGACCCATCGCCGATTGGGCAGCGCCGCAGCCTGAGGGGTAATTGCGCGAATAGAAGACGAGCTTGGTGGGCGTGTAACTGATGCTCTTGGGCTTGAGGAGCTGAGCCCAGACGTCTTCGGTCGAGGCCAATACCTGAAGCGAGAAATGCTTGATGTTGGGGTCGAGCGTGCTCGTTCCTTGAGACTGGCCGGCCTGCTGCGAAGTAGGAGCGATGCCCCCGCTTCCGCCGCCCAGGCCGCCGAGCGAGCTCAACAGAAAGTAGCCGATGACGAGGACGACGACGCCGCCGATCCCGAACCGGCTCGCTACCAGCGGCAATAGGCAACCAAGTCCCCCGCCGCCAAGGCCGCCGAAGCCGCCCCCGCTCCTTCCGGTGACGTCCTCGAAATTACTGCTCTCGCGCTCGTCACCGAACCGCATGTCTGACCCTCCAGTTCCGCAGCCGTAATGCTCGGAGCGGCAGACCGGTTGCAATTCATACCCGCCCCCGCAAGGGAACGGGCGCAAGGAGACTCGAAAAATGGTTCTTGAAGGCAAGGTCGCGCTGGTGACCGGCTCTACGTCCGGGATCGGCCTCGCGATCGCAAAAGCCCTCGCCAGCGAAGGTGCGAGGTTGATGATCAACGGCTTCGGGGACCCTGCCGAGATCGAGCGTGAATGCGAGGAACTTGGCGCCGTCCACGACGGGGCCGACATGTCGAAGCCTCGTGAGATCGAGCGGATGATGAAGCGCTGTGCCGACGAACTCGGCGGGCCCGATATCCTCGTCAACAATGCCGGCATCCAGCACGTTTCGCCCGTCGAGGACTTTCCCCCTGAGAAATGGGATGCGATCATCGCCATCAACCTGACCTCGGCTTTTCACACGAGCAGGTTCGCAATTCCCGGCATGAAGCAGAAGAAGTGGGGCCGGATCATCAACACCGCGAGCGCTCACAGCCTCGTCGCCTCGCCCAACAAGAGCGCCTATGTCGCTGCAAAGCACGGCATTGCGGGCTTCACCAAGACCGTCGCGCTGGAGACGGCGCGGGACGGCATCACCGTCAACTGCATCTCGCCGGGCTATGTCTGGACGCCGCTGGTCGAAAAACAGATCCCGGATACGATGAAGACGCGCGGCCTCACGCGCGAGGAAGTCATGAACGACGTGCTTCTCGCGGCGCAGCCGACCAAGCGCTTCGTCACCCCCGAGGAAGTGGCTGCCCTCGCCTTGTTCCTCTGCCGGCAAGAAGCGGCATCGATCACCGGATCGAACCTCAGCATGGACGGAGGTTGGACCGCCGCTTAAAGCTTGCCCCTTCGATGCGCAGCACCCTCCTCATCGCACTGGTCCTTCTCGCCTCCGGGTGCAACGTGCTCGAGCAGCCGAACGGGCTCATCGCCCGCTACACGGTCGCCTACAACCAGGTCATCAGCCCCAATGACCGGGTGCGCCTCAGGGACTGGCGCAAGACCTTCGAGGACGCGCTCGCTGCGGCGCGCAAGTCCGGGCATTCAGCGGAGATCACCCGCGAGGGCGCTCTCCTCGACCCCGACGCGGCGCTTCCCGGACCGGCAATTCCAGACGGCATGTACCGCTGCCGCGTGATCAAGCTGGGATCGCAGGTACCAGGGTCTCCCGATTTCCTTTCAACCGGCAGCTCGACCTGCCGGATACGCGCTGAACGGCAGCTCCAGCGCCTCGGCAAGCTTAGTGGAGCGCAGCGCTACGTTGGGCTCGTCTTTCCTGGCGATGCCATTCGCAAGGTCTTTCTTGGAACGCTCGTCTTAGAGGACGAGCGGCGCGCCCTTCAGTACGGCCAGGACGAGCAGCGCGACGTTGCCGGCTATGTCGAGCGGATCGGCCAGAACCGCTGGCGGCTCATCATGCCGCAGCCCCATTTTGAATCCCGGCTCGACGTTATGGAGCTGGTCCCTCTGCCCCAGGGAGTGCGTTGATGAAGAAATTGCTATTGATTGCTGCCGCGATGAACCTTGCCTCGCCCGCCGCCGCTGCCGCCCTTTCGGACGCGATCAAGGGCGACATGCCGATGCTGATGAACCTCTACCGGGACCTCCATGCCAATCCCGAGCTCTCGATGGCGGAGGTGCGCACGCCCGCGAAACTTGCGCCCGAGATGAGGAAGGCGGGGTTCGAGGTCACCGAGCATGTGGGGAAGACCGGCCTCGTTGCAGTGATGAAGAACGGCCCCGGGCCGGTTCTCCTCATCCGCGCCGACATGGATGCGCTGCCAGTCAGGGAACAGACCGGCCTTCCCTTCGCCTCCAAGGCGATGGGAAAGCTTCCCGACGGGACCGATACCCCGGTGATGCACGCCTGCGGCCATGACACCCATATCACCACCTGGCTTGCGACCGGGCGCCGGCTCGCGGCAATGAAGAACCAGTGGTCGGGGACGCTCGTCATGATCCTTCAGCCCGGGGAAGAGCGGGTGATGGGTGCCAAGGCGATGCTGGACGACGGGCTCTTCACCCGGTTTCCAAAACCCGACTATCTCCTTGCCTTTCATGACAGTGCGACGCTTCCGGCGGGCGTCATCGGGATCAAGTCCGGCTACATGCTTGCAAACGTCGATACGGTGAACATCAACGTGAAGGGGCTTGGAGGCCACGGCGCTTATCCCCAGAACACCAAGGACCCGATCGTCCTTGCCTCGCGGATCGTCATGGCACTCCAGACCCTCGTGAGCCGTGAGAACAGCCCGCTCGAGCCTGCCGTAGTGACGGTCGGAAGCTTCCATGCCGGAACCAAGAGCAACATCATTCCCGACGAAGCAAAGCTCGCGCTCAGCGTCCGGAGCTATTCGCCCGAAACCCGCAAGCTGCTCCTCGACGGGATCAGCAGGATCGCGCGCGGCGAAGCGATCGCTGCGGGCATGCCCGAGGACAGGATGCCGACGGTGGAGATCGAGCAGCCCTCGGCGGATGCGACCTTCAACACCGACCAGCTTTCTGCACGCCTTTCGGCGCTTTTCACCGGTCATTTCGGCAAGGACCGGGTGGTCGAGCCGCAGCCCGTCATGGCGGCCGAGGATTTCAGCCGCTTCTGGCTTGCCGACAAGAGCAAGCAGAGCGTCATCTTCTGGGTGGGCGGCGTCCCCAAGGAGAAATGGGACGCGGTAAAGGGCGATACGCTGAAGCTCCCGGCGCTCCATAGCCCGCTCTGGGCGCCCGACGCCGAGGCCGTCATCTCGACCGCCACCGAGGCGATGACCGTTGCCGCGCTCGATATCCTCAAGAAAGGCCAGACCGGCACCGCGTCCGGTACGTGAACGGCCCCCCTGGCAGCAATCTGGGCGTGCTTGAGTCGCCCGCCGCGGAGATCGTCCGAACCGCCGCTTTGCTATGCGAGCCCGAGTATTTTTGGCCGCGCCGCTTTCTCGGACTCGTCGAGGCGGCGGATCTGGTCGGGACTGAGCTCCAGCGCCATCGCCGCCGTCAGGTCCTTCAGCTGATCGACACTGGTCGCGCTTGCGATCGGAACCGTGATCGTGGGCTGTGCCATCAGCCAGGCGAGCGCGATCGTCGCGAGCGAGGCGCCCGTCTCGCCGGCAATCTCGTCCAGCGCGCTAAGGACGCGCGGACCATTGCCCTCGAGATACTTGGCAGCGCTCTTTCCGCGCGGACTTTTTCCAAGGTCCTCGCTGCTTCGATACTTTCCGGTGAGGAAGCCCGCCGCGAGGCCATAATAAGGAAATACCGCAAGGCCGTGGCGCCTGGCCGCGGACTGAAGAGATCCCTCATAGTCTGACCGGTCGACGAGATTGTATCTCGGCTGGAGGGCAGCGGCAGGGACAAAGCCGCACCGCTCAGCAGTCTTCATCGCTTCGTCGACGCGCTCGCCCGTGAAGTTCGAAAGGCCGATCGCACGGATCTTCCCTTTTTCGCGCAGGCGCTCGAATGCACGCAGGCTTTCATCGAGCGGCACCTTGGGATCATCCTTGTGCTGGTAATAAAGATCGATCGTCTCGATGCCGAGGCGCCTCAGGGAGGCATCGCACGAGGGCTCGATCGTTTCTGGAGCAAGCCCCGCGCTAAAGCCGACCTTGGTCGCAATCACGACCTTGTCGCGCTTGGCGCCGTCGCGCTTCAGCCAGCGGCCGATCACCGTCTCGCTTTCACCGCCCCGGTGTCCTTCGACCCATGCCGAATAGACGTCGGCGCTGTCGATCATCGTTCCGCCGGCGTCGACGAAGGCGTCGAGGACCCGGAAGCTCGTTGCCTCGTCCGCCGTCCAGCCGAAGACGTTCCCGCCGAGCGCAAGTGGAGCAACGTCGATGCCGCTCTTCCCCATGGGTCGTTTCTCGATCATCCTTGTCTCGCCTCTTTTAAAAAAGCCTCGTGCACCCGGCCCCAACGCACGAAGACTGCCCTGCGCGTTCACCACTTCTTTGTAAAATTTAGCGACATGTCATTCCCATGTCGGCTGACCTGACACGAAGCGTGCCATGGACGCGCTGATCGGCTTCTGGAGCCATGCGCTTGCAGCCGCCCTGTTTGCGGCGCTTCTCATCTGGCGCCTTGGCGAAGCGGCAAGGAACCCGGCGCAGCGCGTCCTTGCAGGTTCGTTCGCGATCACCGCCTGCTGGGCATGGCTTGCTGCAGTCGTTCCGGAAACCCCGGTCCTCGCCTTCTCGGAGAGCGCGCGCAACCTCCTCTGGATCAGCCTTCTCTACGGCCTGTCGGCCGCCGACGAAGAACGCGAGCATGGTCTGAAACTCGTCTATGCAGCAGTCGCGGGCGTCATCGGCCTCCAGCTCATCGGCGAAGTCCTCCAGCTATTCAGTCCGAGCATTGCGATTGCCCAGACCGGCATCGTCCTTCGCATCACGACTGCGGCAGGAGCGCTGGTCCTCGTCCACAATCTCTACGGCCAGGCAGCGCCCGCGAGCCGCTCCAACATCCGCTTTGCAATGCTGGGGCTCGCGCTCATCTGGATCTACGATCTCAATCTCTACACCGTGCGCTACCTTGGCTCGGCAAGCGCCGAGCGGCTGATCGAATGGCGCGGCCTTGCAGTTGCTCTTGCAGCGCCCCTCTTTGCTCTTGCCACCCGCAACGATGGCATGTGGCGGGTGCGGCTGTCGCGGGCCGCGACCTTCCAGTCGATCTCGCTGCTCGCGATCTGCGCATATTTCGCGCTGATGGCGATCCTTGCGACCGCGCTTCGCGGAAGCGGCGTCGACTGGTCCTCGACGATCATGATCGGCGCGCTTGCAGTCATGACCGTGGGCGCCATGGTCCTCATCCCGAGTGCCCGCGCGAGGGGCTGGTTCAAGGTCAAGCTCGCCAAACACCTTTTCGAGCATCGCTACGATTATAGGACCGAGTGGCTGCGCTTCACCGAGACCCTTGGCCGCGCCGGGCCCGACGCACCGCCCCTTACCGAACGGATCGTCACTGCCTTTGCCGACATCGTCGATGCATCGGGAGGTCTGCTCCTTGCCGGCAACGAAGCGAAGGGAATGGACATTGCCGATGCGAGCAGCTGGCCGGGAAATATTCCCTCCGCGGACGTGCTCGGCCAGTCGGTTCAATTCTGGAACGAGCTCGAGACGAGCGGCCGCGTCCTCGAATTCCGAGCGCTTCGCGAAGGCTGGGCGAGCGCCCGCGACAAGGCGCTTCCAATCCCTTCATGGCTGCTCGAGGAGCCGATGGCCTGGGCCGGCATCCCACTCCTTCACCAGCAGCGCCTCGTCGGCCTCGTCATCCTTGCTCCCCCCGATTACAGGCGCCAGCTCGACTGGGAAGACTTCGACCTGCTGAGGACCGCCGGCACGCAGGCAGCAAGCTCGCTTGCGGAAGCGCTCGGGCAGGAAGCGCTCGGCCAGGCGCAGCGCTTCGAGGAATTCAACCGGCGCTTCGCCTTCATCCTCCACGACATCAAGAATCTCGTCAGCCAGCTCTCGCTCGTTGCCCGCAACGCCGAGCGCCATGCCGACAATCCGGAATTTCGCGCCGACATGATCGCGACCCTCCAGTCATCGGTCGGCAAGATGAACGATCTCCTCGCGCGGCTTCACCCGCGCTCTGAAGCCCGCGTCCAGAGGATCGAGGCGCAGCCGCTTCGTCCCATCCTCAACGCCGCGATCGCCGCCAAGCGCCGCGGCCGCGAGGTCAATCTTCTTGGCGATGCGGGCATCGTGGCGCTCGTCGATGCAGGAGCGCTCGAACAGGCGCTTGGACACCTCCTTCAGAATGCCCTCGATGCAAGCAGCGGCGAACCCGTCCTCGTCCGCGTCGCGACCGAGGGCGACAAGGTCGCCATCACCATCACCGACAAGGGCATCGGAATGGACGGCGACTTCGTCCGCAACCGGCTGTTCCAGCCCTTTGCCTCGACCAAGCCCGGCGGCTTCGGGATCGGCGCCTTTGAAGCGCGCTCGCTCATTACCGCCATGGGCGGCGCGATCAGCGTCGACAGCCGCCTTGGACGGGGAACGAGCTTCACCATTCTTCTCCCCGCCGGAGAGGGCCTTAGCGAACCAATGAGGAAAAGCGCATGAGCAACCCCAACCCCAAGGTCCTTCTCGTCGTCGAGGATGACGAAGGGCTCCAGCGGCAGCTCAAATGGGCCTATGACGGCTACCAGGTCATCTGCGCCGGCGACCGCGCATCCGCGATCGAAGCGCTCCGCGCGCACGAGCCGGCGGTCGTGACTCTTGATCTTGGCCTTCCGCCCGATCCCGACGGGACCGACGAGGGCTTTGCAACGCTCGGCGAGATCCTCCGATTGAAGCCCGACACTAAGGTGATCGTCGCGACGGGTCATGGCGCGTCCGAAAGCGCGACCCACGCCGTTGGCATGGGTGCCTATGATTTCTACAAGAAGCCCGTCGACATCGACGAGCTCGGCTTCATCGTCGCGCGCGCCTTTCACCTCCACGCCATCGAGGAGGAAAACCGCCATTTCGAAAGCGGTTCTGCAGCAACGATGCTGGGCGCAATCATCACGGCTGCGCCGGAGATGCTGAAGGTCGCAAAGACCATCGAGCGGGTCGCTTCCGCAGACGTTTCCGTGATGCTCCTTGGAGCAAGCGGCACCGGCAAGGAGCTCCTTGCAAGGGCGGTGCACGAAAAGAGCGGCCGCAAGGGCGAGTTCATCGCAATCAACTGCGCCGCAATCCCCGAAAATCTCCTCGAGGCCGAGCTCTTCGGCTACGAGCGCGGCGCCTTCACGGGCGCGGTCAAGTCGAACGTCGGCAAGATCGAGCTTGCTCAAGGCGGAACCCTGTTCCTCGACGAGGTGGGCGACATCCCGCTGCCGCTCCAGGTCAAGCTCCTGCGCTTTCTCCAGGAGCGCGTGATCGAGCGCATCGGCGGACGGCAGCCGATCGCCGTCGACACGAGGATCGTCTGCGCGACCCACCAGGATCTTGATGCAATGACCGCGGACGGCCGCTTCCGCGAAGATCTCTATTACCGGCTTGCCGAGATCGTGGTGAAGATCCCCGCCCTTTCTGAGCGCTCGGGCGATGCCGTTCTTCTTGCTCGCCATTTCGTCAACCGGTTCGGGCGCGAGCTCAACCCTGGAGTCCAGAGCCTCAGCGCCGATGCCTTCGGCGCGATCGATGCCTATTCCTGGCCCGGCAACGTCCGCGAGCTCGAGAACCGGATCAAGCGCGCGGTCATCATGGCGGAAGGAAAGACGGTGACCGCGGCCGATCTCGACCTTCCGGCCAACAGGTCCGCTGAAGACGGGTCCCTCCCGATCAACCTTCGCGCCGCCCGCGAGGTCGCGGACCGGAAAGCCATCCGCCAGGCGATGAGCCGGACCGACAACAATATCTCGGGCGCAGCCAAGCTCCTCGGGATCAGCCGTCCGACGCTCTACGACCTCCTCAAGCAATATCGTCTGCAAGCGTAGGAGCGGCTTCGACGAATGGATTTGCGGGCGCGCCTTTGCGCGCTAGGTTCTCCCCGTCCTTTTTTTCCGCAAAGCCATGGGGTTATCCTTCAATGGACCGTCGCTCGTTCCTTGCCGCCTCCACGACCGTTGCCCTTCTTCCCGTCACTAAGGTTCCGGCTTTCGCCGCCGTCACCGCCAGGGCAGGCGCCGGAGATGCCAGGCTCAACACCCTCTTCGAGGACATTTTCCAGGAGCGGGTGCGCAATTCCCCCGACCTCGCGTCCTCGCTCGGCCTCGACAAGGGCCCGAACGCAGCGCTCAAGTCGAGGTTCGACACGGATCCCGCGCCCGTCCAGCGGCGCAAGGAGCTGGCTCGAAACCGGCGCGCCATTGCCAGGCTCAACGCGGTAAGCCCCGCAAGCCTTTCCGATGCCGCCAGGCTCAACCGCGAGGTCGTTCTCTATTCGCTCGAGACCTCGACCGTTGCGGCCTCGCGCTGGGACATCGATTCAGCGCAGCGCCCCTATCCGATAACGCAGCAGGGGGGCGCCTATTTCGACACGCCCGATTTCCTCAATACCAGCCACACCATCGACAATGCCCCTGACGCCGAAGCCTATCTCTCGCGTCTCAGCCAGTTCGGAACCGTTCTCGACAACGACACGGCCGAGCAGCGGGCGCAGGCAGCGCGCGGGTACCTGGCGCCGGCCTGGTCGATCGAGCTTGCGCTCGGCCAGATGCGCAAGCTCCGGGACGTCCCCGCAGAACGAAGCTCGATGGTCGATTCCATCGTCAAGCGCACCGCGGCCAAGGGGATTGCCGGCGACTGGCAGCGGCGCGCGACCGACATCGTTGCAAAATCCGTCTACCCGGCGCTCGACCGGCAGATGGCAGCGATGGAGCAACTAAAGCCCACCAGCCGCCCGGGCGACGGTGCCTGGCGCCTCAATGACGGCGAGGCGATCTACGCCGAGGCGCTCAAGGAAGCGACGACCACCAATTATACGCCCGCCGAGGTCCATCAGATGGGCTTAAGCCAGGTCGCCGAGATCTCGGCAGAGCTCGACAGGATCCTGAAAGGCCAGGGCTATTCGACGGGCAGTGTCGGAGAACGCCTTGCAGCGCTCGGCAAGGCGCCGACGCAGGCCTGGCCCGACACGGACGCGGCAAGATCGGAGCTCCTTGCCCATCTCAACGCCGTCATCAAGGACATCTACGCAAGGCTCCCGAACGCCTTTGCGACGCTTCCGACTGCACCGCTCGAGATCCGGCGCGTGCCGCCCGAAATCCAGGACGGCGCTTCGAACGGCTATTACCGACGCGCAGCGCTCGATGGCTCACGCCCTGCGATCTACTTCATCAACCTCAAGGACCTTGGCGACTGGCCGCGCTACACGCTCCCGACGCTCTGCTACCACGAGGGCGTACCGGGCCATCACCTCCAGATCAGCATCTCGCAGGAATCGAAGGACATCCCGACCTTGAGGAAGCTCGGCTTCTTCTCGGCTTATTCGGAAGGCTGGGCGCTCTATGCCGAACAGCTCGCGGACGAGCTTGGCGTCTATGCCAACGATCCGTTCGGGCGCGCGGGCTTTCTCCAGTCATTCCTGTTCCGCGCAGCGCGCCTTGTCGTTGATACCGGCCTTCATTCCAAGCGGTGGAGCCGCGAGCAGGCAACCGACTACATGGTGCGGACGACCGGATATGCACGGCCGCGCTCGCAGCGCGAAGTGGAGCGCTATTGTACGATGATCGGCCAGGCCTGCAGCTACAAGGTCGGCCACACCGCCTGGACGAGGGCCCGCGCCGAAGCGCAAAAGACCCTTGGCGCGAAGTTCGACCTCAAGCGCTTCCACGAGGTGCTTCGCGAAGGCGCGATGCCGCTCAGCATCCTCGAGCGGCGCGTGCGCGAGCGGACGGCGGCGATCGCCTGAGCCGCAAGCGCTAGCGGGTCAGGGCTTCGGCCATCTCGGCAACCTCGAGCCACCGGAACTCGGCGGCCTCGATCTCCGCGCGGTTGCGGGCGATCCGCTCGGTGAGCGAGGCGAAGAGCGCGGGATCTCTGGCGTAGAGATCGGCGTCCCCAAGCGCTTCCTCGTCGGCAGCGACCAGCGCCTCGAGGCGCTCGATCTCGCCCGGCAGCCGATCATAGTCGCGCTGGTCCTTGTAGCTGAGTTTCCTTCCTGCCTGCGGCGCCCCTGGAGCTGCCTGCTCTTGCCTTGAGGCTGGACGCGGCGCGCTTTTGGCGGGGGCGCGGACCGCCTGGTAGCGCTTGCGGATCCAGTCCTCGTAGCCGCCGGCGACGATATCGATCCGCCCCGAACCATCGAGGCCGAGCGTAATCGTCACCGTCCGGTCGAGGAAGTCGCGGTCGTGGCTGACGATCAATACCGTGCCGTCATAGTCGGCAATGACTTCCTGGAGGAGGTCGAGCGTCTCAAGGTCAAGGTCGTTGGTGGGCTCGTCGAGCACCAGGAGGTTTGCCTCGCGGGCAAACTCGCGCGCGAGGAGGAGGCGCGAGCGCTCGCCTCCCGAGAGGGACCCGACGGGAGCCTCGGTCAGCGCCGGATCGAACAGGAATTCCTTGAGATAGCCCTTGATGTGCTTCTTGGAGCCGCGGACGTCGATCCAGTCCCCGCCATTGGCAAGGACGTCCTTCACCCGCCGCTGCGGCTCCATCAGCTTTCGCTGCTGGTCGATGACGATACCGCTCAACGTCTTTGCCCGGGTGACCTGTCCCTCGTCGGGGGCAAGTTCGCCGGTAAGGAGTTTGAGGAGCGTGGTTTTTCCCGTCCCGTTGGGCCCGACAATGCCGATCCGGTCGCCGCGCTGGATACGAAGCGAGAAATCACGGATGATCTGCCGCTCGCCGTAACTTTTGCTGACTTCGTGAGCCTCGATGACCGTTTTCGAACGGACGTCGTCCTTGGCGAGCGCCAGCTTTGCCGAGCCCGTCGGGCCCAGCATCGCCGCGCGCTGCGCGCGCATCTCGTGAAGCTTTGCAAGGCGTCCCTGGTTGCGGCGCCGCCGGGCGGTAACGCCGCGCTGCAGCCAGTGAAGTTCGATCTTGAGCTTGGCATCGAGCTTCTCGGCCGCGCGCGCCTCTTCTTCATAGACGCGCTCCGTCCAGGCCTCGAACCCGCCAAAGCCGATCTCGGCACGGCGAAGTTCGCCACGGTCGAGCCAGATGCAGCTTCTCGTGAGGCGGTTCAAAAAGGTCCGGTCATGGCTGATGACGATGAATGCGCCGGTGAAGCGCTTGAGCCATTCCTCGAGCCACTCGATCGCGCCAAGGTCGAGATGGTTGGTCGGCTCGTCGAGGAGAAGGACGTCGGGGTTCTGCGCAAGCGCCCGAGTGATCGCGGCCCGGCGCCGCTCTCCCCCGCTCGCGGTTGCGGTGGGACGATCAAGATCGATGCCGAGCTGGTCGGCGATGGCCGCCGCTTCGTGGGCCTGCGGCGGCTTGTCGCCGCCCAGCACCCAGTCCTCGAGCGTTGCGAACCCCTCCATCCTCGGGTCCTGCTCCAAGAGCACGACCTGCGTTCCAGGAACGATGGTGCGCTTGCCTTCGTCGGGGTCGATGAGGCCGGCTAGGCACTTGAGCAGCGTCGTCTTGCCTGCACCGTTGCGGCCGATGAGCGCCAGTCGGTCCCGCTCGCCGATGTAGAGGCTGAGCTCGCGGAAAAGCCAGCCTTCGCCCTGAATGAGCCCAAGGTCTTCGTAAGTGAGGATCGGCGCTGCCATCGGGGCGCCCTAGCCAAGGAAAACGCGCTACTGAAGCCGGGACTTTTTCCCTCTAAGTCTGAACAGTGCCGTTCAGCGGTATTCATAGCCTATTCAATGCGTGGTGTTAGAAGGGCCGTGAACAAAAAGAGTCGTCCATGAAAGTGTTGCGTATTCTCCTTGCAGCCGCCGCAATTGCGGCTGGCCTCACCAGCGCTCCTGCGCTGGCCGATGGGCCGCGCGGTCCGAGGATGCAGCAGTCCATAGGACCCTTGCGTGAACAGGAGCGCGCATGGGAAGCGACCCGCCAGGGCCGGTCGATGCCCCTTCCCGAACTTGAACGGCGCGTCATGCCGATGATGGGCGGCGCCGATTATCTCGGCCCCGAGCTCAATGGCGACACCTACCGCTTCAAGTTCATGCAGAACGGGCGCGTCATCTGGGTCGACGTCGACGGGCAGGGCCGGGTCCTGCGGCGTTCGCGCGATCGCTGATCCCTGATTGACATTTCATCGCCCATTCCCAGTTGTTTCGTTAAAGCAACTTCTCGTCGCAACACGGGTTGACGGCGCGAAGATGAACAGCTCCGGGGAGCATCGATGCGTGTCCTGATCGTCGAAGACGAACCCAATCTCGGGCGCCAGCTGCGCTCGACCCTCGAAGGCGCAGGCTACGCCGTCGATCTCGCGACCGACGGCGAGGACGGCCATTATCTTGGCTCAACCGAAAACTATGACGCCGTCATCCTCGATCTTGGCCTTCCCGAAGTCGACGGCCTCACCGTTCTCGACCGGTGGCGGCGGGAAGCGAGAAAGATGCCGGTCCTCGTCCTCACCGCCCGCGACAGCTGGTCGGACAAGGTCGCCGGCCTTGATGCCGGCGCCGACGATTATCTTGCAAAGCCGTTCCAGACCGAAGAGCTGATCGCGAGACTGAGGGCGCTCATCCGCCGCTCGTCGGGAAATGCCTCGAGCGAACTCATCGCAGGCGACATCCGGCTCGATACGCGCTCGGGCAAGGTCACCAAGGCGGGCGAACCCGTAAAGCTCACCGCCCAGGAATATAAGCTTCTCTCCTATCTCATGCACCACAAGGGCAAGGTCGTCAGCCGGACCGAACTCATCGAGCATATCTACGACCAGGACTTCGACCGCGATTCCAATACCATCGAGGTGTTCGTGACCCGCATCAGGAAAAAGCTCGGGCCTGACGTCATCACCACCATTCGCGGCCTCGGCTACAGCCTGGAGGAACCGGCCAGTTGAACCTGGAGGCCCCCGCGGCTTCCGCCGCGGCGGCGGACGAACGTCCCACTAGCCGCGGCGCTCCTAGGCGCATCGGCTCGCTGACCCGGCGCATGATCGGCGTCGCCGCGATCTGGATCGCAGCGCTCCTTCTCATCGGCGGCTTTGCACTCGACCGCGTGCTTTCGCGCTCGATCGTCGAGAGCTTCGACACCCAGCTCGTCTTCGTCCTCAATTCGATGATCGCTTCATCGGAGATCGGCCCCGACGGCGAGGTGCGCTTCAGCCGCGCACCTGCAGACCAGCGCTTCGTCGAGCCCTATTCCGGTCTCTATTTCCAGATCAGCGGTTCAGGCGCTGAAACCTTTGCCTCGCGCTCGTTATGGGACCGGCGTCTCCAGGTCGTCGATACCCACCACGACGTGAAGCCGCATCTCTACAACAGCGATGAATTTTCCTCGCGCGATCATTCCGAGCCGATCCGCATCGCCGAACGCGACGCGATCCTCCCGGGTTCACCGGTCCGCTGGCGGTTCCAGGTTGCCCAGTCGCGCGAGACGATCGACGACCAGATCCGGCGCCTGCGATCGACCCTCGTCTGGAGCTTCGGAGCGCTCGGCCTTGGCCTCCTTGTCCTTGCTGCGCTTCAGACTTTCTATGGCCTTTGGCCGCTGAGGCGCGTCGCCAACGAGGTCGCGGACATCCGCTCAGGGGACAAGACCCGGGTCAGCGGCGATTTCCCGAGCGAAATCCGGCCCCTCACCGAGGAGATCAACCAGCTCCTCGCGCATAGCGAGGCGCAGGCCGAGGAAGCCCGCCGGCATGCCGGAAACCTTGCACACGCCTTGAAGACCCCGCTCACCGTCATCACCAATGCCGCAACGGCAAGAGCGCCCGACCTTGCCGACACCGTCTGCCGCGAAGCGCTCGTGATGCGCCGCCAGGTTGATCACCACCTCGCCCGCGCGCGCGCCATCGGAAGGCGCGCTGCAGCGCAGTCGCGCACCCGCGTCTGGGAGAGCCTCGAAGCCGTCCAGCGCGCAGTCGACCGTCTCCACGAGGGCGTCACCATCGATATTGCAGGCGATCACCAGGCGCAGGTTCGCGTCGAGCGGCAGGACCTTGACGAAATGCTCGGCAACCTCGTCGAAAATGCCGCCAAATACGGCGGCGGACGCGTGTTCGTGACGGTCGAGCCCAGGAACGAGAAGGTCGATGTCCTGGTCGAGGACGATGGGCCGGGGATCCCCAAGGAGCGCCGCGGGGAGCTCTTCACGAGGGGCGCAAGGCTCGACACGACCGGGAAGCCAGGAACCGGTCTCGGGCTCGCAATCGTCCGCGACGTCGCCGAAATCTACGGGGGAGACGTCCACCTCGAGGAAAGCGAGGATCTGGGGGGCCTACTTGCAAGGCTCACCCTTCCCTCGGGCTAGAAGAGCCGCCACTTCGTCGAAGGCCGTTTTGACTTGGAGCCAGACGCCGGTGCATGAGTGTTCTTCGTCTTGCGGGGAGGGAGAATGTCCATGAAGTTCAAGGTCTTGGCGCTTATCGGCGTAAGCCTTGCAGCGATCGCCCCTGCCCCCCTTGGTGCAGCAAAGCCCGTCTACGGAACCTGGGGTTATGACGCTGCCGCGATGGACCGCGGCGTCAAGCCCGGCGACGACTTCTTCGATTATGTGAACGGCACCTGGGCGAAGAAGACCGACATTGCGCCCGACCGCACGTTCGTCGGCATCGATTCGGTGCTCAATGACCAGATCGAGCGCGACGTCCGGGCAATCGTCGAGGACATGGCCAAGGATCCCTCGGCGAACGGAAAGCTTGGTCAGCAGATCGGCGATCTCTACGCGAGCTGGATGGACGAAGCGGGCGTCGAGAAGCTCGGCACCCGGCCGATCGAACCCTATCTGAAGCGGATCGAGGCGGTGAAGACCCGGGGCGACCTCGTCGACCTCTTTACCGAGCCCGGTTTTGAATCGCCGGTCGAGGTCAGCATCTATCCCGATCTCAAGAACCCCACGCGTTACTCGGCCTATGTCTCCCAAAGTGGCCTCGGGCTCCCAAACCGCGACTATTATCTTCTGAAAGGCGAGAAGTACGACGCCTACCGGAAGGCCTACCGCGCCTATATCGTCACCATCGAGCAGCTGGCGGGGATCAGCGATGCGCAAGCGCGCGCCGATCGCATCATCGCGCTCGAGACCAAGATCGCAAAGCTCCACTGGACGCCCGAGCAGAGCCGCGACGTCGACAAGGCCTATAATCCGATGACGAGGGCGCAGCTTCGCGCCTTTGCGCCCCAGCTCGACTGGGACCGGGCCCTGAAAAAGCTCGGCCTTGGCACTGCCAAGAAGATCGTCGTTTCCGAGAAGAGCGCGGTCCAGGGCGAAGGCCGCCTCTTTGCATCGGTCCCGCTCTCGACCTGGAAGGACTGGACCGCCTTTCACTTCATCAGCGCCAATGCCCAGTATCTTCCGAAGGCCTTCGACGAGGCGAAGTTCGACTTCTATTCAAAAACGCTCCGCGACGTTCCAGCACAGCGGGCGCGGTGGAAGCGCGGCATCGACATGCTGGACGAGGCGCTCGGCGAAGGTGTCGGCCAGATCTACGTCCAGCGGCACTATCCGGCTGAGAGCGACCGCCAGATGCACGAGCTCATCGGGAACATCCTTGGAGCGCTCAAGACCAAGATCGAGAATGCAGCATGGATGGACGCGCCGACCAAAGCCAAGGCGCTCCAGAAGCTCGCGACCTTCGATCCAAGGATCGGCCATCCGCCAAAATATATCGACTATTCATCGCTGGTCGTGGACCGCGGAGACCTTCTTGGAAATGCCATCCGGTCGGACGACTTCCAGTGGAAGCTATTGCTCTCGCGTTATCCGAGGCCCGTCGACCGGAGCCTCTGGGACATGCTGCCCCAGACCAACAACGCCTATTACGATCCGACCCAGAACCAGATCACTTTCCCGGCCGCGATCCTGCAGCCGCCCTATTTCGATCCCAGTGCCGATGCTGCTTCCAATTACGGAAGCATCGGTGCGACGATCGGCCACGAGATCGGTCATGGCTTTGACGACCAGGGCAGGAAGTTCGACGCCCATGGCCGGCTTGCCGACTGGTGGTCGCCCGCGACCGCGAAGCTCTACACCGGTCATGCCGACAGGCTCGTCGCGCAGTACAACAGCTACGAGCCCATCCCCGGGGTTCATATCAAGGGACAGCTGACCCTCGGCGAGAACCTGGGCGACCTTGGCGGGCTTGAAGTCGCTTATGCAGCCTATCGTAAATATGTTGCCGAGCATGGCGAGCCGCCCGTCATCGACGGACTGACGGGCGACCAGCGCTTCTTCATTGCTTATGGCTACAGCTGGGAGACCAAGCAGCGCGAAGGGGCGCTTCGAGCGCAGCTCCTCACCAACGAGCACAGCCCTGCCAAGTACCGCGTCAACGGCGTCGTCCGAAACGTCGATGCCTGGTACAAGGCGTTCAACGTGCAGCCTGGCGACAGGCTCTATCTGCCCCCCGACCAGCGCGTCCACGTCTGGTAAGCCTAAGGGGCCCGCGCTCGCGAAAATTAAGAGGCCGTCGCCTGCGATTTGCGAGGGCAAGAGCCTGCGTCCCCCGAGATGCGTTGAGCGCGTTCCCCTCCCGGGCGGCGGTTTCCGTCGTCCGGTTCCATCCGTTTGTCGAAAAATCTTGCCATTCAATCTGCGTTTAGGGCAATCCGGCCGGGTTCCTCCGGAGGGGTAAAATTCCATGCGTTTCAAGACCTTGACGCTCGCCACCGCGAGCCTTCTTGCCGTTGTCGCGGCACCATCGAATGCCGCCAAGCCGTTCTACGGCGACTGGGGTTACGACCGTTCGGCGATGGACAGCTCGGTAAAGCCCGGCGATGACTTCTGGGCATTCGTGAACGGTGACTGGGACAAGAAGACCCAGATCGCAGCCGACCGCGCCTCGGCAGGTCCCTTCGTGACCCTGTCCGACGGTGCCGAGCGCGACGTTCGCCAGATCGTCGAGCAGCTCGCAGCCGACCAGAGCCGCGATCACCTCGGCCAGCAGATCGGCGACTATTACTCGAGCTTCACGGATACGGGCGCGATCGAGGCCGCCGGCACGGCGCCGCTCAAGCCCTATCTTGCCGAGATCAACGGCGCCAAGACCCGCGCGCAGCTCCTCTCGCTGTTCATCAAGCCGGGCTACGCAAGCCCGGTCGACGTCGGCATCGGTCCCAATTTCAAGAACCCCGACGTCTATGCCGTGTTCGCCGGACAGGCGCGCCTCGGCATGCCGAGCCGCGAATATTATCTCGAGGACAATGCGAAGATGCAGGCGCACCGCGCTGCCTATCGCAACTATATCGTCAGCATCGAGAAGCTCGCCGGCCTTCCTGACCCTGAAGGCGCGGCCGACCGCATCATCAAGCTCGAGACCGACCTGTCGAAGGTCCAGTGGACCGCCGCCGACCGCCGCGACATCGACAAGATCTACAATCCGATGACGCGGGCACAGCTTATCAAGCTCGCCCCCCAGTTCGACTGGAACGCGACGCTCGCCAAGGGCGGCCTTGCGAATGCGAAGACGGTGATCGTGACGGAGCCCTCGGCCGTCGCGGGCGCCGGCAAGATCCTTGCTTCAGCACCGCTTTCGACCTGGAAGGAATGGCTCGCGTTCCGCTTCATCTCGGATCACGCGACGGTTCTTCCCAAAGCCTTCGACGATGCGCGCTTTGCTTTCTATTCGAAAGAATTGTCGGGCGTTCAGGCGCAGCGCGAGCGCTGGAAGCGCGGCGTTGCGGCCGTCAACAATGCGCTGGGCGAAGGCGTCGGACAGATTTACGTGAAGTCCCACTTCCCGGCGACTTCGGAAGCGCAGATGCACGAGCTCATCGGCAACCTCGAGGAAGCCTATCGCGACCGCATCTCGAACAACAAGTGGATGGACGAGGCGACCCGCAAGGCCGCGCTCGAAAAGCTCGCTGCGTTCGAGCCGCGCATCGGGCACCCGGTCAAGTATATCGACTATTCCTCGATGAACGTCGTCAAGGGCGATCCCCTGGGGAACGAGCTTCGCGCGGCGGACTTCCAGTGGAAGCTCGACCTCAAGCGCTTTCCCAAGCCCGTGGACAGGACCCTGTGGGGCATGTTCCCGCAGACCATCAACGCCTACTACAACCCGCTCGCGAACCAGATCACCTTCCCCGCAGCGATCCTCCAGCCGCCGTTCTTCGATCCCAATGCCGACCCGGCCGTGAACTATGGCGCGATCGGCGCGGTCATTGGCCACGAAATGGGCCACGGGTTCGACAATGAAGGGCGCAAGTTCGATCCCAAGGGCAAGCTTCGCGACTGGTGGAGCCCGGAAGCGGCCAAGTCGTTCACGACGAGGACCGATGCACTGGTTGCGCAGTACAACGGGTTCAAGCCGTTCCCGGATCTTGCAGTCAACGGCAAGCTGACGCTGGGCGAAAATATCGGCGACCTCTCGGGCGTCGAGGCAGCCTATGCGGCGTACCAGAAATATACCGCAAAGCACGGCCAGCCGCCCGTCATCGACGGCCTTACGGGCGACCAGCGCTTCTTCATCGCTTACGCCCAGGCATGGCAGGAAAAGCAGCGCGAGGATGCCGAGCGCCAGCAGGTCATCACCAACGAGCATAGCCCCGGCAGGTACCGCGTGAACGGCGTCGTCCGGAACGTCGATGCCTGGTACAAGGCGTTCAACGTCCAGCCGGGCGACAAGCTCTATCTCCCGCCCGAGCAGCGCGTCCACATCTGGTAAGCGGCTTTGAAAAAGCGGCGCCGTCCGGCTAGGGCGGCGCCGTGACCGCTACCGTCCTTCCTCTAAATGCGAAGCGCGAGCCCACGCTCGAGCCGCTTCTGGCGCTCGTCGCCCCCGACATGAACGGCGTCAACGCCGTGATCCTCGAGCGCATGCAGAGCAAGGTCGCGCTCATCCCCGAACTTGCCGGCCACCTCATCGCAGGCGGCGGGAAACGCATGCGCCCGATGCTGACGCTCGCGAGCGGAAGCCTGCTCGGCTATCCCGGCACCCGCCATCACAAGCTCGCTGCAGCAGTCGAGTTCATCCACACCGCGACCCTGCTTCACGACGACGTCGTCGACGGGTCGGGCATGCGGCGTGGAAAACGGACCGCCAATCTCATCTGGGGCAATCCCGCGAGCGTTTTGGTGGGCGACTTCCTCTTCAGCAGGGCCTTCGAGCTCATGGTCGAGGATGGGAGCCTCAAGGTCCTGAGGATCCTCAGCCACGCTTCTGCAGTCATCGCCGAGGGCGAGGTCAACCAGCTGACCGCCCAGCGGCAGATCGACACGGACGAAGACCAGTATCTCGAGATCATCAGCGCCAAGACCGCAGCCCTGTTCGCGGCCGCCTGCCGGGTCTCGCCCGTCGTCGCCGAGGCGAGCGAAGCGGCCGAGCTTGCACTCGAATGCTACGGCAGGAACCTAGGGATCGCCTTTCAGCTCAGCGACGACGTCATCGATTATGCCTCGGATACAGCGACCATGGGCAAGGGCGTCGGCGATGATTTCCGCGACGGCAAGATGACCCTGCCGGTGATCCTTGCCTATGCCCGGGGAAATGACGAGGAGCGGGCCTTCTGGCGGAGCGCCATCGGCGGCAGCCGGGTCTCGGACGAGGATCTCGCGCATGCCATCGCCCTCCTCAAGAAGAGCGATGCGCTTGCCGACACCATCGAGCGGGCGCGCCAATATGGCCGGCGCGCGATCGATGCTCTTGCCATGTTCCCTGCGAGCAAGGCGAAGTCCGCCATGACCGAAGCTGCCGAATTCGCCGTCGCCCGGGCCTATTAGCACCGCTACGGATGGAGGCGTGATGCGCCTCCCGATCGACGACGTCCTGCAGGATCTGCTTGCTGCCCTCGAGGGGAGCAGCCGGGCGCTGCTCATTGCGCCTCCAGGCGCGGGCAAGACGACGAGGGTCGCCCCTGCTCTCCTTGATCAACCATGGTGCAGCGGCGAGATCCTGCTTCTTGTTCCCCGCCGCCTGGCGGCACGCGCCGCAGCCGAGTTCATGAGCCTCGAACGCGGCGAAAAGGCTGGCGAGACTATCGGCTATGCAACGAGGCTCGACAGCAGGATCGGCAAGGAAACCCGCATCATTGCAATGACCCACGGCGTCTTCCTCTCGCGTATCCAGGCCGACCCGGAGCTGAAAGGCGTCTCGGCCGTCCTCTTCGACGAAGTGCACGAGCGAAGCCTCGACAATGATCTGGCGCTTGCCCTTGCGCTCGATGCGGCGAGCGCCCTCCGGCAGGATCTCCGGATCCTTGCAATGTCGGCGACGCTCGATGTCGGGCGCTTTACGGGTCTTCTTCAAAATCCCCCGACGATCGTCAGCGAGGGAAAGAGCTTTCCCCTCGAAATCTCCTACGCCGGCCGTGATGCAAGGGCGAGGATCGAGCCGCAGGTCGCGTCCGCGATCCGCGCGGCGCTCCAGGCTCATGAGGGGTCACTTCTCGCCTTTCTGCCGGGCGTCGCGGAGATCGAGCGGACGGCCGAGGCGCTCGGCACGCTTGCCCACGACGTCGAGCTTCACAAGCTCCATGGCGGGATCGAGCCTGCTGCCCAGCGCAAGGCCCTTTCTGCACCGCCTCCGGGCAAGCGCAAGCTCGTCCTTGCAACGAGCATCGCCGAGACGAGCGTGACCCTGGAAGACGTCCGCATTGTCATCGACAGCGGGCTTGCAAGGCGCCCGCGCTACGATCGGGGCGCAGGCATTACGCGGCTCGTAACCGAGCGCGCGAGCCGCGCGGCGGTTACGCAGCGCGCGGGCCGCGCCGCGCGGCAGGCGCCCGGAACTGCGATCCGGCTGTGGGAGGAAGTGGCGACCGCTTCCCTTCCGGCGCACGATCCGCCCGAGATCCTCGAAGCGGACCTCTCGAGCCTGGTGCTCACCTCGCTTCTATGGGGCGAAGCTGATCCAGGCCGCCTTCCGTTCCTCGATGCACCCCCTCCCCCCGCGCTCGATGAAGCCCGAAAACGCCTCCAGAGGATCGGGGCGATCGATGAAGAGGGCCGGGTCACGGGTCACGGGAGAGCGATCGCCGCCCTGCCGCTTGAGCCGCGCCTTGCGCACATGCTTCTTGATGCGCGGGACCTGGGCTTTGGCGCTGCCGCTGCAGACATCGCGATCTTGCTGACCGAGCGCGGCCTCGGCGGGAACGATCCTGACCTTGAAACGAGATGGCGGCGCTGGCGGACCGACAGGTCCCCTCGCTCCGATGCAGCGCGAAAGCTCGCCGCGGCATGGTGCAAAAGAGCCAAGATCGAGGATCGGCATGTCCAGGAGCGCGATCTTGCAAGGGCGCTTGCACTCGCCTTTCCCGACCGGGTCTCGCGCCGCCGCGATCCTTCGGGCGAAACATGGCAATCGGTAGGCGGCCGCGGTTTCAGGCTTGATCCTGGTTCCTCCTTGGCAGGGAGCCGGTGGCTCGCCGTCGGCGAGGTCGCCGGCCACGCCTCGGGCGCGCGCATTCTCTCGGCCGCCGCAATCGACGAAGAGACCGTTCTCGAGCTCTTCGCCGACAGGGTCGAGACCCGGCATGACGGCGATTTTGATCCCGGGACCGGCGCCGTCACTCCGACGCGGAGCCGGCGACTTGGCGCAATTCGCCTGTCGAGCGGCCCCGATCCGAGGCCCGACGCCAAAGCGATCGAACAGGCGCTGATCGAGGGCGTGCGTGAGCATGGCCTCGAGCTTCTTCCCTGGAACGAGAAAGCAAGGCAGCTTCGTGATCGCTCGGCATTTGCCCATCGCTTGGATCTCGGGATCGCTTCGCTCGATGATCGCGAGCTCCTCGGGCGCGCCGATGAATGGCTGGCGCCGCTTATTTCGGAGAAGCGCCGCCTTGGCGACATCAATTCGGCGGCGCTCGCTTCGGCACTCGAGCAGCTCCTCGGCTATAATGGCCTTCGGGCGATCGATCGGCTGGCGCCTCCTGAATTCGCGAGCCCGGCGGGAAGCCGGCACGCGATCGATTATTCAGCGCCGGCAGGCCCCACCGTCGAGGTCCGGGCCCAGGCCCTGTTCGGGCTTTCCGAGCACCCGATGGTAGGATCGGTGCCGCTCGTCCTTGCAATCACCTCGCCTGCCGGCCGCCCGATCCAGACGACCAGGGACCTGCCAGGCTTCTGGGCGGGGAGCTGGCGGGACGTCGTCAAGGATATGCGCGGGCGCTATCCCCGGCACCCATGGCCCGAGGATCCCGCCAGCGCGGCACCGACGCTCAAGTCCAAGCGGGCCTCGAAGGGTTGATTCGGCCGCCGCACTTTGCCACGTCGAAGAGCATGACGATCGCCCGCATCTCGGAGCTCGAGCGCAAGACCACCCAGTCGGGGAAGGCCAATGCCGGGCGCTGGCTCCTCGAGTTCGAGCGCAACGAGCCGCTTCGCCCCGATCCCCTCACCGGCTGGAACGGTTCCGGGGATACGAACCCGCAGGTCCGGATGTTCTTCGAAACCAAGGAAGCGGCGATTGCCTACTGCGAAAAGCGGGGATTTGGCTTCCACATCCTTGCTGCAACGCCCGTGAAGCTGAAGCTCCAGGCCTACGCCGACAATTTCCGCTAGGGCGGGCGCGCCCGCCAAGCGACAATCTGAAACATCCTGAATGAAGGTCGCTGACGGACGCGCTTTCCTCGGCTAAGGAAATTGGCGCCGATGGATGACAGAGCGGTCATCGATGAGCCGATCATGGCAGAGCCTCCTGAGGAGGCGCCGCGCCTCATCGCCTATCGTCACCGCCTCCCGACGCGCCTCTGGCACTGGGTGAATGCCCTCGTCGTGTTCGTGATGTTGATGAGCGGCCTCATGATCTTCAATGCCCATCCGCACCTCTACTGGGGCGCCTACGGGGCGAACTTCGACCATCCCTGGCTGACGTTCCGCGGCCGCCCGATACCCGGCTGGGCGACCATTCCCTCGACCTACAACCTTGCGGCCGCCCGGCGCTGGCACCTGGCCTTCGCCTGGCTCCTTGTCCTGGGACTGATCCTGTTCCTCATCACAAGCTTCATCAATCGCCACGCCCAGCGCGATCTTGCGCCCGGCAAGGACGAGATCCGGCCGAGCCACATCTGGCATGACGTCAGCGAGCATGCGCGCCTGAGGTTTCCAAAGGGCGAAGCGGCCCTGCGCTACAACATCCTCCAGAAGTTGAGCTACGTCGGCGTCATCTTCCTGCTGCTGCCGCTGATGGTACTGACGGGCCTTGCGATGTCGCCTGCAATGGATGCGGCCTGGCCCTGGCTTTTGGTGCTGTTTCAGGGGCGCCAGTCGGCACGGTCCATCCACTTCATCTCGGCAATGCTGATCCTTGCATTCATCGTCGTACACCTGCTGATGGTCGTCCTTGCAGGGCCAATCAACGAGGTGCGGTCGATGATCACCGGCCGCTTCCGCATTCCGCAGGAGACGAGCGAACCATGATCGGCCGCCGGCGCTTCATCGCTACGGGCGCATCGGGCCTTCTTCTGGGGGGATGCGACCGCCTCAACAATAATGAGGAGTTTCGAAGCGTCCTGAGATCGGCGGAAAAGCTCACCATGGCGAGCCAGCGGCTCGTCTCTTCAAGGGGCGCGCTTGCACGAGAATATGGCGAAGCGGATCTCTCGCCGATCTTCCGCTCGAACGGTACGCGTGTTCCGGGCGGCGAGGAATATGCAAGGCACATGGCCGAACAGTTCGCCAATTGGAGGCTGACCGTGGATGGGCTCGTTGCCCGGCCGCTCTCGGTCCCGATCCAGGTCCTGAGGTCCTTGCCTCATCGGACCCAGATCACGCGCCATGACTGCGTCGAGGGCTGGAGCGCGGTCGGCAAATGGCACGGCGTCCAGCTCTCGCGCGTTCTCGATCACGCGGGCTTAAGCACCCGCGCAAAATATATTGTCTTCCATTGCGCCGACCACTTCGGCGACAAGCCCTATTACGAGAGCATTGACCTTATCGACGCATTCCACCCGCAGACCATCCTCGCCTGGGGAATGAACGGGCATCTGCTTCCCGTCCCCAACGGCGCGCCGCTCCGCCTCCGAGTCGAGCGGCAGCTCGGCTACAAGCATGCGAAATACATTGAGCGGATAGAAGCGGTCGACAGCCTCGCGCGCGTCTTCGGCGGCAAGGGCGGTTACTGGGAGGATAATGTCGACTATGAATGGTACGCGGGCATCTAATTAGCTGCACCATGTTCAAGTGCGGACGACCATCCCACCGGCGCGATAGGGGCGCCCGGCGCTGATTTCCGATCCCGGAATTGAAGAACGAGGGGCGCTCGCGGATATCAGCCGCGAGCGCCCGAACGTCTGGAAACTCAAGCGAGCTGCGTGAGCCGTGGCGTGCGGCGACGACGCATTGCCGCTCCGATGCCCACGAAACCAAGAAGCATCATGCCCCAGGTTGCGGGTTCCGGCAGCGCAGTCGCCCCCGCGCCCTCGAAGATTCGCAGCTGCTTGAACGAATCGAAAGACCCTGCTGCCGCGCAATTCTGGGAACAGGTCGGATCGACGATCGTCGTGAAGATCGCCTTGGTGAAGGTCACGCCAGGATCTGCAACGATATAGAACCAGTTGCTGCCCGTTACGGTCGTCAGCTTGATCGTCTGGCTCTCCGCAGGGTTGGCAGCCGTCAGAATGAGAATCGCCGTTAATGTGCCCTTGGCAGATTTTGTTGTGGTGACGGCGTAATGGGGATGTGACAACCTGAGCATGCCGTGCTGCAGAAAGCGTTTCAGCCCCTCGCAGGAATGCTGCTAAACAAACCACACGCCGGGAGTTTTTAATGCAAGTCCATCGGGCAGAAGAGCTCCGCTCGATGCATTGGCCGACCGAAGATCTCGAGTTCATAAATCAGTGCCCGATTTGCGGCTCTGTCAGTCGCGAGCTCATGCACGACGGTCTTTGGGACAGTTCCGCGCTGGCGGCGCCTGGCCAGTGGTCCCTTTGGCGCTGCTCCAGTTGCCGTTCTGCCTACCTCGACCCACGACCGACTACAGAATCGATTGGGCGAGCGTATGAAGCGTATTACACGCATGAGGAACAACCGGCTGGAGCAGCTCCAGCACCTACCAAGTTTATTCGGCATCTTAAATCAAAGCTTGCAAACGGCTATCGTGACTCGCGGTTCGGCACAAATTCCCCGCATTCATCTAAAATCGGCGCCTATCTCGGCGCGGCCCTTCCATCCCTTCGGCGCGCTTCTGATTTCTGGTACCGTTATTTGCCGAGGAGCGCGCGTGACAACCCGAAGGTGCTCGACGTCGGATGCGGCGGCGGCCAGTGGCTGAGCAGTATAGCAGATACGCGATGGGAAGGGTTCGGCTCGGACCCAGATGCCCGCGCAATCGATTTAGCTGCGAGTAGCGGGCTAAACGTACGGCGAGGCGGGATTGAAGTGTGGAACGACATGGAGGGCAACTTCGACGCTCTTACCTTGAGCCACGTAATTGAGCATGTTCATGATCCGCGCGAGTTACTGCTGAGCGCTTCCCATCTCCTCCGAGCGGGCGGCCAGCTCTATGTTGAGACCCCAAACATTGACGCACTGGGGCACTCCCTCTTCGGCAGGTCCTGGCGGGGTTTGGAAGCACCGCGCCACCTAGTGCTCTTTACGCGCGCGTCCCTAACGCGACTGCTGCGTGAGACAGGATTCACTCATATTCGGCAGCAACTCGCCCCGTCCCAATTCGGGTTTATTACGAACGTGAGCAACGAGCTTCAAAGAATCGACCCTGAGTATCTCGGGCAGGACGCCAAGGAACCTAGCATGTGGATGCGTTTGCGGTCGCGCTACACGCGCTCCCGCCGGGAGTTCTTGACGTTCACTGCGATTAAACCTCGAAGCGCACCGGAAGTCGCTTACTTACCATAATATAGATGGCCAGTTGCTTCGGGTTCTGGACCAAATCCCCCGTAACCCATTCAGGGGCCTGTCGAGATCCGCTCGTCTACGAAGCTGGTCACCTGTGATCAACTGTGCTTAGGTTGTGTCAATGAAGCACGCAATTGGCCGCACGATATTATCACCGCAATTCCAAAATTCCCTGCTGGGATCCGCCGCACGAGCGCTCGTGCGGAAAACCCGTAACATCTACCCATACTCGGGTCAGTTCCTGACTGATTTCAATGCGATTGAGCGGCCGCATTACGCCTACTGCATGCTCGGAGCAGCACGCCTGGCGCGCCGCCTCGGCATCGACCGCATCTCCGCAATCGAGTTTGGTGTCGCGGGGGGTAACGGCATCAAATTTATGTGTGCCTTCGCCAAGGAAGTTCGAAGTGCAACCGGTGTGACGATCGATTGTATCGGCTTCGACAGTGGCAAAGGAATGCCTGAGCCGAAGGGGCGAGAAGACCTTCCCTACTGGTTCAAGGCCGCACAGTACAAAATGGACGTCCCCGCATTGCAAGCGAGCGTACCCGAGGCGAAACTAGTCCTCGGAGAGATTAGCGAAACTATTGTCGGATTTGCCGAGCGAGAGCGCCCGGCACCGATCGGCGCCATCATGAACGACGTCGATTATTATTCTTCGACGATTGCATCCTTCGAACTGTTTAAGCAGGTCAAAGAAGATTCACATAGTTTCCTACCTAGGATCTTCATGTATTTCGACGATATCATTGGGTCAGAAGTGGAAATGTATGGGCCATTCAACGGCCAACTTGCCGCGATCAATTCGTTCAATGAATCGCAGGGAGATTGCAAGATTCATTTGAATCAAAACTTGCTACCGCTGAGTCATGTCTCTTTTCGATACCAGATCTATTACGCTCATCTGATGGCACATCCGGACTATTCTAAATATATCGGTGGATCGCAGCAGTTAGAGCTGGAAGACGCACTTCGGCTTCAAAGATTGTAGGCCGGCTGGCGGTTCGACCAAGCTCCAGGCTATCCAATTAATCGCCGCACAAAGCCTTGCAGTTTCGGCGGCACCCAATCGTTTAAGAAATGAAGGCGGCGGATCTGCCAATCGATTTTATCGCGGCTGCCCGGCCGGGGTTGGAAGTTTGTCGTGCGCTTAGGAAGTGACCCCAAACCGTCCTCGACCGCCGTGTAGTAATAAGTCGCGATTGATCGCCGCGATCGATCGTCAGGGCAATTTAGGGGATTCGGGTGCCCGTGATAGCTGTCTAGGGCCGTGTTGAAAATTACAGCGCGTCCAAACACCGGCTTCACTCGAACCACACACTCATTCATCTCGCGATCCCACAGCTCGAGCTCGCCTCCGTACTCATCATCCCAATTCTCATTTAGGTAGACGAGCAAGTTGAGCCGGCGTTCGAGTTTCAGCTCCTCTAGAATATTAAAATCAGCGTGAATGCCCAGATGGCCTCCTCGCTTTGTTTCGTGGAGGCCACCCCCTATAAAATATGGATCTGGGAGCAAAGCTTCGATTCCGGTGAGTCTTTCGAGGAAGCGAAGAAACGTGCTGCTGTTGAGCTCCGCGAAGAGATTCCGGACAACGCCGGAAGGAACCTCCTGCGGCTGGTACTGATACTTGAGGCGCTCTTGATCCCGATCGAAAAAAGTCTTGTCTTTGCTTGACGGAAAATTGTTCAGCACACCCCGAAGCACGTCGGGCGGGAGGAAGTCATCGATCACGATATGAGGAAAGGGCGAGGCGCTGCGATATCGTTCCGATAAAGAACCAGCCAAAGCTAGGCACTCGCCCTCATCAAGAGCGAAGTAGCCGTCGATCATGGTAGCATGAAGCATCAGGACCACCTTACAAGCTCAATTACCAAAGCCAAACGACGCGCGGCGATTCTAAACGTTGTATTGTGACGATTGGGTCAGGATACGGTTTTGAGACGATTCGGGAGGATGTCCGACCGGGACGCACAAACTTCCGGCGAGCGAACAAGTGATCGGGATCATCAATAGCGCATACCTCGGCACCGGCGCGATCGCGGCACTCGCCAGCCTGAAGAGTCGATCGCCAGCGAGCGCAGCCTGGTGGGTGGCACTGAGCGTCGGTCTCACCGCCCTTGGGATCCTTAGGGTTGTCGAGGCCGGAGTATGGTCAGATAATCTTTTACGCAGTGGTCTCCATCAGATTGGATGGTATGACAAGCGTCGTCCAATCCAAGTGATCTGCATCACTGCGTTTGCTTTGGCCCTTCTACCAGCTCAGCGGTTATTGCCTTCCGGGAAAGCAGCTCTGACCGTGGCCGTTTTCGCCTTCTACGGCCTCGCTGTCCTGGCGGCTCTTCGATCGTCTTCTTTGCACTGGAGTGACGCATTATTGGGGAAGCAAGTTGCATCAGTAACCTTGGGTCACGCAACGCAGATAATCCTACTGCTTGTCACTTTGACCGCCGCGCTATTCGACTTCTCTGCAACTTCGAAGAAGAGCGCCCAAATTCCTGGTGAAGACAAGGCACTGACTCCATGAAGGAGGATACGCGGCAACCTCGCGCGTTTTCAAAGCTCAATAGACAAATTGCGGACGCTCATGTCGGCGCCCTAAGACCCATTCGTAGATTGCGATTGTTACCTCGGCTTTCTTGTCCCAGGTGAATGTTCGTTTCGCGTAGTCAGCGCATTCCTGAGACATTTTCGGGAGCAAAGCAGGTCGGCTCGCGAGCTCTGTCGCAGCTTTGGCAAACCCTAGCGTCATGGTTTCGCGGTCTCCCAAAGCCACTTTCCGACCGCGATGATCGTTCACCAATGCGCCAGGCGCGCCGTAATCCGCCACGAGGCAAGGAAGGCCGCATGCCATCGCTTCGATGACCACCCCAGCACCTAATTCACGAATTGAGGGAAAGAAGAAGACATCGGCTCTTCGCATCTCGTCTGCAACCTGATGTTGAGAGAGACCCCCGACGAACTCAACACAATCTTGAAGCCCGTGCTCCTTTACGAGCTGCTCCAGCCTTTCTCGCTCAGGCCCCGATCCGACGATGCGTAGCCGATGCCTTCGCAACTCTTTTCGCTCCGCAAAAGCGAGGACCGCAACGTCGGGCAGCTTGTAGGGCACAAGGCGCCCGGCATAGAGAAAAGTAAGACGATCTTTCCCGCGCCTGGGCTTCGCATAGAAGATGTTTGGATCATAACCGATCTCGGGAACGTCGAAGACTTTCCCAGCGCTCTCCTTACCTAGCGATGCAATCGTGTGCGGGAACGCCGCGAGAACAGCAGAAGCGTTCCTGAAGGTTGAGCGCAAGAACGGCAAGCTCTTGTAGATACCCTTGAATTTGCTGAGGAGCTCCCGCTCTCTTTTTTGTTCTACCGAGAATTCTCGCGGCCACGGCAGGTTACCGTTCAGAGGTCCGATGACAAAGGGTGTCCCGGTTCTGCCTGACGAATAGCTAGGTAAAGTGGGAGACATGGGCGTGATGCGATGGACGACATCGAAAGACGCGCCCCCCCTCTTGATTTCGCTTAGAGCCAGTCGCTCGAACTCTAAGTATGGAAGATAGTTAGAAGCGATCTGGATCGTCCAGCCCAGTTCGTCCCCTCGACGCAGCCAAACTGCGAACTTGTATATGGGCGACGCGATATATTCAGTATCGAGATATCTGATCTGAAAGCCAAGGGAGCCGAGCTTCTCTAGATTCTTTTTGTTCCTGATTTGGGTAAAAACGGTCACTTCGGCCCGTTCGGCTAAGGCAGTTGCATATTTGAAGCCGACAATGGGCAGGGACGGCCATTCTGGATTGAAATCGTCCGCCAGCAACGCGACCTTCAGCCGATCCGGCTTCGCCCCCATGCAATCACCCCTACCCGGATCCAGTGCCGCCTTAGATGCGGAGAACGTTGTCTGGCAGCAAGAGCTTTCTCGCCATCAATGAGCAAACCGACGCATCGCGCGAGCGTCGGGTGACCCGGACTGAAATCAGGGCATCGCCTCCACATCGGAGCGCCACGCGCGACGTTGCTGCGCTGGCAACGCGGCCTTAGAACTTCAATCCACCAGCAGTTGAGCGCACGAGCGTAGGCGAGACTCCATGAGCAAAAGCTTCTCGAACGAGATCCTGGAAATTGCACCGTATCGCTACGCCGGCACTTGGCTCATTGGAGCAACGACACACGCAGTCGATCGATTCATCGCGGATGTGGAACGTATTTTCCTACCCGAACAGGACCACGTTGGCGGCACGATCAATTTCAGTTTGTCGGGAGCTCCCGTAGAAATCGGACCGACGGATCCAGGGTCACGGAAGCTCCGAATGAAGTATCGAATTCGGTCGCCAAGGAGCATTGATCTCGGCGACAAGATTTTTTTTGACGTGCGGGCGAATTCATATTTCAACTGGTCACACCAGGTGAATTTTTTTCTCTCACTTGCGTTGGCGGCGCGTTCAAGAGTCGAGGCGCCTATCACCATCATTCTCCCTGGTCGAATGCCGCAGGCAGCATTTGATCTATATCAGCAGTTCGGATTCGAGGTTGTCTCGACGGACGGGGCAATAAGCGGCCGAAATTTTGGCTGGTCTGTCTCTCACATCGAGGTCGTTCCGTCGGGACGACGTCAATTGATCAGCGGCTTCATGTCTCGGCACGATGACGACGCCGGAGTGTTTCCCAGCTTTGACCTCCCAGCAAAGGTTTTCCTCTCGCGGCGCGGAACTCGGTCCCTCACGAACGAGGCGGAAATTGACCATGTACTGTCTGCGCGGGGGTTTTCTAAGGTCTACGCTGAAGACCTCAGGGTTCCGGAACAGTTCGCGTTGCTCCGCCAAGCTGACGAAGTGGTCGCGATCCACGGTGCGGGCCTAGCGCCGCTGCAGTACCGGTCCCTGTCTCGCCGCCCAATACGGCTAATCGAGTTGGCGCCAGCCGGCATAGTGACTCGATGGTTCGGGATCATGTGCGAGCAGGTCGGGGGAAGATATATAGCCGTCAGAGGGCGTCTCAAACCGGAATATGTTGAGGGACTGTATGCCGCGGAACCGTTCGAGAAGTATTGCGACGACAATTTCCACGTCGATCCGAAGAGCCTCGAAGTGGCCTTCGATATGATCGGATCGGATTAGACCCTCATCATCATCCCTTGGCACGAAAGCCAATCAATCGGGATTGCAAAAGCACGGCGTTTCGACGCACGGCCATAACGAGAATGAGCTTCCCTATCGCGCCAACCCCTACCAAACAGCGGCCACCACTTCGCCGCCTTCTGGCATTAGCGGTTACGCGGACGGGCGTCCTCGCCCTCACGACAGTCGGCAACCTAGTCGTGCGCACGGGCAGCTCGATGATCCTGACACGACTGCTTCGCCCATACGACTTTGGTATCGTCGGGATCATCACCTCTGTTTTCTACATGGTGTCGATGGTCACTGATCTCGGCTTCCAGGCGTTTCTCGTCCGGCACGAGAGGACCGAAGACCCTCACTTTAGAAACGTTATTTGGACCATCCATGCAAAGCGGGGATTTGCGCTCTTCGCTACCGTTGCCGCCGCTGCGCCGCTGATTGCGTGGGCGCTTGGCAAGCCGGTGGTCGCTCTGCCTCTTGCAGTCGCCTCGGCGACCTTCGTAATCAACGGATTGGCCTCTTTGTCTCTGATGACGGCGCTTCGACGCGACAAGGCGCGCGAGCTATCAATCCTCGACTTCGGATTGCAGATTTTCCAGACCATCGTGGGCGTTCTCCTGGCACTGTGGTGGCGAAATGCGTGGGCCATTATCGCAGTAATGCTGCTGCAGAGCATCGTACGCTGCGGACTGAGCTACGCGTTGTTCCGAGATTCGAGTCAGAGACCTGAGCGTGATCACGCCATTGCCCGCGAGTTCTTCGCCTTCTCTCGCGTGATCCTTATGTCTAGCGCATTGTCGCTATTGATCGGACAGAGCGACAAGCTCGTGTTGGCGCGACTATTCACGCTCGACCAGTTCGGCCTTTATGCGATCGCAATCACGATCGCGAGTGCCCCGGTAAGCTTTGCCGAGAGTTACGTGCACAGAGTTCTCTTCCCTATATACGCGCAGACCTGGCGTCAGGCGCCCGCGGAGATAGGTCATGTCTATTACAAGGCTAAGCGCCGCGCAGGAGCGCTTTATGCATTCAGCTGCGGGGGATTAATTGGCAGTGCGTCCCTCCTCATCGCTCTGCTCTATGATCCACGTTATCTTCCTGCTTCCACCTTCCTTTCTCTGCTGATGATCGCAAGCTCGCTGCGTCTAACGACCATAGCAGCGTCCGAAGTTCTGACGGCAATCGGCGACATGAAGCGGATGCTCCGTATGAACGTCGTTCGCGTTTTATGGCTGGCCTTAGCGATTCCTGGCGGTTTTGTTCTCTTGGGTTCGCTAGGCGTCGTTGCTGCCGTAGGCCTGATTGAAGTGCCCGCAATGCTCTACTCGTGGGTACTGCTTCGAAGGATGGCCGTGCTCAGGATTGGCGAGGAACTAACCATCCTGGGCTTGATCTGCGCTGGAGCCGCAATCGGCTTTCTATGTAGCACTGAGATTTTGCTGCTTTTCCCCCATCTCTAGAGAATTCAATTCGACCCCCCGCACATTGGCGACAAGGTGGTAAACGGCGGCTCAACCGCGGTTGATTTTCGACTAAGACGGCGTTGACCCTTCCTCAAGAACTAGCTGCGCAAAACGGCCTCGGGTGATCAAGCCGGGGGCTAACTCCCCTCGCCAGTATGATCTGGGGGTAGAAAAAATGACCATTAATGTGCTCTTGCGCAGTGACGATTCTAACGGCTTCGACAAGAGGCTGAAGTTGGCGCCAATGATGCTGCTTGCGTCTGCCTGTTTTTTGAGCGCGTGCGGAAGCGCGGGTGCAACCGATGCGGCTTCCGCGATGAAAAGCTCCAAGGCCAACGTGAACAGCAACGGAGGCGGACCAACGACGCCGACGCCGACACCGACGACGACCTCCACTTCAACGTCGAGCACCACGGTGACTTACGACACGTCAGTCGGCAACGGGGTCGACGCGAATGGCTTTGCCAGTCTGCCGCTGCGCTCCGGCGCGCATCGCTATTTTGTGAGCTCGGCCAAGGGCTCCGATGCAAACAGCTGCGCTGCGGCACAGGTGTCCAATACACCTAAAGCTACCATCGCCTCGGCGCTAAGCTGTGTTGCCAACGGCAACGGTGATCAAGTGTTGGTCTCTGAGGGCACGACGTACAGCGAACCAATGTCCGGCCTGAACGGTAAAAGCGGCTTTAGTGCTCTTTATCCTACGGTGATACAGACTTACGACCCCGCAGACCCATTGAACGACACCAAATACGGGAGGGGGGATCAGCGCGGCGCACGGCCGGTGATGAAAGGCGACGGCGAGCCAATAGGTGGCGGAAGCGGTGCGGTGAGTTACGTCGCCATTCGGGGATTCGATTTCAACCCTGGCAACGTCAATGACCGCGCAGTTAGTCTTCTTCCCAATGGAACCGCTAACGCCGCTTTTGTCCTGATCGAGAACAATCTGTTTCGATACACGACCTTCAGCGCCGATATGATTTCGGCCTCTTCGCAGTCAGACCACCTGATCCTCCGCAACAACTCCATCTATGGTACGTGGAGCGTGAACGATAAGGCCGGCCAAGGGATTTACTTCGACGGCTGGCAGAACGCCACGATCGAAGACAATGTCATTTACCACGCTGGTTGGAAGATTGGCGCGAGCCGCGATGACGGCGTCGCGAATGGCGGCCCCAGCATGTTCAAGCATTCGATCTATGAACAGTCGACCAATGCTGGTCCGTGTATCACTCGCCGAAACCTCATCGCAGACGGATCTGCAGATGGTGGGCAGTATCGGAGCAATTCAACCGTCTCAGAGAACGTCTACATCGACAACCCCATCTCAGTCTCTGCTGGCGGCGGCAGCAATTACTACTTATATCAGCCGACCGGCGTGAACTTGGAGGTCAGTTATAATGCGATCCTTGGGGATGCGGATCTCAACAGCAGTAATCCCCGTGGCGTCGCTATCGAAGCATCGAACGGACGATTGGGAAGTTCAGTTCATCATAACTTGATCGCCCGAAGCCGAAACGTGAACGGTGTCAATAACTGGGCATTCGTCACTGCGGCCGACTTCAATCAGCCAAGTTACATGGGTTGGGATCATAACGTAGTCTATCAATGGACGACAGCATTACAGATATATCTGCCGGGAGGCGCATACCCGAGCCAGGATTTCCCAACCTACACAAACAACATCTGGGACGCGGCGAGCTCGGGAACGAACACGAACATTGCCGGCGGGACCTATCCCAATCCCTACACCGCTACACAGCTGTATGCAGCACTTGGGTTCCCCGACAAGCAGACTTTCATCAATTACGCGATCGAACACCCGGAAGCGCATATCCAGCGCCAGGCTCGGACGCTCCTCTTTGCGGGATACGGGATGTAGACAGGAAACGTCTCGCGTTTGAAAACCGTCCGAGATTGATGCTACGAAAATTCATGAATGCAACGCGCCGGTCCAAACTAACCCGTCCTGCGTTTGATGCCGCCTATGATACGTTTGTGAGACCGGGCGGATTCCACGAGCTAGATTCCTATTACAGCATTAGCCGCGAGCGATATTTCCTGACTCTCGGTTATCTCGTCGAGTTGAACCTGCCTGAGGGCGCCAAATTGCTCGATGTTGGCGGCGGCCAGTTCGCCATCCTCTCATCCAAGCTCTTCGGTTACCAGGCAACTGTCGGCGATATAGGTGACGATTTCCGGACGCCTGCAGACTCCGCGGATGTCAGTTTCGTCGTCTGCAATTTGCTTCATG
The DNA here is from genome assembly GCF_038148795.1 of Sphingomonas agri. Taxonomy (NCBI): domain Bacteria; kingdom Pseudomonadati; phylum Pseudomonadota; class Alphaproteobacteria; order Sphingomonadales; family Sphingomonadaceae; genus Sphingomonas; species Sphingomonas agri. The sequence goes on along the minus strand of NZ_JBAPEU010000001.1, from coordinate 1,107,141 downwards.
ACGATCCGGCCGCGTTTAGAGGCCAATTCGATGTCGTGGTACTCGCCGAGGTAATCGAGCATCTTCCGGTGCCACCCTACGTGGTCCTGAGCAAAGTGCGCAGCTGGCTGAAGCCCGGCGGAGCGTTGCTCCTCACCACGCCCAATTTGTTCCGCCTGCGCAATATAGTTCGCATGATCCGCGGGCGCGATCCGTTTGACACATTCATGCTGCCGCGTGATGGAATAAGCCTTGGTCACCAAACCGAATACTCAGCCGAGCATCTCGCCTGGCACATTCGCGAGGCGGGCTTTTTGCTCGACGAGATTGCGCATGACCAGCTTGGCCACACGGGCTTCTCATGGAAGGCGCGAGCGGCCCGCAAGCTGCTCGCTCCGTTGCGACTGCGGAAAATCTGGCGCGAGGAGCTTGTCGCCGTTGCGCGCAATCCGCAGTAGGTCGCAAGAGCGCGCGTTCCATAGCCGATTGAAGTCCCGCCGAAGCGATAACTGATGGCGGCGGCCTCGTTTCAGGGGCTCGTCGCAATAATTGATAATCTTCCCGCTGTTGGAAGGTGACAGTAAGAGTCAGCGATGAGAGCAGCAACGCAACCCCGTCAAGCCGACCGGATTTACCCAGCGGTTCGATTTTCAATCTGCACCTTAGTGACAGATCACGATGAATATGCCGAGATGGTGCGATCATTCCAAGCTGGCGGCTTTCATGGCGACGATTGCGAGTACCTCTACTTGGACAACAGCCACGGGAACGCGTTCGACGCCTTCCAAGGTGGCAACATCTTCCTTCGCGAGGCGGCCGGTGAAATCATAATTCTGTGTCACCAGGACGTGCTGCTTCTGAACGATGATCGCCGCACGCTCGAGACCCGACTGGCGGAACTGCAAGCCTTAAGCCCCGACTGGGCGCTCTGTGGAAATGGCGGCGGAACTCCGTCCGGCGAGCTCGTAATCCGAGTTTCTGACCCCCATGGCGAAGATCAGTCGTTAGGAAGCTTCCCCACATTAGCGACCGCCTTGGATGAAAACTTCATCGTTGTACGCAGAGAGGCCAACTTAGCACTATCTCACGATTTAACTGGGTTCCATCTTTACGGTGCCGACCTGTGCATCCTCGCCGATGTGCTCGGTTGGAGTGCTTGGGTGATCGATTTCCACTTACGGCACAAGAGCGCGGGTCAATACAGTCCAGCATTCTTTGAAGCAGTCACAGCCGTGCGAGAAAAGTATCGCCGCGCGTTCCGAACCCGCCAGGTCACAACAACGTGTGTCGAATTCAAGCTGCGGGAAGCCAAGTTTCAACGTTTGCTACCGCCGCTATTTAGAGCGCGCTGACCTGGATCCTCCGGTTCACATTCCGTATCCAGCAAACATGAGCGTGCGCGCTTGGCGTTGAATGTGCGTCTCGGGGTGTTCAATCGCGTAATTGATGAAGGCCTGTTTGTCGGCAAATCCAAGCGCCGAATATAGCTGTGCAGCTGTGTAGGGGTTTGGGAAGGTTCTTCCAGCGATGTTCGTGTTCGTTCCAGAGGTCGCCGCATCCCAGATGTTATTTGTGTAGGTAGCAAAATCCTGGCTCGGGTAAGAACCTCCACTGATGTAGATCTGGAGCGCCGTCGTCCACTGATAGACCACGTTGTGATCCCAAATCATATAAGTCGGCTGGTTCTTATCCGAGGAGGTTATGAACGCCCAGTTGTTGACGCCATTCACGTTTCGGCTTCGAACAATCAGATTATGGTGCGCCGAACTTCCGGATCGGCCATTCGACGCTTCAATACCGATGCCGCGCGGTGTGTTGCTGTCTATGTCGGCATCACCGAGGATGGCATTGTAACTAACTTCTAAGTCGACGCCATTTGGGCGATAAACGTCATAGTTGGTGCCCCCGCCGACGGCGATTCCGGTCGGGTTGTCGATAAAGACGTTCTCGGTCACCGTGGAATTGCCGCGATACTGACCGCCATCGGACGCTCCGTCGACGATCAGGTTCCGCCGAGTAATTCCGTCGGCTCCAGTTTGCTGGTAGATTGGGTGCCTGAAAAAATCATCTCCGACCAATCCGCCGTTGGCAATCGTATCGTCGCGGTTCGCTCCAATCTTCCACCCGTTGTGCCAAAACACATTGTCTTCGACCGTGGCGCTGGCCCAATTGTCGTAATAGAGCCCTTGCACGTGAGCAGACGCGTTCCATTGACCAAAGAACGAGTTATTACGGATGACGAGGTGGTTTCCCTTGGTGTTAGCCATGGCCATGTCGGCTATTAGCTGCTCATACCGAAAAATATTGTTCTCGATCAGGACGTAATCTACCGCGCCAGATGAGTTCGGAAGAATGCTGATCCCAATCCCTGGAACGTTCCCAGGATTGAAGTCGAGGCCGCGAACGGCAAGGTACTTTGGCGACACAGTGATGGAACCACCGCCATTACTCAGCAACGACCCGCTGGCTCCCGCGTCAATAATCGGACGATTGCCGGCCGCCGCCCGCCCATATTTTGTGTTGTTCAGCGCATCGTTGGGATCATAAGATTGAACCACCGTGGGATGCGCCGCATCGAAGCCGCTTTTCCCCACGAAGCTCGGTAGGCCCGCCGAATAGCTTGTTCTTTCCGCGACCAGCACCTGATCGCCTGCACCGTCCTGCACACAGGCCATGGCGGTCGCAATTGATTTCAGCGGCGTACTCGGTTGTTGAGCCGCGGCACAGCCGTTGCTGTCCGAACCGGTTGCAGAACTAACGAAGTAGCGATGAGCGCCCGGAGCCAACGGAAGGTCCGCGAAACCGTTGGCGTCAACACCATTTCCGATCGACGCATCATACCCCGACGTTGGCGTCTGAGACGAAGTTGGCGATACTGACGGCGCCGATGTCGGTGTCGGTGTGCCAGGAGCAGATGCAGCCGAATTGTCGAGCGCCTTGTTGTTATTGGCACTACCGCAGGCACTCAAAAAAAGAATAGCAAGCAAAACAAGGCGGTCTTTGCCGCGAAAACCTCTAATCACTGGTGAGCACCCCGCCCGAAGTCGCATTGGAACGTTTGACCCACGGCTAATTAGGAAGAGACGGGCCGTCGAGGACACCGGAGAAATATCGAAGTTACAGTGAGTCCGTTTCCGGTGAACCGTTGGGCTCTCGCGACGAAGCAAGGCAATTTGCTTGAAGGACTACGGCGCATGAAACCCAGGCGGCCCATGCCAACGACCAACTCTAAGAAGGTAGAGCAACCGCAACCGGCAACGCAACCGGCCGAATGTGAGTGAAAGGACGCTTGGACTTCACCCGGATACAACCTGCGATCGATCCCGCCATCAGATAGGTAAATGGCAGCAGATCCGCGTTGGGTATCAGATCAATCATGTTTACGGCCAGGAGCAACGTCATCCCACCAAGAACGAGACTGGCCTGCGTCACCGGGCCGCGCACGGCTTTGCGCGCCCTCATCGCGGCCGCGGCAAAAAGACCAAACAAAGAAAGGTAGCCAAACCATCCGAACATACCCAATTGAATTACCCATTCGCCGTCTGTGATGGAGATGTCCCGACCGCTATCCTGATCGTAGATGCGGTTCCGACCCCAGGTACCCCATCCAAACAACGCCTTCTCATTGGCCTTAGCGAGAAGTTTGTCCTCGTTGTCGACCCTGGTTTGGAACGAAGAACTCCGGTCGGAGCTGACCGAGTTGGCAGCAGTGGCGATCGCCTTGACCGGAATAAGGTTATAGGTCCGAAGGAGTGGATAGGTATAAAATATTATGAATATAGCGCAGGCCACTCTGACCCATGCCCTCGGCTTGGTGAAAAGGACAAGCGGCACCGCAACAACAGCATAGATCAAGGCGCCCAACGTCTTACACAGCAACAGCACCACGCTTAGATAGGCAGTGGCGGCGCTCGATGAGACGCGAAGGATTTGCCATCTGGCGCGTATGCCAACCGCAGCCGCGATGACCGCGATGGACGCGAAAAAAGCCACCTCGAGGCCATGGCCGAGAAAAACGACAGGCCTAAAGCCACCATCACGGATCTGCTGCCCAAAGCTGTGAGGAAAATAGCCGTAAACCCACGTGTGCAACTGCGGGCTCATCCGTATCTCGAAGAGCATCGGTAAACTATAAACGAGCGCCGCAGCAGGTAAGGACCTGAGCAGAAGCGCGCGGCCGCTTTCTGACGAAAGAAAGCGCATTCCAATGAAGAACGGCAACAGAGCAATTATGTTGTGAAGAGACAACTTAATGCCATCCAGCGGATAGAAGCCAGGTAGGCTGCGATCACCGATATGGAGTTCATAGCTGTTACCCAAACTCGTGAAGATCGGGGACACAACGAACGCGAACGCCAGAGCATATATAAGCAACGATCGCTGGGGGGCGGGCGATTGCGTTCCCTTCATCCAGCAAAGGAGGAACGTACTGATCGCCGGGATGCTCGATTTGTCCAGTGGCGGCAATAACGCGACGTCCACGCTCATAGCTGACGGGAGGAGCAAATAGCCCCCAAGGAGCGACCAGATGGCGGCTGCCTCGACCGGCAACAAAACAAACAGGATCAAGCAGACCGCCGGCCACGTGAAGAGCGCGAAATAGGCAAACGTATTCGGCAGGCGGCACCCCCAGTCACATACTCTCAAACGCAGGATAGGGTTCTCAACCGACCTCCTCAATCGGTTTTGGTTTGCCTTCCCATCAAGGCCTACTAGAGGTCCGTCCCATACGGGGACTCCGCAACTTGCGGCAATGTATAGGAAAGTTTAGCGTCGCCGACCGGTTGAGGAGAGAGCCCCGAATGGAATTCGAGAGTCGAGCGGCGCTCATTCGCGTTGCCCCTCCAAACTTCCAACGGTTCAGCCTGATCGCTAACACCCTGTTCGCGATCGGCTGCACATTGCTCGTCTTTCCCACCATGGTTCAGGTCGCCCGCGACACATGGTCTACGGAACAAGGCGGACATGGTCCTCTCGTGCTCGCAACGGGCCTGTGGGCACTCTGGCGCGAACTGAAGAACAATCGGGTTGAGAGACGTCCTGGGAAGCTGTTGCTCGGCGGCCCGCTGCTTGCATTGTGTCTCGGCACATTCACCGTGGCACGAATTACAGGCGTGCTCGAGATCCAAGCATTTAGCATGTACGGCGCTTTAGTAGTGGGAGCCTACTTGCTCTTCGGGGCCACCCTGATCAGAACGATCTGGTTTCCGTTGGTCTATCTCGCCTTCGCACTGCCGCCGCCCGACACCGTCGTCGCGGCCGTCACCCAGCCAATAAAAATCGCCATCTCTGATTGGGCCGTATCGCTCCTGTATCTAGCCGACTATCCCATCGCGAACTCAGGCGTAATTATCCAGATCGGCCAGTACCAACTACTCGTGGCGGCTGCTTGTGCAGGGCTAAATTCAATTGTCACGCTGACCGCGCTCTGCCTGTTCTATGTTTATCTGCGGCATCGGTCGAACCTGATCGCCTTTATTGTCATCGCGCTGGCCGCAATTCCGGTCGCAATAATCTCGAACTTCATTCGCGTTCTGACGCTTGTATTAGTCACCTACTATTTCGGCGAGGCCGCGGCTCAGGGATTCATTCACGATTTCGCGGGGCTGCTGATGTTTGCTGTTGCGCTGATGACGATCTTCGGAGTGGATAAGCTTGCGTCTCCGCTCTTCGTTGAGCGCAAACCGGACGCGGCAGCATGAAGCCCATCTTCGACAATTTTACGGAACCTCAGGTCGATCGGCGCAAATTGCTGTTGGGCTTGCTGTTCGGTTCGGCGGCGGCGATTGCGGCTTTCCGGGCGCCGACAAAACGCTTGGATCACCTGGGCAATCAGAAGCTTGAAGATCTGGTACCCAAAAAAATCGGAAGCTGGACCTTCGTCGCGAACAGCGGACTGGTAGTTCCACCGAATGATCCGCTTCTAAATGCGCTTTATAGCCAGCAACTGACGCGTGTGTATTCCGACGGGCAGAGCCCACCATTGATGCTCCTGATGGCCCAAAGCGGCAGCCAGACCGGATTTCTTCAGGTTCATCGTCCAGACTTTTGCTACACGGCCAGCGGCTACCGCATCTCGGCGGTTTCACCACATCCGATTAGACTTGGATCGGCCGTCCTGCCGGCGAGCATGATGGATGCAACGACAGGTGGAGTTCCCGAACATGTGGTTTTTTGGACGCGGATCGGGGATCGGATTCCAGGCAGCTGGACAGCACAGAAGGTCGCGGTTGCGGAACAGAATCTGCGTGGATTCATTCCTGACGCCATCCTCATTCGAATCTCGATGATCAGCGAGGACGGGAATGCCGCCCGCACAGCCATCGACTCTTTCGTGCGAGCGATGCTGGAGTCCATTCCCCCCGAAAGACGCTCCGTATTTGTAGTCTGAGCTGCACTACGCGCAGAGCCCGTTCATGAGCGCGGGGTGAGGCCGAAGGGCTTAAGGAAAAAGATGATGAAAGCGGCCGTCACCGCGAGGAGCAGGATCGCAATCAGATTCTGACCCTGGTTGCCAAAGTAATTGGCCGCGGCACAACCCACGCCGGCACCGAGATAGTAAAGCAAGGACGCGTCTTTTCCGCTGTGCTCGCTCGTGGACCTTTGCAGAAAGAGGACGACTAGACCTGCAAAGATTGCAAGTGACACCCAGTCATAAATTGTGTCCATTTGATACTCCCCCGTCGGCCCAGCTGGCACCCACCAATACCCCATGCTATGGCCGGGGCATCTCCTTTTTTATCGGGGTGACTAATGGATCGACGGATTGTTTTGGCGATTGCGCTCGCGTTCACCGTAACGGCCTGCCAGAAAAAAGCGGCCGGTCAGACTGTCGCGGTCGTCAACAATGAGGAGATCACCGCCTCGGATCTCAATGCTGAGCTGGCGAGTGAAAATGCTTCCCCCACGGGAACGACGCAGCAGGCTCGCGCCCTCGCGCTTCAGAATCTCATCGATCGCCGACTTCTCGCCGACCAGGCTCGGCAGGAAGGCCTCGACAAGTCTCCTGATTTCATAAACCAGCAGCGCCGCGGGACCGAGGACCTGCTGATCAAGATGCTCCTGCAGCGTCAAATCAATACTGCGCAGGTGCCCTCTCCCAATGAGATCAGTCAGTTCGAAGCCAGTCATCCCAACATGTTTGCCAATCGCGAGACGTGGAGCTTGGATCAGCTCATATTTCCGCTCCAAAAGGACCCGGCACTGTTGGCGAAGATAAGCGCAGCCAAGACGCTAGACGAGGTCGCGCAGGTCCTGACCGCGGGCGGTGTGCAATTTACTAAGGCCAGCAGAAAGCTCGACACCGCGGTCATTCCGCCGAAGATTTATGCGCAGCTTAGTCAGCTCAAGGCGAACGAACCGTTCGTGGTGCCTGGCCCCGACCGGCAGGTTGCGAGCGTGATCACTGCGCGCGAACCGGCGCCCCTAGCAGGTGACCAGGCTCGATCACTGGCGTTGAATGCGATGAAGCGGGATCAGGTCCAGAAGATACTTCAGGATCGGGTCAAGAGCCTCAAGGCAAGCGCGAAGATCCAGTATCAGCCGGGCTTCGCGCCGCCAAAGAGCTAATCGGCTTCTTCCTCGCGGCTGGCATAATATTCGCTCGCGTACCGATATTCCACGCCGTAGCCTTCGCTCACGAGGCCGCCTCGATACTTGTTGAGTACAACACCGGCGAGACGATCGTGGCCGAGAAGATCGGCTGCCGCTTCGATCTCGCGCTGCGTCGTCTTCCCATCCTGCGCGACGAGCACATAGCCGTCGAGTGATTCCATGACGATAGATGCATCATCGTTTGCGAAAGCCGGGGGCAGGTCGCAGATGAAGAAATTGCGGCTATCTGAGCTCCGCATCGCCTGAAACATCGCCGTCGCACGATGACTGGCGAGCAATTCCGCAGAGAGGACCGGCCCAGCCACGGCCGGCACGATTATGAGTTCTTGCCCTTGTGGGATAAAGCCCTGCACAGTTTCACCTGATTGCGGATCGTCGAAATACTCGATCAAGCCATTTTGGCTTTCGATGCCGAAAATGTCCCTGATGGTTCCTCGGCGGAGATCCAAATCAACGAGATAAGTTTGAAACCGCGGATCGCGGCTCATTGACGCGGCCAGATTGGCGGAGACAAAGGATTTCCCGACGTTGGGTGTCGCCGAAACAATTCCCAGCGCGCGCCAGCCTCGTTCGCGGTTTAGCCCTATGAGCTTCGAACGGATGAGGTTGAAGCTGCGCGAACTCGCATTGCGGCTGTCGAAGCCGTGCACCAGCCGTCGTTTTGCTGCCAGGCCGCTCCAAGGGAACTCGAGGGCTTGCGCGCGCGAGGGGAAGATCGGCCCAATTCTCATCGGCCTAACCTCGCTCTCCATATCCGGACGCTTCTCAAACGAGCTATGCTGCAAGACGCTTCTCCCGCGACAAGAAGGCGGGAAGCGGGAAGCGCCGCGCGCGGGCCTTGGATTGGATCAATGGAACAATGCCGATAACTGGCAGCCCAAGCTGCTCGAGCTGTCGGGGGCTGCGAATTGGGCGATTCACGAGCTCAAGACCAAGAGCAAGTAACAAACCAAGCCCTAGTCCGACCACGCCCGCTGCACCAATCAAAAGCAGACGGTTAGGCGAGAAAGGGTGATCCGGTAGATTGGCAGGCTCGACCAAAGACAGACGTTCAGCTCGCTGCTCCGAAGCCATACGGGCACCGTTTTGAGCCTTAAGTAAGTTTTCTGAGACTGTCTGATACTGACTGCGAAGCGTGCTGGCCCGGTTCTCGAGCTGCATTGCCTGCTCCATGATCGCGGGCGCGCGGGATTGCCCCGCCATTGCTGCATTTGCCCGAGACAGCATCTCATCGCGCTGCCCCATCAGCTGGTGGATGGCTTGGTTGTTGGCAGCGATCTGTTCCTGGACCGTGGTGTCAGAGCCCCCCGATTGTTGAGCCAATTTGCGAAGTTCGCTCACACGCTCCTTAGCTGCGATTACGTCGGGATGATTGTCGCTGTATTGAGCCTGAGCCGCCGAAAGTTGCGCTTCGGCGGTTGCGAGGGCGTTGTTGGTTTGGGCTGGATGCCGGCTTTGAGCGATCAGCTGCCGATTCTCGTTCTGGAGTGACGTAATCTGGGCGCTGAAGCTGCCGGTATCGATCAGCGGCGGCGCGCCTGTGTTGGCCAAAGCGGCGCCATTCCGTTCCTTCAAAGCGGTGATTTGACCTTCGATGTCGGAGATCTGGGCCTGAAGTTTGTTGGCTTGATCCTGTAAGAACCGGACGGTGATGCTCGCCTGGTCCTCTACGTCCTCGCTAGACATGCTCAGAAATTTGGTCACGAAGCTTTGGAGAACGGCTTGAGCTTTCGCTGGGTCCGAATAGTCAAAGCTCATGGCGATTGCGATTGTGTTGTTCTGGGTTCCAGACTGCTGCCCAATGTCACTGGACAGTGCGCCGACTGTGGTCGCATGCCGCATGTTCTCGATGATCTTCGATAAGGGCTGCGATTGCCGCTCCTTCTCGTAGAGATCATTCTGTTCGATCAATTGAATGAGATCACCGCGGCTGAGAACCTGCTCGCGAATTCGTGCTATGCGCTGTTCAACCGCGCCGTTCGCCGGTGCGTCGACGATTGATGTTGGCAGATCCTGTGATTGCACAAGTAGCGTGGCCGTTGACCGATAGGTTCTGGGCAAAGCGAATGCCATTGTCACGCCAATCGCCAATGAGACGGCGAGGCATGCAATCACATAATAGCGCCGTTGCCAAAGAATCCTTGGCAAGTAATTGATCATCCAAACCGGGGAGGCGGTTGGGCGCTCAAGGAGGTCGCTCTCAGTCATTGCAAATCGCCAAACCGATATCGAATAAACAAGGATGCATTAAAATCAGCTTTCGGGTCGGGCCCACGCTCTGCCAGTTTACGTGCGGCAATATTGATGCCGCCGAACAGCCGATGGCCAAAATTTCGTGTGTAGGCCGCGGCAGCGCGGTAATAGGTCGAAGTCGAGAAAGTTTGACCAGAAATAAAGGAAATGGGGGACGAGTAATGGCTGCCGTCAATGGACAGCTGGATTGATGAAACCGCGTCAAGTTGTCGCGAATAATCTATACCCGCGCTAATATTCTTGGCTGGCCCAGCGATGGTGGCAGCAGTCTGATCGATCGAAGCACGAGCACAGAGATGCGACCGCTCCCCGGCGCTGCAGAGCGCTGCATTTCCCGCAAGTCCAACCGTGTGACGGGTGCCGCCACTATCATGCGTGGAAGAGAAGGACGCGCCAATTGCACCACTCAAAGTCAAGCGCTCCGATAGCTGAACTTGACTCGTAAGTTGCGGCGTCACGGTCCAGATCCGGCCAGGGCCGCTGTAATTGGTGTAGAGAACGGCAATTCTGCCACCCACATTGGCACGCGGACTGATTTGCCTGTCATATCCAATGGACGCCGGAATGGACCACTCGCGCGTATCCTCAGTTCCGCTGCGAAAGACGCTATGTCCAAGGCCTACATCGAAATTAAGATTATCCCGCGGACCAATTGCCAATTGCCCGCCAGCGTTCGTTGAAAAGAAATAATGCTTTCCGGTCACAGTCAGGAAGTCGCTGCCGGGGAGGAGAATCCGCGGTGGAAGATCTGGTGAGCCGGGAATGGCAGGCAGGCTGGGAACGCTGATTATCCTGGTATCAAGCTGTCCATTCTTATCGTAGCCGACATTGCCGTCGACGAAGAGGCGTAGCCTTTCATTGACCGCCGCATCATGCCGAGCTGTGACCGACAGCGACTGATTGGAACCGTAATGATGCGTGTACGCGGTTTCTTGAGCGAAAGCCGATAGTAGCGTGGTCGTCCTATCGGTGATTCGTGTGTGAACTGCATGCAGGGAAATATACCCGCTGCCGCTCCCGGTGTTTGATCCAAGTGAGAATTGCGGATTGGTCGAGTAGCCGGCGCCCCCCTCAAGGTCGACGTAAGTTATTTGTCCAACATTTCGCGCTTTCGTCCCCTCCGGGACCGCCTGCGGAGGAGAGGGCGCAGTGGTTGATTGCGTAGCTTGGGCAGCGAGACCTGCAATTAGGAAAATGACCGCACCCATTAGGGAACCACCAGCGTGTCGCCGCTCTGTATTCCAGGGATGTCGTTCGGACCTAAACGGCTTGTGTCGCCGCGTATCGCGTCCTGGAGATTCACCGGAATGATTACGAGCTGGTTGCCGACCTTTCGTATTACCTTGATATTGCTCGTATTTGCGAATTCAGACGGACCACCGGCAATGGCGATTGCTTCGAGCGCATTCACGTATCGGCCAGGGGTGAAGGTGCCGGGTCCTTTTACCTTTCCAATCACGGAAAACTGATACCCACTCGGCTTTTTGACGGACACCGTAACGCGGGGGACCGGCCCTTTGTACTGTGGTTGCAGTCCCGCGGTGATCACGCTTTCGATCTCGGCCGGAAGGTGCCCAGCAGCAGCGACTTGGCCGACTAAGGGAAAAGCAAACGTCCCGTCCGGCAACACCAGAACATCGCGCTGAAGGCGTTCGTCGCCCCAAACCATGATTTCGAGTTCATCACCGGCGTTGATCCGGTATGGCGTGACAGCGTTGGCAGCTGGAGCGCGGACACCGACCTGCGCGGCGGCTGCGACGGCGAAACTCATCACCGCGAGCCATGAAATCAGTAGCGCAATTCGTCGTCCGATCACTAACTGTCCCCTTCTGACACAAATACATATCGACCGGCCTCAGGGGGGCCGTGAGTCGGTTGCATCACTCTATTGCCTTGTTAAATTTAGAAAAGGATAATCCCCGCCCTTGGAGTAGCCATTAGATGCCGCTGTGGACGCATCCTATATTGCGCGCCTTCGCTTGGCTATCTGCGTCAATCGTCGTGGCGGGATGCAGTTCCTCAGATTCCCGCGCGCAGGCTGCACTTGGTGAATATCAGGCGGCTGCCGCCTCAAATGATATGCTTGGAGCTCGGAAGGCTCTCCTCCAGCTGGTGCAGGCCAAGGACGATGTCTCAGAATATTGGGCTGAACTCGGGAAAGTTCAGGCATCCATGGGGTCCTACGGCGATGCCTATTATGCTTTCACCCGGGCTTACGAACTCGATCGCAGCAATCCTGACCTCGTTCGGATGCTGACCCAGCTCGCACTACGCTCCGGGGATCTTACCACCGCCCAGGCGCGCGCAGAGGAGCTGGAAGTTCTTGTTCCGGGGGATCCATGGGTAAAGCTTACCAAAGGATGGGCCGCTGTTGGAGAATCCCGGTACGACCAGGCCCTCGCCGTCGCCGACGACATTCTGGTTCAGACGCCACTTGATCCCACCGCTAGCGTGCTCAAGGCCCGTGCGCTTTTTGGCTTAGGACGAGAAGATGATGCCGTCGCATTTCTGACTCAGCATCTTCAGGCAATTCCGTCTGATACAGGCGCACTGACGCTTTTGGCCCAGATCTATGAGCGTCGCGACGACTGGTCGAACGTCGCGGCGATCCGGCAGCGCCTCGAGCAGACAAAGCCTAGTGATCAGGACAATCTCGTAACGCTCGTCAAAGCGTCGCTGCGTACGGGAAACATTTCTCAAGCGCGCTCAGCTTCGTTTCGCCTGCTTCGCGCTGAGGCGCCGGCGAGCCTCGTCTCCGAGGTTCTGGATCTCTGGACGAGCTACTGGCCATCATCTCAAAGGATAGATGATGCGCGAAAGCTCGCTGCCGCGGCTCCAAAAGAGCAGCGCCTCGTTTACGCTGCATTCCTCAGCCGACTTGGAAGCCCTGCCGATGCGATCCGCCTCACCTCGAACGATGCCCGACTGCCTGTGAACGCCGCTACCGCCGAAGCTAACGCTGTTCTCGGAGACGCATTGCTCCGGACCGGTAATCTGGCGGCCGCAGCGAGCCGCCTTGACTCCGTCATCGCCTTCGACCCCGGAAACGCCACTGCGCTGCGCGCGCGCACCGAACTAGAACTTCGCACCGGGAAAGCGAAAGAAGCGGTCGAGGACGCCCAGAAGCTCACCACGGTGGTTCCGCGCTCAGCACCCGATCGCATCCTGCTTGCAAAAGCCTATGATGCAGCAGGCAATAGCGACTGGGCTAACCGTACGCTCTGGACGGCATTCCGAGATATCCCCGGGAATGACAGCATCTTTGGCGCCTTGCGTTCGAGAAAAAATGGCAATCCCGAGGAATTGGTTGATCTCCAAGCCGAGTTTGATCGCCAGCGCGACGGCCAGGTCCGCAAGGGCCTGCTCTGATGCGGATGGACGATAATTACGCCGTCCCTGAGCTGACGGGTTCTGGCGGTGGCGAACCGGCGCGGCCCGCACCAGTGGCGAAAACAGCGCAGAGGCTGCGTTTCACCTCGAATGTAGTCGGCTCCCTGTTCCTGCTGACAGACATCGTCTGCTTCATCATCAGTGCGCCGATCACGCTGGGGGTGTACGCTGCACTGCGCCGCTCGCACATCGTCGCCCCAGTCCACATCACTGCCTTTATTCTGATGCTGGGCAGCTTCCTGCTGATCCGCTCGTCGAGGCACGCATATCGCCGCAGTTTGCTCGACCTTCGTGATACCAGCGACACGACCTTTGATGCCGTCATCAGTAGTTTAATCGCGTCCGCATTGATTTGGCAGGCCGGGCTCGTCGACGATTATTCGCGAGGGGTCACTCTCCTTTTCACGATAACAGTCGTCCTCTGCCTGTCCGTTTCCCGGCCGATCCTTCACCGGATTATCACGCGGCTCGCCGAACGAGGGCAGATCGAGCAGCGGATCGCTTTCTACGGTGCTGATCCGGACTCCGTTTCCCTCACCCGGCAACTCCTCGGATCGCTCAAGTTCCCGCATCTTCGCTTCGTGGGCATCGCCGATGACCGCGCCCGCGTGTCCCAGGTCGAAGGGCTTTCCATGCTCGGTGATCTTCCGACGCTCTGCGAACTCGCCCGGCGCGGTGAAATTGATCAAGTGTTGATCAGTGGCGGGCATTTCACGCCGAAGCGCCTCGAGCAGATTGTTGAGGGCCTGAGCGAAGTCTGCGTCGATGTCTCCCTGATTCCATCGCAGGCAATCGAGCTTGCGCCCAATTACCGCGTGAACCTCCTTGGGACGGTTCCGGTCCTGACGCTCTGGCAACGGCCATTCCGTGACATGAACCAGGTCATGAAGCGCGCGGAGGACCTGGTCTTTTGCCTTGTCGCGCTTTTGCTCCTCTCGCCCGTTTTGCTGGTGGCGGCCCTTCTGGTCCGCCTGAGCAGCCCCGGGCCCATCTTGTTCGTCCAGCCTCGCGTGGGGTTCAACAACGAGACAATCAACGTCTTCAAGTTCCGGACCATGTACACGGACATGACCGACGTTGGCGCGCGCAAGACTACAACGAAGGATGATCCACGGGTAACGCCGGTGGGACGGTTCCTCCGCCGCTTCAGCGTCGATGAATTGCCCCAGCTGTTCAATGTGCTCCAGGGCAGCATGTCTCTGGTGGGCCCGCGCCCTCACGGCACCGAAATGATGGTAGGCGAGCGCTTCTATCACGAAGCGGTGAGAGGGTACGCCGGCCGCCATCGCGTAAAACCCGGCATCACCGGATACGCCCAGGTCAAGGGGCTTCGAGGCGAAGTCCGGACGATCGAGCGTGCAAAGCGCCGGGTCGAGCTCGATAAGCACTATGTCGACCACTGGTCGTTCTGGCTCGACATCTGGATCCTCTTCGCAACGGCGCGCGCGGTTCTCTTCGACCGCGATGCCTATTGAGATGAGAAGCTAGCTCCGATGGATTCGCCGCTCCCACTCGAGGAGACTCTAGAGCCCACCGAGGCAACGGATCCGGCTGATCATGCGGATGCGCAGGGACCCCGCGGCAGTGCACGGCCGATTTCGAAGCGTCGCAAGCAACGCGAGAAGGCTGCGTCGCCGGCCCCGATTTGGCAGCGCCGCCCCGCCACGGTCCTCCCCGTAATCGCTCTTGGGACCGCAACTCTTGCTCTTCTGGGTTATGGCGCAGCCCGTCAGGCCGGCAATGATCAAACCAGCGTAACCACAAGGGTACCAGACCCCTCCGCCGCCGGAGCGGCGGTGAACAATCTTCCGCCTCCAGATCTCCTCAAACCTGTGTCGCCAGAAGAGGCGCTGAAGGAAAATGCCGAACGGCCCTTCGCTGACCGCCCCGACACGCCCGCGCGGAGCTTCGTGCTCAAGACGGCCGCCGACGACCGGGAGCGAGCTGCCACCTGCCTCGCCCAGGCCGTTTATTATGAGGCGGCGAGCGAGGGCACGGATGGCGGTCGGGCGGTAGCTCAAGTGGTGCTTAACCGCGTAAGGCATCCTGGTTACCCTGCAAGCGTCTGCGGGGTCGTGTACGAGGGCTCCGGGCGACCCACCGGCTGTCAGTTCACCTTCACCTGCGACGGCTCATTGCTTCGGCCGCGCCTGGATTCGCTTTGGAAGCGGTCGCAGAAGATCGCCGAGGAAGCGCTTGCTGGCCATGTCTTCGCGCCGGTCGGTCATGCTACCCATTATCACGCAGACTATGTCCTTCCCTATTGGGCGGACTCGCTCGACAAGACGGTCCAGATAGGGCGGCATATCTTCTATAGGCTTCGGGGTGCGGTGGGCGACGGCCGCTCTTTTTTCCAGCGCTACGCAGGGATTGAGCCGCCTATCCCGGCACCCCGGCCCGCGACCGTCGTGGCAGCGGCTCCGCCGACCACGGCCGAGCAACAGCAGCTGGCAAAGGTGTTGATCGGCGAGGATAGCAAAGGCACGGCACCGGAGGCCGAAAAGGTAGCTCTTGCCGCTACCCCGCTCTTGGCGGACGCTGCCCACGCAACGCTCATCGTGGATGATGGCAAGGCGCCAAATACCGCGCCGAAACGAGCAAAGTCCTCAAACGAGTGCCTAACGGACAATAGCCACAACCGGCTTGTCCCGCTTGGCGCCAACGACGTGCGGTCGCTCGGTGAGCCTTCTGGCTGCTGACGCCGCTCCACACGAGCTGCATCTCCACTTAGCTTAGGTCACCAAGGTCTGATTGTCGGAAAACGCCGAAGAGCAAAAAGAAACGGCCCGGCATTGAGCCGGGCCGTAGAAGTTACTCAGCTCGAACAGATCGGGCTAGGCGATCTGAAGGAGCCGGCCGTTCTTGCGACGAGCGCGCATCGTCATGCCGATCCCGCCGAAACCCAGAAGCATCATCGCCCAGGTCGCTGGCTCGGGAACAGATGGCGTGAAATGCGTATCGGTAATCGCCGTTCCGTATTGGAACCGGATATTCCCTATGTCAGCTAGCGAACCGTTAAAGGCGCCAAGGTCGAACACCACGCTATTGTTGATGTACGGCTGATTAGCCGTGACACCGCCGTTGTCGCCCGCCACGGTATAGCTCAGCGGAACCAGACCGTAATCTGCCCCATCCGGCGGCGTGCCCTGCGACGGCTGGTTCGTAGCTCCGGGAACGAAGGCGTAGGTCCCGGGAAGTCCGTAGCCGGCCGAGCTCAGACCATAGTCTTGACTGATGCCTCCGCCAATGCCGCTCGCATTCGATATGTAACCCCACTCGGCGCCGACGTCAGTGCCCGTGGGGCCCGATTGAGTGAAGCTGCAGCTCCCGCAGATATTTGCTGCGGTATAGGTCAGTGAGGGGCTGCCCGCGATGTCGAAGAATAAAGCGTGCAGGATATCGGTAGGTACGTTGGCATCGCCGGCGGCGGTGTTGGCGAGGCTCACGATCAAGTGTCCCGATGCGTTGACGTCAAACGTCGCCGCTGCACTGAGAGTGCCATTCGTTCCGTTGAATGTGATTGCTGCTGCCGCGGGAGTGGCAGATCCAATCGCTGCTCCAGCCAATGCCGTCATAAGTACGCGTCGCATAATCATTCCCTTTCGTTGCCCCTGGTGTGGGAATGAGCGTGATCGTCTCAAGCGACAGACACCCAACCCCGTTAACTGTTCAGACAGTATGTGAGATTTAACGAAAATATAACAAAGCGGTTTAAGCGCGGTCCCAGAACAGGACAGGCATATAAGAAGTGGCCCGGCTTTCGGCCGGGCCACGGGGTTACAATCTAGGTTCTAGCTATTCAGGCGATCTGAAGGAGGCTAGCGCCCTTCCGGCTCCGACGCATGGCCATGCCAATACCGCCAAAGCCCAGCAACATCATGGCCCAGGTGGCCGCCTCAGGGACGCTGGTTGGGCGATTGAGGTTGATGATCGCGAAGGTCTCAGGACCGCCGGCAACGCCCGTAACGGTCCCTTCGAGAGCCGTGTAGATCGTGCTTCCGCCGGTTGCGAGAATATTGTTGACATAGTCAATCTCGTTCTGGCCCTGCACCGTGAAGATGAAGCCCGCCGAACCGTTGCCGATGTCAGTCGAGGAGAAGAACTTCGATCCGCCGTCGATCGAGCCCAAGAGGCCGCCGTTGGCGTCGTAGAACTTCAGCGTGATGTCATTCAGCGTCACGGACTCTCCGGACCCCGGATCGGTGACGTTGAAGAGGATGCCGATATCGGCCGCAGACGTCCAACCGAGCTGGCTAACCGTCGGGATGCCGAACTTCTGGTTGTCGGTTGGCGGCGGTGTCTCGTTATGAAGGCTGTTGATAAAGCCGTTCGGATCAATCGCGGCGTCGGTGCCCATGCAGCTCCCGGTTCCGCCAACGTTGATCACGCCCGCGCCAGTGACGCCGACGCAGCCACCTTCGACGGTCGCGTTGCCATGACCTTGGATCGAAAGATCACGCGGCGCCGAACCGAAACCCTGCGCAGTGAGGGTCGCAGTTGCATCATAGACCAGGCTCGCCGATGCCGGAGTGGCGATCAGAGCCGCAGTCGTTGCCAGTGCTAGAGTGAGTACGCGCCGCATAACCATTTCCCTTCCGTTGCCCCTGAAGACGGGGTGTCGGCACGAACGGCTCCGAGCCGGGCCCCCGGTGTACGCACAAGCGCTCATATTAAACGCCGTTGAAGGGTGTTGCGAATAAACGTTTTTTTAACGATTCGCAAGATGAGCATTCGCTCACGAGTACGTAGGCTTAAGTGCTACGTAATAGTTCTAGGTATAAATACCCACGATGCTGTCCATGTCTCTGAAAATACGCAAGAAATTGTCTTGCGTCCATTCAGGCTTACGAGCGTTGTTTCCTCCGACTGGGAGACGAGATTCGTTTCGGACCCAGTGCGCTAGGGCATCGCTTTGTCCGATATTGGTACAGCGCGTTCAACCAGCTGTAAGGCAGTGATAACTAAGCCTATTAGTACGTTGTGGAAAATTGGTTGGGTAAACAGGGGTTGATGGTGAACATCCCGCGTCAACAGGAAGACTTTGTTACTCTGTCCGAGCGCGAGCGCGAGGTCCTGGAGTGCATTGCTCTTGGCCTGTCGTCCAAACAGTGCGCCCAGCAGCTCGGCATCGCGCCCCGTACCGTCGAACGGCACGTCGAAAATCTCCGCAACAAGCTACACGCGCGCAACAAGCCGCACCTCGTCGCAAAAGCGCTCGCCGCCGGCCACATCTAAGTCGGCCCTTTTCAAATTCAAACATCGCTGCTGTGATCACGGCGCCCTGCTAAGGGCGTTTGGGAAACAGCCACGAGCGGAGTGACAGTGCGCCTAGCCTATTTGTGCAATGTCTATCCGGCCGTCAGCCACTCCTTCGTGCGCCGAGAGATCGACGGCATCGAGGCTGCCGGCAATGAGGTTCATCGCTTCTCGCTTCGGCCGCCGCAAGCCGGGCTCAAGGATGAAGCGGACCTGCGCGAAGCTTCTATCACCGAGAGCGTCCTCCAGCAGGGTATCGTCCGACTTTCGCTGGCA
The DNA here is from genome assembly GCF_038148795.1 of Sphingomonas agri. NCBI lineage: Bacteria > Pseudomonadati > Pseudomonadota > Alphaproteobacteria > Sphingomonadales > Sphingomonadaceae > Sphingomonas > Sphingomonas agri. Next base: position 1,088,373 of record NZ_JBAPEU010000001.1, on the reverse strand, counting down.
GCGCTCGCCTTGCTTTTCTCTCGGCCGGGCAGGACCTTCGCAGCGCTCAAGGCTGCCCTGCGACTAAGCAGCCCTGGTATCGAGCGTAAAGCACGTCACGTCGCCTATTGGCTCGAGGCTGCTTGGCTCGTCAGGCGAATGGACGAGCTTGGTGTCCAGCACCTTCACGCGCATTTCGGGACAAACCCTGCAGCTGTTGCCACGATCGTCCGCACCTGGGGCGGCCCGACATTCAGCTTCACAGTGCACGGGCCAGACGAATTCGACGCGCCGCTGACACTGGGTCTTCCTGCCAAGATCGAAGCGGCAGCATTCGTCGTCGCCATTACCAGCTACTGCCGAAGCCAGCTGATGCGCTGGAGCGCTCCTGACCATTGGGGCAAGATTGAGCTCATCAGGTGCGGGCTCGACGACGACATCCTCAATGCTCCGCCGGATCCCGTCCCGGCCGCTTCAACCGAGTTCGTTTGCGTGGCTCGCCTCTCGGCACAAAAGGGCCTTCCGCTCCTCATCGCTGCAAGCGAGCGGCTCCGGGATTCAGGAGAGACTTTCTCGGTCACTCTCGTCGGCGGCGGCGAACTTCGTGAAACTCTCGAACGGGACATCAAGGATCGCGGCCTCCAGGGCATCGTAAGACTGGCAGGCGTTCGCTCGACGCCCGACATGCATGAGGACATTCGGGCCGCCCGGGCATTTGTCCTTCCAAGCTTTGCCGAAGGCCTCCCGATGACGATCATGGAAGCCTTCGCGCTTTCGCGGCCCGTCATTACCACCGCAATCGCGGGCATCCCCGAGCTCGTCGATGATCAATGCGGATGGGTTATCACGGCGGGATCGGTCGAAGCGCTCGTCGAAGCGATGCGAAGCGCCCTCCACACGCCTGCTGAACAGCTGTCGAGAAAAGGCGCCGTCGGTCGCGAACGCGTACTTCGCCTGCACAGCGTCAAATCGACTGCCGCCGGTATCGTCAGAGCGATCGAAGCAAGGTCAGCCTAGCGACACTTCGTCGAGATCTTCGCGGGAGCGAATAGCCCGATCAACGAAGGAAGCGGCGAGCAATGCGCTTTGGAGCGTCTGTTCTTCTGGCGCTACTTCCACTCGATGATCTGAAAGCGACCCCTTGCCCGGTTCAAGCAATAGCGAACCGCTCCAAGGAACTCGGCGAATTTCGCGTAGATCAAAAACCTCGCCATCAGGCGAGCGTCCGACGGACTCTGCCCCTCGCCAACGTAATGGCGATAGATTCTCCAGCCCAGCAGAACATATCCGCCAAGAAGCAGCAGCGAAAAGCCGCGTGTCGGCCAGAGCAGCAGCAAGGCCGCAAGGGGAAGCACGAACCCCCAGAAGACAGCGCTTCTCAGTCCGGATAAGCCGTCCCTGAAGCGCGTTCGACCATGACTTGCATAGCGATGGGCAAGGGAATGCCCATTCCTCACAGCGCGGGTCCACCACTGGTCGAACCGGTACATTTGCGCATCGTGCGTCGCCATGGGTTTGTCGATCTTCACGATCGAATAGCCGCGAAGTCTGAGACGAACTCCGAGGTCGGCCTCCTCACCGGAGATGGCTTGTTCGTTGAAGCCGCCTACCTCTTGGAATGCGGAGACCCGGACCACCATGATGCCGCCAAGACCGTTCATGTTCTCGATCGGACCAGGCGCGCCTCGCCACTCGATCGCGCACATTCGGTTATAAATCGATGATTGCGCTGATCGCTCGGAGAGATGTCCTGTTACGATAGCGCACTTAGCGTCCTGCTCGAGCTTGTCCGCCGCAGCCCGCGGGAAATCCGCATCCAGGATGCAATCGCCGTCGAGGAAAAGAATATATTGGATGTCGGGCCAGGAACTGACGGCCTCGGACAACCCCTCGTTACGGCCCCGCGCCGCAGAGAAAGGACGGGATGGATCGAGTTCGACAGTTTGGATTCCGAGCCTTCTTGCGAGATCTGGGCTTCCGTCGGCCGACCCCGAATCGACGTAAAGCAGCCTTACACCGCTCTTCTGGACCGATTGAAGGCTCGCCGACAGGCGTTCGCCCTCGTTACGGCCAATCACGACAACCGCTATGGGAGCCTCGTTCACCAGGAGCCTCGCTCCATCCAGGCCGGCGCATCCGAAACGGGGTCATTCCACTTGCGAACGGCGGGAATGGCATCGCCGCGCTTTGGAAACGAGTTAGCAAGGTGGTCCCGGAGCGCGTGATCGATGGGCGCTCCTTCTGGAGCCAAGCCCAGGTGGCGACGGAGGAACCAGACGAAATACCCCAGCAGCCATGCGAAGTATGCCATCGCTGCGAAGCCAGCCCCTCTGCTAAGGGTCAAAAATCGGGTGCGCGAACGAAACCAATAGCGTGGTCTGCGAGGAAGCATCGAAGGGGTTGCGTCCCGGTCATGCATGCCCGTCGCCGCACCACCAACATGGCGAACGCGGCTTTCGGCTTCGAGCGCTATCTGCCAACCGGCCTGGCGGAGTCGCCACATCAGCTCGACTTCTTCGTGGTAGAGAAAAAAACCTTCGTCAAAGAGGCCCACCTCGCGAAGGGCCTCGACCCGGAACATCACGCTGGCGCCGGTTGTCCAGTCGACCTCCGAGGCTTCTTTCGCATCAATCACAATCGGCGGCACTCGAAAAAGACGATCCAGAGCAGCGGTCCGGGCACCCCGCGAAAACTCGCCGCGAAGGCTCGGGAACGTAAACGCACTGTCCGCCGACGTACCATCAGCCTCAAGCAACTGGCTGCCGACCGCACCCGCATGCGGATGATTATTCAAGTAGACTGCGAGGGCGCGAATGGCCCCAATCTCGATTTCGGCATCCGGATTGAGCACGTGAATGTACCGCAGTTGTTGGTCGGCCTGCATCAGCCGCTGGATCGCCTGATTGTTGGCAAAACCGAAGCCCCCATTGAGAGGCAAAGGCAGCAAGGTGACCCACCCAGCAAATTGGGGTTTCTTGATGAGGGCCGATAAAACCTCGGCTGATTCGTCCTCAGAGCCGCCGTCGACGACCATGACCTTGAGCTCACGAAATGACGATCTCTCATCTTTCAGCGCAGCGAGGCACTTCGCCGTGAGCTTCGGCGTCCGATAATTGACGACGACGACTGCAACGGCCTCATCAATGACCCCGGACCGGCTTTTTCGGCCTTGCCCTGCCGCTGGACGCTTACCGACCATCGGCCCCCGCTTTTTGGGGCGCTGGCGGACGGTAGAAGCCAAAGCGATCGAGAAGAGCAAGCCAGAGAAACTCGGTGTTTCTCACGTAGCGAAGCGCATAACGTCGCGGCTCCGTCATGACCCGGTAGACCCATTCGAGACCGTTATGGCGCATCCAGGCGGGAGCCCGGGTCACCGCCTCTGCTTCGTAGTCGATCGTAGCGCCGACCCCCATGAGGACTTTAACACCTGGCATTCGTGCCCGATGGCGATGAATCCAGATCTCCTGCTTGGGCGCGCCGAGCCCGACGATCAGGCACGTGGCGCCCGAGCGGTTGATCATCTCGATCGCTTCCGAGCATTCAGCTTCGTTGTCGAGGAAACCAAATGAGGGACCATGCGCGCCTACGACGATCTCGCGGCCCGCAAGCCGGTTGATCCGCTCGCGGGCCTTCTGCGCCACACCCGGTTTTGCGCCGAGAAGGAAGATCGTCACGTCCGGATCATTCGCATGCTTGCGACAATAGGCAGGCACAATGTCTGAGCCAGAGGCCCGATGCTCGACGGCCCGGTCCATCAGCTTCAAGGCGAGGTGCACATACCTGCTATCGCACGAGACGTAGGTCGCGTCGCGATAGGCTTCGGCAAACTCCGGGTTGCGTTGCAGCTGGTAAAGATGTTCCGGGTTTATGGTGAAGAGTACGCCTTCGTCGAGAAGGTCGAGGACGTCGTCAACCGTCAGGCTGTCGACCCACGCATTGAGGATGCGCGCGCGTCGCCAGCTCCGCCCCTTCTCGTTGCGGGTCTCGACATTCTTATCCACATTGCGCGTCGACATTGCTCACACATACCGACTGCAGAGCCGAGGTGAAGGTGGCAGTGGGTAGCGCTCGCATGGCGCGTTTCAGAAGATCGCTGATCCTGTAGCCGGGAAACATTCCGTCACGGTCGCTATTCAGCGGTGCATCTCCGGCTCGCGACGAGTTTGATCTCGCCAATCAAGGTTGAGTATGCGAGCCCTAAGCGCTTTGGGACACCTGATATTGGAGGAGCCGTGTCCGTTCGGTGCTTAGTCAGTTTTTACGGGTTGAACCGTTCGCTGCGGTGGACGGCCGCAAGCATTAGGAAGAATGTCCTGCAGCCTTTGCTTGAAGCGGACACAACCCTCCGATGCGTTGCGCATTTCAACGAGCCTCCTGCAATTCACAGCGAACATTCTGCTGAATTCAATCTGCCAGTTACGCGCCGCGGGCTATCATCGCTGCCATTGGACGCTATTCTATTTGAGAACCAGAACGAAGGCCGCCTACCAAAATCGGTTATTCATAGCATAGATAGCCTGCCGACTGGGCCACGCGTAGAACCGCGGCCCACAATGTCCAATTTGCTCTCCCAGCTCTATAGTTTAAAACAAGTCTGGCGGTTGGGCGAACTGACGTCCGACGAATATGACATATACATCTTCCTTCGGCCCGATCTCGAATATCTGGATCCTCTCGAAGCTAAGGTCGTGTTTGGTCAAATTCTCGACGGCGGGACCGATCTGGTCACACCAAGCTGGCATCAGTGGGGCGGCCTCAATGATCGGTTCGCCTTCTGCTCTCGCAAAGGCGCAGAAGCCTACGCGCTCCGTCTCGATCTAGTCGAAGAGTTCTGCGCTGAAACGGGCCATCTGAACGCGGAGGAACTTTTGAGCTACGTAGCGGCCAAGACAAGTCTTAGGCTTCGGTACACTAACATGCGAGCAATGCGCATCCGTGCGGACGGGGCCACGCTCCGCGAAGGCTTCGAGCTGCCGCCGCCAATTTTTGTGCGGGGCATCGTCCGAAAGCGGGTGCACCGTCTGCGAACGATAATTCGCAGAGTCTAAGCCGCAACCCGGTTCAGGATCTGGCGAACCGTAAGCCCCGCAGCGGAATCTTCCGGGGAGAGCTGCTCAATGGCGACAATCTTGCGCTGGGCACCCTCGCGGCCGAGCTGGACGACCACGTCGATAACTGATTTTGCGTAGTCGATCGTCTCGCCGCGCGAGAGACCAAGCCCGGATTGCATGACCATCAGCGCCAGCTGTTCCAGCGCGCCGCTGGTCGAATTGGCGTGGATGGTGCTGAACGAGCCTGGGTGGCCAGTGTTGACAGCACGAAGGAAGCTCACGGCCTCCTTGCCGCGAAGTTCGCCAAGAAGAATGCGGTCCGGACGAAGCCGAAGCGCGGCCTGGAGCAAATCGTCGGTGTTGATGAGCGCTTCGCCAAGCTCGCCCTTGACCGCGATAAGCCCGAGATCGTTGGGCCCATGAAGCTGAACCTCGGCCGTATCCTCCACGACAATGACCCGTTCCTCAATCGGCACCTCCCGAAGGAGAGCGTTGAGGAAGGTCGTCTTGCCGGTCGACGTGCCGCCGCTGATGAGGATCGTCTTCCTCTCCTTCACCGCCTGGCGAAGGAAGCCGATCGGATCCGCTTCAGGCGAACTCGCCGCCGCCTTGCGCACAGGCTCAAGCGGCCCCGACGCATAGGCATCGAGCGGAAGGTCCAGAAGGCAGTGGCGACGGATGGCGAGGGCCCAGTGTGCTCTCGTCGCGGTTGGCGCGACAAACTGAACGCGGGCCCCATTGGGAAGCATCGCAGCAAGAAGCGGCCGTTCGCGGCTTACCCCCTGGTTACTGACGCGGGCGACCTGCTCGGCGAGACGCTGGAGGAGCGCATCATCGACCTTGGGCGCATCGTGGCGCACCATCTGTCCACGCTGTTCGACCCAGACTTCGCCGGGGCGGTTTACGAGAAGCTCGGTGACATCGGGCTGGCCGAGCCACGCGCGGAACGGCTCGAGATAGGCCTCGAGGAACGGATCGATGCCGTCATCAGGTTCGATCTGTTCCGTTTCGCTCAACCTTCGGCTCCATCGGAGAAAATAAGATCGCGGGCCGTGAACACCCGGACAGGCTGCCCCTGCTGAACCTTGATCGTGGGTCCACGACTGCCGTTGCTTTGGATTGCAGCGGAGGCGGCACTCTGCCCTGCCCCCGACACGATGACCGTTCCGGCGCCGCCAGTTGCGAGGGTGCTTGCGCCGCCGAGGATCGAGAGCAGGATCGCTGAACCAAAGCGCGAGAAGAAGTGGCTGTTGACCTGGCCGCCGATGCCGGCCTGACCGGTGAAGTCGGCTGCGGGCGAAGCGAGCGCAATCGAAACGCCGTCGGGGCGAACGAGCCGCGTCCACATGAGGTAAGCCCGGCGCTGTCCGGCCTGGGATGCTGCCTTATATTCGCCGATGAGGCGCGAGGAACGCGGGATCAGCACGCGGCTGCCATCGAACGAGCGGACATCCTGGCTGACGACGGCGCGCACGTAGCCCGGGACGTCGGTATCGATGGCCGTCTCGAGAACCGCCGGAATAAGGGTTCCCTGGACAACAGTGCTTGCAGGATCCGCAAGGCGCGTTGCGCGCACCGACGCATTGTCTCCGATCATCCCGCCGCGAAGGTTGGAACCGCTGCCCGCAAGGAGCGCCGGCGCCCCATCGGCATCACGCGGCGTGTTCGGGCCAGCCATTGCAGTCATGGTTGGAGAAGCGCCGCCGTCATAGACGAGGACGGGTGAGGAGGCCGGCGGCATTCCGGGGACTGCGACCGTATTGGGCATATGCGCAGCACCGGGCGCAGGATTGACCGGCGGGACCGTCATTGGCGGCGCTGCAGGTCCTGCCATTGGCCTGCCGGCAACGGGTCCCGGCATCGGCAAGGCCTGGGGCCCCTGGTTGACCGTCGAGACGGCCGTGGACGCTGCAGGCGCAGTCGAGGCATGACGGCCGGAGTTCAGCGACAGGAAGGTCGCGGCGCCGAGAACCAGAGCGACGGCCGCACCGGCCGCAAGGCCGACGCTATCGCGCCGGGTCTTCTGCGTCGCTACGACCGGGAACGCGTTCTGGCTGGCGATGACCAGCGCCTGCTCGTTGAGCTCGAGACGCGGATCGGTCGGCGGCACGGCGGAAGGAACGGCCGAGCGGAGCGAATCCTCCCAGGGGCCACGGATCGTGGTACCCCGGGTTTCGATGGTGATGCGATCAATGCTCATGGCGGCGATCCGTCAGTTTGTCGCTGTACAGCGAAGTTACATTCGCAACCTTGACTGCAGACCTCGAGCTCTCGCTCGGTGGCCGCGCAGAGGTCGCCTCGGAGGCCGGCTGCATTGCAGCCGGTTGCGCAGCGGTCGCTGAAGTCATGGAAATCTCGGGTGCAGGCGCGGGCGCGCTTGCCAACCTTCCCGCGATCGCCGCCGGCGACTGGCGCTGCACGGGAACAATCGCATGATTCGGCCAGAGAGTGGCGACCTTCTTGCCGTAGCGAAGGACAAGATTCGCCGGGATCGGGCTGACGACGATATATTCGCCGCTCATGCGATAATTGACCGGCCCTTCCTTCCTGTCCTCGGACTGGGTGAGGATCGCCGGAAGCGGCGTGTCGCGGTTCCAAGCCATGTAGAGCGAGGAGCCGTCGTCGAACACGCGGGCCGGGAGCAGCTTTCCATAGCCCTTGCTGCTCCAGTCGAAATGGAGCTTGTCCGCCGTCGTGATGGCCGGCGCCTGTGCGGGCGCGGCTGCGGCAACGACGGGCTGACCTGCCTTCCCTGTCGGCTGGACTACCTTCTCGCCCGGGTAGCTGAACTTCAGGGCATAGACGGGAGCTGCCGACTTCTCGCCCGCAACGAGATCAAACATGTAGGTCCGCCGGTCGGTGACGACCGTCATGTTGGTGCGGCTGTGTCCGACCAGCGGTTTTACGAAGAGCAGGCTCGCGCGCCGGTTGGGCGTGATCTGCCAGGCAGCGGAATCGCCGACGGCCACATTCTCGATCCGCTCGTCGGCAGCAAACTCGATGGTCGACTGGATGCCCGCCTTGCCCATAATCCGGACGATCTGGTTTGGATCATAGGTCAGAGTGCGGATGCGATTGTCCGAGGCTGCAATGGCACTCGTGCAGCCAAGAAGCGCAAACGCTGCAATACTAACCTTCCGGATCATCGATACATCTCTTTTGAAACAGTGTTGGAAACGCCGGCCACGCGGTGATGCAGGTACCGCATCTGCCCGCGTGCATCGCTTGGCCCTGCAAGCGCCAGCTGAGGAACGGGCGCCGGAATCGCCGGCTGAACAGCAGCCTGTAATGCGACGCGGTGGCTTGAGGACATGGTCTCGAGGCTCGCTACCGTGCTGCGGACACGGTCGGACGCAAGCGCTGCCGAGGGGGCAGCGGCTGCGGCAGCAGCGACCGCCGGAGCAAAGGCCGGAACCTGGTGAGCAGAGGCAAAGCCAAAAGAGCCTGAAGGCCCGTGCGCGCCCGACCGGCCCAGCCGCCAGCTGCGGGTGAGTGTCGATGCGACCTTGAACACCACAAGCATCAGAGCAAGGTAGATGATAGAGGCGAACAGTATCGAGACCGCGGTACGCAGAGGTATCTCACCGCCCGACTGGTCGATGCCGGCGATCATGGGGCCGATCGCGACGAGAGCGCCGCTTCCCATCACCACTGTCAGCAGCGGCACGAGCGCAAACATCGCAACGCTCTTGAGCCACCCCTCGAACAGGCCGCGCGTGCCGTCGAACAGGGCAAGCACGATGAAGACGGGCCCCAGGATCAGGAGCGCAGCCAAGGCAAGCCGGCAGACCACCAGCACGCCCACCGTTCCGAGAAGAAGAATCATTCCGCCAAGCGACAGGATGTTGGTGGGGGACGCGAGGCCCGCCTGGGCTGCCACGGCCGACGGATTGACGTTGGTGACCGCGTCCGTGATGGCCGAGAAGAGGCCGTCGAGCTGCTGCGCAAAGAGGAGAGTTGCCGAGCCCTTCGAGCCCACGAGCACGCTCGCGATCTCGTCGGGAGCGCCGGTCGCAAGGTTCCAGACGACCGATTGATAGGCGATCCACGAGGTCGCGAAGGTCAGGACCATGCCGAGCGTCATCATGCGCGGCGTCAGTACCGATACGCGGAGCGCCGACCGGCCGGTCAGGAGGTTAAAGGCAAGGAGCGCAATATAGAGCGTCAGAATGATGGTAAGCGCGGTCTGAAAGCTTCCATGCGCGCCGAACAGCCGGCCGAACGACACGCTGGTCGCGTCGGTCGCAAGGCAGTCGACCTTCGACAGCGCGTCGGCGACGCCTGCGGGCCCGTCAGCCCCGAAAGGAGCGCACTGGTTCATTCAGCTGCTTCCAGCCAGTAATCGTCGGTCGGCGGCGAGCCGGGCCAGGGCGAGCGGGTCAGCATCGGGTACCAGACAGCGGGATCATCGCCGACCGCCGTGCGGATCTCGTCGAGGCGCCGAACGCTGCTTTCACGGCCCGAAAGCACCGTCAGCACGTCTGGCATGCCATTGAGATCGAGCCGGACCACGACCGAACGGTTGGCCTGGCGGACGAGAAAGCAGCGGCTGTGTGCGGGGAGCGACCGGATGAACTCGAATTCCTGGGTGCTGAGGCCGAAGCCCTTGCAGTAATGTTCCTCGCGCGCCTTGTTATTGGGCATGAAGATGGCAGTCGCGGTCTGTTCGACGATCGCCGAGGAAATCGAGCTGTCGAGCGCGTCGGCCGCCGACTGCGTCGCAAAGCCGATCATTGCATTGCGCTTACGAAGCGTCTTCATCCAGTTGCGGATGCGGGCCGCGAACATCGGATCATCGAGCGCCTTCCAGGCCTCATCGATGAGGATCATGGTCGGTGACCCGTCCAGACGCTGCTCGATCCGGTGGAAGAGATAGAGAAGCACGGGAGTGCGAAGACGGCGGTCCTCGAGGAGCTCCGTCATGTCGAAACCCAGTACCCGGCTCCCGAAGTCGAGTTCGTCCTCTCGGTTATCGAACAGCCAGGCGTGCTCCCCATCGAAGATGAAAGGATCGAGCCGCGAGGGAAGATCGCCGGGCTGAGGCCTGCGGCCCCCGCCGAGAAGGTCGCGAAGGAAGCGCAGCCGCCGAAGCTCGGAGCCGTGTGCGTAAATCTCCTCGATCGCCTTGGCGATCGCGGTTTCCTCTTCAGCGCCGTTCGCCTCGAGGATGTTCGAGAGCCAGTCGCGAAGGAATGCGCGGTTTCCGGCATTGTCGGGAAGCCGCAGCGGATTGAAGCCTGTCGGCGCCCCGCGGGTGATCCGCTCGTAGCGGCCGCCAAGCGCGCGAAGGAAGATTTCCGATCCACGATCCTTGTCGAAGAGGATGGTGCGCGGCGAGAATTTCTGCGCCTGGGCAGCAAGGAAATTGAGAACGACGGTCTTGCCCGAGCCCGACGGGCCGATGATCGTGAAGTTTCCGAGGTCGCCCTCGTGGAAATTGAAGAAGAACGGCGTTGCGCTCGTCGTCTCGAAAACCGTGACCGCATCCCCCCAGTGATTGCCGCGCGCGCGGCCCATGGGGAAACCATGAAGCGAGATGAAGCCCGCCGCATTGGAGCTCGAGATGAGAGCCCGGCGAACGACATATTGCTCGTTACCCGGAAACTGTCCCCAGAATGCGGGTTCGAGGTTGGTGTCCTCGCGGACGGCAACGGCGCCGATGTCGGCGAGCGCAGCGGCCGCATCGGCCGTCGCACTTTCCAGGGTATCGAGCGATCCACTACGGACGAGGAGGCTGAGGTGATGATCGCCAAAGCTCATCTGCCCGGCGCCAACCGCGTCGCGTGCAGCAAGCATCTCGGCGCGCTCGGTTGCAGCACCTTCATCGGCGCTCTTGAGGCGGCGAAGCGCAAGGTCGATCCGCTCGCGGGCGGTCTGGCGCTCGATCGGCGCGAAGCTCTCGGTGATCACCAGCTCGTGCGGGACACGAAGCAACGTATCGAGGAGACCTGCGCGACTGGCGTCCGGATATTCCTTGATGCCAAGGATGCTTGCAAAGCCCCGGCTCGCAGGACCGCGGACTTCCATGGCGTCGAGCCCGAAGCTGATCCGCGAATAGGGAATATGCTGTCCAAGGTCCTGGTCGGCCCGCGGCATCAGTACGGGCCGCATCTCGCCGTTATAGAGGCCGGAAAGGAGTTCCAGCGGCTCGGAATAGATGCCGCTCTCGTTCTCGTAGGTGCCAAGAACGCGGACGCCGTACGACTGTAGGGCAGCGCTCAGGGCCGCGGTTGCCGAATCAAGCTCGAGCGCTTCTGAACCGGTGAGGGCAGCACCTGCCGGCTTGCCGCCGAGCTTGCTGAGGCGTTCCGGTAGTCCAGCCTTGCCCCGGGGCGGGCGGATGACGATCGTCAGGAACTGCTCGTTGAGGAACAGGCGGCCCTGGCTGAGCTGGTGGGTCCAGCGGCGATCGATTTCTGCAGAGAACGGATCGGGGGTGCGAGCGCCAAGATCCACCTCGACGCGGCGGCGGATCAGGTGGTGATAGAGGACCGCCTTGGAGTTGAGCGCGCTTCGAAGCACGACGTCGCGGACTGCAAGGAGATGGTTGAGGACGTCGTCGTCTTCGGTCTCGAACGGAAAACCCGCAAGACGCATGCAGCGCATGAGCGAACCGTCTCGAAGCCGCAGCGTCGATGCATCGACGTGGCAGGCATAAGGGAGCCGATCGCCCGCGCGGGCTTCCTTCTTACTCCATGCTGCCGGCCCCAACCATTTACCCATTTTCGATGCCTTCGTCTTCAAGGAGCGTAGCTGTTGCAGCCCCAGCGCTTCCAATTCTTGGTGCGCGGGCAGCGGCTGACCTTGGTGATCCACAAGTCGAAAATCCTGGGTTCACGAAGGCACGCGAAGTAGCCGATCACATGCACTGCGAGCGCCACGGGAAGAGCGATGAAGCTGCGAGTGATGAGGAACGCCTCGGTCGTGACCGCTGCGTTGATGATGAAATAGCTGTAGGTCACGCCCGCGAACATCTGCGGCCGGGTGAGCGCACGAAAAACGGGAGCCTTGGAAAGACCCATGAGCCCTAGCCCGCCGCTGCCGTTGCCTGAATGCCGCTGACGATCGCGCCGGCACCAAACAAGATGAAGCAGCCGATGATAACAGTCGCGCCGAAGCGCCAGTTCATGCGGCCGGTCAGCATCATGAAGCCGACCATGGCAACGGCGATCACTGCAACAGCGGTCGCGACATTACCAAGGAGCGTTCCTTGCAGCCACATGAGGGCGCTTACGATCGGCCCCGAGCCCTGGGGATTGACTGCCTGGGCGGCGAGAGCCGGCGCACTCAGCGCCATCATTGGTAGTGCGGCAAGACCGCGCAATTTCGTCATTGGGTTCCTCCGGAGGTGAGTGACGAGATGCGACGCACGATAGAGGCGACATAAGCCTGGGTTTCAGCGATCGCGGGGATCCCGCCTGCGCTTCGGACCCGTCCGGGTCCTGCGTTGTAGGCGGCGAGCGCCTTCTCGACATTGCCATCGAACTGGTCAAGCAGCTGGCGAAGATATCGCGCGCCGCCGACGAGATTTGCGACCGGATCAGCCGCGTTGACGCCGAGATCCCGCGCGGTTCCCGGCATCAACTGTGCAAGTCCCATCGCGCCCTTGGGCGAGAGTGCACGGGGGTTCCAGCGGCTCTCCTGCCACACAAGCGAAGCGAGCAGCGTGGGACTAATGTTCGCCGTGCTGGCGGCATAATTGACGGCTGCAACGAACTGGGGCGGGACGGTCGCGCTATCGACAGGAGTGATTGCCATCTGGGGCACGTCGATCGTGACGCGTTCCTCGATCGTCTTGTCGGAGGCAGGCGTCACGACTTCGAACGTCGAAGCACCGCCGCCATTGCGAACAGACACGCTGCCGTCGGGCGCGATATCCATGACCTGCGCGAAGGCCGGTGACGCACAGAGGCCCGCCCCGAAAACTGCCGACAGGACAGCGAGACGCACAAAGCCTTTTACAGAAGGTCGAGCTGCAGTTTCGCGCAGCGAAGAATCAGACAACAATGTTCCACCCACCCCCGGGTTCAGATGCCCTTTTGCACAGAGGCGGAGCATCGGGCGAGACAGTTAATATTTGTTTACGATAGATTGAGTTCTGCGCACGGGCCGACGTGTAATTTTGCTTAGAAAAGCTGTGGATAATCCGATCATCGCGCGACGAGCCGAATTTAACAGCAATTAAACGACCGTAGGCTGCCCAGCTCCCCGGATCAGTTGGAGCTGACCTGGTTGGTCGAAGCCCATTGGAGCAATGAGAACAATGCCCATGGCCGTGTCCAGTAGACGCTGCCGGGCCGATCAAGGAATTGCTTCCAGATCCTCGCAACTTCCGCACCTCGAAGGCCGAGCGTTGCGCATTGCTGCGGATCAAGGAGCCGCGCCTCGATCATCGGTCGAAGCGGACCGCGCATCCAGCTGTCCATCGGAAACTCGAAACCCCGTTTCGGACGCGAGAAGAAGCTGTCGGGCAGAACTCTTCGGCTTTGCCGGCGCAGCAGGTTCTTCCGCCCGATCGGGAGATAGCGATCCTTATCGCTCAGTCCGGCAAGGGCGTCGGAGAGGAACGTGTCGACCAGCGGAACGCGAACCTCGATCGAATGGGCCATGCTGACAGCGTCCATGTCGCGAAGGAGGCGGTCGCCAAGGAACAACTCGGATTCGAGCGCCGTGACGCCCCGAAGCGTCGAGAGGGGCGCGATCTCGGACGCAAGATCGGATGCACGATCCGCCTCCAGCCCCCAGGCCCGAAGCTCGTCGGGATCGGCCAGAAGGCGGCTCAGCACCCCCTTGCTGAAGAGGGCATATTGCGTCTGGTACATTTGCTCGAGCGCGCCAAAGGCGCGTCCGAGCTGACCAAGCTTCGAATCCGGTCGAAACTGCTGAAGCGTCCGGCCAGCAACCCGGGCGGCCAATTTCGCGGCCGGCAACCTCATCGCCGCCCGCGCGCGGAGTGCTCGGCGGAAAGTTGTATATCCGCCGACCAGCTCGTCGCCGCCCGCACCGGATAGTGCAACCTTGAACCCGAGGCGCTTGGCCTCCCGGCTGATGAACCAGCTGTTGAAACCGTCAAAGCTCGGCTGGTCGAGCGTTGCAACCGCCAAGTGGAGGTCATCGAGGATGCCGGCTGCGGAGAGTTCGACGACATGGTGCGTGCTTCCGATCGCCACTGCTGCGGCGCCGGCAAAGTGCCGCTCGTCTGCCGAAGCCTCGCTGAAGGCCACCGAAAGCGTGTGGAGTTCGCTCGTCTGGGCGGCGGCCGCCGCAGCAACTGCGGTCGAGTCCACCCCGCCTGAGAGAAAGACCACCTCCGGCACGTCCGAAATCAGGTGGAGCTTGACCGTCTCCGCAATAAGCTCGTCGGCATCGTTGGGACTGATCGGAGCGCCCGCTTGAAGGCTCGACCCGATCCTCCAGAATCGATGGAACTGCGGCTCCGGATGCTCTTCGTCCAGGACAGCGAAGCAGCCGCGCGGGACTTCCTCGACCTGTGTCCAGATGGTTTGAGGGCCCGGCATAAAGCCGTTCCAGAGATATTGCCCTATCCTTCCGGCATCGGTGCGGAGTTCGGCAAAACCCGCTTCCACCAGCGAGCGCCCTTCGGAAGCAAAGGCCAGGGCTGGCCTTCCGTCAGCGCCGGCAAAGCGTGCCCAGTAGAGCGGCTTGATACCGTAACCGTCCCTCGCCATCACGGCGCGGCGATTTCGCGGATCCACCAGGACCAGAGCGAACATTCCCCTGAGGCGAGCGAAGACATCGACGCCCCACCGGTCGTAGCCGTGCAGGATGACTTCCGCATCGCCGTTCGTGACGAACTGCGCTCCACCCGCCTGCAGTTCGGCACGCAGTTCCTGGAAATTGTAGATCTCGCCATTGAACACGAGCGCGGTGCCGGTCGCCGCGCTGACCATTGGTTCTGCAGCGATGTGGCGCAGATCGATGATGGAAAGGCGCCGGTGGCAAAGGACGCCCCCAAAGGGCTCCCCTACCGCCCAGGACCAGATACCCGCATCGTCCGGCCCACGGTGACGGAGGCGATCGCTTATCGCCTCGCATGCCTGGATGTCCGCTGGGCGAAGCGCCCCTATCGCGCCCGAGATTCCACACATGAGCGGTCAGTTCCCGTATCGCGATGCGGCGCGGTTTGAGAGGCTGAGAGAGCCGGCCCCGGAATAGTCAAGCGTGGCGATCGCTCCGCCTCCGGTTCTTCCACGTTTCGGCCGCTTCCTTGTCGAAAAGCTCGGCGGCGCGCGCCCTCCCTTTCGTCAGCATCGCACGGTGATAGCGGTGCAGATATTGGCGGAACTCGGGGTCCGCGTATCGCGGCGCCCCCTTGAGCCATGCCTTCGCATAACCATGAAGAGTACCGATGCTGCCGAGCACCGCAGGCTTGTGACTCAAGCGGTAGATTGCAGAGGCAAGTACAAAAGAGGGCGCAGCTCCCATGAACCAGTAACCCTCCCCCAGACGCCGGCGGCCGGTCATGATACCGCGATCGCTGGAGCCCATCGGCCGCAGGTGGATGAAACGGAGTTCCGGGTCATCGATCGATTTCGAGCGCCACCCGAGCATCCTACCACGATAGCAGTCGATCCCGTCCCAGATGAGACCCTTCACCAGCCCGCCGATATCATCGAGGAAGGCGCGCCGGTAGAACTTCGTCATGCCTGCGGACACGTCGTCTCCGATCCGCTCGCTTTTCAGTTCGCCCGATTCCTTCCCGCCCACGCGAAAATAAGGCTTGCCCGAGACTGACCCCAGCCTCTCGTCACTGGCCATTTCCTCGAGCAGACGCTCGAAGTAACGGGGGGGAAGAATGAGATCGACATCGAGCTTGCAGACAAATTCTACAGGATCGTCGCCCAGCAGCTCCATCCCGTAGTTGAACACCTCGACGACGCCTCCGCCCAAGGCACGACGGCCGCGGTCCGCGCGGCTATGAACCTCGATGAAATCGTGCCTTGCGGCATATAGAGCGAGGATGCGCGGCGTTTCGTCGGTTGAGCCATCGTCAATAATGATCCAACGCTTCGGAAGCACCGTCTGAGCAACGACGGAATTAAGCGTCTGCCGAACGTATTCGGCTTCGTTGCGGGCTGGACTGATAAGACAATAGTCACCGACGCGCTTCTTGGCGCGTTTCCGCGGCGGCTTCGCCGGCTTGCCGCTGTCGCTCCTACTCGAACTCGCCATGCCCGATTTCGCCTAGCAGCCGTCAGCAGAGCCTAACAATAGGAGTTCGTCAGACCGTCCTCTTTCGGCGCACGGTCTTCAGATCTCTAACTTTTTGGCTTCTCAGGGATTCGCCAGCCGCTAAATAGCCCGGGACGGAAGGCCGTGACCTCAGTTTTGGCAGAATTTTACAAGGCGGCTAGGCGTCATCAAGCGGTTGCCTGCTTGAAGAGCCAGGGACGTGCCGCTTCAGGACGCGATTGAGCACATCCACTTATGCTCTCGAAATTCTCGCGGACCCCTGCGATGAGTGAACCAATGATCCGTCCAGTCATTCTCTGCGGTGGTGCGGGAACTCGCCTGTGGCCTGTTTCGCGGCAACTGTTCCCAAAGCAACTGCTCCCATTGATGGGCGAGAAATCGCTGCTTCAACAGACCGCTTCGCGTCTTTCGGGTGAACAGTTCGCTCCGGCCATCATCGTCAGCAGTGAAGATCAGCGCGTCCTTATCAAGAGCCAACTCGAACAAGTTGGCGCTCCGTTCGAAGCGATTCTTCTGGAGCCAATGGCCCGCAATACCTCCGCGGCCGCCGCGCTCGCAGCAGCTTGGTCAAAGTCAGTCGCAAGCGACGAGCTCCTCCTGTTGGTGCCCTCGGACCACGTGATCTTGAATCGGGATGCCTTGCTGGCCGCGATCAGCACTGGAGCTGCTGACGCGGAAACCGGCGCGATTGTCACGTTCGGAGCCCAACCAACGGAGCCAAATACCCAATTTGGCTACATCGAAGCTCGGATAGGTAAGGAGCCAGGCGGGGGCGCCGTACCAATCGCGCGCTTCGTTGAGAAACCGGACGCCCAGAAAGCGGCGGAGTATCTCGCGACGGGACGCTTCTATTGGAACACGGGTATTTTCCTCCTCAAGGCGAGCACTCTGCTGGAGGAAATGCGGAAATTTCTTCCAGACAGCCTCCATGCGATCACGAAGGCAATGACAAATTCCACGACCGACGATGTCTTCATTCGACCGGAGGCCGAAGCGTTCAACCGAGCCGCCAACATCTCGATTGACCATGGAATCATGGAGAAGACATCGCGAGGGATGGTTGTCCCCGTGGAGATGGACTGGTCGGACGTTGGTTCATGGGATGCGGTATGGAAACTCGAGGGGCGAGACCCTAACGACAACGCCACTCGGGGCGACGTGATGGTGCTCGATACCCATTCGTCGCTGCTCCGTAGTGAAGAAGGTGGACCTCTAGTCACGGCTGTCGGCCTAGATCACATGGCCGTCATTGCTACGCGAGATGCGGTATTTGTATCCCCACTTTCCCGCGTTTCCGACGTGAAAGATATAGTCGGTCATTTGAGCGCCCAGGCCCGCGAATGCGTCATTTCACATTCCACGACCGTCCAACCGTGGGATTTGCATGAGTCAATCGCCGACCGCTCTGGCTGTCAAATCAAACGCATCGTTCTCAATCCAGGAGAACAGTTGTCGGACGGGGGCGATATTGAGACCTCGGCGCACTGGATCGTCGTTCGTGGTGTGGCTGAGGCTACCATCGGCGAGCAGGTCTCGATCGTACAGGAAGAAGAGACTGCCTTCGTCCCAGCACGAGCAAGGCGGCGATTGGCCAACCCCGGTACGCTACCGCTCGAAGTTGTGGAAATTCAGTACCACACGAAGCTGGATTGACCGACTTCGTCAGAAGGTTTGAAAGGCGACCGTTTTCACCAGCGATAAGGCCCCACTCGTTGGGATTGCTCATATCATTCGAATGTTTGCGCATTTCCTTCTCTGCTCGTTACAGATGGTCGTCATATGCGCACGGAAACTGATCATCTTCCGGTCTCCAAGCGCCGAGAACTCGAGCGTGTGACACGAATTCTCTTCGAAGAGTTCGAGGCTGCGCTGAAGTCCGCCACGCAGCCTTGGAAGAAGGCCGGCCGCATCCTGAAGTTGGTGCTTTATGGATCATATGCGCGCGGCGATTGGGTTGACGATCCAGCCGGGGGCTATGCCTCTGACTACGACATCCTGATTGTCGTCAATGATGAGCGCCTAACCGATCTGGTCGATTACTGGTCTGCCGCCGATGACCGACTGATGCGTGAACTCACTATTGCCAAATCCCTCAGCGCTCCCGTCAATTTCATCGTTCACTCGCTTATGGACGTGAATCGGCAACTCGAACGGGGTCGTCCCTTTTTCATTGATATCGCTCAGCAAGGCATCACTCTTTACGAAGCCGATGGATACCCGTTCGTCAGTCCGCGCGAGCTCCCGCGCGCGGAGGAAATGATCGAAGCGGCTGCGTACTTCAACAGATGGTTCCCCAGCGCCGACGCGTTTCTCGCTTCCGCGCAGTTTCTCTTTGAAAGGGGTGATCGAAATGAGGCCGCCTTTAATCTGCACCAGGCAACCGAGCGGCTTTACCACTGCGTGCTACTTGTTTCGACACTCTACAGTCCGAAGTCACACAAGCTGAACTTCTTGCGATCACTAGCAGAGGACGTTGACCCTCGTCTGATCGAAGTGTGGCCTAGGTCAACCAAATTTGAGCGCCGATGCTTTGAGTTGCTCCGCCTAGCCTATGTGAACGCGCGCTATTCCCCCCAGTACACAATTACGAATGAAGAGCTTGAATGGCTCGGCGAGCATGTGTCCGCGCTGCAGATGTTGGTGAAGACCGTCTGCGAAGAGCGGCTCGCCTGATCCATGCTGTCAGGCCATCCGCAGTAGCTAAGCCTCATCCCTTCCACGGCTGAAGAACAATGTCCTTGCTGAGCACGGCGCGAACCGGCCAGCCGGGTCTGACCGTAATCGTTGGCTGGAGATCGAGATTACGGCTCGTCATCTGATCTCCCGCATGAGCCGCATTCTGCTGAGCGGATTCCCGGATTGCACGAAGGAGATCACTCTCGGAGCTACTGAAGCTCAGCTGAGTACCGACGCCAAGCAACGTCGAAAGGGCAATTCCCTTGATGAGCTGCCAAGTGTGAGAGTCGACCCGGTCAGCGAGGCCCGCATAGCCGGACACGTCCGCTGCAGGCATGTTGTCGATGTCCAGCGACGAACCGTCCGGAAATAGAATACGGTCCCAGATGACCAGCGCTCGCTTTTGGCCGTAGGCAATGACGCTGTCGTACCGACCAAGGAGGCGGGCCCCCTGAGGAATGAGAATTTCGCGGCCCGACGCGCTGTCGCGGACGTTCTCGGTGACCTGAGCGAGCACCATGCCCGGAAGATCAGAATTGAGCCCCGTGATGAGGCTCGCCGGAATAATCGTCCCCGCAGCGAGCATCCAAGGCGACACCGGCGGCCTCGACACGTGAGCGTCAAGAGTGCCGTCCAACGACTGCGCGAATTCAATCTTGTGTTTCTGCGTTGCAGGAATAGTTGCCGCTTCCCTACTGGGCAGGGTCTCATCTGACGGGGACATTGACGCGCTCACCTGTTCCTGAGGACGCGTCCGCTGGGCAAGCTGGACCAACATGGGTGACGAGCGTGCAGCAGCTTTCGCGGCGGCGACCCTCTCGCGCTCGGCTCCAACTAACGAAGCTTCTCGCTCCGCGTCCGCCATTCCGAACGGCGCAGCAGTCGCAGTCTCCAGACTTCTTTGATGCTCGAGGATGGGGCGTCCGAGATCGCCTGGCAGCGGCGGTCCAAGACGCGGCACGTCGCCATAGTTCTTCGGCGCGTTTGCGAGTGCGTCGGGCGCTGCCTCCCTCGCCGGCTCGGCGCCTTCATCCGCGCTCGCCGCCTGGCGGTTAGCTGCCGGTTCAAGCGCGATCCACGACAAAGCCACTAGGACCGATGCAACGCCTCCGGTAAGCGCAATGATCAGCCCTCGCCTGAAGCGCACCACCGGACTTGGCCGGCCGCGCAGAACCAGCGTCTCAGGGTCCTCCTTTGGTGGCAGGCCGGAGGGCGGCGTCCCCTCGTTCATGACGCCCTCCGCGACCGCGGTACGTCACGAATGATCCGGACCACCTGTTTTCCGCCGAGACGAAGCTCGGCAGCCTGGAACAGCCGATCGACGACATAATAGCGTCCGCGCACGCGGTAATTCACGAGCTCTGGCCGGCCGCCCGCTCCGCGCAAGAACAGGGGCGGCGCTTCCCCTTGAGCAAGACTGGGCGGAAACTCGATGAAGACCTGCCGCCCATCGTCGAAGGCACGAAGCGGCCGCCACGGCACATGATCGCCCTCGATCCGGTAATTGAAGTCGAGCGCTTCTACCGCAAATTCCGTGGAGACAGGCTGGAAGGCTGATTGATTGGCCTTCAGCGCCAGGAGCCCGTCGTCCGGATAGGTCCAGGCGATGCTCGACATTGCGGATCGCGCAGCGCTTTGAAGCTCCACATGATAGACCCGGCGGTCGGTCGAGATCAGGAGGTTGGTCCTCAGGCCTGCAGCCGCTGGCTTGACGAGTATGTGTGTTCTGCGCGTCGCCCCGGTTCCGCTGGAAGTATCGCCGATGATCCACCGCGCAGTGTCGCCGGCTGCGACCGAGATCAGGGATTCCCCGGGCTGGAGCACAATGTCGCTGACCTGCTCGGGCGCGGTGTAGAGACGGTAGAGCGTCCCCTCCCTCCAGGGGTAAACCTGGACCGCACCAACGTAGAAAGCAGCGGCGGGCTCGAGGGTCGCGCTCACGTTCGCAGCGGCTATTCGGTTGAGCCGCGGATCCCCTCGTGACTGGGCGCGTGAGCGCTCAAGCTGCCGGGTCGCTGGCTTGGACCAATGTTTGATCTTTGAGGCGGCGAGGGGATGCCCAGCCTGAATATTTGCCGCAAGCGGCGCGGCCGCGGTCTCTCCGGCAAATTCTCCGAGCCCCATGAGGGACGCGAAGATCAAAATGGCAGAGCGTGTCATTGGGTGCTCCTTGTCGAAAGACCTGGCTCCGAGATGCCGTCCGCTTGGGGGTCGAGCGGCGATCCCGGCGGCAGATTGGTGTTGGAAGGCGGCGGTGTGCGCGGCGGCGTCACCGGAGTGACGTCCAGTTCGCGTGACCAGTCGATTCCATCGACGTAAAGGCCAAGCGGGTTCCTGCGGAGGATCTCGGCGGAAACCGGCGGGCGGACGATGACCGACAGAATGCCCGTCCAGCGACTGGTCGAAACCAGGTTCCCCCTCTCATATTCGGTTTCGGTCCATTTCACCTGGAAGGACTGGTCCGAGGCGCGAACGATGCTCGTCACCTGGATCGAAACTGTCCGGGTCCCGACCGATCCGAACGGGTTTGCGGCCCTCGCATATTCGCCGAGGAACTTTGCTCCCCTCGCCGTCACGAAATCATAAGCGCTGAGCCAGTTGGCACGCATCAGGACAGGGTCGAGCGAGACCCCGCGGACGTTGGCAACGAACCTGCCGAGGTGCCAGGCGATCTGCGGGTCGGTCGGCCGATATTCCTTATCGGCCGGCGCAAGCGTGCGCGGCTCCCCAAGATGGTCGACCTCAACCACATAAGGCACCACCCTGCTCTGCATCGATTGCCACAGAAATCCCGCCGAAAGGCCGGTTGAAAGGAATAACCCGCCCAGTGCCATCAGGCGCCAGTTGCGTGCCTGCACGCGGGCGGCGCCGATGCGCTCGTCCCAGACCTGTCCCGCCCGCTGGTATGGCGTTTGCGGCTGGGGCGTCCGCCCGTAGCGTTGAACCGCGCGCCTGAACCTCATTGCTTAGTCCTCCCTTTCCTTGATGTCAGGATTGGCTCCGGCACCGCCGCTGTTTCCCCGGCTAAGAGCCTCAAGGGCGACGTGCCGGTAGTGCCGGGCCGATTGTTCGGAGCGGAGGCGCCGTGCCCATTCGGGGGCATCTTGTGCCGCTCCCGCGAGCTCAGCATTCGCGGGACCGGCTGCCGCCCCTGCAAACAAGGCCGCGCGACGTCCGCTTTCAGCCGCAGTACCAATGCCGGTGGATTGGGCCAGCTTCTGGCGGAGAGCAGCGCCGCCTGCGCTCGCGATGCCGCTTAGGCCCGCGCCGATTGTTGCGGAGCCTGAAGTCTCCTGACCCAGTCGATAGGCAGTCGAACCGGCGGCACCCATGGCCGTGCCGGCGCGGACAGCTGCAAGCGCGCCGCCGCCCGCCGCCCGCACGGCTCCGATCGCCGCCCCGCCGCCAAGCGCGAGCGAGCCAAACCCGGCGACTGCCGTGCCGACGGCAGCGCCTGCGCCAAGCTGAGGCGCTCCTGAAACGAGACCGGAGGCAATTCCAGGGCCAAAGATGCCAAGGCCAAGAAGGGTAAGGCTTGCAAGAACTAGGCTCATCGCGCCGGCAAGGTCCGGCTCCTGCCCGCTCGCGGCCATTCGAAATTCGTCGAAAAAGCCTGAGCCAATTCCGACGATGACGGCGAGCACCATG
Organism: Sphingomonas agri; assembly: GCF_038148795.1. Taxonomy (NCBI): domain Bacteria; kingdom Pseudomonadati; phylum Pseudomonadota; class Alphaproteobacteria; order Sphingomonadales; family Sphingomonadaceae; genus Sphingomonas; species Sphingomonas agri. The sequence continues at coordinate 1,065,805 of NZ_JBAPEU010000001.1, read as the reverse complement.
ATCTTGATGCCCGAGGATATGACGTTCCCGAGCACCCGTTCGGCAAGGAAACTCGTGCGGTTCCAGAGGGCGAACGGAACAAGGACGAAGCCGGCAAGCGTAGTCAGCTTGAACTCGACAACCGTGATGAAAAGCTGGATCGAGAGCAGGAAGAAGGCGAGGATCACGAAGAACCAGGCGATCATCAGCACCGCGATCGTCAGGAAATTGTCGAAAAAGCTGGTGATGCCGACAAGCTGGCTGACCTGTTCGAGCAAGGGCTTTGCAGCTTCGAAACCGGTTGACGCGATGAAGCCCGGCCGAAGCAGATCGCCGGCCGACAGGCGCCCGCCCCCGGCAGTGATCCCAAGTCCCGCAAAGGACCTGAAGATGATGTCGGCAAGATTTGAGAAGCGGCCGAGGATGAGCGCGAAGGCGCCGACATAAAGGATCTTTTTGAGGAAGCGCCCGATGACGTCATCCTCGCCCCCAAGCGCCCAGAACAGGCCCGCAAGCGTGATGTCGATCCCGACGAGGCTCGTGCTGAGGAATGCAACGTCGCCGCCAAGCAGCCCGAAGCCGCTGTCGATGTAATGAACGAAAGCCGCCATGAAGCGGTCGATGACATTGAGATCGGCCATTTCGCTGCGGTGTTGCTTTCCTTGAAGGTCGAGGGGGCCGCAGGACCTCCGCCCGGGGGAACGGGAAGTCCTGCGGCTGGCGCGGGCGGAAGGGCGCGGCGCCCGCACCATCTGGTGAGGTTCAGTTGCGGGCAGGCGTCTCGAGCCCGAGGAACCTCCGGGTCGCCGCTCGTCCGTCCTCTTCCGCCTGCGCTCTGCGCGCGCGCTCGATAGCCGCCTCGCGGAACTCGGATGCCATCAGGTTCTGCAGCTGGAACTGCTGCTTGACGCTGAGCGCCATAAGCTGGTTGGCGGCCTGACCGACCTGGAGCGCGCCAACGGCGCCCTGGCTGCTTGCAGCCAGTTCGCCGAGCACTCCGGCATCTTCCTGGACATTGGCCGCGACCTGCGCCTGAACCCTCATTGACTGGCGGTAAGCGGCACTTGCCGCATCAAGCCGTGCGCGCGCCTGCGCCAATTGGTCGTTACCCGATAGAGCTCGCTGGAGCTCACCTGGAAACAGCGTGCGGACCCTCTGGTCGAGACCGTCCGCGCTGAAATCGATCCGCTGTGCTTCGCCCATCAGGGCGTCGATCCGCTCCATCGCCGACGTGATCCGCTGGAGCTGAGGGAAGTCGAGGTTTTGAAGGTTTTTCGCCATGTTCTGAAGCATCGACGCTTCGTTCTGGAGCGAGCGGATCTGGTTGTTCACCTGATCGAGGGCGCGCGCCGCCTGGAGAAGGTTCTGCGTGTAATTGGTAACGTCGAACACGGGCAGGCCCGCCGAATGCAGCGGAACGGCCGGGACGAGGAACGTGCTACTCACTGTAAGTGCCGCTGACGCGGCAAGCCCGAGGGCGCGATGAATGGCAATCACTTCTCATCTCCTTCCTGGTTCAGCTGGGGAAATTGGTCGAGCAGGCTCGCGGCCCAGCCCAAGCTCCGGGCTTCGAGAAAGCGCGCGAGGAACCTGTCCGTGGGACCATCCTCGAGGAGCCGGTCGATCAGGCTGCGTGATGCCGCGTCGGATGCGCCGCAAATCGCCAGCGCAATGGGGCCAAGGGCAAGGTCGAACTGCCGGTTGCCTTGCCGCGACTGCAGATAATAGTCGCGCTTTGGCGTTGCCCTTGCGATCAGGTTGATCTGCGGGGGGTTGAGCCCGAAGCGTTCATAGGCTTCGCGTGCCTGCGGCTCGGCGGCGCGGTCGTTGGGAAGAAAGATCCGCTGGGGGCAGCTTTCAATGATCGCGGGAGCGATCGAGCTTTCGGCGACATCGGCGAGCGACTGCGTCGCGAAGATGACCGCAACGTTTTTCTTGCGAAGGACCTTGAGCCACTCGCGGATCCGCGCCGCAAACAACGCATTGTCGAGGAAGAGCCAGGCCTCGTCCAACAGAAGCAGCGTTGGACGTCCGTCGAACCGCTCATCGAGCCGATGGAAGAGGTAAGTGAGCATCGGCGCAACTGCTCCGGGCTGCGCCATCAGCGTCTCGGTTTCGAAGCAGTGGACATCCGCGATTGCAAGACCGTCTTCGGCCGCATCGAGCAGCGGACCGAACGGACCCTCGAGCGTAAAAGGAAGAAGCGCCGACTTGAGCTCGTTCGACTGAACAAGAAGCGAGAGACCGGTCAGCGTACGCTCCTGAGGAGGCGCCGACGCAAGGCTCAGCAAGGCCGACCACAGCGTCTCTCTTGTCTCAGGAGTGACCCTTTGGCCCCCGTACTCGAGAAGCGCCTCGAGCCATTCCGCGGCCCAGCTGCGCTCGGTCGCCTGGTCAATATGCCTCAGCGGCTGAAATGCCAGCGCCGCTTCATCGCCAGGATGGCCGGCGCCGAGCTCGTGATGGCTGCCGCCCATCGCCAGCACTGCGGCCCTGGCGGACCAGCCCTTGTCGAAGATGAAGACGCGGGCTCCTTCATAGCGCCGAAACTGAAGTGCCAGAAGCGACAGGAGCACGGACTTTCCCGCGCCCGTCGGACCGATCACCAGCATGTGACCCACGTCTTCGACATGGGTCGACAGGCGGAAGGGAGTGGACCCGCTGCTCTCGGCAAGGAGGAGCGGCGGTCCGCCAAGATGCGCGTTCTCCGCTGGCCCGGCCCAGACCGACGACAGGGGCATCAGGTGAGCAAGATTCAACGTGTGGAGCAGAGGCTGGCGAACATTGGCATAGGCATGGCCCGGAAGGCTCGAAAGCCAGGCCTCGACCGCGTTCATTCGCTCGTTCTTCACCGTGAAGCCGAGCCCGTTCACGATGCGCTCGACGCTGCGCATCTTCTCGTCGGCAGCAGCGCTGTCTTCGTCCGCGACGGTGATCGTGGTGGTGAGATAGCCAAAGGCGACATGGTCGCCGCCCAGCTCCTGCAGGGCTTGATCGGCGTCGGCGACCTTGTTGTCGGCATCGCTGTCGGTCAGCTGCGCTGGCTGGTTGTACATGACCTCGCGCAGGAGCGAGGTCACGGACTTGCGCTTGTTGAACCATTGCCGCCTCAGCCGCGTCAGGGCCCGTGCCGCATCCGTCCTGTCGAGCGCGATGAACCGCGTGACCCAGCGGTAACCGAAATCCTGATGATTGAGCGCATCCAGGATCGCTGGCCGGCTGAGCGAGGGAAAACCGAGCACGGTGAGCGTTCGAAGGTGCAGGCTTCCGAGCCTCGGCTTCAGCCCGCCCGTCAGCGGCGTGTCGGGAAGGAATGCGTCGAGGTACATCGGCGTTTCGGGAGCGCGGACTACCTGCCGCCGCTCGGAGACTGCGTTGTGAAGGAAGCTCAGGGTCTCGCTGTCGTCGAGCGGCCGAACTTCCGGCATGAAGCCGCCAAGAAGGTCGAGAGCGCGGTCCGTGTGAGCGACAAAGGACGCAAGAGCCTGGCGCCAGTCGCGCCCCTGGCGCTCGGCACCGCCCTCGACCAGGGCTCGCTCGGCCTGCGCCTCGGAGTCGGGTGGAGGCAGCCACGCCAATGTGAGGTGGTAACGGCTCTCGAAATGGTCGCGGCCGCCTTCAAAGCTTGCCTGTCGCTCCTTGTCGACCAGCCAGGAAGCCGGATCAGGAAAGCGGCTTTCGGGGTAGCCAAGCGCCTCGATGCGCTCCGCCTCGAAGAAGAGAGCCCATCCCGAACCAAACCTCTTGAGGACATTGTTGACCCGCGCCGACAGCGCGACCAGTTCGGCCTCCGTCGCGCTTTCAAGGTCGGGACCTCGGAATGCGAAACTTCGCTGAAAGCTGCCGTCCTTGTTGAGGAGAATGCCGGGGGCGACGAGCGCAGCCCAGGGAAGGTGATCAGAAAGCCGGTCCGAGCGGCTCCGATATTCAGCAAGGTTCAGCACGAGAAACGCCCGGGCAGGCGAAGGTGCCGAAGAAGGGCCGGTGCGAAGCTCGGATCGCGCTTGGCGGCAAGCACGGCGACGCTGTGCCCGATCGCCCACAAAATGAGACCGGCAATCCATTGCCTGAGGCCAAGGCCGAGCGCCGCAGCCACCGTTCCGTTGAGGATCGCGAGCGAACGAGGTGCGCCGCCCAAAAGGATCGGCTCTACGAGAGCGCGGTGAATTGGCGCCTCAAAGCCTTCGATTGCCGGGCGGGTCATGAAATCAGCGCCCCGCCGCCGAAGCTGAAGAAGCTCAGGAAAAAGGAAGAAGCCGCAAAGGCAATCGAGAGTCCGAAGATGATCTGGATGAGCCGCCTGAAGCCGCCGGCGGTTTCGCCAAAGGCGAGCGTCAGCCCGGTGGTAATGATGATGATGACCGCGACAATCTTTGCGACCGGCCCCTGAACCGATTCCAGAACCTTCTGGAGCGGCTCCTCCCAGGGCATGCCCGAGCCTGCGGCATCGGCGCCGGTGGCGAAGATGATGCCGACCGCGAACAAGGTCGAACGGGCAGCACGGGCACATCGGATGGTGCGTGGAACCGGCATGGTCACTCTCCTTCTGATGCTGGGTGTTCGGGAATGATCGAACGCAGGGCGTAATCGCCCGTGGCATCCAGGCCCTCGACGCACTCGACGGCGGCGATCCGCCTCAACGTGCCTCGTCCCGCGATGAAGATGATGAGGTCGACGGCCTCCGCGATCAGCCGCCTAGGGACGTTCACCACCGCCTCCTGGATCAGCTGCTCAATGCGGTAGAGCGAGGAGCGCGCGCTGTTGGCGTGGACGGTCGCGATGCCTCCCGGGTGCCCGGTGTTCCACGCTTTGAGGAGGTCGAGAGCCTCGCCGCCGCGCACCTCGCCGACAATGATGCGGTCAGGCCTCAGCCGAAGCGTCGAGCGGACGAGATCGGACATCGCAACGATGCCGGGTCTGGTCCTCAGGGCCACCGTGTCAGGCGCAGCGCATTGAAGCTCGCGCGTGTCCTCGATGATGATGACCCGCTCGTCGCTCGCCGCGAGTTCCGCGAGCAGTGCGTTGGCAAGAGTGGTCTTGCCGGAACTGGTCCCCCCGGCGACCAGGATGTTGCGCTTCTCGGCGACGCTTTGCGAAAGGAGCCGAGCGACTGGATCACTCATGATCCCGTCCGCCACATAGTCGGCGAGCGTATGAATCCGCAGTGCGGCTTTGCGTATTGCAAAGCAGGGCCCGGGGACGACGGGGGGCAGGAGGCCTTCGAACCGCTCGCCCGCAATGCGCTCGCCGAGCGGCGGAAGCTCGGCGCTGACGATCGGTGCCAGGGCATGCGCCTCGATCCGCGCGTGGCTAGCGACGAGCCGAATGATCCGCTCGGTCTGCGCGCAGTCGAGGACGACGCCGGTCTCGCACCGGCCCGTTTCGAGATGATCCAGTCGGAGCGCTCCGTCCGGGTTCACCATGACCTCAATGACATTCGGGTCCGCGAGCGCCGCACCGATCTCGATCCCCATCGCGGTTCGCAGCATTGCGCGTTTGCGGCTTGCCGATTCCGAGGCGTTCACTCCTCGCCCTCCGGATCGAGGCTGCGGCGGCGCCCGGTTGCGAGCTGTCTCGCAACGCGTTGCGTGAAGGCTCGAAAGCGGTCGCGGCCGAGCGCACGCGCCGCCTCATCCTCGTCGGCAATCGGCGCGTTGATGGTCAGCATGTATTGGATGAACAGGGCGAGGCTCTCGAGATCGATATTCGCAATTCGCTCGATTCTCCCGAGCTGGGCGGACTGACGATCGAGGCGCCTCGCGAAGCGGAGTTCGAGTTCGTCGTCCCCTTTTCGATCGATCCAGGCGGAAATCGCAGTCGCAACGACTGACGATTTGCTTGCGCCGCGGCCGATCACGCCTTCGAGGCGCTGCAGGAGTTCGCTCGGTACTGTAATGCGAAACCTAATATTCTCGGGCTCACTCATCAGGGTCCTCTCCTCAATATTCCGGGATCGTGATGCCGAAATGGTCCGATCCCTGGTTGATGGACTGGGCGACGAGCGCCGACGCGAGGGGTCGCATGTCCTCACGCAGCTGATCCGAATAAGTGGAGCGCTCCTCCTCGCCTCCGAGGCTGGCAGCGATGGAAATGGGCGCCGGCGAACCAACTCCCTCCACGCCCACTTCCAGATCACGCCGTTGAATGCTGCGCTCTGCGAACGAAGCCTCGGGCTCCTCGTTCGGGAGGGGCGGTGGCGAAGCAAAGCAGAAGCCCTCCCAGTCATCGCTGCGTGCTGCAGGACGATCGGCATAGCGGCGATGATCCAGGCGCGGCGGGGGAGCGATCCGGGAAGTAAAACGCTGGTCTTCGAAATAACGAAGCTTCTTGGCGCGGATTGGAGCGGCTCCTGAAAGGAGTACCAATTCGTCAGTCGCAGGCAGCTGCATGACCTCGCCTGGTGTGAGCAGCTGGCGAGAACTCTCCTGACGGCTAACCATCACATGGGCCAGCCAAGGTGCGAGGCGGTGTCCGGCGTAATTGCGCATCGCTCGAAGTTCGGTCGCAGTGCCGAGCGCATCTGAAATGCGCCTGGCCGTGCGCTCGTCGTTGGTCGCGAACGCTATTCGAACATGGCAATTGTCGAGGATCGAATTGTTCTCGCCGTACGCCTTGACGATCTGGTTGAGCGACTGGGCGATGAGAAACGCGCGAACCCCGTAGCCTGCCATGAAGGCAAACGTCGTTTCGAAAAAGTCGAGGCGGCCAAGTGCTGGAAACTCATCAAGCATCAGGAGCAGCTGCCGCCCCCGGGGCGCTGTTTGCGTGACATCGAGCCGCTCGGTCAGCCGACGGGCGATCTGGTTGAGGACCAGCCGAATGAGCGGCTTGGTACGCGAGATGTCGGACGGCGGGACGACCAGGTAGAGCGAGACGGGGCGCTCGGCATGCAGCAGATCGTCGATGCGCCAGTCACACGCCGACGTGACGCTTGCCACTGTGGGATCGCGGTACAGCCCCAGGAAGGAAATCGCCGTGGACAAGACGCCGGACCGCTCGTTCTCCGACTTGTTGAGAAGCTCCCGGGCGGCCGAAGCGACCACTGGGTGAACCTTGAGCTCGTCCGCGCTTCCGAGATGGTTCGTGCACATCATCACTTTGAGCGTCTCGCCGAAGCTTCGTTCTGGATCGGAGAGAAAGGTCGCGACGCGGGCGAGCGTCTTTTCTTCCTCGGCGTAGAGCACGTGGAGGATCGCTCCCACGAGCAAGGCGTGGCTCGTTTTTTCCCAATGGCTTCGGCGCTCGAGCGCGCCTTCGGGGTCCACCAGAATGTCGGCAATATTTTGAACGTCGCGAACCTCGCTGGGCCCGCGACGGACTTCGAGAAGCGGATTGTAGCGCGCCGACCTGCTGTCCGTCGGGTCGAACAGCAGGCAGTGCGAGAAACGCGAACGCCAGCCGGCGGTCAGCTGCCAGTTCTCACCCTTGATATCGTGAATGACCGCCGAGCCAGTCCAGCTAAGCAGCGTCGGGACAACGAGGCCGACGCCCTTCCCGCTCCGCGTGGGCGCGAATGCCATGACATGTTCGGGCCCATCATGACGGAGGTAAGAGCCGCCAAGTCTTCCCAGGAACACACCGGCGTCGCAGAACAGTCCCGCGCGGCGGATCTCGGCATCATTTGCGAACCGGGCCGATCCGTAGGTCGTGACCGGCCCCGGCTGCCGCGCCCGCCAGAGCGAGCCAGCGACCGCTGCAGCACAGCCCAGAAACCCGCTGCCGCCAGCGAGCGATCCTGCCTTGTCGAACACGGCGGGGGCATAAGCATTGTAGTGGTACCACCATGGAAAGAGAGCCCAGGGGCGATAGATCGGCAGCTCTGCGATATCGAACCATGGAAGCCCAAGCTCTGGCTGATAGGCGAGCATATGGGCCGCCCATTGCGTCGCGGCCCAGAGGCCCAGGCCCATGATCGCGAAGACCAGGAAAACCTGGCCAATTAGGAGCTTCGTCGGCGTCATCTGCTGACTCCCGGGCCGGCATCATGCCGGCCCCGCGCGACAGAGATCCGCCATCACCGCGAGTCGGGAAAATTACGCGTTCGACGCAGCGAACGGCGGTCTTGAGAATCTCGCGCCTGCTGATCGCAAGAGCTGCGTGCTTCCGGTCAGGAAAATCTTTGAAGCCTGCTCGAGGCAGCCGGCCGAGCTCACTGGTGATTACAGCTCCAGCTCGAGGCCTCGGCCAATCGTCCAGCCGATCTCCCTGTCGCGGACCAGGACCGAAACCCGATCGCCGATCGCGCGCGCAAGTTCGGGATGCCAGGGGACGAGGAAAAACTCGTGTCCACCCTCGATCACTCCAAATTGGCCTGATGGAAGATCGAGCCGCTGCCGAAGCTTACCCTCGACATGTGATCCGGGAGGAGCGGCTTTGAAATCGAGCCCGGTCTCTTGCTCAATCACGATCGAGGCCTGCTGGATGGCCATCGCCCTTAGAGTGCGCAGCATATCCGGCCGACACTCAAATTCGTCCCCCTCTACCGATGCAAGGCCCCTCTCGAGGAGGACGGCTCGCCGCTGCGCGAGTGCGATGCGAACCTGCCGGCCAAAGCCCTGATCGCGAGCCGCTGCAGCGGGCAAGCTGAGCTCCTCGTCGAGCCACGTCGCACCCTTCTGGCCGGCGAGTTCCTCCAGCGGAACAGGTGAGAGCAAGGTGATGTGAGGGGGGCGGTCTTCGGTATCTGGCGCTAGGTCAGTCGAGGGCTCGACACGGATGATTGCCCCTTTGGGCAGCGGCTCGCCGATCAAACCCGTCCCAACGTTGACACAGTGGACCCTGCCGTCGACCCCATCGACAATCAGATAGTTATTGCTTTGGTCGTCTTCGCGGCCATGCGCCAGCACCCTGCCCGTCAACTTTGTGCGAGCCGATGGGTTGTAGATGAGTTGCTCCCCAGGCGCGCGCTCGAGGCCAGCCGCCCTTAGAACCCGCTGCATCGTTCGCGCCGTCTCATGGCGCTCGGCGATGCGGCCCAAGTTCCTCTCAAGTTGGGCGGACAGCTCCCATCTGCCTCCTCGAAGTTCCCTCGCCAGGCCCATTGATTCAAGCTTCCGTAGGCGTCCGGTGCGGATTGCGTGGTCGACCATGTCGCGTCCCATGCTTCGCACGACGTGACAATCGTCCATGTCGCGCATGAGGCGGCGATCGATCGAGGTCAGTCGCTCGGCGCAGACCTCGAGCCTGTCGGGCTTCACCTCGAGATCCGTTCGCGGGCCGAGATCGAGCGAGACGATACCGGCGAGACGCTCGCGCATGCCGTGGAAAAGATAATCCGGCGCAATAACAAGATTCTCGGCATGTTCGTCCTTCCCTCGAAGCATCAGGTGCGCATGCGGGAAGAGCCTATTGGCGTGGTTCGCGGCAACCCACTCAAGACGGGTTTCGAGGTCATCTTCCATTCTCGTCATCAAGCGCCGGATAAGAGGTCGCAAATCCTCGTATTCTGCTCCGTCTTCGGGCACGATTAGGAAGCGAAAATGGTGCCGATCACCGGTGCAGCGCTCAACAAAAGCGCGGCCGTCCGCGTGGTCTTCGTCGGCCGAATAGAGCAGGCCGCGGCCGCCCTCGCGGCTCGTTCCGTCGCGCTCGAGATAGCGGAGGTAACAGCGCGCAGCTGTGATCGCGGTGCCTCGAACTCGCACCACCCGACATCTCACGAACGCGTGCCTTGTACGGAATCCGGCGAAACGCTCGCGGCTCATAAGGCTCCGGGCTACAACGCCGCCTCTACCGAATTGGCTACCTGTGAATAGCCGCCCTGAGCGGGGGAAGAAGGTGCCGGAGCTCGTGCGGCGCGCCAGCTTCACTACCGAACCGAGATATTTCGGCTGAACGGCCGTATTCCATTCCGTGCCTTTGCCGGCCCTCGGCTCGAACCATTCTTCCCTGTCCATTGGCGCGACCGCTTCCTGCGTTGGCCCGTCCTATAGATTTCACGTGTCCGTGACGGCCCGCGACTGCGTTTATGACGAAGGGTTAGGCACGAAGGACCGGCAGCAACTGTCCCATCGGGGGCCAGCAGCGGCCTTGTGCCTCATTGGCCGGCCTTTAATGGGATACTAACCGCGGCAAAGGCTGCTAAGATTTACAGCGTATTTCATGGAGTTCGTGGCCCGATGGATCTCGAGAAACAGGACCCGCGCCACCTCAACGTCACCTTGGACTGGTCCTCCGTCGGTTCGTACATGCGTGATTATGCAGCGTCCTTAAGGACCACCGTCGAGGGCATTTCGGCCGACGCGGTCCAGCAGGTCTGCGATGAAATTCTCAAGGCGACGAAGAGCGGAAGGCAGATCTTCGTCGTCGGAAACGGCGGGTCCGCCGCAATCGCCGATCACCTCTGCTGCGACTGGACCAAGGGGACCAGCTGCAAAGAGTATCCCGTAGTCTCCTCGCGCTCGCTCACCTCCAACATGCCGCTCTATTCGGCGATCGCCAACGACTATGGCTTCGAGCATGTCTTCGACACCCAGCTCGAGTTCTTCGCAAGGAAAGGCGACGTCCTCATCGCCATTTCATCGTCGGGCAACAGCCCCAATGTCCTCAATGCCGTCACGAGAGCCAAAGAGCTCGGAGTCTTCGTTGCGGGCTTCAGCGGCTTTAGCGGCGGCAAGCTTGCACAGATGGCCGACGCATCCATCTATGCGGCGACCAACAATTACGGGATCGTCGAGGACGCACACCAAGCCATCATGCACATCCTTGCCCAATATATTGCTTGTCGGCGCGACAACGGCCAAGCCGAGTGAGCTCGTAACATCGTGAAGATCCTCGTTACCGGCGGCGCCGGCTTCATCGGCAGCCATCTTTGCGATGCCCTCGTCGCCGCGGGCCACGACGTCGTTGCGGTCGACAACCTCTCGCTCGGGCGCGAGAGCAACCTTCGGCAGCTCCACAACAATCCGGCCTTCGAGTTCGTTCGAGGGGAAATCCTCGATGCGGCCTGGTTTGACGAAATGGTCGCCGGCGGCGGCTTCGAGTGCGTGTTCCACATGGCCGCCAATTCCGACATCGCGCGGTCTCATGCGGACCCGTCGGTCGACCTCGACAATACGTTCAGCACCACTTTCCGGGTGCTCGAGGCGATGCGGAAGGCCGATATCCGTCAACTCGTCTTTGCTTCGACCTCGGCAGTCTACGGCGAAGCGGACGGGCGGATCAGGGAGGATTTCGGGCCGCTGAAGCCGATCTCGCACTACGGCGCGGCGAAACTCGCGTCCGAAGGGTTCATTTCCTCCTACGGCGAAAATTACGGCATCCAGAGCTGGATCACGCGCTTTCCCAATGTCGTTGGCCCCCGTGCAACCCACGGCGCGGTCTACGACTTCGTTCACAAGCTTCGGCGGACGCCTGGCCACCTCGAGGTGCTGGGCGACGGGACGCAGGAAAAGCCTTACTTGAGTGTCCTCGACCTCGTTCGGGCGATACTTCTTGTCTGGGAGAAGGCCAGCGAACAAGTGAACATCTACAATGTCGGCGCATCGACGCGGTCCAAGGTCTCGGACATCGCCCGCATCGTCATCGAGGAAGGCTCCGGCCCCGCCAAGATCGCCTATACGGGAGGCGATCGGGGCTGGATCGGCGATGTTCCCAAATTTGCCTATGACACCTCGGCAATCGAGGGCCTTGGCTGGTCTCCTTCGGTAAGTTCGGACGAGGCGATCCGACTCGCTGCACGGGCGATCTGGGCCGAGAGCGAATGAAGGTCGTCGTACTCGCCGGGGGCAAAGGCACGCGGCTCGGTCTTGAAGGTCTTCCCAAGGTACTCGTGCCGATCGACGGAACTGCGCTGATCGAGCGCACGATCGCATCCGCCGCAAGCCAGGGCTTTACCGATTTCCTTATCCTCACCGGCTATCTTGGCGAGAAGATCGAAGAGCAGCTTGGCGACGGCAGCCGTTTCGGTTCGAGGATCGAATATGTGCGTGAAGCCCAGCCGCTTGGTACTGCCGGCTGTTTCAACCAGGTCCGGGGCCGCCTCACGGGGCCCTTCCTGGTGGTCTACGGCGATATCCTCATGGACGTCGACTTCCGGGCGCTTGCGCAGTTCGCACTCGAGAAGGGCGGCGCCGGGACCCTGTTCGCGCATCCCAACGACCACCCGTTCGATAGCGATCTTCTGGAGACTGACGCCGATGGGCGGATCATTGCCGTCCATCCCAAGCCCCACGCGATCGACCAGCACTACCCCAATCTCGTCAGCGCAGCGCTGTATGTCCTCTTCCCGATTGCGCTCGACTATGTTCCGCAAGAAGGCGCATCAGACTGGGGCAAGGACGTCCTGCCGCGCCTTGCGCAGGGGGAACCCCTCTACGCCTATCGAAGCTGCGAATATGTGAAAGACATCGGGACCCCAGAGCGTCTCGCGCGCGCCGAGGGACACCTTCGTACCGGGCGCGTCGAACGCCTTGCACTTCGCCACCGGAAAGCCGCGATATTTGTCGACCGCGACGGGGTCATCAACGAGGAGCGGGACGGCGTTCACGCGCCAGGCGAGGTGACCCTCATCGAAGGCGCAGCCAAGGCGATCCGTTCGTTCAACGAGGCCGGAATTCCCGTCATCTGCGTCACCAATCAGCCCGATCTCGCCAAGGGCATGATGAGCTGGGATGACCTCCGGGCCGTGACTGGAGAGATCGACAACCAGCTCGCGAGCGAGGCCGGCGCCTATCTCGACGACATCCTCATTTGCCCCCATCATCCCGAGAGGGGCTGGCCTGGCGAAGTCGCTGAACTCAAGGTCGAATGCGATTGCCGCAAACCCCGTGACGGTCTGCTGCAGGAGGCGTCCCGCATGCATAATATCGACCTTAAAAGATCATGGCTCATCGGCGACCGCTACTGCGACATCGCGGCAGCTGTTGCTGCGGGAAGTCGCAGCATCCTGGTTTCGACCGGTCATGCCGGGAACGACCGGGCGCGTTATTCCGTCGAGCCCGACGAGTACGCGGCAAACATCGGCGATGCCGCTGAGCTGATCCTAAGGGCGCTTCCATGATCATCTCGCGCACCCCCTTGAGAGTGAGCTTCGTCGGCGGCGGATCGGACCTCCCCGCTTTCTATCGCCAGCATGAGGGCGCGGTCCTCAGCATGTCGGTGAAGAAATACGTCTATCTCTCGATGCACGAGTATTTCGAGCGGCAGGGCTGCATCCTCAAATATTCCGAGATCGAGAAACCCAGGACCGCCGACCAGATCCGGCACCGCATCATCCAGCAGGTCTTCCGCGACCTTTCGATCGACCGGGTGGACTTCAACTCGAGCGCCGATGTCCCTGCGGGAACCGGCATGGGCTCGTCGAGCGCGTTCACCGTGGGCCTGCTCAACCTCTGCTTTGCCTATCGCGGCGAATATGTCTCGCGTTCGAGGCTTGCCGAGCTTGCGTGCGAGATCGAGATCGAGAAACTTGGCGAACCCATCGGCAAGCAGGACCAGTATGGCTGCGCCCTTGGCGGCATCAACCTCATCGAGTTCCACACGGATGGAAGCGTCACCCATGAAACGGTCCCGCTCACCATCGATCAGCGCCGCCACATGGAGCAGAACCTCGTCATGTTCTATCTCGGGGGGACGCGTTCGGCGAGCGAGCTCCTCACCAAGCAGGGCCAGAGCACGATCAACGATCCCAAGGTCGCCGCGAACCTCAAGGTGATGGTCGAACAGGCCCGCAAGCTTCGGGGCGACCTCTGCCGGGACGTCGATACGCTGGGGCCCTACCTTCACGAAGGATGGATGCGCAAACGCTCCCTCTCGCCCGACATTTCAAACCCGGCGGTCGAAAGCGCCTACGAGCGCGCGCTTGCTGCCGGGGCCACGGGAGGCAAGCTCCTGGGCGCCGGCGGATCGGGCTTTCTCCTCCTATACGCGCCGGGGCGTGCCCGAGACGCCGTGGTCGATGCCCTTGGCGATTACCAGATGCATTCGGTCCACGTGGATACCGCCGGCTCCACGATAATCTACAGCGACTAGGGCTCGTTAAGGCGGCGCAAGGAGCCTTGGGATTGTCGCCGAGCCAAGAAAGCTGGCCGCTTAGGACCGGCAGTCTCACTGCGACATGATTGAAACGACCCGGCCAGATAGGACGCGCCGGGCCGTTCCACGCCAGCTCCGAACGTACAGCACTGTCGGAACCCGACCGATTTAATGAGCGAATGTTAAGTTTTGGTATTGGGGATTGTCGCCAGCGATGCGCGCGCGGCCGGGTGTCGCATTAGCTTCGGCGGGGCAAGACCTTGTCGTCTCGAACAAATTTTCTTCATAACGGATGGATCGTTTACCAGATCTTCTGCTCTAACGGTTCAAACCAAAGGCGTGTACCGAAGTGATGTTCGGTCGCAGTGACCAGAACTTATTGGGCTCTTGATCGAACGCGCATGCCGAGACGCTTAATGCAGTATCTCGATCTTGACCTGACGACATCGTCGGGACGCGCCCTCGTTGAGGAACGCTACTGGTCGCTGCGCAGGCAAGTTCCGATCGTCTACCTCCTTGGGCTCGTTAACCTCTCGGCGATGGAAGTCGCCGCTGGCCGACCGATCGAGATTGGCCTCAACCTCCCGACCTTCATTCTCAGCTGTGGTCTCATCCGCCTTTGCCAGTGGTTCGGAAGCCGAAGCGGCAAGAACGCCACGCACGAGGCGATGGTGAGGCAATTGTGCCTGACCGTCTTCTTCGCAACAGCCGTCTGCTTGGCTGTCTGCGCCCGCTGCCTCTACCTTCTCCAGGTCGGCGATGTCGCATCGCAAATGGCCGTGATCCTCTTTGGAGGTCTTACTGCCATCGGCGTCGCTTACGGCCTCACTGCGCTTCCCGTCGCCGGCCGCATCCCGCTGCTTCTCATCATCGGCCCCATTTCGGTGGTTGCAGCCCTTTCGAGGGAGCGGGAATTCATGGGCGCGGCCTTCGGCCTCGTTGTCGTTGCCGCCTTAACCATGCGCCTCCTCTCGGGCCATAGCCGGCATTTCACGAACGTCGTCCGGTCAAGGTCGGTCATCGTCGGTGAACAGGAGCGCGTCGAACAGGCAAGGAAGGAAGCCGCCCTTGAAGCTGCGACCGATTTCCTGACCGGCCTCCCGAACCGCCGCGCCTTCGTGATGGCGCTCGAGAGAGAGATCAATCAGCGCGCCGGCACATTTTCGCTCGCCATTCTCGATCTCAATCGCTTCAAGGCCGTCAACGATACCTTCGGGCACGCGATCGGCGACAAGCTCCTCGAAGAAGTTGCCGCGCGGCTTACGAGAGCGGTCGGCGCCAACGGCTTCGTTGCACGCCTCGGGGGCGACGAGTTCGGGATCCTGCTCCACGACGTTCACCGGCCCGACCACGTGCGCTCGATCGGATCGGAGATCCTGAGCGAGGTCAACGGTCCTGCGACCCTCAAGGGCCGCGAGTTCGTGATCTCCGCCTCCTGCGGCCTCTCGATTTCCCGAAAGAGCGGCCAATCGCCGTCGCGCCTGATGGCCGAAGCCGACCTTGCTCTTTACCAGGGCAAGGACAATCCGGGCACGGGAGCGGTGGTCTTCGAACAGAGGATGGAAGCTCCGCGGCGACGGCGCGCGGAAATCGAGCGTGCACTCCAGCTTCCCTCGCTCCAGGCGAACCTTCGCCTCGTCTACCAGCCGATCTTCGACCTTGGGAACGGCGAGGTCATCGCCTTCGAGGCGCTCGCTCGCTGGACCGACCCCGAGCTCGGCGCAGTTCCACCCTGCGAGTTCGTGCCGCTTGCCGAACAGCTGGGTATCATTGACGATATCAACCGAAGCCTGATGACCATCGCCTTCAGGGCTGCGCGTACCTGGCCCGAGCAGATCAAGCTCTCCTTCAATCTGAGCGCGATCCAGCTCTGCTCCCCGGGCTCGGCCGCAGTGATCCTCCGGGCACTCCGCTCGGCGGGCCTCGATGCCGACCGCCTCCAGGTCGAGGTTACCGAGACCGCACTCCTCGCGGATTTCGAGCGTGCGCGCGAGAACCTCACGATCCTGAAGGACGCCGGCGCCACGATCGTCCTCGACGATTTCGGGGCGGGCTATGCCTCGATCGGCTACCTGAGGCAGCTTCGCTTCGACCAGATCAAGCTCGACGGCGGCCTCGTCACCGCTGCCCAGGACAGCGAGGAAGGGAAGCGTCTCCTTCGCTCGGTTATCGGCCTTTGCGAGATCCTCGGGGTCTCGAGCGTTGCCGAACATGTCGAGAGCGCCGAGCTCATGGACCTCGTGCTGGAACTCGGCTGCCCGGCCGCCCAGGGCTTCTGGCTTGGGAAACCTCTCTCGTCAGACGAAATCACGGCGCTTTGCACTGCGCCCCTTTCCAGCGCCGCTTATTCCTTGCGCGCGGCGTAAAGAGCCGCTTGCCCCCTCTACCGACTGTCTCCCCCCGGCCACAGATGCGACCAGTTGTTCCGGGAGCGATTTCCTTCGGTCCCATGACCCACTATTTGCTTAGCCATGAGTTTACGCTGTCTTGTTGGTCGTCACCGTCCGATGCTCGCTTCGATCATGAGGAGGCCCGACGGCTACGCTGCCCTGTGCGATGATTGCGGCCTCCCGATCGAACGCACCGAGGAGGGCCGATGGACGCCTTCCGAACCCCTCGCTTCAAGGCACGACAAGGCCGCCTAGCATCCTATCGAGGGGCGACTTTGAGCAAGGCACCGCAGCGCGCTGGACTCGGACGCTCTGAACTTCCTCGTCGCCGGCTGGTGCCGGCGGCATCTTGTCCGAGACCTTGGGACGACCGAGAAACTGCACCTGGTCGGCGATGACCTCGTACGTGTAGCGCTCAGCGCCTTCCCTGTCGGTCCACTTGCTGTTGTGGATCCGGCCGCGGACGGAGACGAGCATGCCCTTGCCCGCATGCTTGGCGACGGTGCGTGCGAGACCATTGAAGCAGATCACGCGGTGCCATTCGGTGTCCTTTGCGGTGTAGCCGCTCTCGTCCCTGAAGGTCCTCCCCTCGCTGTCGCGCCGCGGCCTGTTGGTACCGAGGCTGAAGCTTGCGATATCGACGTCGCCCGCACCCACCCGAAGTTCCGGGTCCGCTCCAAGATTGCCGACGAGAAGAACGATGTTGGTCATGGGTCAATCTCCTCCTTTAATCGCGACGACCGTCCGCGGGGTGGAGCTGAGCCGGCCAGGAATGAAAGCTCGCCGCAGCGGAAGCCTGGAAGGGCCGGATTAAAGCTGATGAGACGGACACGGCATCACCTCAAAGCTGCCGCACTCGGATTGGAAAAGTGCGCAATCGACGCAGCTGACGGACGCGCACAGAAGATGAATTCAGCTGGACCTCGAGCCGGCGTTCCCGGGCAAGCCGGAAGAGCGCCTAGTTGGCGAGCTTACGGAAGTGATATCGCCCGCGAACGGGCGTCGCCTGGTACGTGTGCCCGGAAGAACAGGTTATCCTGTAGACGCCTTGGGCCTTCCCTTCGGCGGGGGCCGCTGAAGAAACATCCCCGCATGCATAGCCGATCCGCTCAATCGTGCGGGCGATAAGCTTCGTCGAAACGGGAAGGTCAGCTGCGACCCCCTGGTCGGGCTGAGGATCCGGGTTAGGTGGGGCGCCCTCGGGCGCAGCGTCTTGCAAAGGAGCACTCTCCGCCGCCGCCGCGTTTTGGGCCATCCCTTGGCGCGCGCTGTGCCGCTCCCGGAAAAGCGGGTGACCTCTCCTCAGCACCGGGGTCATTGCTTGCGGCAGCTCCTCAGTCACGGGCTCGGCCGAAGCGGCGGTCGACGTCGGCGCGGAAGGATCGAGGACCATTTCCTGCTTGGGTGCTCGGCTCAAGGTCGGCGCCCCGGCGGGTTCGGCCTGCGCCGCACCCGATTTGTCCTGGACCGAGAGGCCCGCCATCGTTCCAAGGACAGCTGCGCCGACAAGGAGCCCCCCTAGAGCAAGCCCCACGCGCCTCCAGTCGGACGGAGCGCTCTTGGCATGGCGCATTCTCTCCCTCTCGGCCCTGCCGACGTCGCGGATGTGCTGGAGGACCACCTCCAGATCCTCGCGCGGTGCCCTTTGCGCTGGCCCCTGCGGCGCTGCTTCCGAGATTGGAGCTGGTTCGGGAACGCTCGGCTCATTGGCGCTCGATTGGACGGCGGGAGATGCAATGACCGGCTCGTCCGGCACGTCGCGAGACCGGTCCAGGCTGACCTGCGGTTCGGGAGGCTGGTTGGTTGGAACTTTGACCATGAAGGGAGTCCATCGCGGCGGGGTGACCGCGATCGACCACTCGCGCGGCGCCGGCTTGGCCAAAAGTCCGAGCGAGGCGTCGTAGCTGCGGCGTTTCTCTGAATCGCGAAGCGTCTCGTAGGCGACGAGAAACTGGGCAGCCTCCTCGATGGAATGCGCACCAAATGAGCTCATCTTGGCGACGAATGCCCGGTGAATGTCCGCGCTCTCTGCCGCGGGCGTCAGCCCCAGCAGTTCATAATGGTTCGGCCGCGACCGCACCTCGTTCACCATTGAAGAAATCCCCCGCAAGGAAACCTGTCCGACTTTCAAGTCTTCCAAGCTTCATCTGCTTGCGCGAGGGCTTTGCGTTCGGTCCGCCGAGCCCAACTGCCGCTTCATCGGCAACGGAGCCGACGAAGAGGCTGGTGCCCCGAAAATTAACGCGTTAGCTTGCGGTTGGCGGTCCAAGGTGCCGGAGGAAGTCGGGCTTGCCGAGCGACACACCCGCATTGCGCAGGATCGCGTAGGCCGTCGTCACGTGGAAATAGAAATTGGGAAGTGCGAACCTGGCGAGATACTCGCTCCCCGTGAAGCGGTAACCGCTGCCATTGGGAAACTTGATCACAACTTCCCTTGTTTCGCTGCCGGTGAGGGACTTGGGCTCGAAGCTCTTCAGATAGTCAATCGTCCGGTCGCACCTTTCCTTGAGCTCGGCAAAGCTCTTCTCGGTGTCGGGCATCGAGGGAGCCTCAGTCCCGGTCAGGCGGGCAAGCGCATTCTTCGCCGAGTCCGAAGCCATCTGATATTGGGCCGGAAGTGGTCTCATGTCCGGCGCGAGGCGCGCCTCGATGAGTGCCGTCTCGTCCTTCTCTCCGGCCGCCTTGTCGAGCCATTCGCGCATGTTCGTGAGCGAATTGACGAACGAAGGAACGGACGCCTCCCACATGCCAAAACTCATCGGGTCACTCTCCAGTCGGGGGGTTGATACCTGCCGGTTCGCATGGGCCGATCGAGAGCTTTCTGCAATCACAGGGCCTGCGCCTGTGACCTTGATCGCCAAAAGCTCATGCAAAGACATGGAACGCTTGCGAATCTCATCGATTCACTTGGTCATGACACCGATCATCTTTCGTGAGCTGCCTGGCGTTTTGAGCGTCGAGCATCAGCTCGAAATGCAGTTTCGCGACCGGTTGCTCGATGACGAGATCGAGGAGCTGCCGCACCTTATCGATGAGACCTCGGCCAGGCTCTTCGGCATCACGCAGCGCGATACCTTCTATTGGGCGCTCCCCGAGGTGGTTCGCGCGCAATATGACCGGGAAGGCTGGCAAGCCAATTTCGACGTCCTGGGACAATATTCGCGAGATCCGAACGCGCACTGGAGCGCCTTCAATCTCGACCTTCGATGCGAGAAAGGCGGACGATTACATTGCTTCGAAGTGTTCGGAAGGCAGCTGGTTTGCGCCCTTTACCGTCTGCACCCCAAAGCCGTGCTTGTCTTTGCTGGCCCCGAGACCTCTAAGGCTGCGTGACGCGAGCGGGAAATCAACCGCGCGCAGCGCCGATATCAACTCCGGCCCGGCCGATGAATTTCTTCTTGAGATCGGCCTTGATCGATGCGCCGGCAAGATGGGCGTCGACGTTGGAATAGCCTTCCTGCCGGAGGGCCTTTCGGACTTCCTCAACGCTCGTTGACGAGTGAGCAAGCTCAAAGGCACGTTCGATGATATTCGCAGTTTGCATAGGAGATCCGGTAAAAAAATTTCGGTCCCGTCATGAACGAACCCCGACGGCTAACGTTCCGCCCTTACTTTGCAAGCCGGACAAGGGCCTCGTCGAGGGCCTGGAGGAAGCGAGAACGGTCCGCCTTTGCAAACGGTCGGGGTCCGCCGATTGCCTCGCCGCCCGCGCGAAGGTCCGCCATGATCGCCCTCGTCGCGACCGCGCTCCCGATGCTCGCTGCCGTGAAAGGCTTGCCGTTATGGCCGATTACCGTGGCCCCGGCCTTGAGGCAGCGGTCCGCCAGGAGGATGTCGCCGGTAATCGCCACCGTTTTCGCATCGGCCTCGGCAGCGATCCAGTCGTCCGCGGCGTCGAACGCGCCCGAGACCACCACCCGCTCGACGAGGGGATGCGCGGGCACCCGTAGCCAGGAGTTGCTCACGACCTTCACCGGCGCCTCACGCCGGAATGCAACGCGGTAGACTTCTTCCTTCACGGGGCAGGCATCGGCGTCGACCAGGATACGGATTGGTCCTGTCACCGGTCAGCTAGCTGTTCTTGAAATTCTCCAATCCGCGCGGACCGCTCTTCTGCGAGGCATTTGCCGCGATGGTCTTGGGCTTTTCCTTCTTGGGCTTGCGGGCTTCCTTGTTGGATCTGACTTGTCCCTTGGCCATGCTTCTATCTCCTGCTCTGCCCCTGGTCCCGTCCTACAGCATCAGGCGCCTGATCCAAGCTCGCCGATCCGCCCCCGTCGCATCACTTCGTGGCGAACTGACCGGCCTCGGCTCCAAAATGTTCCTTGGCATGAGCCCGGGCAGCCGCGGCCGTCGCGAACGTCTCCTCGAGGAGCTCCGATTTGACGATCGGATAGTTGTAGCTGTTGTAGCGCGTCGTACGGATCGTCAGCCGGACGCGGCCTTCGACATCCTTGACGATGAGGAAGGGCTTGAGTGGGATTTTCGACATCTGGCGATCTCCATGTGGATGCGCGACTGTTTTTTCCATCGTCGCCATGTCCCTGGTCCTGGCGGCAAAAGGGCCGCTCTTCGGCCTCTTCTCCGGACCCAGCTGACCCCAGGAGCGTCCGTTCCATTTCCTAAATCAATCAGGCCGGAGATCGGACCGCCTCCTTGTGCCCCTCTGCAAATCATCGCGGCAATCGAGCAACGAGTAAACGAAGCGGCCCGGAGACCTTAGCCGGACCGCTTCGTGCGTGGATGTTGCCTAGGTCAGGGCAAAAAGCCCACGCAATGCAAACCAAACAGATTGCCGGCGTGGGCGGTTCCCCACGAGGCACGTTCAGAGCCTTGCCCGTCCAGGCGTATTTTCACCCGTGGCGCAGCCAGGTGGCCGCGAACGCGCGCTTACTCCTGTTCCGCCTTCCGCTTCGCCTGCGCTTCACGCATTTGCTCTGCATGTTCTGCGCGCTCCGCGAGCGCTGTCCAGGCAGCTTCCGATCGGCGACAACGTTCGCGCACATGATCGAGCGTTGCCGCGTCCGCATCGGCACACGCCTCTGCGGCGCGCGCGCGAAAGAACTCGAGGCTCGAGCTTCGTATCACCTGGCCGCTCACCTTTACTCCGGCTGGCTGTCGGTCGCCTCTTCCGGTTGGCCGGCGTCTTCAGCCGACTTGAGGTTCACAGCGCTCATCTTGCCGCGATTATCCTGCTGAAGGTCATAGGTGACGCGCTGGTCCTGACGGAGCGAACGCATCCCTGAACGCTCGACTGCGCTGATGTGCACGAATGCATCATTGCCGCCGCCGTCAGGCGCGATGAAGCCGTAGCCTTTGGATTCATTGAAGAACTTGACGGTACCGGTAGTCATTCTCGATATTCCTTCTATGCGGCTCCGACTGCCGGAGCCGATCGCGCTAGCATGCAAGAGAAGGGAAAAGGACGCGAGGCGCCGGTTTTGACCGTCAGGTTGCGACTAGTAGCAATAGGTTACATAGGCGCGTTGAGCGCGCATTGTAAGGCGCGCCGTCCTCATTTCCCGCGAAAAGGTAGGCGCCGGGCACCCTGTTCAAGCGCTGGCGAAGCTCAAGTTCCTCGCGGCGAACGCCGATGCCGGCGATATCGAGCGCATACTTCCGCATCAAACCCGTCACGACTTTGAACCAGCGGCTGCGCTCGCGCGCCAGCGCTATGCGTCGTTCGTCGGCAGTCGAAGCTCTATTTCGCGCTCGAGATCAGTCATCAGTTCGCGCGTCGTAAATGATTGCATGGCGTCTTGCTGGCCCTTGGCGACCGCGACGATCTTGCTCCAGTGATCGACCGTGTCCGGATGCACGGGACCATCCTTCAGACGGCGAGCGCTTTGAAGCGCCGCTCGCAGGTTCGCGTGAATGCTACCGATGATTTCCATCAATTCTCTTTGTCCCACTAATGCTGTGCAGAGTAACGGCAGGCGGCTGCAAACTCACCCAAATGCGGCTCAAGGGCGCCATTGGCTCTCGTTGAGGGGATCGATGCGGCGTGCGTCATCATCGAACTGCTCGGCCGCCATCACCAGTGCCGACGAACCATTCGTCGTTCGCGCGCGCCTTGCAAGTCGCCGGCAGGATGAAGCCTGCCTGCGGAGCTGATCTGCAGCGTCGCCGCGAGAAAGCGGATCCATCAGCCGGCTATTAGAGCTGGGCTGGGCGTTTTGGCGTCGGCTATCTGTGCTGCGTACTGTGCAGCAAGTTCGCGGTGCACGCCGCGCGCCGCCTCTGACCGGGCGTTGGCTGCCATGAACAGCGATACCTGGTGACGATGGTAGAGATAATTGAGATCCACGTCTGAGCTCCTCATACGCAAGCGGGAGCACGGTTCGTCTCTCAGGCGGACGATTGCTCATGAATAGGCGCGTCCGATGAGGCCTTTTAGCATGAGATAGGGTTCTGGCCTAATGCGCACGGGCTCAAACTGGCAAAGTGCCGGCTTGACGCAAGGCTTCACCAAGAGCGAGCGCAGTTGAAGTCGCGAGGTTCAGTGAGCGCACTTCCGCCCGAATGGGAATGCGCACTCGCGCATGACAGGTGTCAGCAACGGCGAGCGGAACGCCTGCGCTTTCCTTACCGAAGAGCAGCACGTCGTCGGCCTCGAAGCGGAAATCGTAGGCCGAGTGCGGGCTCTTCGTGGTGAACAGCACCAGTCTTTGTGAACCAAGCGTCGCCCTGAAGGCTTCGAAACCGGAGTGACGGGCAACGCGGACATGATCAATGTAGTCCATGGCAGTCCGGCGAACCCTTCGATCATCCCAGTCAAACCCCATGGGCTCGATCAGATCGATGTCCGCACCCAGGCAGGCCCCGAGCCGCAGGACAGCCCCGACATTTCCGGCAATTTCCGGCTCGAAAAGAGCAACGCGCATTTAGCCCTATTACCTTTAAGCGCAGATCCGATCACACCAAATGGATCATCGGATTCTGGACGTGCCAGCTGTTTTCCACCTGGTAATGGGCATTTCCAAAATTGCTGGTGGAATTTGCCGTTGGCCTGCACCAGCTAGTTAGTGACCTCGCCATTATCGTTACGCTAATTCTCGGGTCTAACCCTGTGCCTTTCGGGGCTCGCTGCAATTTGCGCACGATGGGCCTGTCCCCGCGTAGCGTGGGCTCGCTCGAGTTCGATCGGGGGAAAAAGAAAGAAGCTATTCTGGAGCTTGTGGCGACCGGGCGTCTCAACGTTGCTCGGCTGTCTCCTTGAGCTTGCCGAGCATCATCCGCCAGTTCTTCTCGAACTCGGAAACCATTTCCGGGCTGGGCTCGGCTGCGTCCCCGTGCTTCGATTGCGTAAGCGTGACATCGGTACCTTCCCCTCGCGGCGTAAGTTCGATCGAGACCAGGTTGTAGTTCTCGGGCACGTCCTGCTTTCCTGAGGCCGGGCTGAAGTGCGTGAAGGCAAGCCTCCTTCCCTCCTCGACGGTCTCGACCTTCCCCTTGTCCTCGAAGGATTTTCCCTGCCATTTGCCCTTGAAGGTGATCGGGTGGCCTTCCTTCCAGTCGGTCTCGACATCGGCCCCCATGAACATGACACCGGTCTTCTTCGTAGCGGTCTCCCAGACCTTGGAGGGGGCAGCATCGATGGTTTCCTCGACGCTCACGACGGGGCGATAATCGGACATCGGCTGGCTCCTTCGCAGCAAAACAACAGCCGCCAGGAGCGAAGGTTTCCGAAAGGAGCACACCAAGATGAGGGACCAGTCTTCCGCGGCGGGAGGCGCTGGCGCGGCTGAAGCCGCCGTCTAAATGGATCAAAATATAATCTGACATTAACTTTCCGTAACCATTCCTCCGGAGCGGGAGGAAGCTCATGCCAATTGAAGCCCGGCTGCAGATCGCGTCCACGGCAGACCGGAGAGGGCGGCGAAGGCGAAAGATCAGCCTCGGCTCCAGTCTCCACGCGAGTGGAGAGACCATCACGATCCACGATGTCTCCTCGACGGGCATGCTGATCGAAACTTCGCCGGAATTCTCGGCTGTCGGTCCTCTCGAGATCGATCTTCCCGAAGCCGGGGTGACGCAGGCCTTCGTCGTCTGGAACAGCGGTCAATTCTATGGCTGCGAGTTCAAGCAGCCCATTTCCCAGGCCGCAATCAGCGCCGCCTTGTTGCGCAGCCCGCCCGCGAGCTCTCCCAAGCCCGAGCCTGCGCTGCCCATTCAGGAGCTGGCGGCCCGCATCCTATCGCAAGCGAATGAAGATGCCGGACAGGACTTCGCAGAAGACAAGGCGCCCTATGGCGTTCGCTTACGCGTCATCCTCGGCAGCGCGCTCATCCTCTGGACCCTGATCATCGGGGGCTCGGTCCTACTCTACAAATTCCTGGCGCCTTCCTTCGAATAGGAGCGCGCGCAACTCGCCATTTCGGCCGCGTCTCGGCTTGACGTGCATACCCTCTGCAACCACGATCCCGCCTGCAAGGGGGAAGACATGAAAGCGATGTTGAGGCTCGCGGCTGCATGCACGATGCTTGTGCTCGGCGCGCAGGGTTCGGCAGCAAGCCTGAAGATCGGCAAGCCCGCACCGAATTTCGATTTGCTGCTCGTAGACGGCACGCACGTGCATCTCGCAGACCTACGAGGGCAGGTGGTCGTCTTGAACTTCTGGGCTACCTGGTGCGGCCCGTGCCGGACGGAACTGCCGCTACTCGACACCTATTACAGGGAAGCTGTCCGGCGCAATTATCCCCTGAGGATCTATGCCGTCACGACGGAGGACGATCTTCCGATCTTCAAGCTGAAAAAGCTGTTCTCCGTCATGTCCGTGCCTTCCGCCGAGCGGGTGAAGGGCGGCCCGTTCGACGCCGTGGACGCCCTGCCCACCAATTACGTGATCGATCGCTCAGGGGTGCTCCGCTACTCAAAGGCCGGCGCCTTTGATTTGCAGACGCTCAACGCAGTGCTCATTCCGCTCCTCAAGGAACCCGTGACGGAGCAACGCTGAGGGGCTGTCGGCGCGCCGCTGGCGCCGGCCCTCCTCTTCAAACACTGTCGGCGCGCGAGGCTTCATGGTAAATGCGGCCTTGGAGGATTAGCGATGACAGCAATTTCCTCTCACAACCGCAGGTTTTTGATCGCCGCTGCAGGAATCCTTGCGGTTGGCGGAGGCGCTTTGGGACTTGCCCTCCTCAACCCGAGTCTCGGACCCATAGAGGGCACGATCGCCCCGCAGCTCTACGTCGAATCGGTGGCGGGCGCGCAAATCCCGGTGCACGGTCGCTATATACTCGTGGATGCGAATTCGGCGCGCCTGTACATGATCGACGAGGGCCGCGTTCAGGATTCGATGCGGGTGATCGTGGGCAAGCCCGAAACGCCGACACCCGAATTGAAGAGCGTCCTCAATTACGAGACGTTGAACCCCTATTGGCACGTGCCCGCCGATCTCACCCGGACGCTCGTCGCAGCGCGCGTGCTGAAGGAGGGTCCCTCGTACCTGACGTCGCACGGCTATGAGGTCGTCTCGGCGTTCGCGACCGATGCGCGCGTGCTTCCGCCGGAAAGCGTTGACTGGAAAACCGTCGCGGCCGGCAATGCCAAAATCTATGTCCGCCAGCGGCCCGGGCCTGCAAATTCCCTCGGGCAGTTCAAGTTCGATCTTCCCAACAGCGACGGCATCTATCTTCACGATACTCCCAAGAAGGAATTGTTCGCGCAGGACGAGCGCAACCTCAGCCATGGCTGCGTCCGCCTCGAGGATGCGCACAGGCTAGCGCGCTGGCTCCTTGGAAAGGATCCCCCCGCAGTCTCGGCGCCCGAGGAGAGCATCCTCCTCCCCAAGCCCGTGCCGATCATGATCAGCTACCTCGATCCGCGAACCCAGATCCAGCTTGCATCCCTGCAGTAAGGATCAGCGGAGCGCTTCGAGACCGGCACGGCGGCGCTCAGGCGGCTCGCCCATTCCTCAAAAAGGCACAGGGAGCTAATCGAGGGAACCAGCGCCGCCTCTGAAGTCTTCCCCCGGAAGTCTTACCCAATGGAACGAGGGATCAGATTTGAAGAACCGCGGCATCGGCCGCGCCCGGATGTTCATGGGCGCCGTCCTTCTTCTTGCTGCAGCCATTACCTGGGCCATCGGTCTCATGATGAGCCCGCAGGGGACTACCGTCGCGCAAGGAACCGAATACCTCCGCAGCACCATCGTCACGTTCAAACGCAACGGCGCGATCGGAACATTGCTATTATGTTCAGTCGCGGCCTGGCTGCTGTTCCCGGCGCGGCGGCCCAATAAGCCAAGGCGCGACTGGGCGCTGATGGTGGTCCTTGGCCTCCTCGCTGCGAGCAGCCTTTATACGCTGATGGACCTGCGCTCGTCGCCATCTGTCGCGGTGAACGTCGATGAGAATTACCCGGCGGATAACGCGAACATGGATGCGGCCACGAGCGCGGTCGTGCCCGTGAACCTCAACTCCGGGACAGAGGCGAGTTCGATCAGCCTCGATGGCGCAAGGGCCGGAACCGGCACGCAAGGCGGTTCCGTCGCCATTCCTGAGCAGATGCCGAAAGTCCGGGAGCCGGACGCGGCCAAGGAAACGCCCGATCGCGCCGGCGTTCCGCTCGCCAACAGCAGCGCTGACGAAGAGCCTGGCAACCTTGCAGGCGAGGCCCCGCAATAGAGGCTCAGATCCTGGTCATTTGCCGGCTTGTGGAAAATGAGCGGCGGCGCCTTTGGCGATCGCCGCTCACTCCTCCCCTGCAATTGAACGGTTCTTTTAGAGTCTCTCGACTATCGGCTTCCCGGGCTAGCGAGCGCGGGCGATGCGGTCAGCGCCGGACTGCCAGGCTCCGCTGCTTGCGCTGCAGCAGCAGCTGCCTTTGGCGTCTGCACATAGCGAAGCGCCCGGTCCTTCACCTCGGCATCGAGCGCTGCGAAAAAGTCGTTGTAGGGCTCGGCGGTCTTGACCATCTGGCCGTCCGAAAACGAGTGACCGAAGATGCCGCGAGCCTTGGTTTGCGCGACCAAGAGATTCAGGCGCACGAGCGTTCCGGCGGGCCCATGATCTTCGACGAGCACGGCGGCCTTCTGTGTCAGCTTCTTTTTCCCGAAGCCCCAGAAGATATTGTAGATGATCTTCGCCTTGGACTCGGTCACGCCCTCGATGGTGCCTGCATCCTTGCTGGCCTGGATATCCATGTAGCCCATGGACTGAAGGGTCGAGATCGCCGCCTTGAACGCGACGTCCGAAGACACATTGTACTGGCGGGCCTGGATCGCGCCGAGCTGCGAAGCGCTGAGCTCGACCGGCTTATCGGCAAATGCCGGAGTTGCTAAAGTTGCCGTTGCGACCGCGAATGCAGCCGCAAGCTTGGTAACAGTCTTCATCAAGAATCCCCTGTTTAACGCGCTCTTTGAGGGAGCGGCGAGGGGCTTAAGCAGGCATTTGCAAGAGCGCTCTTAAGCGAGATGGTGAATGGAGCAGTGACATTGGTGCACCGACGGCGGAAGGGCGCAATGATCCTCATTGGACGCCAGGCGAGTGCAGCGCTCGATCTTGCCTGATGACCTTGGCTTCGAACGGTGGCGACGCCCGCCCGACCCCCTAGTCTCCTGGATGAGTGCGCGAGGACAACCGCTTCAAAGCGTTGCAGGCCTCAGGCAATCCCGACAACGTTCCAGCTGTGGTCGACGCCGTAATAAGCATTGCCGACGTTGCTCGAAAAACCGCCGTTTGCCTGGCCCAGCCAGTCGGTGAGATCACCATTGTCATTGCGCCACAGGATGTCGTCGCGCCCGTCGCCGTTGAAATCACCGGTCGAGACGATCTGCCAGCGAAGGCCCGCATTGGCGTCCGCGTTGGCAAAGTTGGTGACAAAGCCGCCGTTTGCCTGACCGAGCCAGTCGGTGACGCGGCCCGTATTGTCGCGCCAGAGGATGTCGTCGCGGCCATCACCGTTGAAATCGCCGCTTCCGACCACCTGCCAACTCGTGTCGATGTGGACGTAGGAACTCACCGAATTGCTGAGGAAGCCGCCGCCCGGCTGGCTCAGCCAATCGAAGAGGTCGCCGTTGTCGTTGCGCCACAGGATGTCCGTGCGATTGTCACCGTTGAAGTCACCGGTCGCGGCGATATGCCAGTCGAGGCCCGCGGCGGCGTCGGCATTGGCAAAGTTGCTGACGAACCCGCCGCTCGCCTGGCCGAGCCAATCGGTTACCCGGCCCGAAGCGTCGCGCCACAGGAGGTCGCCGCGGCCATCGCCGTTGAAGTCGCCGCTTGCAGCGATCTGCCAGCTCGGATCCACGTTGACGTAGAAGTTCGAGGAGTTGTTGAGGAAGCCCCCGTTTGCCTGGCCCAGCCAGCCGAACACATCGCCGCTGGCGCTGCGCCACAGGAGATCGCCGCGGCCATCGCCGTTGAAGTCATCCATCGCAGCTACGTGCCAGTTGAGGCCGGCATTGGCGTCGGCGCTCCCGAAATTTGTGGCAAAGCCGCCGCTCGCCTGGCCAAGCCAGTCGGTCACCCGCCCGCTGCCGCTTCGCCACAGGACGTCATCGCGCCCGTCGCCGTTGAAGTCGGCGGCGTGGCCGAGCGGCGAGGTCAATATGCCGGTGCCTAGAACCAGATAGCCAGCGCCGGCAGCTTGCCCGCCGCTGGCATTGAAGGGCGCTCCGACGACAACGTCGGCAAACCCGTCGCGGTTGGTATCTCCTGCTCCAGAAACGCTCCATCCGGCAAAGTCGGCGGCAGCTGCTCCCTGGATGATGAAGCCCTGCGTCGGGGAAAGATTGGTAAGGTCGACCGTTCCAAAGCCGGCGGCCTTGCCGAAGATCACGTAGGCGCGGCCCGCATCCATCCGCCCTGTGTCGTTGGAGATGGCGCCAATGATCACGTCGGCATAGCCATCGTGATTGACGTCCCCCGCGCCGGCAACGCTGTAGCCGGCCTCGTCGCCCGCCGCATCGCCCTGGATCTTGAAGCCTGCGGAGCCGAGGTTCGAAAGGTCGATCGTGCCAAAGCCGCCTGGCTTGCCGAAGATCACATAAGCAGCGCCCGCGTCGGCTCCGCCGG
This sequence comes from Sphingomonas agri, assembly GCF_038148795.1. Lineage (NCBI taxonomy): Bacteria > Pseudomonadati > Pseudomonadota > Alphaproteobacteria > Sphingomonadales > Sphingomonadaceae > Sphingomonas > Sphingomonas agri. The sequence continues at coordinate 1,036,443 of NZ_JBAPEU010000001.1, read as the reverse complement.
AATCGTTCAGGGGCGCACCGATGATGAGGTCGTCATAACCATCGCCATTGACGTCCCCGGCACTCGAAACGCTCGAGCCTGCCCTGTCGTTGGGGGCATCGCCCATGATCACAAAGCCCGTCGGGGGAGCAAGATCGGAAAGCGTGATCGTCCCGAAACCGCCGGCCTTCCCGAAAACTACGTAGGCACCCCCGGCATTGGTTCCGCCGAGATCCGAGCCAGGAGCGCCGATGATGATGTCGGCAAAGCCATCGCCATTGATGTCGCCCGCAGCCGAAACGCTCGTCCCCGCTTCATCGCCGGTTGCCGCTCCCCTGATGACAAAGCCCTGGTCCGCTCCAAGCGTTCCAAGATTGATATCGGTGAAGCCGCCCGCCTTTCCAAAGACGACATAGGCCGCGCCCGTGTAGGTGTGCCCGGGAGCCCCATATTGGGTGCCGATGATGATATCATCGAAGCCGTCGCCGTTGACGTCGCCGGCCTTGGAAACGCTGACCGTACCAAAGCGGTAGTAGGACGACTCGAACGGACCGGTGATCTTGAACCCGTCCGCGGGCGAAAGGCCGGTAAGGTCGATCGTCCCGGACTGAGCCGATCTGCCGAATACCACGTAGGCGAGCGGAGTGTCGCCATAGCCGAACTGGCCAACGAGCCGGTCTCCGCCGACCACAACGTCCGCGAAACCATCGCCGTTGACGTCCCCCGCGCCAGAAACGGACATTCCCGCAAGATCACCCGGTGCATCCCCCTGGATCCTCAGGCCCTGGCTTGGGGAAAGGTTGCTAAGATCGATGGATCCAAGAGCGCCGGCGTGCCCGTAGATTACGTAGGCACTGCCCGAATCCGTCCCGCCGACGTCGTTGTATTTGGCGCCGATGATGAAGTCGGCGAACCCGTCGCCGTTGAAATCGCCAGCGCCCGAAATGCTAAGACCTGCACGGTCGTTCGTCGCATCGCCTTGGACGGCCATATCGCGCGTGCCAAGTGCAGCGAGGTCCACTAGCGCGGACATCGTAATAGCCCCCTGTAGAGTCGTGGGTTTATACCACGTTTACCATCAACCCCCGAATCCTGTATTAATATAGCCGATTAAGCTGTCTTGGCCTTTACTTTGGATAAGCGCTGCGGGCGCCGCCCGTTTCAGGAGAGTATTTTTGGTAACCGATGAGCCCAGTGACGAGAAATTTCTGCTCACCTGTTCTCGCGATTTTCCGCAGTGGCTGAAATCAACCGGAAGCGCGCTCGCCTTCACCACCTACCAGGCGGGCAAGCTGTTTTTCCTCGGCCTCACTCCAGAGGGCCGGCTATCGGTCTTCGAGCGAACGTTTGCGCGCAGCATGGGCCTTGGGATCAGCAAGGACGGGCGGACGATCGCGCTCGCCACTCAATATCAGATCCACCGTTTCGACAATGTGCTCCTGGGCGGCGAAGCCGCGAGCGGCGGGATCGACGCGCTCTATGCGCCCCACGCGGCGTGGGTAACGGGCGACCTCGACACCCACGACGTCGCATTTGCAACGGACGGGCGGCCGATCTTCGTCAACACCCTCTTTTCCTGCATTGCGGGGGTTTCCGATGGGCACAGCTTCAGGCCGCTGTGGAAGCCCCCGTTCGTCTCCCGCCTCGCGCCCGAGGACCGCTGTCACCTCAACGGCTTTGCGGTCGAGGACGGCGAACCACGCTACGCGAGTGCCGTCTCCCGTTCCGATGTCGGCGATGGCTGGCGGGACCGCCGGGTCGACGGCGGCATCCTGATCGACATCGCCAGCGGGGAAATTGTCGCGAGCGGTCTTTCGATGCCGCACTCGCCCCGCCTCAGCAAGGAACGCCTGTGGGTGCTGAATTCGGGCGCTGGCGAGTTCGGTTTCGTCGATCTCAAGTCCTGCAGCTTTCAACCGGTCGCTTTCTGCCCGGGCTATGCACGCGGACTGGCGTTCGTCGGCAACCACGCCGTGATCGGGCTTTCACTCTCGAGGGACGACAGGACCTTCTCCGGTCTACCCCTCGATGACGCACTGCAGTCACGCGACACCGAGCCGCGCTGCGGACTTGCGGTCATCGACCTTGAACGCGGAGACATGAGCGCCTGGGTCCGGATCGAGGGCGTGGTCCGGGAACTCTACGACGTCGCGATATTGCCGGGTGTCTCCCGCCCCTCGATCGTCGGCTTCAAGAGCGATGAGGTCCGCTACGTGATCTCGATCGAGGAATGAGGGGGCTCTTAAACGCCCATCGGATACGCCTGGGCGACGAGCCCCCACCAGGAAACGGGCGAGCTCAGTTGGAAGGGATCCCGCTCTCGCCCGGCGGCGCATCAACCCGCATGATCCTGATCGGGCGTTCGTTCCCGTCGAGATCGGGCCAGCTGATGCATGCTCCTTCGCCAAGTCCGTAAAGGGCGGCTCCAACCGGCGTCAGGACGGAAATCCGCCCCTCCGCGATATTGGCGATCGCCGGCAGGACGAGCTGGAGCTCGCGCATGCGCCGCGACTTCTCGTCGTAGAAGGTCACCAGGCTGTTGAGCCTGACGTGGCCAGGCGGCATGTCGCCGGCCGAATGAAGCTCGGCTCGCTCGATCTCTTCGAGGAGCATTGCAGCAACGAGGGGGAGCCTGTGCTCCGCCGCAATCGCAAGATCGGCGACGAGATCGGACTCGGCGGCGAGAAGGTGGATGGGCGGCCGCGGCGATTGGCGGCGTGAGGGCGGATGAGCCCGCCCGCTCACTGGCGATGTCATGCGAAGGCCTCCCACACGAGCCACAGGATGGCGATCAGCGCTGCGATGCCGCCAACGGCCGCGGCGCCCTCGGCCCACTTGAGCTTGAAGTGCGCCTTGTGATCTTCGAAGAAGGCGTCGAGCTTGGGTCTGAGGCGCTCGTTGCTGGTCAGGAGACCCACATCGAGATGCCGCCCGCGGCGCAGGAATGTCAGTATCTGCCGCTCCTCCTCCCCCGAGACGCTGGGATAGCGCGAAAGAAGATCCGCAACTTCATGCGGCTGGAGCGGTACGGCGGCGCTCGCCTGGCTTTTGGAAACATAAGTCATTTCTTTGAACTCCGATGAACGTGAATGGATTGGCGTGCCGCAAGGAGCGGTTAGGCAAGTGCAGGCTCCTTGAGGGCCCCCACCCGCCTTTGCCGCCTCGCGATCCTCTTGAGCTCGCGCTCGATCGCGCGGGCACGGGGAAACAGGCGGCCATCCATCTGATTGAATTCGTCGCTGGATGCGTAGAACATGAAGCCGCCCGGAACGCGCACTGCGATCCCGACGGTGCGGCGATCGAACTCGACCGCGAAACGCTGTGTAACCACAGGACTTCTCTCCCGGCGAGCGCCCAAGCGGCGCGCAAACATTCGCGCCGCGATCGAGAGCGGCTCGCCCAATTGAATGGAAATGCACTTCTTGAAGTGTTGAAGCGCTGTTCTGCTGGGAGACCCTAAGCGCGCGCCTGTCCGGCCATAGGTGCCGGGACGCCTAGGGCGCTAGAGTCGTGCGGTGCTGCTACCTGGGTGCAGCTGAGACCGTTCGAAGGAAGGATGCTCGGCCATAAGATCAATATGGACCAGCGGCATTGCTTATCAAGAGGCGTTGACCACGCCCCTTGCCGCAAACGACGAACGCGAAGAACCCCATCCTCTCTAGGCGAGGAGACCGCCAGCAGTCGCGAGCGCTATTAGCAACCCGGCGCCCGCAAGCGAGGCGGCGCCGGCGACGATCGCCCACGAACGAGCAACCAACGCGATCGAGAGAAGGACGATTGCGACCTGCATCGCGGTTTCGGCGAATTCATACCATTCGCCTTTCCGGGAGGCTTGCTCCCCCTCGTCGCGGAGCTGATCCGCCTTTGGCTGAAGCTGCAAGATCCCGTGACCTGCCTTGTCTGGATTGCGCAGCTTCTGCGCGTCCGTCAGCATGGATGCTCTGACATCGGGCGAGAGCGAGGGCTGCCTCGCCGCCGTCTTGAGGATTGCCTCGCGAATGATCTTGGCCTGCATGTAGTTGTAGGTGTCGGACGCCTCGATGGTCTTGAGGACCCCTTCCCGGGCGTTCCCCGCAGCGGCGACGTGAATGATCGCAAGGAGGACCGCGAACAGTCCAACGAGGATGGATACCTGGTTCCTGAAGCGCTTCTCGATCAGGCGCTCGGCGTGATCGACCTTCTCTGCTTCCTCGATTGCCTCTTCGATGAGTTCCTTGGCATCGCCTGGTTCGACCATCGGACCCTCTTTGTACGCTAAAGGATGGGACTGGTCCCATGAGGCGGCGCAGGGGTTAAGTGAATTCTTGGTAAGCCGCTCCGGCCTGTCGCCTGCGCGAGCGAAAGCCTTCACCCCTTCGAGGAGGCCGAGGCAAGCCAGCGGGGCTCCTTCAAGGTCCGCCGCTCGGGGAAAGCGGACAGTTCGACGAGGCTCTCGATATCAAGGATGCGGATCCGCTTGCCTTCGCGCGCGATGAGGCCTCTTCGGATGAGTTCGCGGAAGGTCCTGTTGACGTGGATTGCGCTAAGCCCGGCGCCCTGTGCAACGCGCTGCTGAGAGAGCGGCCAGTCGATGAGATCGCCGCCCTCGGGGGAGAGCACGCCGAGGCGGCGGTAAACGTGGACGAGGAGCGCGGCCACTCTCTGGATCGCGCTCGATTGGCCCACGACCGCCAGCTGGTCCATCAGCATTACCCGTTCTTGCTGCGAGGTCACGAACAGCATCAGCCCAAGGCGCGGCGCCCGCTCGAAGAGAAGCGCCAGCCGGTTGAGCGGAATGACGTCGAGCGTCACCCTGGTAATCGCGACCAGTCCTTCGGCAGCATTGGTGAACGCGATACTGGGAAGGCCCGCAAGATCGCCCGGCAGGTAGAGTTTCGCCAGCTGCTTGCGCCCGGAATTCACTTCGAGCACGCCCCCGACCCATCCCTCGACGACAAAATACACTTCCCTGACGCAGCTCCCCTCGAGCGTGATCGACTGGTTGCGCCGGTATTCCCGCCGGGACTGCTTGGCTTCTTCGAGCGCGGCGAGTTCGTCCCCCGTCGGGGTGACGAATTCCGACAATCGACGCAACCAGATGCTGTCCACGCCGCGCAATCTTTCCCGTTGAGACAAGGAGGGCCGCCCGCCCGTGCCAGGCGAGCCTAGCTGTGCCAATCAAACCAAAATACTAACGCACGGCAGTATTCGTCCCGGTCCGCAGACGATAGGACGGATATAGCCGATCGAAGGGAGCGACCGCTCCTACCAGCGTGGTGACGTCGCGTCATGAACAAGCCCAATCTCCCCGCCTGTTCGGTGAAAGGGTGCCCGCGCGCGGCGGACCTGATCATCTCCGGATCGATCCTTTGTGCGATGCACGCATCGCAGGTCCTTGCATCGCGCCAGCCATCTTCGTCCCCGCGGTGAGAGCCGTGGCACACGATCCGCTCCCATCCCGAGCTGGCGAGGGAGCGCGGCACCGACCCGCCTTCGGGGAGCGAAACATCCTGCTCGAGGTGCTCCACGCACTGCAGATCGCCGACCGGTTCGTCGAGCGGGCGCTTCGCGCAGAGCCGGCCCCCTCGCCCCGCAATGTCGAATGCCTCCGCTCCGTCAGGAGGGAAATCCGCTCGGCATTGCTGCTGGTGAAGGAACAGCTCGCCTAGGCCTGGAGCCTGCCAGGGCAAGACACCCCTACCCTTGGGAATGCCGCGGTTGCGCAACGAGGGGGCGCGCGATAGGCCTTGGGTTTCAGGCATTTGAGCGACAAGGGGAGCGAGCCAGGTGGTACTTGCGGACGAGAAAAGCGTCGATGCGATCTATGATCTTGGTATCTCCCACAACAAGCTCGGCGTCGCTCTTCCGGACGGGACTCCCTACCCCGAGCACGCAACCGACATCACGGGCGACCGCGCGCTGGAATTTCTCACCCACTTCAACCGCGTGCGCGACCGGGACTGGGCCGACTGCTCGTTTCTCGACCTGGGGTGCAGCGAGGGCTCGACGACCTTCGAGATATCCCAGATGGGATCGACCGTTTACGGCGTCGAAGGACGCGAGGACGGGATCCGAAGGGCCGAGGTCATCAAGTCCATCCTGGGCTTCGACCGGACCCACTTTTCGGTCGGCAACGTCAACGACGCCTCGACCTACCGCCCCGTGGACGGCATCTTCAATGCGGGCATTCTCTACCATCTCGAAGACCCGGTCAGCTGCCTTGAACGCTGCGCGGAGAACGCAAGGCTGTTCGTCTATCTCGACACCGGTCATGCGCCGCGGAGCGAAGCGGAACTGCAAAGGTCCAAGTTCGCCGCCAAATACGGCAATGCGTACAAGCTCGACTACAAGGGTCTCGAACTCGACGTGATCGATTTCGCAGAGCCCGGAAACACCGCGGAACGCCAGGGAGACGGCCTTCGCCGGGGGCCTCGCTCGGGAATCGGAAATTCGAACTCGGTCTGGCTATCCCACCAAAGCGCGATCGCCCTCATGGCAAAGCTCGGTTTTCCCCACCACGAGACCGTCAAGGACAATCCCAAGATCCCGCGGCTTCGGACCTGCTTCTTCCGTTCAGCGCCAAGGCCGATCGAGCCGGTCCGCTTCGAGCGGCCGCTGCCGCAGCTCCTCCCGCGCAAGGAGGCGTTCGCGCGGGTTCGTGAACGCGACATCGAATATATCCGGCGAACCAATGAGCCGGTTTTGCTTATTGGACGCGAGCCGCTGCTCTCGCTCGTGAGAGGCGACCTTGAGCAAGCAGGGATCGACATCAAGGAGGAGTTGGTCCTTCCGGGAGAGGACCGGACGCCGCGCGGCGAACTCAACCAGTTGACCAAGGGCAAGAGCGGCCTCGTCGTGGTCGCAGCGCCCGACGTCATCCAGATCATTCGCGATCTCGTGATCCTCGACCGTTTCCAATATGCCTTCGGAAGCTTTGCGATGGCGCGGCAGTAACAGTCCTCTGAGCAAGCTTCGGAGTCACGAGCGCGAAGTCGCTCGTTTCACCAAGCTGGAACTCGCGTTAGCCGCGTCCGGAGCTGGCGCAGTTACGCGCTCTCGATCGGACGCCCTCACCGAAGCTCGGGCACCTCGGCGCTACCACCACCTCTTGCGGGTAAACCCTGGAAACGGCAGCTGGAGCGAAAGGAGTGCTGCAAGGGCGCCGAAAAGGAGGAACAGGACGAAGAGCGCAAGGGCAGGTCCGCTTCGAAGATCGAGGAGCGACACGGCAAGGATGCACATGAGTGCAAGCCCCGCAAAGAGCCATCGGGCGGTCTCCAATATGAGCTTCCGCATCTTTCGATGATTGCTCGCAGTTTCGCCTGTGCGCAACGGGAATGGCGGCAACCTGTCCCCAAATGATCCGCAACGCTCCCACTTCTCTGGAACTCATTGCGAAGTGCGCCGGTTGAACCCTTGCAAGTATGGGAAGGGACATAGATGCGCGTGTGGCTTGCGGCGGCTGGCGCTGTGCCGCTTGTAGTTTCGTTTTCCGCGGATGCGCGGGGCCTTGAGCTGGACACCGCAGCGTCTTCTCCAGCGCCCAGCTTTGCGATTTCCGCGATGCCGCAGTTCAGTTCCGCATCGCCGGTCCATGACGGGATGATTGCCCAGGATGAACTTGCACCCAATGTGCACTTGGGGGTCGGTCTTGCTCCCATGCTGGGCCGCAACACACACAGCGTCAGGATCGAACAGGAGCCCGTGCCGACGCGTAATCCCGGCGTCAGCTTCGTCTTCAAGTTCCCGGGCTAGCATCGAGCATCTGTCGCGAGACGGATGCCGATCCTGCGCCGCCGGTGACGTAACTAGGCCGCGAGCGACCCTAGTTTTTTCAGCTCAGGCCCGAGCCGCTTGCGGACATGAAACAGGTCATAGTCCATCTGCAACTTCAGCCAATATCGAGCTGGCGTATTGGTGACGTGCGCAAGTCTTAAGGCCGTTTCTGGAGTTATTCGAAAACGGCCGTTGAGAAGCATGCTGAGGCGCGCATCCGACATGCCTAGCGCCCGAGCAATCATTGCCTGCGACCGGCCGCCCTGAAGCAATCGCTCGCGGACAAGCAGATGTGGTGGGCGTGGGCAGCCGTTGCTGACTTTGGCGGTCACTGTCCTGTTCCCGAGCGGTTGGAACGACGACCTATCGACCCGGCCTGACAAGCTCCCCCGGCTTGTCACGGTGGCCCATTAACTCCGGCAGACGGGCGCCGATAGTTATCCTTCGGAAGGGTCGTCACCTAGCCCTTTGGGCCCATAGCGATCTTGGTGGGTTTCACCTGGTCGAAAGGATCCAACTAACTGTCGACCCGTCCGCTCGGTTCGGCGTTAACCAATGAACTTCAGGTAATCTAACGAACCGTGCGTCTTCCTGCTCGTTTCGCTTGGGGTAGTTTCATACAAGTGAAAACCGGAGGTCGATCATGATCCGTAATGTAATGATTTGCGCCCTTGCAGGCGCTGCGATGATTCCTGCAGCTGCGATCGCTCATCCAGGCGGTGGTGGTGGCGGCGGCGGCGAAGGGCGCGGCGGCCTGATGGGCAATGGCGGCGGTCTTGGCGGCGGCAGCGGCATGGATGCCGGCAGCCGCGGCATGGGCGGCCTTGGCGGCATCGGTGACGTCGGCTTGCGGGGTGGGACGAGCGCAGACGCAAATAGCGTTGGCGTTGAGAACCGCGATGCGTCGCGGATCAACAGTCGGGCGCTCCAGCATGCCTCGCAAACGGGGATCGACCACGCCAATCAGAACAGTGTTCTCGCCGGCACCAGCTCGACCACGACCGTTTCCAGCGGCGCGCTGAGCGGTCTCACGACTGGCACTACATTGTTCTCGAACGGAGTGGCCGTCGGCACAGTCCAGCAAATACGAACCAAGGGCAACGGCTCAGTGGCCGTCGTGATCGTTCAGGGTACCAATGGCGGGCTCTACGCGGTTCCGGCAAGCAAGCTGAGCCTTAATGGCGGCACCCTTTCCACGACGGCGCGCCTCAACGGGATCAATGCCTCGCCGATGAATGTCCAGGCACGGGCCACCAGCCAGGGTCCTGCTCATGCGTCCGCAACGGGCATCGCTCATGCAAACTCGCATAGCGTCCTTGCTGGCGGCTCCGCCGCGACAACCACGACATCTACGGCGATGAACAGCCAGCGCCGGCTGAACAGCCAGGGTCCGTTGCATGCGTCGGCGACCGGTATTGCGCATGCGAACTCGCACAGCGTTCTTGCCAGCGCCTCAACTGCGACCACGACCACAATGGCAACGAACGGCCAGCGGCGGCTGAACAGCCAGGGGCCGCTGCATGCTTCTGCGACCGGTATCGCGCATGCGAACTCGCACAGCGTTCTTGCTGGCGGAGCGACGTCGACGCTCACCGGCGTCAGCGTCGGAATGCCGTTGTTCAGCAACGGCGCGCAGGTCGGCACGGTCACCCGCGTCGTCACCGCGAACGGCGTGATCACGCGGGTCCTCATCCAGGGGACCAACGGGCGCACCTATTCGCTTGCACCAAGCATGCTGACCGCGTCCGGGGGAACGGTCACCACCAGCACGACGCTACGCGGATTGTAGAGGTACGACAGCGGCAGCGGACAAGCCGCTGAAGCTGTCTGTCATCAAGGACTAAAGACGAATGGCGGCGGCGTCTTGAGGGATGCCGCCGCCTTTTTTCTGGACATGAGGACGAAGACTTCTTCCTCGCCGGGACGGCCCGAAGGCTGGCCCGCAAGCGGCCCCTGTCCGAAAACCCGGCACCCTCTTACCAACCTGTGCTATCGATCAGCCAAGGGGAGATTCATGAGCGAGCGGTTTGAGCGGCATCGGCAGCCTTGGCGGCAGGACGAGATCCAGAAGCTTCACACGCTCGCCCGCAAAGGCATGTCCCTGCGCGCCATCGCCAAGGCACTCACTCGAAGCGAGGAGTCGGTGAAGGACCGCGCCAAGGCAGACCGTTTGACGATCGCCAAACTGCGCTGAACTGACGCCGCCCCTATCTGCTGCGATGTCTCGTCACATGATGGTGCTTGCGTACCGTGTGCGCACGATGCGGCTTGCTTCGTTGCGGATGCGAATGTCCCGAATGACGATGAGTGGCTGCTGCAAGATCCTGTCGCATCAGGTCGCGGCAGCTGCCGTTTCGCATGATCTGCGTGTAACTCATCTTGTGGCAGCGGCGCATGAGCCGGACCGAAGGCTGCACGGCGCTGGCAGCCGCATGCCCGCGCCGATGCGATGCATGTGCCCCGCGCGAGCGCCGCTCGGACGCGTGGACCTTGCGATGAGACGCCTGCCTGGCGTGATGCTGCGCGCGCGAACCGTGATGTCCGCTGACATCGACCCATCGGTGGCTTGGCCGCGACCTTGGCATTGGCGGAAACGGCGGCGGGAGCGGAGCAACGTCCCTTGGGGGCGGCGGGGCGGGGGGAACCGATGTTGCGGGCTGACTGGAATCCTGCGTCGTCGAGGGATCGGGCGGACTTTGCTGCGCTTCGAGCGATGATCCGACAATACTCAGCGAAAGGCCGGCGAAGGCAAGTACAAGGCCGCGCACGATATGGTGCATAATGATCCCCCTCTTTCGTCGAAAGTCAGGATAGAACGGGCTTGAGACTCCGGTCAGCCTGTCCGAGCGAAAGTTCAGCCGCCCCGATGCACGGACTGCCGCTAACGCCATGACTGAATCCCGAAAAGGCGCTGCTAGAAGAAGCCTTCGAGGAAGCGCGCGGTCTCCTCCGAAATTCCGACGATCTTGTTGGTGGCCTGCCGGTAAAGCTTGAAGTTGAGCTCCGTCTCGGCCCGTCCGTCATCCCAGGCTTTGAAGTGCCTGAGCTCCGCACGTCCCAGCGGCCGCTTTGCGATCGCCGTGTGCTCGGCCCTCACGTCCATGCGCGGCGTCTGCCTCGCTGCACCTTGAACCCTGGGGACCGCCGCGGCGTAGGTCACAATAGTCCGGGCGAAGAGGCCTGACCCGCCCTCATTCTCGCTCGCGAACAGGAACGCTATGTCCCCCTCGCCGATGCGCCTTCCCCCATACATCGTCTTTGCGGCAGCAAATTCGAAGACCCTGGATTTTGGATCCTTGATCTCGGCTTTGATCACATAGGGCATCCGCGAAGATTTTCTCTGCAAGACGGAAAAAAAACCTCAATTTGATCGCTTAGCGAGGCGAGGCCACGCACTGTCGCCCGGCAGGAAAGACAGCGACTGCCTTACCAGCGCCTTCGCCAGCCAGCACCTCCTCCTCCAATCAGTCTCACGATGACGAGCAATATTATCGCTCCGATGGTGGCGTTGACGATCGCCATGACGATGCCGCTACCAAGGTGAATACCAAGCCGGGGCAACAACCAACTGCCAATAAATGCGCCAACTATTCCAACAACAAGGTCGCCGATGATTCCGAAACCGGCTCCCCGAACCAGGCGACCGGCGAGCCAGCCGGCAACGATGCCCACCAGCAATATGACCAATAGGCTCTGGTTCGAGATGTGCATTGGTCAGCTCCCCTTTTTCGCATCAACACCTCCGGCAACGCTTCCGTGACATTGCCGTTCCTAGCTGCCGTTCTCAGCAGGACGCGCTGCACTGCAGCGGTATTTCGTTTCTCGGCGCTCGTCGGTCTCTCCGCCAGAAAGCGGACGTTAGCCGCACTCCGCATTTGCAGAACCAGGGTGATGCAGGTGAGGTGCAAATATTCCGCCCCTGGGCGCTGCAGCGGATCGCAGCAGCTTTCCTCACCAAGCGTCCTTGCGGATGCGTAGGCGTTCGCCCGCTCGCATCATGCCGACGCGAGCGGGCTCCTTAGGCTTAGCGCCTTAGCGGCAGACGCGGACGCGGCGATGGTGATGCCACCTCATCGTGCAATGCCGCCAGCCGTAGTGGTGCCCGCGGCGCCAGCCATAATGACGCATGTCCCGGTGATCGCGGTCGCGCATGTGCTGATCGCGCATATCGCGGTCGCGCATGTCGCGCATGCCGGTCCGGCTGCGATCGCTCGTCGCGCGGTCGGGCTGTTGCTGCTGCATGGTCGTGTTGGTCGTGTTGGTCATATCGCGGTGCTGGCTTTGGCCATTGGCAGCCGAGACTGCAAATGGTGCAGCGGCCAGTACGGCCGCCAGCAACAAGGTCTTGCCTATAGTCATGATGAGCCTCCCAATATGGTCGCCCGCGGCCCCCATCGGGTTGACTGCGCCGGCGCGACCGTGATCGTCCCAGTCGGCGCTGCAAGAACCACTCGCGGTGGACATGGTTGCTGACGTCTGATGTCCGCCTGCGCTGGGAAAGCAGACCCGTGGCCGGTTTTTCGTGATGGGTGGCTCGACAATATATCCAGTTGGTTCAACCGGACGCCGTAAGAGAGCTTGTCGATCTTGTGGGGCGGGAGCGCAGACCACTTCAAACAGCGTGGGCGCTCGATGGCTGAAAGGGTCGAAAGCGAGCCTTTAGCTTGCCCATAAACGAGTAAACCCCGGCAACCGAAGCTGCCGGGGTTCCATGCTTGGGTTCTCTTTCGAGTTCCTAAGCACAAAGAGACCATAGCAAGCTTCTTCGCCTGCGCCAGCGCTAAAAGCGGGTGCATACGAGATAGTTGTGGATCAACTGGTGAGTATATCTGTGGATTACTGCCTTCCAGGGCGATGACGATGCGATTTTCCCTGGCCGCACCAGCCAGGCGTTCTTGCGCCGCGGCTCTGGAATGAGATTCCACGCGACTTTCAGGACGCAGGAGTTAATTTCAACCGGTCCACATGCCTCAGAGCCGCACCATTGCTGTCGCGCAAATCGTCACCGGGATGGGGGCCGCCGTCGCGCTCCTCTATTTCCTTGCTTCGATCATCATCCCGTTCGTCATTGCCTTCGTCCTTGCGGTCCTCGTCAACGCGCTTGTCCGCTTCATCCAGAACCGCTGGTCCGCCGCTCCCGCCTGGGCCGTGTCGCTGCTTGCCGGACTGGTCGTGATCGCGACGGCGTCCACCGGCATCTTCATCATGGCGCAGGGCGCCGCCAAGATGGTCGCGCAAGGACCCGCGCTCCTCGTGAGACTGGATGAAATCTCGGTCCAGTTCGGCCTTTCGCTCCACCTTCATGAGCCGCTCCACATCAGCGCGATCCTAGGCAAGGTGACCGTCGCCGATGTCGCCGGGTTCCTGCTCTCGGGAATGCAGGGACTCTTCTCCGGCCTCCTTTTGATGGTGGTCTACTTCGGCTTCATGCTCGCCGGCCGCAAACGCATCGCCGAGAAGGTTGAGCGAGCCGCAGGATCATCGTCCCGGGCGAGCGCGATCAAGGCGACGATCGCGCGCATTGCGGCCGACATCGAGACCTATGTCTGGGTGCAGACGATCACCGGCGTCATTCTCACCGCGGCGGCCACCGCCGTCATGCTGGCGGTCGGCCTCGACAACGTGCTCTTCTGGGCAGTCATCTTCTTCCTGCTGACGTTCATCCCCAATATCGGCGTCACTGTCGGGTCGATCGCGCCGAGCCTCTTTGCCTTGATCCAGTTCAAGACGGTCTGGCAGGCGATCACGATCTTCCTCGTCATCCAGGTCGTCGCGACGATCGTTGGCAACCTCATCTATCCGCGCCTTCAGGCGCACACGCAGAATATCGATCCCGTCGCAACGCTTCTCTCCCTTGCCTTCTGGAGCTGGCTCTGGGGTCTGCCCGGCGCCTTTCTCGCGGTGCCGATGACCTTGATGTCGATGATGGTCTTCACCCAGTTCCCGAGTACGAGATGGGTGGCAGCAATGCTGTCGAACGATGGCAAGCCGGTATTCCGCCAGCGAGGCGAACAAGAACCTGACGGTCGATAGAATTTTCGACCCTGCCTTTCGATAACCCACGTTATTCCTGGATTCAGCTGACGGCGCGTAAGGGGGATGCATCACCGTGCAAGGCTTCCAGCGCAGCGGTGACCGAGAGACGTTGCTCGTGCTCCCGCTGGCGAGGAGTATGCGCACGTGTCCAAGCTTTCAAAAATCTACCGCGTCTACTCATTCGACATGGAGCGAAATGTGGTGAGCGCTGATTTCGTCAAGGCGGCGAGCGACGAGGACGCCGTCGCAAGCACGAAGAAAGCCGGCTTTGGATCAAAGTGCGAAATCTGGGAGGGCAAGCGCCTCGTTGCGCAGCTCGAGGCCGAGCGCCGCCAGGCCTGAGCAGCGCCGCAACGATGCGCCGTTGAAAGCTGACATAGGTCATTTTGTTAGTTGGCTGCAGCTGTTACGACGTCCCCGTGAGTCGCAATCGGCATATCCTTCTCTTCTTGCCGGGGCCGCAGTGACGAGCGACCTTAGCTACTTCCTCCTGCGTGCTTCGCAGGAGAGAACCGCCGCCCTTCAGGTGCGGGATTCGCGGGCGCGCGTTGCTCACCAGCTAATGGCCGAACAATATGAGACCCGGGTGAGGCACATGACCTCGCGCCACGAGCGGCTCTTTTTCCCGCTCGAAGAAATCGAATAGGACGCGGCCACCGGTCCGGGCAATCTCCAGGTTCGCTACCCTATAGAAAGAAGAGCCCTGCCTTGCCGAGCATCGACCAGCGAATGCTTGCCGGCATCAGGTCCTGCCCTGGCATCAGCAGCTGCACGATCGCGCCGATCGGCAGGAGATGATGCGCGCTCACCTTGCAGCCCTCGGCGGACATGTCGGTGACCACAACTCCGATCTTCCTGCCGTCGCTGAGGTGGAGCATGCCTGTCAGATGGACCGGCAGCCTGTCTGCTCGCTTGACCCAGCCGGCCGTCCGACACTTTGTTGTCCCTGTCATTTCAATGCACTGACTAAGGATGGTCCTTGAAACGATGACTAACCTTTCGTCCGTTTCGGATTTTACCATTTAAATCAATCGGATGGAGTACGCATCGCGTCGGAGCCGACCTAGTGTCGGCCCGAAAAATCGAAGATACGGTCCCCAGCAGTACGGAAAGACCCCTCGCAGAAATCCTTCGAAAAGGACCTCATCCAAGCCCTCAGAGATGCATTTCTAATTTCGCATTTCGTTCCGGTTGGGCGCGATCGAACGGCAGACATCAAAACTGGCCCTTTCTCGCATGGCGCACCTTCTTTGGATTGGGCTTCTCGTGCGCCCGCTCCGGGCGATAGGCGGACTTCCCCTCCCGCGGCTCGGCCAGCTCGATCACGAGGCCCTGATCCTCCGGCGCGATGGCAGCGCGGCGAAGCGCCTTGATGAAGCCAGCCGTCGCTCGTTCGCTCACCTGAAAGTAGCTCTCGTTGGCGGCAAGACGGATGGCACCGATCTCGGCCCTCGTGACATGGCCGTAGCGGCAGATGAGAGGCAGGAGCCAGCGCGGATCGGCATTGTGGCGGCGACCTGCATTGAGGCGAAACCAGGTTGCGTCCTCGAAGCCGCCGCGATGGCCCCCTTCCGAAGCCCGCTCGTCTCTGCGGCCGGTCACCAGAATGTCCTCCGGGGCCGGCAATTCGGCTCGGAGCGACCGGATCAGGGCCGCGACGATGTCCTCCGCTGAAAGTTTCTCCATCAGCTGCGCTGCAAGTTCGCGGTCCTCGTCATCAAGCTTCACCGGCTCGGATAGCATTGCCAGCAAGCGTTCACGGTCCTTCGTCCGGATTGCAGCCGCAGTCGGAACAGAGATCCACTGCGCGTCTATCCTGGCGCCCTTCAACATCGCCTCCACCCTCTTGCGGCGCTGGTAAGGAACAATCAGCACCGCAGTGCCCTTGCGCCCGGCACGGCCGGTCCGGCCGGAGCGATGCTGAAGCGCTTCGGCATCGCGCGGAAGCTCGACATGGACGACCAGCGACACCGATGGAAGATCGATACCGCGCGCTGCAACGTCGGTCGCAACGCACACCCGCGCGCGCTGATCGCGTAGCGCCTGCAGGGCCTGATTGCGCTCGTTCTGGCTGTGCTCGCCGGAGAGGGCAACGGCATCGAATCCGCGTTCCGTCAGGCTCGCATGCAAGCGCCGCACGGCATCGCGCGTGGCGCAGAACAGGATCGCCGTTTCGGCCTCGTGGAAGCGAAGGAGATTGACCACCGCATGCTCAATGTCGGTGGGTGGCACCGCGACGGCCTGGTACGCGATATCCTGATGCGCTTCCCTGTCGCCGAGTGTCTCGATGCGAAGGGCGTCTTTCTGGTAGCGTTTGGCCAGTGCGACGATCGGGCGCGGCATCGTTGCAGAGAAGAGCAATGTTCGGCGGGTTCGGGGTGTCGCATCGAGGATCTCTTCCAGTTCCTCTCGAAAGCCCATGTCCAGCATCTCGTCCCCTTCGTCGAGGACGGCAACGCGCAGTGATGAAAGGTCGAGTGCGCCGCGCTCTAGGTGGTCTCTCAGACGACCGGGCGTGCCGACGACGATGTGCGCCCCGCGCGAGAGCGCGCGCCGCTCCTTCATCGGATCCATTCCCCCGACGCAGGTGACCACATGCACGCCGGTATTTGCATACAGCCACTGGAGCTCTTTGCTCACCTGGATCGCAAGCTCCCGCGTCGGAGTGATGATCAAGGCAAGGGGAGCCCTCGTGATCCGGGCGGTTTCGCCTTCCAGAAGTGCCGGCGCCATTGCGAGGCCAAAGGCGACCGTCTTGCCCGAACCGGTCCTCGAAGAGACGATCAGGTCACGGCCGTCTGCCTCTTC
Source organism: Sphingomonas agri (assembly GCF_038148795.1). Taxonomy (NCBI): domain Bacteria; kingdom Pseudomonadati; phylum Pseudomonadota; class Alphaproteobacteria; order Sphingomonadales; family Sphingomonadaceae; genus Sphingomonas; species Sphingomonas agri. The sequence goes on along the minus strand of NZ_JBAPEU010000001.1, from coordinate 1,019,865 downwards.
AGCAATCACTGCCGATTGGACTTGAGTGAGTTCCTTGTATCCGCGCTGGTCGAATGCTTCGGCAAGGGCAGTGGGTATCTGGGGATGCAGCATCGCCGGGCCCTACTCGCCTCTTGCAGGAGCCGATAGCCCTGACACCGCTTGTGCAGCGGGGCTGGCCCTCACGCATCGCCGGTGAAAATCAGCGACAGTGGCGAATGGGGTGGTTCAGCCCCGGTTGCTCGGACGCCAATTCACCTCTCTGCAGGCGAACTTCCCAGCACGCGTCGGGACATATTTGTGCCCCTGCAACAGCTGATCGAATGGACCGCTCTTCGAGACCTCGCAATTTCGTCCTCCGTAGACCGCGGATAGCCCGATAATGATCGATAGAATTGCGACCCAGGCGAGGATCATCCACCGCTTCGGCGCCAAGTGAGCAACCCCACGTCGAGGAAAGGTTGTTGATACCGCGAGTTGGCGGAGCCCTATATGAGGAACGAGGCCGGACCGATAGCGTCGAAATAGCGCCTGAGCTTGCTCGAGCCCTGGAGGGTCAGTTCCATCCACTTGCGGCCATCGGGGGACTGCGCTTCCTTGAGCCAACCCTCTTTCTCGAGAAGCTTGATCCACCGCAGAGCCGTCGTCTCGGGCATGCGCGAGGCCCGGCACAAGTGGGAAACCGTCAGCCATTCGTGGCGAAGATCCGCGGCGAAGGCCTCGAGCAGCAAGTCCCACGCCGGATCGGCGAAGAGTTCGGGTCCAAGCTGCTGCTCACGGATCCTCCGCGCCCGGATGATCCGCCTGACCTTGGCGTCGTCGACCCCATGGCCAGTGCCAAAACCTTCCGGGGAGTTGGGCGACAATGATTGTTTCAGCTCATGAAGAACGCGCTCGAGGCCAGCGAGCTTCTCCATCACGAGCCTCAGTTCGGAGCCCTCCGGTCTTCTCGATGAAGGCTCGGCGGCGTCGCTCCCCCGCGCGTCACTCTCAACGCCAGTCGAGTTTTCGGCAGCAGCGGCGCGGCGGCGGGCTCCAAGCGCCTTGAAAGAAAAGCTCATGGGGCAGAAACCTAGTTCCGCGGGGGTCAAAACCTATTCTAATCTCCTTCCGCCGTCATTAGTATAAGCTTATGACGCTCCCTTCCGCTCTCCTTCCCGAACTTCCCCCGCTGCTGACGATCGCCGAGGAGTGTCATTTCGGACGCGCGGCCGAACGGCTCAATGTCAGCCAGCCAAGGATCAGCCAGGTCGTCCGCCGCGTGGAGGACATCGTCGGCTACCAGATCTTCTTCCGGCGCCCCCAGATCAGGCTCACCCCGGCAGGCGAGCTCCTGGTCAAGGCCGCGCGCAATGCCCTCGGCGAACTCGACGTCGCGCTCGCGCGTGCCGAAGATGCGGCTGCCGGTCGCCGTGGCACCGTTCGCTTGGGATATGCGCCCGTGTCGATGATGACGAGGCTGCCGCGTATCCTGAAGTCATTCCGCGAACGTTACCCACTGGTCCAACTCCAGCTGCATACGACTCAATCGACGAATCTCTGGGCAGGTTTTGAAGCCGGGCAATACGACCTTATCGTCAGCCGTGAGGCACGCAACAGGACCGGGGTCAGGAACCAGCTGTTCGATCGCGACAGCCTCGTTGTTGCATTGGCCGAGGGCGACCCGGCAGGCTCCGAGGGCGAGCTTTCGATTGCAGCTCTCGCCAAGCGGACATTCGTCACCAGCGACGAGTTCATAGCCCCGCAGTGGCACCGGATGATCGCTTCCCTGTGCAAGGCATCCGGATTTGAGCCCAGGGTCACGCAGCGCACCAACGACTGGGGATCAATGCTCGCGCTGGTCGCAAGCGGCCTTGGCGTCTCGATCGTGAGCTCGACGCTCGCGAACGTACGCTTTCCAGGCGTTCAGTTCGTCGCCCTGAAGGAAGGGGCCGGGATCGGCTCCTTCTGGCTTTCCTCCCACCGGGGTATCGCCGATCCGGCCGTAACGCTGCTGCTTTCTGCTCTTGTCGGCGAGGAGGATCGCCTTGCCGATGCCGGTTAGCGCCGGTGCCGACCCCACAAAATTCCCGAACTAGATAGGATCCGGACCCCTGCGGCCATGAAGCCGCACGATCTTGTCGTCATCGGCGAACAGCGATGCGAGCGCCGATGCGAGTTCGGCCTGTCCGAAAGGCTTGGACAGCCGGGCAAGGTGAAGCACGTCGTCGGCAGGACCCGTATAGCCCGTAATGAGGAGGATACGGACGTCGGGATGGCTCGCGCTTACCCGCCGCGCAAGTTCGCCCCCGTCGATGCCGGGCATCATGTAATCCGTGACGACGACGTTGACATCGAGCCCGCCGCGCAGGAGCGCCAGTCCTTCGACCGCGCCTTTCGCCTCGGTGACCTCGTGGCCAAGGTCCCGCATCAACTCGGCAGTGGCGATCCGGACAAGGTCCTCGTCGTCGATCAGCATGATCTTTAGACGCCGGCCAACACTTCGCGGGGGTTCGCTCGCGACCCGCTGGGTGCTTGCAATGCCCTTGTCGGCGACCGGCAGGTAGAGATCGACGCGGGTCCCTTCTCCAGGCGCGCTGGTGAGGTGAAAGCCGCCGCCGAGCTGAGCTGCAAGACCATGCACCATGGAAAGGCCAAGGCCCGTTCCCCGGCCGGTCTCCTTGGTCGAGTAAAACGGCTCGATCGCACGCACCAGCGTGTCGGCGTCCATGCCGACGCCGGCGTCGATAACCGATAGTCGCAGGTAAAAGCCGGGCTTGATCCTTGGAGACGACATCGGTCCTACCGCTGCCCCCTCGGCAAGGATCGTCAGCTGACCGCCTTGCGGCATCGCGTCGCGAGCGTTCACGCAAAGGTTGAGGATCGCAAGCTCGAGCTGGTTGGGATCGACCAGAGCCGGCGGTAGGTCTGCTTCGCAGCGAAGCTGCAGCTGGATCGTGGGGCCGATCGAGCTCGAGACGAGATCGCGCATTCCGGTGAGCAGCGCAACGAGGTCGACGGGTTCGGTCCGGAGCGACTGGCGCCTTGCAAAACCCAGTAGCCGCTGAACCAATGTCCTTGCCCGGTCAGCTGCCTGCAACGCGTTCGAAAGGAGACGGCCCGTCCGGGGATCGCTGTCCCCATATTGGCGATGCAGCAGGTCGAGCGCGCCGGTAATGGGCGTGAGGAGGTTGTTGAAGTCATGGGCGACGCCGCCCGTCAACTGGCCCAGCGTTTCGATTTTCTGCGCCTCGTGAAGCTGCGTCACCGCCGCTTCGTGCTCGGCGGTGCGCTGTTCGACGCGCAGTTCGAGATCGGTCGCAAGCTTGTTCAGCTCGTAGAGACGCGTTCGGGCCTCATATTGCCGCCGACGTCCGCGAAGCGCCGATTGCGCGAGGCTGACGAAGGTCGTCGGGTGAAAAGGGCGCTCGAGAAATGTGACGTTGCCAAGAAGGTCGAGATACCGGCCCGCGGCCGGGTTGCGCTCGAGCCCGCCGCCCCGCTGGGTGAGGAGGATGAAGGGGAAATCCGACCATTCGGGTTGCCGGGCGAGCCAGTCGGACAGCGGGTGGAGGTCGGTTGCTGCAAGCGCCTCCTCGGTGATGACACCGCAGCCCGCCCCTGCGCCAAGCGCGTTCACGAACTCGGTGACCCCTCCAACGACGTCGCCCCGGATACCGGCTTCGACGAGCATTTCGCGGGCCACGATCGCGTCGCGGCCATTCGGAGCGAGGATCAGTGCCCGCTCCGAGACGTCTCCGCTCATTTGGGAGACGCCTCGAGCAGGCTGGGCTTATCCTCAACGAGTTCAGGAACGCCGCGCAGCACGCCTTGAAAGCCCATGAGCGGCTCGCCCAGCGTAATTCCCCGCTTGTCTATCCGATACTCCCGGATCGTGTCCTCGTGGGCGCCCGTACGCTTCTTGATGATCGAGATCGCGCGGCGCACCCGCCCGAACGCCTCGAAGTATCGAAGAAGAACGACCGTATCTGCAAGATAGGTCACGTCGACCGGTGCCCTCATGTCGCCGACGAGGCCGTGCTGGGCAACCGTCAGGAAGGTCGAGGCTCCGCGGCGGTTCAGATATTGAAGCAACTCGTGCATGTGGAGAACCAGTGCCTGCTCGCCTGGCATGGACGCCTGGTAGCCGTTGAGGCTGTCGATCACGACGGTTCGGGCGTTATTCTCCTCGACACAGCGGCGCACGCGTTCCGAAAGCTCCCCGGGCGTCAGTTCGGCAGCGTCGATCTGCTCGATCACCAGGCGCTCGTCGTCGATCATCTTCTGAAGGTCGATGCCGAGGCCCTTCGCCCGTTCCATGAGAAGACCGAGTTCCTCGTCGAAAACGAACATCGCTGCCCGCTCCCCGCGATTGACGGCCCCGGCGACGAAAGTCAGCGCCAGCAGCGATTTTCCGGTCCCTGCGGGCCCCAGGATGAGAACGCTGGACCCGCGGTCGATCCCGCCCCCGAGCAGGGCATTGAGCTCGGGCGATTCCGTTTTCAGTATCTCCCGATCGAACGGCTTGCGGTGCTCGGCGGAAACGAGACGCGGAAAAACCCGTACACCGCCGGTTTCGATGACCATGTCGTGATGGCCCCCCCGGTAGGATTGCCCGCGATACTTGATGATCCGCAGCCGGCGCCGCTCGGCGCCATATTCGGGAAACAGTTCCTCGAGGCGAATGACCCCGTGCGCGATGCTGTGCATCGTCTTGTCATTGGCTTCGCTTGAAAGATCATCGAGCATCAATACGGTCGCGCCGCTCCGCGCGAGATAGTGTTTCAGCGCCAGGATCTGGCGGCGATAGCGGAGCGAGGACTGCGCCAGCAGCCGGATCTCGGACAGGCTGTCGAGAACGACGCGCTGCGGCTTCACCCTCTCGAAAGCCTCGAAGATGCGCTTGGTCGTTTCTCCAAGCTCCAGGTCGGAGGAATAAAGAAGGCTCTGCTGTTGCTGTTCGTCGAGCAGGCTTTCAGGAGGGACAAGCTCGAAAATGTCGATGCCTTCTAGCGACCAGCCGTGCGACTGCGCGCCTGCCCTCAGTTCGTCTTCGGTTTCCGAGAGGGTGATGTAGAGCGCGCGCTCGCCCGCGGCAGCTCCCGCCATCAGGAACTGGGTCGCAATCGTCGTCTTGCCGGTGCCGGGGCTGCCTTCGAGCAGGAACAATCGGCCGCGGGCAAGCCCGCCGGCCGTAATGTCATCAAGTCCCACAATGCCGAATTGGGCCTTTTCACCAAGGTCGGTCACAAGTTCGCTCCAAGATTTGAAGGGGGCTAACGCGTTCAGCAGCCGTAACGATCCGTGGACACATCGCGTGAGCCCTGGCGGCGACTAGAGCGGCCGACGTTCCCCCTCTGGACAAGAACGCAGGACGCCCGATCGTCGAAACCCGGCTTTTTCCAGGGTTATCTCGCCGCGGCGAGAGTGCGCGCAGCCGTGATCTCCGGCCAGGGGGTCGACCCGATGATGTCGAGTGATTTCTCGACTGCCATGATCGCCGAAGCTCTCTCCTCGCCGTCCGCGCAGCAGCGGGCCCGGGCTATTGCGGCCCGCAAGGCGAAGAGTTCCGATCCCTGGTCGCTGGCCATCTGCCCCGCATGTTCCAGTTCGGCAATCGCTTCGTCAGTCCGGCCAAGCGCAGCCAGGCATTCGCCGCGGACGCGGTAGACGTCAGGCAGGAAATAACCGAACGGGAATTTCAATGTGCCGACGAAATGGTCGATGACCATGAGCGCTTCGGCGGCTTCTCCGGCCTTCAGCAATTCCTCGGCAAAGAGTGCGACATAGACCAGTGTCAGAGGGCCGATCGCAACGACCTGGTTGAAGGTCGAGCGCAGCTGCCCGATGTCCAGCTGGCCTCTCTGCGCCTTGCCCCACTCGAGGAAGAACGCGGCAACCGCGCGCTGCGGCGGGAAGTTGTAGGTTTCGGCGACCCGCTCGAGGTCTTTCGCCCACTTCTCCAAATGGCGGTAGTCGGCAGCTGCCGAAGCAACGGAAAGTCCGGTCATCAGCGCGTGCGCGATGCTGTGCGGATGATCGAGATGCTCGGCAAGAGCAACGGCATCCGTGATATTCTGGATGGCAGTCTCGAACTGGCCCGCAGTCACCTGAGCCGAGCCTGCAACACCATGCGCGCAAACGCCGGGGTCGTGACCGCCGAAGATCGCGGCGAGGCGATGATGATCGTCCTTGCGGTAGAGCTCGACCCCGCGCCTTGCGTCACTGATGGAGGCCGCGCATTCGCCGCGGAACATCGCCGATGACCAGCGGCAGTGAAGCGCCTCGAGAACGTGCGCATCATCGTGGGACTGCTCGCTCAGCAGCACCAGCTCCTCGGCAAACTTGCTCGCGGTCGAATAGTCGCGCCCGACGTTCGAATTGTACCAGAGACCCCAGAGCGCCTTGAACCGCCCGTCGAGGTCATTGACCGAGCGCCCGAGATTCTCGGCCGCGCCATAGACGTCCCGAACGGTGGCGCTCTGGGCGCCATCGATAATGGTGAGCGCCGGTCCGAGCTTCAGCAATATGCCCAGTTCGCGGCGGTCGCGCTCTTCGCCCTTGGGCAACTCGCCCAATTGCTGCAGAGCGTCGCGGTAGCTTGCAATGGCCTCGATATAGCCGGCGCTCGCCGACGCCCGGTCTCCGCCGCGTTCCAGATAGTGTGCAGCCTCAGAGGCCAGCCCCGCCTGCCGGAAGTGATGTGCGAGCAACTCGGGCTCGGCTTCGACTGCCTCGGGAAATTCGCGCTCGAGCTGCCGTCCGCACCGTTCGTGCAGCCGCCGCCGTTCTGCCAGCAACAGGCTTTCGTACGCGGCATCGCGCAGCAGCGCGTGCTTGAACTGATAGCGACCCTCGTTTGCACGCCCGAGCGGATGGAGAACGTCATTGGCCACCAGCAACGAGAGGTTGGTGTCGAGCATTGCGGGAGCGCCCTCGTAAATCTGGGCGAGGAGCGGTCGCGCGAAATGTCGTCCAAGGACCGAGCAGAGCTGCGCCGTGCGCTTGGCATCGCCGAGCTGATCGAGACGAGCCAGCAGCGAACCCTGGAGAGTGTCGGGGATGGCGGCGCGGGCCTTGGTGCCAGATTGCGCGAAGGCCGCGCTCAGCTCCTCGACGAACAGCGGATTGCCGTCGCTATGTTCGAGAATCTGCCTGATCGTCGCATCCGCGACGTCGTCCGCGCTGATGATCTCGCGGATCAGGCTTTCGCATTCGCGGTCGTTCAGGCGATCAAGGCCGATGACGGTAACCTTGGCTCGTCCGCTCCAGGGCGCCGCGAATTCCGGTCTCCCGGTGACGATGGCCATCAGCGGCAGACCTGCCAGTCCGTTGATGAGGAGGTTCGCGACCTCAAGGGTCGTCGCGTCCGCCCAGTGCGCGTCCTCGAGGTTGAGGAGCATGGGCCTTTCCTCGGCAATCCGCCGGATCCAGTCGCCAATCGCGCCGATCATCGCGGATCTGCGCTGAGCGGGGGTTAGTTCGAGCGGGGAATAGCCCGCCTCGGGCGGCAGCGACAGCAGCTCGGCGAAAAGCGGGAGGGCGCTTTCAACAGGCATGTCGGCGGCACCCAGCAAGGTCCTCAGCTTGGCGAGGCGTGCCGGCCCGTCGTCACCGTCGACGATCTCGGCCGCCCGCGTGATACGTTCGATGACTGGGTACAAGGGCTTGGTCTGGTGAAAGGCGGAGCATTGCCACGAAACGAACGCGTGGGGCGCTTCCCCGATCGCTGCGTGCAATTCCTCAAGCAGGCGCGATTTTCCGATGCCGGCTTCGCCCAGGATCAGGGCGGCCCGTCCGTCGCCCGCGACCACGTCGGCCCATTGCTCAGTGAGCATCGCCAGTTCCCGGTCGCGCCCGACCAGGCTTCTCCTCACCGCGCGCTTTGCCGCAAAGCGGTTCGCGTGCTGCGCTTCGCGAAGCGGGCTCCAGGCCGAAATCTTTTCGTCGAAACCCCTCAGCTCGTGCTCGCCCGCAAACTCGAAGTCGAACAGCTGGCCAACAAGCTCATGCACCCGCCGCGAGACGCAGATGCCGCCAGGCTCGGCAAGACCCTGAAGCCTTGCTGCAAGATTGAGGACTTCGCCCGCCACCGTGTCTTCCCGGGCGTTGCCGCTGCCGGTCGTGCCGCCGACGACCACCAGTCCGGTCGCGATCCCGGTCCGACACTGGAGCGGTTCGCCCGAAGGGTCACGGATCTGCCTCGCCCGATCCCGGACTCCAAACGCGCAATGGATCGCCCGTTCTGCAGCATCCTCGCGCGCTTTGGGCCATCCAAAATAAGCGAGCACCCCATCGCCCAGATACTTGGCGACGGTTCCTCCGGCTTCGACGACCTCCTCGGCAACCGCCGCCTTGTAGCTCGCCAGGAGTTCGCCCATGATTTCCGGATCGACCCGGGTCGAAAGGTTTGTCGAACCGACAAGGTCCACGAACATGACGGTGATCTGCCGCCGTTCGCCGGCCAGCTCGCCGTTCGCCTCGGCGGATCCTGCAGCTTCCCGGCTGGCGAGGATCTTGCGGCGCGGTCCGAGGGGTATCCCTAGTTCGCGAAGATCCTCGTCGGTGAGAAGGTCGAGCGTCGAGACATCGATCTCCGCCTCGTGGAACGCCGGGGCGTATCGCTCAAGTCCCTGCCCTGCCAGCCATTCCGAGATGCCAGACATGCACGCTGTCTCCCGCACGACCGCGTGCCCGCGTCCTTACATCAAAGCTCCAATACAAGAAACTCGGGGGCCATCCGCACCGGAAAGTCCGCCCGGAGCCCCTCAATAACTCGCATGAACGGAGATCATCACTGTTCTGAGGGGATTGGGCCCGGCAAGATAGCTTCCGTAATAAGCGGAGAAACGGGGATCGACCGAAGGACTGGCAAAATCCTCGGAGATGGCATTGGTCACGTTCCTGGCAACGAGGTCGATGCCCCAGCGACCGTTGCGCATTTCAATCCCGGCCCAGAGATCGAGCGTTGTGAGCGCCTTGGAGGGGAACTGCTCCTGCCGCTGGTTGAACATCATGCTGCGGTGGCGGACGCTCGCGCCGATGTGCCAATTGTACTTGGCATCGAGCGGTGCATCGTAACTGGGACCGAGGTTGAAGATGAGCCTCGGCGCCTGCGAGCGGCGATAGCGGCGGAAGACGGGATTGCCGCTCACGTCGATTTGAGGCGCGTTAGTTGCTGGATCGATCGGCTGAATGATCCCCGTCGCATCCGCATAGGTGATGCTTCCATCGAGGCGCAGCCGGGGGGTCAGGAGAAACGTGCTGTCGGCTTCGACGCCGTGGCTCCTGACCGGACCATTGAAGGTTATGAAGCCCAGTGTGCCGCCGGTGAAGACCGTGTCCTGAAAGGTCCCGCTCTGCGTCCAGAACGCCGCAAGGTTGAGCCGCACCCGCCTTGAGAACAGGTTCGACTTGATCCCCAGTTCAAAGCTCTTGACCTTCTCGTCCTTGACGAGCGCGCCAGCGGCAACGAGGCCGGGCGGCACCTTTCCATTGACCAGAAGCGGCGGGGGTACGGCAATCGTGTTCGTCTCGACATAGCCGCCGGATTTGCTGCCATGCCCGAACGAGCCATAGGCCATGACATTACGGGCAATATCGTACTGGAGGCTGACGTTGCCGTCGAGGAACCTCGACCGGTGCCTGAGCGGCGTCGGATCGAAGGGCGGGTTTGCAATCGTGTTCCACACCGTGAAAGGCGGCAAGGCCGTTCGGCCGAACAGCACATGCTTGGTCTCGCGCGTGTAGCGCAATCCGCCGGTGAGGCGCAGCGCCTTCGAGAGGTGCAAGGTTCCCGAGCCGAAGGCCGAATAGGCCGTCAGGTCCTGGATGAAATCATTTCCGAACGGACCATTGAACAGCTGGCCGGGTCCCGGCGCGCCGACCGGCGGAAATCCCGCGACATGCCAATCTTGCGTTTCGAGCGAATTCCAGTGGCTCTTCAGGAAAAACAGTCCCGCCATATAGTCGAAACGGCCGCCAGGCGGTGACTGGATGCGGATTTCCTGCGTGAACTGGTGATACTTCTCGTGCCGATCGAAATTGTTGCTGTCGTCGGGCGAAAAATCGAAATCGTCGAGGTTGTGCAGCCGGTACGCGACGTAAGCGCTTTGCGAGACCAGCGTGTGCGTGCCGATCTGGAGCTCCGCTTTCAGGGAAGCGACGTGCGAGCGCGTCCGGTGCACCGTTTCGCCGCTGGGCGTAGCAAGAGTGAATTGAGACGTGTGGTCGTCGAGCCGGTGATCACCATAGATCGGCGGAAGATCGCCGCCCACGAGTTGATAACTGGCGCCGATCTGCCGGTTGTCCGAATATTGGTAGGCCGCGCCCACCTTGAGACGGTCGCTAAGGTCAGCGCGCAACGTCGCGCGAAGCCCAAGATCCTTGTGCTCGGGCCCCTTGTGGCCAGTGATGTCGTTGCGCACCCAGCCGTTGAGATCATTGTAATGCGCAGCAAGGCGCAGCGACGCTTCGCGAGCGAGGGGAAGGTCGCTCGCGGCATCGAGCTGGTAGCCGCCGTCGGCGAGCTCGTAGCCAGCCCTTCCTTCAAAAGACAATCTGTCGCCTGGCTGGCGGCTGATGATGCTGATCGCCCCGAGGCTCGCGTTCTTGCCGACCAGCGTCGATTGCGTTCCCTGGATGAATTCGATGCGGTCCAGGTCGAACAGGCCGATCGAGTAGAGACGGCCCTTCCCCAAGAATACACCGTCCGTGAAAACGGCGATCGATTGCTCGAAGGCCTGCGAGCGGGCGGCGGTTCCAAGCCCCCTGAACGTCAGCGCGAGACCATCGTCCGGGGCCCGCGAAAACACGGCTCCCGGGACCAGGGTCACGGCCTGGAAAAGGTCCTTGATGCCCTTGGTCGCGAGCGTCTGGCTGTTGAGCACCGAAACGCTGATCGGAACGCGCTGCGCCGGTTCAAGCCGCTTGCGTGCCGTGATCACGATCTCGGCGATCCCCTGAGGCGCCGCCGGGTCGGGCGCAGCTGACGAGGTCGAAGCAGGCTGCCCTGGAGGGCCGCCTTGTGCGGATGCGGGCTCGGCGACCCACCAGATGAGCAAGAAGACCAGGCTCGGCAAAAGCCACGCACTGCGAACCACGGCGCCCCCTTAATCCGTGATCGCCACCGTCCGTTCGCACGGCGGCAAGTGCGACGCATAACACATCGTTTGAACGCAGGTGTAGTGAACGGATGTTAATCGGCTGCCGCGTAACCGCATGCGGCCGCCTTCGAAGCCATACTTCCTAAGGCCTCCAGCCAGATGCCCGCTATCGGAACGAGGCCAAGGCCCTGGCCGGGTTCCGGCGCCAGCTAAAGCGTCAGCGCTTCCGTGTGCCCGAGGCCCTGGCTGTAATCGAGCATTGACACATGCTTGCAGTCTGCCCGCATGGTCGCGACTTCGTCCTTGCCGGGCGGTGCAAGGTCGGTGAGGTTGGGATGCCGCTCGGCAAGGAGCTTCCAGGCAAGATTCTTCTCCGCAAGATCGGTGACTTCTTCGGCATTGCAGCCGGCATAGACCGCCTTGATGTCGCGCAAGGAGCCGGGCTCGTGCCCGACCGAGACCGAAACCCTGTTGTCCTTGCTGATGTTCTCGAACTTCTGGCTGGACCGGTAAATCAGGAAATAGATGCGCCAGCCCTCGTTCGCATAGCCGACCATCGTGGTCTGCGGCCAACCGTCGGGGCGGACGGTGGCGATTGTCATGATCCTGTTCGAATTGAGGATTGTGATCGCAGGCTGTTCCATCCGAAACTTCCCCTCGAGTTCAACATCCACGGCCTTGCACGCCATGTCACTAAGTAGGTCTCCTTATGGTACCGACCGAGCCGCTGCGCCAAACCAGTGACTGTCCGGTCAAGGAGTCTTAAGATGACCCAGACGAGAAACATCCCCCGAGCAGCGCCCGTCGTCCAGATGCTGATGGGATTGAGACCGCAGGTCCGGCCCGGAAAGCTGGAGCGCAACAATCCCGCCACGGTCGAGGTTTTCGACCGCGAGCATATGGGGATCGCCGCGAAGGAGTAGGCGCGCTCTCCTGAACAGCGCCCGGAGAAGTCTGATGAAGCAGAAGGCGATCGACATCCTCCAGGACAACCGGCTGATGGCGATCTCGACTCTGCGCCCGGATGGCTGGCCACAGACGACGATGGTCAGCTACGCCAACGAGGACATCCTCCTCTACTTCATCGTGTCGCGGCAGAGCCAGAAGTTCGCCAACATTGAGCGCGATGATCGCGTGTCGCTGGTCATCGGCCGCGACTTCCACGACCCCTCGACAATCAGGGCAGTCTCGATCGCCGCGCGAGCGTCCGAGGTGCGCGATCCCCAGCAGCGCCAGCGCGCCGTCAAGCTGCTGCTCGAGCGGCACCCGGGCCTTCAAAAGCTCGAGCGGCCGGAGCCCGGCCATTCGGCGATAATGCGTGCCAACCCGGAGGTCATCACGATCCTCGATTATTCAAAGGGCTTCGGCCATGCCGATCTCCTGACCGTGGGGCCGGGCGGACTGACCGACATGACCCCCGCTCGCGACGACGATTGGGGCTTTGGCGCCAGGTTGAAGCCGGTCAGCTGAGCGAACTGACCGCGGACGGCGGAAAGAAAGCGTGGTGGACTAAGGGATGGTCGGCGCGAGCCGAACGCGGCTTTTCTAGAGCTTCGAGCGATCCGCCGGAGTCCACTCCTCCGGTTCGACGTCCTTTCGCAAGACCCGCAACGCCAGGCCGGCACCCGTGCCGACCGCGATGGCGATCGTGAGATTGCTGACCACCGTCAAAATCATCGTCATGAAAAACAGCGCGCGATCGTCGGCCCGCAGTCGCATGCGCTCCTTCCAGCGGGTCGGCTCGCTCATCAGCCATGCCGTGACGATCAGCAAGGCGGCGAGCGCGGGCATTGCGAGATAGTTCGCGATTGAGGAGGCAGCGAGAGTAAAGACAAGGATCGCAAGAGCGTGCACGATCCCGGCAACGGGCGTGCGCCCGCCCGCGCGCACATTGGTCGCCGTCCGCGCGATCGCGCCCGTTGCGGGCAGGCCCCCGAAGAGCGGTGAGACGATATTCGCGGCACCCTGTGCGAGAAGCTCTGCGCCGGACCTGTGCTTCCCCCCGATCATGCGATCCGCAACGATCGCGGAAAGAAGCGATTCCACTGCTGCGAGGAACGCGATCACGAAAGCCGACGGCAGGAGTTCGCTGATCCTTGCAATGCTGACGTGAGGAATAGAAGGGGCCGGCAGTCCGCCGGGGAGCGCACCGAACCGCGAGTAGATCGTATCTACGGGAAGAGGCACCAGCGCGACGGCCGCGGAGGCGGCGGCAATGACCAGCAGGGAACCTGGAAACCATGGCAGGAAGCGCCGGAGCAAGGCGATGCCCGCGATCGAGGCAAAGCCGACTGCGAGCGCATAGGGGTTGATGCTGCTCCTTGCGCTCCACAGCGCAGGCAAGCCATGCACGAGATCGGCCGAAACGTGCGCAGCCGACATTCCGAACAGGTCCTTCAACTGGCTGACCGCGATGATCAGTGCGATCCCAACGGTGAACCCTTCGATGACCGGCTCTGGAACGAGGGCAATGAACCGCCCTGCCCTCACTAGCCCTCCCGCGACGAGGATGATCCCAGCGAGCAACGTGGCGATCAGCAGTCCGTCAAAGCCATATTGCTCGGTGACGCCGGCCACGACGACGATGAATGCGCCGGTCGGACCGCCGATCTGAACCCGGCTTCCGCCGAGAAGCGAGATGAGAAAGCCGCCAATGATAGCCGTGACCAACCCTGCCCTCGGCGTGGCACCCGAGGCGATCGCGATGGCGATGCTCAAGGGAAGAGGGACCAGCGCGACGGTGATGCCGGCGAGCGCATCGCTGGCAAAGAGCCTCCATGAATAATCGCCGATGGTGGTGAGAAGCTTGGGTTTCACAAGGCCGCGCTAAACGGCGAACTGCGACAGTTCAACGACCCGCAATTGCAGACTTTGGACGAACTGGGCATCATCACTCCCGCTCGGGTCCGACAGCGCGAGGCTGGCATTGTTGATTACGCTCCTGAGCGCTGTGCTATTGGCGAGCCAAGCAGCGCCCGCAATTACTCCCAGGACGGTGGAGCGGCTGATCGAAAGATACGGCGCCAGGCGAGCTGTCGACAAACTCGCCAATGCCGCGCCTAATCACACTCGCTCGGGTTTTGGTGACTATGACAATGTGCTCGATGGAATAGCATCAGGAGCTGCCCGGTGGCTGGCACTGGTACCGAAATTGGAACCGGGAACGGATGCCGGAACAGCAGAAGCGCTACGCATTGCCGTTGCCAAGGCTTTGCCGAAGAACCCGTCCGGAGTCCTGGGTCTCGTCACCCGCAAGCCCTCGTGGCGAATTGCTTGCAGCTATCCGATGATTGAGCCGACGAGCCAAGAGACACGCGCATATTTCAGGGTCGTTTTGCCGGCCGTAAAGGCCGTCAGAAGCCCGGCGTTGCGACGTGCAAGGAACACCTGCCTCGCTGAGCTAGGAAAGGCCCGACACTCGTCCTGATGTCGGTTTTGCAGCCAGAGCCTGGATTGCGGTTCACTCATCAAATCGTCAGAATCGTTTCGTATGGGAGCGAGCTGCAAGATCGTCTTCTACGACTGGCCCTATTCACCCTTCTGCATGAAGGTGCGGGCAATCCTGGATTACAAGCAACTGACCTATGAAAGCGTGAACCCGCTCCGGGCACGCGGCACGCTCAGGCGACGCGGGACTGGCAAGGTGCCTGCAGTCGAGATCGATGGCATCTTCATCACGGATTCCACCGATATCGCTCTTGCACTCGACCAGCGCTTTCCCGAGCCCCCGCTGCTTCCTACCGATTCCCGCGAGCGCGGCCTCGTCCATGCCATCGAGGAGTGGGCCGATGAATCGCTCTACTTCATTGGCCTTTACTACCGCTGGTTCGAAGCGGAAGGACGTAAGCCAATCGCGGGCGTGTTCGGGAACACGTTCAAGGGCAAGGTGGCTTATCGCTTCTATTTGCGTCGAATCCTCAACCAGCTTCGTAGCCAGGGAACATCACGCAAGAGTCCAGCGCACGTGCAGCGCGACCTCGAGCGGAATCTCGAGGCCATGGAGCGGCTCTTGGCGCCTGGTCCTTACGTCCTCGGTGACAAGCCTTACCTTTGCGACTTCGCGCTTTGGGGGCAGCTTAACTACCTCAACCGCACGCCCGCCGGCCGTGCAGCGATTGCGCGCAGGGACGCGATCCGAGACTATGTTCAAAGATTAGCCTGAGGCTCTCCTTTTCGAACCAAGGCTGCCGTCTGCTTTCGACCCGAAGCAGACAGTTGAACGCCCTTACGGTTCAGACCTCCTGAAGATCGCGTCCCACGATCGCTTCGCCACTGAAGTTCTTGCGCACACCTTCAAGCCACATGTCATCCGTGATCGAGGGAAAAGCCGGAACGAGATGAGATAGGACCAGTTTTTTCACGCCGGCACGCGCGGCCACTAGACCGACCTGTTCCGTTGTCGAATGGCTGCGGAACAAATGTTGCTTGAGGCTGGCATTGTCGCCTGCAAGCTGGTCGACGCCGGGAAGGTACATCGCCTCGTGGATGAGCAGGTCCGCGCCGCGCGCAAGCCTGACGAGATTTTCACTGTATGTTGTATCGCCTGATATTACGACGGATCGGGTCGGCGTCTCGAACCGATAGGCGAATGCGGGCTTGACTGTGTAATGGTCAACAGCGGCACTGGTCACCCTGACTTGCCCGTCTTGATGGACCAGTCCCGCGGCGGTTCGCTCTTGAACCTGGATCAACGGAAGGAGTGGCGGACGCCCTTCCTCTCTCGTGCGCACCGCAATGTCGTAGCTTGATGCGGCAAGCGACAGGTCGACAATCTGCCTCAGCGGAGGGGGTCCGTGCAGCGTCACTGATGATTTGAGGCCAGACCCCCAGGCCAGCACAAGCAGGCTCCCGGCATCCACGACATGGTCAGAATGATTGTGAGTGACGAAGACGTGCGACAGCTGATCCAATCTGATCGCCGCCTTGGCCAGCTGTCCAGCCACTCCGTTCGGACAATCTATTAGGTAAAGCCGTCCGCCCGTCACGATCGCAACGGACGCGGGTGCGCGAAAGGCTGAAGGGGTCGGCCCGCCCTTCGTGCCAAGCAAGACTACTCTCGTCGCGGGCGGCGCCGCTCGCACCGAGGCGCGAAAGGGCATGGCCGAGACGATTGCACCGGCCACAAAAGCTCGCCGTGAAATTGTCAAAGGCCAATCCTCCGCGTCGGAGGACAAGCCTTCTCATCCATCTGGTGCAATGTCGAATGTCCGCTTTCCACCCATTCCAGACCTTGGAAGCGCTCACGCCTCTGGTGCACAGTAATTCCAGACATTCGCGGAAGCGGCCGCCTCGAGCCGTTCCTGCCATCACCTGAATGAGCTAATCGACGCCCCGGAAATGCAAATCGACATCTATTCGGGGTCCCGGAAACCCGTACGGATGGATACAAATCAGTGAAGGAGCGAATGATGCCCAAAAAGCGTCCTTCTTTAATCCGCGCTGCGAAATGCAGCGCTGGGGTGAAGAACCTGCACCGTATCAATTCGTTTGGCTGGTAGACGCCTATGAAGCCATTCCCACGGCGTTCGATGGTGTCGCGCCGCGTTTGCCTTGCGGCGATCTTCGGGATCGTGATCGTCGGCTTCGGTCTCATTGCGTACGGCTACTGGCCCGGAATCATGATCGACGACGCCCGCTGGCAATATCAGCAGGCGGTCGACAACGCCTATGAAGACTGGCACCCGCCATTGATGGCATGGGTCTGGCGGCGGCTCATGTTCATTGAGCCCGGACCGGCGCCGATGTTGCTGCTCCAGCTCGTTTTCTACTGGCTCGCAATCGGCCTTATCGCATCATGGGCGTACAGGCGCGGACGCCCAGTCCTGGCGGTGGTGGTGGCCTGCGCCGGCTGGCTTCCGATACCGCTGGCGCTGACCGGAACGATCACCAAAGATTGCCTGATGGCGGGGTTGCTTGGATGCGCATCAGGGCTCTTGCTTTGGCGCGGAATTGCAAGCGATCGCGTCTCTCGCCTGGCGCTCTCCGGCGGTGTCCTGGTCGCTCTGCTGCTTGCCGCAGCACTGCGCATCAATGCCTTTGTCGCCTGCGTACCACTTGCCCTTGCTGCTCTCCCGCGGTTCCTGACGAAAACGAAGCTCAGGTTGTTCCTGTCGGCGCTATGCGCGGCCGTTCCATTTTTGCTCGTTGGACCCGTCGTCAACGCGCTGGTGCAGGCCGAGAAGACAGACGCTGAGCTGTCGCTGATCATCTTCGACCTCGGGGGCATTACTGAGCATAGCGGTGTGAGCGTCTTTCCCGACATCGGGGTGACTAATCCAGTCGCCGTCAATCGGCGCTGCTATGACGCTCACCAGTGGGACGGCTACTCGAGCTGGGCTAAGACGCCCTGCCCGCTTAGTTTCGATGCCTTCCAGGCCAGGATCGACAACGACGAATTCGATGCGAGGTTGGTGTGGCTCAAGGCAATACGTGACCATCCGCTCGCTTACGCGGAGCATCGCCTGACGCATTTCAATGTCTCGACCTGGTTCCTGGTGGGTGAAAACCCGAAGTTCCCCGCCTGGTCGCAATCGGTCCCCAACCCATGGGGGTACCGAGTACGCCAGAACGCTGTCCTGTCTGCGATTACGGCAATCGCCGACTTTACCGCATTAACACCAATCGGCTGGCCAGCTTTCTGGATCACGGTCGGGCTCGCCGCGTTCGTGACCGCGGTTTGGGCCGAGCTCAGCGCCCCCGTGATTGCGATAGCCGCCTCGGCCACGTTGTACGGGTCGGGATATCTGATTTTCGGCGTTGCGACAGGCATGCGCTATCACATCTGGACAATTACCGGCGCGGCGCTGGCGATGGTGCTGGTATCAGGCGAGCTGAGAGAGAGTGGCGCGGTTATCTTGCGCAAATCTCTGCGGGTGGCGGCAGGCGTCGTCGCTTTGCCGACACTCTTTGCAATTGCTGCGCGGATAGCAGGCTAACGTCAGCTTTCGTCCCAAGGCTGTCTCTTTGGATCGCTACGCACCCCGTAGATTATGGTTAACAAAGAGTTTACAACACTTCGGCCGAGTCGGTTAACCGGCTGAAAAAGCGGCAAAGTCCTCGTTGCTGATGAGCAACAAGGACATGTGGCAAGGGCGCGCCGGTCACCCTATTCGAAGTGCTGGCAAACCCCCTTCAGAGTAACGGAAGGGAACAGTTATGCGACGCCTCCTAATGATGGCACTGGTTGGTGCAGCTGCTACCGCGGTTCCGAGCGTTCCCGCACAAGCGACAATCACACTGGTGGGAACATTCAGCGGCAACCAGTGCACCGGCGGACCTATCACCACCTGTTACGCGGCCGGCTTCACCGCGATGAGCGGTACGCTCACTCAAGTAGGACCTAACGGAACTCCGGTCCCCGGTTCTCCGGGGATACTCGGGCTTGACGGGACGGGCAGCACAACCGGTTTCACCGACAGCCTTTCTGGCGAGATCTTGACCTACAATTACACTGGCTCGGAAATCGCCCACTTCTTCGGGATTTTCAACGGCGGCTCCGGGTTGAACTGCACTGAGTGCCACAACACTTACCAGCTCTTCTATAACCCGGACGGGTTCACATCTGGCACGTTCGACCTGAGCCTATATTTTAACAATCCCGGCATTTCGCACGTTGATCTCTTCGACAGCGGATCGGTTCCTGAGCCCGCGACCTGGGCACTGATGCTTGTCGGCTTCGGCGGCATCGGCATGGCCATTCGTCGCCGCCGGAAACAAGGGCTGCTGCAGATCGCTTGATCGCAACTGCCGGTCGCTGTTCGCGCTAAGCGAGGCATAACCGGCTGGGAGTTGCCCCCTGAGCCTCTTAGGTCTCGTTTAGGAGGGGTCCGCTGGTTTCAGCGGACCCCCTCTTCCGTTCGAGCATTCAGCGAGGCGCCATCGACCGCTCAACGGGAAAAGATTGCAAGCAGTGGAGCGGTTGTGTCAGCTTTCCATCCAAAGCTGCCCGATCATTACGACGCCTGAGAGCTAGCGCGGACCTTCGCGGCCTGGGCCTTGCAGTCGTATCCGAGCCCCGGATCCGAACAGAAGTCTGGCCAGTGGCCGGAGTCCTGCCAGTAGCTCATCAGGCCGAGGCGCTCGGCGATCGTCATGAAACGCGGGTCACTTCGCGCTCTGGCGAGCCAAGGCCGGAAGAGCACGTAGGTGTTAGTCTTCAAGGCGGTTTCGACTGGCGCGGCAGCAAGAAGATCATAGATCTCTTTGACGCGATTCATCTCTCCCAGCCCCTGGATGCCAAAGGATAGACGGTCGCTGTCGCCGCGGCTCTTGGAGAGAAAATCCATGAATTGCGCCACGTTCGCATCGGTCGGGTTCTTTCGTGCGGCCACATACAGAGCCATTCCCGGAAGTTCGTAATCGCCATTTTCGTGCAGCACCTTTTCGAAATCGCCATACCTAAGATCAATAGTGCCCTTCGCCTGCCTAACAGTGTCCGTCCCAGGCCAGAGCTGTTCCGCGCGCGTCAAGGCTGCCCTCGCTTCTCCGGTGCGTCCGGCATAGGCCAGCCCCCTGATCAGGAATGACTGGGTAACGGGGGATAGAGGATCAAGCTGCGCGGCGCGCTGAAGATCATCGAGTGAATCTGCGATCCGTCCGACGGACACCATGAGAAGCGAGTGCTCCGTCAGCACGTCGGGATTGTCAGGATCTTGCGCCTTTGCCTTGTCGAGCAGGGCGATGCCATCCGAGAAGCCTGGATTGGAAGCCGCCCGGTACTCGGCCACGGTAGCTTCTGCCATGTCAGGAAAGAGCTTGCGCGCACGAATGAGGTCTAGACGAAGAGCCCGCTTCGTATCGGCTGCGTTGACATTATCCGGGAAACTCGCAGCGCCGATTTCAGCCATCAATAACTTCGCCCAGGCTGGCCGAAAGTTGGGCGCTGCCTCGGTCACATGACGCAAGGGCTGGATCAGTGACCGCGTATCCCAGTTGATATCCGCAAATGCGGCGCAGGCGTCGAGGTACGCCTGGCGCATGTCGCTCGGAAGGCGACCGTATTTGCCCGAGGACTCCTGAAGAGCACAGCGTAAGACACCGGCTGCTGCGTACGCAATTTGTTGACGGCGATCTGCAGCGTCGGTCTTGGGATCGTCGAATTGCTTCGACCAAAGCACCTCATCTTTGGCATTAGAAAGCACCAGGTTGGCGCCCTCGCCAGTCGCGAGCGCCGCGGTTTGAAAGATGAGATCCGGTCTCTCCGACTTTCTGGAGTTGGGATTTGCTAATTGCATTGAGTTCGAGAGTACTGAACGAAGCGAGCCCAGCTGGACGGCGAGGTCGCGCGCGAGGGCTTGCGATGCGGCATCCTGAGCAGAAGCACGAACGGCCACAACCGCAGGTCCCGGCCGGTTCCAGGGCCGCCAGAATGCCAGCGAGAGGCCGAATACCACGACCAAGACGGCGACAGTGACTGCGATGAGCCAAGATTGCCGCAGATCGATATGGTGCCCCGCTGTAGGCGGAGGGTGGGCCTCTAAGTTTCTTTTGTCTTTGTTTGACTCGAAGGCCCCGATGGCTGCCAGAAGCGTTTGAAACTCGATCGCTCTTCCGCTTCCGGTCCATCTCGAAAAGTTCAATGTCTGAAATTGGCGGAAGCCCAAAGGCGGCGAGGTGCCGTCAAGCGAGAGCGGAATCAGACGCCCACTGTCTCGTCCCGCGGCAGCTTCGTCCCGAACCCACGCGGAATCGACGGAACTCTTGGACCAAAGCACGACCACGACGTCGGCAGCTTGGAGAGCATCCTCGATGGCCTTCGAGAATTGCGCTCCACCTCGCACATGCAGGTCCCACCAAACGGAATGGCCGGCCTTTTCCATGGCCCTTGCCATGCGTCGTGCTTTACCGTCGTCGTAGCGATTATAGCTCAAGAAGACGCTTGCCATCGGCAGCTCCCGCGCGGTTCAAGCTGCGCTAAAACAGCATCGCACACAAGGTTGTCTGACGCCCAGATCAACCTCGGTATTAGGTCCGCTTTCCACGCAAACGGGCCGTTACTCGAACGTCTGCTTTCGACCCAAAGCAGACATTGACCGGCACACGATCTGACCCAGATCGTAATCGCAATGCTATTTGTAAGCGACCGCGGCGCTGGCCGGGCCGGCAAGTGGGATAATCTCGCAGCGACTAAAGCCAGCCTCTTGGCACCACGTGGCGAACTGCGCGCCCGTAAAGTCGAAAGCCTCACCAAACTCTATGAGCATATTCAGGGACATCATTAGGCCGAAGGCATTTTTGCAACGCTCGTTGTCGATGATGTTCTCGATTGCGACAAAAGCTCCGCCTGGTGGCAAGGCACGGAAGGCTTTGGCGATCAGCATTTTCTTATTTTCGAGGTTCCAATCATGTAGGATCATTCCCATCGTGATGATGTCTGCTTTGGGGAACTCATCAGCGAAAAAGTCGATCGTCTGGGCTGTCACTCGACCATCGAGATTTTGCGCGCGCACCCGGCGTTCCGCAATCGGCTGAACTTCGGGAAGATCGCAACTCTGGCAGCGCAGATGCGGATGGCGCGCGGCGACAATCGTCGACAACTGGCCCGTCGCGCCGCCAATGTCTGCCAAGGTCTTGTAGTTGGAGAAGTCAAACTTTTCAGCGAAGGCGATGAAATTACCCATCGAGATACCGCTCATTGCCTCCATGAACTGCTCCAGACGCGCAGGATCGGCGTATACGGCTTCAAACATCGACTTGCCGGTTTCTTTGATCTCGTTCTGTGGCAGCCCGGTCTGGAGCGCTGTCGTGAGGTCGGCCCAGAACCGGTACAGACGTGCATTTGCCATCTCGAGGATTCCGCCAAGGTATTGGGGGCTAGACTTGACGAGGAACAGAGCTGTCGCCGGCGTATTGGCATAGCGCGCGGTCTCGCCAGAGCCTTCTCGTTCCAGCAGTCCAAGGGCAACGAGCGTATCCAGAAAATCGAAGGTGGCGCGGGGATGCAGACCCAAGGTTCTCTGGAGTTCCGGCCCGGATTTTGGACTGTCTGCGAGCTGTGAGAAGACTGCAAGCTCTACAGCGCTGAGCAATGTTTTTGAGGCCCAAAAACCAAAGCCAATCTGCAGAATATGATCCGGGGATATGTGATTTTTCATTGCTTGACCTCCGCTGAGGCTCTGCCGACACGAGCGCTTACCACAGTAGTCCAGGAGTGTACGCTTTCGACCCATTCCTGCCATTAGCGAAGCATCGGTTTTCGACCCATTGCAGACACTAGCGAAGGAAGCGATGATCCGGGGTTAGAAGGGGCAGCTCGATGATTTTCAAGCGCGCCGTGGCCAGACTTCGGGCGCAGGATTGGCTGGCGATTGCGATCGAACTCGCGATCGTCATCATCGGCGTGTTCATCGGCATTTGGGTCGCCAACTGGAACCAAGAACGATCAGAGCGCAACGAGACCCGGCAAACTTTGCTCCAGCTAGAGCCTGAGCTCGACCAGCTCGAAGCCTTTTCAAGCAGCGCCCGGCATTATTACGCAAGCGCCGGCCGTTATGCCGAAGTCGCGTTTGCCGGATGGCGTCGCGACCCGAAGGTCAGCGACGCGGATTTCGTTATCGCCGCTTACCAAGCGAGCCAAATTCTCGGGTTCAACAATAATGGCGCGAGCTGGGCTTTGGTGTTCGGCGCAAGCGATTTGCGCAAGATTCCGGATCCGCAGATCCGCCAGACACTCACTCGGCTGATGACCTTCGATTATAGTACCATCAACACTCGCGCGATGGAGACGCGGTATCGCGACCATGTGCGCGAGATGATCCCGGACTCGATTCAGCAGGACATCCGCAAGAATTGCGGCGACATCATCAAAAGAGACGGCGTCACCGTGGTCCTCCCCGCGACCTGCCCGATCGCAATCGAGCCCGTCCTGGCCACGAGAACCGCTGAGAGGCTGCGCGCCGACCCGTCGCTCGAACGTGAGCTGAGCCAACACCGATCGACCGTCGACGTCTATCTTACCCGCCTCGAGCTGTTCGACCTCCTCGACCGGAGGCTGGCCGAGCGTATCAAGCTGCTCGACCGCTAGTGTGGCAATCTTCGACCCAAAGCTGACGCTAGGGAACTCCGCTGCCAGTGGGCTTTTTGAAAGGCGCTCGATCATAAGCTTCTTTCGACCCCTGCCAGCATCCGCCCTCCCGGCACGGTAACTGCCGATCGATCGTGTCACGGGTGTGTCTGGCAAAAGCACAATCTGGCGCCGGTCCCGGGTCGAAGACCATGAACGGCATAGGGTTCATGACAGCCACCGTTCGGGCGTACCGACCGAGTGTCTGCTCATCTAGCGGATAACCATTCCAGACATTAGCCGCTTAGGTCTGCTTTCGACCCATTCCTGCCATTAGCGGGGTTCGATATACTTCAGGCGCGCTTTTTGTGGTTGTTTCGATGGGGCTCGTTACTAGTGCGAACAGCTTCGTGAGGACTCGCCCGCGGAGTTTTGCGCCGGCTATCGCCCTTAGTGCTCTCGACGATCGCGGCCCCAAGGTCCGCCATGGATACAGTGCGATTTCGCGTGAAGGCGGCGCGAAGGACATCATCAACTCTCGCCTGCCAACCAGAACCCGTCTCTCGCGCTGCTGACAGGACGTCTTGCGACAGGCGCAAGGTCACCTGCTTCTTGCGCTCGTCATCCGGCTTCGGTGGGCGCCCGCGCTTGCGCACAAGGCTACTCGCGATCGAGCGTCCATGGATTTCAGACGCCGGGCGAGCACGCGCGAAGTCCCCGGTCGTCCACTCTGGATTGTCGAGATCTTCCTTCCTCGCTTTGCGATCGATCAGCTTCTTGTCACTCATAGCGACTCACCTCCTTCTCGTGCGCACGGCGAAAGCTGATTAGCCGCAAATTGCCCCCGCGGATCGTGTAAGCGATTGAATGGGCTTCCCCATCAATCCGTCCAAACGCACGAAAGCGCACCTCGCCATAATCCTTACGGCTATCGATCAACACTACCGGCTCGGCGTCGAATCCTTCGAAGCTCTCGAACCACAAACCGTGCTTAGCAAAATTCGCCTCGTTCTTCGCTTCATCCCACTCTGTGGGCATGGATTTATGTAACTCCAATAAATGAACGATTCAAGTTATTTTATGGAGCTACAAAAAATAAAGCACGAACAAAGTTAGCGACCTGGAGGCGCGCGACACCCAATGTCAGCTTACCACCCAAAGCTGCCATTAGCGGAGGGTCTGCATCGACCCATTGCGAAGATTAGAGCTCCTGCTCTCAATCCGGGCCGGCCGCAGTTTCGGACCGTTCCGCATTCGAAGAGTTGCGAGCGTCAGCATGAGACAGGCGGTTGCCGCCAAGGTGATCAGCTCACCGGCTCTCTCGTAGGGCGCCGGGCCGACCTTGAGGCGGAAGCTGGACGCTCCAGCCGGAACCACGAAGGTTACGACCCTCATGCGACGTTCCGGCGTAATCGGCACCACCTGGCCCCGCCCGTCGTGAAGCTGCCAATGAGGAAAATAGGATCGTCGGAGTGTCAGTCGTGTCGGGGCGGGGCTGTCGACCTTAACGGCCAAACCCCCGTCTTTGCCTTCAGAGACCGCTAGTCGCGCCCCATTTTCAGCTGCAGCGACGAATGGCAGTCTCGGCAGTCCGATACGGACATCATCCGGGCCTTGTCCTTGTTCGATCCGAGTTCCAGCTGGCAGATATTCTGGTGCGTCGAGAAACCCAGAGCGAATTTCGGCCGCGATTTGTGGTCGGTGATCCCAGGTTCGCCCGATCATGTGCGAAGCGATGAAGCCGAGCACGGCGTAAGCGAAGCCAAGGGTCGCCAAGCCGGCGAGGACTAGAATGTTCCTTGGCTTGCTCACTCCCATGGGCAGCATAGTCACCACGGCAAATTCGACGATGAACAGCATGCGCCACGGAAACTGAACGAACCTCAATCCGGGAAGCTTCCAGATGCATGGAACTAGGCCGGCGATCACCGCGACAAGGATCAGTGTTAGGCCTGCCCAAAAGAACGGTTCCCGATGCGCGCGGCCGAAGCGAGCCCCCACTATCGTGGCCCCGGCGAGCAACGATGCAGCGACGCAGATCGGGACGATGAGATACATCCGTCCCGCCATCGTTCCAGCATGTAGGTGCCAGAAGAACCAGTTCTCGGGCCGGTAGAAGCTCCCGCTCAGCGCCTGGGATGAAACATAAGGGAGCAGCATTATCGCCGGCACGAGATAGATCGCAGCAAGCGATAGCCCCAGAATGCCACCGATGAGCGCCTGAGTGACAAACCGGAAAGGTGAAGCGCTTCTTCCCGCAACAAACAGGACATAGGCTGGAATCAGGAACACACTGGCGAGCAACGCGGCTGGCAAATTCGACAACAGCAATGCGCAATAGCCAATCGCCAATACTGGCAGATATGCGGTTCGATTATCGCCCAGTCGCGCAAGTGCGAGCATGATGACCGGCACAGATGCATAGGCGCTGGCCTCCGCCAACGCTCCGCGCCCGTAAAGATCGTAGAGATGATAGGGTGCAAGCATGTAGGCGATCGCACCTACGCTTGCGCGTCGCGAGCTCACTTTGGTGAGCAGCCAGCAGCGCATTGAAAGGCCCGATGCGATAAGAATGACAAGCGAAGCAAACGGAACAAAGCGCTCCGCAGGAAGCGTGCCGCCGGTTGCACTATCGACGACCGCTGTTACCCAGAAGAATAAAGGAGGATAGAAGTAAAAGTTGGGGCTTCCGAGCCCGTGCCACGACGACGGAAGCCACCGCGGATACAAAAGACCTCCGCGAAAGAGCTCCGCGAACTGTTGTGGCCACAACAAATTGAAACGAAAATTGTCGGTGACGGTCAGGCCAGTCACGAGTTCGGGCGAGAGGATTGCTAACGCGGCAGCGATGACAATGGCCAAGTCGCGCAGCGGTGGACGAGCTGCGGCTCGACCAGCCGTAGACAGTGAAGGCACGCGACAGGCTCCGTAACGCAATTCTGAGCAAATGACTGCGTTAATGCCTTAGTCTAAAATATCAATGAAAGCCCGGAGGTCCGATGTCTGCTCTCCACCCCTTGAAGACATTCGCGGACTTCCACCCAAACTGGTCATTCTGCATTGCTGTCGGGTAACATTGGTGCTTGGGTCGGGGCCGCTGGGACTCGGGAGGGCTATGTGAAACTGTACCGCATCAACAAGCTCACTCGGCCGGGGGGTGCTGTCGTCAAAAAGAAAGACGTACTCGCTGCATCGGACAGGGAGGCGGTGCAAAGAGCTGCCGATAGTGAAGACTGCCCGATCTGCGACGTGCTCAAGGACGGGCAGACTGTGGGATCGATAATCTAGGCATCATCGTCGTCGCATTCTTGGCGGTGACGTCGCAGCATCGCATCGGATTCTCCGACAAGACGCTCAGTCTCCGCGATGCTTTTCCGAAGGATATCCTGGCTTGCCTCGATCTCTGCCGTGTGCTGCTCTCGCCGCTCAGCGCGCTTTTTGGGGTCCGACACAGCGCGTCAACAGTCCTCGTGCAGCTTCGGACCCATGATCTCCAAATATGTTCCATTCGGCTTGGAGGGCGGATGTCTGCTTTCGACCCATTCCGGCCATTAGCCGTGACTGATTGGTGCGTGTAGGTTGCTCTACTGGCACTTGGTCTTGGATTAGTTGCCCACGCAGCAGTTTAAGGGCAGCATTGCCTTCCCGGGGGGCTGCGCATGGCCAACTTGTTCCTGAGTTACGACCGTGACGACAGCGCGCAAGCCCGCCCCTTAGCCGCAGCGCTCGAAAAGGCGGGCCATTCCGTTTGGTGGGACAAGCACATCGGCGGAGGTTCCCAATTTGCCAAGGAAATCGAGCAGGCGCTCGACAAGGCCGATGCTGTCGTGGTCCTGTGGACGAATTCGTCGGTCGAAAGCCCTTGGGTACGCGACGAGGCTGGCTCGGGCCGCGACAAAGGCCGCCTAGTGCCCCTGTCGCTTGGCGGTACCCGGCCGCCGCTCGGCTTTCGCCAGTTCCAATCGATCGACCTTGGGCGCTGGTCGGGGCGCGGCAAAGCCCCTCGCCTCGCCGACATCCTCGACGCGATCGAGCGCCAAACGAAAGAGCCGGGCATTCCAGCGGCAGTCCGAACTCTTCCCGTGCGGCGGCGCAGCGGACGGGCGCTCAACACATCCGCAATCATTGGTGTCGCCGTCGGACTGTTTCTCGTCAGCGTCGGGTTACTTATTGGTCACCCTTGGGAGCGGACATCCGCGGCCGTCCCAACCGTATCGATTAGCACCGCAGACAGTTCGGCGGCCTCGCGAGCCCTGGCACAGTCCGTCTCGTCGAAGCTGGGCGAGCTTGACGATGCGGGCTCCGGCAAGTGGCAACTTGTTGCCGGCGGTGACGCCGCGCAGCGAACCGACCTAATAATCCAGCTCGCGGATGCGAGTTCAGCTAGCCAGGTCAAAGCGACGCTCAGGCTCCTCGACGGCAAGGACAGCAGCGTGTTGTGGCTCCGTGGCTTCGACTTTCCCCGACGGCCCACGACGGATATTCAGCAGCAAGCGTCCCTGACCGCCGCGCGCGCCATCACTTGCGCCGGCGAAGGGCTGAAGCCTGGCGGCGGCAAGGCCCTTCGGCGAGAGACGTTGAAACTGTATATAACGGGCTGTTCCCAAACTGGACCAGACGAAGGAACGTCGGTGGGCCTGCGCCAAGTGGTCAAAGACGCGCCGGAGTTCAAACGTGGCTGGGCAAATTTGCTGCTCGCCGAAAGTGCTGATCCGTCCGCCTTGCAGGATCTCACGAGCGCGAGACGGCGGCAACTACAACAAGACATCAAACGGGCGCGGCAGCTCGATCCGAAGATGCCCGAAATCGCGATCGCCCAATCGCAACTGCTGCCGACACGGGAGTATGGCGAGGTGCTCCAACTCCTCGATGAAGCTCACGCCAACAATCCGGAGAGCGCCCCGGTCTTGGACTATCGCTCGTCGGAACTGGCGACCGTCGGTCGACTGGACGAGGCCATTGCCGATGCGCAGCAAGCTACCCAGTTGGACCCTACGTCCCCCTTTGCCCTCGGAAATTACGTTTTGGCCCTCGCTTATTCTGGCCGCATCGAGGCTGCCCGGGAGCAATTGCAGCGCGCGGAGAGTCTATGGGCCGGTACTGGAATGCTGAAGGACATAGGGGACCGTTTTCAGCTACGGTTCGGCGATCCCAAGGCGCTGCTGAACACGGAAGACTTCAAGAAAAGCCCCCCGATTGCGCAGTTGTATTATCTCGCGCGGGCAGACCCGACAACGACCAGCATCGATCGGTTCATCGATGCACTCGACAGACTGCACAAGCGGCGGGGCGTTCACGGTGAGGATGTGGCGGGCCACGCCCAAGCTTACGGCGAACTTCATCGGGAAAATGGAATCTATGACATGATTGCCCAGGTCGCGCCTGGCGAAGACATCAGTATGCTCGCGGGGGTGGTATTTCGCCCTGCCCTGCGCAAATTCCGGCAGGATCCGCGGTTCATGGCCGTTGCGAAGCGGATGGGGCTCGTGGACTACTGGACCAAGAGCGGGCACTGGCCGGACTTCTGCTTCAAGGATCCCGACCAGCCTTACGATTGCAAGAAGGAAGCGGCGAAGCTGTCAGCCTCCACATGATTGGTCGCCAGGCTAGGCTCAGCAGCAGCATCCTGCTCACCCTATCGATTGGGGATTATCTGCTGTCCGGCGCTTTGTCCTTCATTTTGCCGCACTGAACCGAGGCTCGGTTCTATGTCCGCTTTTCCAGCCAAAGCGGACCCACGCAATGGCAGCTTTCGATCCATTCCCGCCATTGGCGGTGAGCCAAGAATCCCGCCGGCTTTGATTACCGACGGGGTTCCCGGGGGACGGCTTGAAACAAAGGAAACCCCGCCGGCGAGGGGGTACTGCTGCCGGCGGGGCCTCCACAAGATCCCGCCGGAGAGGAACAACCGGCGAGATCCTTTCGGGATTACTTGAACGCGAACTGGAAGCCGGCGCGCGCACCGAGCTTCTGGCTGTCAAAGCCGTACGAAACGCCGGCCGACACCTGCGACATCTCACCCACGGCCGCAGAAATGGCCGTGGCCAGCGCCATCTTATTCTTGAAGTAACCAACGCCGCCCGAGATCGCGTAACGCGCTCCCGAGGGGATCGCCGGAGTTTCCATCGCCATCGCCATTGCGACGCCCTCGTCGGCCTGGCGGATGTCTTTTTGGTTCTGCTTGCTCAAGTCGAACAGCAGACCGATCTGCCCTTCCGCGGTTGCGAACGAGTTCTGCAGGGCGCCGATGCTTGCCAGGCTGATATTGCCGCGGCCAAGAACACCATTCGCGTCCATCGTTGCAAGATTGGTCGAAGCGGTGTCCTGTGCCGCGGTGCTGGCGGCGGCGTCGCCGATGCGAACCGAGCTTCCACCACCGCCAAGCGTCACCTGGTTGGCAGCGGTGGTGTTCGCTCCGGCGCCGACCGCAGTTGAACCGACGAACGTGGCATTGGCCTGGGCACCGAGCGCGGTCGCACCGGCGGCGGTGGCATGGGAATTTTGGCCCATAGCAGTCGCGTTCACTGAGTTGGCCACCGAGCTGTTGCCGAGCGCGGTAGAGTTCAACCCGGTCGCCTGAGCAAGGTTGCCGAGCCCGACCGATGCGTTGCCGGTCGCCTGCGTCTGGTTTCCGACCGCGACCGACTGTGTGCCAAGCGCATCCGCTCTCCAGCCGAACGCCTGCGCTCCTGCACCTGAGGCGATCGACTCCCCGCCGACGGCGGTAGAGTGGAATGCCGTCGCCTGTGCCTGATCGCCAAGGGCAACCGAATCCTCGTTGGTGGCCTGCGTATTGTCGCCGAGCGCGATCGAGGTCAGGCCGGAAGCAACGGCATTAATGCCGAACGCGGATGAGCTTGCGCCCGAAGCTTTCGCGTTCTGTCCCGCGGCAGTCGCATTGACGCCGGAAGCGAGTGCGGAGTCGCCGATCGCTGTAGAAGCATCGCCGGTCGCCTGAGCACCAGTCCCAACGGCAGTGGTGTGGGCGCCGCTGGCAACCGAGAGCCGTCCAAGAGCACTAGCATTTGTTCCAGACGCGAGGGCGCCGTTGCCTAGCGCGGAAGCGTTCACACCCGAGGCGACTGTCTGGTTACCTACAGCAACGGACTGCGAACCGAGCGCGTCCGCTCTCCAGCCGAATGCCTGCGAACCGGCACCCGACGCGATCGATTCTCCACCGATTGCTGTGGAGTGAAAGGCGGTTGCCTTCGCTTGGTCACCGACAGCGACCGAGTCTTCGTTGGTGGCAACGGTGTTGTCACCAACGGCAACGGACGTCAGACCGGAAGCGTTCGCGTTGATGCCAACGGCCGTCGAATTATCCCCGGAGGCCGCTGAGCTGACACCCACCGACGTGCTACCAATGGCGGTTGCGTTCGACGAAGCGCCGAGCGCCGTCGAGCTGTCGCCGGATGCAGCCGAGTTGGCGCCGAGTACCGTCGATGACGAGCCCGATGCGTCAGCGGATCTTCCGACAGCAGTCGATTCATCGCCCTTCGCAGCGGAATTCTCGCCGACAACGGTGCTGTCCAGGCCTGCGGCATCGGAATTCGCGCCGACGACTGTCGTATTGTCCTGGGATGCTACGGAACCGTCGCCAACAGCGGTGGATGAAGAGCCCGCCGAAGCCGAGTTGGCCCCGAGCGCGGTCGAAGCATCGCCGCTTGCATTGGCAGTGTCACCCGCCGCCGTAGCGCCGGCTCCGCCCGCCGCTGAATTAACGCCGCATTCGGTCGAGTTGGCTCCTGCGCCCACGACACAAGTCGCGGTAGGGCCGGCGGTGGCTGGCGAGGCAGCCGCCAGAGCGAAGGCGCTTGCGGTGGCGAGCAATGAAAGATTGAATTTGGACGGCATTGGGATTCTCCAGGAGGACGAGGGAATACGCGCAAGAACAGCTCTGCCGGCGCGCAGCGCGCGCGGCTCGAGAAGGACATGATGTCGGGTTAGAGGGGCGCGTCTTTGCGCGCGGAGTTTATGAATCCACCAGGATTGTTCCGCTCATTCCGAGCATTCTGTGGAACGCGTGGCTGCATTTCATCGGGAAGCGGCCTGCCGTGGGAATCATCGCAACCACCACGTTCTGATGCGGAGCGAGCGCGATCTTTCCGCCGACAAAGCGCTCTGCGTCGACCGGGCGCATCGCCGCGGCACGGAAGAACTCCGGAGCAGTCAAATCATGTGCAAGGCCGCTGTCGTTCGCGATGCGAAGAAGGATGGGCTGACCAGCTTTCAAATGCAGAGCATCAGGCGTGAGATTGAAGCTCGTGAGGGAGATGTTCACGGGTCGAGGATTTTCCTGGTCGGATCCAACGACCTGCGCCGGTGCGGGATTGAAGGCCGCACTGGCCGCGAATGTGAACAATGCTGCGCCAGTGGCGATCAGACCCTGTTTGTCGTTGGACATCACGTTTCCTCATGACGCGTGCTCATGCACGCTTCTCCAATCATGAGTGCCGGCGCAGCGACGATTCAGGAATGACCAATCGTCCGCAATATTTGACGATGCGTCTGCGATAGAGGCTTGGTCAGCCTTGCACGCGCGCGCGGTCTTCACTCTCCAGCGCTCTCGCCCAAAGGTTCGCGATCTCGCGCAATGGCACGAGTTGTTTCTGGACGCTCAGTCCAAGGTTGGTGGCCGCATAACCCTGCGGCGTTTTTTCGACGAAGCGGGCGGCCTGCAGTTCTTTCAGGCGCTGGTTCAGCACCGCCGGCGAAATCGTTTCGCACAATTCCTGCAAATGCCTGAACGTCGACGGCCCATGCAGGCACAAAGACCACAAAATGCCCATCGCCCAGCGTCGCCCGAGCAGATCGAACAGCGCCATAACGGGTGCCCCGGAACGCGAACCGCGAACTTTCTGACCGGGCTTTGGAATCTCGACCATGAACGCCTCGCAACTAACCGGGCACTACTTATCACATTGCTTCGAAAAACATAGCGCGCTACAGTTTTGATAGCGACTCGGGGGTGAGAACGTGACCGACGCGGTTTCCTGCTCGCAAGACAGTGTGAATCTGGTGCAGCCCGGCGAGCCGTGCAACTTCGCCGCTGCGCCTTCCGAGATCGACGGTCTGGGGGACGTCTTCGGTGCCGTTCGGATAACGGCTGCGGTGTTCTTCCGGATCGCCGCGCAAGCGCCTTGGATTCTCGAGCAGCTTTCGCGCGACGCGGTGCTGCCGATGATCCTGCCGGGTGCGCGCGACATGATTTCCTTTCACTTCGTTCTCGAAGGCTCCTGCTACGCCAACCTGGTCGGCGGCGAATCGATAAGGCTGACACAGAACAAGGTAATCGTGTTCACGAGGGGAGACAGGTACGTCATCTCGAGCGGCCCTGACGTACGCGCCCCCTCCTCGCCCCCGCAAAGTCGAGTAGCGGCCCGACAGCTGCCGTTCACGGAAAGCTTCGGTGAAGGAGGACCGGTGACTGCCCGCCTCGTGAGCGGCTTCCTCGCCTGCGACTCCAGGCAATATAATCCCCTGCTCGACAATCTTCCGGCGGCTCTCGTTGGCGACTTCACCGACGACAGTGGCTTCCGCAGTCTGGCCCAATTGACCGGCCTTGCCATTGACCAGGCTGCCGCCGAGCGAGCGGGGGGCCAGACCGTGCTTGGCCGGTTGACCGAGTTGATGTTCATCGAGGTGGTCCGGCAATATGTCGAGCGCCTGCCGGCGAACTCCATCAACTGGATGTCGGCGCTTCGGGACGCCTCAATCGGACGAGCTCTGTCCTTGATGCATAGCGATCCAGGCAGGCCGTGGTCGCTGGAGAGCGTAGCTCGCGAGGTCGGGCTCTCCCGATCCGAATTCGCTGAGCGATTTACGACGTTCGTGGGCGTTCCACCGATGCAATATTTGGCGAAGTGGCGAATGCAGACCGCGGCCGGGTTGCTCCGGGACAGCGTCAATATCGCGTCGATCGCCAACGAAGTGGGCTACAGCTGCGAAGCCTCGTTCAGCCGCGCCTTTAAGAAGATCGTGGGCGTAGCGCCCTCTGAATGGCGGCGGCAAAGCGAACTGATGGCGGCCTAGAAAAGAAATGGACGCGTTAGCGGCGGTCGCGCCACGTGGACCCGCCGCCGAATTGCGACGCGGCTACCGATTTCATGAGGAGGACGATCACTCGCGAAAGAAGCACGGCAAACTTCCGTCGTGCTCCTAAGACATGTTTCTGTCCGTGTGTTTGCCGCTCGCGTCGCGTGATCGGCCCAGCTCCATCACCGCAGCCACGAAGACTGTTTTATCGCAAACTCGCTAAACAGCGAGGTGGTAGTTGAGTGTCGCAGTTGATCATCCCTGAGCTCTCGGCCGCGTCGCTTCGCCGGTGAATTCCTGACTTACGGACTTTCGATCAACACTCCCGGACGATCGGTCATAGCGACGTTGTCGCGAGCCACTTAAGTCGGCGCTCGGGCGTCGAGAGTTGGACGCGCTTCCCGAAGCTTCCTTTTGCGAAGCTCGATCAGTCGATCAGAGAAAGACTTGGAAATGAGCCTCAATTTCGGAGCTGCCGACCGGCGGCATTCTTCTGTAATGCACAATTCCGACCTAATTCAGCATGACGCGGCAACCCCGACCGACAATGGAGATAGCACGTTCGTCGGAGGACCTGGCAATGACCAGCTTTTCGGCGGAAATGGCAATGACACTCTGCTGGGCGGCGGCGGAAACGACCTGCTGTCGGGCGGAAACGGCGATGATACCCTGATCGGCGGACCAGGCACCGACGACATGCTCGGAGGCAGGGGCAACGACGTGCTCGTCTGGAATCCCGGCGACGGCAGCGACCGACTGGACGGTGGCGCGGGGTTCGACACGATGCTGTTCAACGGCAGTGCAGGAGCTGAAAACTTCACCTTCTCTGCCCAAGCCGGAGGCGGTGCTCTGTTCACGCGCGATCTCGGCAATATCACCATGAACCTGACCAGCGTCGAAAAGATCACTCTCAACGCGCTTGGCGGCGCCGATAATATTCACATCAATGATGCATCGGGCAGCGGCGTGACCGAGTTTGACATCAACCTTGGAGTCAATGGAGCCGGCGACGGAGCCGCGGACACCATCTTCATCAACGATGACGACAACGTCCAGGTTGCTAACGATGGCCACGGTGACATCACGATCACTGGAGTGTCGGGAGCGACCGTTTACATCACTGGCTTCGAGGCGGCGAACGACCATCTCGTCATCAATGGCAATCTGTTTCACTTCTGAGTTGATTGGTCGGGGACCGTCACAATGGGACGGTCCCGCAGATCACCCCTTATCGCGCGATCGGAGCTATTTTTCGGTAGCCGCTTGCACCGACGAAGCGCACGTTTCGCGGCCGCTCAACCTAACCTATCGCCAGTTGTCCATACTTGATCCGCACAACGATGGCCGGGTCATTGCTACCGATGCGATTATACCCGGCAGCTACTGCTCGGTTACCTGAGCGGGTCACTGGGCGGCCGCGCTGCGGCTTGCCCGCAACTAAGAAGTTCACCTTCGGAAATCGCTCAATCCGAAGCGAATGTTCGCCCTTGTCGGTCTCGGTGACCGGTGTACGAAGACAGCCATACGAAGTACATCGATAGGCGCCGAGCCAATGCTGAAGGCCGCCCCTAAGGCGCGCAAGCGGCCGACCCGTGCGGCAAAGGCCAATGCAAAGCGCGTCGAAGTTCGCGAGACTTATCGCGATACGATGAAGCGCTATTCCAAAACGATGGCGCTGCTCGCTGAGTGAGCCCAAATGGATCACGGCTGAGCAACTGATCGACGCGAACGTTGAAACTTCGTGGCAGTTTTGCTGCTTAGTTTGGTCCTGGATAGGACACCGGCGCGTCGTTGAACGCCTTCACCAGAGTGATCGGCCCGCGCGAGATGGTCTTAAAGCGCATGTCCCCGAGACGCCACGCACCGAGCAGCCCACAGGCCAACCAAACAACTACCAGGAATACGATCAGGAGTTTCATCAACCCCTCCTCGAGCAGCTAAGCACAAGCAATCACGCTTTGATGTCCAAGTCAAAGCATCCCGAGGTCCGTGATCGACCGATTGCTGCCATCAGAACAGTGTCGGCTTTCCGCGCGGATCTTTAGGCAACAGCCTTCGTCTTTTCGATTGAGTATCCGGCAGCCTTTAGCGCCATCGCCGCCGCAAGCGCTTGGTAGTGCGCCTCGTGCCCTCGTTCGTATAACCGACCACTCTGCTCGGTAACCCGGTGAATGGCGTCTCGCATCGCGCGGTATGCATCCTGTGGTACGGTGCCGTCGCGCGTGAGCCGTTCAAGTTCTTTATCCATGCCGCCTCTCCATGCTTTCAACCAGGGCCTAGATGGGGGAAGCAGCTTTTCTACCCATTGCCGACACTAGCCAAGCCTCTGCTTCCGACCGCCGGCGATTAGGAGCACGCGTCCAAAAAAGAGCCCGCACATGGCACCGCCACAGCGCTTGTCCGGTAAAGTTAGTTTTCGTCGCTTGGATAGCATTCGGACCGTTCGCCAGGGTGCTGCTGAAAGAATTGCGCACGCGCCTGGCGCTCCGCTTTCTCGTGCTTTTCGCCGTATTCCAGATATTTTCTGTAGATGGTTGCTTTGACGGGGCTATTAGGCGGAAGATTGGCCGGCGGCGGCTCCAAGCCTGCATCGGTTGCGGGATTTGAAGTGCTCCAATGATCTAGAAATGCCTTGCAGACCCAGAATCTGTCATCCGGCGGAACGTTGTTCTGGCCCATTCGGCAGTTAATCGGCTTACCCGATTTGTCGATGTCGATATAGATTTCGGCGGTGGTGTCGCCGTCCATTGGCTCCTTTATGAACCATGGGTACGGCGGCGCGTATTTATTGGGTGGACACGGATCTTTTGCCAGAACCGGGGATGCGACGCCCAGCAAGGATATTGCAGCGCACACCTTTATTTTCACCATTGTCCCCCCGTCCATCTCTAGCAGGCGGACATATTCGATCAGCCTTTTAGAATCGTTGCAAGATGACTGGCGGAGTTTCGAGCTCCGGCCATTACGCGACACCGGTTGCGCGGGACCGCAATCACCAGCAGAGCAGGAGACTATGGCGACACGGGAAAAGGCGGTCTTCCGTCGTTACGTAAGCATCTGGGAAAGCGGCCGGCTAAACGAACTTTCCAGCGTGTTGGCACCGAACTACGTGGGACACGCCGCCAACGCCCGTCGAGATTTGGAAGGGTTGCGCGACCGGATAACCGAGTTCCACAAACTCTATCCGGATGTCCGCTTCGTCATCGAAGACCAGATTGCCGAAGGCGACCGGGTCGCGACCCGGATGACCGCTACAGCCATGTCCAGTGCCACCGGTAAGCCCGTCACGCTCATCGGACTGAACGTCAGTCGCTTCCACGAGGGGCGGATTGCTGAGGAATGGCCCGTCTGGGAGGTTGCGCATTAGAGGTCCGCATACCGCCCAAAGCTGCCATCATGACAAGATCCGTGTTCGACCCAAAGGACGGATCCTTCGCAGAACTTGAGATACGTTCAGTCCATCGATCCGGCGACTTGGTGCCGAGGCCAATGCGTTGACGCGCCCCAGGGGTTTGCCTGAGACGCGCCAATCAAATTTGATGCGACGAACCTAATTACGGCCATTCCTCAATCGCCGTCGCCATCGTCATCGTCGTGGCGATATCCATAGCCGCCGTTGTTGTAGCCATAGCTGCCGTTGTTGTAGCCATAGCTGGGATAAGTATAACCATAGTTATATCCGTAGCCTGGAGAGTTGTAGTTATAACCTGGCTGATAGCGATATCCGCTATATCCATAAGAAGGATAATTATAGTTATTCCCTTGGCCACTTCCCAATGCATAGCCCAAAACTCCACCCACGAGAGCTCCGGCTATTGCAGCCCCAGTATTATTTCTATGGTGGTGATGCCGTTGGTAGGGGTATGAACTATTGTATCCGTAGTACTGCGCATCTGCAATTGCCGGGGTAGCCAAAGTAGCAATTGCGGTGCCGCCGAGAATGAATGCCTTAAGCATAGGTATGCTCCTTCGAACAACCCAATACGACAGTGCAAATGAACGAGATAAATCGAGCGCGTAAGTTTCAGTTAAGCATCGACAGCGGTGTTTTCGCCGGGCTAGCTCACCCTCGCGGGCCGCTGGGGCTGACGGCTGCTTCCCACTTTTGCCTAACTTTTTCCGGCACGTTGCCAGCTTTCATTGCTTGCACGAGGCACGCCCGCGCCTAAACTGATCGAGGTCCGGGGGCGGCGATGGCAGACGTTTTCGTTTCCTACAAAGCGGAGGATCGCGCGCGCGTCAGGCCCTTGGTCGACACCCTGCAGGCGGACGGCCTCGACGTCTGGTGGGATGCGCACATCAGTGTCCGTGAAGAGTGGCGCGAGACCATCGCCGCCAATCTCGAGAAAGCGCGCTGCGTCATCGTCGTTTGGTCGAGGCGTTCGGTCGGGCCGGGCGGACAGTTCGTGCGGGACGAGGCGACGCGGGCGGTAAAGCGCGCGACCTACCTGCCAGTCACGATCGACAAGATAGAGCCTCCCCTGGGCTTCGGCGAAACTCAGTGCCTGCCGCTTTGCGGCTGGAAGGGTGACCGCGACGATCCCCGCTATCGCACCCTGCTTGAGGCCGCGCGGCAGGTCATGTCGGGCGCCAAGGTTCAACGGCAGGGTGCGGCAGGCACCAGCCCCGGAAGCGCCGGACTAGATCGGCGCGCCGTGATCGCCGGCGGCCTGGTCGCCGTGGTGGCCGCTGGAGGCGCGGGTTGGTACTTCCTGCGGGCAGGACGGGCCGATGCGCGCAGCGTCGTCGTCATGCCCTTTGCAAACCTGTCGGGCGATCCGGCGCAGGCTTATTTCTCCGATGGGCTGGCCGAAGAGCTGCGGAGCGCGCTGGCGCGGATCAGCGGCCTCAAGGTCATCGGCCGGACCTCATCCGAGGCCGTTCGCAATGACGACGCGGAAACGGTGGCAAAGAAGCTGGGCGTCGGCAGTGTCCTGACGGGAAGCGTCCGCCGCTCCTCCTCGATGATCCGTGTCAGCGCGCAGCTGGTGAACGGCGCGGACGGCGTCGAAAAATGGTCGCAGACATTCGATCGGACGAACGGCGACTTGCTGCAAATTCAAACGGACATTGCAGAGGCGGTGGTCGAGCAGCTCCGCAGCCAGCTCGACGAAGCGGAAAAGGCCGCATTGGAACTTGGGGGCACGAAAAACGCCGCTGCACAGGATTTGTTACTCAAGGCCAACACGATCGTGGAGCTAACCAAGCCCGCGTTGGAATCTCAAATTGCGTTGTTCGATGCCGCAATCTCTCTCGACCCGAATTATGCCGCTGCTTACGCTGGCAAGTCGCTCGCCCAGACGAGGCTGGCCATCTATCAGTCGAATTCGACAGACGAATTGAACCGCTACCTGGTTCAATCAGCGGCGAGTGCGCGTAAAGCGATTTCGCTCGCACCAAATTTTGCCGATGGCCATCTGGCATTGGGATTCAATCGAAATTCGGCAGTCGATTACCTTTCGGCCTGGGCGGAGTATCAGCGCGCATTGCAGTTCCCGGGGCTGTCGCCGTTCACGAGGCTTGGGATCGCCAGTTTCGTGGCGCGCATGGGGAACTTCGCGCGGGCGCAGGCAATCTTGCAGTCCGCTGCCGACAGCGACCCGCTCAATCCGCGGTTGTTCGCTACCCAGGCGGATCTGAATCTCGTTGCTCGTCGCTATCAGCCAGCAATAGCGGCCTACCGGAAATTCCTGGCGCTCAACCCGGACGCGACCGGGCCCCGCTCAGGGCTGGCGATGTCCCTTCTGCTTTCAGGAAAAGATTTGGAGGCAATCCACGAAGCCGAGAAACTGCCCCCGAATTTCCCGACCTCTTTCGTGGTTCGGGCAGTCGTAGCGAACCGTTCTAAGGACCGCGCGCGCGCCGCCGCGATCGTCAACGACATGCGCAAGGCCAATGGCAAGGGCGGCAGTTATCAATATGCCGAGATACTGGCCGACATGGGAAACCAAGACGAAGCGATCGCCGAGCTGCAGCGGGCGCTGAAGGTGCGCGACCCCGGCTTGCTGCTGCTTGCGACAGATCCCCTGTTGGACCCGCTCCGCGACGATCCGCGCTTCAGGGCGATCGTAAGTCAGCTCAACATTCCCAGCATCTGACGCTGTCAGGATCCTCTGTGTGACCAGCTGCGGCTAACGGCAGCTCGCCACCAGCGCAGAGATCAGATGTGAGGCAGCAATGTCAGAACACGTGGCTGTGCACTCCTATTCCGAGAAGGCCGAGCACTGGAAAGACGACATATCTCGACAGCATGAGAAGCAGCAAGACGATGCTCGCTCGCTTGCTTCGCACGAGGAGCAATGGAACCAGCAGGCCGAAATAGGTGACGTCGTTCGCGAAACCGAGCGGCAAGCGCATGAACGGGCTGCCCATTGCAAAGAGGACCGCCGCTGCGACAACGTTACACAGGAAAATCCCGCCGAACACCCAATGCTTGTGTCCGAAATAGTAGACGTCGAAGTCCGGCCACTCCTCAAAGTTCCGCGGGAAGACCAGCCGCGCAGCCAGATAATAGATGCCGGCCAGGAGGACGCAGACAATCAGGACCAGGAAATAGGGGCGCTGGAAAAAATTCCTCAGCTGCCACCCGATCTCCCAGAAGGAAGTAAGATCGAGAATCACAAACAGGCCGAGCAGCGGGGTCAGCCAGCCGACCTTGAGCTTGTGCCGCTCCTGGAGCGTATTGCCGAAGCCCGCAAAGACCTGCGCGATCGCGAGCCCGAATAACAGGCTGTACAGCGAAAAGACGAACTCGAAGACGGTCATGGGCGCCCCTTCCCCATGTGCTTATTACGTCATTTGCGATGTGCAGAGCAGCCTGTGGCCGAATGCCTGGATTCCACCCAAAGCTGCCATTGAGTAAGTGTCAGCTTTCAACTCATTTCTGCCAATAGCGTATCAGGCTCCCTGGTTGGCCATGGGCGCACAAGGTCGCCGCGGTTCACAGCGCTCATTAGAAACCGGGCTTGGCCGATTCTCGGTAACCATCTCTGGGAACGGAACGGTCAATGAATAGCCGCCACAAGGTTGGGGCTATGAGACACATATTCATCTTCGCGGCCGCCGCTGCATTTGTGTTTGCCTCGCCGGCCGGGGCCAGGCCAGGCAACGGAAACGGAAACGGAAACGGTCATGGATATGGCCTGGGCTTCGAGCGCCCGCAGCAGGAACACGACTGGAGCGCGCATTATCCTGTCGGCTACGGCGTTGGCGGCTGCCCGCCGGGACTGGCCAGGAAACACAACGGTTGCATGCCTCCTGGCCACGCGAAGAGACCTGACCGAAGGCCGCAATTGGCTGATTTGCTCGGCAGTCTGAGCCATCATCATCATCGCCGTTGAGCGCAACCTCTATCGCGTAACTGAGCAAAGATGCAGGCCCCCTGGCGCTGAATGATGGGCGTGGTTCAGTCGCCCTACAGTTGAGATCAACTATCTGAAGAGGCGAGGCATTTTCCGCCTTCGGAGAGTCCAATGATCAAACTGGTTTGTTTCACCGCTGCCATGTCGATTGGTGCGACTGGCGCGCTTGCTGCAGTGCCCAGCCAGTTTGCGGGTGCGAATCTCTTGCCACTGGCGAAGATCACCCTCGCACAGGCACGCTCGACTGCGCTTGCGGCACATCCTGGTCAGATCACAGACCAGGAGCTTGAGAAAGAGCGCGGCGGCACCGGCCTTCGCTATTCCTTCGACATCAAGAACCATGGAAAGACGTTCGAGGTCGGTGTTGACGCTCGCACCGGCAAGGTGCTCGAGAACGACCGCGAGGGCCCTAATCCGGACTAACGAAATTCCGCGGTGAGCTGGCCCGCAGCAAGCGGGTCAGCTTGCTTTGGACGCGCTCGGCTCGGAGGTCCCATTCCTTTTGGGGTTTCCACGAGCTCGCCGCAACCGAAGATCACAGATCGAGCGAGACCCTTTCGAGAATGGCCGAGAGAGCCGGGGAGCCGTAGCTCCCCGGGGAAGTCACTACTTCGCGCCAGGCGTACCGCATTTTGCAAAGCGGCCCTTCGCGTCACGGCACTGCTTGGCAGCTACCTTGGTCTTGACGGTGCTCTTCTGTGCCACGGCCACTGGCGATTTGGCCACCGCCTTGGCGACAGGCGCAGGGCACTTGATGAACTTGCCTTTCGCGTCCTTGCACTGGATGGACTTAGTCGCCGCAGCCTTTGCAGGTGCAGGCTTCGTAGCCGCCGTTGCGGTCGTGGCCAACGCAAGTGCTGCGACCGCGGAAATCATGAATCGAACCATTTCTCGTCTCCTGTTTGCTGCCACTCGCCAGCTCCTGAGCCGGCATCGCCCAATTCCTGATATCAGCAGCAGGTCTCAGAGCAGTGGAAAGAAGGTTAAAGGACATTCATCCCGATCTGATTGCCTCAGACTGCAAGATGACATTCACCATTGAAACGTCGGAGAAAGGGGGGAGCGCCGCGCTGAGAGCCAACGGCAGCTTTCCACCCACTTCCCGTCTAAATCCCACTTCCCGTTCACGCATTGAAAAAAGCTTCCGGGTCGATGAAATCACCAGCCGAAGGTGAAGCCCGCACGCGCGCCGACCTTGCCATCATGATTGAATCCGGTTGCCAAACCGGCGTTCAATGCAGCGTTGGGCCCGATCATTGCACCGAGTTGGAGAGCCGCTGCCACCTTGCTGCGATATACGCCGACGTTGCCCGTCAGGTTGAAGTTTTTCCCGGGAAGGAATGCATTGCCGCCGAGGGCGATCGCAACCGCTGTTCCCCCTGCTGCCCGGTCGGCCACGCGGTCGATTTGATCGCCGATACTAATCGACGCCGCTTCGAGCGTGGTTAGACGGTTGTTCTGCGTGGCGTCACTCGCCTGCAAGGCCGCGATTTGGGTGGTGTGAGTCGCAATCGTCGTACCCTGCGCGGTTACGGTCGTATTGAGCGTCCCAATGGCAGCCGTGTTCGCGGCGACGTTCATATTGAGGGTTCCGATCGCTGCCGCCTAATGCGTTGGTCGCCGTTCCGCCATCCATCAATCGATCGGAGATGCTAAGGCAGGGTTGAAAGCATCGTCGATAGGTCACCGCCTATTGTCTGCATTCCACGCTTTGCGGACATTAGAGGGGCTCACAAAGTTATGCTTGTCGGAAAGCAAGGAGGCATGAATGGCTGACGTCCGCGAGCTGGAGGAAACTGTTGCTCACAACCGGTCGAAACTCGTGGAAAATGCCAACGAGCATCCGCACCTAGCAGCAGTGGCCGCTTACGACGCTGTCACTGAACTGCTGATAGCAGTTGTGAGAGAGTTGCAAGAGCTGCGTCGCGCTTAGGCTTGCACGGGCAATCCCAGCTTTTGATTGCCGTTAGCGGGGTGTCTGCTTCCGACCCAAGCTGGCACTCCAGAACTAACAGCTATTGAATCCCGACACACAAGAGCATGAACACCGGCCTCGCTCCAGCTTAGACGCGGTACTTTGCCGCCTCCTTCTTGCAGCTGTACGGCAAGGCCGGGTCGGCGCAGAAATCTGGCCATTTGCCGGTCGCTTTCCAGTAGTGAAGCAGTCCGAGATGCGCAGCCGCTGCTATCGAACGGGGATCGCGCCAAACATCGCGAAACGCAGGGCGGAATAGGACCTCGGCTGCAAGGCCGCTTAGATCACCACCCTTATAGTGCAGTAGTATATCGAGAACCTCGTCGATCCGGCCGAATTGCGCGAGTGTCTGAACGATCGGTGCAATGAAGGCTGGGTATTGCTGATAGATCTTCTGGTCTTCTGCGATGGCCCGTTCGATGTTCGCCGGCGTGGGGTCGAGGCGCGCCCGAATGAAGGCCGCCTGCTCGGACTGCATTGGGCCTTGTAGAGTAGGGTCCTGTAATAGCGCCAAGGCCTCTTTCGGATCGCCGTAACGAACGTCGAGGCGATAGCGAGCGTTGACGATCGCCCCAGCTCCGGGCCAAAGCTGTTCCGCCTTTCTAAGCTGGGCGTAGGCGGCGTCGGTGTTACCCGCATAGGCATAGGAGGACACGAGCGTTTCCTGGTTCGCGGGCGAAAGACGGTCGAGCTCGACAGCGCGCGCAGCATCGCCCACCGAATCGTTCATTCGGCCGACATAGAGAAAGCGCTCGGCTCTCGACCGAACGAGGCTCGCATTGTCCGGGTGACGCTTGATCCCTTCATCGAAGCTTCGGAAGATCCCGACGAAGTCGGCCGGCGAAAGCACCGCCGCTCGCGCGACATAGAGCTCCCCAAAATCCAGGCCCAACGCGTCCGCTCGCTTGATCTGAGAAGAGATCGTAGCCTGCAGGGCGGACAGGTCATCTACCGATGACAACTCATCGGCCTCCGAGATAAGCAGCCTTGCCCAAGCGGGCCCAAAATGCGGGGCCTTGGCGATGACTTGCTCGAACAGCTTGATCCTCTCGAAATTGTCGGCGTTTGCCCCATAGGCGTTATCGAAGGTCGTGCAGCCGGCCAGATAAAGCTTGAGCGTGTCCTGCTGGATGCTTTCACGCCGGTAGGACAACGCCTCTGCGGCACAAGAGAGGGCACGCTCAACCTGCACCGCCAGTTGCTCACGCAAATTTGCTGAGGCTGCCGTTGATTGGGCTATCGAAGCTGACCAGAGAATGGCCTTGTTCGGGGCGCGAAGTGCGAGATCGCGGCGTTCCCGGCCGCCAGCCTCGGTGGCGCCCGTAGTGAGAACCAGGTC
Source organism: Sphingomonas agri (assembly GCF_038148795.1). Lineage (NCBI taxonomy): Bacteria > Pseudomonadati > Pseudomonadota > Alphaproteobacteria > Sphingomonadales > Sphingomonadaceae > Sphingomonas > Sphingomonas agri. Next base: position 976,091 of record NZ_JBAPEU010000001.1, on the reverse strand, counting down.
AGCCTTTGTCGTCTGACCATCTGAAGCCTCGAGCAGCTCGTATGACGGAGAGTCACCGCCAGGCAGATTGGCAAGGGCGAGCGCCACATCATGCGCTACCTGCCGCGACAGCGGCGAGCCGTCCGCCGGCGCGATCGCAATCCGAGGCTGCTCAGCCAACGACTGCGATCTCCAAAGCCAGATTACTCCAGCCGCGCATGAAAGCAGGAAAAGGAGCGCGCCGGCGATCAGCAACGGGCGCCTCGGCGAGCCGGATCCCGTGCCCGAACTCGACTGCTTAGTTTCGGTCGTTTGCTGACCTACAGCCTCAAGCAGCGCCTGAAGCTGAGGCGATCGACCTCGCCCCTTCGTTCTTGAAAGATCGATTGTCTGGAACTGCCTGAAGCCAAGCGGGGGTGGCGTCCCATCCAAGCTTGCCGGAACTAACCGTCCGGTGTCCCGCCCTACGGCGGCTTCATCCCGCACCCATGCCGATTTGACGGCTCGTTCCGACCACAGCACGACCACTCTCTCAGCAGCCTCCAAGGCTGCCTCGATTTCTGACGCGAACTCTCGCCCGCCTCTGATCTGGCGATCCCACCACACGGAATGTCCGGCGCGCTCGAGGAACGCCGCAATGGGACGGGCACGCACCTCGTCGTCACGATCATAGCTGAGGAAGATGCTCGCCATCCTGCCCCCTTCGAGCGGAATGCCCTCAAAGCGATTTTCGCACAACAAGATATGGCCGCGGGCCCGCGCCGTTCAGGCAGTCCATGTCAGCTTTGCCCTCAAAGCTGCCGGTGGATCAGTGTCTGCTGTCGACCCATTCTCCCGTTAGCCACCAGCCGTTTTTTGGGCCGGCAGGTCTGGCGCCAGGGAAAACCGGTAGATTGCGCGAACTCGCTCGGACCGCAGTAAGTAAATGGTTGAGGCAGCAGCGATTGCAGTCGAACGGACAAGCGCTGAGGGCATGATCACAGTTTCAGAAAGCAACCAGGTTCCCGTCACCAGCACCGGCCCGGACAACCACATGACGAATACCGCGAACCAGACCGCATCGGCTGAACGCCGGGCAACCATAACCGTCGCCGCAAGCATCCTGCTTCCTTCCCGCGCGGCAATGAAACACCAGAAGTTCCACGACACGTAATAGCCCGCCGCTTCGGGATACATTGCCCGCCAGCGCATTACGAAGAACCCATTTAGGCCAAGCGAATATAGTGGCCCGATCACTCCCAGCCATAAAATGAACAGGAGCAGCCAGCCACCAATTTCGCCCCCACTATCTGCCCCATGGGGCGTTTGCACAGTTTGCATTCTGATCATTGGGCCGCACTACACATCGACCACGAAAGACCGGTTAAGGCTGCTCCGGCTCTGGGCCAAGTTCCGCAGGATCCAGCTTCAGTGGCACTTTTCGACCCATTCCTGCCGCAAACGACACTCCGCCCATTGCGCTCACGCCTTGGGGGCGAGAGCCCGTGATGTGCGAGGGGGATTGAAAATAATCAACGAGCTTGCCCGGCCCGCTGAATGTGAACGAAAAGTCTTCCTCAATGGTAGTAGGGAAGAGTGACCCAAGCCATGTCGACATGCGCAACAAAGTTCGCGAAGTTGCTCGCAAAGCCGCCGTCCGGCTGTGCAAGCCAGTCAGTTACCTCGCTTGTTGATGAGTTTCGCCACAAGATGTCGTCGCGACCATCACCGTTGTAATCACCGATCCCAGCAGGATGCCAATCTGCTCCAACATGGTGGGTAGCATTCGCGAAGTTGCTGACGAAACCACCGTCGGGTTGGCTGAGCCAGTCCGTTACGAGGCCGTCCGAATAGCGCATCCAGAGCACATCGTCCCGGCCGTCTCCATTGAAGTCGCCGGTACCGACGATACCCCATGTCGTATCCGTTGCTACGACGCCGTTTGCGTGCGCGACATTGCTGACGAAGCCTCCATTAGTTTGTCCGAGCCAGTCAGTGACTTGCCCGGTGTTTGAGTTTCGCCAGAGAATGTCGTCACGTCGGTCGCCGTTAAAGTCGCCAATCCCCGCCACAAACCATTCAGAACCTAGCTGGTAATCGGCATTTTCGAAATTGCTGACGAATCCGCCGTTCGTCTGCCCGAGCCAATCCGTAACTTGGCTACCTCCCTGCCACAGGACATCCGCCCGCCCGTCTCCATTGAAGTCGCCGACACCCCGGACTGTCCATCCTGGTCCGACTTCGCCCAGGAAATTTGCAAAATTGCTGGAAAAGCCGCCGCTGGCTTGGCCGAGCCAATTCCCGACCAGGTAATTCGGACCGGTCCACAACACGTCGTCTCGGCCATCGCCGTTGAAGTCGCCGACGCCTGCAAAGAGCCAAGGAAATTGAACGTGATCGGCAGCATTGGCGAAGTTGGTTGAGAAACTGCCATTGGCCTGCCCAAGCCAATCGGTGACCTCCCAATCTTGGCCAGGTAGGCTCTGCCAGAAGACGTCGCTCCGGCCGTCGCCGTTAAAGTCGTTTCGTGCGCGGTGCGGCATCGGACGTGTCCTACAGGAGCAAAGACACAATGTGACGCAGGCGGGGGTACATCGATGATGTCCGCAACTTTCGAAAACGAACCAGCAAGTCAGCTCTCGCTCAGCGATTCGCCGTATATTCTAACATAGATCAGACAAAATAAGCGCCTTTATCCGCCGGAGGCAGAGCCGTGCCTGATGTTTTTGGAGTTGCTGCACACTGGCCGAGGGAGGAGCCGGGCTCGCCATTGGAAGCGCCGTTAATGTCAGCTTTCCACCCAAAGCTGCGATTTGATGCGTGCTTGCATCGTCGTTAGACAGAAGCCAGAGCGCCGCGTCGTGACCGGCTACAACGGCTTGATCGGAGCCGAGCAGTAGAGCCCTCGACGCGAGGAGGCGACAATTGAAGGCCATAGCGGTGGCGGACCAGTCGGCGGGAACAGCCGCAATGCAACTGGTGGAGCGGCCCGAGCCGTCACCGGCGATAAACGATGTCGTCGTCCAGGTTTATGCGTCGGGCTTCGTGGGCACCGAGCTGGCGTGGCCCTCGACCTGGACGGACCGGCTTGGCCGTGACCGAACACCGTCGATCCCCGGGCATGAGCTGGCCGGAGTGGTCACCGCCGTCGGTTATGGGACGACGGGGCTATCGATGGGGCAGCGGGTGTTCGGTCTCACTGACTGGTATCGCGACGGCACCTTGGCTGAATACGCGGCCGTCGAGGCGCGCAACCTGGCGCTACTGCCAGACGACGTTGACTTCACAGTGGGCGCAAGTCTGCCGATCTCAGGCCTGACCGCGTGGCAGGGACTGATCATCCATGGCGGCCTTCGGGCAGGGCAGCGCGTCATCGCTCACGGCGCGGCCGGCGCGGTCGGATCGATGGTGACGCAACTGGCACATGAGTTCGGCGCGTACGTCATCGGCACCGGACGGGCGGCCGACCGCCAGTCGGCACTCGATTTCGGCGCGAACGAGTTCATCGACCTCGACAACGAAGCGTTGGAAGCCGTTGGCGAAGTCGACCTGGTGTTCGACCTCATCGGCGGTGACATTGGGAAAAGATCCGCGCGCCTTGTTCGAGGGGGAGGAACGATCGTCTCTATTGTCGGGCCGGTCGAGGTGCGACCTGTCGGCGGCCTGGCGATCGACTTTGTCGTCGAGGCCGATCGTGCCCAGCTCAACGAGATCGTCCAGCGGGTGCGCGACGGACGGCTGCGCACCCACATCGGCACTGTAGCGACGCTCGGCGACGCGGTCGCTGCCTTCAATTCAAGAGAAAGACACCCGGGAAAGACGATCATCCGCGTCCGTCAGTGAACGCTCGCATGGCGCTGGGTTCGATGTCACCTTGTCCCCCAAGTCACAGATTGGTGTGCTGACCCGCGCTTTCCCGCGGAACAACTTGCCGGGGAGCTGGAAGCGTGAGAGTGTCCCCGCGCCGCGCTGCAGAGTTCAGCAGGGCTTGCGCGTACGCCTCAGGGGGAAGGCTGTCGCATGATCAATGGGGTTGCCCGGGCGCACGCCCGATGATTTTCAATTCGCTCACGTTCCTGGTCTTCTTCGCGCTCGTAATGGCACTCCATTATGCGCCCTTCTTCTCGTGGCAGCAGAAGAAGATCAATCTGCTGATCGCCTCCTATCTCTTCTACGCGGCATGGAACCCGCCGTTCGTCATCCTGCTGTGGATTTCGACGGTGGTCGACTGGTGGGCGGCGCAATGGATGGTCCGCGCCAAGCGCGAGCACACGCGAAAGCTGTGGATGCTGACGAGCGTCGTCGTGAACCTCGGGATGCTCGGATACTTCAAATACGGCGGCTTCCTCCTCAACAACTTCGTGAACCTCGCTGCAGCTGTTGGCGTTGTCTATCATCCGCCGGGATGGGACATCGTGCTTCCTGTCGGCATCAGCTTTTATACCTTTGCCACCCTCTCCTACACGCTCGACGTCTACCTGCGCCGCTCCAAGCCGGCGGGGAGCTTCCTCAATTACGCCTTGTTCGTCACCTTCTTCCCGCACCTCGTCGCCGGACCGATCATGCGGCCGACCGAACTGGTTCCGCAGTTTCAGGAACCGCGGCAAGCAAGGCCTAACCAGATCTTTTTCGGCCTTGCTCTGCTGACTCTGGGACTTTTTCAAAAGGTCGTGCTGGCCGATGGCTTCCTCGCGCCAGTGGTAGAGGCAGTCTACGACGCATCCGGCAAGAACCCGGGGATGCTCGACAGCTGGGCCGCGACACTGGCGTTCGCCGGGCAGATCTTCTGCGACTTCGCGGGCTATTCCACCTCGGCAATCGGAGTGGCGTTGTGCCTCGGTTTTGCAATGCCTGACAACTTTCGCTTCCCCTATGGAGCGATCGGCTTCTCGGACTTCTGGCGGCGGTGGCACATCACGCTGTCGAGCTGGCTGCGGGACTATCTCTACATCCCGCTCGGCGGCAACCGTCACGGCCAGGCGCGAACCTACGCGGCACTAATGGGGACGATGCTTCTGGGGGGCCTCTGGCATGGAGCCAGCTGGACGTTTGTGGTCTGGGGTGGTCTTCACGGACTTTATCTTTCGATCGAGCGCTGGCTTCGGGCGCGGTTCAAGGGTTTCTCGCCGGGCCGTGCGTCGTTGCTTGGACTTGCGCTTTTGACGTTCCTCCTGATCAACATCACTTGGGTGTTCTTCCGTGCAAAAACCTTCGCGGGCGCCGGACTGCTGCTGAAGGGAATGGCAGGGATGCAGGCAAAGCCCGATCCACTAATCGCGGCGGGACCAATGATCATCGTCTTGCTAATCGTGTCGGGGATTTTCGGAACTCACCTGGCCATGCGCAACACGACACTGGAAGCCGTGATCGAACGGACTTCGCCGGTGGCCATTGCCGGTATTTGGACGCTCCTGCTTTTCGCAGTGATCGTCGAGCAGGGGCAGGGCAGTGCCTTCATCTATTTCGCATTCTGAGGCCCGCGATGCCGAAGTCCGCGGGGTCCGCGAGGGCGCGCTTCCTGCTGGGCTGAGGCAGACCGCGTCGAACCGCCCGGGCCAGGCGCAGCCGGTACCGACGCGCGACATCCCGCTGCGTCCGTGGGTGAAGTTGGGCGCGGTGACCTTCGCTGCAGTGACCCTGATGACAATCGCGTGGGAATGGAATGCGCGAACGAACCTCGGACTTCGTGCCGGTGACATCGACGATAGTCCGCAGGCGTGGGCCGAAGCACGCCGGGCGGCCGATCTTGGCAAGGTTGCAATCGTCGGCGACAGCCGCATCCTGTTCGACACGGATCTCGACCGCTTCGAGCAACTGACAGGCGTTCGTCCGGTCCAGGCGGCGATCGTCGGCACCAATGGCCGGGCTCTGCTCGAAAACTTCGCCAACGACCCCAAGTTCAGAGGTCTGTTGATCGTCGGAATGGCCGACACGAGCTATTTTCGCCCGCAGGGAGTCGGTATCGGCGGCCCCTATCTCAAAAGCTTCAACAAGAACGACAAGCCGGCACAATTGAGCGGCCTGTGGTTGGACCGCTGGCTGCAAAATCATCTGGCATTTCTGGATTCGGACTATCGCCTCAGCCGCTGGGTGCCGCGGTTCGACAATGGCTGGCGCAAAGGCACCGACAGCCCGTACGACGATGTCTGGAAGATTTCCGAGACGTTCCCCGGCCGGCAGTACTTCATGTGGAGTCGGATCGAGACGGACCCTTACCTCCAAAGCCACGCGCGTTACGCCTGGCATGGTTTCAAGAGGCCTCCCCTTCCGCCCGCCGTGGCGAACAAGATCATCTATCGGAGCGCTGAGGCAGTGCAGCGGATACGTGCGCGCGGCGGGGACGTGATCTTCATTCGCCCGCCTTCAGCGCCCGAATTGCGGGTCAACGAGGAAAAGAGCATTCCGCGCAAGCTCGGTTGGGATCGCTTGCTGATCGGGACGAATGCGAAGGGGATCCACGCCGATGACCTGCCGCAGGCGCAGAAACTCGTGCTGCCCGAATTTTCGCATCTCAGCCGCAGGTGCGCGACCGTGTTCACCGACGCCTATGTCCGCCGGCTGGTGCAACTGACGCCGCGCCTCAAGCTCCGAGCTGATGCGCCGCCGCCACTGAGCCGGGGGGACTGCGTCCCCGGAGCCCACACGGAGTAACGCGATCTCCGGCAGCAGCGAAAGGTCTGTCCACGGCGCCCGGGTACAAAAACTCTCTCCATCCAAAGCAGGCGCTTTGCCGCACTCACCGGCCGTTCGGGTCGTAGGGATGCTCGGCTGGCCCGCACTGACGAATTGGTTCCGTGCGCGTGCTCCTCAGATCGCTCATCCAGCACTGGTCGAGCACCGAGCAATAACAGACGCGAAATGTGACCTCCCGAATCTCGGACGCCATTCGATTTGAGAGATCTGGAGCTGCTGGCGAACGCCGCAGTAACAGGACGGAATTTTCTTCGCCCGGCCTTAAGACGGTCTCATCCACGAGCGAATAGGTAAAGGATCCGGGAGGTAGCGTAGATCGTATAGCCCCGGGATCTCTCGACAAGCCGCAACAGCGCTGCATGAGATCGATCGCTGATCTCATCGGCCGCCCGCGATAAAGCAGTTCGAAGCTGCGGATCTTCGCTGGTCCGACACCGCCGTTTGACACACCGATGGCGATGGCGCGCCCTTTGTCATAGCCGTTATTGAGAATCGCACGCGGAAAGGGCCAGACGTTCGCCGCGACGAGATCGCGCTCGGTCTTGCCGTGCTCGATCGCCACAAACAACGATACGGCTGAAATGAAGATTGCGGTCAGCGAGATGATGACATCAAAGCGCAGATGACCCGTGTGCCGAGGGACAGGCTGAACTCCGTCGACCCCTGATTCGACCGGTGTTTCGCTCACCCGTTGGGCTGGCTGCCCAATGTTCGTCTCCATGACGAATGATTACCACGCGGATGTCTACTTTCCAGCCGAAGCAGGCTTTATGACACAGCGACGCGGGCCTGGACCCTGTCGCTGTAAACGACATGCACGAAAAGAGGTCACGTCCCACAAAGGCTCATGGCGCTCCATTAGGACCCACCAGAGCGCAGAAAGAGTTGGGGCAGATCGTGGTAACGTTTTGAGCTGCCAACGATAAAGTCTTGGGACTATTGCGACTTACCGCTTGACTATGGTGACCCCTACGGGACTCGAACCCGTGTTTTCGCCGTGAGAGGGCGACGTCCTAGACCGCTAGACGAAGGGGCCATGCGCTGAAGCGAGGCGGCCATATGTGGGCTCGGACCGCGCTAGTCAATCATGGGGATTGCCTAGTCCCGCTCGCGCTCGCTCAAGAAACGCATGAGCTCGGCGAGCGTCGATTCCATCTGGTCCTGCATCTGGGTGACGAGTTCATTCTCACGCATGCCGACATGGTCGAGGGGCTTTGAATAGGAATCGGAGAAAGCCTGGAGATCCGCCCTCTCGAACACTCCTTTTGCAACGAGCTTGGCGAGGATCACCAAGAGGCCGTTGGTGTTCGCGATCGTTCCGGCGACGAGTGCCTCGTCGACCATCGACAGCCTCTTGTCGCTGTCGGCTTCTTCTTCATCAGTCGTGGTCATCCTCCTGATCATGGCGCCAAGTACGCGCCTTGCAACCTTCAAAAACGCTTTTCACGATGCCAGGAATTGCGACAGCCGAGCCCAGCTCGAGGCTTTGTCCTCGAAGGCGCGGGTGTTGGCGGCGCTCGATGAGGGAAGATCGATGAGTTGAAGACCAGGCGGCGGCCGGGCGATGAGCTTGCGCCCGGCGGCCGCTGCCGCGGAGCCGTTGAAGGCGATCGCCCGAAGATCCGGAAAATCCTCCAGAAGGTGCGCGATGCGGTTGTGCTCTGCTCGCCGGATCGACTGGTCGAGGCTGCCCGCCCGACTTGCCGAGGCAATGACGTCCCAGAGGCCGACCCGGCGCTGCGCAAGCCTTCGAAGCCTCCCTTCATAATCGAGCGCCCCCAGATCTTCACCGATCGCTACGCCAAGGAGCCGCCAGAACTGGTTGGTCGGATGCGCATAATAGCGCCGGGCAGCAAGCGACGCATCACCGGGAAGGCTTCCAAGAACGAACAGCCGGGCATCGGACGGGGCGATCGGCGGCAATCCGACTTTGACGCTCACCAAGAAACCCCTACAGCCTCGACCCGTGCAGACGAGTGACCTTCGCGTTGCCCTCTTTTCGGGCAATTACAATTACGTGCGCGACGGTGCCAACCAGGCGCTCAACCGGCTGGTCGAATATCTGTTGCGCCAGGGTGTTTCGGTGCGGGTCTATTCGCCCACCGTCGCCGAGCCCGCGTTCCCGCCGACTGGAGACCTCGTCGAGGTCCCTGCAGTCCCCATTCCGGGGCGTTCGGAATATCGGCTGCCGCTTGCCCTGCCGGCACGGGTCAAGCGCGACCTTGAGAAGTTCGCGCCCAATGTCGTCCACGTCTCGAGCCCCGATATCGTCGGGCACCGGGCCGTGACCTGGGCAAGGAAGCACAAGATTGCCGCGGTCGCGTCGGTCCACACGCGTTTCGATACCTATCTTGCTTATTATCACCTCCAGGCACTGGAGCCGCTTGCGCGCGACATCATGCGGCGGTTCTACCACCGCTGCGAGGTGGTGCTGGCCCCTGCCCGCTCGACGGCATCCATTCTTCGCGCACAGCGCATGAACCGCGACATCGCGATCTGGGGCCGAGGCGTCGACCGCGAGCAGTTCAACCCCGATCGCCGCGACATGGCGTGGCGCCGTTCGCTAGGGATGCAGGACGACGACATGGTCATCGCCTTCCTTGGCCGGGTCGTCATGGAAAAAGGCCTCGATGTCTTTTCAGAGGCGGTCCACGCCTTTGCGACCTTTGGGCTCAATTATAGGGTGCTGGTGATCGGCGAGGGACCTGCAAAGCCATGGTTCGAGGAACAGCTTCCACAGGGGATCTTCATCGGCGAGCAGACGGGCGATGATCTCGCACGCGCGCTTGCAAGCTCGGACATCCTTCTCAACCCATCCATCACCGAGGCCTTCGGCAACGTAACCCTCGAAGCCATGGCCTGCGCCCTACCGGTGATTGCCGCCGAGGCGACGGGCGCCACCAACCTCGTTCAGTCGGGGGTGACGGGGACGCTCGTCGACGGGACGGAGCCCGACGAGTTCGCCGATGCGCTGGCAGCCTATGCCCGCGATCCCGAGCTCCGCCGCCGACACGGCAACGCGGGGCTCGAAAATGCGAGGCACATGGACTGGGACACGATCAATTCGGCGGTGATCCGCGCCTACAAGCACGCCATCGTCAAGCGGCAGCGGCTGTCGCGGATCACCGGGAAATAAACGGCCCCCATTTATTTGATGCGTTCGATCCGCTGCGCCGCCTCGTCGAGGATCGCCGCAATTTCGTGAAGCAGCTCGTCGTCGAGGCCGTCGCGGCCGACGCGGTGGCTGAGCGCAGTCATCAAATTCTTGACCGCCCTTCCGATCGCAGGTCCGGCCGTATGCTCTGATCGAGGCGCAAGGTCGCTGAGCCGCTCGAACAGGGCTTCGACCTCCTGCTGGCGCTCGGCGAGATGGCCGCGCCCCTCGTCCGTCGCCTGGAAGGGCTTGCGCGGACCCTCGACCGCGGCCTCCTCGATGAACCCCATGTCCTGGAGGAGGGTCAGGGTCGGATAGACAACGCCGGGGCTCGGCGCATATTCGCCGCCGGTCAGCTCCTCGATCGCGCGAATGAGGTCGTAGCCGTGGCGCGGCTCGTCGGCGATGAGCTTCAGGAGCACGAGCCTTAGCTCTCCGCCTTCGAACATCCGGCGCGCCCGCCGCCCGCGGCGTCCGCCGCTCCAGCCCTCGTCCCCGAAGTCGAAGTGAAACGGTCCCCAGCGGCCTTCCCAGCCGCGCCCGCCGCGCATTGCTAGCAGTCCCTCGGGAAGATTGATTTCGACGTGGCCACGTGAGCCGCATCCATGATGCCTGTGTCGCATCTGATTCTCCTTTCGATGTGTCTAAGATATATCTTAGCTGCATCTTCGGCAAGGCTTTTTCGTGCATTTTCCCGAGCGGTCTTTATGGTCGGGGGTGATGGCCGACCTGTTTGCCGACGAGAAAATCCCGACGAGGGCGAGCGAGGCGCCGCCAGAAAGCGCACCGCTTGCCGACCGCCTCCGCCCAACGACGCTCGACGAGGTGGTCGGCCAGGAGCATCTTACCGGGCCCTCGGGGGCAATCGGCCGGATGGTCGCGGCGGGACGCCTCGCCTCGATGATCCTCTGGGGGCCTCCAGGCACCGGAAAGACGACCATCGCCCGGCTCCTTGCAGGTGCGGTGGGCATGCGCTTCGTTGCAATCTCGGCCGTCTTCTCGGGCGTCGCCGATCTCAAGAAGGTCTTCGCGGAAGCCCGCACCGCTGCAAGGGCGGGTCAGCAGACCCTCCTCTTCGTCGACGAGATCCACCGCTTCAATCGCGCGCAGCAGGACGGCTTCCTTCCCTATGTCGAGGACGGCACGGTGACTCTCGTCGGTGCAACCACCGAGAACCCGAGCTTCGAGATCAATGCGGCGCTGCTCTCGCGCTGCCAGGTCCTTATCCTGAGGCGGCTCGACCATGCAGCGCTCGATGAACTGGTAACGAGGGCCGAGGCACTCGAAGATCGAAGTCTTCCGGTCACTCCCGAGGCCCGCGAGGCGTTGATCGCGAGCGCGGACGGGGATGGGCGCTTCCTCCTGAACCAGGTCGAGACCTTGTTCTCGATCGACATCCAGGACGTGCTCGGCCCGGCCGAGCTTAGCGAACTCCTTCATCGCCGCGTGCCCGTCTACGACAAAGACCGGGAGGGCCACTACAACCTCATCTCCGCGCTTCACAAAACGATCCGCGGCTCCGACCCGCAGGCAGCACTTTATTATCTAGCGCGCATGCTGGTCGCGGGCGAAGAGCCGCTTTACGTGCTGCGCCGCCTCACGCGTGCTGCCGTCGAAGATATTGGAATGGCCGATCCCAACGCCCTCCTCCAATGCCTGGCAGCCAAGGAGATGTACGATTTCCTGGGTTCGCCGGAAGGAGAGATCGGCATCGTCCAGGCCTGTCTCTACCTCGCCACCGCCCCCAAATCGAACGCCGCGTACACGGCGCAAAAAAGGGCATGGAAGTCAGCGAAGGAAACGGGCTCGCTCATGCCCCCGATGCATATTCTCAATGCACCGACCAAGCTCATGAAAAACGTCGGCTACGGCAAGGGCTACGCCTATGACCACGACACCGACGAGGGCTTTTCAGGCCAGGATTACTGGCCCTCCGAAATGGCGCCCGAGACCTTCTACGAGCCAACCGACAAGGGTTTCGAGGCGCGCGTCAAGGAGCGTCTGGACTATTGGGATAAGCGGCGCAAAGCGCTGAAACAAACGGATGAGGACGCGGGTTAAACCGCGCGGAGCCAAGAGGAGGGACAAACCGTCATGTATGACACGAGCGCTTACTGGCAGGCCCAGATGATGAACTGGGGCCCCAAGGTCCTGATCGCGATCCTGATCCTCGTTGCGACGTGGATCGTCGCCCGCACCGTCAAATGGATCATCCAAAAGGCGATCGACCGGACTCCAGCGTTACGGCGGCATGTCACCGGCCCGCAGGACGAGACCGTCGGCCACCAGCTTGGAACCATAGCCAAGCTGATCATCTGGCTCGTCGGCATCATGGCCGCACTGCAGTTTCTCGGCATCGGCCAGATCCTCGCGCCCGTGAACGAGCTCGTTACCGAGATCTTCGCCTTCCTCCCGAACCTCATCGCCGCCGGCCTCATATTCTTCGTCGGGCTCATCGTCGCGCGGATCGTGCGCCGCCTCGTCGAGACGGTACTGATCGCCGCCAATGTCGATGGGCTCCTTGCGCGCATCGGCATCGGTTCGACCGAGGGTACGGTCCGGCCATCGGCCGAGGCGGTCCCGCCCGGTTCAGCGCCGGGCGCGACCCGGGCGAGCCTTGCCCGTGCCGCCGGCGTTCTCGTCTACGCGCTCATCATCATCCCGGTCGCGATTGCCGCACTCCAGGCGCTGAAGATCGAGGCGATCGCGGGACCCGCGACCGCGATGCTGAACCAAATCCTTACCGCGATCCCGCGGGTTCTTGCCGCTGCGCTGTGGATCGGGATCGCCTTCGTCGCCGCCCGGTTTCTCAAGACGATCATCGAGGCGATCCTGCCCCCGACGGGCTTCGACGACGCGGTCCGGTCGACCGGCATTCTCCCGACAAGCGCGTTTCCCTCGCGGATCGTTGCCAACATCGCGATGATCGCGATCATCCTTGCAGCCTCGATCGAGGCTGCAAAGCAGCTCGGCGGCGGGACGATCGCGATCTTCCTTGCACAGGTTACCGAGCTTGGCGGCAAGGTCATTTTTGGCTCGCTCATCATCGTCGTCGGCATCTTCCTTGCCCGGATCATCGCCAACCTCGTCGGCAGCGGGACCGGCGAGGGCAGCTTTGCCCAGACGATCGTCCGCTACGCGATCATCGCGTTGTTCACCGCCATCGGTCTCACCTTCATGGGTCTTGCCGACCAGATCGTGATCCTCGCCTTCGGCCTCATCCTCGGGTCCGCGGCAGTGGCGACTGCGCTGGCCTTCGGCCTTGGCGGGCGCGATGCAGCAGGAAGGATCCTCGAGCGCTGGGGGGACCTTGGGCCCCCTGCAAGGCCGACGCCGCCTCGCCGCATCCGCCAGGCAGTGCCGCCCGAGGATGAGCAGCCACCGCTCGTCTGATGACGTTCGAAGAGGCGGCCGCTTTTGCTCTCAGCCTCCCCGGCACCGAGCAGGGTACCAGCTACGGTAAGCCGGCGGTCAAGGTCGCCTCCAACGGCCGCGCATTCCTCTTTCCAAGCCATGAGGCGGAGACCTCGTTCGGGGTCGCGATGGACCTCGACACGATCGAGATGCTCAAGGAAACCGACCCCGACACATTCTGGCAGTCGCCGCACTACGTGGGCTGGGAGGGCGTCCTCATCCGCTACGACAGTAAGGATGAGGAACGCGTGCGGGACGTGATCGAGCGATCGAAGGACTTCGTTCAGGCCAAGCCCAGGCCCAAAACGCGCAAGTGAGGCAATTTGAAGCGTATGTCGCGATCGACTGGTCAGGCGCCAAGGGGCGGCGCCACAAAGGTATCGCGATCGCCGAAGCGAGGGGCAGAGCCGCTCCGCGGCTGATCCGGGCAGGCCATTCCTGGTCCCGCAAGGAAGTGCTCGCCTGGCTCCTGAAACGCGCTGCCAAGGAGCCGACGCTTTTCGGCTTCGATTTCAGCTTTGCCCCGCCGATCATCGAGCGCGGGGAATATCTGCCGGGCGAGCCCCAGGTGCCCGGGACAGCGCGCGAATTCTGGTCCTATGTCGATCGAAGGTGTGATGACGAGGATCTTGGCGCCGCGAGTTTCCTTGAGGTCGCGCATAGACCGCATTTCTATTTCGGCATTGCCGACGGAAGAAAGGCCGACTTCGTTCGCTTCCGCCAGTGCGATGCAAGGCTCAACGCGCAAGGAGGCCGCAAGACCGCAAGCGCTTATGACGCGATTGGCGCGGCGCAGGTCGCGAAGGCGAGCTTCTCGGGGATGCGCTTCCTCGACAAGATCCACGGCAAGGTTGCGATCTGGCCAATGGACCCGCTCCCGGATCACGCAAGCGCCGTGGTGGAGATCTATACGCGGATCTACCTTCGCCGTGCCGGCCTCAGCGGGGCGAAGCTGCGCAGCCGGGTGGACCTGAACCGCGCGCTCGAAGGCCTTGGAAGTCCGCCAGCGCGGCTAAGGTTCGAACCCAACGACCATCAGACCGACGCGCTCGTCACCGCCGCCGGCATGCGCCAGCTCAGTCTCACCGAACCCCGCGCATTCAATCCTCATGGCCTGACGCCAGAGATCGCTCGAAGCGAAGGCTGGACCTTCGGCGTCCTTTGACCGCCGGGTCATAAGTACCAGCCGCCGCTTGCCAGATAGTCGACTTCGATATTCCTTGCTGAAGGAAGAACCGGTCGGTTGGAGGCCTCTGGCGTTTCCTGTCCGCAAACCGTATCGCAACAGCAGGTGGCACGGGACTGTGCCATGAACCTTCAATGGCTCGCCGGCTTAGCACAGTGGTAGTGCAGCGGTTTTGTAAACCGAAGGTCGGGGGTTCAAATCCCTCAGCCGGCACCATCCCCATGAGAAACATGAACCGGCGGTCCTGCGCGGATGTCCACGTCGCAAACGGTCTTCACAGCAGCGGATTCTGCGCCGCTCACTAGCGTCGCATTTGCGAAAGACGCGATGGAGTGCCACGTCACAAGCTGACGATGGCCGGACCTCACTGGATGAAGAAAGCCATGTCTTCGGCGCAAAAACTTCGCGCTGAGACATTCAGGGCACGAGGCGCACGCCACTTCGTCTACGTCATCTTGTTGCACGACCCGAGAGGGAATGAACGCTGGGGCCTTTACGTCGGCCAGACCTCACGAGACCCGGACTGGCGCTTCGATCAGCACAAGGCTGGTTACAAGGCAAGCCGTGCAGTGAGGCGATTTGGCGTGTGTCTGCTGCCGGAACTCGTCGAGCATCTGAATCCGATGATGGATTGGGAATCGCTCGACCTCGAAGCGGCGCTCGCCGATGCATTCCGGCAATGTGGCGTGCCGTGGGTCGAAGGTGGTCACTGACGTCCTCGGTCGGACCCTTGCTTGTACTGGCTGCCGCGCTGCTGATGGCGACTTATGACGTGCCGATAGAATGGCTCCTCTACCCCGGACTTGCCCTCATGATTGCGATCGCCATCTGGGACCTAAGGGCAAATACGCAGGCGATCCCCGCAAAGCAGAAAGGTTGAACCGGACCCGTGGCCGAACTCCAATCAACTCTGACCTGCCCGCAATGCGGCGGTGTCTCGACGGAAACGATGCCGACAGACGCGTGCCAGTATTTCTACGACTGCCGACATTGTGGCGCAGTTCTGAAACCCCTTTGCGGCGATTGCTGCGTCTTCTGTTCCTATGCCGATGTCCCTTGTCCACCGATCCAGGAGGCGAGAGCCAGCGGCAACTCGGAGGGCTGCTGTTCGCCAAGCTAATGGCAGGAGTGGCGCATAACAGCCCTGTTCCGGCAGCGTACCGATCTGAGCGATCACTTTGCTCTCTGCGCTTTCGCGAGGCGCGGTCGAGGAACCGGCATCACCTTGGTCGGCACCTGCTCCCGATGTCGCTTGACCTTCTGGTAAGGCGAAACCTCCCGAAGGCTTCGGTCAGACCTTGATACGAGCTGAAACCCACCATGTTGGCGACCTCCAACGCGCTATGCTCGCCGGCCCGCCCCCAAGAACTTCAATTGCGCTTGGTGATCCGAATTCCAAGAGCCGCGATCCGCTCTATTTCGCCATAGGCAGGATTTTCGAGTTCCTCCCCAAAGACATCGGGATCGATTTCCTCGACATCGAGCGTGGCATCGGCCTTGGTGCAGAGGTTCTGAAGGCACTCCACGAGCGGTAGCCGGCCTCGACGCACGGCGGCACCCGTATAAAGAAGCATCGTTCCCGCCGGTCCGAGGCTTTCGAGCGCCTCTTTTGCCCATCGGCTTGCGAGCTCACCGCCAAACATTGCCCCGCCGTCGCGGTAGGTCCTGTGAGAAATATCCATCATGTAAGGGGGATTGGCGATCACGAGATCGCAGCCCCGAGGGATTTGGTCCGAGACGAGGACGGAGGCTTCAGCCCCGGCAGCTATTGCATTGATCCGCGCAAGCCGCGCGGCAGCGGGATTGATGTCGACCAGTGTGACGCGCGCAATGGCTGCAGCAGCGCCGGCGAGGATGCCGCCTGCGCCGCTGCCGGCACCCATGTCGACAAGCCATGCCGCCCGCTCCAGTTCTTGCCGCTGAGCAAGGACAAATCGCACGAAGCGGTAGGTGTCGGGGCCAAGGAAGACCGAGTCGTCGCTCGACGTTGGATAGGAGGAGTGAAGGAACAGCCGGCCGCCAAGGCTCGCGACCCGCACCCTGCTGCGCAGCTGGTCACCGTTTTTCTCGACACAGCCGCTGCGCTCAAGGAGCCGCAGCAGCTCCGGCTCGAGCTGCGCAGCCAAAAAGTGCCGGTTCCACCCGAAGATATCGCGCAGTCCCGGCTCGTCCGGAGCAGGTCTTGAAAGGACGCGCCCATGGGTTGCGGGCGTTACGCAGGTGAAGTGATACTGACGGTCAACGAGTTGATGAAGCAGCTCCACGAGCGCGTCATCGTTCCTCACCATAGCTCATTGCGATAGCGCTCGAAGCAACGCGCGCCGCACTGAAGGCGAATGAGTGCGCCCTCGGCGATAGCCGCCGCCCGGCGCGGATCCTCCGCGACCGCCGGAGCGAGCGCTTCAGCGTTCCAGGCAGCGCTGTGCTTGATGTCGAGGACGGCGTGAAGATCGAAATATAGCCGCTCCTTGGCGCTCATCCCCAATCGCTTGAGTCCCGCCGCAACGGCTTCAGATCGCCCGGGCGCGGTAAGCTCGATACGCCCAGCGCACCAAGGGCGTGCCAGGCGAAATCGCGCGAAGTCGCCATCGCTGTCATGGCATTGGCAAGCGCCAGGCTTTCCCAAACCGTCTCTTCGATGATCGGCTTTAGGTTCAGCCGCTCGACCAGCCGGTGAAGCATCGGGCCATGCATGCCCTTCGCGTTCCCGCGGCCCATCTCATCCCAATAGTTGCGCGCAAGCTCCAGCTTGATCCGAACCGGCAGCTTCACCTGGGCGTAAGCAGTGAGATCCTCGAAACCGGCTTCCCCGGCGGCCTCCTGGGTCAGATACCAGCGCATCTGCTCGAGGCTTGCTTCCTGTTCGAGCCAGCCGAACAGGGGATCATGTTGGCCAGCACCGACGCGTTCCAGATTGTCGAACCAGGCGATGAACGCCCGCGGTTCGCAAGGAGCCCGGGAGGCGAGCTCGGCCACGTCCCGCCTCAGCGAATCGAGGAAGTCCCGTTGGAGCGCAAGCATCTCGGCATCATGGTCAATGGCTCCGCGCCAATTCGCGTCGGGCAGCCGCGGCAGGAGGCGATCACGGTTCCACCTGGCGAGCTTTTGCTGGACCTCGTCGGAAAGGAGCTCCTGCGGCTCCCTGAAACTCCGCAACTGCGCCACGCTCACCATCAGGCCTTGAAACAGGCTTCGCCCCGGCCAGTTCCCTGCTAGCAATTCCGGCGTGCGCATCCTCGGCATCACCGAAACCTGCGATCTTGGTTCGCTCTATCTGCGGCTGCTGGGCGATGGGCACGAGGTCAAGGTCACGGTCAGCGAGCCGCTCGCCCAGGGAACGATGGACGGCCTCGTTCCACGCGCGGCGGATTGGCAAGGCGAGCTGGAATGGATCCGGGAGGCCGGCCCGGATGGCCTCATCATCTTCGAAGCCGTGGGCTTTGGACAGCTTCAGGACGAGCTTCGCGCCAAGGGCTTCAACGTCGTGGGCGGAAGTGCGTTCGGCGATCGCCTCGAAAATGATCGAGCCTTCGCCCTGGACCTTCTTGCGAGGCAGGACCTCAAGATTGCAAAGGTGCGGGAGTTCAACCGGCCTTCCGATGCTCTTGAAGATCTTAAGGCCCGACCTCGCCGATGTGTATTCAAACTCTGTGATTCCGCCGCAGGGACGTTCGTCGGAACCCTTGCCGATGGCAGCGACGTCGCTGCGCTGCTCAAGGTCAAGGGCGTTCCCGACGGACAGGCCTTCATCCTCATGGACCATGTCGAGGGCGTGGAGACGGGCGTCGGCGCCTATTTCAACGGCAACCGCTTTCTTCGCCCGGCCTGCGTCGACTGGGAACACAAGAGCTTTTTTGCGGGCAACATGGGCGAGCTGACCGGCGAGATGGGCACCGTCGCGACTTTCACCGGCTCGCAGCGATTGTTCGAGACGACACTCGAGCCGCTCGAGCCGCTGTTTCGCGCGGCCGGCCACGTCGGCTGGGTCAACCTCAACACGATCATCAACGAAAGCGGCATCTGGCCGCTCGAGTTCACGTGTCGCTTCGGTTATCCGGGATTTGCCGTTCTCGAGCCGCTCCAGGCGGTCAGCTGGGCTGAGCTCTTCAAGCTCCTCATCTCGCCAGCTTCATCTTCCTTTGGAGCCCATAAGGGTTTCTCGACGTGCATCGTCCTCACAACCCCGCCGATGCCTCTTTCACGCAAGGAAGTGGATTCACCGGTGGGCTTGCCGGTGATAATCGGCGACATCGACGAGCGGCACCTGCATCTGGGAGAAGTGGGCGCGTGCGGCCCCGATTTGGTGACCGCTGGCCTTTATGGCTGGACCGCCGTCGTGACGGGAACCGGGGACACCGTCGAGGCTGCCAAGACCGCGGCCTATGCCAACGCCGCTAAGGTCTTTGCGCCCAACGTGCGTTACCGGCTGGACATCGGGGACCGCCTCATCGGCGGCGAGCTGGCGCTGCTCTCTGGATGGCAATGGTTGCAGCCCGCTGAATGCACAGACAGCGGATCCTCGGCTTAAATGAGATCGCGCAGGCTGAGGCCGCAGAGCCACCGCTTTTCCGGCCGGCCTTAAGGAACTTCGAGCTCCACCCACATCGGCGCATGGTCGCTGGTTTTCTCCCAGCCCCGCGGCGATCGGCTGACGCCCGAAGCCTTGAGGGTTTTGGCAAGCGCGGGACTGACAAGTGCATGATCGATGCGGATACCTGCATCGCGCTCAAACGAGTTCCGCCAGTAATGCCAGAAGGTATAGATGCGCTCGTTCGGGTGAAACCTGCGGAGCGCATCGATCCAGCCCTGCCCGACCAGCTCCGCGAACTTCTTGCGCGCTTCCGGCGCAAAAAGCGCGTCCTTGGCCCAGCGCTCGGGCTTGTAGACGTCCTCGTCCGTCGGGATCACGTTATAGTCGCCAATGAGGATCGCGGGCAGCTTTGTATCCAGCAGCTCTTTCGCATGCGCCTTGAGCGCGTCCATCCAGGCAAGCTTGTAGTCGAACTTCAAACCCGGCTTGGGATTGCCGTTGGGAGCATAGAGATTGCCAATGAGGATGCCGCAGACCGCCGCCTCGATGTAGCGGCTCTGTTCGAGATTGGGATCGCCCGGAAGGCTCCGCCGGGTCTCGACCGGTTCCCCGGCCTTCGAGAGGATTGCAACGCCGTTCCAGCTCTTCTGCCCGTGCCAGATCGCCCGGTAGCCCAGCGCTTCGATGGCTTCACTTGGAAACGCCTCGCTCGTGCACTTGAGCTCCTGGAGACCCGCAACGTCGGGCTGGAACTCCTCGAGCCAGCGCAGCAGCACCGGCAGGCGCGTGTTTATCCCGTTGATGTTGTAGCTTGCGATCCGCAGGCGGCGTTTCCCTGTCATCGGCAGCAGGAACAAAATTGGGGCGAAAGGGTTCTCGCGCCGTTGCTTCGGATCCACCGAACTGTGTCTCCGGGGCGGACGCGGGCATCAGTCCCCGCATCGGCTCTGTTGATGACGCGGATCATTTGATCGGAAGCACGGAAGAGCCCCGCCAGGTTCGCCCGGCGGGGCTCTTTTTTGCGAGTCGCCCAAACGCCCACAGCCTTATGCACCGAACAGTCCACAGATTTTGTCATCTGGCCGACAGAATCCGCTGGAACAACCGGCATCGCCATGTATTGTTGTTTTCGTGCTTCGGGAGTCGAAAGACAAACGAAGCATGGAACCCCGGCAACTTCGGTTGCCGGGGTTTACTCGTTTATGGGCCCTCAGAACGAGGCGCTTCGCCCGCTCAGAGCTGCCCAGGACTTGCACTTGCAAGGCTCAGCCTCTTCGAGTGATCCGGCAGCGGGTACTTGTTGCCGTTCGCGCAGTTGAAGAGGAGCACCCGTTCCTCCTTGCCGACAAGCCCGCGCAAGAGAGCCTGACGCCACCCCGCAAGTACGGCTCCCCCTTCCGGACACAGCAGAAAACCGTCCTCGCGCGCAGCATCTTCGACGGCCTGAAGAATGGCCTCTTCGGAGACCGCGATCCCCGCCCCGCCGCTTTCGCGGACCGCTCTTAAGATCAGGAAATCGCCGACCGCCTTGGGAACCCGGATGCCGGTCGCGACCGTCGCGGGGTTTTCCCACCTGCGGGCGAATTCCTCCCCCTCTTCGAACGCCCGGACCATGGGAGCGCAGCCTTCGGCCTGGACTGCATACATCCGCGGACGCTTCGAGCCGACCAGCCCGACGGCCTCCAGCTCATCGAAAGCCTTCCACATCCCGATGAGCCCCGTGCCGCCGCCGGTCGGATAGAAGATCGCGTCGGGAACTTCCCAGCCAAGCTGCTCGGAAAGCTCAAAACCCATCACCTTCTTGCCCTCGAGGCGATAGGGTTCCTTGAGGGTCGAGCAGTCGAACCAGAGACCTTGAGCAGCCCCCTTGCCGACGAGGGCACCGCACTCGTCAATCTGTCCGTCGGCGACATAGACGCGCGCTCCATAAGCGGCGGTCTCGGTGACGTTGATCGTCGGAGTTTCCGAAGGGCAGATGACGATCGTCTCGATGCCGGCTCGTGCGCCGTAGGCGGCCAGAGCCGCACCGGCATTGCCGTTGGTCGGCATTACGATGCGCTCGATCCCGAACTCCCTTGCCATGGTGACCGCCATCGCAAGACCTCTCGCTTTGAACGAACCGGTGGGAAGCCGCCCCTCGTCCTTGACCAGAAGGCTTGAGGCGTTTTCGCGCCGCGCGATATTGGAAAGCCCAATGATCGGGGTCTCGGGTTCGCCAAGGGTCACGGGCTCACCCTCGTGAGGCAGGAGTTCGCGCCACTTCCACATGCCCGCCTCCCGGCGCGCAAGGACGTCTCGCGTCAGCGCCGACTTCGCGGCCTCGAGGTCGTAGCGCACCAGGAGCGGCTTCCCGGCCTCGCTGAGATTGTAGATCTTTCCGGCTTCATAGCGCTCGCCCGTCAGCGAGCATTCGAGATGCGTGACGTTCACTGGTTCTAGCAATCCTTGTGATCGGCTGGGTGATGGCGCTCCACCTGGATCGTGCAATGCTCGATGCGAAAGCGGTGGTGAAGGACGTCGCGGGCGCTCGCAAGCAGTGCATCGGGATAGTCGGCCCGCTCGGTCACGATATGAGCCGTCAGTGCCGTCTCGCTGGTGCTGAGCGGCCAGATGTGAAGGTCGTGGACGGCCTCGACGCCGTCGATCTCGGCGAGGGCCATTTCGACCTGGTCCACTTCAATCCCAGCCGGAACGCCCGCAAGCGACATCCAGACCGATTCCTTGAGAAGCCCGACCGAACCCCACAGGATGACGACGGCGACCACCAGGCTCATGACGGGGTCGACCCACTGCTGCCCGGTGAAGAGAATGAGGAGGCCGGCGAATACCACCGCCCCTGACACCGCAGCGTCGGCCGCCATGTGGAGGAAGGCTCCCCTGATGTTGAGATCATGATGGCCGCGCGAGAAGAGGAACGCCGTCATCCCGTTGACGAGGATCCCGACCGCCGCGACGATGATGACGATGAGCCCTTCGGTATGCGCCGGGTGGAACAGCCGGCGGATTCCCTCGGCGCCGATCGCGCCGACTGCGACGAACAGGAACAGGGCATTGATGAGAGCTGCGAGAATGGACGCTTTCTTGAGGCCGTAGGTAAAGCGGGGTGTCGAGGCGCTTCTCGCCATCAGGCTTCCGGCCCACGCAAGGACGAGCCCGATCACGTCCGAGAGATTGTGGCCAGCGTCCGCAAGAAGCGACATTGAATTGGCCGCAAAGCCGAACACCGTCTCGACGAGGACGAAGCCGAGGTTGAGGCCGATGCCGATCGCAAAGGCGCGCCCGAAGCCAGCCGTGCCCGCGACATGCGAGTGATGATGGTCGTGACCCATCACCGGGCCCTAGCCGAGCGGGGGCGCGGGACTCAAACCCCGCTTCCCGAACGGAGCAGCCATTTCACGAACTGTTCATCTTGATACAATGTATCATATCGTTTAGGCGCCCGCTCCGACGGGTAACTTTTTGAAGAGTTCACTTTTTCCATGAAATTCATTTCCTGTGCAGCGCTTGCTGCCCTTCTCCCCGTTTCTCCGGGAATCGCACAGGGCTCGCCCGCGGACGCCCTTGGCCAAGGGGCCGCAACGACGCGCGCTCCGGAGGAGGACTTGCCGGCCGCTGTCGATAAAGCACCTGCTGCACATCAGGCTCCCCGCAACGAGGGAAATATCGTCATCACGGGGCGCCGCCTCGACAGGGCCCGCGACTCCATCACTCCCTCGCTCGGCGCAAGCCAGTACACGTTTGACCGGGAAGCGCTGAACAAGCAGCCTGGCGGGACCAACCTCACGCTCAACAAGTCGCTGCTTCAGGCGCCGGGCGTCACCCAGGACAGCTACGGCGTGATTCACGTGCGCAATGAGCACGCGAACCTGCAATATCGTCTGGACGGGGTGATCGTCCCTGAGAGCATCAGCGGCTTTGGCACGACTTTCGACCCGAAGATCGCAAGTTCGATTCAGCTCATAACCGGGACGCTTCCGGCACAATATGGGTACCGAACCGCCGGAATTGTGAATTTCAAGACGGAATCGGGCCTACTCGGCAGCGGTGGCGAGGCGGGCGTCTATGCCGGAAGCTTCGACTGGCTCGAGCCAAGCGCCGCGGTGAGAGGTTCGAGCGGGCAGTTAAGCTATTTCCTGTCGAGCAGCTATCTCCGAAACGACATCGGAATCGAGAACCCGCTTCCGACCCATCGCGCGATCCATGACAGGACGACGCAGTGGCGTCCCTTCGCCTATCTGTCCGACATCGTTTCCGATACGAGCCGCATCGCCCTGTTTGGCGGGAGCTTCATCGGAAGGTTCCAGATCCCGAATGTGACCGGGATCGAGTCAGGGTTCACCGTTAACGGCGCCAACAGTTTCGATGCAGCCAAGCTCGACCAAAACCAGCGGGAAATAACCCATTATGGCGTGGCGGCCTATCAGTACGCTGGGGACGGACTAAACTTCCAGATCGCCCCGTTTCTCCGCTACTCGCAAACGCGCTTCACGCCTGATCCAAATTCGGGCGATATCATTATCAATGGCGCCGCGGAGCGCGCGCGCCTGTCGAGCCTCGCATCAGGCGTCCAGGCCGATGGCAGCCTCAGGGTCGGCGGCAACCACAATCTGCGCTTCGGGGTCTTTTTCCAGAATGAGCATACGAGATCGGACATCGTTTCTGCCGTGCTGCCCATCGACGCAGCGGGGCAGCAGACGAGCGACATCGCCTTCACGATCGCCGACCGCCACGGCAAGACTGGCCAGCTGTATGGTGTCTACGCCCAAGACGAATGGACGCTGACGTCCAAACTCACGCTGAACTACGGCGCCCGTTTCGACATCGTCAGGGCTTACACGCGCGAGGAACAGCTGAGCCCCCGGGCCAACCTCGTTTGGCAAGCCGCTCCAATGACGATCTTCCATCTTGGCTATGCCCGCAACTTCACGCCCCCGCCGCAGGAGCTGATCGCACCTTCGACGCTGGCGCTTTACGATGGCACGACAAAGGAGCCGGAGATCAAGATCGCCGACCCCGTCAAAGCCGAGCGCGAGCATTACTTCGACGCCGGCGTCGAACAGCGCTTCCGAGGCGGCCTGAAGCTGGGGCTCGATGCCTATTACAAGAAGAAGCGCAACCTTCTGGATGAGGGCCAATTCGGTTCGGCCCTGATCCTTTCACCGTTCAATTACGCACGGGGCTATGCCTGGGGCGTCGAACTGAGCGGCAGCTATACGCGCGGCCCGATCGATCTTTATGCAAACATCGCGCGCGGTGAGGAGAAGGGCAAGACGATCGCATCGAGCCAGTATTTCTTCGCGCCCGACGAGCTCGCGTATATCGCCAATCATTATATCTACACCGACCATTCGCAGAAATTGACGGCGTCGGGTGGCGGCAGCTACACGATCCATAACGGGGCTGGAACGCTCGTTCCGACCATGGATTTTGTCTATGGCTCGGGTCTCAGAACTGATGATCCCGATGGGCTCGTACCCAACGGCGGAGAACTGCCCGGCTATTGGGTCTTCAATGCCGGAATCTCGCAGAATTTCGAGGGTCCGGGCGCGCTGAAGGGCGTTACGGTGCGCGCTGACGTTCTCAACCTCTTCGACAAGAAGTACCAGCTTCGTAGCGGCACCGGCGTCGGCGTCGGCGCGCCGCAATGGGGCCAGCGCCGCGGCTTCTTCGTAGGTATCACCAAGAAGTTCGGCTGACGAGGTTCACAACCCGATCGCCAGTCCGGCATAGACCTTTCGCCGCGCTCCGGGCTCGATGCCGTTCTGGAATACGCGGTTGTAGTAGTTCCGGTTGGCAAGATTGGTGATCCCGCCGAGCAAGCGGAGGCGCGGGCTCACCTGCCAGTCTCCGGAAAGATCAATGAGGGTATAGGCCGGGATCTTGGCGGGAATGAAGGCGGGGCTTCCCGCAGCCCCCACGGGAAGATCCGAGTCCTGGAAATATTGGCTGCTGACGCTGTTGCCGGCGAGGCTGACGTTGAACCGCTTCTCGCGGCGAAGGCTGATCCCGTACTTGGCGGTGACCTTGGGGGCGAAAGCCGGCCTGTTGCCCACGCGATTTGCAAGCTTGCTCCTCGTGAACTTGGCGCCCAGCAGGCTGACGTTGCCAAAGAACGTCAGGTGAAGTCCGTCGCTTCGCGCCGCAAAGACGTCGTACGAGACTTCGCCCTCGAAACCCCGGTGGCGCGTATCGCCGCTGTTTTGGAATACGGACTCGACCGGCGAGATGACGATCGTCTCGATGCGGTTCCTGAACTCGATCCAGTAAAGGCTCGCGTCGTAGAACAGGCCTTCGACGGGCGTTCCGTGAACGCCCGCTTCCCAAGACAGCGATTTGGATGCCGCCGGAACGCCGCCGGGATTGACGTTGGAGAAGGGCGAGGCGACGTCGAAGAAGCGCACCGGTCGATAGCCCTGGCTGACGCTGAAATAGGTCTCGTTCTGCCTGCCGAAGTCGAACCCGGCACCAAGCCCCACCATCGGGATCGTACGGCTGACCGACTGATGGATGAGCGGCCGCACGAGATTGGGAGGCCGAACGCTCTCCTCGACGGTGATCTTCTCATGCTCGAGGCGAAACGAGGGAACCACGTGCCAGCGGCCTGGGAGGCGAAAGACGCTCTCTGCGAAGACGGCTCCGTACCAGGCGTCCCTTGCCTGGTCGAGGCGCGGGGTCCCGTCATGCAGGCCCTTTGGCGCCAGAATGTCGGTGCTCGTCCACTGCCGGAACGGCGCGTCGTCGTGGTAGAGCACCGTGCCGAAGGTCAGCGCATTGCCGCGGCCCCAGCGCTTGCGAAAGCGCCAGTCGAGCCCCTGACTCCTGAACTTCTCATCGACGAGCGTCGTTGAAACGGGATGCGCTCCGGCTGCCGCCGAGCGCTGGTAGAGCCGCTGCCAGGCCGCCCACAACTTGGCCTCGCTCCGCCAGCCGTTGCCAAGCTCGCTCTCGTTTCCGACCGTGATCGACGTCCGGTCCACCCAGTCGTGGTTGAACGGTGTCGGTGACTGGTTGGGATCGGCGAGGAACTGGGCATAGCTCAGCTTTCCAGGATCGCCCGAGCTCGAGCTGTGCGCGTGGAAGTCGAGGAACCACAGCTGGTCCTTGGCCGGTTCATAGTCGAGATAGGCATCGCCCTGAAGAATGCGCGACCGGCCGTTGTCGCGCTGGCCCGTGTTCCTGACGATTCCGAGATTGGCCCTTGCTGCAAGCTCGCCGCTCGAGCCGTGCAGCGTCGTGTAGCTCGAGACGAGCCCGTCGCTGCCAGCGACATTCTCGCTATATCCGCCGAGCGGCGCGTGAGCGTCGGGGAATTTCGAAACGAGGTTCACGACGGGCGCGGGATTGGGGCCGTAGATGAGGCTGTTGCCGCCGCGGATCAGCTGGACTTCCGAAAGAGACTGGGGGAGCGGCATGTAATAGAGAGTCGGAAAGCCGATCCAGTCGGTCGAGATCGGAAGGCCGTCCTGAAGCACGAGGACATATTCGGCTTCCTGCGGATTGCCGAGGCCGCGGTAGCTCATGTTGAACTGGGTCGCGGTCTGCTGCTCGGACACGAAAAGCCCCGGCACGCGCGAAAACAGTCCCCGCTGGTTGTTGTCGACGATGGTCGGCAGGAGATCGAGCTTGGTGACGCTCGTCTTCTTGGTCACTGTCACCTTGGTGCCGTCGACCTCGGGCATGATGTGGTCGAGCTTCTCGGGAGTGTTTTGCTGCCGCTCGCCGGTGACTACGATGCCCGGCTGCTCCTTTTGAGGCGCTTCCGCGCCATGCGCCGGCACGGCGCCCGCCGCCAAGCCAAGCGCGAACCAGAAGCTCTTGGCCGCGAACATTTCCCCCGCTCGAATTCAAGGTCTCATGAGATCGACGAGCTTGAAGCAGTAATGACGGGGTTCGTCCAGTGAGCGCCCGGACAAGGGCGGACCTCTTCTACGAGCGGTCCGCGAGGCTCGGCAAAAGGCTTCGAGACGAAGGCGTTCAGCGGCATGACCAGTTCGGCCGGGCGATAGTCCCCTCTTGCGAGCAATCGGCCTTCGTTCCGCCGGAAAGGCATGGCTGTGCCGCTGAGGACCGTCCGGATTGCCAGCGCTGCGAAAAACGGCCCGGCAGAAGGACGCCTGCCGGGCCGCCAAGGGTCGGAACTTCGCTTGCGACGCGATGGAAGCGAGGATCCGGGAATGATACTATCTAAAGTTAGTGCAGTGCGCAATGCCCGGGACGGAAAGAGGCGGTCCGGGAAGGGTACCGGACCGCCTCTTGATTGCGCGCCTGGGGAGCAAGGCGCGCGGGGGGGCAACAGTCTAGCTAGAGTTCGATACCGGCGGCGATCGCCTCGAGCTTGCGGACCCGCTCGCGAAGGTCGGCGATTTCTATCCGCCCGCCGGCAGGTGGCAGCCCGCGATCGCCGGCAACATGCGCAAGCTCCATTTTCTTGAGCTCGAGCCAGCCGTTCCAGGCCTTCAGCCCGGCAAGGCTCGCTCCGGCCAATCCGACAATCACGCTCGCAGCAAGCACTCCAATCGTCAGCGGGTCCATCACTTCTCCTCCTGGCGGAGCGCTTCTATCTCGCGCGCCAGCTCTTCGTTCTGAGTGTTGATGTGGTGGTCGATCGCCATCAGCCGGCGGTCGGTCTCGTCGAGGTCGTTGACCATCGCATGGGTCGTCGGTTTGCGGCGGACGACCTCGCCCATGCGGTCGAAGTCGCTCATCCGCCGGTCGCCGATGGCCGACTTCTTCTTCTGGACCGCAAGGTAGATGCCGATCGCGGCGTAGGCGAGAAGCGTCAGCTTGAAGCTGATGAAGATCGCGGCTGCAACGAAGCCCACGCGGATGAAAGTGGGATCGATCCCGGTCATCGCGCCGATCGTCGAAGCGACGCCTGCAATCTTTGCGTCCTTGCGATCCAGCGAATATGGATAAACTTTACGCGCCATCGTCATTTCCCCTTCTCCGTTCAGTTTGCGCGCGCCTTGAGCGCGGCTTTCAGCGTCTCAAGCTCGGCGTCGATCGCGTCCGATGCCTTAAGTTCGTTGATCTCGTCTTCGAGGCTGGTGATCCCAAGGGCATCGCAGCGCCCTTCGGCAAAGTCCGCGCGCCGCTCGAGCAGTTCGAACTTGGCGAATGCCTCCTGCGTGCGGCTGCCGTGCATGATCTCGCGGGCCCTTGCCCTTGTGACCGCGCTCTCCAGCCTTGCAGCGATGGCATTCTGCCGGGCACGCGCCTCGCGAAGCTTCACCTGGAGCTTGGCGATATCCGTTTCATAGCCCTTGAGCAGCTGTTCGATCTGGTGCAGCTCGGCCTTCAGCCCAGCGGCCATCTCGGCCGCCTTCTGGCGTTCGGCGAGCGCGGCCTTGGCAAGATCCTCGCGGTCCTTCGAGAGGGCGAGCTGCGCCCTTGCCTTCCAGTCCGCGTCCAGCTCGTCGAGCCTGCTCACCGCGTGCCGTATCTCCTTGATGTCGGCGATCGAGCGGGCGGCGGTCGCACGGACCTCGACCAGTGTCTCTTCCATTTCCAGGATGATCATCCGGATCATCCGCGCAGGGTCTTCCGCCCGGTCGAGAAGGTCGGTCATGTTCGCCGCGAAGATGTCACGAGCGCGGCTGAACACGGGACCGCTTAGCCAGCCGGCGACCGGGGCGAAATGCCCGCTCTTCGGCTCGGTTTCGACCTCGATCAGGCGAGGCGTGCGGACCGGGACCTGGGCTTCAAGATAATCGAGTTCAGGCATTGAGGACGACCTTTACGGGGTTGGCGTTCGCCGAAGCGGGACCGACCGCTGCGCCCACTGCGACACTGCTCATCACGAGCGCCGCTGCGATGGCGACCAGGGTCCGGGTAAACTGCGACTGCGACGACATTTGAACTCTCCTTTTTCGCCCCTTCATTGGTGCGGGGGCTGATGCCACTTGCTAATCAAGGAGCGTGCCAATCCCGGAAAACTGCGAAAAACCGCGTCAGCAGCAATCGGATGGCGCGATTTCCCAACCAAGAGTTGGCGGCAAATCCCAACCTTTGATTGGGAACATTCGCCACCTCCGGCGCGTCGGACCCCCAAGAGTTGTGAAGGGAGTATCGATCATGCTGGGCAAGCTTGCGGGCGCGTGGGTGGGAGAGAAGATCGCC
Organism: Sphingomonas agri; assembly: GCF_038148795.1. Lineage (NCBI taxonomy): Bacteria > Pseudomonadati > Pseudomonadota > Alphaproteobacteria > Sphingomonadales > Sphingomonadaceae > Sphingomonas > Sphingomonas agri. The sequence continues at coordinate 947,036 of NZ_JBAPEU010000001.1, read as the reverse complement.
GGTCCGAACCGCGGCGCGAAAGGCGCAATCCTTGGTTATGGCGCCTCGGCCCTTGCGAAGCGAAGCCTGCCTACGCTTGCGGCGGTGGCGCTTGGTGGCTGGGCATTCAGGAAGTGGCGCGACAGGCGCCGCGCCGCGGCATCCTATCCTTCGGAGGCGACGCCCTCGTCCCGAGAGGGCTCTTCGAAATAGGGCTCGACTTTGCCCTTGAGCTTGATCGTCATGGGCTGTCCGAAGCGGTCGCGGCTCCGGCCTGCAGCGACTCTGATCCAGCCTTCCGAAATCGAATATTCGATGACGTTGGTCTTTTCCTGTCCGTTGAACTTGATGCCGACGCCGCGCGTCAGGAGCGTCTCGTCATAATGCTCGCTCCTCGGGTCGAGCGAGAGTCGGTCAGGAGGGCTGTCTTTGTTGTCGGCCATGTCGGGAGGCCCCTAGCCCGCAGCCCAGCGGGGCGTCAACGAAGGCAATAGCGATGGATGACGACACAAAATCGGTGCTTCGAAGGGTTGCGACCTAAGCACCCGGCCGGTGCAACCATGCAATGTCAGGGTGGCGTCTTGGCCATTCCTGGAAATCACGAGAAGTTGTAGCGGAATTCCGTATGAAATCGACCCTCTTGCTAGTCTCAGTGACGCGCCGCTGAAAATCACTCACAAGCCAATGTCAAGTTGACTGGACATTATATACTTGACGTACTAGACACTGGCAGATAGAAGCATTGGCAGAGGATAAAGCCGATGCCGAACCTTACAGATCCTGTTTATCACAACGCCGACAAGGCGCGTGAGCATCTGGAAAAACTTTACTGGCCTAACGGTCCTGTCTGCCCGCACTGCGGCGTGATTGACGAGGCCACGAAGCTTCAGGGCAAAAGCACCCGCAAGGGCGTCTATAAATGCAACGCTTGCGAAAAGCCTTTCACCGTCACGGTCGGCACCGTCATGGAAGACAGCAAAATCCCGCTCAACAAGTGGGTCTATGCGTTCGCGCTCGAATGCGAGTCAAAGAAAGGCGTTTCGGCGCACCAGCTGCACCGCTCACTTGGTATCACGTATAAAACCGCTTGGTTCATGGCGCACCGTATCCGTGAAGCCATGCGGCAGGATTGCGACCCGATGGGCGGCGAAGGCTGCGACGTTGAGGCCGACGAAACTTTCATCGGTAAGCTCAAGGATCAGCCTCGCTCTCGCATGGGCATCCGCAACATGAATAAGGTCGTGAGCCTAGTGGACCGTTCGACGGGCCGCGCTCGCAGCTTCGTCGTAACGGATCAGCTCAACGCCAATACGATCAGCAGCATCCTTTACACGAACGTGAGCCGCGACAGCCGCTTGCTCACCGACGAAGCGCATTTCTACAAGCGTCCTGGCCTCGAATTTCGTGGCGGGCATGGCCGCGTCAATCACTCCGCTGAGGAGTGGGTTTACGCTGCCGATCGCTCCATCCACACCAACACGATTGAAGGCTTCTTCGGCATCTTCAAGCGCGGGATGAAGGGCATCTACCAGCACTGCAGCAGCAAGCATCTGCAGCGCTATCTCCACGAGTTTGACTTTCGCTACACGTTCCGCGCCGCGAATGGCTACGACGACGCAGCCCGCACCGCAGAGGCATTGAAAGGTGCGCGCGGCAAACGCCTCCTGTACCGGCAACCTGATTACGCGACCGTCTGATTTTTACCGCCTTGCGCCGCACTTCGGTGAGCGCCGCAAACGCTGGACTCGTTAACTAAACAGGTCATATTCCTTAAGCATCTGTTTACCATAGTTGACAACTGGTCAGCTGCAAACTATAGGATACACCATGATCGAGGTGCGCCAGACCACCCGATTTTCGACGTGGCTGGCGGGTCTTAGAGATGAACGCGCCCGCGCCCGCATCCTTAAACGGATGGATCGGGCTAAGGCCGGAAATCTAGGTGACGTCGCCCCCGTTGGCAGCGGCGTCTCGGAGATGAGGATTTTTTACGGCCCGGGTTATCGCCTTTATTTCGTTCAGCGTGGCAACACAGTGATTGTGTTGCTCTGTGGCGGCGACAAATCGACGCAGGATGCTGACGTTGAGGAGGCGAAATCCTTGGCAGAAGGAATTGAATGAAATGGCCAAGATCGAAACCACTGCGTTCGACTCTGCCGACTATCTCAACACTGCTGAGAACATCGCCGCGTATCTCGATGCCTACCTAGAGGAGTCTACGCCCGAGGAGTTTCGCGCAGCGCTAGACACGGTTGCTCGCTCGCATGGGGTTTCCGATCTTGCAAAGCGCGCGGGCGTAACGCGCGCCGGTATTTACAAGGCGCTTGGCCAAGATGGAAATCCATCTTTCGACACCATCCGCGAAATTCTGTCTGCGCTAGGCCTTCGGCTTATGGTCGCTCCTGCAGAGCTGGAGTCTGAACCGGCCTAAGCGCGCTTCCTCGGCTGTTGCTTTGAGCGCCGGATTATCTCTTCATTGCTGATTGGCGGAGTCGCCAGCGCGCGGCGGATTAGTTCGTCGCGCCGTTGGTCGCTCTCTGCAGTTGCGGCTTTGGACATAGGTGGCTCCGTGTTTCGCAAGACTGATAACACACTACGAGCAGGGGCAGCGTTTGATTTTCTTGAAGAGGTGGATCCGGACCGTCTCCGTCTAATCGCGGCGATCACATTGCAATGGAACTGGATTGAGTCAGCCATTGATGTGATTTTGACCACGGGCCTGCGTATCGACTCCGATATCTGGGTAGAGGTCCAATCGCGCATCAATGGGTTCGACGGAAAAGTCGCAATTATCAAAGCGACATTGCCACACAATACACCTGCCAAAATGCGCGAGCGAATTGGAAGAACGTTGAATGCCTGCGAGCAATTCAAAACAGTTCGCGATCATATCATCCACATGCGGCTCGCCTCCCCAGACGAGCAAGTTTCGGAGTCCTTCCAGCGGCGGGGAGCAACAAAGGAAGTCTACGCCGCCAAAGAGCCGCTGCGTCGGTTTTACACCGTCCTTCGCGCCCATTGGGATGAGATACACTGGTTGGGATTTATCTATCTCCATCTAGCGAAGCTTCTTGCTGAAGAGCCGAATGCGCCTGCGAGATTGCAAGCGAGAGAAGAGTTAGGATCCGCTCTGGCTCGATTCCTGGAGAGCCAGCAAAAGCGAGAAGCTCTTCCGCCGCTTCCTGAAGTCCCTGAGCCAAACCTGGCCCAACAAGTTCAGGCAACGACGGAAGCGCTTCAAGAGCAGCCGGACTGATTTCAATCCGGAAACGCCGGCCTGTCGCCGACTCGTTAGCATTATCTGGACAGTACGTCATGTATATAATGTCCAGTTGACTTGACACCTCCAGTTGCCGCGCGACGGACTCGCTATTAAGCGCGCCCTAGAGAATAGGTATGAGCGACAAAGACCCAAGCCTGCGCCGCAACGCGCCCAAGCTCGCGCTGCACGTGCCCGAGCCTTCCTTCCGACCCGGCGATACCCCCGATTTTTCTTCGCTGAAGCTTCCTGCCGCCGGCGCTGCCCCGAGGCCCGACACCAATGTTGCTGCTGCCGAGACGCACGGGCTCACCACCAACCTCGTCCGGGTCCTGGGCGACGATAACCGGGCAGTTGGGCCCTGGAACCCCAAACTTGATGCCGACACCCTGCGCAAGATGCTTCGCGACATGGTGACCGTTCGGATCTTCGATGACCGCATGTACCGCGCGCAGCGGCAGGGGAAGACCAGCTTTTACATGAAGTGCACGGGCGAAGAGGCGATCGCCGTCGCCGCGCAGACGGCGCTCGACCGCGACGACATGCACTTCCCTACCTACCGGCAGCAGGGTCTGCTCATCTCGCGCGGTTATCCGCTCACCGAGATGATGTGCCAGATCTACTCGAACCGGGGCGACAAGCTGAAAGGCCGGCAGCTGCCGATCATGTATTCGGACAAGGCGCACGGCTTCTTTTCCATTTCGGGAAATCTCGCGACCCAATTTCCCCAGGCAGTCGGCTGGGCAATGGGCGCGGCGATCAAGGGCGACAGCCGCATCGCCATGGGCTGGGTCGGTGACGGGGCGACCGCCGAGGGCGACTTCCACAGCGCGATGACCTTTGCTGCAGTCTATAACGCTCCCGTGATCCTCGCCGTCGTCAACAACCAGTGGGCCATCTCGAGCTTCTCGGGGATCGCCGGCGCCGAGCGCGCCACCTTTGCGCAGCGCGCCGTCGGCTACGGGATCGCGGGCCTTCGGGTCGACGGCAATGACGCGCTTGCGGTTTATTCGGCAGTGAATTGGGCCGCGGAGCGCGCGCGATCGAACCTTGGAGCAACCCTCATCGAGTTCTTCACCTACCGCGCCGAGGGCCATTCGACCTCGGACGATCCGTCCGGCTACCGTCCCATCAACGAAGCGAAATCGTGGCCGCTCGGCGATCCTCTCGAACGCCTCAAGAAGCACCTTATCGCGATTGGCGAATGGGACGAGGAGCGGCACGCGGCAATGAGCGCGGAGTGCGATGCTGCCGTGCGCGCAGCTCAAAAGGAGTCAGAGAAACTCGGGATCCTTCCCGAGCAGGGAAAGGACGGGGTCGAGACCATGTTCGACGACGTCTACGCCGAGCTCCCGACGCAACTGCGCGAGCAGCGTGACGAAGCCTTGAGCGAAGGCCGGGACTGATGCCGACCTTCAACATGATCCAGGCGTTGAACGATGCCCACAAGGTGATGATGGCGCGCGACGAGGACATCGTCGTGTTCGGCGAGGACATCGGCTATTTCGGCGGCGTCTTTCGTGTCACCGAGGGCCTCCAGAAGGAGTTCGGAAAGACCCGGGTCTTCGATGCCCCGATCGCCGAGGGGGGAATCGTCGCGATGGCCGTCGGCATGGCTGCCTACGGCCTGAAGCCCGTCATCGAGATCCAGTTCGCCGACTATATCTATCCCGGCTACGACCAGATCGTCAGCGAGGTCGCCAAGATGCGTTACCGGACGGCCGCCGAATGGCCCATGCCGATGGTGATCCGCACGCCCTACGGCGGCGGCATCTTCGGCGGCCAGACGCACAGCCAGTCCCCTGAATCTCTCTTTACGCATATCGCCGGGTTGAAGGTGGTCATTCCCTCGACTCCCCGCGATGCAAAAGGCCTGCTCATCGCTGCAATCGAAGATCCCGACCCGGTGATCTTCTTCGAGCCCAAGCGCATCTACAACGGGCCGTTCGACGGCTATCACGACCGGCCGGTAAAACCCTGGTCCAAGCACCCGGCGAGCGAGGTCGCGGACGGCCATTACGTGGTTCCGATCGGCAAGGCCGCACTCGTCCGGGAAGGAAGCGATCTAACCATCCTTGCTTATGGAACGATGGTCCATGTCGCGCTTGCAGCGGTTGAGGAGCAGGGCCTCGATGCCGAGGTCATCGACCTTCGAACCCTTGTCCCCCTCGACCTCGAGACGATCGAGAAATCGGTGAAGAAGACGGGACGCTGTCTTGTGGTTCACGAGGCCCCGAAGACCAGCGGCTATGGCGCCGAGCTCGTCGCACTCGTCCAGGAACGCTGCTTCTATCACCTGGAGGCCCCCGTCGAACGCGTGACCGGCTGGGACACCCCTTATCCGCACGCCTATGAATGGGCCTATTTCCCCGGTCCCAAGCGCATGAAACGCGCCCTTGAGAAAGTGATGGCAGACTGATGGCCCGCTTCGAATTCAAGCTGCCCGACATCGGCGAGGGAATTGCCGAGGCGGAGATCGTCGCCTGGCACGTCAAGGTCGGCGACACGATCGGCGAGGACCAGCAGATCGCCGACATGATGACGGACAAGGCGACCGTGGAGATGGAAAGCCCCGTTGCCGGAAAGGTGCTCGAGCTCGCCGGCGAAGTCGGCGACCAGGTGCCGATCGGCTCGGTGCTTGCAGTCATCGAAACGGAGGGTGCGGACCGCTCGGCCGAACCTGCAAGCGACAGCAAAGACGAACGGCCACTGGCCGACGGCGCGGCGCAGGCGACCCCGGAGCAGGCAAAGGAAATCCCCGTCACGGCATCGGACGACGTGCCGGTTCGCAGTGAGGCGCGGCCCGAGGCCGAGGCACGCCCCCGGGTCGAACCCGAAGTTTCCAGCAAGGAACCGGGGACGAGCGTCCATGTCCTTGCCTCGCCCGCGGTCCGCGCGCGGGCCCGCGATCTCGGGATCGACCTTCACGAGGTACGGACTGCAGGCGACCGTATCCGCCACGCCGATCTCGACGCCTATCTCCTTTACAACGGCGGTTCGGTTTCGGCCCGCGGCACCGCGTCCGCGCGCTCGGACGAGACCATCAAGGTCGTCGGCCTTCGTCGCAAGATCGCCGAGAACATGGCTGAAGCCAAGCGCCGGGTCCCGCATTTCACGCTGGTCGAGGAATTCGACGTCACCGCGCTCGAAGAGACCCGGGCGATGATGAACCGCGACCGCGGCTCCAATCCCAAGCTGACGCTCCTCCCGTTCCTCGTGACCGCGATGGCAAGGGCGCTTGCCGACTGGCCGATGCTCAATGCGACCTACGACGACGAGGCAAACGTCATTACGAGGTCCGGGGCCGTCCACATGGGCATGGCAACGCAGACACCGAACGGCCTCATGGTCCCCGTAATCCGCAACGCCCAGGCCTTGAGCGTGTGGCAGATCGCGAGCGAGGTCCTGCGCCTCTCCGAAGCAGCGCGCAGTGGCAAGGCAGCGCGCGAGGAACTGACGGGTTCCACCATCACCATCTCGTCCCTGGGCCCGATGGGCGGCATTACCTCGACGCCGGTCATCAACCGTCCTGAAGTTGCGATCCTTGCCGTCAACAAGGTCGAGGAAAAACTCGTGCCGGTTGACGGCGAAATCGAGATCAGGAAGCGCATGAACCTGTCACTGAGCTGCGACCACCGCGTGGTCGACGGCTGGGACGCGGCAAGCTTCATGCAGGCGATGAAAGCCTATATCGAAAACCCGCTACGCCTGCTTTCCGCCTAGGCCGCGGGAGCGCCCTCCTTCACGAGCTGGCCGAGCTGCGCACGAAGCTCGGGTCCGTCCTGGTGCCCGTGCACTTTGACCGCGTGCTGCGCGGCAGCATCGACCAGCTCTTCGCTCGAGTCAGCCGAAATGGCGACCGTGCATCCGCTCTCGCTCGGGTAGTCTCGGCAGTCGATATACTTGCGGCTCATTTTGCGCCTCCGATCGATCACTTGGCGGGGGCTGCAGGAGCAGCCGCCGAATAGGTCCAGCTTGCGATTTTCCAGGCTGCACCGCTGCGATTCACCACAAAGGTCATGCTGCCGGGCTCCGCCATCCGGATGCCTTTCTGGACGAAACGATAGGTCGTCGGCAGCACGATGTACGCGGTCTTCCCGTCGCTGGTTGCGGTAAGCGGCTTGCCATAATCGATGCGTCCCTGGCTGACGCCGTTCGTCTTGGAATCCGCCGCATAAGCATCGAGCCAGCGCTGCGGCGAGCCGGCACCCGACCAGGCGTGGGGCGCGAATTCATCGACGATGAGGGTATTGTCCTCCTGTGCCGAGAGCCAGGACTTGACGTCGCCGACATTGAACTTGTCGATAATGGCGGTGACGAACCTGGTCGCATCGCCTGCGGGTGCCGCGGAGTTCATTTGAGCCGACGCGCCCGCCGACAGACCAACCGCACAAAGTGCCGCAGAAACGGCCAGCACGGATCTGAGCATGATAACGCCCCCTTCTTGCGGCCGCATCTCGACGCGAACAGGAGGCGCGCGGACCGAAGCACGCGGGACGAGCGTAGCTGCGCCTCCGCGTGGCTCCGGTCAAGGCCGCTTCAGCTCTTCTTTCCGAGCTCGTGCCAGCTCTTTTCAGGGACGTTTACGTCATATTTGTCGGCGGCCTTCTTGATGCGCTTCCAGGCTTCATCGCGCTCGTCGTCGCTCACTCCCTCGACCTGGTTGAAACGCGCGATCGCGTTGCGCACGTGAGACGCGTTGTTGAGCGGTTCCTTGCGATCCTTCGGGAAGGCAAACTGGTCTTCATCGAGCTTGTCGCGATGTTTGGCGTCGAGTTCAGACATGAAGCTACTCCTTTCGAGGCTGTTTCAACGCCTGAAGGGCCGGCCGGTGACATGAATTTCGCCTGTGACGGTTCTCGCAGCGCCAGGCTTGGCGCGAGATTCTGATCTGCGTGAAGCGTGAGAGCCCCGGCGCCTCGAAGGGAGGGGAAGCGCCGGGGCTCCTGGAAGCGGCACGATATGGAGGGGCAAGTGCCGCTTCAAAATGGTCAGGCGGCGAGTCGGACGGTCTCGCCAAGTGCCTGCCTGATGGAATTGTCCCGATGTTCAGGGCCGATCGCGAGACCGTCGGCAGCGACGAATTCGGGTTCGATGCCGATGAAGTTGAACACCCCGCGAAGGTAGGTCTCCAGATGCTCGAGCGAGGCCGCGGGCGAACCCGCGCCGTAAATTCCGCCCCGGGCAAGAGCGATGATCACGCGCTTGCCGCCGGCAAGGCCTTCAGGCCCGTTTTCCGTGTAGCGGAAGGTCTTGCCCGCAACGAGGACGCGGTCCAGCCAGGCCTTGAGCTGCGTCGGGAGCGTGAAATTGTACATCGGCGCACCGATCACCACCGTGTCGGCCGAAAGGAACTCATCGAGGACGGTAGTGTCCGCGAACGCGTCGAGCGTCAGGTGGGGGAGCGGCTCGCTGACGAGGTCGCGGGTGACCACCGTTCCGGAACCGGAGAGCTGATCGAGGATCGAACGCGAAATCGCCCGGCTGGCGCTGTTCTCGCCCGAGATGCTGCTGTCGATATGCAGGATGGTCACTATTGCCTCCTTGGTATGGATTTGTTACCGAGGCACCCTGAATAACCACACGCGAACAGCTCGCAAGAACGCACATTTTTGTGGCCCGGACACAAATTTGTGGTGCGGGAACACCGGCGAAACCGACCCGGCCTGGAGACAAGACATGAAGGACCCTGCAAATCCCGTCTGCCGAACGATCAGCACCCTTCTTTCAAGGATCGGCGACAAGTGGACGGTGCTCGTCGTGCAGACACTCGGCGACGGCTCGCGGCGCTTCAACGAGCTGCGGCGGGAAATCCCGAGTGTCTCCCAGCGCATGCTTACCCTCACGCTGCGCAACCTGGAGCGCGACGGCCTCGTCAACCGCACGGTCACCCCGACGATCCCGCCGCGCGTCGACTATGAGCTTACCGAGCTTGGCAGGTCGCTTCAGAAGCCGATCTGCGGTCTTGCGACATGGGCGATGGACAATGTCGATCAGATCCATGCGGCACAGGCGCGGTTCGACATGGCGCAGGACAAGGCCGAGGCGGCCTAGATTGGCGCCCGGGCGGTGAGCCGCTAGGGCAAGCCCATGCTGAAGCCCGTCACCACCGACATCGAAGCCCGGAAGATCATCGATGAGAAGCTGCGCTGGCTGTCGGCCTGGACCATCCACCACGCGAACCACATCCGGGAGAGCAGCGACGGGCTGAAGGTCGGGGGCCACCAGGCGAGCTGCGCCTCGATGAGCGCGATCATGACGGCGCTCTATTTCCACGCGCTCGGTCCTGGCGACCGCGTCGCGGTGAAGCCGCACGCAGGTCCATTGCTTCACGCCGTCCATTATCTGCTCGGGAACCAGTCGCGCGAGGCGCTCGAGGCCTTCCGCGGCCTTGGCGGCGCTCAATCGTATCCGAGCCGCACCAAGGACCGGATTCCGGTCGACTTCTCGACCGGATCCGTCGGCCTTGGCGTCGCGATCACGCTCTTTGCAAGCCTCGTTCAGGACTACCTCACCGCGCATGGCTGGCTCGGCGATGAGGAGCGCGGTCGCTTCGTTGCATTGATCGGCGATGCAGAGCTCGACGAAGGCAATATCTACGAAGCGATCATCGAGGGCTCCAAGCACGACGTCCGAAACCTCTGGTGGATCGTCGATTACAATCGTCAGAGCCTCGATGCGACGAGCGCCGACCGGATGTTCGAGCGCTTCGACGAGATCTTCAGGAGCTGCGGCTGGCGCGTGGTCGAACTGCGTTACGGCAAGAGGCTCGAGGCCGCCCTTCGCAAGCATGAGGCCGTGAAAAAATGGTTCGACGCGATCACCAATGCCGAACTTTCGGCGCTTCACTACCAGGGCGGCGGCGCCTTCCGCGCGCGGATCGAGGCCGACCTTGGAAGGAAGGCCGCCTCATTCCTCAAGGAACATGACGAGGAAGGCCTCGCTTCTCTCTTCACCGACCTTGGCGGGCACTGCATGGAAACGCTCATCGAGGCCTTCGATGCGGCACAAGACGATGTCCCGACCTTGTTCATCGCATGGACCATCAAGGGCTTTGGTCTTCCTTTCGCTGGGCACAAGGACAATCACGCAGGCCTAATGAACCCGACTCAGCTCGCGGCGCTGAGGGACGCCATGGGCGTCCGCGAGGGCAGGGAGTGGGAACCCCTCGAAGGCATCGGCGACAATTCGGGTCCGGCCGTCGAGGCGCTTCTCGAGCGCAGCCGCATCGCGCGCGACAAGCGCCCGCGAAACTTCGGGACGCTCTCCATTCCGCAGATCCCGGCACCGGCGGGCGAGGAGCAGTCGACGCAGGCCGCCTTCGGCAGGATCCTTCTCGATCTCTCGAAAGCGGGGAGCGAGCTTGCCTCGCGGATCGTCACGACCTCGCCGGACGTCACCGTCTCGACCAATCTCGGCGCCTGGGTGAACCAGCGGGGCCTATTTCGCCGGAGCGGCATTGCCGACGTTTTTGCGCGAGAAAAAATTGCCTCAGCGCAAAAATGGACAAGCAGCAATCAAGGACAGCACGTCGAGCTGGGAATCGCCGAGAGCAACCTGTTCCTGATGCTCGGGGCGCTCGGGCTCTCGGGTGACCTCTTCGGAACGAGGCTCTTTCCAATAGGGACGCTTTACGATCCCTTCATCGCCCGCGGCCTCGATAGCCTCAACTACGCCTGCTACCAGGACGCACGCTTCCTCCTCGTCGCAACGCCAAGCGGCATCACACTGGGACCGGAAGGAGGCGCCCACCAGTCAATCAACCCGCCGCTCATCGCGCTCGGTCAGCCCGGCCTTCGCCACTATGAGCCCGCCTTTGCCGACGAGCTCGCGGCAATGATGGAGGAGGCGCTGCGCCTCATCGACGACCCCGCGGGCGAAAGCACGTATCTGAGGCTCTCGACCCGGAGCATTGAACAGGTCGAGCGCAAAGACGATCGCTGGCGCGAGGGCGCGCTCGCGGGCGGCTACTGGCTGAAGGAGCCCGAAGGCGGTGCTGAAGCCGCAATCGTTGCCATGGGCGCCCTGATGCCCGAAGCCCTCGGGGCCTGGGAGGAACTCAGAACCGAGGTCGACGGCCTCGGCCTCCTTGCAGTCACCTCGCCTGACCTCCTTCACCGCGGCTGGACCGCGGCCCAGGCCGCGCGCTGGCACAACGAGCGCAAGCCGAGCCACGTCGAAACGCTGCTGTCGCATCTCGCGCCCGGAGCCGGCCTCGTCACGCTTGCCGACGCGGCGCCTGCCTCCCTCTCCTGGCTCGGCGGGGTCCTTGGCCAGCGGGTTGCCCCCCTTGGAGTTGAGAAGTTCGGCCAGACCGGCAGCCTTTCCGATCTCTACTGTGCCTACCGTCTCGGCAGCGCCGCGATCACCGAGGCGGTTGCCGAGCTATTGCTGCCCATCTAGGAGCGCCGTCATGGCCGGGCGTTTTTTCGACGAGTGGCAGGTTGGTGACCGCGTCGTTAGCGGCCTCACGCGGACCGTGACCGAGACCGACAATCTCCTCATCACGACCCTCACGCACAATCCGCAGCCGCTTCACCTCGATTACGAGGCGGCGGCGAAGACCGAATTCAAGAAGCCCCTCGTCAACAGCTGCTTCACCTTCAGCCTTCTCGTCGGGATCACCGTTCACGACACCACATTCGGAACGCTGGTGGCGAACCTTTCCTACGACAAGGTCGTCTTTCCAAAGCCCGTCTTCGCAGGTGACACGTTGACGTGCGAGAGCGAATGCATCGCACTTCGCGAAAGCAAATCGAGGCCCAATGCCGGGATCGTCACCTGGTCGCTTCGCGCAACCAACCAGCGGGGCGAACTCGTATGCGAATGCACCCGCACGGCTCTCATCCTCAAGAAGGCTCGATGAAGGAGCCCCGCTCCTGGCTGTTCGTGCCGGCCGATAGCGAGCGGAAGATCAGCAAGGCGCTCGAGAGCGAGACCGACGCGGTCATCTTTGATCTTGAAGACAGTGTCGCGCCCGCGCAGAAGCGTGCCGCGCGCGACCTGCTAAAGCAGCTTCCGGCGCGTTCGGGCGGGCCTCAATGGTGGCTGCGAATCAACCCGATCGGCAGCGAATTCCACAGGGACGACCTCGCTCTCATCGGCGTCGCCGACATCCACGGCATCGTTCTCCCCAAGACCGAAAGCGGCTCGGACATCACCCGGCTCGCTCACCGGACCGGCAATATCCCGATCCACGCGATCGTGACCGAGACTCCGGCGAGCCTGTTCGGCCTTCTTTCCTACCGCGATCCCAAGTCGCCACTCACCGCAATGAGCTGGGGCGCCGAAGACCTGTCGGCAGCGCTTGGTGCATCGTCGAAATTTGATGGCGGCGGCGAGCTTAGCTTCACCTACAAGCTTGCACGCTCGCTCTGCCTTGCAGGAGCAGTCGCTGCAGGAGTCCAGCCGGTCGACGGCGTCTTCGCCGACTTTCGCGACGAAGCCGGCCTCAAGGCCGAGGCCGAGGCGGCGCGCCGCGAAGGGTTCACGGGAAAGCTTGCCATTCACCCGGGCCAGGTTGGCATCATCAACGCTGCCTTCACGCCTTCGCCGGACGAACTCAGGCATGCCGGGGAAATCGTCGCCGCATTCGAGGCACATCCCGACGCAGGGGTGCTGTCCGTCGGCGGCAAAATGGTCGACCGCCCGCACCTCGTGCAGGCGAAGCGAGTGCTCGAGCGCGCTCAAGGAGGTTGAAATGGCAACGACGGCAGAACCCCAACCGGGAACCATTGCAGACCGGCAATCAGGACCGACCAGGGCAAGAGGATGGGGGACCGACGCACCAGACCAGCCGCTTCGCCCGATGGAATTCGAACGCCGGGCCCTGCGCCCCGACGATGTCGCCATCAAGATCACCTACGCCGGCATCTGCCACTCGGACCTCCACACGGCCCGAAACGACTGGTCCGGCACCAACTACCCGGTCATCCCCGGCCACGAAATCGTGGGCCTCGTGACCGCAACAGGAAGCGAAGTCACCCGCCACCGGGTCGGCGACACGGTCGCGGTCGGATGCATGGTCGACAGCTGCATGGAGTGCGACCAATGCCTCGAGGGCTGGGAGGTCTTCTGCCGCAAGGGCTGCGTCCAGACCTACAACAGCCCAGACTATCACGACGGCACGATCAGCAAGGGCGGCTATACCGATCATATCGTCGTTCGCGACCATTTCGTCCTGAAGGTGCCGCAAGGCATGGACACGAGCCGCGTCGCGCCGCTTCTTTGCGCCGGGATCACCACTTATTCGCCGCTTCGCCAATACGATGTGGGCCCCACTACGAAAATGGCGGTCGTGGGTCTGGGCGGACTTGGCCACATGGGCGTCAAGCTCGGCGCCGCAATGGGCGCTCACGTGACCATGATCACGACGACGCCGAGCAAAGGCAAGGATGCTCGCGAACTCGGCGCGCACGACGTCATCATCTCGACCGACGCCAAGCAGATGGCGGATGCCGCCACCCGCTTCGATTTCATCCTCAACACGATCCCCGTCAGTCATGAGATCGACGGCTATCTGCAGCTGCTCGGCCGATCTGGAAGAATGGTGATCGTCGGCGCATTGACGCCGATGCCGGGCTTTGTCGGAGCGAGCCTCATCTGGTGGAACCGGGCGGTTGGCGGTTCGGCGATCGGCGGCATCCCCGAGACACAGGAAATGCTCGACTTCTGCGCGGCCAAGAAAATTTACCCGGACGTCGAGTTCATCGAGATGAATAAGATCAACGAGGCGTACGAGCGGCTGCTCAGGAACGACGTGCGTTACCGCTTCGTGGTCGACATGAGCAAAGGCCTATGAGCTCAGCCGTTCATCCCGTGCCCGATGGCTTTGATGCACGCATCGGGCCAACCGAGCTTGCCGAGCTCCACGATCTTGCAAATTCAGACCCCGACCGCTTCTGGCTCGACCAGGCCCGGCGCCTCACCTGGAACAAGTTTCCGACGCGCGCCGGAGACTGGTCGTTCAGCGAAGCCGACTTTCACATATCCTGGTACGGTGACGGCGAACTCAATCTCTCCGTCAATTGTCTTGACCGCCACCTTGCAGAACACGGCGACCGGACCGCCCTCATCTTCGAGGCCGACGAGCCGGGCCAGGGCCACACCCTCACCTACCGCGAGCTTTACGAAGAGACCTGCCGCTTCGCCAATCTCCTCAAACAGCACGGGATCAAGCGCGGCGACCGCGTGATGATCTACATGCCGATGATGCCGGAGGCAGCAGCTGCAATGCTAGCCTGCGCGAGGATCGGCGCAGTCCACTCGGTCGTCTTCGGCGGCTTCTCCCCGGAAAGTCTTGCGGGACGCATCGCCGACTGCGACGCATGCGCCGTCATCACCGCTGACGAGGGGGTCCGCGGCGGCAAGAAAATCCCGTTGAAGGCCAATGTCGACACGGCGCTCGAGAACCGGGACGTCGGGACCGTCATCGTCGTCACTCGAACCGGCTCGGATGTCCCCATGAAGGAGGGCCGCGATATCCGCTATGTGCGCAGCGGACTTCCTACCGAGTGCAATCCCGAGATCATGAACGCGGAAGACCCGCTGTTCATTCTCTATACCTCCGGGTCCACCGGGAAGCCCAAGGGCGTTGTTCACACCACGGGAGGCTATGCGACCTGGGCCGCCACAACCTTCGACTGGATTTTCGATCACAGGCCCGACGACATCTTCTGGTGCACCGCCGACATCGGCTGGATCACCGGTCACAGCTATGTCGTCTATGGCCCGCTCGCCTGCGGCGCGACGAGCGTCATGTTCGACGGCGTGCCAAACTACCCCGACTTCGGCCGTTTTTGGGAAACGGTCGACCGGCTCGGGGTGACCATATTCTATACGGCCCCGACGGCGATCCGGGCGTTGATGCGCGAGGGCGACGAGCCCGTGAAACGCTATCAACGCCAGTCGCTGAGGCTGCTCGGCACCGTCGGGGAGCCCATCAACCCCGAGGCCTGGGAATGGTACTGGCGCGTGGTCGGCGATGGACGCTGCCCTGTCGTCGATACGTGGTGGCAGACCGAAACTGGGGGAATCCTCATCTCGCCCTTCCCCGGCGCCACCGAAATGAAACCGGGCAGTGCGACGAAGGCACTACCGGGAGTGCAGCCGCTTCTCGTCGATGCCAACCATAAGGTCCTCGAAGGTCCCGCCAGCGGGAACCTGTGCATCAGCGCATCCTGGCCGGGCCAGATGCGCACCGTCTGGAACGATCACGGGCGCTTTTTCGAAACCTATTTCAAGACCTATCCAGGCCTCTATTTCACGGGAGACGGCTGCCGCCGCGACGAGGACGGATATTACTGGATCACGGGCCGGGTCGACGACGTCATCAATGTCTCGGGCCATCGGATCGGCACGGCCGAGGTCGAAAGCTCGCTGGTCTCCCACGCCAAGGTCGCCGAAGCCGCGGTCGTCGCCTACCCCCACGAAATCAAGGGCCAGGCAATCTACGCGTTCGTGACACTGAACGCGGGCGAGGAAGGAAGCGAAGAGCTCAGCAAAGAACTGAACCAGGAAGTCCGCCGCGATATCGGAGCGCTGGCCGCGCCTGAGAAAATCCACTTCACGCCGGCACTTCCAAAAACCCGTTCGGGCAAGATCATGCGCCGCATCCTGCGCAAGATCGCGGAAGGCGAGACGAGCGGCTTCGGCGACATTTCGACGCTTGCCGACCCGACCATCGTCGATGCCCTCGTGGCAGGCCGCAAATGAAGCTTGCTGCCGCCGCATTGCTTGGCGTTATCGCTGCAGCGCCGGCACCGTCCGACAGGCCCCGGCTCGACATGACCAGCTTCTTTTCAGGCAAGAGCCATGCGGAAAACGTCATCAAGATCGCGCTTCACGGTCCCCACAAGCTGATCGTCGACAGCGTCGGCGGACGGAACCGGGAAGGCGACTTCGTGCTCATCGATACCGTCCAGGAGGAAGGAAAGCCGGTCCGCAAGCGAAGCTGGGTCATGAAGCCCGCGAGCGATGACCATTTCACGGGCTATCTCAGCGATGCGAGCGGGCCGGTCGACGTGGTCGTCAGCGGCGATACCGCGACAATTCGCTACACGATGAGGGACGGCGGCCTCAAGATCGTCCAGCAGGTCCAGCTCCAGGGTGACGGCAAGACCCTCTCCAACCACGTCGTTGCAAAGAAGCTCGGCATCACCTTCGCCCACGTCGACGGGACGATCCGCAAGCTCGACTGAAGCTACGGTCAGCTCGACTTGGCTACGAATA
This sequence comes from Sphingomonas agri, assembly GCF_038148795.1. Classification (NCBI taxonomy): domain Bacteria; kingdom Pseudomonadati; phylum Pseudomonadota; class Alphaproteobacteria; order Sphingomonadales; family Sphingomonadaceae; genus Sphingomonas; species Sphingomonas agri. The sequence continues at coordinate 930,568 of NZ_JBAPEU010000001.1, read as the reverse complement.
GATCAGCGAACTGGCGAAGTTCGCCCGGCGGGATGTCGGATACCGCCGCAAAGCGAAGGCCGTTCCTGCTCCATTCAACGACCGCAAAACCGTCCTTCACGAACGAGCGCTCCGCTCCGTCTCTGGCAGGCCATACGAACAGGTTCACGGTGTGCAGCCTCCGGTGATAGACGATGGCGGCAACGGTCTTCCCATCTATCGAATCCAGCCGTCCCCCGGCAAGCGGAAAGCCATGGTCGGCAAGTTCGGGAACCGGCGGCGAAAAGTCGATGCGGCCGTTGAACCAGGGTTTCACGATATGCTGGTTGGTGGTCTGTACGTCGGTAAGATGACCCGGCTGAAGCGAGCGCACGTGGCTCGAGACGACCTCCTCGTCGATGACCGGCTCGCTTCCCGGAGGAAGAAAGGCAACGAAGGCGAGCGAGGCTGCAAGTGCGCCGACAAGCCCCGGTGCAAGCCAGCCAGGAAGCCACTGGCTGACCGCTCGCCGCTCCTTGAACTCAGGAAGCGCCGCGATGCGCTGCCTCAAAGCTTCGGGCGCGCGGTGACGAACGGCGTCACTTTTAAGGAGATTGCGCAGCGCCTGCAGCCGGTCGAGCTCCTCGCGGCAGCCTTCGCAGCGCGCGGCATGAGCCTCTACCATCGCGACGTTCGCAGCATCGAGCTCGCCGTCGACGAGCCCGCCCAACAGCAGCTCCTGATCAACGCACGCAGCCATCCTAACTAATACTCCTTGACTGTTCATCGCCCGCCGCTCGCGCGGGCTGCAATTCCTTGGCAAGCATCGCTCGGCCTCGCGACAGGCGCGACATCACCGTTCCGACCGGCACCCCGGTCACTTCCGCGATCTCGGCATAGGAGAGGTCCTCGAGATCGCGAAGCACGACGGCTTCCCGAAAGGGCTCGGGAATGGCCTCGATCGCTTGCCTCAGGCGGTTGACCTCGGCGCTCCTGAAAACTTCTTCTTCAGGGCTTGGGGAAGGATCGGCATGGCTTGCAAGCTCCGCCGCCGCCTCCGCGCTGAGGGCGCTTTCATGGATGACGAGCGCGATCCTTCCAGCGGTCCCCGCTTGGGCGGTCCGGCAGCAGTTACGGACGATCGCGAACAGCCAGGCCCGGGGCGAACCGCCGCGGAACTGCGCAAACGCGCGGAAGGCGCGGACCATCGCGTCCTGCACGACGTCGTCGCTAAGGACCGCGTCGCGAGTGAGATAGCGCGCAAGATTATAGGCGCCGTCGAGATGGGGCAGGATGAGGCGGTTGAATTCCTGCAGCTGTGCTGCACCCGAAAAGGCCGCCGGCGACCTCCCGACGAGCCGGGGCGAAGCGCCTTCAGAATTGGAGGTCTTCACGAGCTCACGGCCTCACTGCCTCACTGCCTCACGCCCTGACGACGATGGTGCCCGTCATGTGCGGGTGCAGAGAACAGAAATAGCCGAATTGGCCCGCCTTGGCGAAGGTGAAGGAGAAACGGTCGCCCGTGTCGAGCACTTTCGACTTGAAAAGACCGTCCTTGGAAACGACCGTGTGCGGGATGTCGTCGGCATTGGTCCACGTGACCGTCGTTCCCGCCTTCACCGTCACGAGCTTGCTGTTGAAGGTGAAATTGCCGATCTGAACCGCCGCTGGGGCGGGCGCGGGTGCGGGGGCGGCCCTGCTCATCGCTGCAACGCCCGAGAGCATGAGCGCGCTCGAGACCAGCGCCGCAGCCTGGAAGGTCAGCATCTTCAATCCGCGATTCATGTGATTTTTCCTTGCTGGGATCGTCATGAGAGGGTGGAATCAATGAGTGCGATCCGGTCGTGGCCGCGCACGAACATCGCATCGGTGATGCCGAGCATGTCGTGGAGGCGGTCGGGCTCGACCTTGAGTGGGCCGGGTGATTGCGCAGTGCCGGGCGCAGGCTGGGGGAAAGCCGTCGAGCGGGCGGTATGGAAGGCAATCCTCCCTTCGACCTTCTGGGCGATTTGATGGATGTGGCCGTTCAGGATCGTCACCGACCCGAAGCGCGCGAGGAGCTGCAGCGCCTCGGCCGCGTCGTCCGTCCCCCAGCCCCAGTCGGCATAGACCGTCCAGAGCGGGATATGGGCAAAGACCACGATCGGCATCGAGGAGGACCGGCCTTCAAGGTCGGCTCTAAGCCACTTGAGCTGCTCCGACCCAAGGTTGCCCATGCCGCCGGGCTTCAGGTCTGCGACATTAACGAGCGCGACGAAGTGCACGCCGCGGTGATCGAAGCTGTACCAGCCAGCTCCCTTGCTGCCCTTGCCGAAACGGCCGAGGAAGGCCTTGCCGCCGTCGGGGTCGAGCATGTCATGTTCGCCCGGGACGAAGAACACGGGTAACCCCGTCTCCTTCAGCATCTGCTCGGCATCGTCGAACTCATCGTCGCGCGAGAGCTGGGAGACGTCACCGGTGTGGATGATGAAGTCGGGCTGGTGGGGGAGTGCCTTTACCTTTGCGATGGCCTCCCTGAAGGTCGCCCTTGCATCGGCGTTGGGCGGCTTGTTGAATCCGATGTGGCTGTCGCTCAGCTGGACGAAGGTGAATGGCGCAGCCGCCGTCCGCCGGGGAGCGGCGAGCGCCGCATCGAGACCGATCGAGCTTCCGATCCCGCCCGAGAAGGCAAAGAGCGAGCCGGTCCCGGCCCAGGCCATGCATTTTAGGAATCCGCGGCGGTCGCCGTCCAAGTCGTCGAACATCCTGGCCAAGTCCTTTTTTTCGAGGCGCTTGGACGTGATGACTGGCTCTGGGCGCGGATTATTCCCGCCTCGCACGCACTTTTTTTCGCGCCCTTGCGGGGAGGCAATTCCGCGCTACCGTGCCAGCCAGGGGGAAGTGACGAATGGCGACCATTGCCGAAAAGCACGAGCACAAGCCCTGGTCGATGGCGCGCGTCATCATCGCGTCCTCGGCCGGCACCGCCTTCGAATGGTACGACTTCTTCATTTTCGGCAGTCTCGCGCCCGTCATCTCGAAGGTGTTCTTCGCAGGACTCGAACCGACACAGGCCCTGATCGCGGCCCTTGCACTCTTCGCTGCAGGTTTTGCCTTCCGTCCCCTTGGAGCGCTCATCTTCGGCGTCGTCGGCGACAAGCTCGGCCGCAAGAACGCCTTCCTCGTTACCGTCACCCTGATGGGGAGCTCGACCTTCCTCATCGGCCTTGTCCCGACCTACGCGCAGGCAGGTACGACCGGGCCCATAGCCCTAGTCATCCTTCGCATCCTCCAGGGCATTGCCCTTGGCGGGGAATATGGCGGGGCCGCCATCTACGTCGCCGAGCATTCACCAGCGAGCAAGCGCGGTGCATCCACCGGCTGGATTCAATCGACTGCCTCGTTCGGATTGCTGGCGGCGCTCATCATCATCGTCGCAACCCGCAGCGCGATCGGCGAGGATGCGTTCGCGGCCTGGGGGTGGCGGGTACCGTTCCTCGTTTCCGTCGTTCTTCTTGCAATCTCGGTCTGGATGCGCGCTAAGCTTTCAGAAAGCCCGGAGTTCGCCAGAATTCGCGAGGAAGGGGACGTCTCAAAGGCACCCCTGCGGGAAGCGTTCGGCAAATGGCGTAACCTGAGGCGCGTTCTCATTGCCTTCTTCGGCATCATGTGTGCGCAGGGCGCCGTCTGGTACTTCACCTTTTTCTACATGCAGGTGTTCCTCGAGAAGTCGCTCGGCGTGCCCAGCCAGACCAAGGACCTCCTGCTCATCGTCATGACGGTCGTAAGCGCGCCGCTCTATGTCTATTTCGGCTGGCTCAGCGACCGCATCGGGCGCAAGCCCGTGATGATCGGCGGCATGCTGATCGCGCTTGTTCTTTATTTCCCGGCCTCGCACTGGATCGCGGTCGCGGCCAACCCCCAGCTCGTTGCAGCGCAGGCCTCGACGCCCATCTTCGTCGATACCGATCCTTCCACCTGCTCGGTGCAGTTCGATCCGGTCGGCACGGCACGCTTCGTAAGCGCCTGCGACATCGCCAAGAGCAGCCTTGTCACCAAGGGCATCAACTTCACGACGCGGCGCTCTTCCGATGGCAGGACCTACGTGATCGTTGGAACCGAGCGCGTGCCGGTTTCAGGCGGCGAGCGCCTCGGAGGGGCCGACCTCAAGGTCCTGAAGCTTGGGACGGCAGAAGCGATCGGCGGGGAGCTTCAGGAGGCGGGCTATCCCAAGTTCGCTGATCCTGCGCATGCGAACCTGACGCTTCTCATCGTCATCCTCATCGTGTTGGTCATCGCCTCGACCGCGCTCTACGGACCCCAGGCCGCGGCCCTCGTCGAGATGTTCCCGACGCGGGTCCGCTACACGGCCATGTCTCTGCCCTATCACGTCGGTACCGGCTGGGTTGGCGGGTTCCTGCCGGTGACCAGCTTTGCGATCGTCGCGATCACCGGCAACATCTATTCAGGCCTCTGGTACTCGGTGCTCTTCACCGGCATTTCGGTCATCGTCTCGATACTGTTTCTCAAGGAAACATCGGGACGCCACCTCCAGGAAATCTAGCTCGAGGGACACCAGTGAATGTCGATCGGCTGGTCGGCCTCGGCAAGCACCCGGCCAATCGGCAGCTTCGAACTCTGCCCGTCGGCAATCGCCTGCTCGAGTAGCTCGCGTTTCCTCGAGCCGGTGATTGCAATCAGCACCGTGCGGGCAGAGAGGATTGCCGCGCGCGTCAATGTCACCCGCGCGACCGGAGCGTCGGCGGGAAGCGGATCGGGCATCACTCCGATCGCCCGCCGTGCCTTTGGCGCATCGAGAGCCGACTGAAGGTCGGGTCCGGCAAAGATCGAGGCCGTATGCCCGTCCTCGCCCATGCCCAGCCACACGAGGTCGGGCGGCCAGGGAAAATCCTGCAGCCGGGCATCCGCTGCATTACCCGCGAGGCGATAGTCCTGGGCCGCCTCGCTGACGATCGGGATCACGCGCGCGCCAACAGGAAGGAAGGCCTTGGCCATAGCGCGGACGTTCGCAAGCTCGCTGTCGATCGGCACGATGCGATCGTCGGTCGGAATGATCGTGACCTTCTTCCATGGCAGCTTCTGTGCAGCGAGCCTGGGATAGATCAAAGGTCCCGTGCTTCCGCCCGGCACGGCGATGAGGGACGTGCCGCGGGCCTCCACAGCGCTTTCGATGATGAACCCCACGTCGCCCGCGACGGCGTCTGCAAGTTCATCCAGGGAATCATATTCCCACCATTCGGCTTCAATCATGCGATTCCTTCTGTTCTTACCGGGGCGCTGGTTGCGCGTATCCGAACCATCCTGCAACCGCCTCTCCGCTTCGATTGAGGGCCGGACGGAAACGAAGCCGCTCGTGGGCAAGGTTGCAAATCACCGAATCGATGCCCGCGACCCCGGTACCGCGGTCGACCATACATTCGGCGACGTAGCCGCGCGCATCGACGCGCAGCCTCAAAAAAACGGTCGAGCGCGGCGGCCAGGCATCGAGAAGCTCGCGCGGGAAATCACGCCCGCTCATCACCGGGCTGACGAGGTGAGGCGGATCAGCAACGCCGCCTGCCCCGCCGCCTGGACCGTTGCCGCCGTTGCCGCTTCCCTCCCCGGTTCCGGCGCCGCCAGCGCCCGTACCCGGTCCTGCAAGGTTCGATGCGCCCTGCGTCCGTTGAGCGCCCTGCCGCGGCGTGTCGCTTGCGGCAATTTGCTGGATGGGCGGTGTTTCAATCCTGGGCCTCGGAGCTGCGACAGGCGTCGCTTTGCTTCTGATGTTAATCGGCGCCGAAGAGCCTTCCTTGAGCCTTGGCTTGGGCTGCTGAGGCAGCTCGCGCGGAGGAACCGGCGGCTTGTCGGCAAAGTCGAACAGGCTCAAGGTCTCCTGCGGATCACTAAGATCGATCTTCCCCGACAGGTGGAGGAAGGCGAATAGAAGCGCTGCATGCACCCCGACCACTGCAGCGATCGCACCGCCCCGGTCTCGCCTGCTGATATTGCTCCTGTAAGCCACGCATTCTCAAACGCCGAAGGATCGCGCCCTGTTGCGAATGCCCCTTTTTGGCAAAAGAGAAAGCGCCGCGCGCTCCTTAAGCCGCCCGGCGCTTTTCATTGGGGAACGATTGCTGGAACTACCCTAGCGGGCGCTTGCCTTGCGGCCGCCGCCGTGGCTCGCCTTCCCTCCCTTGCTGGCTATCTCGCGCTGTTTTGCGGGATCCATCGCGGCAAAGCCCCGCTTGGAAGCACCACTCTTCGCTGCTGCCATGTGACTTCTCCCTTCTTGATGGTGGCAGCTCGGCAACGCGACGCGGCCTTCAGCAGTTCACAATGCTGATCGAGGTTAGCGCACTGCCGTTTCATGAGGGTACATGAGGGGTGAAGGCCAAGAATTGAAACAACGGTAGGAACCAAGGGTAAAGGCAGGGTTTCTTGCCGGAAACGACACTGGACTGGGGGCGTAATGCGGCGCGTTCCAACCGCAACTCTCTTCAGCATGATCGCAGCGGTCATGAGCCTTGGGGCTTGCGACCGCTCCCAGGAGAACCAGCAGCTGGGCTCGGCGAAAGTCTATTCCGGCGTTCCTTCGAGCAACCATGCGATAGCCCCCGCCGCCGCCTCTCCTGCCGATGACGGCAACTGGACGATGCCGTCCAAGGATTATGCCTCGACACGCTTTTCAGGGCTCGACCAGATCATTCCGGGGAACGTCTCCAAGCTCGCACTGAGCTTCACTTTCTCGACTGCGACGACCCACGGATACGAGGCTCCGCCACTCGTCGTGAACAACGTGATGTACCTCATCACGCCCTTTCCCAATTACCTCTATGCGCTCGACCTCACCAAGCCCGGCGCGCCGACCAAATGGGTGTTCAAGCCCAAGCCCCTGGCAGCGAGCCAGGGCGTCGCCTGCTGCGACACCGTCAACCGGGGTGCGGTCTATGACGCCGGCAAGATCTTCTTCAACACGCTCGATGGGCAGACGATCGCCGTCGATGCCAAAAGCGGCCAGCAGGTCTGGCGGGCGCAGCTCGCCGATATCCAGAAAGGCGAGACGATCACCATGGCCCCGCTGGTCGCGGGCGGCAAAGTGCTGGTCGGAAATTCGGGCGGCGAAATGGGCGTGCGCGGCTGGCTTGCAGCGCTCGACGAGGGAAGCGGAAAGCTTGCCTGGCGCGCCTTTAACACGGGGCCCGACAAGGACGTTCTCATCGGACCCCGGTTCAGGCCCTTCTACGCGATGGACCGCGGCAAGGACCTAGGGGTCAAGTCGTGGCCGCCGGAAGCCTGGAAGATCGGCGGCGGAACGGTCTGGGGATGGCTAAGCTACGATCCCGAAACGAAGCTCATCTATTATGGCGTCGGTAACCCCGGCCCCTGGAACCCCGACCAGCGCCCCGGCGCCAACAAGTGGACGACCGGCGTCTTTGCGCGCGACGTCAGCAGCGGCGAAGCCGTCTGGTACTATCAGACGACGCCCCACGACCTGTTCGATCACGACGACATCAACGAGATCATCCTTGCCGACATCCCCTGGGGCAGCGGCCGGCGTCCCGTGCTCTTCCATCCTGCACGGGCGGGCTTTTTCTACGTGCAGGACCGGCGCACCGGCGAACTGCTCTCGGCGACTCCTTATGGCTATGTGAACGCCTACAAGGGCGTCGACCTCAAAACGGGAATGATCATTCCCAATCACGAAAAGGACCCCAAGGTGGGCCGGGTCGTGCGCGACATTTGCCCGGCCGCTCCCGGTCTCAAGGACTGGAACCCGTCGGCATTCAGTCCCGTCACCGGCCTCGTCTACATCCCCCACAACAATATCTGCATGGACTTCGGGGCGATGGAGGCAAACTACATCGCTGGAACGCCCTATGTCGGCGCCGACGTCAAAATGTACCCCGGACCGGGCGGGAACCGCGGCGTCTTCACGGCCTGGGATCCCATCAATCACCGCAAGGTCTGGGAAATTCCCGAAGACCTGCCGGTCTGGAGTCCCGCGCTCGTTACGGCCGGCGGGGTCGTCTTTTACGGAACGATGGACGGATGGTTCAAAGCCGTCGACGCCAGGACCGGAAAGCAGCTGTGGCGCTTCAAGGCAGGCAGCGGGATCATCGGCCAGCCGATCAGCTACCGGGGCCCCGATGGAAGGCAGTATGTCGCGGTCGTGGCCGGCGTCGGCGGGTGGGCGGGCGCCGTCGTCTCGGCCAAGCTCGACACCCGCGATCCAACAGGTGCGCTGGGCTTCACCAACGCGATGAAGGACCTGCCGATGAAAACCACGGCCGGAGGCATGCTCTATGTCTTCACGCTTCCGCGCTAGCCTTCCCGGCATTGGCCTCCTTGCGCTCGGCGCCCTCAGCCTTGGCGCGTGCGACAGCCAGGAACGTCACAGCCGGGCCAAACCGATCGGAGAGACGGTTCCTGAAGGCCAGAGCCCCGATACGATCTGGCCGGGCGGGACAACGCCGCCACCGCTCGATGCCCGCGCCAAGATCTATGACAACAATGCCCCCGCCATCGCCGAAGGGCAGGCTCTCTATATGCAGATGAACTGCGTCGGCTGCCACTTCCATGGGGGCGGCGGCATGGGTCCGCCATTGATGGACGACGAATGGCGATACGGCGGGCGGATCGACCAGATTGCAGCCAGCATCGCGGTCGGCCGACCCAACGGGATGCCCGCGTGGAGGGGCAAGCTCACCGACGACCAGATCTGGAAGCTCGCCGCCTACGTCCGGACGCTGTCCGGCCAGCCAAGCAAGGACGTCGTCGGTAGCCGGTCGGAATCCATGAGCAGCACGACGCCCGGCTCGCTAACGCCTCGCGAGCCCGCGCATACCTCGGATACAGCCGAGCAATGAGCATGCGTGCACGGGCGCCATCTCTGCCCGCGCTGCTCCTGCCCGGTGCATGCGACTATCAGCATTACCAGAGCGTCTACGGCAACGCGGCAGCCGAAACCCGGCAGTTCAATACGCTGTTCCTCATCTTCCTTGCGGTCTGCGGGGTCATGTACCTGCTGGTGATCGCCTTCCTTTTTGCCGCGACCCTCCGAGGGCGCCGTAGCGGGGCTGCCAACGTGGTCGAAGAGGGGCGGCACCACCACTCCGACGCGGTGATGCGAACCGGCTTCCTCATCTGGGGCGCGCTCGTTGCAACGGGGCTCTTTATCCTCGCGGTCTTCAGCTTCATCGCCGACCGCTCGATGGCAAGCGCGGCCGGACGCGAGAAACTCTCGATCACCGTCACGGGAAATCAATGGTGGTGGGACATCAGCTATAATGCGGCGGACGCCTCGAAGACCCTGCGCACGGCAAACGAACTTCACCTGCCCGTCGGCGTGCCGGTGCGCATCTTCCTGAATTCGAATGACGTCATTCACAGCTTCTGGGTGCCAAGTCTTGCAGGCAAGCAGGACCTTATCCCGGGCCGACAGAACGACATCACGATCACGCCCACGAAGATCGGCATCTACCGCGGACAATGCGCCGAGTTCTGCGGTGCGCAGCACGCGCACATGGCGCTCGTCGTTGATGTCGAGAGCTACCCTGAGTTCATAAAGTGGTGGGAGCACCAGCTGCGGACGGCCCCGCAGCCAAGAACGCCGCTCGTTCTTGCCGGCTACAAATTCGTGACCAGCCGCAACTGCAGCGCCTGCCACTCGATCGCCGGGACACCCGCGGGCGGCACGCTCGGCCCGGACCTCACCCATTTCGCAAGCCGGCGCAGCATTGCGGCAGGAACGATGCCGATGAGCGAGGGCAATCTTTACGGGTGGGTCGAAGATCCACAGTCGATCAAACCCGGGAACCACATGCCGACGATTGGCCTCGAGCCCGACGAGCTTCACGCGGTCGTCGCCTATCTCGAGACTCTCAAATGAACCTTCCCGAGCGTGTCAGAAAGGAAGACGAGCGGCTCGCAAGGGAACGCCAGAAGATCGCCCGCGACGGACCGGACCTCAGCGGGCCGGAGCTCGAGCAACGCCTCGAGCGCGCGTGGCGGCGGCCACCGGGAATCCTCGGCTGGCTCGCAACGGTCGACCACAAGGAAATCGGCCGCCGCTACATCATCACCGCGCTCGTCTTCCTCGCGCTCGGCGGAGTGCTCGCGCTTGCGATGCGCCTCCAGCTTGCCCGGCCCGACAGCAACCTCATCAGCGCCCAGCGCTACAACGAACTGTTCACGATGCACGGCTCGACGATGATGTTCCTGTTCGCCGTGCCTGTGATGGAGGGCGTTGCCGTCTTCATCATTCCCCTGATGATCGGCACGCGCTCGACCACCTTCCCGCGCCTCAACGCCTTCAGTTACTTCATGTACCTGTTCGGCGGCCTCATGCTGTGGATCGCGTTCGTGCTCAACATCGGGCCCGACATCGGCTGGTTCGCCTACACTCCCCTCTCGGGCCCGCAATTCTCGCCCGGGAAGCGCGCCGACGTCTGGGCGCAGATGATCACGTTCACGGAAGTCTCCGCGCTCGCTGCAGCAGTCGTGCTCATCTGCACGATCCTCAAAGCGCGAGCGCCCGGCATGACGCTCGCGCGCATGCCGCTGTTTGCCTGGGCGATGCTGGTGCAGGCGGTGATGATCCTATTTGCAATGCCGGCGATTGCTCTGTGCTCAGGGATGCTGATCTCGGACCGCCTGATCGGCACCAATTTCTACAATGCCTACGAGCATGGCGATGCCCTCCTTTGGCAGCACCTCTTCTGGTTCTTCGGGCATCCCGAGGTCTACATTATCTTCCTTCCAGCGACCGGGTTCGTCAGCGTCATTACCGAGACGTTCTGCCGCCGACCGGTCTTTGCCTATCCGGTCGTAGTCCTCGCGCTCGTCTCGACGGGAATCCTCGCCTTTGGCCTTTGGGTCCACCACATGTTCGCAACCGGCCTGCCGCGCGTCGGCTACAGCTTCTACACGGCAGCGAGCATGACGGTCGCGATTCCGACCGGCCTCCAGATCTTCTGCTGGCTCGCGACCATGTGGGAGGGTCGCCCCCGTTTCGAAGTACCGATGCTCTATGTCGTCGCCTTCATCATCACCTTCGTGATCGGCGGGCTCACCGGCGTGATCATCGCTGCCGTCCCGCTCGATCTCCAGCTTCACGACACCTATTTCATCGTCGCCCACTTCCATTACGTGTTGATCGGCGGCGCCGTCTTCCCGCTGCTCGGGATCCTCACCTATTGGTATCCCAAGATCACGGGCAAAATGATGAGCGACACGCTCGGCAGGATCAGCTTCTGGATGGTGTTCCTGGGCTTCCAGCTCGCTTTCTTCCCGATGCACTTTGCGGGCCTGCTGGGGATGCCGAGGCGCGTTTACACCTATCCCGCGGGCCTGGGCCTCGAACTTCCGAATCTTCTCTCGAGCATCGGCGCGTTCGTCGTTGCAGGAGCAGTCCTGATTTTCGTCGTCAACGGGATCCTGTCCATTTATCGGGGCCGGCCGGCACCTGCCGATCCCTGGGGCGGATCGAGCCTCGAATGGGCGACGAATTCGCCTCCTCCCGTCTACAATTTCGCGCACGTTCCGGTGTGCGAGAGCAGGACTCCGATGTGGGATCTCGGCAAGGAACTTCCTGTCGTTACCGGCCTTCGCGTCGATGAAAAGGAAATGCTGCTGACAACCGTCGTCGCCGCGACCCCCGATCTTCGCGAACCGGTGCCACAACCCAGCCTCTGGCCGTTCATCGCATCCTGCGCCGTCGGCATCTTCTTCGTTTCCTCGATCTTCTCGCCCTGGGCAGTGCCGTTCGGCGCAATTCCGGTGGCGATCGCCCTTACCGCCTGGTTCTGGCCCAAGGAGCTGAAGCGGGAACCGGAGCCGGTGATCATATGAGCCGGGCGCCGCGCTTCACCAACTCCGTCGCCGACCTCCCGACCTCCAAGTTCGGCCCGAGCAGCCTCACGTGGTGGGGAATTATCGGCTTCATGGTGATCGAAGGCGCCGGCTTCGCGCTCGCCTTTGCAGCCTATTTCTTCATCATGGGCCATGAACAAGGCTGGCCGCCCGAAGGCCGCAGGGCGCCCGAACTGCTTTTCGGCACCCTGTTCACGATCGTCATACTCTTAAGCGAAATTCCCAACTCGATGATCAAGAAAGCGGCGCGCGAGCGGGACGTCCCAACGATCCGCGCGCTCATGCCGGTGATGATCGGCGTCGGCATCCTGCTGGTCATCATCCGGGGCTTCGAGTTCAACAATTTGAACTGCCGGTGGACCGACGATGCCTATAGCTCGATCATCTGGGCCATCCTCTTCCTCCACACCACCCACCTCCTTACCGACTGGGCGGATACGATCGTCCTTTGGGCGCTGATGATGACCGACGTCGGCTGGGAGGGCCGCCGGCTCGTCGATACCGACGAGAACAGCCTCTACTGGCGATACGTCTGGCTGTTGTGGCTTCCGATCTACGCCATGATCTACTGGGTGCCGCGGCTATGAAGGCAAAGGGCATCAGCGATGCATTCATGCCCTGGGCCGGCCTTGCGCTCGGTACGCTCGGCTATTTCCTCACCCACCAGATTGGATCGGATTCGACCTTTCAGGATTGCCGCTTCTCCAGTCCCTGGATCGTCATCCTCGCGACATTGCTCGGGCTCGTGGTCATTGCCCTTGGAGCGCTCGGCTCGTGGAGAGTCTATGCCGGCGAAGGCGAGACGCCCGCAAGGCGGCTCGTTGCAACGGTCGGCCTTCTCGCCTGCGCCCTCTTCACGATCGGCGTCATCCTTCCTTCCATCGCTGCGCTGGTGATCCCAAGATGCTGGGCCTGAGGCTCATTGCCCTTGCGCTCGCGTGCGTTGCAGCGCCTGCACTTGCGCATGGCGGCCATTCGGGCCCTCCCGGCTGGACCCTCGACCCGCTCCTGACGGCACCTCTCCTTCTTCCGCTGCTCGTTTATCTCATCGGCTGGCGCCGCCTGTCGGCCCGCGCCTCCGTTCCGGTACGTCCCGGCCTGTTCCTCGCCGGCTGGCTGGTCCTGGCGCTTTCGCTTACCTCGCCGCTGCATCAGGCGGGAGAAATGAGTTTTACCATGCACATGATCGAGCATGAGCTCATCATGCTCGTCTCCACCCTCCTCCTTGCTTCCTCATCTTCGGGCGCGGTCCTCGCCTGGGGCCTTCCGCGGCCACTGCGCCATGCGCTTGGCGGAAGCTGGAAAGCGCCGCTTCAGAGCTTGTGGCGCCGCCTTACCGAGCCTGTCACTGCAACTGCCCTTCAGGGGGCCGTGATGTGGGTATGGCACGCCCCCCTGCTGTTCGATGCGGCGCTCGACAGTTTTTCCTGGCACATCGCCCAGCACGCGTGCTTCCTCCTGAGTTCGCTCCTTTTCTGGTGGGCGATGCTTCACCCCCGAAGGGGGCCGGCCGGGTATGGGACCTCGGCCGCCTGCCTGTTCGCGACCTCGCTCATTGGCGGCGCGCTGGGCGCGCTGATGAGCCTGTCCTCGAGCCCCTGGTATGCCGATTATGCAGCCCTGGGCATGACCGGGATCGGCCTCGATCCGGTCGACGATCAGCGACTGGCTGGGCTCATCATGTGGATTCCGGGAGGCCTCGTCCATGGCGCGGCAGCACTCGCCCTGTTCTACAAGTGGCTCCGGGCCTCGGAGGGAGGCGGCAATGCGCTCCCTGTCCACTAAAACCTTCTTTGGCATTCTCGCGGGCATCGTCTTTGCGGTGGCGGTCGCCGGCATCGTCTACAAATACTTCGAGCAGCGGGATCGGATGCGCGTTCACGCTGCCCTCGAAACCGGCGGCGACCCTATCCGCGGCGAGGCCATGTTCATCCAATATGGCTGCGGCAGCTGCCATGAACTGAAGAGCGTCCGCGATGCCACCGGCAGAGTCGGTCCGCCGCTCGACGGAATCGCGATCCGCGTCATCGTTGGCGGACATCTTGCAAATACTCCGGCCAACATGGAAAAATGGATCCGCGATCCGCAGCACGTATCGCCAGGGACCGCGATGCCCGACCTTGGGGTCGGCCACGGCGATGCGCGCGACATCACCGCCTTCCTCTACACCCGCGCCAGATAGGCCTCTCAGAAGTTGAGGCCGAGCGCCGCATAGAAATGGTAGCCGGTCCGGTGGTCGGCCCAGGTCGGCCCGCCCGACACAAGCAGGTTATCGTGTTTGGAGAGCCTGATGACCGAGCCGGCGCCCGCCCGCGTCTGATCCGATCCGCCAACGGTATCGGGCCCTTGCCGGGTGATCTCGGCGCCGACGGAGACGGTTTCGCCAAGGTCCTGCGTCAGGGCAATCGCAGCCTGCCAGAAATCGCGATTGCCCGCTCCCGGATTGATCTCGTAGCCGCCCCCTCCGAACAGACTGGTCCCGCCCTTGAAATCCTTGCCGAGCCACAAGGGCAGGAGAAACCTCGTCTTTTCGCCCGGAGAGTGGCTCGCGGTCGGAAGGATCGCCCGCGGAAAAATCGCCGCGGAAAGGCCGGCCTTCTCGTCGTGAAAGAAGCGATATTTGATCCCGACCTCGACATCGCCGGTTCCACCCTTCCATCCCTCGAGTCGCGCGTGGGAGAAGCTCAAGGGGAGCGTGGCCGTCAGCTGAATGCCCTGGGCGGCTCCGTAGTTGAGGTCGAGGCCGACATCCTCCTCGATACTCGAGCGATGCCCTTGGCCCGCGCTGAACGCATAGATTTCCCAATGACCCGTATCCGTCGGGACGGGGTCGTCGGTAAGATAGGGAGGACCTGCAATCACAGGGGCTGCCACGCCCGCAAGGATGAGCGCGGCAAGCCGGCAAATGCTCTTCACGTCCTTGCTTCGGCCGTCTGCGGGTGGCTCCCTGCCCGTTGCGGCAGCAGCAGAATGAGCATGATGATCGCGACCGCCAGCACCACCGAGGCAACCGGCCGGCTGAGTTCCAAGCCTCCCCTGGCGACTGGCTTGTCGAGGAAGTCGCCAACTGTTGCCCCGAGGGGCCGAGTGAGGATGAACGCTGCCCAGAACAAGACAACGCGGTTCACCTTGGTCGCGAAGTAAAGGATGGCAAGGACTGCAAGCGCACCGCCGAAAACGAGGGCTGCGCCCGAATATCCAAGGCCCCAGCCGCCTTCCCCGACGTCATCCGCGGCCCAGTCGCCAAGCGCCGTGCCGAGTGTCTGCGAGAAGGTGATGGTAAGCCAGTAGAAGGCCTCCGCCTTTGACGTCGTGATCGTGTTCACATTGACGGTGCCGAGCGACCGGTGCCACGCGAACAGCGTCAGAAACACGCAGCTCAAAAGCAGTAATGAGCCGCCCGGATAGCCAATGCCAAGGGACCGGTCGGCAAAATCGGCCAGCGTCGTCCCGCAGGTCGTCGAGGCGATGATCGTCGCCCAGTACAGCCATGGGTTGAACCCGCGCGCGCGTATCTGGAGCCAGACGAACAGCACGAGCGCAATGCCGAACATCGCCGTTCCGACCAGATAGCCGTTCAGAGCCGACTGGCCGGCCTCCGGCGTCGTTTCTCCAAGCCAGGTCATGCTGACGGTATCGCCGCCGGTCTCGCCGAGCGTCGTCGCGAGAATCTTGATGATCCAGAAACCGAGCGTGATTGCCGGGACCTTGCTCAAGATTTCTTCTCGTTCGGTCACTCGCTTTTTCCTATCGCAGCCGCAGTCCGATCCACAGCGTCCGCGGCGTTGCCCGTTCAATGGATCCATCGCCGTTGAATGCCGCCATCACGAGGGCATTCGTCACATTTTCAGCGCGGGCCACAAGCAGCAAGCGGCCCGCGAGCGGCCATGTTGCAGACGCATCGACTGTCGTCGCGGCCTTGAGCAGGCGGGTATTGAGGTCGTCCTCATACTGCCCTCCGACCCTTCTCAGCACGATCACGAGGCTCCTGCCTCCTTCCTCCCAGCTTCCCGACAGGGTCGCGGCGAACTCGGGCGTCTCGGCCGGCCGGAGGCCGCTGAGCGCTGCTGCAGCGCCGCCTGCCTCGATGCGGGCGTGGCTGAAGCTTGCGCCTGCGCTCAGGGTCCACGGGCCATGCGACCAGCCGGCCGATGCCTCGATCCCGCGCACCTTGACCGCATCGATATTCTCCCGTTGCCGGAAGGCCCCGCCCGCGCCCACGAACCCGACCTCCGGAAAGGTGCCCGGCCCCTGCGCGAGGGTCACGTTTGCGATGGCATCGTGAAGCCGGTTGACGAACCCCGTGACAGACGCTCGCCAGGACCCCTTTTGATATTCGACACCGGCTTCGAGACCGGCGAGGCGCTCGGGGTCGAGGTCAGGGTTCGCAGCAGTCGCATCGCTTCCGGCACGAAAGGGCCGGAACAATTCGTTGAGCGTCGGCATCCGCCAGCCAAGATAAGCTGCCGAGCGGAAGCTTAAGCCTCCGCCAAGCGGCGCAAGGATCCCGCCGCGGGCCGTCGGAAGCCATCCACTTCGCCTTGGATCCCGCTGGTCGCGAAGGACGCCGCCCGTCGCGATCGTCTGTTCAAAGAGGTGCCCGCTCGAAACCTCCCAATGATCGAGCCGTGCACCGGCAGTAAGAGTGATCCCGGCAAGGATTGCCGATGCTTCTGCGAAACCCCCGGCAGTCAGCGTCTCGCCGCCGGCGCGCCGGCGGCGCGTCGGGCTTGCAGCGACAAAATTGGAGAGCTCCCGCGTTTCCCCACGGGTCCGCCGCGCGTCAGCGCCGAGGCGAAGTTCGATCCCGAGCGGCATCGGCGGACGAACTTCGATGCTTCCGCCAAGCCCGTAGGACGGAACCGAATGCTGCAGAAGTACCCTGGTGGCGACCCTGCGTGCCGGATCCAGGCTCGCGGTGCTGCTCCGAAGGTCGCGCGATTGCCAATAGCCAAGCGCGCTCCACTGCCAGTTGTCGTGCCCAACGAGACGGATCGAGCCTTCGGCCCCATTGGTCCGGTCGGAGCTGAAATCGGTGCCGCGATTGCGCCAGTCGTGGAAGGCGGAGACACTTGTCTGAAGTTCGGTCGCGCTGCCGAGCGGCATGACCCAGCGTCCGCGCGCGCTCCAGTCGCGATAGGGTGCCGCCCTGTCGGCGGGGCCCCGCGTTGCAGCCGTGATCGGAACAAAGCCATCGCTCCGCTCGGCGCGCGCGAAGGCGGCGAGGTGCCCGCCGCCCGTGGCCAGACCGATGCGTCCACTAGCATCGAACGAATTGCGGCTGCCGGCATCGATGTCACCGGCAACAGCATCATCCGTGCGGCTCGTCATCTCGATCGTGCCGGCAAGCGCTCCAGGTCCGTAGCCGACGCTTCCGCCGCCGCGCACGACACGGATATCCGACAAGGTCATGGGATCGTACGCCGGCCAGTTGATCCACCCGCCGAACGGATCCGTCTGCGGCACGCCGTCAAGAACAAGGAGGGCGCGGCTCGAGGCGTTTCCGCCCAACGCCCGAAGGGTCACTCCCTGGCTGGTCGGATGACCGCTGCGCGCGTCCGAGCGGCGGAACAATTGGACGCCGGGAACATCCTTCAAGAGCTGGTCGAGGGCACGGCTCGGCGACTGGTCGATCTGCCGTGCAGTGATCCGATCAGTCGAATACACGCGCTCGGCCCGCGGGTCAGGAAGCGCCCTCCCGGTGATGACGATGGCCGGCGGGGCTGAAGGCAGTGCCTCGATCACTACCTCTACAGGATGTCGTAAAGGGTGGCCGCGACGGTCAGGAGGGAGGTCGCAGCAACGCCCAGGAGGGCCCAGGGGGCCCACCAAGGCCAGGACAATTTTTGGGTCGCATCGGGCTTCACCATCACGTCCAAATTCTGCGCCGGGCCTCCGGTTCCGTCGAGTGAATTCCCGGCAAGGGCGGGAGAATCGACAGCGCAAATATAATTGTTGTTAAAAAATAGTTGCTGAGCTGGAGGTAAATTGGTCTAGTTTCGTGAGATCTTCGGGGCGACTCGGAGCAATTCCAACGGGGAAAGGGGCGCCCCGGATGAAGCTGAAACGCGACGAAACTGCGGGGAGGTTCGGCGCGGCGTTAAGCCGCGTAGCGCCGATTCTCGCCTCTCTAACCCTCGCCGCGTGGGCGACCTCCGCAGGCGCGCAGTCCGCGGCACAGGTGGTCCCGCCAACGCGCGAGGAAGTCACCCGCCCGATCATCAGTCAGCCGCCGCAGCCCCAGAGCCGCCTTCAGATCGAGGGTGGGATCGAGCGATCCCCGTGCGCCCTGGACGGGCCTGAATTCAAGTCGATCCACTTCGTTTTCAGGGGTGCCGAGTTCGACGGGTTGCAAGGTCTCACAAGAGCAGATCTTGCCTCCACCTATGCCCAGTACATGGGCCGCGACGTACCGATCTCGACGGTCTGCGAAGTCCGCGACCGGGCAGCGACGATTCTGCGCAATGCCGGCTATATCGCGGCGGTCCAGGTCCCGGAGCAAAGGATCGAGGGCGGAGTCATCCGCTTCCAGGTGCTGATGGCGCATTTGACGCAGGTGCGCGTGCGCGGCGAGGCAACGGGCGCGGAGACCGTGCTTGCCGCCTATCTCAACCAGCTGACCAAGCGGCCGCTGTTCAACCGGTACGAGGCCGAGCGTTACCTGCTCCTCGCAAGCGACCTGCCAGGCTATACCGTCCGCCTGACGTTGCGGCCTGCAGGGACGGCGCCGGGCGACGTCATCGGCGACGTCACCGTTCAGCGCCTACCCGCCTACGCCGACTTCATCATCCAGAACGGCGGCAGCAGAGCGCTCGGGCGCTGGGGCGGATTGCTCCGGGGCCAGGTGTTCGGGCTCACCGGCCTTGGGGACAGGACATCGGTGTCGGTCTTCAGCACGTCCGACCTCCACGAACAGCAGACGATCCAGCTCGCGCACGACATGCGGCTTGGCGGTGAGGGCCTCAGCCTTTCCGGCGCGTTCACCTATGCCTGGGCGCGGCCCCACGTCCCGGACGCCAACATCCTTTCAAAGACCCTGCTTGGCACGATTGAAGTCGGCTACCCGTTCGTTCGCCGCCAATCGGCCACCGTCCGGGGTTCGGCCGGCATGGACATCGTCAACCAGGACGTCTGGCTCGACCATGCCAAGATCAGCCGGGACCGCCTGCGCGTCGCGTTCCTGCGTCTCGGCATCGACGCCATTTCTACCGACTACAAGAACGGTTTCTCGGCGGCCGAACCGCCCTGGCATTTCACCAGCCTCATCGAACTGCGCCAGGGGCTTCATGCCCTGGGCGCCAGCCACGATTGCGGACCGGCGGGCGTCAATTGCCTTGGTCCTGGCGACCTCCCGCCGAGCCGGATCGAAGGCCGGTCCGACGCGACGGTCCTAAGGTACACGGGCTATGGCGAGGTGCGCCCGGTGCCCAAGCTCACCTTCGCCCTCGGGCTTCGGGCCCAATATGCCTGGAAACCCGTCCTTAGCTTCGAGGAATTCTCGGCAGGCAATTACACCGTCGGCCGCGGCTACGACCCGGGCGCCATCCTTGGTGACCGCGGCGTCGGGACGCAGGCCGAGATCCGCTACGGAAGCCGGATTCCGTTGAGCGCGAAGAAGCCTGCAATCGAGGGTTATGCCTTCTGGGACCACGCGGCCGTCGGTCACCGCGACAGCCCGATCATCGTCGGGCGCGAGCGTCTCGATTCAGTTGGTGGCGGTGCCCGAGTGAACTGGGACCGCTTCGTCCTCGATGCAGGCCTTGCCTTTCCGCTCACCCGCATCGGGGCGCTCGACCGCAAGCCGCCGACACGTTTCCTCATCTCTCTAACGACCAGGTTGTGGCCCTGGAGGTACTAATGTCCGCGTATGCTTCCTCTCGGCAGTGCCGGGGAAAATTCCTGATCTCCTGCGCTACGGCGGCGCTCGCGATCGCGGCCCTGACTCCATCAGAAGCAAGGGCGCAGGCCTTCCAGGGCAATCCGCAGACGGCGAGCGGAACGGTCACCTACACCCGATCGACGCCCGGCACCGAAACCGTGACGGTGGGCAGCACTACGGCAACGATCAACTGGACCCCGAGCGATGCCCAAGGAACAGGCAACATCAATTTCCTGCCGAGCGGCAATACGGCGACCTACCAGGCAGCACAGGGCGTCTCGGGATTTACCGTTCTCAACCGCATCGTGCCGACGCTCGCCACGCGCGCGATCGAGCTGAACGGCACAGTTCTTGGGAAGCTCGCCGACAATACGACAGGCGGAAACATCTGGTTCTACAGCCCGGGCGGGATCATCGTCGGTCAAAACGCGATCATCGACGTCGGCGGACTGCTCCTCAGCACGATCGATCTCCCCAGCGGCTTCACGACGAGCGCAAGCGGGTTCACGGCCAATTTCTCCAAGAGCCAGGACGCCGCGGGAAAGATCCAGATACTGCCAGGGGCCCAGATCAACGCGCGCAGTGCCTATGTTGCCATGGTCGCGCCGCGCATCGAACAGGGCGGGAATGTCGCCGTGAACGGCTCAGCCGCCTTTGCGGCGGCGGACGGGCTCACCATGACCTTGAACCAGGGGTTGTTCGACATCGCCGTACCGGTCGGCAGCGGCACCTCGGACAGCAACGGCATTGTTCACACGGGTACAACGGGCGGTGCGGCGAACCAGTCCGCCAGCGATCACCACAGCATCTACATGGTGGCAGTACCCAAGAACGAGGCGCTGACCATGCTCCTCGACGGTTCGGTCGGCTTTGCTCCGGCGGCACAAGGCGCATCTGTCGAGAACGGCCAGATCGTACTTCGTTCAGGCTTCGGTTCGAGCGGGACAGAGGGCGGCATCACGATCGGCTCGCAAGGTCCGGCATCCTTCTCCTCGACCGTTCTCGGCCAGTCGGACGGGCCGATGCTCATCGAGGCGACGAACGGGAATACGGCCTTCAGCCGCGACCTCTCGCTCACGAACGCTTCCGCTGCGGGCGCGGGCATCACGCTCACCGCGACGGGCGGACATGGTCTCACCGTCGGCCGGAGCGCGGTGCTCGATGGCCACGACAATGTCGGCATCAATACCGGCAGCGGCGGCAGCATCACGGTTTCCACGAGCCTCAATGCGGTGTCCGGCTCCACACTGTCCCTATCGGACGGCGAGGGGACGGGAAGGATCACCGTGCCGACGCTTTTCCTGTCCGGCAGGAGCGTTACGAACAACGCTCACCCGACCATCACCAACCTTTCTGTTGGAACCTCGGGCAACTTCGACTTCGGCGATATCTCGGTCCCTGGCTTTCTCTCGCTCACCACCGATGGAAATCTCGCCGCGGGGAATCTGTCGGCCGGAACGGCACTGACGATTGTTGCCGGCGGCAACCTTGCAGTCCACGACGCGGCTGCAGCGACGGCCAGTTTCGAGGCGACGGGCACGGCGAGCTTCCTGGGCACCGTCCGTTCGCCAACAATCACTGTCACGTCGGGAGACATCAGTATCACGCAGGGCGCGGCGCTCGGCGTTTCCGGCGTCACCAACCTCCTGACGCTGAACGCTGTCAGCTCCAACCCGATTTACATCGGTGCCAATGCCTCGGCTCCGGCGGGATCCTACGTTCTTGACGAGGACGGCGACATTCACTCGGCCAACGTGGTCATCAATGCCGCCTTCCCCCAGGCAGTGAGCAGCCAGGCGGTTGCGCAGGCGGCCCAGGCTTCCGGTCCCGAAGTCATCATCGGAAACGTGCACATCGATGGAAGCCAGACGCCGGGCGGCGGCCTTGCTCATGCGACCGTCAACACCAACGGGACAATCCGCGTCGAGGGCGGAATTGACTTCGTCAACGCCGCTTCAACCGACAGCCTGCTCCTTTCGGCGGGGCAACGCATCGAGGTGATCACGCCCGGCGGCGGCATCCGCATGATCAACGGAACCGCGCCATCGGGAGCGCTGACGCTCAAATCGGATACGATCGTTGCGAGCGACAGCGCGCTCGCAAGCCAGCTTTCGGCCAATGCCAATTTCGATGGACGCGCGCAGGCACTCGCAACCAACAACGGGCCGGTGAACCCCGCGGGATATCTCCAAGCCGGCGGGATCCAGCTGCTCGCGGGCAGCAACATCTTCATTCAGAATACCGGCACCGCCACCGATTTTGCCGGACTGACGGTCGGAGGCGGCGGTCTTCTGATCGGCCGCTATCAGCCGATCACGACGCCGAGCGGCGCTCCGGGCTTCTCCTTCGTCGGTACGCTGACCACGGCCAACGACGTGCTGCGCTTCGATTTCACAGTAACGGTGCAGTCGCAGATCACCCTTCGCACTTATTCCTACGCGGGAGGCACGAACTCGCAGGGACAAGTGATCCCCTCGGGCGGTTTTGACCCAATCCTCGCGCTGTTCAACGCCGCGGGCACGCTCATCAACCAGAACGACGACGGCGGCATCAACGTGCCCGCCGATCCCAATACCGGGGCACACTACGACACGTTCCTCACCTCGCTGCTGCCGGCTGGCACCTATACGGTGACGGTCATGGCCTACAGCAACTTCGCTATCGGACCCAACCTCTCCAACGGCTTCCGCAACAGCGGCAATTTCAACGGGCGCTCGCCCAATTTCGCCTTCGACGTCCTCGGCGCCAATACGGCCACGGGACCGGGCGCCACCGGTGCTCTCAACGTGATCGCCTACGGGCGGCGGCAGAACGCGGACGGCGGCTTCACCAGCGGACAGGATTTCTTCAACCAAGTGAACTTCGGCCTCAATTCCGGGGTCACTTACGCGCAAGGTTCGACCCTCAATGGCATCGCGATCGGCGTAACTCCGCCGCCCCCGCCCCCGCCCCCGCCACCGCCACCGCCACCGCCACCGCCGCCACCGCCGCCGCCACCGCCGCCGCCTCCGCCGCCGCCGCCGCCTCCCCCGCCTCCGCCGCCTCCGCCGCCGCCTCCGCCTCCGCCGCCTCCCCCGCCTCCTCCGCCGCCGCCGCCTCCTCCTCCTCCACAGACACAGGCGTCAGAATCGATTCTCGGGCCAATCCAGCAGTTGGGAAGCCCGAGCGAACTCGCCTCGACCGACCCGAGCGAGTCCGAGCAGCAAAAGAGCGAGAAGGAATCGGACAAAAAGGATAAGGATGATGACGGCAGCAACAATCCCTCGCTCGGCCTCATCAATTCGGACCCGGTGCAGCTCAAGACCGATCTTGAGCAGCCGGTCACGAGCGGCGGCATGGATACGATGATCGACAATCCGGGCACCTCAAACTGATTGGAAGTTCTGATGGGCAGGACAGCATTTGCGATTGCAGGAACCATCGCTCTCGCAGCCGCCAACACGGCCTCGTCCTGGGCTGCAACGCCGCTCAGTGTCCGTGACAGCTGGAGAATAGGAACCAGCGGGACAAGCTTCTGTTCGGCGCAGAGCCTCACCAGCGACAAGGCGCTGACCGGCATGTTCGACGCCGGTTACGCGATTACCTGCAGGGACGCGGCGCTCCCCGTCGGCAAGCTCTACAAGCTGAAGGAATCGGCGACCGCCGCCGCGCGCATCGCTGCCGACAGGGCAGACCGCGCGATCTGTGAGCCGGCTCATCGGGGTACGGTGACGGGTCTTGGAACCGTCGATATCATCGATTGCAAGCTCAGGGACGCGAACGTCACCTATCGCGGATATGAGCTTCGCCGGGGCACCCTTCGTTACGCAGCGGCCGGCCTTGCGGGCTACGACAGCGCCTTGCAGCTTGGCCTTCGAGGCCTCGTTGCCGACCAGCCCGTCAGCGGCGAAATCTCGATCGCGACCACCGGAGTGGGCGATCCCGCGGCCTTTGCCCGTGTGCAGGCAGGAACTCTCGCGCCCGACAAGGCGCTCGCGGAAGCCTATCGGCGCAACAATGCCGGAAGCTATGCGGAGGCCGCCGAATTCTTTGCTGCCGCAAGCAGCAACTCTGGGGATGCGCCGCTCAACCGTTCCGAGGCGCTGGTCAACGAAGCGCTCCAGAAATCAAACCTCGGACGCTTTGCCGAAGCCGATTCGCTGTTCGCCCGTGCCGCCGAAACGGTCGGGTCGGACCCGATCGTTGCCCGCCGGCTGCGCAACTACCGCGCGATCCACGACCTCAACCAGGGCGATCCCAAGGCGGCCCTCGCCGAGCTCGAGAAACCCCTTCCAAAGGCCGTCGTCGACAATGAGACGAGCGATGTCGGCAAGCTCGAAATCGATACTGCAATGGCCCGCCGTCTCAACGCCGACGCCCGTATCGGACAACAGCTCGGCAACCAGTCCGACGAGCTTCTGCCCGCGGAAAAGGCGGCGATCCTCGACAGTCAGGCACTGCAGCTTCGTGGCACTTCGCTGCGTCTGACCGGCGATCGCGCTGGGGCTCGCATTGCGCTTAACCGCGCCGATCAGCAGCTGATGTCGATCCGGGGCGGCAAGGTCGCCTCGATCCTCTGGATGCGTGCCCAGATCTTCGGCGACCTCGCCGCGATTTCCGAAGAGACCGGCGACCGGGACGAAGCTGACAGGCTGTACCGGCAGGCGGTAAGCCTCATGGAAACGAACTACCCGGGATCGGCCGTGCTGCTGAACGCGAAGGCACGGTTTGCCGGATATCTTGCACGCACCGGCCAGCTTGCCACCGCCGAGGCGATGTTCAGCAACATCGTCCACTCGCAGCCAGACACCAGCAACCTTCCGCCGAGCTTTGCCAATGTGTTGCGGCCTTATGTCGACCTGCTTCTCCGGAAGGGCGAAGATCCAAAGGCCGAGGCCGAGATTTTCGCAGCGACCCAGCTCATGGTCCGGCCGGGCCTTGCACAGACCCAGGCCGTCCTTGCCCGCGAGCTCACCGGGGGCACCGACGAAGCCTCGCGCCTGTTTCGCCAGTCGGTGACGCTGACCCGCCAGGTCGAGCGCGCCCGGATTGAGCTCGCACGGCTCCAGGACCTGCCCAAGCCGACGCCCCAGGAGGCGGTCAGGGCGCGCGTTCTTCGAGCCTCGCTGGACAGCTCGCAGAAGGAACAGCTGACGACGCAGGCCGCGTTGTCCGGCTTCCCGCGCTACCGCGCCGTTTCCAGCGACACGATCTCGCTTCCTGATCTCCAGAAGATCCTTCGCCCAGGAGAAGCCTATTATCGGATGACGATCGTTGGCGATCACGTTTACGCGATGCTGATCACGCCCACTTCGGCGCATGCCGTGAAGCTCGCTGCAAACTCCAAACAGCTCAATGAGCAGGTCGATGCGCTGCGCGACACCATCTCCAAGGTCGAGAACGGCCAGCGCACGACCTATCCCTTCGACGTCGCCTTGTCGCACCAGCTCTATGCCGAGCTGTTCGCGCCGTTCGACGCAGCGCTCCTTTCGTCAAAGCATCTGATTTTCGAGCCCGATGGCCCAATGCTGCGGCTCCCGGTGAGCCTCCTCGTCACGGATCGGGCCTCTGTGGATGCCTATCAGCAACGGGCCAAGGCGGGCGAACAGGCGGCCTACGACTTCAGGGGCATTGCCTGGCTCGGGCGCGACCGCGACATCAGTACGGCAGTGAGCCCCCGCTCGTTCGCTCAACTTCGAAGCGCGCCGCCCTCGGCGGGCCGCAAGGAATATCTTGGCCTTGGCGAGAACACCCCACCGGGCGCCGGGACCGAAGCCGTGATCCCGGCCGCGGCCGATCGTGATTGCCTGCTCCCGCTTTCGTCCTGGAGCCATCCGATTTCGGCGCGTGAGCTCGAGGTCGCCGGCGCGATCCTGCGAAAGTTCGATCCCACCGGCGTGGACATCGTGACCAAGGACAATTTCACGGACACCGGTCTCGAGAGCCGGAGCGACCTTGCCCAATACCGGATCCTTCATTTCGCCACCCACGGGGTCGTCACTGCCCGCGCGGCCAAGTGCGCAGCGCAGCCTGCATTGCTGACGAGTTTCGGTGGCAGCGGGTCGGACGGGCTTCTCACTTTCCGCGAGATCTTCGACCTCCACCTTGATGCGGACCTCGTGATCCTCTCGGCCTGCGATACTGCCGGCAAGGCCACCGCAGCGGCGACCCAGCAGGCGGGCGTCTCAGGCGGGGGCGACGTCGCACTCGACGGACTGGTTCGCGCATTCGTGGGCGCCGGTGGACGTCTGGTCATCGCCAGTCACTGGCCGGTCCCTGATGACTATAATGCGACCGAACGACTGATCACGGGCCTTTTCTCCGCTGCGCCCGGGACACCCACCGTTACTGCGCTGCGCTTGTCGCAGCGGCAGCTGATGGATGATGCGAACACCTCCCATCCATTTTACTGGGCGGCCTTTGCAGCGGTCGGCGACGGAGACATCCCGGTGATCCGAGCGGTGAAGCCGCAGATCGCCCAGGCGGCGAAATAGCCTTTGGGTCTACTGCTCGGGCGTGTCGTCGCCCGGCTGCGGATCGCCGCAGCGACAGTGAGTAATCCGGGGCGCGGGCCGCTTGGGCTCGGCCGAAGGCTGCGCGAGCGCCGGATTTCCAGGATGAGCGGTATCGGCTGATGCGAGGACGACGTCGGCATGCTTGACGGCCGCCGGCGCAGTCTTGGGCACGTCGCGTCTGGCAGGCTGTCCCAACGCAGAGCTTGCAATCATGCTCACACCAGCAAGCAAAGTCATGTGCAGGCGCATGGCTTTCTCCCTCAACTCGGGAGAGGATTAGGAAAACATCCTTTCCATCACCTTTCGCTAAATGGTTAAAACCATTGCAGGAATCGGGCATCGCCGTCTTCGTGCCCGAAAAAACATTCGGTTTTTCAATGATATAACAGCTCACCTGAAATTGTGTCCGGCTGCTGACACTCGTTGACTTTCCGTTAACGAATGGGCACATTGGCCTCCTTGACTCTGTCAAGGGGGCAATCAATGGCAACGACGGTTTCTACTCAACACAGTCGCAGGATGATTCTGACCAGCGCCGCGATCCTCGCGGTCGGACTGGGTGCTTATGGTCTCGGGCGCGTCTACCCGCCGCTCGGACCCAGTTCAGGGACGATCGCACCGGCGGAGCGTTATGTTTCCAGCCAGGTCAGCGACAAGGATGTGACGCTCGGAGACACCTCGGTGCCCGAGCTCATGCAGACCGACGCGTTCGAGCTGATGGTGCACGATCCCAATTTCCGCGCGCTCGCCGCCAGTCCCGGCTTCAAGGCCCTCGCGGGCCAGCCGCAGGTGATGGCCGCAATCATGGCCAACCCCAAGGCGTGGAGCGGGCTTGCAGGCAATCCCCAGGCTTTCGACGGCCTAATCAAGGCTGCTCAGAGCGCATCGTCCTGGGCGCCCAAGTCGCATGAGGCGAACGCGGCCATCATGGGAACGATCTCGGGCCACTCCGCGGCGATGAAGGCACTCGCCTCGCAGCCTGAAGTGCTCGCCTCGATCAGCAGGAATGCAACGGCATTCGCCAATTTCGCGAACAACGCAAATTCGTTCCAGAATGCCGCTCTCAAAGCGGCGAGCGATGCTCGCATGGCAAGCAGCGCGGCAGCCTTTGGGAGGCTTGCAAGCGACAATGCCGCGATGAAGGCGATCAATGCCGATCCTTCGGTG
The DNA here is from genome assembly GCF_038148795.1 of Sphingomonas agri. NCBI lineage: Bacteria > Pseudomonadati > Pseudomonadota > Alphaproteobacteria > Sphingomonadales > Sphingomonadaceae > Sphingomonas > Sphingomonas agri. The sequence continues at coordinate 903,220 of NZ_JBAPEU010000001.1, read as the reverse complement.
TTCAGCTCGCTCGCAGCCAATGCCGGGGCCTTCAAGGGCCTGTCGGGCCAACCGCAGTCGCTCGCCGGTCTGGTCAACAGCGCTGCAGCTGCGGCCGAAGAGCTCCAGTCGGCAGGGCTGTCCAACGCTGCAATCGCTGGGCTTGCGGGTAATCCGTCGGCTTTCGCGCTACTTGCGGGCCAACCCAAGGCGTTGCAGGCGATTGCGGGCCACTCGGCCGCATTCGCCGCGCTCGCAGGTCATCCGCAGGCGTTCTCGGCAATCCTTTCCAAGGGATCGGCCTTCAGCAGCTTCGCCAATAATGCGAACGCGTTCAGGGACGCGGCTTCCAAGGCTACGGATGATGCGCGCATGGCAAGCAGCGCGGTTGCCTTCAAGCAGCTTGCTGCAGACAATGCCGCGATGAAGGCCATTTCTGCCGATCCGCGGGTCTTCTCCGCCATCGGCAGCAATTCGCTCGCCTTCGCGGGCCTTGCCAACAGCGCCCACCTCATGGGGCCGCAATTGATGTCGGCCATCGGCAACAGCGCGTCGGCGTTCGGCAATCTTGCCAGTAATGCCGGCCAGCTGAGCGCTGCGTCGAAGGCGCTCCAGGCGTTCGACGCGCAGTCGGTGATGGCTTCGGCGGCGGCAGCGGGCCAGCTGAACGCTGGGGTTTCGCAGGCCATCCAGGCCAACCCGCAGGCGTTCTCGGCGATGCTCGGCAACCCGCAGGCCTTCTCGGCCGTCAGCAGGAACTCGGCGGCAATGGCAACGCTCGCTGCAAATCCGAAGGCGTTGCAAGCACTATCGGCGCAACCCAATGTCGCGGCGCTGATGGCCAATCCGAGCTTCTCCGCGGCGCTCAACCAGGCTGGGGTGTCTCAGTCCCATAGCGACTGACGCACAGCCGGGGGGTCGATGGGGGTCGAGCGTATCAACGGGCGTCGTCTTGCATCCTGTACGGCGGCGCTCGCCCTGTTTGCGTCCGCGACTTCGGCCTCAGGGCAGTCCGCGACGAAGCAGCCGCCACCCCCGCCGCCCGCCGATACGACCACTGTCGTCGAAAAGCCTGACGTCGTACCCCCGCAGCCGGAGGGAACGCCGCCTAGCGAGCCGGTAACGCCCTCGCCCATCAAGCCCAATGCGCCGGCGCCCGCCAAGCCAAAGGAGCCTGAGGAAAAGGGCCCGGCCCATGTCCCGCAGGACGCGTCCGGATTTCACCTATCTGCGCTTGAAACGAGGGATCTCACCCTCCTCTACATCGATCCCATCCAGACATATCTCACGCCCTACATTGCGCGGGCCTACGAGAATTCGGCGGCCTTCCACGAAAGGAACCTGCGCTGGAAGCCATGGGAGCCGACGACCATCCTGCTCAAGGACTTTGCCGATTATGGCAATGCCGCGGCGCTCGGCTCACCAAGCAACATGGTGCTGCTCGACGTTGCGCCCCTCTCGCTATCGATGGAGACCTTCTCGCCGGGCGAGCGCTTCTTCACGCTGATGAACCACGAGCTGACGCACGTCGGCACGATCGACGTCTGGAACAGCAAGGACGCGTTCTGGCGCCACTTCCTCGGCGGTAAGCCCGTACCGCTTCAGAAGCACCCGGAATCAATCCTCTACAACTTCCTAACCAGCCCCAGAAACCTCACGCCCCGCTACTATATGGAGGGCAGCGCCGTCTTCATGGAAACCTGGATGGCGGGGGGTCTTGGCCGTGCGCAAGGCGGTTATGACGAGATGGTCTTCCGCGCCAAGGTTCACGACAACAAGCGCTTCTTCTCGCCGCTCGGTCTTGAGAGCGAGGGCACGCAGATCGATTTCCAGGTAGGCGCCAATTCCTATCTCTACGGCACCCGCTTCTTCTCTTACCTCGCGCTCACCTATGGCGTCGAAAAGACGATGGACTGGCTGCGTCGGTCCGAGGATTCCAAGGGTTTCTATTCGAGCCAGTTTCACCATGTTTTCGGCCGCTCGCTCAACTCAATTTGGGCCGACTGGATCACCTTCGAGCACAAGTTCCAAGAACAGAATCTCGCTGCCCTCGCGCAATATCCGCTGACCGAGCCCAGGCACCTCAGTCCCAAAGGCCTTGGATCGATGTCCCGGGGCTTCGTCGACGAGAAAACCAACAGCCTCATCGCCGCCTTCCGCTGGCCGGGGCGCATCGGGTTTCTCGGGCGAATGGATCTTGCAACCGGCAAGGTGACGCCGCTCACCGATCTCGATGGGATGATGCTCTACAAGGTGACCAGTCTCGCCTTCGACCCGGCAAGCCGGACGGCCTTTTATACCAACCAGAACTACGCCTACCGCGACATCAACGCGATCAATGTCGATACAGGCAGGAAGCGCCGCCTTCTGACGGATGCAAGGATCGGCGATCTCGCATTCGATCCTGTCGACAAGAGCCTCTGGGGCATCCGCCACCAGAACGGCTTCGTTACCATGGTGCGGATCCCGCCGCCCTATACAAGCTTCAATCAGGTCAAGACCTTCCGCTACGGCGAGATCGTCTTCGACCTCGACATCTCACCGGACGGCCAGCTCATTTCGGCATCCTACGGAGGCGTCGATGGAAAGCAGTCGGTCCGGGTATGGCGAATGTCGGACCTTGAGGGAGGCGATGCGGACCAGCCCGTCGCGACGCTCTCGCTTCCGCCCTCGGTGCCGGAGAATTTCACCTTCACGCCCGATGGCAAATCACTGCTGGGAAATTCCTACTATACCGGCGTCTCGAACGTCTTCCGCCTCGATGTCGCGACCGGCAAACATGACGTCCTCACCAATGCCGCGACGGGGTTCTTCCGGCCGCAGCTGCGGCCCGACGGCAGCCTCCTTGTCTATGACTATACGGGCGACGGCTTTAATCCCTCGATCATCCAGCCGCAGGTCCGCGAGGATCTTGCAAGCGTCCGCTTCCTTGGCAACGAAGTGGTCAAGGCCAATCCGGTGCTCAAGACCTGGGGCGTTGGATCACCCGCCAGGATCCCGCTGGACGAGCTCGTCACCAACCGCGGCACCTATGATCCTTTCGACCGGATGCGCATCGATGCCCATTATCCGATCATCTCCGGATACGACCGAAAGCCCGCTTTCGGTTATTTCCTCCACGTCGCCGATCCGCTGCAATTCCGCCAGTTCAGTGCCGAGGCTGCGATCTCGCCCTATCACGTCCATGGCGGCCAGCGTCTTCATCTCAACCTCGAATATCAGACGCCGAACTGGAAACTGACCTACTGGCACAATCTTGCCGATTTCTACGATCTGTTCGGACCGGTGCTTCGAAGCCGAAAGGGCGATGCCTTTATCGTCGATTATACCAAGCCCCTCATCTACGACCCCCCGCGCCAGCTCGACCTGTTCGGCTCGGCCGCAGCATATTTCGGGCTCAACCAGCTGCCGGGCGCCCAGAATATCCCGAGCCCCAAGGAAATCCGCTCGGGCGAGGTCGGTCTTCGCTACACCAACACCACCAAGGCGCTGGGCGGCGTGGACCATGAAAAAGGGGTCCAGGCGCGCATCGCCGTCGGGGCCGACCAGGCGCAGGGCCACGCCTTCCCGAAAATCTACGGCGGCGTCGATTACGGCCTGCCGCTTCCTTTCTCCAACGGCTCGGTGTGGCTCTACGCCCATGCCGGGATGGTGGGCGGCGAACGGTCGAGCCCGCTTGCAGCCTTCTACTTCGGCTCGTTCCGCAACAATTACGTCGATAACCGCCCGGAGAAGCGATACCGGGAAATGGAGAGCTTTCCCGGCTTTGGAATCGACGAGATCGAGGCCAGGCGCTTTGCCAGGCTGACCGGAGAGGTCAACCTGCCGCCCGTCCGGTTTGCCGAGGTTGGCACCCCCGCTTTCTATCTAAGCTACATTCGCCCGGCATTCTTCGCGGGGGCAATGGCGACCGAGGCTCCGGACCGGAGCAGTCACCGCTATTATGATATGGGAGCGCAGCTCGATCTGAATTTCACGATTGCGCTTCGCCTTCCAATGGTCTTCTCTGTCGGAGCGGCCGGAGGGTGGGCCGACGGGCACTATCGAAAGACCGAATGGCTCGCTTCCTTGAAGATCATGTAGCACCATGCTGTTCCTGTTGACCGAGGCCGCGCATTGGGGCCTCGCCCTTCTTCCGGTACTCGCCCTGCTGGCGGTGTTCATCTGGCTCGACGCATTCGAGCTGATGAACTTCAAGGAGATTACCGTCCTGCTTTTGGCTGGTGCAGTCGGAGCCGTCCTCGCGTGGCCCGTCGCCGGCCGTTTCCTCGACACGCTCCCGATCGGCTATTCCAATTACAGCCGTTTCGTCGCGCCCTGGATCGAGGAAGCGATAAAGGCGGCTAGCATCATCATCCTCTTTCGAATGAACCGCATCGGCTACAAGCTCGACGCGGTCATCTCGGGTTTCGCGATTGGCGCGGGCTTCTCGGTCGTCGAAAACATGATCTATCTCGTTCGCTTTCCGGATTACGGCACCGGCACCTGGCTGGTGCGCGGCTTCGGCACGGCGATCATGCACGGAACGACGCTTGCCGTGCTCGCTGCAATTGCTCACGAGTTTGCGGAGCGCGAAACCCGAGAAGCGGCGGGCGATTTTGATTTCAGTCTGATGTGGTTCGTTCCTGGCTTCGGCGTCGCCGTCGCCTTGCACACGGCCTTCAACCAGTTCCCCGACCGTCCGCTGATCGCCATGGTCGCGGCGGCGATCGTCGGCCCAATCGCGCTCATCGGAGTCCTCCATATGGGAAGCGCGGAAGCGCAGCGCTGGCTTGCAGCCGAGTGCGCCGAGCATCGCGACCAGGTAGAAGCGCTTCGTGCCGGACGCTGGCCGCCGGGTCCTTCGGGCAAGAAGATCGCAGCGCTCACAGAGCGCGTCGATCCTGAATCGGCTCGCCGGATTCGCCGCTACTGGGAGCTTCAGGCCTGGCTTGTCGCCGAGGCGGAAGAGACAATGATTGAAGAAGCCGAAGGTGACGCCGAATATGACGCGGGACAGGTTCGCGCCGCCTTCGAGGAACTTGAAGGACTTCGCCGTGCGCTTGGGCGGAGCACCTTCGCGGCGCTCTCCGCCATGCTGCCCTTCAGCCGCAATGATCTTTGGGAAGTTTCAGAACTGCGCCAGCGGATTCACCGCTGATAGTCACCGACGATAGGGTATGAACTCGCCGAGCACGCAGGTCGGACCCGGAATGTGCGATGTCCGGTCGAACGAGCGCACGAGGTCTCCCTTGCAATAATAAGAGCCGGTCGGTTCGGTGACGAGCACGTCGTCGTTGTCGAAGGCGCATTGTCCAAGCCGGTTGGCCCAGACCGTCGCGCCGCTGTCATAGATGAGGGTGTGGCGATCGGCGTCCGACGGACGAAGGGAATTTGCAGGGCTTAGGGACACGCACCGCTCAGGGCGTCCTGGAGTCCGTCCCGCAAGCTCACTTGCCGCCATCGCGCGCTCGCCCCGCGGCGGGGCAGCACAGGACGCGAGCAGCAGAGCCATCGAGACTATCCAAGCACGCATTCCGACTTGTTACTCCAATAGCCCTCCGGGGCCAACGGCCTGTCCGTTCTGGGGCACGCACGAGCCGTTCAGGCTGCTCGCGGAGGCCCAACAGTTACCCTTTCTTAACCATCTGCCGCGCACTCCGGATGCAATCCCCCGAATTTGCTATGACCATGCTTGCCTATTTCACGGAAATCCCACCCAAGAGCGACCGCCGTCGCTCGCCGCGTCGCTCGCTTCGCCTCGGCGGCGGTGAGGGCAGCGACCTCGTGACGATCCATGACCTGTCGCTAACGGGTGCCCTGCTCGAGACTTCGGTCCCGATGCTGGTCGGCGCGATGATCGAGGTCGAGCTTCCGCAAGCGGGCCGGATCGAGGCTGAAATCGTCTGGAGCAGCGGCGAATATTATGGCTGCCAGTTCTGCCTGCCGGTTTCACCCGCGGCTCTGAGCGCCGCCCAGCTTCAGAGCACGCCGGTTGACGCGTCGCGGGACGTGCCATCCGATCCCCTGGCCGAGCTTAAAGAGCTGAACCTCGAGGTCGAGCGGCTCGCACTCAAAATGGAGAGCGCGATCCAGAGGCTCAACCGGAGGTAGCCTCGCGCGTCTTGCGCACGCTCTTTCGCAGGGGCCCTCGTTTTTGACTTGCAAAGGCTAGTGTCTCACAATCCTCATTGCCGCTGAGCGTGGCTGTCAGCATCTGCGGGACTGGGGGAAACCATGACGCAACGAGCACCAAGCCCAGTCTCGCTCGAAGCGGCCGAACGGCAGTTCGACCGGATCCAGGCTTTCTTCCCGCGGATCGATTCCAAGGTCTCGTCGATTTTTGCGATCGCGTCGGGCGAAATGGCCGTCGCCTCGTTCATCTCGCTCAAGAATCTCCATCGATGGTGGATGCTCGCCCCTGGCTTCCTCTTTCTCGGGGCAGTCGGCTGGACGGTCTACAACCTGTATCGCTGCACATTCCCGACGCTGAAGCGAAGTCCCGACTCTCTCATCTATTTCAACGAGATCATCGACCTTGACCGCGAAGTGTTCGTGAAGCGATTCACGAGCGCGAGCGAAGAGGAATTGAAGTGCGACTTTGCCCGGCAAACCTGGCAGACATCGTGCATCGCGGCAAAGAAGTTCGCCTATCTGAAGCAAGCGACAATGGCCGCCATGCTCTCGCTGATCCCCTGGGCTGCACTGCTGATTGCCTCGACGTTCGACTGAACGACGAACGTGGCGTGCCCGACGCCTCGGCCTCCTCCGCAATCCCGGCGAGGCGGACGAACGGCGGCGAACAGCGCCATCGCTTCATCGCCTCCCATCGAATGCGCGTTTGAGGACATCGGGGCCGTCCTGTAAGCAACGTGACTGCAAGTCCCGATTGGAGGCTCGACAGGAATGCGCCTGGACGAGGTGGTTGCCACGCCAAGGCCGATGATCGACGGCTTCGGCCGGGTCATCACCTATGTGCGCATGTCGGTCACCGATCGCTGCGATCTTAGATGCCGTTACTGCATGGCTGAGAGGATGACGTTCCTTCCAAGGAAGGACGTCCTCAGCCTCGAGGAAATGGGGCAGCTCGCAGACATCTTCATCGAGCGCGGAGTAAGGTCGATCCGCCTTACCGGCGGTGAGCCCCTGGTGCGCAAGGGGATCGAGCAGCTCGTGGGCAAGCTTGGACAACAGATCGGCCGCGGACTTGATGAGCTGACGATGACGACCAATGGCACGCAGCTCGCCCGGTACGCCTCGATGCTTTTCGACTCTGGAATCCGGCGCATCAATGTGAGCCTCGATAGCCGGGATCCTGTGCGGTTCCGGCACATAACCCGGGGCGGCGAACTCGGGCAGGTGCTTTCCGGCATCGATGCGGCCGCAGCGACGGGTCTTAAGGTGAAGATCAACATGGTCGCGCTGAAGGGGCTGAACGAGGAAGAGATCTCCTCGATGCTCGAGTGGTGCGGGAGGGAGGGGCACGACCTCTCGCTCATCGAAACCATGCCGCTTGGCGAAGTCGAGGACCGGACCGGACTGTACCTGCCGCTTACGAAAGTCCGTTCCCGGCTCGAGCGAGAATTCACGCTCAGGCCCTCGGCTGTGCGCACCGCCGGTCCCGCGCGTTACTACGAAGTCGAGGAACTGGGCCTGCGCCTGGGCCTGATCACCCCGCTCACGCACAATTTCTGCAGTGGCTGCAACCGAATCCGCCTCGCTGCGACCGGAACCGTCTACGGCTGCCTTGGGCATGACCAGAAGGTGGAGCTGCGTGATCTGCTTCGAACCGGAGGCCGGGATGCGGTCATGCAAGCCCTAGAAGAGCTCCTTGCCGGCAAGCCGGAACGGCATCGTTTCAGAATTGGGGCGACGCATCCGGCGGTCGAACGGCACATGAGCCTGACGGGCGGGTAGCGTCCTCACCTTGGGCATTCGGCCGGAACAGCATTAGGCGCGGCCGGTGGACCCGACGACCCTTGTAGTGCTGGCGATCCTGTTCGCATTGGGTGCGGCGCTCTATTCGAGCGTCGGCCATGGCGGCGCTTCGGCCTACATCGCTGCAATGGCGCTCTTTTCGGTGGCGCCCGAGACGATGAAGCCCACGGCGCTCGCGCTCAACCTCCTCGTCGCCGGGTTCGGCGCCTGGCGTTACTGGCGGCGAGGTCTCACGAACTGGAAATTGGTGCTGGCCTTTGCGCTTACGGCAACGCCAGCAGCTTTTATCGGAGGGGGGCTCCATCTTCCGGCCATCTATTACAAGCCGCTGGTCGGCATCCTTCTCTGGGCGGCCGCCGCCAGACTTCTATGGCAACCGACATGGCTTGCGCAGCGGCCGGTTCACGAGCCCTCGCTCCTCGTTACGCTTCCCACTGGCGCCGTCCTGGGCCTCCTTGCGGGAGTGACCGGAACCGGCGGAGGAATCTTTCTTAGTCCCCTCATCATTCTCAACGCCTGGGAGGAGCCGCGCCGGACGTCGGGCATCGTTGCAGCCTTCATCTTTCTGAATTCGGCAGCCGGTCTTGCCGGTAATGCGGCCGCGGTAGGGCATTTGCCGCCTCAGCTGCCGATCTTTCTCGCTTCGGTAATGGCCGGCGCTCTGCTCGGTACATGGCTCGGCGTCGAGCGACTGCCACGGCCTTGGTTACTAAGGATGCTCGGCCTTGTCCTGCTTGTGGCCGGCGCCAAATTACTGTTCACCTGAGGCGGCGGTTCGCAGAGGTTGTGACCGCACCCCGGCCAATCCCGATTGCACTCAGAATTCCAGAACCTGGACCAGTGCGCCCTCCTCGAGCGCTGGCGCACCCGCGGCCTGGCGGACGAGAAGGTCGGCCTGTGCAAGCGTCCGCTGCGCGCCTGAATCCTGGAAGGGCAGGATATCGGCACTCTCGCGGAGCAAACGCGCACGGTGAAAGGTCTCGCGTGAGCCGCAAGGGCCGAGCGGCGATGCTAGCGGGAGCGATCTCCAGGCAAGAGCATGATCGATCGGCCGGCCCGTCATTGCCGCTGCCAGGGGCGCGAGCAGCAGCCGTGCCGTCACCATCGCCGAAGTCGGATTGCCCGGAAGCCCCATCACGAGCGCATTCCTGCTGCGTCCGAGCCACACCGGTTTCCCCGGCTTCATCGCGACGGTCGAGAAGATAAGTTCAAGACCGAGCGGCTCGAACATCCTCCTGGCGAAATCCCTTTCCCCTACCGACGCGCCGCCCGTGACGAGGACGATATCGGACTCGCCAGCAGCAGCCTTGGCGGCGCGCTGCAGTCCGTCGAGATCGTCCGAAAGCCGCTTTCTTGCCGAGACTTCGCAGCCCCACTCGCTCGCCAATACCGCAACGCCTGCCGAGACGCTTTCCGGAACCGCATCGCCGCGCTCGCGGGCGGTGCCCGGTTCGACGAGTTCATCGCCCGTACTGAGGATGGAGAGACGAGGTCTGCGATAGACTTTGAGGTGCGCAAGGTCCGCGGCGCCCGAGGCAACGATTGCCCGAGCATCGAGGAGGCGGCCCGCGGCCAACAGCTCTTCACCCGCTTCAAAGTCGGATCCGCGAACGCGAATGTAGCGGCTCGGGCCTGGAGCCTCCTCGATGATCGCTCGATTGCCATGGGAGCGAACATATTCCTGCATGACGATGCGATCGGCCCCCGCAGGAACGGGCGCCCCGGTGAAGATGCGGACACACGTACCCGGCTCGACCGGGCGACCCGGGGACGAACCGGCAAACGACTTCCCGCGTACCTCGAGCTCGACTGGAAGCACGTTCAAGTCTTCATCGCAGACGGCATAACCGTCCATCGAGGAGACGTTCGAGCGGGGAGCGTCGATCAGGGCGACCACCGGCTCCGCGAGCACCCTGCCGGCCGCTTCGGCCAAAGCGACATCCTCGGTGCCGAGCGGTTCTCCAGCAGAACGGACGAGTTCGACCGCTTCCTCGAAACTGATCATCCCCGGTGCCAGTCGCCTGACTTGCCGCCCGTCTTGCTGGTCACCTCGATACCGCCAATGACCATCGACCGGTCGATCGACTTGAGCATGTCAAACAAGGTCAGGCTCGCCACGGCCACTGCAGTCAGCGCTTCCATCTCGACGCCCGTCACAGCATTTGCCGCAACCTCCGAAAAGACCCGAAAGCCGGGAAGGCGCTCATCCGCTTCGATGCGGACGTCAATCTTCGCGAGAGAAAGAGGATGGCAGAGCGGAACGAGCTCGGCAGTTCGCTTCGCCGCCATGATCCCCGCAATCTCGGCGGTCTCGATGACCGATCCTTTGGGCGCCGTTCCCGAACGGACCTGCTCGAGCGTCGCGGCCTTGCAGGCCAAAAATCCCTCCGCTTTTGCAACGCGCACGGTGACTCTCTTGTCCGAAACATCGACCATGCGGGCGCGGCCGCTTTCGTCGAGATGGGAAAGCCGGCTCATGTGTGGAGATTTTTCAACCGGGGGACCTGACTTGCAAGCGAGCAGGGAAGATAGCGGCTGTCGAGCTCATATTGGAGGATCAAGTCCCACCCGTCGCGGCAGGCGCCGGTGGATCCCGGCAGGCAGAAGACGAATGTCTCGTCGATCTGTCCGGCAAAGGCCCGCGACTGCATCGTGGAAAAGCCGACGGTCCCGAAGCTTGCCTGGTGGAACAGCACTGAAAAGCCGTCCATCTCCCGCCGGAACAGGGGTTTCAGCGCCTCCGGAGTCACGTCTCGCCAAGCAAAGCCCGTTCCTCCGGTCGAGATGATGACGTCGACGTCCTCATCCTCGACCCAGGCTCCAACCTTGGCCCGGATCGCCTCGACATCGTCGCTGACGATCGCCTTGCCGGCTAGCTCGTGCCCGGCGGCGGTCAGCCGGTCCGACAGGAGAGATCCTGATGCATCGGTCTCGTCCGTCCGGCTGTCCGAGACAGTCAGGACCGCAATGCGAAGCGGGTAGAACGTGAGGCTTTGATCAATTCCCGCCACCGCCGAGGCCATCCTTTTCGTCCAGAAGATACAGCGCGTCCGGTCTTCAAAGAAACGCGGCCGCTTCGCAAGCCAATGTGGGCGATTGCTCGAGAAGCCCGCGCCGTCCGGCTCACCGAAAGGAAAATTCCCAGATTGCTGCGGCTGTCTCCCCATTAGGGACCGCCACGAACAGCTTGTTGCCCGCAAGAATGCCCGTTCTCGCGCCCCGCTTCGTGGTGATGTCCACTTTCCGGTGGGGTCCAGCTTCCTCGATGAGTTCAACGCTTCCGCTCCCGCATAGGACAACCAGTTGATTGGCGTGGAAGTAGAGATCGTCAGCATCGCCGCAGGCGCGTGTTGAGAAAATGGTTGCAGCCGAGCTTGCATCCATGACGGACACCCTGCCGGGCATCCGGTACGCGACTGCGATGCGCGAATCGGCGGCGTTGGACGCCATGGGATAGTTGCCAAGCATCAGCCCTGTACCGAGCGTCTCGGCCAACTTCGCCCGATCAAGGTCGCCGATCAGGATCTTGTGGTCACCGGGCACGTTGACGAACACCCGCGGTCCTATCAGCTCAAAGCCCTCCGGATGCGCCGGCAGGTTTATTTGGCGGACGACCCTGTGGCTCGCCGGATCGATGACTGCGAGCGCGCCTGATCCGTAGCCGACGACGAGCTCGCCATTTCGGCTGTCCATTCGAACATTATCGGCATCATCGCCCAGCAAAATTCGAGCGACTTCTGGGCGATCGGGCCACCGGTAGAAGTGTACTGACCCGTCGCCGCACGCCACCGCCAGCTCGTTCTGCCGCGAAAGCCAGGCAACGCCCTGGGGTTCATGGAGATTTGAGAAGCGCGCTGCGACCTTGCCCGATGCAAGATCCACGTCATCGACCGTGCCGTTTCCGATCTCTGCGACGAACAGGTGGTTCGACGTGGGATCCAACGCCAGATGATCGATCCGCCCGCGGACGTCGGGCAGCGCGATGGTTCGGACGAGCTCCAGCGGAGAATGCGGATCGCGGGGGTCAAACGACCGGGCATTGACCGAGCAACTGGTCGCCGCCAGCAACAAGAGGCTGAGCGAAAGAGATCGCCAGGAAACGCGCTGCGCGCCCATTGGAAAATACCGCCGGCCATTGTGGCACTTGGGAGCCCGCTTACAGGACGTGCGCGGTGAGTTCCATCGGCATGGCCCCCCGGGGGCGGAGAGATTTCTGCAAAGATCTGAATGACATTTAGCCGGAGGGACACGGGCCCGCAGTATCCGGCGGCATATCTTTTCGTCGAAGATGAGCCTATCAGGCAAATTGCTATCAGCCGATATCGAGGGTTTCAGGCGCTTCCGCGCGCACTCCATCCTTAACGCCAGCTAGCGACGAGTTGTCCGCTCAAGGGCACCCCGGCGAAGAAGGATGAGACACGCATGGCCAAAGAAGAGCTGCTTACGATCGAAGGTGTTGTCGACGAGATTTTGCCGGACGGTCGGTTCCGGGTGCTGCTCGACAACCAGTGCAAGATCATTGCCTACACGGCCGGCAAGATGCGGCGGTATCGCATTCGATCCATCGTGGGCGATCGCGTGCACGTTGAAATGACTCCCTATGATCTTTCCAAAGGCCGGATCGTCTTTCGTGAAAAGCTCTCCGGACCCTCCGCAGGACCGAGACGAAGAGGGTTTCGACGGTGAGATCAGCACGCGCGCTACTACCCCCGGGCCAGAGGCCGAGCTTCTCTGCGAAGTCTGCGTTCTGGAAGGAGTTGAAGGCAGCCGCAACGGATCATCTCGCCGTTGAGGCGAGCCGGGGACGGCGATCGGTCGGTGACCCGCGCCTGCAGCGGAAGGCCGCGGTGATCGTGCTCTGGTTCGCCCTCTCCTACGGCGCCCTGCTTGTCGCTCCGACATTTGCAGCGGTCATGCTTGCCGCGCTCTCACTTGCGTTCGCCGCCTCGGCCCTGGGCTTTGGAGTTTTCCACGACGCCAATCACGGCACGCTCTTCCAGCGCCCGGCGTCAAACCTCAGGGCAGCACGGTTCTGCTCGGTCCTGCTCGGCCCTTCCCGTCACTTCTGGGTGCACAAACATCAGGGGCTGCATCACCGCCAGCCCAACGTCTTCGGCTGGGACGATGACCTCGAGACGCGCGGGCGCCTTCGCCTCTCGCCGGCCTGCGCGTGGGAACCGCGCTATCGGCGGCAGGAGCTGAAGGCTCTGCTCTATTATGGCCTCAACACGGCCGAATGGCTGTTCTGGAAGGACCTGCGATGCCTCGTTGGCGGTCGCCTGAACAAATGGCATGCAGTTGAACTTGGCAAGCGGGAGCGTGCCGAACTTCTCTTGTCCAAAGGCTCATACGTTCTGCTCTTCGTTCTGCCGCCGTTCTTCCTATTGCCGTTCCTGTGGGCGGCCGCTGCATTCATCCTTTTTCATTTTGTCCTCAGCTGGGTCCTCGCAATCGTCTTTCAGCTTGCACATCTGACGCCTGACATGGAGTTCGACGGCGTTCGCGCTGGAGACGATTGGGCAATGCACCAGCTCCGGACAACTGCGGACTTCGCGACCGGATCGCGCTTCGCTACCTGGTTCACAGGGGGCCTCAACCACCAGGTCGAGCATCATCTCTTCCCGAACGTGGCGCACACCCATTATTCAAAACTGCGGCCAATCGTCTGCGCAATCGCGCAAAGGCACGGCGTTCAGTACCACGATCTTGGCAGCACTTCCTCAGCGTTCGGCCAGCATTTTGCCTTGTTGCAGGCGCTTGGGAAGCCAAGCACCGCGCCGTGCCGGGAGGACGCTACTCACATGTCGCAGGTTCTCTAACAGGCTGCGCCTCGCGCATCGCGGATTGACCGACTCAATGATGAAGCGCAGTGCGACTACGGCCGCTTGTGCGTAGCGCACCGGCATATCCGCGACCCAGCACTCGAGTGCGGTAAGGCGTTTTCTTCCCATCCACACCAGGAGGAGATCATGGCCGAAACGACATCGCGTTCAGGCGGTGCGGACACCCTTGCGCCGACCCAACCCGCTTCCCGGCAGGAAGCCCGGCCGAAAGAAACGATTATTCTCGCCCAATCGGCCGACGAAGCGATCCGGCCGTTCACTTATCGCGCGAGCGATGAAGAGCTGGCCGATCTCAAGAGCCGCATTGCGGCGACGCGATGGCCCACCCGTGAACTGGTGAATGACGCCACCCAGGGTGTGCAGCTCGCGACGCTCCGGAACCTCGCCAATTATTGGTTGAACGAGCACGACTGGCGAAAGGTCGAGACGAGAATCTTCAGCTACCCGAACTTCATCACCAGCGTCGATGGCGTCGATATCCACTTCATCCATGTGAAGTCGAGGCATCCGGATGCAAAGCCGATTGTCATCACGCATGGCTGGCCCGGATCCATCATCGAGAATCTGAAGATCATCGCTCCCCTGACCGACCCTACCCAGCATGGAGGCAAAGCCGAAGATGCCTTCGACGTCGTGATCCCGTCGATGCCGGGCTATGGATTCTCGGGCAAGCCGACCGAGCTCGGATGGAACCCGCAGCGCATCGCGCGCGCCTGGATCAGCTTGATGAACCGGCTCGGCTACGATCGCTTCTTCGCGTCGGGCGGCGATTGGGGTGCCCCGGTCACCGAGGAGATTGCGCTTCAGGCGCCGACGCAGGTGATCGGCATCCAGACCAACCTCGCGTTTGCCATGCCGCCCGATGTCGCCAAAGGAGCGGCCGCTGGAGCCCCGCCGCCTTCTGGCCTCTCTGAACGCGAAAAGACTGCCTACGACCAGCTCGTCTATTTCTTCACCAAGGGGCTTGGTTACGCAGTCGAGATGGGGAGCCGGCCCCAGACGATGTACGGCCTCGACGACAGTCCCGTCGGGCTCGCTGCCTGGATCATCGACCACGATATTGACAGCTACAAGATGATCACCCGGATCTTCGAAGGGGTCGAGGAGGGACTCTCGCGCGATGATATCTGCGACAACATCACGCTCTACTGGCTGACAAGGACAGGAGTATCCTCCTCGAGGCTCTACTGGGAAAACAAGCTGCCCTTCTTCGCGCCGCTGGGACAATCCGTCCCCGTCGTGGTCAGCTCCTTCCCGACCGAGATCTACGCGGTCCCTCAGACCTGGGCCGAGCAGGCTTACTCCAATCTCGCCTATTTCGGGGATCACCCGAAAGGCGGGCATTTCGCTGCCTGGGAGCAACCGCAGGCGATTGTAGACGATTTGCGCAAGGGCTTCAGCTCGTTGCGTTGAGCTAACCGGGTGGGCGGCGCCGAAAACGCTGCCCACCCCGGTTCCTCAAGTGAGGTGTATGATGCCGCTGACCGCAGCCGCGATGCTCCTTGCCACGATGCTGGCACCTCCGCCGAGCTCGGCGGCCACCACGTCACAAAATGGCTCCATCCGCGCATATCAAGTTCATGTCCCGCAGGCGCAGATCGCAGATTTGAAGCGGCGGATCGCAATGACCCGCTGGCCCGACAAGGAGACGGTCAGCGACCGGTCCCAAGGCTTCCAGCTGGGAGACCTCCAGCAGCTTCTGCATTATTGGGGCACGGCTTACGACTGGCGAAAAGCGGAGGCCAAGCTCAACGCCTTGCCGCAGTTCAAGACGAATATCGATGGGCTCGACATCTACTTCATCCAAGTCAGGTCGAAGAACCCGAACGCGCTGCCCCTCATCATGACTCACGGCTGGCCGGGCTCGGTATTCGAGCTGATGAAGGCCATCGATCCACTCGCCAATCCGACTGCGCATGGCGGCAAGGCGGCGGATTCCTTCGACGTCGTCATCCCGTCAATGCCAGGTTACGGCTTTTCCGACAGGCCGCGCGAGACGGGCTGGAACCCGGAGCACATCGCCAGGGCCTGGGACATCTTGATGAAACGCCTTGGTTACACCCGCTACGTCGCGCAGGGCGGGGACTGGGGCGCTGTTGTCACCGAGCTGATGGGCGAGCAGGCGCCGCCCGGACTGCTTGGAATCCACGTCAACCTTCCAGCGACAGTCCCCCAGGATATCGCCGCGGCACTCGGCACGGGAATTGCGCCCGCGGGGCTCAGCGACAAGGAGCTTGCCGCGTTCAACGCGCTCGTCGCGGGCAGGAAGGCGCGTGGGACCGCCTATTTCGACATGCTGACAGCAAGGCCCCAGTCGATCGGCTACGCCATGAGCGATTCCCCGGCGGCACTTGCGGCCTTCCTCCTCGTGCATGGCGGATTTTCCAGATGGAAGTTCGGCGGAACGCCGCAAAGCCCACTGAGCACGGACGACGTGCTCGACGACTTCACCTTGTACTGGCTGACCGATACCGGCGCGTCGGCAAACCGTCTGTACTGGGAAAATCAGGGCCGAAGTCCGGTCTTCGCTACGGCATTGAAGACCGACCAGATCAAGGTTCCGGTAGCAGTCACCGTCTTTCCCTTTGAGAGCTATCCGGCGCCCGAGAGCTGGGCGCGGCGAGCCTATCCGAAGCTTTTCTATTTCCATGAGGTAGACCGCGGTGGCCATTTCGCCGCCTGGGAGCAGCCTGAACTCTTCGCCGACGAGCTCCGGGCCGCGTTCCGATCGCTGCGCTAGGGAGATGAAGGAATGCCGATTTGGACCGCTCTTTCGATGCTGGCGCTATTCCAGTCGTCAACCGCTCCCTCGGCGCCGCCGCCCGGCATCTCACGAACCGATCTGCAGCGGCACGACCTCAGTCTCTCCGGCTGGCAGACGGTCCAGACCAGGGTCGATTTCGCCCCGCATGCCGTCGCAGCGAAACACAAGCACCCGGGTGAGGAAATCATCTACGTCCTCAAGGGCAGGCTCCAATATCTCGTCGAGGGACAGGGCCCGATCACTCTTGGCGCGGGCCAGGTCCTGTTCGTTCCGTACGGCAAGCCGCACTCGGCGGTGAACGTCGGGCAAGAGCCCGCAACAGAATTGGCGACCTATGTGGTCGAGAAGGGAAAACCCCTCGTTGTCCCGGTACCGTGAAGCGCGTGCAGGATACCGAACTTCACCCGAGCAACCGGCGGATTGAAGGCTTTTCGGACGGCGTGTTCGCGGTTGCCGTCACCATCATTGTGCTTGAAGTTCGCGTTCCCGACAGCCTCGCTTTCGCGAATGATGCAGCGGGGTTGCAACAATTTCTCACACTGTTCGCGATTTACGCGCTGAGCTTTGTCGTGGTCGGGATCCTATGGGCCAACCACCATTACCTGATCCTCACTCTGTCCGACACGGACCGAGCTACGCTGTGGCTCAATAACCATGTGCTCTTCTGGGTCACGATGGTGCCGGTCGTGGCCCGGTTTTTCGGCCTGCACCCCACCTCAGCTCGGGCAACCGCCGCCTACGCTTTTGTCGTGATGATGTGCACCGTTGCACTGACGCTGCTGCGAAGCCATGCATCGCGGGCGACTGCCAATCGGTTCCACCGCGCGCTTCATCGCCGAGTATTCCGGAAAGTCTGGATTGCGATCGCAGCCTATGCCGCGGCGATCCCGCTCGCTTTCGTCAATGTTAAGCTGAGCTGGGCACTTCTGATCATCCTCCCGGCGATGTTCTTTCTGCCGATCGTTCGGGTAAAATCGAAGCTTGCCCGAGATCGAGCGTGAAGCGCAGTAAGCCATTGGGGTTGCCCCCACGGCCCTCGGCAGAGCGCAGCAACCGAACGCTGGTCGCGGAAAGCAGCGTGCGAACGGCCGGCGACTCTCTTTGGTGCGGATTGAAAAACGAAACCCGCGGACCAACGGTCCCGGATTATTTCTTCTTGTAGAGCGTGCACCAACCCGACGGTGCGATGGTGCCGTCCACCAACTTGCAGGACGAAGGCTGCTGCCACAGCGCACAATTGTCGCAGCGCTGGTCCCCTTTGGGCGCGGACTGATAGCTGACGGCTTTCTGGGGGATCTTCCCGGCGGCGCGCGCGGGAGTGCTCGTGAGGCTTGCCCCCACCAGCGCGCTGCTTCCGACGGCGGCTGCAAACAGGAAATCGCGCCGGGATAGGCGCGGGCTGAAGGACGGGTCTTCCGACATTGCAAGTCTCCCACTCGGGTTGACCCTGAGTGCGCCTGCAGCTCCTGCCGCGAAATACGTAGATTACCGCATTTCGGCAGCTGCGCATCTAAACAACAATAGGCACTAACAAAGGGGGAGTAAGGCAATGCGCAACTCCGTTTCCGACGAACGTTCGCTGACGCTCAAACTCGTTGGCGGTCTTTCGGTCATCGGCGCCGCACTGATCGGAGGTGCGACCTTCATCACTCCCCACGCGGCGCGCGCAGTTCCCGCCTTTGCGGAACAGACGGGGCAGCCTTGCAAGGCGTGCCACGTCGGCGGCTTCGGGCCCGAGCTGACCCCCTTCGGCCGCGAGTTCAAGCTCGGCGGCTATACGCTCCGGACGCACGCCGCGGTGCCCCTGTCTGCCATGGCGATCGCCTCATGGACCCACACCAAAAAGGATCAGGTGCCGCCGCCCGAGCATCTCAATCGCAACGACAATCTGGTGCTCGACCAGGCGAGCCTGTTCGTCGCCGGCGGCATCGGTGATCATTTCGGCGGCTTTGCCCAGCTCGTCACCTATGACGGCGTCGGGCGCGCCTGGTCATGGGACAATATCGACCTTCGGGCTGTCACCAGCGCCAAGGTCTTCGGCGCGGATTCAATCCTGGGGCTGACGCTCAACAACAACCCCACGGTGCAGGACCCTTGGAACACGCTTCCCGCCTGGGGCTTCCCGTTCACCGACACGGCGGTCTCGCCGACGCCCGATGCCGGCTTGCTCATCGACGACCCGCTCGCCGGGAATGTGATCGGCCTCACCGGATACGGGTGGCTCGGACACAAATTATATATCGAGGGCGGCGCTTACTCGAGCCCGTCCCGCGGCTTCCTCAACTTCGTCGGCATGGATCCGACGGATCCGGGGTCGCTTCATGGCATGGCCCCTTACGGACGCATCGCCTACCAGACCGACCTTGCCGGTGGCACCTTCGAAGTCGGCGGCAACGTACTCAAGGCCGCGATCTTTCCCGAACGCGACCGCTCGAGCGGTTTCGCGGACCGCTATACGGATTGGGGCCTCGACAGCTCCTGGCTGAAGACCATGGGCAAGAGCGATTCGCTGACCGCAAATGTGCGTTTCGAACACGAGACCGGCAATCTTCGGGCAAGCTGCGCGCTGGGCCTGATCGGTGACGGCAGCGATGTGGACTGCGCCCGCTACCACTTGAACGAGTGGCGTGCCGCAGTGCGGTACACCTGGCACGAGAAGGTCGGTTTCACGCTGTCGCCGTTCGGCATCACCGGATCCCACAACGACAATCTCTACGATAGCGGAAGTCCCGACAGTAACGGCGTCATGGGCCAGATCGACTTCACGCCTTGGGGCGCGGGCAAATCACCGCTCGGGCCGAGATTCAATGCGCGCCTCGGCGTCCAGTACACGGTCTACGGCAAGTTCAATGGCCGGAGGCACAATTTTGACCTGGCCGGCGCCAATGCTTCTGACAACAACGCGCTGAGAATCTTCACGTGGGTGGCGTTCTGATCGTGGCGCGTATATTGCTGTTTCGAGCGGGGGCGTATGGCTGAACCGTCCTATCCGGCTGGCTTGCACGATCTTTCGAGCGACGAAGAGGAGCTCGAGAGGCTCGAGAGCGCAATGGAAGACACCCCCCGTGGCGCGCTCGCGGTTTCCCTGATCGCCGTGGGTCTCCTCCTTGTCGGCTGGCTTGGACTTTATTTCCTGGTCTTCCTTCCGCGCGGCAGCATCGGCTGATGGCCTGGAACGAAGAAGCCATCCTCAAGTCGGAGCTGCGCTGGGCGGCGATCGTCGCGGCAATCGTCGGAATCATCATGATCGCGATCCTGTACGCGGCGATCGCGATGCACGTGAACCCGCCGAGCAATGCTGAATATATCGATCCCAAGACGCTCCACCTTTCGGCAGAATTCACCGAATCCAATCTCGGCACGCGCGTCGATCCCGACGGGCGCGTCGTTGCGCGGGTGATCGCGACGCAGTTCGAGTTCGTTCCCAACTGCCTTGTCCTTCCGGCAAACCGCGAGGTTACGATCCGACTGACCACCCCTGACGTGATCCACGGGATTTTGATCACCGGCACCAACGTCAACACGATGATCGTCCCCGGATGGGTATCGCAGGTGCATACCGTCTTCCAGAAGACAGGCGACCTGTTGATGCCCTGTCATGAATTCTGCGGCCTCGGACACAGCCAGATGATGGCGACCGTGCGCGTGGTACCGCCCGAGCAGTTCCGACCCGGCGGTGATGGAAGGATTGCTTGTGGCAACCGTCGCTAGGACGGCATCGTCTGCGGAGCCGCAGAGGACGGATCTTGCCGGCCTGCAGACCAGCCGGGTGGTCATGGCCCACATCTGGGTCGCCATCGCAGTCTTTGGCGTCGCTTGCCTCCTCGGCGTCTGGCAGATGTGGGCGCGAAGCCCCCTCAACGCGCCCTACCATACTGCAGCCAATTACTTCCGGTCCGTGACCCTTCACGGAGTGTCGATGGGCTACGTGCTCACGACCTTCTTCATCATGGGCTTTGGTTATTATGTCGCGGAAACCGCGCTCAAACGACCGCTCCCGAGCATTACCCTCGCATGGGGCGGCTTCTGGCTCGGGATCCTCGGAACGCTGATGGCCGTATTGTCGGTGACCAGCGGCAACGCCTCGGTGCTCTTCACCTTCTACCCGCCGCTCACGGCGACGCCCTGGTTCTACATCGGCCTCGTGCTCGTGGTGGTCGCATCATGGCTATGGTGTGCGCAGATGATCGTCGCCATGCGCGCGTGGAAGGCGGCCAACCCGGGCGAGCCTGTCCCGCTCGCGATGTTCGCGACGGTTGCAAACGCGGTCATGTGGCTCTGGACCACGGTTGGGGTTGCCGCCGAGCTGCTTTTCCAGGTGATCCCGGCAGCATTCGGCTGGAGCCAGACCCTCGACGTCGGCCTCTCGCGAACGCTTTTCTCCTGGACCCTCCACGCGATCGTCTATTTCTGGCTGTTCCCGAGCTACATCGCTTTCTACACGATGTTCCCGCGCGCCGCCGGCGGTCGTCTCTATTCGGATACTCTGGGCCGCCTCGCGTTCATCCTGTTCATCATCTATTCCCTGCCCGTCGGACTGCATCACCTGTTCATGGACCCGGAGCATTCGAACGGGTTCAAGTTCCTTCAGATGTTCCTGACCGCGCTCGTGTCGGTGCCCACACTTCTCACCATCTTCACGATCAGCGCCTCCGCCGAGATCGCCGGCCGCATGCGCGGCGGCAACGGCCTGTTCGGATGGATCGGGGCCCTGCCCTGGAACCGCCCGATGGTCCTCGCCACCGGGCTCGCCTTCATCATGCTCTTCTGGGGCGGCGGCGGCGGCCTCATCAACATGAGCTACGGAATGAACGCGATGATCCACAACACAAGCTGGGTCACCGCGCACTTTCATCTCATCTTCGGCGGCACGGTCGTCATCATGTATCAGGCGATCTGCTATTCGATCTGGCCGAGCATGACGGGCCGCGACTTCAGGGATCTGAAGCCGCTGCGGTTGCAGCTGTGGCTGTGGTTCATCGGAATGATGGTGATGACCCTGCCCTGGCACTGGCTCGGGCTGCAGGGACAGTGGCGGCGCGTCGCCGCGTTCGATTATTCGAATCCGATCATTCACGGCTGGGGGCCATGGGTGGATGTCTCGCTCATCGGCGGGATCATCCTTGCTCTGAGCGCAGCCCTCTTTCTGTTCAACCTGGCGTCGCTGCATCGTTGGGGTATCCCCGGCGCGCCGACGGAGATCGACTATGCGCAAGCTGTCCACCCGCCGGAGCGGGTGCCGGCGTCACTCAATGGATTTGGCCTTTGGAACATCATCGTCGCAGTGCTGATGCTCCTCGCCTACGGCTGGCCGATCGCCCAATTCTTCGTCAACCCGCCACCCCAGGCGGTCGTGCACAGGCTCGGCTGAGATGGCGCGCGAACCGACAAAGCCGCGTCAGCCTCACGGCCAAAGCCCGGCCGGAGCAGCCGCGGAGCAGAAGGCGGTAGATCGTCGCTGGAGGGCCTGGGCTGCCACTGCGGTCGGTTCCGCGGTGCTTATCGGCGGTCTCATCGCTTTCGTGCTGATCCCGGCCGCTCAGAAGAGCGGCGCACACCTTACCATGGGCCACGCGATGGCCCGCGCCGCGGGCCTCGCGCCCGGGTCACCCGCCGTACCGCAGCCGATTAACACGGCCAGCCCGATCCCGGTCAGCACCGTGAGCTGGAATCCGCAGATCATGGCGATCCTGGCGTCCGGCGATACGCGGCGGGGGGCGTCGATCGCCGCGCAGACCTGCGCTGCCTGCCACGGCGACAAGGGATTGTCGCAAAGCGTGGCACCCGGACCGATCTTCCCCAGCCTTGCGGGGCAGAGTCCGTATGCGATCTACAAGCAGCTTCACGACTTTCAGAGCGGCGCCCGCGTCAACCCGATGATGAGCCCGGTTGCGCAGACGCTCGCCGCCGCAGATCTTGCTGCGGTGGCAGCATACTACTCGGCGGCCTCGAGGGAATATTCGGCGCTCGGTGGGCGCCAGATGATCGGCGATTCTCCTGAAATCGACAAGCTCGCGACCGACGGCGACAGCGGCCGTCGGATTCCGGCCTGTCTCGCATGCCACGTGAACAATGCAGGCGGACCGATCGAGACACCGGTGATCACCGGGCAATCCTCGGATTACCTCATGACCCAGCTCAACGCGTTCGCGACGGGACAGCGCAAGAACGATGTCTATGGCCGCATGCGAGACGTGGCCCGGAAGCTGAAACCCGAAGAGCGCGCCGCGATTGCGCGTTATTTTGAAGGTACGCTCTAGAAAATTGCTTCGTCGGCCGTTCAAGCACGCAACGCGTTCATTTGTGTCGTGTTTCCGCATTGATGAAAGTCACGGAAAGCCGCGACACCACCAGCGATCCGCAACTCCGATGTGACGTTCATCGTGGTGCCGGGTTGCACCGCAGGCCCAGATGCCGCTGACTGGCCATCAGGGAACGTGTCGCGCGAGTTGAAAGGACAATCTTCATGAGCATTCGAAAATCGTTCGCGATCCTGGCTTTGTCGGCCGCGACCCTTCATCCCGCGATCGTTTCTGCGCAGCAGGCGCCCACTGCCAGCATTTCGGAAATGGCGAGCACGCCTCTGGTACGGGTCAACATCGCGGAATCGCTCAGAACCCCGCCCGACGAAGCGACCATGACCGTCGGGACGCAGGCCAGGGCTTCCACGGCGACCCAGGCCGTTGCTGCGAACAAGACAAAGACGGAGAAGCTGCTTGCGAGCATCCGCGCGGCCGGCATCCGCGAGCGCGATATCCAGACACAGGGCATCCAGCTGCAGCCGGATTACCGCTGGGACAACGAGCCCGGCGGCCCGGGACACCAGACACTCATCGGTTACGTCGCCAATAACTCGGTCCAGGTCAAAACCCATGACATCGACAAGCTGACGGCCCTGCTCGATGCGCTGACGACGGCGGGTGCAGACTCGGTCTACGGACCCAATTTCGCGATTTCCGATCCGGCACCGCTGCGTCGGGAGGCACGCGTCCGCGCGATGGCGCGCGGCCAGGCCGAAGCCACGGAATATGCCCGGAACAACGGCTACAGCAAGGTACGCCTGCTCTCTGTGGAGGAAGGAACTTCCTACCGCGGTACGGACGTGATCATTACCGGCTCGCGGATCAGTCCCGTGGCCGCGCCTCCGCCGCCCCCGCCGCCTGCTCCGGAACGTGACGGCGGTATCGTCGCTCCAGGCCAGCTGGAAACCGGCGTATCGCTGAACCTCCTCTACCGGATGGAACGCTGACGACGCGACGCGTATGTTCCCGATCGTCCGGCGATGGATTTCCGCCCGCTGATCGTCCGGGCCTAAGGAGCAGTCCCGAGATGCCTCTGCAGCCGGCTTTTATCGGTCTGCGCATGCAGATCTGTCCCCAGACGGCGCGGTGCGCGTTATCCTTAGTCTTATTCCCCAGAGCGACTTGAAAAGGAGCGCAAATGGTCGAGCGCGACGAACTCTCTTCACCGGTCCAGGAGAACGATAGCGTCAGGGCCATCGCTCGGCTCCACGCAGCTCATGCTGCGGAGGCGAGCGCGCCGCAACTCTGGATCGAGCGCTTGACCCGGAAGGCCGGAACGCCGGCGTTCCTTGTCGTCCTGTCGGTCTTGGTCCTGTCTTGGATCGGGTCGAATACCGCGTTGTCCATGGCCGGGTACCGGTCACTCGACGCAGCGCCCTTCCCCTGGCTTGAGGGCGCGCTCACGCTCGCCTCCCTTTATATCGTCATTTTGATCCTCACGACCCAGCTTCGCGACGACAAGCTGTCGGCACTTCGCGATCAGCTGACCCTCGAGATCGCCATCCTGGGCGAACAGAAATCGGCCAAGATCATCGCGCTTTTGGAAGAGCTTCGGCGTGACGCTCCAGGGATCGCCAACCGACCGGACGATGATGCTCACAAACTGTCGACGCCGACCGACCCCGGCAAGGTGCTTGATGCGCTCAAAGACGATCAGGAGCGTCAGGCGCGCGAACCCTGATCGGGCAAACGGTCGCGGATTAACGAAGCAAACCCGCGCTCCTCAGCGCTTCGACGATTGTCCGTTCGACGAAGCCGCCTGCGATTGGATTGGCGCGCGGCTGGCTCTCGGAGCGCGCCGGAGCGCGCCGTGGGACCGTCAGGGTGTCATGCCCTGATTTGGCGACAGTAGGGCTCAGGCCCCAGAATCGGAGCAGATGCTGGGTCGAGGAAATGCCGGCGTCGAGCATGTGCGCGCCGGCAATCTCGCCGCGCACCGGGTCCGAGGGGTCAAGCGGCGTTCCGTGAGCCATTCCAGTGATGGAATATTCCTCGATGACCTCGCGTCCCTCTGGATCGCACCATACCCGGTGGGGGTAGCCCTCGACTTCGTCCGTCCGGCTCGGATCTTTGGCAGCGCCATGAAAGTCCCGCCACTGGTCGACCAGGTCTCCTGCGTTCGCGGGATCGACAATATGATCGCCGCTTCCGTGCCAGATGGACAGGATCGGCCAGGGACCTTGGTGGTTGGAGGCCGAGCGTACCAGTTCGGAAAGCCTCGCCGTGCCTGGCCGGCCGTGACCGCGCATGCGGTCGAAGGCTTCGGGGATGGACTGAGCGCTCCCGAACGGAAGGCCGGCGATGATTCCCCCGCCGGCGAACACCTCGGGGTAGGTTGCAAGCATGACGGCTGCCATGGCGCCCCCGGCTGAGAGGCCGGTGACGAAAACGCGCTTGGGATCGGTCCCGAATTGCGCCTGCATCGCATCGACCATCGCGCGGATCGATTGCGCTTCGCCCGATCCGCGTTCCGTATCGGCAGGAGAGAACCAGTTGAAGCAGAGGTTGGGATTATTGGATCGCTGCTGTTCGGGGAAAAGCAGAGCAAATCCATGCTCGTCGGCCGCCTTCGACCAGCCTGCGCCCCGATCATATCCTTCCGGATTTTGGGTGCAGCCGTGGAGTACGACGACCAGAGGCGCCCCCTCGGCGAGCATTTGAGGGCGGTAGAATTTCGCCGCCAAGGCACCGGGATTTGGCCCAAAGTCCTCAAGAGGCGACAGCCGGCCGTCGAATCGGCCCGGCTCGGCCAACTGAGAGCGCAGAGCCGCGAGGCGGGTGATGGTATCGTGAAGATTTGGGATGCCTGATCTCCTCGCCGGAGAGCCGGCGGGACATAGATAGGTCTTTTGCTGCAATGCACAATGAATTGCTGCATCGCACAATAACTGATTTGGAGCTCGAGACCGGGCTTACCGGTCAGCCCTCGACAGCGACGGCCTGGTCGAGCAATTCCCGGACCTTCGCGGCCAACCCCTGCTGCGTGAAGGGTTTGGAGAGGAGCTCCACGCCTTCCTTGACCCGCCCGTCCTGTAGGATCACGTCGCGCGGATAGCCCGAGATATAAAGGACTGGCAGGTCCGGTTTGAGCTGGTGCGCGGCCTCGGCCAGCTGGCGGCCGGACAGCTCGGGCATCACGACGTCGGTCACCAGGAGTTCGACCTTGTCGCGTTGGTCGCGAAGCAGCATGAGCGCCGCCGAGCCGCCCGCCGCCTCGAGAACCTCGTAGCCAAGCTCCCTCAAGCAATCGACGGTGAATTGACGGACGTCCTCGTCGTCCTCAACGACCAGGATCGTCTCATCGAGATTCTGCTGCTCGGCTTCCAAAATGGTCAGATCGCCCGCTTCCAGCGGGTCAGCGACGGCGCGCGGCAGATAAAGGCAAACCGTCGTGCCCGCGCCCACGTGGGAGCTGATATGGATGTCTCCTCCCGACTGCTTGACGAAGCCATAGACCATCGACAGCCCGAGCCCGGTGCCCTTGCCGACTTCCTTGGTTGTGAAAAACGGCTCGAAGGCACGCTCGATCGCTTCCTCGGACATTCCGCTGCCGGTGTCGGCAACCGATAGCATCAGATAGTCGCGGGGCGCCGGCGCACCCGACGGCAAAGCAACGCCGGAGGGGACATTGGCTGCCCTCAGGGTCAGCGTTCCGCTGCCATCCATTGCATCCCGTCCGTTTACGGCGAGATTGAGAATGGCATTCTCGAGCTGGTTGGGGTCGACTTCGACATTCCACAAATCATCGCTCGTTTCGGTCTTGAGGACGATCGTTTCGCCAAGCGATCTCGAAATCAACTCCGCCATGCCCTGGAGCAGCCGCGTCACTGCAATCTGCTTGGGCGCCAGCGGCTGGCGCCGCGAGAAAGCGAGCAGGCGCTGGGTCAGCGCCGAGGCCCGCTCTGCCCCTTTTTGGGCGTTTGCAAGCGCGCGTTCGATCCTCTCGTCGCCGCCACTGCCTAGGCGGCTGCGCGCCATGTCGACGTTGCCGAGGATAACAGTCAGCAGATTGTTGAAGTCGTGAGCGATGCCACCGGTCAGCTGACCCACGGCTTCCATCTTCTGCGCCTGGCGAAGCGCCTCCTCGATCTGGAGGCGCTCGGCGATCTCGCGTTCGACACGTTGCTCGAGCGTGTCGTTCAAATGCCGCAGCGCATCCTCGACCCGCTTCGATTCCGTAACGTCGTAGATGACCCCGATGTGGCGTATTCCGCCTCCCGCGACATCGCGAACCGCCTCACCGCGGCGCGCGAGCCAGCGTTCCTGCCCATTGTCGGCGCGGGTCACGGCAATCTCGGTATAAGGGAGATCCTCAGCCGGCTGCGAGGCCATCTCGAGAAGCGGCGCACATCCCTCCCTCACCAGACGATTGATGGTCGCGACCGGAAGCACATCGGCAAGATTGAGCCCGAGCAACCGGCAAAACTGCTCGGACACCATGGCCGTCGCATAACCCGGAACATGCTCAAACGTGCCGATCCCGCCCGCGCTCTGGGCAATTCGGAGCCGCTCCTCGACCCGTCTCCGCTCAGTGACGTCGACGAGGATGCCCGAAAATCGCTCCGGCTGCGCCACTTCGTCAAAATGGCAACGGCCGTGGGCCTCGACCCAGCATACCTGGCCGTCAGGGGTGATGATCCGATAGGTTTTAAAGAAAAGCTCTGCACCGTGGAGCAGGCCGGCGACGGCGATCCGGATACGATCCGCGTCGCCCGGATAAATGGCCTGAAAGAAGGTACTGGTCGGAAGGCCGCCATGGGCAGCGGCGGGCTCGATCCCGTAAAGCGCTGCCATCCGGTCGTCGAAGTAGAGCAGGCCCTGCTTGATATCCCAGTCCCAGCTTCCTGCGGCGCCGGCCGCGAGCAGCGAGATATTGAGGCGCTCGCGCAGCTGTTCGACGAGGGAGGGATTCTCTCCGGATGACCGAGGAATCGTCGTTGCTTCCCGTTTCACAGCGGGCGGCCGCTCATGACTGCGAAACTGCCGAACACGCCAGGCGTTACTCCTGCTCGCCGACCACCTGCTGGATGAATTCGCCAAGAAGCTCCTTGAGCGAATGCATCGAGGGCATGTCCATCATCATTGCGATATAGCCGCGCAGGTCGCGCTGATGGATCGAGAAATTGATGTAGAGAAACAGCACCAGCCCGCCTTCATCATCCTTGACCGGTTCGCGAAACAGGCTCGAGGCATCGCCTTTGTTCACTGTCGGGATCGACATCGTCAGCGGACGCTTCAGCATGTTCGCCATCGTGGCGAGGCAGGAGTTGAGGATCACGTTGCCGGTTTCCGCGAGCGCTTCCTGCTCGAGATCTGCAAGATCCTCGTTGGAAATGTCATCGCCCGCGACCGCCCGGGCGAGCGCGAGACTGTGAGCCTGCGGGAAGATGAGCATCGCGCGCCCGGCAAAGGCTCCGGAAAAGCTCTGCTCGACTGCGACCAGACCGTTACTCTCGCGCTCGCCGAGCAAGGTTCCGGCTTTCTGGCGAGTAACGATTTCGACTGCCGGGACCGATAGCAGGACTTGATGGCCGACCATCTTGCGAAGTGAGGCGGCGGCCCGGCTGACGCCAATGTTCACGACTTCGGTAAGGGCATCCTGCTCAAGTTCGGTGAGCTCGATGGCGTTGACCACCATCAGGATTGCGCGCGCAAGCGAAGCGCCGCGCCGGAGACGAACCCCTGAAGCCCTTCCGCGGTCAGCGGCTTGGCGACGAACGAGGCGTTGATCTCGCGCGCCCGGGAGATGATCTCGTCCTGGATATTTGCCGTAATGATCGCGATCGGCATCACGGGATGAGCTTCACGGATCTCTGCGGCGAGCGCGAGCCCGTCTTTCTCTTCCATGTTGAAGTCAACCAGCGCGACATCGACCGGTTCCCGTTCAATCACCTCGAGCGCCTCTGCAGCGCTTGCCGCCTCAACGCGGTGCCAGTCGGGCTGAAGCTGGTTGAGGGCCTTGCCGGCGTTGATGCGGGCCAGCTTGCTGTCGTCGACGACGAGTACGGTAACGGTCATTAAAATTCCCTGGGGCCTTGGAAGTGAAGGCGGCTGATGGGTGACTAAGCGATCGATCGCGGTTGTGAAACGACTTTCTAGGACAGCCATCCACTCAAGGCGAATCCTGCTTGCGGATCAAGGGGATGACCCAGTCTCCAAGGAAGCCGGCCGGTTCGCCGATGATATCCACCCGCCCCGCCATCAACAGTTGTACGACGGCGCCGTGGAGATAGTCGCAATCCGAGAGGTCGACGGCGCGGACACCCGAAACCAAAAGCGCCAGCAAGGTTTCCGCATCCTCTGCCGTGCAGGTTCCGGACAGCCGGACGGTCTTTCCGTCCACAGCGACGCTCATCCGATGATCTCGCTGAGATTGAGGATGAGGAGCACGCTGCCGTCACCAAGCAGAGTGGTGCCCGAGACACCCGGGATGTGCGCCAGGAACCCAGTCATCGGTCGCAACATGACGTCGAGCCGCTCTGAAAAATCGTCGACCGCGATCCCGACCCGTCCATGTCCGCCGTCGACCACCAGGATCCTGGCGTCCGAGGCGGCATTCGCCGCGGAGATGCCGAGCAGGGCTGCAAGCTCGATCATCGGAATGGTGCGGCTGCGAAGGACGAATGCCTTCCCCAATCCCACGGGCACGATGCTTGTCCTCGGGATGCGGACGCTTTCCACTACCGTGTCGAGGGGAATTGCGAAGCGCTCGTCACCAACCCGGACGATGAGCACGGTGGTCAGCGCGGCCGTTGCGGGCAGGCGCAGACTGACGCTCGTGCCCTCGCCTGTCTTACTCGCCAGCGAGACGCGTCCGCCAAGCTGCTCGATCGCCGTCCTGATTGCGTCCATGCCGACGCCGCGTCCCGAGATGTCGCTGATCGCCGTCACTGTCGAAAACCCGGGCGCAAAGATCAGCTGAAGAGCCGCCGCATCGTCCATTCCCTCGACTTGTTCGGGCACGAGGATCTGTCGATCGACCGCCGCTTGCCTGATGCGTGCCGGATCGATGCCTGCGCCGTCGTCGCTGATCTCGATCAGAATCTGGTCGCCGAGCGTTCGTGCACTCAAGGTCAGACGGCCCTGCGCCGGCTTGCCTGCCGCAATTCTTGCATCCGGCCGCTCGATGCCATGATCGACGGCATTGCGAACGAGATGAAGGAGCGGCTCGAACAAGGCGTCAGCAACGGCCTTGTCGACGCGAGTATCTTCGCCGCGGATCTCAAAGGCGATATTGCGATCGAGCCGCTGCGCAAGCTCGCGGACCAGGCGATTGAGGCGCCGGAACACGCGGTCCAGCGGGACCATTCGCACATTCATGACGGCCCGGTGCAATTCGGCAACGACGCGGTCCGTGGTCGCCTGCGCGGCACGGATCGAAGCGGCAATGGCCCTTGCGTCCATCCCGGCCTCGGCGTTGGCGGCGAGATAGGCAAAGCTGTTCTTGGTGACGACCAACTCGCCGACGAGGTCGAGCAGTCGATCGATCTCGGTGGAATCCACCCTGATCGTTCGTTGGGCATCGACCCCGGCCGCAGCCGCGGACCCCGTGCCGCCGGTTGGGGCGAGACCCCCGACGGAGACGATCTCGACCTGGTCCGGAATGAACCGAAACAGCTGGGACAGCTCTGCTTCGCTTGCTGCACTGATCAGTTCGATCAGGAGATTGCACTGATAGGGATCGATTTCCCCGAGCGGCGGCCAGGGCGTGATTCCGGCAAGCTCAAGGGCCAGGAGTTGCGGCACCGCGCCGATGAAGCTCATGGGATCATCGCCGCTGAAAAAACAATCGGCGGGCGGGCGGTAGCGGACGGCGACCAAGGTCTGGTCGGCCTCGCGGACCTGGTCGAGCCGGGCCGACTGACGGCGAAGGAGGTCAGAAACCCAGGACTGATCGGCCGGTTGGCCAGGACCCGCCAAGTCCTGCGGCGCGCCGGTCAGGGCGAGCAGTCCCGTCGCAATCCTGAGCGCTTCCTTGGGTGCGTCGAGCGGCAGATTGCCGCTGGTCTCGACGACGTCCATCCAGCGGTCGCATTGATCGAGGCAGGCGAGCAGGGCCTGGGCAACCGGGGGGCTCATCGGCAAGTCGGCCGAGCGCACATTGCCCAATAGATCTTCCGCCGCGTGCAGCGCCGCGCCCATTGGCGACAGGTCGAAGATGGCGACGGACCCCTTGAGCGTGTGCACCGCGCGAAATGCACTGTCGATGCGACCGGGCGCCGACAGGTCCTCCTCGAGCGCCATCAGATCGTCGGTCGCCTTGGAGATCAGCTCCCGGCCCTCGATCAGGAATTGCTCGAACAGTTCGTCCATCAGGCGCGCTCGTAAACGATCGCATCCTCGAAGCGCCGGGTCGCGAACCTGCTCGAGATACGGCTCATCGATTCGGTGTGCCCAAGGCACAGGAACCCGCCCGGCAAAAGGGAATCGTACAGATTTGCAGCTGCGGCCTCGCGCGAACTCTCGTCGAAATAAATGAGGAGGTTGCGGCAGAAGATGATGTCGAAGCGGCCCTGCGCAGCAACCGATGCCTTGTCGATGAGGTTGGTTTGCGTGAACTTCACGGATTCCTTGATATCCTGGATGATCATCCGCGCGCCATCATGCTCATCCTCGAAATAGGTCTCGAGAACAGCCTTGGGCAGCTTGGCGAGTGCGCGCGGGCCGTACTCACCCTCGAGCGCCGCCTCGATGGCCAAGGTATCAATATCCGATCCGACGATCTCGATATTGTAGACGTCGACCATCGCCCAGTTTTCCAGCAGCCACAAAGCAATCGAATAGGCTTCCTCGCCGGTCGAACACGGGATTGACCAGATGCGGACATGATCGCCGGGGCCGCGGCTTTTGACGATCTGGGGGAGCAGCGACCGGCTAAGGCAGCGGAGCTGGTGCTCCTCGCGGTAGAAATAGGTTTCGTTGACGGTGAAGCTGTTGATGAGTTCCTGCGCTTCCTTCTCGTCGTCGCGCAGGAGTCCGTAATAATCCGCGAAAGTTCTGCTGCCGGTGACATTGATCCGCTCGGCAACGCGGCGGTCGATGTAGTAACGCTTTTTCTCTTCGAAGAGCATTCCGGTCCGCCGATAGACGAAGGCGCTGAGGCGGCTGAGTTCGTCGGCGGTCAGCGCCCCGCGTTCTTCGCCGGCAGGAGTTACCGGCATTGCAAGGTCTCCATCAGGGAGGCGGCGATGCGTTCGAGCGGGGCCACCACTTCGGCGCCTCCGGCCTTCACCAGCTCGCCGGGCATCCCCCAGACGACCGCGCTTTCCTCGGCCTCGGCGATCGTGTGGCCGCCGCGCCGACGGAGCTCGGCCATGGCCGTTGCCCCGTCATTGCCCATTCCGGTCATCAGAACTCCGATAAGCCGTTCGGGGGTGACAATGTCCATGGCGCTCTGAACGAGCCGGTCGACGCTTGGATGCCAGCGAAACCTCGGCGCTGACGGCGCTGCCGCCGCAACCAATGCACCGCGCTGCCGGCGGACCACCACGTCAGCATCGCCTTTTCCGATATAGACGGTGCCCGTTACGACCGGCGTCGGCGCCGCGACTTCAACAACCTTCAGCGCGCACGCCTTATCGAGCCGGCGCGCGAGCGCGCCGGTGAACGAAGCGGGCATGTGCTGGGCGACAAGCACTGGCCAGGGAAAGTGTGCTGGGAGAGGGGTCAGGAGGGCATCGAGGGCCTGCGGGCCACCGGTCGAGGAACCGACCAGCACCAGCCCCTCGCCTTCGACCTCGCCGATCGCCGGGATGGCGGGCGTGGGGGCTCTCGCAAAGGCCCGGCGGTTGCGCGGCCTGGGGCTGGTCAGACCTCTTTGCGCGCGAATCCTTTCTGCCAGCCGGAGCGTCGGCTTGATCCGTGCCGCGGCTGCCCCGCGGACCGTTTCGATGAGGCGCGGTGCAAGCGCCTCGATCTCGAGCGAAACAGCGCCCTCGGGCTTGGGTATGAAATCGACCGCGCCAAGCCCAAGTGCTTCGAGCGTCTCATCCGCCCCGGCCTTCGTTCGCTGCGCGAGCATCACTACGGGACAAGGCCGCTCGACCATGATCCGGTCGAGACAGGCAATCCCGTCCATCCGCGGCATGTGAATATCGAGCGTAACCACGTCGGGTTCGAAGGCATGCAGCTTGTCGATCGCCTCGGCGCCGTCCCGCGCGAACTCGACGGTGAAGTCACTCTCAGCCTCGAAGATGGTGCCGAGCAGCCGCCGCATCAGCGGCGAATCGTCGACCACGAGCAAACGGATCATGAAGGAGCCGACGCAGTCCCCCGCATGGCGTCGATCAGGTCCTGCTCGGCCCGGTCGAGCAGCTCTTGCGGATCGATCAGAAGGATCATCCGGCCGTCCCGCTCGAGGTTGGCAATGCGTTCGATCACCTTGCTTCGCTTGGACGTCAGTTCGGGAGAAGGTCGGAGCTGGTCGGCGGCGACGCTGAGGACCTCCGAAACGCTGTCGACGACGAAGCCGGCGAGGCTCTTGCCGATGCGAACGACGACGACCCGGGACTTTCTGGCATTGCCGCCGGTCGGCGCCTCGAAGCGGCGGCGCTGATCGATGACGGGCACGATCTGCCCGCGAAGGTTCATGACCCCTTCGACGAATTTGGGTGTCTTGGGCAATCTGGTCAGCTTGTCGGGCAGCGCGACGACTTCCGATACACAGGCGATCGGCAGGCCGTAATGTTCGTCGCCGAGCTGGAAAATCACGAATTGTTCCGTACCGGCAGGGGCCGCGCCGTCCGCCATTAGCTCTTCCTCGTTGTCGCTCTGGGCGGCCAGCCGCTCGGCAAGGCCGTCTTCAAGCAGATGATCGGTGGACAGGATCGACATCAGCCGGCGGCCTTCCTCAAGGCGGCAGATCGCCTGGATATGCGCCTCCTGTTTCCCGCGGGTCAGTACCAGGGGAACGGGATCGATCTGGTCCGCGGTCGCGCGCACGATGGCTTTGAGGGAATCGACCACCAACCCGACGCGGACACCGCCGATCGAGGCGACGACGATTCTGGCTGCCGATCCCGCCTTTCCGGCTCCAAAGCCAAGCAGGGTTGCAAGCGAGACGAGGGGCAAAAGTCGGTTACGAAGGGTGACTGCACCCAGCATCGCGTCGTCGGTTTTCGGAACGACGGCGACGGTCGCGGGAACGGCGAGCACTTCCTGGACATGGGCGAGCGGCAGCGCGAATTCCTGGCCGGCGATCTCGAAACTAAAAAAGGCCTCGGTCGGTGCCGCGGCCGAGCTGTCCACTTCCGTCGCCCCCGTCAGCGCCGAACTGGCAGCCAAGGCAGGCTTCGACATGGCGCCGAACTGCTGGTTCAGGAGCGCGTCGACGTCGATCAAGCGGACAGGATCCTTTCCGGACCTGAGCTTGTCGGATCGCTGGAGCGCCGACGCTTCATCGACCGTCAGCCCGACAGGCACGGAGTCGCCGACGACCACCACCCGGCGAGCAGCAGAAGCGTCCGGCTCCTTTCCGAGGAGCACCGCCAGGGAGACGATCGGGATTACCCTTCCGCGCAGGTTGGCGACGCCGACAAGACCGGGCGGGCTCAGCGGAATCCGGGTGACCACGGGATTGCGGATGACTTCGGCAACGTCATTGGCAGGAATTGCCATCCGTTCGCCGGCAACCGCGATCGTCAGAGCCTGGAAAGCTTGGTCCTTGGCTTTCGGGCGCTCAGCTTTCGGCACGTTCGAGCTCGCCTGCGAGGGAAGCGATTTCTTCGATTGCCGCTGCAAGATCTTCGGCGCCCTGAGCCTGCTGATTGGCAGCGCTCGCGGCCTCGGCAGCGGCGGTCGAGGCTTCCTCTGCAACCGACGCGACCTGCTGGGTTCCCTTGGTCACTTCCTGAACCGCGGCAAGGATCGTTTCGGCCCCTTCGGCGATCTGGCCATTGCCTGCGCGCAGTTCCTCGACCTGCGTCGCGATCCCTTGCAGCCGAACCGAAATTGTCCGGTTGCGGCCCACTTCGACGTCGGCGGTCATCACAATCTGCTCAAGGTCGCGGCGAACCAGAGCAACTTGGCCGCGCATTCCCTCGACGACGTCCTTGGCCTGCTCGGCATTCAGGGCCGATTCCCGGGCAAGCTTTCGAATGTCGCCCGAGACGATCGCGAACCCGCGGCCGCTCGCGCCGGCGCGCGCGGCTTCGACCGAGCCGCTGACAGCGAGCATGTTGGTCTGAACCGCGATCAGCGCAACGCCATCCACCATCTTTGCTACGGTTCGGCAGGATTCGTCGATCTTCTCAACGAGCTCGCTCAAGGCGCGGGTCTCTTCGAGTGCGGCTGCAACGCCTTCCGTCATCGTCGCGACTGCGGCCCGGTTCTCCTCGAGCTGCTCGATCATCGAGGCCGCGCGCTCGAGGGCCTCGCCGGCGCGCTCGCGGCTCGCGTGCGCCGAGCGTTCGATCTCAGTCATCGCGCTGTTCGACTGAAGGGTGGATGCCGCCTGCATCTCGGCTCCGCGACTGATCTGATCGATCGCCGCCATGATTTCGGTGGCCGCGCCCGATAATTCCTGGACCGTCGCAGACAATTCTTCCGCCGAGGATGCGACCTGTTCGACAGACGAGGACGCAACGCTCTTGGACTGCAGGTCCGCGGCGATCTTCGCCAGCGCCTGTGCGGCCTGCTGGCTTTGCTCGAGCGATTGGGTCTGCTGATCGATTCCGCGCTGGGCCTCGGCTGCTGCCGAGGCCTGTTCCTCGGCGGCGCTGGCAACCTGTTCCGCCGCCCGCTGGGCTTCGCGCGCCGCGGCCTCCGCCTCGATCGAGGAAATCAGGATGGCCTGCGCCCCGGCGGCGAGGTCAGCCATTTCTGCGCGGAGCGAAGCAAGCCGCTCGGCGGCCTCGCGGCCCCTGGCGGCCTCCGCCGCTGCGTTGCTCGAGGCAGTTCGGCTGCGCTCCGCAATCGCGCGGACCTCGGTACCGATCCTGTCAGCGACCGTCCGGATCTCGCCGGCACTCATTTCCGAATTCTCCGCAAGCGCCCGGACCTCATCGGCGACTACCGCGAACCCGCTGCCTTTCTCGCCGGCCCGAGCCGCCTCGATCGCCGCGTTAAGCGCCAAGAGGTTGGTCTGGTCGGAGATTTCGCCCACGGCCTGGGTGATCTCGCGAATCTTGCCGGTCTGTTCCTCGAGCCTCTCGACGAGAGCGACCGCGGCAAGTTGGCGGGAGGCGCCCGCCTCGACCGAGGCGACCGAGGCGACAATCACCGCCGAGCTTTCGGCGAGATTGGTCTGAAGTATTTCCGAAGTCCGCTGGGTGCTTTCGGCCTTTGCGCGAGCATCGGCAAAGCTGTTGTTGAGCTGTGACACGGCAGCCAGCGACTGTTGTGCAGCGCCCGCCGCTTCTTCGGCACCGCTGGCGATCTGCTCCATCGCCTGGCGCAGCTCTTCGGCTGCCGATGAGGCCTGGACAAGACCGCTTGCCAGTTCCTCGCTTGCCGCTCCGATCCGCTCGGCCGCCCGTTGGCGCCGGTCCTGCGAGTTCAGTGGAATGCGAGCAAGACTGGTTTTAGGGACGGCAGCCGTGCGTTCCGGTTCGGCCGGCTTGGGACGGCGCTTGCGCTTGCTGCGCCCCGTGACGGCGGTCGTCTTTACCAGTGCCACGGCCTTCTCCTCCAAATCACAAGCTCAACGCGCCTGAGGAGGCCGGATCGCCCCGGGGTCTCCTAGGTCGCATGAGTCTGTGGCGCAACGCGAAAGGGCTGCGTGGATCCCGCCTGCTTCAAGGCGAAACTGCCTAAAATGCCTCCACCGATAGCGAACCAGACAAAGTTCGAAGCCCCTGCCGTGGTGCAGGTGAGCACCGGCTCCGAGCCGGACGGCAACGACATGTTCAGTACGACAGCAGTGATCAAGGCTCGACGCCGTTCGAGGCCCCCGGAATATCAAGAGAGCGTAGAGAGACCTCGTATGATTGCGTATGGCGGCCTCGCCCGCCGTTCGTCATCCTCAGGCCATGAATAATTGGAAGACCATTCGCCTCGAGCTTGACCGCACCGGGGAATTCCCGGCCGGCTCGGTGAGCCGCGGATATCTGATCCAGCTTCCCCTCAATGACGACGACCTCGTCGACCAGGATGCGTTCGCCCGCAACCCTCACCGGGCGATAGTCCGGCGCTACTGGTCGACTGAGCCGGACGAGGCCGGACTCCTTCTTCCCGTGAACGGTGAATGGGCCATGCGCTGCAATGGCACGGCGGACCGCCATCTCGAGCTGAATGGCCGGCCCATCCGGGTTGGCCAGCAAGTCTCAGTAATGGAGCAGCATGGTGCGTCTCTTCCGTTCCGGGTAGCGGGCATCCGCTGACGGAGAGGTGTGGCGCGCCAAGCCGCGCTGCTGGTATGAATACCTATCGTGGACCAGCCTTTCGACCAGAATGTCTGGCTTGCCGTCGGGACCGAAGCACACCTGCGCTCGATCCTTGCCACGGTTCCGGACGCCATGGTCATCATCGACGAAGAGGGCGTGATCCTCTCTTTCAGCGCCGCCGCGGAGAAGATGTTCGGCTATGCCGAGAGCGAAGTCGTCGGCGAGAATGTGTCGATGCTGATGCCCTCTCCCGACCGCGAACGGCACGATGGCTATCTCCGCAACTATCTGCAGACGGGCGTCCGGAAGATTATCGGGATCGGCCGCGTAACCACCGGGCGACGCCGGGATGGGAACACATTTCCGATGGAATTGTCGGTCGGCGAAGCCTGGGTCGACGGAAAGCGGATTTTCACGGGGTTTGTTCACGACATCACCCAGCGGCAACAGGTTCAACTGACGCTCCAGGATCTTCAGTCGGAGCTCGCTCACGTTGGCCGCGTAAGCGAAATGGGAACTCTTGCTTCATCACTTGCACATGAGCTCAATCAGCCGCTGACTGCGATCGCCAGCTATAGTGAAGGCATCGCCGAGCTGCTCGCCGGCGACCTCGATTCCGACAAGGCCGCGCTTGCGCGCGAGACCCTGAAGGAGGTCTCGGCCGAGGCTATCCGAGCCGGACAGATCGTTCGGCGAATGCGCGATTTCATGAGCCACGGCCACACTGAGCACAAGGTCGAGAACCTGCCTCAGCTTATCACCGAGGCCAACGCACTGGCGCTCGTCGGCTCGCGCGAGCACGGAATAGACGTTCAGGTGAGGCTCGACCCAGCAGCAGAACAGGTTTTCGTCGATCGGGTGCAGGTCCAGCAGGTGCTCCTGAACCTCATCCGGAACGCGATCGAAGCGATGATCGACAGCCCCGCACGGTCGCTCAACATCTCGAGCAACGCCGGTCCTGCCGGATTCGTCACGGTCACCGTTGAGGACACCGGGTCCGGCATCAGCAAGACGATTGCTCCGCAGTTGTTCCAGCCTTTCGTCACGTCGAAGCAGACCGGCATGGGCATCGGGCTGTCGATCTGCCGGACGATCGTGGAAGCGCATGGCGGCCGGATCTGGTGCGAGCCCGGGCACGACCGCGGTACGGTCTTTCACTTTACGCTGCCGAGCGCTCAAGCTGATGGAGGGGCGAAAGATGGGCTCTGAAGAGCGAGTGGTGCATCTGGTAGACGACGACGCTTCGGTTCGCCGGTCGGTCGGGTTCATGCTCAAGACCGCAGGACACCAGGTGCAAAATTACGAGTCCGGAGCGGACCTGCTCAAAAACAGTGCCCAGCTGGAACAGGGCTGCATCCTCCTCGACATCCGCATGCCGGGCATGGACGGCCTGGAGGTCCAGCAGAGACTGCAGGAAAAAGGCATCCGATTGCCGGTGATCATCATGACGGGTCACGGAGACGTTGGACTGGCGGTGAGGGCGATGAAGGCCGGTGCGGTCGACTTTATCGAGAAACCGTTCGAGAAGGACACGTTGTTCTCGTCGCTCGACGAAGGTTTCAGCAGACTCTTCCAAGAACAAGTGACGGGCGAGCGCAGAAAAGATGCCGAGGTCAAGCTCCAGGCGCTCACGGCGCGCGAACTCGACGTGCTCGATGGACTGGCCCAGGGAATGCCCAACAAGACCATTGCCTACGACCTTGGCATCAGCCCCCGGACGGTCGAGATCCACCGCGCGAACTTGATGACCAAGCTAGGCGCCCGCAGCCTGTCGGAAGCGTTGCGGATTGCCTTCGCGGCTGGAGACGGATGAACAGGCCAAGCTCGATTTCGATGATCACCTTGAGCGCTTTCATGTCGGCGGCACGGCCGAACACGTCATAGGCATCATCGGCTTGGTCGAGGATGAAGCGATAGGCGATGAGCAACCTTGGGTCCTGGGCTGGACGTACTTCAGCAACATCGGCTGTCAACCAGTCGGGTGGCGATGGCGATGTTCGCCGACCATAAGGTCTCAAGATGAGGGGTTTGCCTTGTGGCAGTAACGCCGATGTTGGCACACACCGCGCAGTCCTCGATATCGGCTCATGTCTTCATACCTTGACGCCGAAGGGAGCCGGCTGATCCAGCCCATCGAGCCGGCAAAAGCCAATCCCTAAACCCCACCACCATGCCGCGAAGTATCGAAGGGGAACAGTGCTGGCGGGTTCGTCCCTATCGAGCCTATAGTTTCGACGGGGAGGGGCCAGGGTTGGACAAATTCAGCTTATTTTTTGCTTTCTACAGCCTCATCCTGGGCCTTGCGATCACTGAGATCCTGAAGGGGTTCGGGCATTTCGTCCGAGCCCACTCACTTCACAAACTCGGCTGGCAAACCACACTGCTGGCAATCTTCACGTTCTTTGCGATCACCGCGACTTGGATCGACGCCTTCACTGCGTTGCGATCGGTCGATCTAAACGTTGAAAGCCTCGGCGTGCCGATCCTGACTTCGACAGTCTACTATCTCGCAGCCATTCTCGTATTCCCGTCGCGATCCGTCGATCTTGAGCGGCTCGACGATTATTACATGCAACACAAGAAGCTGGTGATCGCCCTTCTGATTGCTGCCGAGCTGCTCGTCACCTTCACCTTTCTGCCGCAGATGATTGAGGGCTACCAGGAACGAACGCCTTCCTTCTTCTATTTCTATTTGCCGTTTCACGTGGTGCAGAAGGTGGCGTACGTCGCGGCCCTGCTGGCAAAGGGCAAGCGCGCCAACATCGCTTGGTTGACGCTGCTCATTTTGCTCTTGCTCTTCAATTACTGGGATAACGGCGCGATCCCGCAATTCTTAGACCGGACGTACGACCCACTGTAACCGTTCGCCAAGGCCCGAGGCTTGCTTCGGCCGATTGCAGTCGTAAGGCGCACCCGATCGGTACGCATTTCGCGGCCTGGGAGCAGCCGCAGCTTCTGACCGAGGATATGCGCGACACCTTCCGATCCGTGCGCACGACGTAGCCTTTAAGAACCAGTGAGGTTTTAAGCCTTCTTGAACGCAGTTGCGTGCATAGGCCGGGCATGGACCGGACTTCGAACGTCATTGCAGGACCCCTCTTTCTGGCCGCGTCATTTGCGATATTGGCCGGATGCTCTGGCCAGTCAGGAATCCGCGGCAGCTACATCAATCACGACGACAGCAATGGCGCACTTCTCGTCCAGATCGACGACGTGCACGATCGCAACGTGAACGGCACGATCTCGATCGTGGGCACCGACTCGAAAGGACAGATTTTTTCCAGACGAACGCCCCTTTCCGGGACCATTGATGGCAAAGCGCTGAACCTCTCCATTGAAAATGGAATGGACTTAGGCATGGCCACCGGAACCGTCGTGCCCGCCGGGCTGCAGCTGACGCTCCTCGGTAACGGACAGTCCATGCGCCTGCTCTTCAAACGCGGCGATCCAGCTGAGTTCGACAATATTGTAGCGGAAGTCCGGACCCAGGCTGCGCAAGCGCGCCAGAACAAGGCGGCAGCAGCAATTGAAGTGGAACATACCAACGCGCTTGCGAGTGTGCAGCGGACTATCGATGCGACAGCCGATCGTTTGTTCGGTGACTCTCAGTCAGCTAATGACAAGAGCCGACAGGTCGAGAACGTCATCGCTGGCTATCCGCGGTTTGCTGCGCGCGCCGCCCAGCTGCGAGCCGCCGCGAAGGGCGTGGACCCTCGCAATGACGTTAGTGGCCGCGCTGATGACATTCGTTGGCGGCTGAATGCCAATCGTGACATGATCGCCAGTGCCCATTCGGAGGCCCAGGCCGCCGCCCGCGACATCGAGGGGTCGAACGTTGGCGATGTGAGCCATGCCAACCAGTTGGTTGGAGAGTGCCAGACCGATCGCCGACTGACCTGCACCCGTCTAACCAGCGCATTGGCCGCTTACTCGACGAGCACCGCGAGCTTGCGCGCGGCCGTTAGTCGGGAAAGCTCTGCATTCGAGTCCCAACGAGCCAGTTTTTAAACTTCGGACCGAGTTTTCCCGCCGCGGGGCCAGGACAGTCAAAAACTTCAGCTGTCCGCAAGTTGACAACAAACAGCTCCACGACGGCGTCGGGCTCGTCTCGATCGTGAGTGCGCCGTCTACATGACAGCTGCGCGCATCTTATGCTTCTTCCTTCACGGGGGCTTCACGCCCGACCATCGCCATTTGGGCAGGAGCATAGCGCTCGCCTTCTGCCTGGAGCTGCGATGCGCCCTCGTCGATCTCGCGAAGATCGGCTTCCGTTAGCTGCACGGCGGCGGCGGCGATATTTTCCTCCAGCCGGTGGAGCTTGGTCGTCCCAGGGATCGGCACGATGTACGGTCGCTGCGCAAGCAGCCATGCTAGAGCGATCTGTGCCGGCGTTGCGCCCTTCTCGACCGCCACCCGCTTCAGCAGGTCGACGAAAGCCTCGTTTTTCGCCATCGCTTCGGGCTGGAAGCGTGGGGTGCTCGCGCGGAAGTCTCCGTCCGGCAGCTTGTTCTTGATCGTGCCGGTCAGAAAACCTTTTCCTAGCGGGCTGTAGGGCACGAAACCGATCCCCAGCTCGTCACAGGCCTTGAGGATCCCGTTTTTCTCGACTGCCCGCCACCACAAGGAATATTCGTTCTGGATCGCGGCGATCGGCTGCACCGCATGGGCGCGCCGAAGAGTCTGCACGCCCGGTTCCGAAAGGCCGAATTGCTTCACCTTCCCCTCGTCAATGAGGTCGCGAACGGTGCCCGCCACGTCCTCGATCGGCACGTCTGGATCGACGCGATGCTGATAGAGAAGGTCGATCGTTTCGATTCCCAGGCGCCTCAGCGATCCGTCGACCGCGTCGCGAATGCATTCAGGCCTGCTGTTCATTCCCGCCTCTTGCTTGCCGTCGACGAAATTGAACCCGAATTTCGTCGCGATCACGACCTCGTCACGGAACGGCCTAAGTGCCTCGCCGACGATTTCCTCGTTCTCGAACGGCCCGTATACTTCGGCTGTATCGAAGAAGGTCACTCCGCGCTCGACGGCTTCACGGATGAGCTTGACCCCATCGTCCTTCGAAAGCTTCTCGGCATAACCGAAGCTGATGCCCATGCATCCAAGGCCAATCGCCGAGACATCGAGGCCGCTGCGACCCAGTTCACGCGTCTGCATTGTCGATCCTTTCTTACTTGTCGGTGAGCGCGAGCACTGCTTCGGGCGGGCGAGTGCCTTCGATCTTGATCTCTGAAATTGCCTGGTCGAGTTCGCGCAGATCGTCCGCCGATAACTCGGGAAACGCCTGCTCGGATCAATTGGTCCCCATTTCGATGAAATCGAAATCGCAGTCCGTCCGCTGAACTCGCACTGCGTAGGGCGATCGACGGTCTGGTAATCGCCTGCCTGCCCGACAATTAT
This sequence comes from Sphingomonas agri, assembly GCF_038148795.1. Lineage (NCBI taxonomy): Bacteria > Pseudomonadati > Pseudomonadota > Alphaproteobacteria > Sphingomonadales > Sphingomonadaceae > Sphingomonas > Sphingomonas agri. Next base: position 860,691 of record NZ_JBAPEU010000001.1, on the reverse strand, counting down.
CGACTAAGGTCTGCTCATCTCCCGATCCGGACATCGTTTTGCACTCCAGCACCAGCCCGGCGGCCCAGAAGTGGTCAGGTCCCGCCCAGTCTCTTTTTTTCGGTCTCAAATAGTGCGGAAAGGGCGCGGTCGCGGGCCCTCAGCACGACTCATTTCGCGCGGCTGACCCGTGCGATGAACGAGGTATGCCAGGACCGCCCACCGTCGTTCGAGCGCGCAACTTCATAGCTGTGCAGGTCTTTCGACATGATCGTCCATGTGCCCCGTATCAGCATCGACCGGCCGCCAACGGCCTCCTGCGAGTAGAATTCAAGCTTTCCGTCGCGATAGCCGCCGATGCTCGGGCTCTCCATCCGGCCTACCGAGCTGTCGACGTAATTCTCGCTCCACTGACCCGCGACCGGGTCGTAAAGGAAGAGATTGGCAGCCTGCCAGTGGCTGCTCGGCCCGTCAGCGGCGATCTCCTCCAGCCAGGCCTTTCCACCCCAAACCGGCCGCGCGACCTTCGTTCCGCGCAAATGGATCTGCTCGTTCGGCCTGTCGAATGGGTCCTTGATGATCGTCACTTCGGTCGTCCAGTTCCCGAGCGAAAAGTCGAAGTCATGGGAGCCGTCGCGGACCTCCGTCGGAACCTGTGCAAAGGAAGGCTGGGCGATCGCCATAGCGAGGTAAGCGGCAAGGGATAGAAAACGCATGGATTGGCCTCTCAAGTCTGAAACATTAAGCTAGGCTCGCTGCAGCACATCTGTTGAGCGCCAATTCGCGGAAAAATCTTGGCACGTGCGTTGAAAGTGGCCCAATGAGTTGATGGAGCCACTTTTCGAACTCAGGATTACGACCGCCCCAGCCGGCTCGCGCGAAGTCGCGAGCCATCTCTTCCGTCAGCTCAAGAATGCAATCCTGGACAAGCGGCTGCCGCCAGGCTCGCGGTTGCCGTCCACCCGCGATGCGCAACGGATATTCGGCGTTTCCCGTAACACTGCGCAGGATGTCTACGACCGCCTCGCCCAGGAAGGACTGCTTTCGACGAGGCACGGGTCCGGCACTTTCGTCCGCGACGCTCGTCCCGAGACGATCGCAAGCCAGGCTGCGCAGGCCGAGGAACGTCAAGGGAGCATGAACCCGTTCTGGGAACGCCCCGATGTCGCCTCGTGGATTGGGTTCTGGCACGAACGCCAGAGCTCCGGCGCCAAGTCGCCGCCTGTCGCCGACATGCGGCCAGCCCTTGTTGATCAGCGGTTATTCCCGCACGCGACCTTCCGTCAGGTAATGGCCCGCCAGTTGCGGCGGCTGGAAACCAGCCCCGCCGCGTCCCGAAGCCCCCAACACAACCAGGGAAATAGCCAGCTTCGGCGGGGGATCGCGGAACATGTCGGCCTCACCCGCGCGGTCGCCTGTTTGCCGGATGACGTACTCGTCACATCCGGTGCGCAGCAGGCGTTCGACCTCGTTGCCCGCGCACTGGTTATTGCGGGTGAGACAGTCGTCGCGGTTGAAGACCCCGGTTATCCCCCGATGCGGGTTCCGTTTGCGGCGGCCGGAGCGCGCCTCGAGCCGGTGCCGGTCGATAGCGAGGGCATCGTCGTCGATGAGATCCCGGCAGATGCGAAGATCATCTGCGTTTGTCCATCCCATCAATTTCCGCTCGGAATGCCGATGTCGCCCCGGCGTCGGGAAGCGCTGCTCCGCTTCGCCCGGCACAACGGGGCCGTCATCGTGGAGGACGATTACGACGGTGAATTCCGATATGACGGGAGCCCGCTAGAGGCGTTGCGGGGTATCACCTCCGCTAGCCACGTCTTCTATGTCGGCTCCTTCTCCAAATGCATGTTCCCGGCGATCCGGTTGGGCTTCATCGTGGCGCCAGAATGGGCGCTACTCGCATTGGTTGCTGCAAAGAATTCGACTGATTGGCACTGCTCCATTCCCATCCAAGCTGCCCTCGCCGAATTCATCCGCGACGGGCATCTCACGCGCCATATACGCCGCGTACGCCGCATTTATCGCGATCGTCGAGATTTGCTGCTGACGCTCCTTGAGCAGCGCCTGGGTGACAGACTGAGTGTCGTGCCATCCTTCTACGGCATGCACCTCACGGCGATTACTCGCGACGGAATCGACTGCGAGGCCGTCAGCAAAGATCTCGCGAGAAGCGGGGTCATGGTTCACGGTCTTTCTCGCTATTTCTTGGGGCCCCAAACGCGCAGCGGCATCATATTGGGGTATGCCGCAGCTGACTTCGATTCACTCCGGATCGCGGTCGAGGCGCTCGCCAGAAAACTCGCTTGACGGGCATACGCAACAGCGCCCGGAGGCGGACGAAAGTCCGCTTTCAAGCCAAAGAAGAAACGTCGGCAATCGTCAGACAGGACAGAGTACGATCTTGCCCTCCACGCCGCCTGCATCCAGCCGCCGATGAGCATCAGCGACTTCGTCAAATGAGATGCGCTCGGCGATGCTCGGCCTGATCGAGCCTTGTTTCAGCAACTCGAACAAATAAGCGAGGTCATGCTTGAACCAGTCCGGGTGCCGGGCTCGCATCACGTTAATCGAAAAGAAGCGCGTATGTTTTCCGCGCGGCATCCAGCCCCAAAGATACAGCCGAGCGATATTCGCGAGCGCGCGTACCATCCCTTGCCCCGCCTGGGCTCCCGCGGAGTAGCCAATAGCAACAAGCAGCCCGCCGGGCTTTAGCGCGGCAAGGGAGCGACGGTAGCCATCCTCGCCGATGCCATCGAAAACCACATCGAAGCCTCCGGGCAAGACGCGCGTAAAGTCCTCGCGGTCATAGTCGATCGGATGTGCCCCGAGATCGCGGATCGCTGGGCCGTGCCTGGCGTGGGCGCCTCCCCAGGCCTCCACGCCGGCAAGCTTGGCCAGTGAAAGTAGCGCCTGCCCAACCGCTCCCCCGGCACCGTGAACGAGGATTCGCTGACCGCGCCGGACCTTGGCTGCGCGGTGAAGGAGCTGATAGGCGGTCGTCCAGCTGAGGATGAGGGTCGCCGCTTCCGCGGGATCCACCTCTCTGGGCACCCTTGTTAAGTCCTTCGCCTTCAGCGTTCGATACGTCGCATCCGATCCGGTGACGGTCATGTCCGCAACCCGGTCGCCGATCTTGAATCCGCTTACCCGGGGGCCGAGCTGATCGATCTCCCCCACGACATCGTAGCCCAGGATGAACGGCGCCTTATATGCTGCCGTCTGCGGGTAAAGATGCCGCCGGATCAAGGTCTCAGTATAATTGATGCTGGAGGCGAGGACTCGCACTCGCACCTCGCCGGCCTCTGCGGTCGGCTTGGGAAGATTCACGATCCGAATGTTTTCCGGACCACCATATTCGGTCAGCTGAGCGACCCGGTTGAGCGCTTTCGCCATTTGCCGCGCCTTTCGCATGGCGGCCGTTAGTCGAGAGCACAGTCGCGCAGAATCCGTATTCTTACCTAAGAGTTCGGGCGCGCCCCGCGTCCCTTTACCCGAGTTTTGCGGGCCACACGGCATGAGCGCGCAGTTCGGCGCCATTGCCTTTCTTTCTTTTTCTACGATGGCTGAGACTGCGTGGCGGACCAACTAGTATTCGAAACGATGGTATGGGTCTCCAACATCGACTCAGGAAGTCGCAGAAACCAGCCGTTCTTTAACCCCGAACGGTACGCGAGAGACGCTGCGGTATGAGTTCATTCTGCGAACGAACACGGGGCGATTGCGCTTCGTCGCGTGATCCTTGCGCGGTGTTTGCGTCGGTCGCTTGGCATTACTGGCTTGCTCCCCGTGATCGACTCGGCAACAACAAAGATCAACTATGTGAGCGAGCAGGCTTGTCGTATTTGGGCGCGCGTCGCCTTCCTCCCCACGACATCTGCGCTCCGGTGGCGGCTGTGATGAGAATCCCCTATGTCCATTCTCGAGGCGATCCGACCATTCCAACTAATGTTAACTGCTCACGGAAAACAAAATGTCCGGAGACGAGCCTCGCGTGCAGAGACGGTCGTGTTCCATGAGTGAACCGCGAGCCGCCGTTCCCAGAAGGTTGGTATTGTTCACCGTTACCTTGGCACTCGTTTTCTTCGTAGTGATCGGAGCAATCCTGACCCGGAATATAAGCCGCCCACGGTGCGAGGGGCGATATTCGGCGCATGCGGTTCACTACGGTAATGCAAAGATCAACGTGCGCGGCAGCGGTGTGCCTGAGTGCTTTAGAAACCGGATCGGAAGCTAGAGCGTATCCTTGACCCGGGCGGCAAGTCGGGCGTGAAGCACCGCCTCCGTCGTTCATAACACCGATCATGGCACTTCAGAAATGCCACTCGCTCACATGATTGATAATTAAAGTAGCCATTGCATCACCGTCATTAAAATAAGTTAATTTGACCCGATGCTACTGCGGGCGTTTCTGCAACCTGCCGAATCGCGGATATGCCCAGGGGCCGGTAACCGCGCGTAATGAAGCACGACTTACTCTTCAGACGCGAAGTCAGCGAGGAGAAGCGTTACAGGCTAGAAGGAGGCATACTGCTTTCGCAGCCTGTAACCATTGTTTCGGTTACTGCGCTCATACTGATCATCATCCTCGGCCTGAGTATCTGGATTGCAGCAGGTACTTACACGAGAAGCGAGACGGCACCCGGCATTCTCGTGACCGACGTCCCGGCGACGAAGATCATTGCGACTCGCGCTGGCCGAATTGCAGACCTCGCAGTTCGTGATGGAGACATCGTCAGGGCGGGGCAACGTTTGGCGACTGTCATCGTCACGCAGCCCGCTGGCACCGGCGTAGATACGTCCGCCGCAAGTCTGCAGGCTCTGGAAATGCAGCGGAAGCTTTCGGAGCAGCAGGGCGCCATTGCGCTGCAACGCTCAAGAACAGATCGAGCCGGCCTCTTGGCGGCTTTAGCGAGCTACGGTGAGCAGAAAGCACAGGTGCTCCAGCAGATCGCTCTTCAGAGGCAGACGGTTGCTTCCATGCGAGCGACGCTGGACGGGATCGAGCCAGTCATGAGTCGGGGGTTCGTGAGCCGGATAGAATATGAAAGCCGCAAGCAAGCGTGGCTCACGGCACGCGAACAGCTGGCCCAAATGGTGCAGCAATCATCAAACTTGGACGCAGAAGAGGCAAAGGCCCGTGCGGACCTCGCCCGCGTTACGACGGATAGTCATTCACAGTTCTTGACCGCAGAAACTGCTGCCGCTGGCTATGCGGGTCAGCGAGCAGAAGCCCTTTCGCAGCAAGCCTATGAGATCGTGGCCCCGGTTGCCGGACGGGTGACCGCCCTTCAAGCCGCACTGGGCAAAACGATCGATGGCGTCATGCCGCTGATGGAGATCGTTCCTGACGGCTCGCGGCTGCATGCCGAGATCTATGCTCCCTCGCGCTCGGTGGGTTTTGTGCGGCCAGGTCAAGAAGTCAGGCTGCTTTACGATGCTTTCCCTTATCAGCGCTTCGGGAGTTTCGCGGGGCATGTGACAGCCGTGTCCCGAACCGTTCTTGATCCTCGCGAAATCGCGGCACCGATCAAGAGCGACGAGCCCGTCTTCCGGATCGACGTGGCGATTACAGGCCAGTCCGTGTCTGCCTACGGAGCGAAGCTCCCGCTTCAGTCGGGAATGACGCTGAATGCCAACCTAATTCTCGACCGACGACCCTTCAGCGAGTGGCTCCTGGAGCCACTTCATGCGGTACTCAAACGAACCGGATGAGCGAACCCTGACACTATGGCGAACGGCCAAGGTCCCCCGTCGTCGTAGCGCTACAATCGGGACCTCTTCCAGGAGTATGGAATGGGACAACGAGTTGAAACCAGTTCGCTTCGGGCCCTAACGGCCGGCGAGATCCGCCTCGTCAGTGGCGGAGGCAGCTCCGAAACCTACATGAACGGCAGTACGGAAGTCACCGATTACTTCGACGATGCGGGGAACTACACCGGATCCGACTACAATTTCAGTGATGGGTCGATGGATCATTATGATCGCGCGACTGAGACGCTGGACCATTTCGATGCGGTCAACATCTGCGTCGGTGCGAGCGGCGGCTTTGTCACAGGAGCCGTATGCGGTGGGACCGCGGCCGACGGTGGCGATTGGGCCCTGTCGGTTGGGCTGGTCGCAGACCCGGAAGCCCGGCCTGCAATCGACGCGATCGATGGCGCTCACATGAACGGTTGGGACGTCGGCCCGGACAGTGTAACTTACCAGATCAGCGGTCAGACCATCGACCAGACGGCAGGCACTGTCCAACAGGCGGCAACCCAGACGCTCGGCGAAGCGCTTCAGGCTTGGATCACTGCAACCAGCCCTGACGCCGCCTGCTATATCTATGGCGATCCCACGACGTGCGGCGATTACCAAGAGCGGACCTTCCAGCAATCGTCTTATCAGTAATCACGAGGTGCCGGGCCGAAAGGCCCGGCATCTTTGAAAGAGGTTAACCTGCTTGACCGCTAAATGCAGTTTCATCCTTCTCTTGGCCGTGCTCCTCGTCGCCTGCGCGAGGCCGGCCAGTTCCGCAGCCCTGTCCTATTCCGACGGCGTCCTGACATTGAACGGCAACATTGATGATCGTCTGGTTGGGGCTCTTCAGCGGATGGGTCATGAGCCTATCCGCACCTTAGTCGTCACGAGCTCCGGAGGTCAGACTTCCGACGCCATCCGCATGGTGAATACGCTCGGCGTCGGCAGATATGATGTGGTTGTGCGCGACTATTGTCTCTCCGCCTGCGCCAGCATCCTTTTCGCTGCGGCGAAGAACAGAGCAGTGGAAGACGGAGCTGTGGTCGTCTTCCATGGCACCGATCTCGCCAAGATGCAGCTGGCAAGAGCAGCAATTAATCCGGATGACCTCGCCTGGTCGCCGGTCGAACAAGCCGATAGCCAGCGCGAAGCTGAGATCTACCACGAGCGCGGGATCAACCCCGTGTTTTTCAAGCTTGCTGAACTCCGCCGCGAGCCGATGTGCTTCACGCAAGTGAACACGTCGGGCCCGCAACCGCTCGCGTCCTGGGTCATGCGGCGAACCGCGTACATGCCAACGCTGGCGACGATGCGACGCTTCGGAATGCCCGTTGCCGGACGAGAGATGTCCGATGCTGAACGCCTGCAGAAAGCGTCGGACTTGGAGGCCAAGCTCCATGCAAGATTCTCAATCGTCCTAGACCATGCAACTGAGGTTCCCGCGGACGCGCAAATCGATCGTCAGTTTGCCGCGCTCCGGCTGCCTGAATGCGGTAAGGCGACGCGACGGCAGCTGTCCGGCGATCGGCTCTAGACATGATCGGCTTGCAACCCGCCAGCGGCCACTGTCCAGTCATCAGGCAATCTGAGGCGAGTGAATGCGGACTAGCGTGCATCGCCATGGTCGCCTGTTGCCACGGCTTGCAAGTGGACCTTCCCGCGCTCCGTCGGCGGTTCAGCATGTCGCTGAAGGGCGCCACCCTTCAATCCCTCATTGAGATCTCGGAGCAGATTGGTTTCAACGCGCTGGCGCTGAGAGGCGAGATAGCGGACCTGGATGAAGTCGCTCTTCCTGCGATCCTGCACTGGGACCTGAATCATTTCGTCGTCCTTACTAGCGTCAGGAAGACACCGCGCGGCCGCCGATATCGAGTCAATGATCCCGCAAGAGGATCCTTGAACCTATCTGAAGCGGAACTGTCGCGTCACTTCACCGGCGTTCTTCTCGACTTGGAGAAGGCCGCTAGTTTCCTCCCCAGGCGCGAGGCGGCGCCACTGCAGATTTCGCAACTTTGGTCACGGATGCGGGGCATCCGGAGCTCGGTTGGGATTCTGCTGGCCCTCTCGCTCGTCTTGCAGCTGATTGCCCTTGCCGCGCCATTCTATCTGCAGATCGCTATCGACACGGTGCTTCCCTCCTTTGACAGGGATTTGCTAGTTATGCTTGCCGTCGGATTCGGCGGGCTCGCGGTCATCAATGCACTGACTTCACTGCTTCGATCGCTCGTTCTGGTCTCCCTCGGAAACTCCTTGGCTTTCCAGCTGGTCGTCAACCTGTTCCGGCACCTGATGCGGTTACCGCTAGACTGGTTCGAGAAACGCCACGTCGGGGACATCGTCTCGCGGTTCGGCTCGTCGCAGTCGATTTCCGATCTTTTGAGCCAAGGGCTGATTGCTGCAGTGATCGACGGCGCGATGGCCGTCCTCACGCTCACCCTCATGTTCATCTACTCAGTCAAGTTAGGCGTGTTGGCGTTGGTTGGATCGCTTCTATACGGGGGCCTCAAATCTACGTCCTACTTCATGCTCCGCGTGCGGAACATGGGAACGATCACCGCCCAAGCGCGAGAGAACTCAGGCTTCATCGAGACCGTCCGAGGCATTGCCGCGATCAAAGCCTTCGGAGAGGAAGGCAATCGGCAACGCATCTGGCAGAATCTGAAATCGGATGCCGTGAACGCCCAAGTGCGTCTCGGGCGCATGACCAGCTACTTCGATGCAGCCGCCCAATTGGTGTTGGCGATCGAAAGAGTGCTCTTTGTCTTTCTTGCCGTGTCGATGGCCATGGCAGGTGAATTCACCGTCGGGATGATCTTCGCGTTCCAGGCGTACAAGCAACAATTTATCGATGCCACGACCCGACTGTTCGACTTCTCCGTTCGCTGGAGATTGTTGGACGTTCATCTCACTCGGATCGCGGACATTGCTCTCTCGCGACCTGAGCTTCCCGCCGCTCCTGCACCCGTCACGGCAGAGGCGATCCGCGGCGGGATTGAGCTGCGCAACGTCAGCTTCCGATACGGAACGGGTGACTCTGACGTTCTACAGAGCGTGAACCTGAAGATCGAACCGGGCGAAATCATCGCGCTGATCGGTCCGTCGGGGGGCGGCAAAACCACGCTACTAAAGATCATGATGGGACTTATCGAACCGAGCGACGGGCAGGTATTGATCGATGGTCAGCCACTAACCGCGACGAACAAGCGAGCTTGGCGTCGGGCCTGCGGATCCATCGCTCAGGACGACTTACTGTTCGCCGGATCTTTGGGGGAGAACATCGCCTTCTTCGACCCTGGAATAGTCATGGAACGAGTAGTTCAATGCGCGAAAGCTGCGGGCATCCATTCGGAAATTGAGAGCATGCCGATGCGCTATGATACTTTGGTCGGAGACATGGGGTCAGCGCTCTCAGGCGGGCAGAAGCAGAGGATCCTTTTCGCTCGAGCGCTCTACCGGCAACCCAAAGCGCTCTTCATCGATGAGGGCACCGCTCATCTTGATGTGGACTCCGAGCGTAAGCTCATGACCGTACTTGCAGCCACGGACGCAACCCGGGTCATCAGTGCGCATCGGCCGGGCGCGATCCTGCAAGCAGGTCGGACCTTCCTGGTGGCTCGGGCATCCGTCCGTGAGATATCGTTGCTCGAGCCTGAGACCACAGCAGCCTAGTCAAGGGCCAGCGTTGAAGGGTATCGATGTGGCAGAGCGATGCGAATGCCCGTCTCCAACGCAAAGCGGACACTGGAGCTCGGACTCAATGAATGCCCACCTGTTGGATTGAGCATCCACTTTAAATCCGGAAGGGCTCCAATCCAGAAGGGACGAACTCAAACCGTACTGCCCGAATTGTCGCCAGAGAATTCGCCGCTGATTGCCGCCAATGTTCGAGCCGCGAGGCACCTCTCCAGTCGCCCGCCTAGGAGACAGTGGCGCACTTCCGCCGGCGCTGGGCCAGAATGAAAAGTGTAATGAAGTCAAATACTTGAGTATGGCGGAGAGGGTGGGATTCGAACCCACGGTACGGTTGCCCGCACGCCGCATTTCGAGTGCGGTGCTTTCGACCACTCAGCCACCTCTCCGCATCAAGGCAAACGCTCGCCGGGCAGGTCGCCGGCCGGTCGGAGGCGGCGCTCTAGCAGCGCGCTTTCACCTTGCCTAGATAGGGGCGATGACCCCTTTTGAAACTTTCGAACGTTCAGGTCGTCGAGGACCTGAAATGGCACAGAAGATCGACATTCCGCTTGCGCGCTTCGCCCTTGGCGAGGTCGTCCGGCATCGCCTGTTCGATTTTCGCGGTGTCATTTTCGACGTCGACCCGCAATTCTCCAACAGCGAGGAATGGTATCAGGCAATCCCCGAGCCGCTGCGGCCCTCGAAGGAGCAGCCTTACTATCACCTGCTCGCCGAGAATGCCGAGACAAGCTACGTCGCTTATGTGAGCCAGCAGAACCTTATTGCTGACGAAAGCGAGGAGCCGGTCGATCATCCGGCGATCGCCACGATGTTCGACCGCCAGGACGGCCGATACAGGCTTCGGCCAGATCTCACCAATTGACCGAAGGGAGGGCGCGAACGCCCTCCCCTCGCCCCCTGTTGAACCCTAGAAATTCACCGACACGCGGCCGTAGACGAAGCGTCCGTCGAAGCCGAATGGCGAGAAGATCGAGTAAGTCGTGTAAATCTGGTTCGCCGGATAGAAACCGCCGCCGGCAGAGGCTGGCCGCGGCCCGAACGGCGAGCGATCCGGATAAACGTCGAAGATGTTGTTCGCGCCGATCGCGAATTCGACGCCATGCCCGCCGTGGAGCCGGACCTCGGCGTCCGTAATCCACTTTGCGCTCAGCAATATGTCATCGGGCCCCAGGGCGGTGAGGCTCGCTGAGTTGGATACCGGATTGGCAGCACCCGGCGAGATGACCTTGCCATACCGCGTCGTGCGAGCGGTGAAGCCGAACTTGCCGACGTCGCCGTCCGCACTGAGGACCACCTTGTCATGGGGCTGCCCGTCGGTGAAGCGAATACCCTCGACGCGGCCGAACAGAACAATGCCCGGGATCTGCGCGAGCGGGCCCACAGCGTTGAGGCGCTTGTCGATCTTCGTCTTGTTGTGGTTGTAGGCCGCCGTCAGGTTCCAGCGGCCATATTGCCCGAGGCCAAGTCGATACGCGGCGACAAGGTCGAGGCCCTGGGTGGTCGTATCGAGGCCGTTGATAAAGAAGCGCGCAGCAGCGACCTGCGGGAAGCCGAGCTGGGCAAGTTTGGCCGTGACGGCAGCCTGGACGGTCGAGTTGTTACCCGTTCCGCCGGTTCCAAGCGTCTCTGTAAGGACGATCCGGTTCTTGATCTTGATATGGTAATAGTCGGCGGTGAAGGTCAGTCCGCGGAACGGATTGGCCGTCGCGCCCAAGCTGAGGTTAACCGATTTCTCGGGCTTTAGCGGCTGCGCGCCAAGCGCAACTGCAGCCGGCGCATTCACCGCAAGGGTCGCAATGTCGACCGGAACGCCGCCGATGAAGTTGGTCGACGTCGTCGTGAAGAACTGCTGATGAAGTGAAGGAGCTCGGAAGCCATTGGAGATGGCACCGCGGACCGCATAGCCGCGAATGAACTCGTAGCGAGCGGCGATCTTGCCGTTCCAGGTCGAGCCAAAATCCGAGAAATGCTCGTAGCGCCCGGCGACGGTCGTCGTCAGCCCTTCGACCGGGTCCGTGTCGAGCTCCGCGTAAGCTGCATAGCTGTGCCGCTTGGCGTTGGTCCGGCTGATATCGGGAATACCCGGAAAGCCCTGGGCGCCCGCCGGCGCAGCGCGGCCCGGGAACGTGCACTTGTTGGTGGTCGAATCGAAGACGCCTTGCTGTGTATTGCAGTTTGCAAGCGTCGTGCCGGTGAGCGCCGGGCGGAAATAAGGGCCGATCGCCCACGACTGGTGATCGCCTGGCCGCTCTTCAAATTGCTCATGGCGATATTCAAGACCGGCCGCGAACGTCAGCGGCTTGGCGAAGCCGACCGCGAAGTCGCGGGTGAGGTCAAGGTTGGCGATGTTCTGTGCGTAGCGGAGGCCGCCGGCATCGAAATCATGCTGGCTTTGAGGGCCGAACGACGTGTTCAGCGTATTGTGGACCGCGTAATCAAACTTGTCCTTGCCGCGGCCGACCGAGAGATCAAGGTGCCAGCCGGAGAAGTCACCGCGCACGCCGATCGTCCCCGCATAGTCGCGCAGGTGCGTGTCGATGTACGGCAGGAAGCCCTGCGGCGTCAGTGGAACGAAATTGGCGTTATTCGGAGCCTGATTGGGCAGCAGCGTGCTCCAGTCACGGTTGACCGACGTATTATTGTACTGGCGCCAGTTGGCCGCGCTGAGCGCATTGCGATGGCCGTACGTGCCGAAGGCGTAGACCTCCCAGCCAGGGGTGAACTCGAAACCGCTATTGAGGACCAGGCTGTAGTCATGTGACCGGGGATCGCCGAAGCGGAACTCGAGCCGGTCGAAGCCCAGTTCCCGCTGATCGAAGGTCATGCCCGGAGTGAATGCAGGACTGGTGGGATTGGGCAGCGTGAAGTTCGGCCGCAGGTCATAGCCGGCGCGGTTCACCTCCTGCCGCAAATGATATTCGCCGGTTAGATTGACGAAGCCGTGAGCGCCAAGAGGAACACCGACGTTGACGCCGGTCGTGATCTGGGCACCGTCCTGCACCTTTCGGTCGCCGTTGGTGTTCGCGAGGAAATAGCGGTTATCGGTCGGATCCAGGATTGGCTGCCCCGATGCATTCGTCTGAAGTCCCGTGACTCTTGCGACGTCGTTGACGGTCGTCAGATACTCGCCCCAGGTGACGCTGGCGGTGCCCCCGTGGTTCGAGTTTTTCAGCTGGACATTGATGACGCCCGCGATGGCGTCGGAACCATATTGGGCGGCCGCGCCGTCGCGGAGCACCTCGACGCGTCCGATCGCAAGGCCCGGAATGAGATTGAGATCCACTGCAGCGCTTCCGCGGCCGACTGTGCCGTTGACGTTGAGCAGCGCAGACAAGTGCCGGCGCTTGCCGTTGACGAGTACGAGGGTCTGGTCGGGACTAAGCCCGCGCAATGTCGCGGGACGCACAGCATCGGACCCGTCGGCGATCGAGGGCTGCGGGAAGTTGAACGAGGGCACCAGCTGGTTGAGAATCTTGTTGGTCTCGGTCTGGCCCGTGTTCTTGATCTGGTCGGCGCCGATGACATCGACGGGGACCGGGCTGTTCGCGACCGTACGATTGGCAGCGCGCGTACCCGTGATGACGATCGTCTGCTCGTTGCTAACCGGGTTCTGGCCCTGGGCATTCACCCGCGCCTGCGCCTGCGCCTGCGCATTCTGCTGTGCCGCGGGACTGGTCTGTGCGGCTGCCGCGGGCGCGGCCATTGCAAGGCTGCTGAGACTGGCGAGCAAATATGCTCGGTTCGGATGCGTCATGAAAATCCCCCTGACTTACCGGATACACAAGCCGGCTCGCGCTCAAGGAACGGCGGAATCGTCGCATTGGCAAGAAGTTGCTTCCGGCTGTCATGAAACTCGCTCATCGCTGTTGCCGCATCGCAACACCGATCCTGGCGGTCCCACACGGTTGACAGCGTCGGCCCCCTGCCATAGGCGCCTCGCCTTCCCGCGCTAGTCCGACGCTTTTTGCGCCCACGCGCGCGCGGGGCCGAAATTCTAATTGGAAGAGAAGAGCAATGTTCGCAGTCGTGCGCACGGGCGGCAAGCAATATCGCGTCGCCCCGGGAGACAAGATCGTCGTCGAGAAGCTCGAGGGCAATGCGGGCGACCGCGTTACATTGGGCGATGTCGTGCTCGCCGGCGATGGTGGAAACCTCAAGTCGACCGACGGCCTCACGGTCGCGGCCGAGATCGTCGCCCAGGCCAAGGCCGACAAGGTGACGGTTTTCAAGAAGCGGCGCCGTCACAATTATCGCCGCAAGAAGGGCCACCGCCAGCAGCACACGATCCTGAAGATCGTGGCGATCGGCGATCAGAAGGAGCAGAAGAAGGCTCCTGCCAAGGCCGAGACCGCTTCCAAGGGCAGCGAGGCCCCCAAGGGGAATGCCGGCAAGTCTGCTGCTGCCCGCGCGGACGAAACCAAGAAGGCGACTGCCGATCAGCAGCGTTCCAGCGACATTGCTGGAACGCCGACAGAAAATCCTGCGCCCAACAACGAGAAGGCCGCTGGCGGCGAGAAAGCCAAGAAGGCTGCCGGTGGCAAGAAGGGCACATCGGGCGATGAAACGCCTGCCGCCGCCTCGACACAAAATGCTGCACCTGCTAAGGGCGCCGCGAAGAAGGCCCCCAAGGGCAAGTAATCAGGACTAAAATTCGTCATGGCACACAAGAAGGCAGGCGGCTCGTCCCGCAACGGCCGCGACAGTGAAAGCAAGCGCCTCGGCGTGAAGAAGTTCGGCGGAGAGGCTGTCCTCGCCGGCAACATCATCGTGCGCCAACGCGGCACCAAGTGGCATCCTGGCCAGAACGTGGGCCTGGGCAAGGATCATACCTTGTTTGCGCTTACGGACGGCGCCGTCGCGTTTCGCGACGGCAAGCTCGGCCGCAAATACGTGCATGTCATGCCGATTAGCGAAGCGAGTTCATAGGAACGGTCAGAAAGGGACCGTTCCCACGAAGGGGCGGCCCGGACGAGATCTAGAAGAGATCGAGACCACGAAAAGGGAGAAGGGGAGCCCCGGAAGGGGTCTCCCCTTTTTCTTTGCCTTCTCCCGAAACTGTCACGGGGTGCCGCTAGGCGCCTCGACGAGGAGAAGGGTGATGTTCGCGAGAACGCCAAGATTGCTGCTGAGGCCAGGCTTCCCGGAGGACGCGCCGGCGCTTGCGACGGCGCTTGCCGACCAGGGGATTGCGCGCAACCTTGCCAATGTTCCGTGGCCCTATTCGATGCGCGACGCCGAGGCCTTTCTTGCAAGCCCGCGCGACCCCGTGCTCCCTTCGCTCCTCATTTTCGAGCGAGGCGAAAAAGCGCCGCAGCTCGCAGGCGCCTGCGGCCTTGGGAGGAGGCCGTCGGGATCGGTCGAGATGGGCTACTGGATCGCTCGGCCCTTCTGGGGCCGAGGCTATGCGACAGAGGCGTGCAGGGCGCTCGTGGAGATCGCGCGTGTCCTGGGCCTTCCAAGTCTTGAAGGTTCGCACTTCATCGACAACCCCGCGTCCGCCCGCGTTCTCGACAAGCTCGGCTTTGAAACGCTCGGTATTCTCGCCCCCAGGATGTGCTGCGCAAGGGGCGAGGAAGTGCCGGCGCGCCTGATGCGGCTGGAGCTGAGACGTGAGACCTTCGCTGAGGGCGAGGAGGACGAGGCGCTCGCCGCCTAGACGGCGCGCCTCACCTTCCGGGCGGGCGGCGGGACCTCCCCGACGCTCGCTTCATAGGCGCGAAGAAGGTGGCGATCATCCTCGTTCCACGGGTGAAAGCCCGGAAGGAAGAACTTCAGCCATGCGCCAGCTATTCGGCGAAACATCCCGGGCCTGATCCACAGGTACCACAAGAGGAGCGTCCACGCGCGAAGGCCCTCTACCCCGTCCTGCCGCATGAGCTCGAGCGCTCCTGCAGTACGGTCGACGAGGAAATTGCGGGTGACGTAAAGCATCACCTTCGCCTTGACCTTCCAGCGCTTCCAGCGCGGCCATTCGCGCGTCGCGAACAGCCAGGTATCGTAAGCAACGCCCTTGTGCTCGATCTCCTCGACCGAGTGCCAGCGCCAGAGGTTCGCGGCTTCGGGATCGGCGCCCTCAAGATGCCTCGGATCCTTCAAGAGCTCGTGCGCGAGGATCGCGGTAAAATGCTCAAGGGCCATGGTCGCGGCGACATTGACGATCGGGGGCCGTGATCGCGTGATCGCAAGACGCTTCTCGACCTGCGCCTCGAGCTTTGAAAGATCGTAGCCGGCGCGGTCGGCGGCCTTGTTGAAGGCATCATGCTCGCGGCTGTGAATTGCCTCCTGGGTAGTGAAGGCCTGGATTTCCGCAGAAAGCTTGGGCGGTGTTCCGGCGCGGAAGGCGCGAACGCTCTCGACGAAATATGCCTCGCCGATTGGAAAGGTGCTCGATAACGCGTTGTAAATAGCGGTCGCTTCGACGCGTCCGCCGTGCCACAAGCGGCGCGCCGCTGTCTCGCGGCCGAAGCGGCGGTCTCGCGGCGTGATGCTGAGATCTGTCGGAGTAGGTAGCGTGCTTGCGGCCATGGAACGAAAGATAGCTTAACTTACAGTTGTGTCAATAAGACGAACGCGCCTCACCCCCGAAGAAAGCCGTTCCGCCGCGCTTGCCGCGGCGCGCAGATTGCTGATCGAGCAAGGCCCCCAGGCCGTGACCCTCAAGGCAGTGGCTGCAGAAATCGGCCGCACTCACGCCAACCTGCTTCACCATTTCGGCTCGGCGGCGGGCCTCCAGGGCGAACTTGCAAAGTCCATCGCCGACTCGGTCAACGGCAGTATCGCCGAGGCCGTCGATCGCGCCCGCGCCGGTGAAACGGATGCGCGGGTCATCGTTGACCAATGTTTCGACGCCTTCGGGAAGGAAGGAGCCGGGGCGCTTGCCGCATGGATGATTCTCAGCGGCAATCGCGATGCCCTGAACCCGATCCTCGATTCGATCCGGTCGCTCGTCGCCCAGCTGTCCCTTGGCCATGATCCGCATCACGTCGCGGAGAGCACGCTCTCCCTGGTCCTCAACGCGCTCGGGGATTCGCTCCTTGGCCTGCCCATAGTCGAGGCCTTGGGACTTCCCCGCGATGCTGCGCGCGAACTCGCTGCACAGCGACTGCGGCACCGCTTCGAAGCTGAGCATCCAAAGGGCTGATCGCCGCTGTTCGGCACCACATGATTGCACGCGCGTTACGGGCACATGCGACGTTTTTTCAACTGGTGCGCCACCAAGACCTCGGCCGGAGCTGGCCACCCGCTGACCTTCAGTGCCGCGGTGGGCATCGTTGCCCTCTGGGCTCTAACGGGGCCCCTTTTTCATTATTCCGACACGTGGCAGCTGGTGATCAATACCGGGACGACCATCGTTACCTTCCTGATGGTCTTCCTCATTCAGAACAGCCAGAACCGCGACGGGGCCGCGATGCAGGCGAAACTCGACGAGCTCCTGCGGGCCGTAGACAAGGCACGCGAACAGTTCATCGGGATCGAGCATCTCACCGACGCGCAGATCGAGCTCGTCCGCACTGCTCTGGAGCGCCATGCCAAGCAGATCAGCGATTCCAAGCAGAAAACGGCCGGGGACACGGTTGACCGCCTCCTCGACCGCTTCTGATCAATGTTCGCGACGACCGTCGGCCTGCTCCAGCCTCCTGTCAGCCTCGTCGATCGCGCGCAGCAGTTCATTGAACGCCGGCGCTTCCTCGACGGGCCATGCCCTGTCGAACGTTGGGCCAAGTAGACTAAGGTCGTGTCCGGTGAGCAAGCCAACGGCCACGATGCGCTCCTGCATGTTCCTGCGCTCCGCAAGCCTGATTTGAGTTAGAGAACGCTTGCCTTTGGCCGAAGTGCCTAGCGTTTCACCTGAGAATCGTTCTGCTGCTTGAACGGGTGGCTGTTCGGACCGACATCCGGCCCATGCCAGCGACCGTTTCTGAATGGCAGCATCTGGGCCTTATTGCCCTCGGCGCGGCACTTTTCATCATGTTCCTCCAGCGGATCCCTTTCGTGGGTCGCATTGTCCGCTTCGCCTTTTCGCTTGGTCTCCTCGCCTTCCTCATCTTCCTTGTGTTGAGCCAGGCGCCCTACCAGCCCGAGCTTGCCCGTCTCACCGACAAGCTGGGTCTTGATGACCAGCAGGTCGCGGGCAAGGAGCTTCGCGTGGCCATGGCCCCGGATGGGCATTTTTGGGTCACCGCCTCGATCAATGGCGTTCCTCGCCGAATGCTTGTCGATAGCGGCGCGACGCTGACGGCGCTTGCTCCATCGACGGCGCAAGAAGCCGGAATTCAAACGGGAACCGGCCTTGTCCCCGTCGTCCTCCAGACGGCCAATGGGACGGCGCGCGCGAAGACCGGCAAGATCGATGAGCTCAAGGTCGGCAACATCGTTGCACGAAATCTCCGCGTCGTCAGTTCGCAGGGCCTTGGGCGCCTCGACGTGCTCGGCATGAACTTCCTCTCGAAGCTTCAGTCCTGGCGCGTCGAGGATCGTACGCTGATCCTCGTTCCCCATCATCCTTTAGAACACCGCTGACCCGCCGCTCGTGGACTCGATCCGGCACCAGGAGTAATCTTGGAGGCATTGGAGCGGGAAGCGAACGTGATGCGTCTTTCTACCGTTGCTTTGCCTGCGAGCAGCCCCTTGGGTGCCGGCCGGAACCATAGCCTCCAGCACAGCCGGCCATTCGAACCGCCTCATTTGCGGAAAAATCGACCACGTCGGTTGAGGGCGGACCCGGCCCGTCACCCACATGAAGTGGGGAGCAAGCCTGCGGCCATACCCTGGACAAAGAACAGGGGTGACAATTCCTGCCGAATTTCAACAGGGAGATGAAGATGGTGCGTCTATCCACTGCCGCATTGCTGCTTGCAGCGATTTCCGTCCCTGCTTTTGCAGTGACCGTCGAAACCGCCAACGGTGACTGGAGCAATCTCCCCAATCTCAGCCAGCGCGGCTACAACCACTTGAACGAGAAGATGCAGGCGAAGCTCTTCGAGATCGCCCAGTCCCAGCACTGCCCATCATTCGTGCTCAGGCAGGGGCGCCTCGACTTCAACCTGACCTTCGCCACCCAATATGCGCCCGACGGCTCGCTGCAGCGCATCGTGCTCCCCCAGCTCAATTGTGCGGAAGCCGAGAGCATCGTTGGAGGCGCAGTGCTCGAGATGATGCAGGGGGGCGACTATTCGCCCAACGGAAAGAGCCCGGCGGGCTGGTACAAGGGCGGCCTCGCGTTCAGCTTTGCGGGCGACTCAGCGCGCGACCCCGGCATTGCGCGGCCGCCCAATGCCGCCGTCGCCAGTGCTGCAAGCGATCCTACGCAGACCATTTGCGAGAAGGTCGAGGACATCGGCACGAGGCTTTCCGCCAAGCGGGTCTGCATGACCCGCGCGGAATGGGCCGAGCAGCGGCGACGCAATCGTGAGGAAGTTGAGAGGGCGCAGCAGACGCGGTGCAAAGGCGAAGGCGTGGGTCAGTGCTGATCCGCCCTTTTCCCCGCCTCAAGCGGAGATGAGCCAATGCGCCTCAACTATGCAATCAAGTTCGTCAGCGACATGGAAGAGGCGATTGCCTTCTACCGGGACGCCCTCGGTCTGACCCCCCGTTTTCAGTCGCCCTTCTGGAGTGAATTCGAGACGGGCGAGACGACGCTCGCCCTTCATCCGGCATCGGAGGAGAACCCGGCAGGCAGCGTGCAGCTCGGCCTCGGGACGACCGACATCGACAATTTCTATGCTTCCGGCCAGGCGGAGGGGCTGGTCTTCACCAGCCCGCCCACCGACATCCACGGGACGCGCGTTGCCCGTCTCCGGGACGTCGATGGCGCCGAAATCTCCGTGAGCGGCATCTAGCAGCCGGTTCATAGACAGGGACCGGCCGAGAGTTCCGCCCGGGGCGGGCTTTCTCTCGCCGCCGCCATCGCCTAACGGGCGACACCGTCATGCATTTTCTGGACCAGGCCAAAATCTTCGTGCGCTCGGGCGCTGGCGGCCCGGGAGCAGTAAGCTTCCGCCGCGAGAAGTTCGTCGAGTTCGGCGGGCCCGATGGCGGCGACGGCGGAAAGGGCGGAGATATCGTCTTCGAAGCCGTGCCCGGCCTCAACACCCTCATCGACTTTCGTTACACCCAGCACTTCCGTGCGCCGCGGGGCAAGGGGGGAGCGGGCTCCAACAAGACCGGTGCCGGCGGCAGCGACCTGGTGGTCAAGGTTCCCGTCGGCACGCAGATCCTTGCCGACGACGAAGAGCGTACGCTTCTTGCCGACCTCACGAAGGTCGGGCAGCGCGTCGCATTCCTCAAGGGAGGCATGGGGGGCCGCGGCAACGCCAGTTACAAGACCTCGACCAACCGCGCCCCGCGCCAGCACCAGACAGGGGAAGCAGGCGGGGAAATGTGGGTCTGGCTGCGCCTCAAGCTTCTGGCCGATGTTGGCCTCCTGGGTCTTCCCAATGCCGGTAAGTCGACCTTCCTCAACTCCGTCAGCAACGCCTCTGCAAAGGTCGGTGACTATCCATTCACGACGTTGCGCCCCCAACTCGGCGTCGTCCGCCACAAGGGCCGCGAATTCGTCGTGGCCGACATCCCGGGACTGATCGAAGGCGCAGCGGATGGAGCCGGGATCGGTGATCGCTTCCTCGGCCACGTCGAGCGCACGCGGCTGCTGCTTCATTTGATCGATGCTTCCGGCAGCGATCCCATCGAGAACTGGCGGATCGTGCGTGGGGAACTCGACGAATATGGCGCGGGACTGGCCGACAAGAGCGAGGTGATCGCGCTCACCAAGGCTGATCTCATCGACGAAAAGAAACGGGAGAAGATGGTCAAGGCGCTGGAGAAGGAGACCGGCTCGAAGGTATTCCCGATCTCTGCACCGCTTGAGGAAGGCATGGATCCGCTTCTCGACACCATCATCGAACGGCTCGGCACCAGCGCCAGAGGGCCAGATGATGCCGTGGACGAGCGGTCATGGTCACCTCTTTGAAGATTGCGCTGCGATGAGACTGGCGGTCACCGGCGGCACCGGCTTCGTCGGTTCTCACCTCCTCAATGCCGCACTTGCCGCCGGTTATCAGATCAATGCTCTGACGCGACGGGACCAGCCGGAAAGGGAAGGGCTCACCTGGATCTCGGGCGATCTTTCCAGCCGCGATGCGCTCGAGAAGCTGGTGGACGGAGTGGACGCCGTCATTCACGTCGCAGGGACAATCAGCGGACAGAGCGCGGCAGCCTTCGAGATCGGCAACGTTGCGGGGACGCTCGCAATGCTCGCGGCAGCAACCGCGGGCGGCATCCATCGCTTCGTCCACGTCTCATCGCTCGCTGCGCGAGAACCCAAGCTTTCGCTCTACGGAGGCTCAAAAGCGCGCGCGGAGGAGCTGGTCCATGGTTCCGGCCTCGATTGGGCGATCGTTCGCCCTCCCGCGGTCTATGGGCCGGGAGACAAGGAGACGCTCGAGCTCTTTCGGATGGCAAAGATCGGACTGATGCTGATGCCGCCCAAGGGAAGGGTGTCGGTGATCCACGTCAGCGATCTTGCGCGGCTGCTCCTCGCACTGACGAGCCCCCAAGCGCCTACGAGCTGCCTCATCGAGCCTGACGACGGCAAACCCGGCGGCTGGACGCACCGCGAGTTCGCGCGCGCTCTTGCCCACGCCGTTGGAACCAAGGCCGCAGTCATTTCCTCGCCGGGGCTCCTCCTTCGCCTGGCTGCCCGGGCCGACCAGCTGCTGCGCGGCGAAAAGGCCAAGCTCACGATCGACCGCGCCGCCTATTTCTCGCACCGCAACTGGGTGGTCGAACCGAAGCGCTCGGCACCAAGGGCCCTGTGGCGACCGCAAGTCGATACGTCCCAAGGCCTCGTGGAAACTGCCGCCTGGTACCGTGCGCAGGGTTGGCTTTGATCCACTGCAGAGCCGCGCTTCCTTTAGAATGTGAAATCCCCAGCCTGTTGTTGGAACCTCAACGGGCGTAAGCGCTTTCCTTCTGGGGACTCGACTCGAACGGGGGCGCGTGAACTCAATCCGCTGGAAAGGGGACGTGGACCAGGGCTGCTCCCGCCGGGTGCAGGCGGTCCTCCTTGCACCTCTCGTCCTCCTCGCTGGCTGCAATCGCGGCATTCTCGATCCGGTCGGGCCGGTTGGCGCCGCCGAAAAGACCATTCTCATCAATTCGACCGCGATCATGCTCGCCATCATCATTCCCACCATGATCGCGACGATCGCGTTCGCCTGGTGGTTCAGGCGCGGCAATGCCAAGGCTGATTATCGTCCCGACTGGGAATATTCCGGTGCCGTCGAGCTCGTCGTCTGGTCGATCCCGGCACTCACCATCATGCTTCTTGGCGGCATTGCCTGGATCGGAAGCCACGACCTTGAGCCGAGCAAGCCGCTCAAATCCTCCGTCCCGCCGCTTAAGGTCGAAGTCGTCTCGCTCGATTGGAAATGGCTCTTCATCTACCCGGACCAGGGCATCGCCACGGTCAACCAGCTTGTCGTTCCTGCAGGGACCCCGGTCAGCTTCCGGCTGACTTCGGCGACCGTGTGGAACAGCTTCTTCGTGCCGCAGATGGGAACGATGATCTACACCATGCCCCGGATGACAACGCGCCTGAACCTTCAGGCTGACAGGCAGGGAACGTTCCCCGGCCTCTCTTCGCACTTCAGCGGCGACGGCTTCCCTGGAATGCAGTTCCAGGTTCACTCGCTTCCGCCCGATCAGTTCGCAATGTGGGCCCAATCGGCACGGGGGAGCGGCGCTGCTCTTGATGCCAGTGGCTACCAGCAGCTCTCCAAGCCCAGCAGCTACGTGAACCCCATGACCTATGGAACGGTCGTGCCCGGCCTGTTCGACGCCATCGTTGCCGACCGCGCGCCGCCCAATCCGGTCCCGGTACCGGTCCATAACCAACCGGTTCCGGGTTCGAGGGCCTGACGATGCTGGGAAGACTGACGTGGGAAGCGATCCCCTTCAACCAGCCCATCCCGCTCATCACTTCGCTCGTGGTGCTGCTAGCGGTGGCGGCAATCGCGATTTGGATCACGAAAAACGGCTGGTGGCCCTATCTCTGGAACGAGTACATCACCTCGCCGGACCATAAACGCATCGGCGTCATGTACATCGTCCTGGGCCTGGTCATGCTTGTTCGTGGCTTTGCCGACGCGATCATGATGCGCGCTCAGCAGTCACTCGCGATCGGAAGCTCGCAGGGCTATCTTCCGCCCGAGCATTACAACCAGATCTTCTCGGCGCACGGCACGATCATGATCTTCTTCGTGGCGATGCCGCTCGTCATCGGCTTCATGAATTTCGTGGTGCCGCTTCAGCTGGGCGTACGCGACGTTGCCTTTCCGACGCTCAACAATGTGAGTTTCTGGCTCACCGCATCGGGTGCCCTGCTCGTCAATCTCAGCCTCTTCCTCGGCGAATTTGCTCGCACTGGATGGCTGGGTTTTCCGCCTTTGAGCGAAAAGGCGTTCTCGCCCGGCGTCGGCGTCGATTATTACTTGGTCGCACTCCAGATATCAGGCGTCGGGACTCTGCTTACAGGCGTCAATTTCGTGACGACGATCCTCAAGATCCGGGCACCCGGGATGAGCTATTTGCGGATGCCGGTCTTCTGCTGGACCGCCCTTGCCTCCAACCTCCTAATCATCGCGGCATTCCCGGTGCTGACGGTGACCCTGGCGCTGTTGATGCTCGACCGTTACCTCGGCTTTCATTTCTTCACCAATGACGGTGGCGGAAATTCGATGCTCTACATGAACCTCATCTGGGTTTGGGGGCATCCCGAAGTCTACATCCTCGTCCTGCCGGCGTTCGGCATTTATTCGGAGGTGGCATCGACCTTCTCGGGCAAGCCGCTCTTTGGCTACCGGTCGATGGTGTTCGCGACGCTCGCCATCTGCATCATCTCGTTCTGCGTCTGGCTGCACCATTTCTTCACCATGGGGGCAGGTGCGGACGTCAATGCCGTATTCGGCATCGCCAGCATGATCATCGGCATCCCGACGGGCGTGAAGATCTACAACTGGCTCTTCACCATGTATGGGGGTCGCGTCCGTTTCAACGTGCCCATTTATTACCTGATCGGGTTCATGCTCACGTTCATGATCGGGGGATTGACCGGGGTCCTGCTCGCCATTCCGCCCGTTGATTTCGTGGTGCACAACAGCCTGTTTCTCGTTGCTCACTTCCATCAGGTGATCATCGGCGGCGTCGTGTTCGCGATCATGGCGGGCTACACCTACTGGTTTCCCAAGGCCTTCGGCTTCACGCTCGACGAGCGCCTCGGCAAGGCCGTCTTCTGGTGCTGGTTCATCGGCTTTCACCTTGCCTTCATGCCGCTCTACGTGCTCGGGTTCTGGGGAGCGACGCGGCGGATGCAGCACATCCCGGATCCCACATGGGCTCCGCTGCTCAATGTCGCGTTCGTGGGCGCCGTGATCATCGGCCTTGGGATCGTGCTGACGGTCGTGCAGCTCCTTTATTCAATCAGGACGCGCGACCAGCGCCGCGACGTGACCGGCGATCCCTGGGACGGCAGAACGCTCGAGTGGCTGACCCTGTCGCCCCCGCCGCACTATAATTTCGCCGTGCTTCCCGACGTCCATGGCGAAGAGGCCTATTGGACGCGCAAGCAGACGGCGATCAAGATGGACGAGCTCATCAAGGAACCAGACTATCAGCCGATCGAGATGCCCGTGAACACTCCCACGGGAGTGATTGTCGCCTTCTTCGCCTCCCTCTGCGGCTTTGCGATCATCTGGTACATATGGTGGCTGGCAATCCTGGGTCTGATCGGCGCTTTTGCAATCTTCGTCTGGTATGCCTGGCGCGACGAGAATGAACATATCATACCCGTCGAGGAGGTGAGAGCGAACGCACGCGAGCGGCGCCGCATCCGCAAGGAACATCTCCACAAGCTGAGCCAGTCCACATGACCACCGAAGCGGCAGCAATCGGCCTCACCCACGGGGGCTCCGAGGATACGGGCCTTGGGCAACGGGGGCCTCAGTCAAAGAGCATCGTCGTCCCCTATGGATTCTGGCTCTTCGTCCTCTCCGACATGGTGCTGTTCTCGGCGCTGTTTGCCACTTATGCGACGCTCGTTCACGCGACGGACGGTGGGCCGTCGACAAACGAGCTCTACAATCGAACCCTCGTCGCGATCGAAACAGTGGCGCTCCTGCTTTCCAGCTTCGTGTGCGGGCTAGCAATGATCGCCGCCAAGCGGCGCAACATGCCATTGGTGCAGATCTGGCTGGTGCTCACGGGATTGCTGGGCCTCGTATTTCTGGCAATCGAGCTCAGCGAATTTGCGAACATGATCGCGGAAGGAGCAGGTCCCCGCCGCAGCGCGTACCTCTCCTCATTTTTCACGCTCGTCGGGTGCCACGGCGGGCATGTCACGGCCGGCCTCCTGTGGCTCGGCACGATGATGGCGCAGATCTGGACCAAGGGCTTCCAGCCGCACATCATGCGGCGCCTCCTGTGCTTCAGCATCTTCTGGCACGCGCTCGACATCATCTGGGTCGCGATCTTCACGATCGTCTATCTGATCGGAACACTGCCATGACCGAAGACGAAAGCGAACTGCTGGACGTCGCGCCAGGCCAACCTCACAGCAATATCCTTAGCGAGACCATCGCTTACGTCATCGGTCTTGGGCTTGCACTGATCCTTACCGGAATATCGTTCTGGGTGGCTTCGACCGCGGTTCTCTGGGGACCGGGCGTTGCAACCGGCCTTGTCGTTCTCGCGATCGCCCAGATGGGGATCCACCTCGTCTTTTTCCTCCACATCACGACCGGGCCCGACAATACCAACAACGTCCTTGCCCTGGCCTTTGGTGTGCTCATCGTCTTCCTCGTAATGATCGGTACCATCTGGATCATGGCGCACATGAACGCGAACATGACCGTTTCGCCCGACATGATGAACCTCGCGACGCAGCGCGGCTGACTTGGCAGGCGCCCGGTTTGGGGACGGCGTTAACCATGTTATGCTCCCGCGCAGACATGGAGGCGGGCATGACCGGCATTCTCGACAAGTTCCACGTTGAACATGGCATTCACGGCGTGCGGGTCCTCACCAGGACCCACCAGCTCACCGCCAATTGCGAGGACGACGATGAAGTCGACGGCGCGATCCAGTTGCTAAAGGACGATCTCGACGCCTGCGGCAGGGAAATGAAGCGCCTCATCAAGCTCAACCGCGCATCGCTCTTCGAGGGCTGGCCCACGGCAAACGACGACGTGCTCGACGCCCAGCAATGAATTGAGGCGCGAGCCCGATCTCCCGCCAAGGTGACTGATCGGCATCGCCGCTCGAGCGGCATGTCCACCGGCGCCGGATCCCGAACGATCGGGAGCGCCGTCGCTTCCGTGTCGGATCAGCGCCGCATTCGCGCCCCATTGCGTTGCGAAACCGCCGGTCGCCGACTAACGAGCCCGCCATGTCCAACCGCCAGCAAACCCTCGCCAAAATTCTCGAGCTGATCGAGCCCTTCAACAAGAAGGCTATTCCAGTGACGGAGAGCACCCGCTTCGCCCAGGACCTCGAGTGGGACAGCCTGACGGTCCTCGATTTCGTGGCCAACGTCGAGGACGAGTTCGACGTCATCATCTCGATGAATATGCAGGCCGAGATCGAAACTGTCGGCCAGCTGGCCGATGCACTGGAGAAGCTCAAGGCGTGACGGACCTCTTCTCCAAGTTTGATCCGCTGATAAAGCAGCGCGAAGAACTCCTCGCGGGCGGGGTGACCGACCCCTTCAATCTCACGATGGAAAGTGTCGAAAGTCCCACGGTCGCCATTTGCAATGGCCGCCGGACGATCCTCCTTGGCACCTATAATTACATGGGCATGACCTTCGATCCGGACGTGATCGCTGCCGGCGAGAAGGCGCTTCGGGAGTTCGGGTCGGGGACGACAGGAAGCCGTGTCCTCAACGGCACTTACGCCGGGCACAAGGCCGTCGAGCAGGCGCTCATGGATTTTTACGCCATGGACCATGCCATGGTCTTCTCGACCGGCTACCAGGCGAACCTGGGCGTCATTTCCACCATCGCCGGCAAGGACGATTACATCGTCCTCGACATCGACAGCCACGCCTCGATCTATGACGGCTGCGCAATGGGAAATGCGCAGATCGTACCCTTCCGCCACAATGACATCGAAGCGCTCGAGAAGCGCCTGAAGCGCATTCCTGAAGGCGCCGGCAAACTGGTTGTTCTCGAAGGCGTCTATTCGATGCTGGGCGATGTCGCACCGCTCAGGGAAATGGTCGCTGTTTCCAAGGAAAACGGGGCTATGGTCCTCGTCGACGAAGCGCATTCCATGGGTTTCATCGGCGAGCATGGGCGGGGCGTGGCCGAGGCACAAGGCGTCATCGACGACGTCGATTTCATCATCGGCACCTTTTCCAAGTCGGTCGGCACCGTCGGCGGCTTTTGCGTGTCCAACCATCCCAAATTCGAAATCCTGCGGCTGGTCTGCCGGCCCTATGTCTTTACCGCTTCGCTCCCGCCCAGCGTCGTTGCCACTGCTGCAACCTCGATACGCAAGCTAATGGACAGCGCGGGCAAGCGCGCTCACCTGTGGGAGAATTCCAAGCGCCTCCACGCCGGCCTTCGCCAGCTCGGTTTCACCCTCGGCACCCAGGAGCCACAGTCGGCGATCATCGCCGTTATCATGCCCGACCTCGAAAAAGGGGCCGCAATGTGGGAGGCGCTTCTCAACGAGGGCCTGTACGTCAATCTCGCACGGCCGCCCGCAACGCCTGCCGGCATGACTTTGCTGCGCTGCTCGCTATGCGCTCTCCACTCCGACGAGCAGGTCGGCGAGATCCTCGGCATGTTTGCTGCGGCGGGCCGTGCAACAGGTTGCATCAGCTGAGGAATCCGCGCGGAACCGCAGTCTTTCGTGGGTTTCCCCCAAAAGTTAACACGATTACATTGCCGGGATGATGGGCGACGGGGAGGACGTCCGGTTCGACTGGGGTCGTGGCGGTGCTGCGGCCGTCGGCCTCGTTGCGGCCCTCGTCCTTTTGGTCATGGTCTTCGCGGTCAAGTTCGCCAACGACGCTCGCGAACAGGCCCTTTCGGCCGAACGGCAGTCCAATCAGGTCGCGCTCGTCGTTCGCAACGTCAGCGCCAATGTCTCGCGCGCCGAAGCTGCACTCGCGCGCTTCGTCCTCGATGAAAAGGTCGAAACCAGTGGCAACGTCTATGCAAGTGACTGGCAACTCGCCGGCTACCAGATCGGCCAGCTGAAGGCTCTCGAGCGGAGCAACCCCGAACAGCGCGGACGCGTCGCCGACGTCGAGCGGCTCTACGACAAGCGCGGCGGCGAACTCGCCCTTGCGGCCCAGGCCGCCCTCGCGAAGCAGGGCGACACCGGCATCAGCTATTTCTACAGGGCGGCAACGACCGGCACGGGCAAGGCTCTCGACGACAAGCTTGAAGAGATCATTCGTGCCGAGCGGCAGTCGCAGGCCGACCGGATACAGCAAAGTCAGATCTTCTCCGCCCAGGCGGATCAGTTCACCGATTATCTCAGCTGGCTTGGACTGCTGGTCGGTATCGGAGCGATTTTCCTCGGCGTGTTCGCCTTCCAAGCGCTTCGCCAGAACGCGCAGGCGAGGCGCGAGGCAGCAAGCGAGGCCGAACGGGCCGAGCAGCTCGAACAGGCGGTCCGTGACCGCACGCAGGAACTCTGGGATACCAACCAGGCACTGAAGGCCGAGGCCTTCGAGCGCGAGGCCGCCGAAGCCCAGCTTCGACAGGTACAGAAGATGGAGGCGGTGGGTCAGCTCACCGGGGGTATCGCCCACGATTTCAACAATATGCTCGCCGTCGTCGTGGGCGGCATCGATCTCGCGCTGCGCCGTCTGAACGGGCCGCGCCGCGAGGTGATGATGCACCTCAACAACGCGATGGAAGGCGCAACTCGGGCAGCCGCCCTCACCCGCCGTCTTCTATCCTTTGCGAGGTCGGAACCCCTTCTCCCCGAACGGGTGGATCCTGCGGGGCTGATCGAGGGCATGTCCGACCTTCTCGACCGCACGCTCGGCGAGCGAATCCGGATCGACGTCGACGTCGCTGCCGGCAGCTGGCCGATCTACGTTGACCCCCACCAGCTCGAGAACGCGATCGTCAACCTCGCAGTCAACGCGCGCGACGCGATGGAAGGGGACGGGCAGATGCGCATCGCGACGGAAAATGCGACCCTTGGCGCAAACGAGGTCGGGGATGTCCGCGCGGGCGAATATGTGAGGATCAGCGTCTCCGATACTGGATGCGGAATGTCGGCGGAGGTGCTCGAGCGCGCGTTCGAGCCCTTTTTCACGACCAAGCCCGTGGGCAAGGGCACCGGCCTTGGACTTAGCCAGATCTTCGGCTTTGCCCACCAGTCGGGCGGAGAAGTGGGGATCGAGAGCGAGGTAGGCAAAGGAACGGTCGTCTCGATTTATCTCCCGCGAACCGAAGTCGCCGAGACCGTACGGCTTCACCCGGCGCTCCAGCGGTCGGAGGACGTTCATGTTCCAGGTGCACGCATCCTTCTCGTCGAGGACGATCCCAGAGTGCGGACTGCAACCGTCGACGCACTCGAAGACCTCGATTACGACCCGGTCTCCTGCAGCAGCGGAGCCGAGGCGATCGAGATCTTCAGAGCTCAGCAATTCGACCTCGTCATCACCGACGTCATCATGCCGGAAATGACCGGCCCCGAGCTGATCCGTTTTCTCAAGGCGAATGAAGACCGGGATTTCGCCGTGCTGTTCGTGACCGGCTATGTCGGCGAAGGCGAGACCGACGACCTGCGCGGCTATGAGCTGCTGCGCAAGCCGTTCACCGTGGGTGCCCTCGCGAGCGCCGTCGCCTCGGCGCTTGCACGAACTAGCGAACCGCCCCGCTCTTCAGCAGGCGGGGCAAGAGGCTGAGCCCGGCAAGGAGCGGGTGCCGTCGCTGCCAAGGCTTGAGCCGGATATCGGTACCGGCATGCCGGTTGATCTTCCAGGCGATATAATCGGCGCCTCCGGCGAAGGTGAGGCTGGCCTTGGCAAGGCGAAGGATCGACAGCGCCTTCCCCTCGATGCGGCGCCGGGTCCAGCTCCCGCTGGGCCGCAACGATCGCGCGGCCTCGAGGGCAGGCCCGGTGAAGCGCAGGTAACGCTCTGGATCGAGCTCGACTACCGACGATGCGCGAGCCTTTCGCTCCGCCCGAAGCTCGGCGCCGTAGGTGAGGGCGAAGGCGCGGCGCCAAAGCGCCAGCGGCTTTTCGGAGGACTTGGCTCGCGCAGCGGCAAGAAGGGTTGGAGCAGCGCGGGCAACAGCTTCGATCGCACGTTCGCCCGCCTCGAGGCTCGATGCCCAGACGAGACGCGAGGGCTGGGAAAAGCGTGCCCAGACCGAGACGTTGCGGGTTTCGGGACCTACCAGACGCGCAAAGTCCGGTTCGCTCAGCACCGCATATTTCGCGACCAGCCCGTCATATTCGAAATAGAAGACGTTGGGCGGGATCAGACGGTTGGCGGCAGCAAGCCAGTGCTTCCCATAAGCCGAACGATAATCCGAGACGATGAGGTAGAAATCGAGCATCAGCCCGGCGAGCTGCTTCTCGCGCAGGCATGAGCCGTAGAAGAGAACGGCGCGCGATGCCGCGCCATGCTTTTGCGCGATGCCCGCGGCGAGCGCGCTGACGCGCGGATCGACGGGAAGGTTGAGTTCCTCAGCAACGAGGGCCTGCAAGTCAGACACGGGCTAATTTTCTATCGTCTGCGACATGCGCGCACTCGCTGTCTGCGGGTGCCCCGGACAGGACCGAGCAGCATTTGATCGCCAGACTGAAGCATATCCCGAAATTCCTGCCGCAATGGCGCTCCTCGAGGGAAGTGGTGAATCCGGCGGAAGCGATTGTCCACCAGAACTTTCTGGAAGGTTTACCGTCTTGCCTCAGAGGCTGCAGAAGAGTGGCGGGAGGTTAGGCGGCCAGCTTTACAAACGCGAGGGGCTGGGCTGGCCTGAGGTTGATCGGGCTGCCGCGCTCTGCGCGGAATGTCTCGCCATCGAGGATAATGTTCGAATTCTCGCCTTCGATGGTGATCTCCTTTGCCTCTTCGAAATGAACCCCGCGCACTTTCTCACGCCCGAGCTTGCCGAGCAGGCTCGCTACGATACCACGCAGGATCGAACTTGGCCGTTCTTCGACGGCGAGAAGCTTCAGGACTCCCGAGCGGCGTCCGCCAAGTTCGCTTGCAAGGAGAAGCCTCTCGAGCGTCGTAACAGCGAGCAGCGAAAAACGCCCGGTGATGTTGTGGCCCTCTTCCCTAAGCGACACGCTTAGTGGCTGCGGATCGGGCGGCAGGAAACCTGCCTTCATCTTCAGCATCGTTTTCAGCAGCAGCGCAAAGGCCGTGATCCCGTGAGAAAGTCCGTTGGGCAGTCCCAGAGGATAGATCTTGTCGCGGCAGTAAAGCATCGTATCGGCAAGGCCTGCACCTCCCAGGAACATGCCGATGACGGGCCGGTCTTCCCCGCCGGGCCTGCGAAGCGCGATCAGCTCGCGCGCCACGGTATAGTCAGGAAGATCCTCGGTTCGCGCGAGCGCGATCAAGCGCTCGAGCGTCGTCACCGGATCACCGCGGGCGCCAAGATCAAGGGCAATGAGATTGGTCTTGCCGCTCGGAAGGACCGCGACCGGGGGCGGACTATCGCCAAAATGACCACCGTTGGTGAGTTCCGTCAACACTGCCTGGACAGTGCCATCGCCCCCATTGATGGCGAGCACCTTGGGCCGGACCCTGGCGATCGACTTCATCGCCTCGCCGATCTGGTGGGCGTGCTCGACCTCATAGTGGAAGACGTCCGGGTGGTCCGCGCAATATTCGCGGATTCTCGGCAACTGCGCGATATTGCCTGTCGACCTGGGATTGGAGAGCAGCGCGATCCTGACTCGGGACCTGTTGGGGCATGCCGCGGACGCGCATGAGCTCTCCTCCCCCACCGGGGCGGCAGCATCATCGGCTTGTCGCAGCATTTCCGGCATGAATCCGCTGACCGTTTCGCTATAGGGCCTCAAAGCGGATGGAGGCTCCCGAAGTGCGGGTTCACCCATCCACGATGGAATCTCGGCTGCCTTTGCGGCCAAATCATGGTGCTGGGACGACCAAATTTGCCCCGAGTTGGACTGATTGATCGCTATCTTGCGCGTTCCATCGCGGTCCCGCTGGTGGGATCGCTGATTCTCGCAGCGATGCTCCTCGTCCTCGACAAGATGCTGCGGCTCTTCCAATATGTCGTCGATGCCGGCGGCCCGGTCAGCGTTGTCTGGCGAATGCTTGCCAATCTTCTTCCCGAATATCTGTCCCTGGGCATTCCGATCGGCCTCATGATGGGCATCCTGCTGGCCTTCAGGAAGCTTGCCCTCTCGTCCGAGCTGGATGCGCTTCGAGGGATCGGCATCGGCTACACGCGGTTGCTGCGCATACCCTATTCCTATGCAATCCCGCTCGCTCTCATCAATCTCTTCATCGTTGGATATCTCGAGCCCTACACCCATTATCGCTACGAGGGCCTTCGCTTCGACCTCAAGTCCGGCGCGCTCGGCGCTGCCATCAAGGTCGGCGAGTTCAACCAGCTTGGGCGTCGGCTAACCCTTCGGATCGACCGCAGCGAGAAGAAGGGCACGCAGCTGCACGGTATTTTCGTTCACAGCGATGACGGCAAGGGAATGACGATCGCGGCGACCGCGCAGCAGGGCCGGTTCCTTGCGACCGACGATCCCGACAAGATCCTGTTCCGGCTGACCAAGGGCCGGCTGGTCCAGGACAGCCCGCGCTTCCCGACGCCAAGGACGCTCGCCTTCGACACCTACGATCTTCCGGTCAGCCTGCCGATCATCGGGCAGTTCCGGGGGCGGGCAGCAGGCGAGACCGACGAGCTCTACCTCCATGAGCTCTGGCGCCTTGGCTACGGCGGGGCTGCCAAGACGCACGCGGACCAGATCGCGGCGAAGGCCGACTTCAACTTCCGGATGGTCGAAGTGCTGATGATGCTGATGCTTCCGCTGCTCGCAGTGGCGCTTGCGGTGCCGCCGAAGCGCAGCTCATCGAGCCTCGGCATCTTCGTTTCCATCCTGGTCGTGGTCGCCTATCACAAGATAAACCAATATGCCGCCGCGGCTGCGACGCGCGGCGACATCGATCCTACCCTCGGGCTATGGCTGCCCTTCGCGCTGCTGTGCGTTCTGATCCTGTGGATGTACCACGTGCTTGCCGACCGGCCCGGGGGGCAGCCGATCGGCGCCCTCGAACGGTTCTTCGCGCTCGCCGCCAAGTGGATCCGCGGTCTTTTTCCAAAGCCTCGTGAAGCATGATCAACCTCGGCTTCTTTCCCTCGAGGCGTCTCGCTCTCTACATGGTGCGGCTGTTCCTGACGCGCAGCCTTGCGGTGCTTGTCGCTCTCGTCCTCATTTTGATGACGCTCGATCTCCTGGGAGAATCCGGGAAGATCCTCGCTGTTCCGGGCAACAGCGATGCGGACCTTTGGCAATATGTCGTGCTTCGGGTGCCGATCCTCATCTCCCGCTTCCTCCCTTTTTCGGTGCTTCTCGGGACCCTGATCGCGTTCGTGGGGCTCAACCAGAACAGCGAAGTCGTCGCGATGAAGGCTGCGGGCCTGTCGGCGCACCAGATCCTTGCTCCACTCATCGTGGCGAGTATCGCGATCGCCGCCGCCTTATTTGCCTTCAACGAGGGCGTGGTCGTCAATTCGACCCGCAGGGTCAGCGCATGGACCGACAATGATTATAAGCCAGTGCCCCCCGCGAGCGGGATCCTCGGCAACGTCTGGGTTCTGGACGGCGACGACCTGATCCGCGCGAGCACGGTCGGCGGCAGGCCCTTTACGGCGCATGGAGTGACGATCTTCGACCGCTCCGGCGGGATCCTCCAGCGCGAGATCAGTGCGGCGCGCGCATTGCCGCGGCCGGCCCAGGGCGACTGGGTGCTTCAGGACGTCCGCATCTACAATGCCAACATGAACGTCGTCCGACGTGTTCCCGAGATGGCCGGCATGCAAGGTGTCACGCCAACCCAGCTGACACTTGCCAAGGTCGATCCCACAGAGCTCGACTATTGGACCCTCCGGCGCCGCACCGCCGAACTCGAAGCCGCCGGACGTCCCGTAGACGAAGCGCGTGCGGGCCTTGCCCACAAGATTTCGCAGCCTCTCTCGATCCTGCTCATGCCTCTGCTCGCGGCCGTGGCCGCATTCGGACTCGCCCGCTCGGGTCAGGTGCTCCTGCGCGCGGTCATCGGGATGGCGCTCGGATTTGCCTATTTCATGGTGGACAATTTCAGCCTCGCGATGGGCAATGCCGGGACCTATCCCCCGCTTATCGCGGCCTGGGCGCCCTTCCTTCTGTTCCTGCTAATCGGCGAGACGGTCCTCATTCGGACCGAGGAATGACCAGGCGCTAAGCAGTTCATTTACGGAGGATTTTCCGGCCGGGATTCAACTCACAATAAAGCTTGCATGATAGCCCGTTTAGGAGTCGATTGGTGCCGGGCTACCGGGGAGGTCGAGGGTGTACCCCAGCATTCATTTCTTTACGCGACAGGCCGCGCGCGAAAAGCTTGCCGCGATGCGTGCGCTGACGGAGGCTGCAAGGGCCCGCCATCTCGCACTTGCCGAAGATTATCGCCAGCGCGCGGAGGCGATGCAGGCGGCAACCCAGCCCTGAGGACCATCGTTCCCCGTCGGCGCTCACGGCTAATGAGGGCGCAGCGGGTCCTGCACGTATCAAGTCGCAGTCCTTTGCGAGGCTGAGCGAAGCGGAAGGGTGAACCTGCCGTTTCGCGACCCCCTGTCAATTCGTCGACATTATGACTCGGCTCGCCGTGAACATCGGCGCCCTCGCCCCTCTCCCGTTGCACGGCGGCCGTAGTTCGTTGAATCTCGGCCCCCGAGGGAAGGGAAGTTATGAACGCAGCAAAGTGCGTAGCCGCGCTCACTCTGCTGTTGCCGCTCGCCGGTGCAGCGCAAGCGAAGAGCTTCGCCTGGTGCCAGGTGAACGGCGACAAGTACCAGAATTATCTCAGCGACATCGTCGAGATCGACGACGGACCCGATGCTTTCCGGGCGTTCAGAGCCGGCGCCTTCGGCAGCGGCTTCCGGCAGTTCGTCCAGTCCTCGCTCGACTCTCACGCGGCAGTCCTCGACTGCAACAAGCAGGAGACGCGCTTCTTTGCCGAGGACTATATCGGAGTCCTCATCAATGCGAACCCGGGCTATAAGTTCGTCAAGACGGGTTGGCATGGCAGTCGTTCCGCAGCGTCGGTCGAGCACCAGCAAAAACATGCGCAGGGTGGCGGCGAGGCCCGCGGCGATGGTCTTCGCTATCGACGCTAGTTGAGGACGGGCCGGTCAGCTCTTCGGGTCACAAAAAAGGGGCCACCAACGTTGGTGGCCCCGGGCTGAATTGATCGGGAGAAAATTCAGCGCTGCTGAGTCCGGTGCGGACCGGTCTGGCTCTTGTGTGTTCGCTCGCTTGACTTGTGCTTGCGATCGTCCCGGGTCAGCTCCTGGGACTGCTGCCACTGGTTCTGGCGGCCGGTGTCGCCCTGCTGGCGATTGTTGCTCTTACGGTCTTTCATTTTGGAACCTCCTGAACTCGCGCGCTCATCCGAGCACACTCGATAGGAACGGTTGGCGGCATTCGCTGTTTCTTCGTTGGGGGCGGCATGCCCTGCTGAAGCGACCAGTCGAGCTGTCAACGGCGAGCGAGGAACGTGACCTATTGTCTTGGGATGCTGCTGGATGCCGGGCTTGTCCTCATGGCGGACACGCGGACCAATGCGGGCGTGGACAACTTCTCGACCTTCAGGAAGCTGCACGTGCTCCTCGATGAGCCCGGCAGAGAAGTCTATGCGGCGACGGCGGGCAATCTTTCGCTCAGCCAGTCGGCGATCGGCTTCCTCAACGAACGCAAGCGCCAAAGGGGAAGCGCGGCGAACAGCCGCAGCCTCGACAAGGCCGAAAACATGTTCCGCGTCGCGCAAATCGTCGGCGAAACGGTCGAAAAGGTCGGCGCAACGATCGGAGCAGCACTCGCGCGCGAACATATCGATAATTCCATCGAGATGCTCGTTGGGGGCCGCATCGGAGACGGACCGATCAAGCTCTTTCTCGTCTACACGATCGGCAATTTCATCGAATGCACGCCGGACGTGCCGTTCCTCCAGATCGGGGAGACCAAATACGGGCGGCCGATCCTCGACCGCGCGCTTGGTTACGGCACATCCCTTGCCGAGGCAGCCAAGATCGGGCTCCTGTCGTTCGACAGCACGATGGAATCGAACCTTGGCGTTGCTCAGCCGATCGATCTCATCGTGATGCCGAAGGATCCTGCCAAATCGTCGTTCAAACACCGGATCGAGGAAGAGGATTCCTATTTCCTCGAGACAAAGCGAAGATGGGCAAGGATCCTCAACGACGGCGTGACCAGCCTTCCTGACCCTCCCTGGCTGACCCAGTTGCCTTAAGGCTAGCCGGGAATTCCGCGGGCGCGACCTTGCGGCCCCCCTCTTCTCGCTGCTGTTAAGTCATGCTCCCCGAAGGGAACGGACAGGGCAGCAAGAATGTTCGCCGGGGTGCGACAATTGCGATAGAGCACCTCAATGAGCGGCAAGGCCGGGCTCATCGGCGAAGCAGAAGCGCCCCGGATCCATCGGCGGCGTTCTCCTGCACCTCACCGCAAGAACCAGGTTCCGGCCAGGGCCGGGCCCGTCGGACTGCACAGAGGCCTCACCATCGTACAGGGATTTGAGGCAATCATCGCCTCGTGCCTTTGCCATCTTCAACTTAATCTGGCCCTGGTCGTTGATCGGAGAAACGCGGAGGCGCTCCATCAGGCACGCGTCGCAATACGGCGCCTCCGATCAGCGCTGGCAATGTTCGCGCCGCTGACGGCGGGCCGACAGCTCACTCCGATCAAGAACGAGCTGCGCTGGCTCGTCAGCGAGTTTGGCGATGCAAGAGACTTCGACGTTTATCTTGAACGCGATCTCTTGGAGGACCAGCGCTGCTTCGCACAGGAGCGCCGCGAGGATGCCTATGATCGAGCCGCAGAGGCAATCACGTCGTTGAGATCTCGGCTGCTCTTCCTCGATCTCCTTGCTTGGATGCGAGAGGGCAAGTGGCGCACCGGTTCGAACGCGCGCAAGATGCTTGACCCGTTCATCGACCGCCGCATCGATCGCCTTTGGGAGAAGGTTTTAGGTTCAGGGACCATTTCACGAATGAACGACCATCGTCGTCACCACCTGAGGATCCGGGTGAAGAAGCTGCGCTATGCGCTGGAGTTCACCGAAGGGCTGCACTCTCGTCGACCTCGCCGCAAGAGAAGGGTCGGCAAGGCGCTGAGGGAGGCGCAGCAGTCGCTCGGCGCCTTGCAAGACATCGTCACCGCAGGTTCGATGATGATTCTGAACCCATGCCTCGCCACCAAGCAGCCCTCGGCAAGGCAGCAGAAACACTTGGTCCGCGACGCAGACCGTGCCATCTCCCATCTTCGTAAAACCGGTCCCTACTGGCATGAAAAAAGGCGTCAGCGTGCATGAGCACTCAGCTGCTGACCGCGGAACCAATGCGCGTCACCTGCATCCAATGCAGAAGTCGGAAGTTCTCCGTTGTCCCTGAACCAATCTCGCGGGAGGAGTGTCGATGGCAATAGAAACTGCCGGCAGCGTTCGAGAGCCGCTCAGATACTCCAACGTTGCAGTGACGCTTCACTGGCTGATCGTTGTGCTGCTGCTCGTTCAAGTCTGGCTCGGCTTCACCTTCGCCGATATGCCAAAAGGCCCTCACCGCACCGACTTCTTCACCTGGCACAAGACGGTCGGCGCGACGATTCTCGTGCTGACGCTCATCCGGCTCGCTTATCGCCTGACGAATCCGCCGCCCCCCTATCCCCGCGAGATGCCCGAGTGGCGCCGCAATGCGGCCGTGTGGACCCACCGGTTCCTGTACTTCTTCCTCATCGCCCTTCCGCTGACGGGCCTTGTGGCGGTCTCGGGCAGCGGTCACGCAACCACACCGCTCGTAGGTGGCGTTCCGCTACCGACGGTGCCTGGAGTGACGGAGCATGGCGGTGAGGTCTCGGGTGACATTCACGTCGTTCTTGTCTGGACGACGATTACCCTTCTCGTCCTTCATGTCAGCGCGGCGTTGTACGAGCAGTTCGCAGCGAGGGCCGGCGTTGCCTACCGAATGCCACCTTTCCAGCCCCGCACGGAGGAGTCTGCAGCCATCAGGTAGGTCTAGGTTGCAACGGAGACGAGGTCAGGACTGTTCGCCAGAGTCTCTACGGGAAGGAAGAGCGTCCCGCTCGCGGACAGGAAACGCTGGAAGCCAAACGACGTGGAGCCGCCTTCAGCGGCGTTCCGCGTCCTTGGCCCGCCAAGTATTACCCAGATGTAATTTGCCCCGCGCCGAGTTTCGCTTGAAGCCGCAACCAGCCTTGTGATGTGATACTATCGCGCCCCGAACAGGTCGTCCGGGGCGTTTCATCGCCTCAAGCGCTGTTGGGAGAATGGATTTCGTGCCCTCGCATCGGCTCGCGGTATTGGGGTTGGCAATTCTGGCCAGCGGCTGCGTCGTTGGCCCGAATTTCAAGTCTCCTGCTCCGCCTCCCGTCTCCCGATACACGCAGAAGGCACCTTCGACGACCGCTGCAACTCCGGACGTTCACGCAGGCGAAGCGCAGCATTTCTTCAGCGGCGCAGACATTCCCGCCGACTGGTGGACGCTGTTTCATTCAAGATCGCTGAACGCACTCATCGAGCAGGCGCTCGCCAACAGTCCTGACCTCAAGGCGGCGCAGGCGGCGCTGCTTGTCGCGCACGAAAATGTAAGGGCGCAGCGCGGCGCCTACGCCCCGCAGCTCAGCGCCGGAGCAAGCATCACCCGCCAGAAGGATCCGTCCGCGACGCTCGCTCCTGTGCCCGCGAACAATGCTTCGAGCTATACCCTCATCACGCCCCAGCTTAGTCTTTCCTACGTTCCTGACGTTTTCGGCCTGAACAAGCGGACCGTGGAAGCTGCAGCGGCGCAGGAGCAGGCCAGCCGCTACCAGATGATCGCGGTCGATATCACCTTGACGTCGAACGTCGTCCAGGCCGCCGTCCAGGAAGCCTCACTCGAAGACCAGATCGCGACGACGACCGAGCTCATCGGCATCAACCGGCAGATCCTCAGCCTCCTCCAATACCAGAAATCGAAGGGATATGTGGCCGGGACGGACATCGCTGCGCAGCAGACGCAGCTTGCCCAGCTCGAAGCCTCGCTTCCCCCGCTGCTCAAGCAGCGGGATCAGCAGAATGACCTCATCGCCGTCCTCACCGGCCGATATCCGAACCAGACCCCCAACCAGAGGTTCACCCTCGCGAGCTTGACCCTGCCCTCGCAATTGCCGCTCAGCCTTCCCTCGCTGCTCGTCGAACAGCGGCCCGACGTCCTTCAGGCCGAAGCCAACATGCACGCGGCTAGCGCGCAAATCGGAGTGGCGGCGGCAAACCGGCTCCCGAACATCACACTCACTGCAAACGCCGGCAGCAACGCTCTTGCGATCGGCCAGATCTTTGGTGCGGGGACCGGTTTCTGGAGTATCGGAGCGGCCCTCCTCGCCCCCATTTTCGACGGCGGAACGCGGCTTCACCAGGAACGGGGTGCCCGGGCGGCCTACCAGCAAACAGCCGCCCAATACCGCGGTACGGTCCTGACGGCTTTCCAGAACGTCGCCGATACCCTCGCGGCACTCGAGCATGATGCGGAAACGCTCAAGGCCACTGCCGCGGCAGCCGATGCGGCAAAAACCAGCCTCGATCTTGCGCGTCTTCAGTACCGGGACGGATATTCGAGCTACCTTGCCGTCCTCAACGCCGACCAGGCCTACCAGCAGGCGAGGCTGAGCCTTGTCCAGGCACAGGCGTCACGCTTTACTGACACCGCTGCTCTCTTCCAGGCCCTTGGTGGCGGCTGGTGGCACCGGCCTGAACTCATGGTCGAGGCAAGTGCGCGCTAGGCCGGCTTACCCGGCGCTGGCTATTCTGGCGCTTGCGCTCGCGAGCCTGTGCGGCTGTTCGTCCTCGCCCGACGACAATGGCACTGCTGCCGCCGCGGTCAGCAATGTCCGCCTCACGAAAGCGCAGCGGGCGCATATTCACCTCTACACGGTCGTTCCGGTTGCCTATCGGCAGACCATCGATGCCCCGGGCGTGGTCGACTTCGACAACGATCAGTCGACTGCCGTCGTTTCGCCCTTCACAGGCCCCGTCACCCATATCTTCGTGGCGCTCGGCCAGCCCGTCTCCAAGGGCCAGCCGCTCGCTGCGGTCCAGTCGGCCGACTACGCGGCGGCGGTCGCGGCCTATAGGAAGGCCGTCGTCACGTCCGCCAACGCTCGGCGGCTTGCAGCGGCCGACCGGGACCTTGCCGCGCACAACGGCATTTCCGAGCGCGAGGCCGCTCAGGCCCGGACCGACGCCGCAAATGCCGAGGCCGACAGAGTAGCAGCTCTGCAAAGCCTGGTCTCGATGGGAGTCGACCGCCATACGATCGCGAGTGCGACGTCGGGCAGTCCGGTCGCGGGTTTTGCCGGCATCATCCGTGCACCCGTGTCCGGAGTTGTCGTTGAAAAACAAATCACCCCCGGCCAGCTTCTGCAAGCTGGCAACACCGCGGCATTCACCGTCGCAAACCTCTCGCGGGTCTGGGTGCTTGCGCAACTTTCTCCTAGCGACCTTGCGTCGGTTCGATTGCATGATCTCGCGGCCATCAACCCGAAAAATGGCACGGGACCCTTTCGCGGCAGCGTAGAGAACATCGGCGCATCGGTAGATCCGGACACGCGCGCCGTCGTCGCAAGAATCGTTGCTCCCAATCCGGGCGGCTTGCTGAAGAAGCAGATGTACGTCGCTGTTTCGATCTCGTCCGGACAGCCGAGCACCGGCTTGCTCGTGCCCGTGTCGGCCGTCCTTCACGACGATGAGAATCTGCCCTTCGTCTACCTTGCGCTGCCAGACGGCAGCTTTGCTCGCCGTCACGTGACGCTCGGTTACCGAGACAGCCAGAATTATGACGTGACCAGCGGCCTTGCGAGCGGCGACCGGATCGTCGCAGACGGTGCCATCTTCCTCCAGTTCATGCAGAGCCAATGAGCGAGGGAGCCTCCGAGCCCCCACCGACCGGCTCATCCTTCATCAATCGGATCGTTGCCCTCGGTCTCGAACAGCGCGTCCTCGTTGCGTTCCTCGCAATCCTCCTCATCGGTGCCGGAATACACGCGTGGAGTCGGCTTCCCGTCGATGCCTATCCGGATCTCTCCCCACCCATGGTCGAGATCATCACCCAGTGGCCAGGTCACTCGGCTGAAGAGGTGGAACGGCTGATCACGGTCCCGATCGAAAGGGAAATGAACGGCATTCCCAAGGAAAGTAATATCCGTTCGATCTCGCTTTATGCCCTTTCGGACGTGAGCATGACCTTCGACCAGGACACCGATCGCCAGTTCGCACGGCAGCAGGTTTTCAACCGGGTCGGAGACCTCAGCCTGCCCAGCGGAGTAACCCCGTCGGTCAGCCCACTCACCTCTCCTTCCGGGCTCATCTACCGCTATACGCTGGAAAGTCCGGATCGCTCGCCGACAGAACTCAAAACCTTCGAGGACTGGGTGGTCGAGCCGCAATTCCGATCGGTCCCCGGGGTCGCCGACGATTCGGGGTTCGGTGGCGGCACCATGCAATATCAGGTGCTGCTCGACCAATATCGTCTGGCCGGAGCGGGCCTTTCATCGCAGCAGGTGGAAAGCGCGCTCGCAGCCAACAACGGCAACAGCGGCGGCGGCTTCTATTCGGAAGGCAGCCAGTTCTACTATGTCCGAGGTCTGGGGCGTGTCTCGGGCCTGGATGACATCGGGAATGTCGTCGTCGCCGCGCACCATGGGATCCCGACCCTCGTCAAGGATGTCGGCGAGGTCACCCTTGGCATTGCGCCCCGCCTCGGTCAGTTTGGAATCGATCGCCAGAACGATGCCGTGGAAGGCGTCATCATGCTTCGTACCGGCGACAAGACTCAGGACGTCCTGAAGGGCGTCGAAGCCAAGACGAGCGAGCTCAACAGCAGTATCCTTCCAAAAGACGTGAAAATCGTCCCCTTCTACGACCGCTCCGACCTCGTCCATGAGACGGTGCGCACCGTCGAAAACAACCTCGTTCGCGGCATGCTGCTGGTGATCGTCGTTCTGATCTTCTTTCTCTACGACATCCGGTCGGGACTGATCGTCGCCGTTACCATTCCGCTGTCGCTTCTCTTCGCCTTCGCCTGCCTTAACCTCCAGAACGCATCGGCAAACCTGCTCTCCATCGGCGCGATCGATTTTGGAATCCTCGTCGATGCGGCAGTGATCATGGTGGAGAATATCTATCGCCGCCTCGCAGAAAGCGAAGACCGGGCAGGAAATGTCGGCGCAATCATCCGCGAGGCTGCCGCAGAGGTCGACCGCCCGCTCTTTTACTCGGTCATCGTGATCGTCGTCAGCTTCCTTCCCATCTACGTCCTGTCCGGCCCGTCGGGGGTGCTGTTCAAGCCGATGGCGGACACGATGATTTTCGCGCTGATAGGCTCACTGATCGTAACCCTGACATTGCTTCCCGTGCTCTGCTCCTGGCTGATGCGGAGCGGGGTTCGGGAGCGCCGCAACGCGGTCTTCGAACGCATCCGCTCCAGCTATGTCGTCGGGCTCGATCGCTGCCTTGCAAGGCCCCTTGGAACGATCATCGCATCGGCGGTGCTTCTCATGGCCTCGTTGCTGCTCTTCGCCGACGTCGGCGCCGAGTTCATGCCGCATCTCGATGAGGGCGCTTTGTGGGTCCGAGCGACCATGCCCTATACGATCTCATTCGATCAGTCGGCTAAGATCGTCCCGCAGATCCGCTCCATTATCGCATCCTTTCCCGAGGTGACGACGGTTGCCTCGGAGCATGGGCGCCCGGATGATGGCACCGATGCGACGGGGTTCTTCAACGCGGAATTCTACGTTGGCCTGAAGCCATATTCGAAATGGCGCGGGTCCGTCCGCGACAAGGCGCAGCTCATCGCGGCCATCAACAGCAAGCTCCAGAACTTCCCGGGCATCACGTTCAATTACACGCAGCCTGCCGAAGACGCCGTCGACGAAGCGGAGACCGGGCTGAAAAGCGCGCTTGCAGTAAAGCTGTTCGGAACCGACCTCAACACGCTTGAGCAGAAGGGCAAGGCGATCAAGGCCGTACTCCAGCAGGTCCGCGGCATCCGCGATGTTACGTTGGTGCAGGAGCTCGGGCAGCCGAGCCTCACGATCAAGATCGATCGTGCCAAGACGGCCCGCTACGGCATCAACGTCGATGACATCAACGGCCTGATCCAGACGGCGATCGGCGGTGACGTCGCGACACAGGTCGTGCAGCAGGAGAAGGAATTCGATCTCCTCGTTCGGCTACAGGGACAATATCGCGACAACCCGATCGCCATTGGCAACATCCTTGTTGCGACGCCCGGCGGCCAGCACGTGCCACTGAAGGACCTGGCCGACATATCCATCAGCAACGGGGCGTCCTTCATCTATCGCGAGAACAACAGCCGCTTCATCGGAGTGCAGTTCTCGGTCGAGGGCCGCGACCTTGCGAGCGCCGTCCAGGACGCGATGGCACAGGTCTCGCGCAAGGTGCCCTTGCCGCAGGGCTACCGCGCAGACTGGGGCGGCGAATATAGCGAATACACGGCCTCTCGCGCGCAGTTGATGACGATCGTCCCCCTGACACTGCTTCTCATCTTCCTTTTGCTGTTCTTCCTGTACCGGAACTTCAAATTCCCAGCGATCGCCCTCGTCGGCGTGCTCATGTCCGCCCCGGTCGGAGGGATACTTGCGCTCTGGCTTACCGGAACGCCCTTCTCGGTTTCATCGGGGATTGGCTTTCTCGCGCTGTTCGGAGTCTCCGTACAGACAGCGCTCGTCTATATTTCCTACGTCAACGAGCTTCGTCTGAGCGGCACGCCGCTCGCCGAAGCGATCCGCGAAAGCGCGATCTTGAGACTGCGCCCG
The DNA here is from genome assembly GCF_038148795.1 of Sphingomonas agri. NCBI lineage: Bacteria > Pseudomonadati > Pseudomonadota > Alphaproteobacteria > Sphingomonadales > Sphingomonadaceae > Sphingomonas > Sphingomonas agri. The sequence goes on along the minus strand of NZ_JBAPEU010000001.1, from coordinate 817,146 downwards.
ATCATGATGACCGCGTTGGTCGCAGCTCTGGGGCTGCTTCCGGCGGCAATTGCGACCGGCGTCGGAACCGACACGCAGCGGCCCTTCGCCGTCGTGATCGTCGGCGGCCTTGCGACCTGCCTCCTCATCATAATCTTCCTGATGCCGGCACTCTATACGGTGGTCGCGCGCGAGGGTGACCATCTCGAGGTCTAGGGCGGCTTGCTCCTTGATCTCGCAAGAAGCCCGGTCTCCGCACGGCGAGGATCGGCCGGATTTGAAAGAGCGGATTATCGGACCTCGACGAGACCTCGCCCGTATTCCCTTCGTGCCAATTGTCGTTTGCGGTCCGGGGTGCGTATGTTAGCTTCGCCGCGCTCGGAAGGGGGGTCCCTTCACAAAAATTGACCAATCCGGTCGTCGCTCGTTGCAGGAGCGGGGATGAGCCATGAATGACCACTCGCGCAAAGGACCTGCGACGGCGAGGCGCGTCACCGGCGGATCCCCGAAGCGTGTCCTGGGCTCGTACGCCATTAAAGCTGTCCGGCCGATCCGATGACCACGCAGCCGTAGGAACTTGGGAATGGGGGCAGGTGAACGCTGATCCTGACACTGGCGCGGGCAAGCCCGCGACGCTGTTTCTCAGCTATTCAAGGACGGACGAGACGCGCGCGAAGCGCCTCGCGCAGATTCTGGAGAAGAGCGGCTACGAGATCTGGTGGGACGCCCTGATCGAGGGCGGGGCTGCCTACGCGCGGTCGATCTCTGAGGCCCTCGACCATGCCGACGCGGTCATCGTCCTGTGGTCTGCAAGATCGGTCGAATCGGACTGGGTCCGTGACGAGGCTGCGCAGGGACGTGACCGACACCGGCTCATACCGCTCAGCCTCGATGGCAGCGCGCCGCCGATCGGCTTTCGGCAATATCAGGTGATCGATCTATCGCACTGGCATGGGCGCAGCGGGTCTCGGGAGATCGAAGCGATCATTCGAGCCATCGATGCGGTGATCCACGACAGGCACGTTCCCACGCCATCGCACTCCTCACCGGTCTCGCGCCGCGCGGCCCTGATTGCCGGTGGGAGTGCAGCGGCACTCCTCGCTGCCGGAGGCTGGTTCGGATGGGAAAAAGGCCTGTTCAACGGTGGCGCGACGGCGCTCAGCATCGCCGTCGTCTCTTTTCGAAACCTCAGCGGCGACGCCTCGCAGGCATATTTTTCGGATGGGCTCACGGAGGAGGTGCGCGTTGCGCTGACGCGCATCAATGCGCTCCACGTGCTCGCCGGCACATCGACCGACAAGGCGAGCGAGGGCAGCGAGGACGACCCAAAGAAGATCGCCCAGACATTGTCCGTCCGATACGTGCTCGGCGGCTCCGTGCAGCACGCTGGCGACACGGTGCGAATCGTTGCCAACCTTGCCGACGGCTCGACGGGTTTCACGCGGTGGTCGCAAAGCTTCGATCGCAAGCTGACCGACATCTTTGCGCTGCAAAGCGAGATCGCGCGCACCGTCGCCCAGGCGATGTCGATCGAGGTTGCAACGAGTGCGCCTGCCCCAGGCGGCACCAGGAACGCAAAGGCCTATCAGGACTACCTCCAGGGGAGGGCTCTCTTCAATCTTGCAAAGGACGAGACGACGGACCGCGCCGCCCTCGACCTCTTCGACCAGGCGCTTGCCGCCGACCCGAAGTTCGGTCTCGCCCTTGCAGCCCGGTCGCGATCGCTGGCGGCATTTGCCGGCGAATATGCCAAGGGAAGCGAGATCAAAGCGCTTTACGAGCAATCGATCGCAGCAGCGCGCCGCGCGGTCGAAGTCGCGCCGACGCTCGCCGAGGGACAGCTGGCGCTTGGCTTTGCACTCTTCACAGGGAAACTCGACCTTCTGGCGGCAAGGCCGTTCTACGACCGTGCCTATGAGCTCGGAGGCGGGAATGCCGACATCGCCCTCCTATATGCGCTCTATTGCTCGCGTGCCGGTCGGCCCGGCGACGCGACGAGGGCAGTCGAGCGCGCAGTGACCCTCGATCCACTCAATCCCCGTGCTCACCGTGCGCGGGGTTCGGTTGCCTATGCCGCCCGCCGCTACACCGATGCGCTCGCTCCACTGAAGCGCGCGCTCGAGCTCAATCCCAAGATGACCTACGCGCACGCGCTGGCTGGAAGCGCTCTGCTGGGCCTAGGCCGTTACGCGGAGGCAAAGCGCGAATTTGCCGCCGAGCCGGAGGCCCAATTCCACTTCAGCGGCCTCGCGATTGCCGAGTTCAAGCTCGGCAATCGGGCAGCAGCGCAGCAGGCATTTTCAGATCTCGTGTCAAAGGTCGGCGACAGCGCCGTTTACCAGCAGGCCGAGGTCCTGGCGCAATGGGGAAAGCCGGACGACGCGCTGAGGGCGCTGCAGCGGGCACATGAGGTTGGCGACTCTGGCCTCATTTATGCCGCTACGGACCCGCTTCTCGACCCGATCCGCAAGGATCGACGCTTCGCGCCGCTGATGCGCTCCTTGAACTTGTAGACGACAGCCCCTTTGCGGCGGACCTGATCCGTGAGACAATCCGCTTCCTCGGATAGCGAAGGAGGGCTGCGATGGTTGTCGGTGGCAAACCTGTCAAGGATGAAGCGGACGCTCAGAACGTCCAGGACGAGCAGAACCAGCCTGACGCCGGTGACGGCGATCTTGGTCTTGTTGGAGATGAAACCCAGGACGAAGCTGGCGAGCAGCGCGGGATAGGCGACACGCGCGGCATCGGAGATACCCGCGGTATTGGCGACACCCGCTAGTTCAGGCTGTTCACATGCGGATCCGCCGCGATCGCGCGGCGGATCCAGTTCAGATAATGATTACGATCAATCCGGACATAGACGCCGGGTTGTCCGGGACGCCCGCACCCAGCCCCCCAGCTTACGATACCGACGAGGACCGGCTCGCCATAAGTGAGGACAAGAGGGCCGCCGCTGTCGCCCTGGCAACTGTCCTTTCCCGGCGCGCCCGCGCAAAGCATGAAATTCGTGACGTGGCCCCGATACTCGGGGATACCCTCGCAATCGAGCGTCTGAAGGTCCGCCTCGAGCAATGTAGCGCTAAGGCCCGCGTCCTCGCCCTCAGACGTTCTTCCCCACCCCGTCACGGTCACGGCGGTACCGGGGTCCGACCGCTCCGTCGCCCGAGTTAGTGCCATACAGCCGAATGCGAGCGACATTGGCGACCTTGCCCCGGTCCGTGAGTTCGTCTGCCACGAAGTGAACGAGCGCGATGTCGTTAAAATGGTGCTCCGCATCATAGCGGCCATGCATCACCATTCGGTCAATTCTGTAGGTGACCCCTGAATTATCGTCGATTTCGGTCGTCCCGAGCCTCACCCGATAGCCCTTGTCGACTTTTTGCTGGTCGATGCAGTGGGCAGCGGTCAGGACCCAGTGGTCAGCGATGAGCGAGCCCCCACAGCGATGTGGCAGTTCCCAAAGCTTGTGCGCCTCAAGATCCTTCTGCGTCCAATTGGTGAAATTGGAATAGATTTCGGCCTGCCACGGCGCATGCGAACGCAGGGCTCGAGCCTCTTCCGCCGCATCTGAACCCGGCGCGGCCTGAGCGCTGGTTGCCATGGCTGGTGCGATCGCCAAAGATGGCGAAAGGATCGCCGCCAGAGCAATGACGCAAATGTATGATGGACGCATGATTGCCCCCCAGCCCATGCTTGCGCATCGAGCGGCGCACCAGCAGCATCTTCGCCGATGCGGCGCCTGTTTCCTGTATTATGCCACGATCGCGTCATTCGGCACAAATGCCTCGCGCTCGTGGCGACATCGATCCAGCTTCTCCATCAACTCTCTTGTCAGCCAATGCCGCGCCTGAACCCCGTCCCCCGGGTTTGGGGCAAGCGACCCGGCCCGCGCGGTCGCCGGCGCTGGCCTGAGCAAAAGCTGGTCCCGATTCCAAGCCGGAACGTTTTTGGCCCATGAATTTCCGAAATATCTCGTCCTGGTGCATCCGGAATCCGGTCGCACCGATCGTGTTGTTCGTCGGATTGATGCTGGCCGGCATCGTCTCCTTCAGCCGGATGACGATCACTCAAAACCCGGACATCGAGTTCCCCGTCGTCGTCGTCGGAGTGAGCCAGCCTGGTGCTGCTCCCGCCGAGATGGAAAAGCAGGTCACACAGCAGATCGAGGCCGCCGTCCGCGGGGTCAACGGAGTCGACGAAATCGATAGTTCCGTGAGCGAGGGCAACAGCAATACGATCGTCCAGCTTCAAATCGGAACACCCGTCGACCGTGCCGTCAACGATGTTCGGAACGCCATCGCGCAGATCCGCGGCAATCTTCCTGAAGGCATCCTCGAGCCCACCGTTCAGCGCTTCGATACTTCGGCAACGCCGATCGTCTTCGTCTCGGCCGAAACCACCGACATGACGCTCGAGCAGCTCAGTTGGTACATCGACAATAGTGTCGCCAAGAAGCTTCGGGCCATCGCCGGCGTCGCCGGCGTATCGCGTGAAGGCGGCGTGAACCGCGAGATCCGCGTCATCCTCGATCCCGCGGCCCTCGAGGCTCAGGGCCTTACAGCAGCGCAGGTCAACCAGCAGCTTCGCTCGCTGAACATGAATGCAGCCGGCGGCCGGGCCGAGATTGCAGGCTCTGAACAGTCGGTGCGCGTGCTGGGCAATGCACCGACTGCTTACGACCTTTCCCAAACGCAGATCTCGCTTCCCGGCGGACGCATGGTGCGCCTGGCCGACATCGCGTCGGTAAGGGATGCTTATTCGGAGCAGCGCACCCTTGCGAAGCTCAATGGCCGGCAGGTGATCAGCTTCAACGTGCAGCGGGCCAAAGGCTCGTCAGACGTCACCGTCTACGATGACGTCTGGAAGTCGCTGAATGAAATCCAGAAAGGCGATCCCAGGGTCCGCTTCTCCGAAATCAACAACTCGGTGGACTATACGAAGAACCAGTACAAATCCGCGATGGAGGGATTGCTCGAGGGCGCCGTCCTTGCCGTGTTCGTGGTTCTGCTGTTCCTTCGCGATATTCGAGCGACGGCGATTTCAGCGCTCGCCATCCCGTTGTCCGCGATCCCTGCGTTTTGGTTCATGGATATGCTGGGAATCAACCTCAACGGTCTCTCGCTGCTGGCGATGAGCCTGGTGGCGGGCGTGCTGGTCGATGATGCCATCGTCGAGATCGAGAATATCGTGCGGCACATGCGCATGGGGAAATCGGCCTACCAGGCCGCCCTCGACGCCGCCGATGAAATCGGCCTTGCCGTTCTTGCAACGACGATGTCGATCGTCGCCGTCTTCCTTCCGGTCGCACTGATGCCGGGCATTTCGGGCCAGTTCTTCAAGGCATTCGGATTCACCGTAGTCGTCGCGGTGATGATGAGCCTTCTCGTCGCGCGCATGATCACGCCGCTGATCGCCGCCTATTTCCTGCGCGGTAAAGGCATTCAGCCGCATGCCTCCGGTCCAGCGATGGACAAGTATCTCAGCCTGCTGACCTGGTCGCTCAACACGTCCAAGGCGCACGCCTACGCGCTCAGGAAACCGGGTCTGTGGGGCAAGATCAAGAGCCTGAGGTTCGACCACCGGCTGGTCATGGTGGCGGTGGGTGCGGGCGCTCTGGTCGTAACGGGAATCCTCATCGCCACGCTGCCGATGACGTTCCAGCCCCCCATCAACTTCGACGCCTCCACGATCCAGGTAGCCCTGCCTCCGGGTTCCACGCTCGAACAGACCGAGGCGGTGATCGACAAGGTTGCGGCCGTGGTGCGCAAGGATCCAGCAGTCGAGCGGGCGTTCGAGCGGATCAACGTTGCGAGCGGTACCGTCGAACTCAAGCTGAAAAAGGATCGCACGGTTACCAGCATCCAGTTCGAACGCGCACTTGCGCCGGCGCTCGCCGACATCCCGGACGCCCGCGTCAACTTCCAGAGCCAGAACGGCGGCGGTCCCGGGGGCGCTGCGCGAGACATCATGCTCTACCTCGGCGGCGAAGATCCCGCCAAGCTCGAAGCAGCCGCGAACAGGATCGCAGCGGAGATGCAGACTCTCCCCGAGCTGCGGTCTCCGCGCGTGGCGGGTGACCTTGCAACGCCTGAAATCACCATCAAGCCGCGCTTCGATCTTGCCGCCGACCTCGGGGTCACCACCGCTGCGCTCAGCCAGACCATCCGCATCGCAACCCTTGGCGATATCGAGCAGAACAGCGCCAAGTTTTCGCTCTCGGACCGACAGGTGCCGATCCAAGTGTCCCTGAGCGAAACCAAGCGGCGCGACATCGCCACGCTGGAAAACCTTCCCGTCCCGACTGCGAACGGCAACTCGGTTCCTCTGCGGTCGGTAGCCGAAATCAGCTTTGGCGCCGGTCCCGTCAGCATCCAGCGAACAGCTCAGCAGCGCCGGATCGCCATCGGCGCCGACCTTGCCCCGGGTTTCGTCAGCGGCCAGGCCTGGAAGAAGATCGAGATGCTGCCTTCTGTCCGCGGCCTCCCGGAGGGCGTCTCGCGCCTCAACCTTGGGCAGACCAAGTGGCAGGGCGAGATGATCCGCAATTTCATTGTCGCGCTGCTCGCCGGCGTGCTGCTCGTCTTTGCCGTCCTCGTGCTGCTCTACCGGCGGTTCCTTTCCCCGTTCGTCAACATGGGCTCGCTCTGGCTCTGCCCTCTCGGGGCTGCGCTTGGCCTGCACGTTGCAGGGCAGCCGCTATCGCTGCCGGTATTCATCGGTATCCTGATGCTGTTCGGGATCGTCGCGAAAAATTCGATCCTGTTGGTCGATTTCGCGGTCGAGATGATGAACCACGGGATGGCGAAGGACGAGGCAATTCGGGAGGCCGGTCACAAGCGAGCCCAGCCGATCGTCATGACCACCGTCGCGATGGTCGCAGGCATGCTCCCCATTGCGCTTTCCCTCACCGGCGATTCGAGCTGGCGTGCACCGATGGGCGTGACCGTGATCGGCGGCCTGATCTTTTCAACGATGCTCACCCTGCTGCTGGTGCCCGCCTATTTTTCCATCGCTATCTCCATGGAAGCCCGTATCGGCCGGCTCTTCCATCGCCTCGTCGGCGAGGACGCCCACGAAGTCGCCAGGCCAGTTGCAGCGGAGTAACGAGCGGTCCTTGGGCGTGACTGTGCTTTGCGAATTTCGCTATAGGCGCGAAGCGCACCGCTCCTAGCTCAACCGGATAGAGCGTCGGGCTTCGAACCCGAAGGTTGGGGGTTCGAGTCCCTCGGAGCGGGCCACGCGTCTCAGCCTTTTCGACGGAGGCGGGCTGCACAAGCAGGCCCCCGGCGTCGTTCCGGCCCGCGGACAAAAAAAGGGGCCGCCAAGATTGGCGGCCCCTTGTGTTCCGACGAAACCAGGAATGCTGGCGCGATTAGCCCAGCATCTCCTGCTCGAGCTTCTTCGCCATCTCCTCGATATTCTCCGGCGGCCAGCCGGGGATATCCATGCCGAGGCGAAGGCCCATGCTGGCGAGCACTTCCTTGATCTCGTTGAGGCTCTTGCGGCCGAAGTTCGGCGTGCGGAGCATCTCGGCCTCGGTCTTCTGAACGAGGTCGCCGATGTAGATGATATTGTCGTTCTTGAGACAGTTGGCGCTGCGCACCGACAGCTCGAGCTCGTCGACCTTCTTCAAGAGGTAGCGATTGAGCTGGTTGGTGTCGGTCGGCGCCTCGGCCGCCATAGGAACCGCCTGCCCGATCATCGGCGAGGGAGCCATACGTACCTGGCTCTCGTCGAAGTGGACGAAAAGCTGCAACTGGTCCTGGAGAATGCGCGCAGCATAACCAAGAGCGTCTTCCGGCGTGACGGTGCCGTCCGTCTCGATCGTCAGAGTGAGCTTGTCGTAGTCGAGCTCCTGGCCGACGCGGGTGTTCTCGACCTTGTACGCAACCTGGCGCACCGGGCTGTACAGCGCATCGACCGGGATGAGACCGATCGGCGCGTCGGCCGGCCGATTGGAAGCGGCCGGCTGATAACCTTTGCCGATGTCGACGGTCAGCTCCATGTTGAGGGTCGCCCCGTCGTCCAGATGGCAGATCACGAGGTCGGGGTTGGTGACTTCCATGTCCCCGGTGGTCGCGATCATGCCGGCCGTCACTTCGGCGGGGCCGGTCGCGGAGAGATGAAGGCGGCGCGGACCCTCGCCTTCCATCTTGAGCGCGATCTGCTTGATGTTGAGCACCATGTCCGTGACGTCCTCACGAACGCCAGCGAGGCTCGAGAACTCGTGCAGCACGCCGTCGATCTTGATCGACGTCACGGCAGCACCCTGAAGCGAGGAAAGGAGCACGCGGCGAAGCGAGTTGCCGAGCGTCATTCCAAAACCGCGCTCCAGCGGTTCGGCGACGAACACGGCACGGCGGCGGCTGTCGCCTCCCGACTGCTTCTTCTCGAGCGCGTTGGGCTTCTTCAGTTCCTGCCAGTTCTTTGCGTTGACGGCCATTTTCATCCCTTGGCAGTGCGAGGGAGGCGCAATTGCCATAACCCTCTAGGTTCAAATTCTTTTCTCTGCTCCTCGCCGAAAGAACCGCTTTCGGCGAAAAGGCTTAGACTCGGCGGCGCTTCGAGGGCCGGACCCCGTTGTGGGGGATCGGGGTGACGTCACGGATCGACGTGATCGTAAAGCCGACTGCCTGGAGCGCGCGAAGAGCGCTCTCCCGGCCTGATCCTGGACCCTTCACTTCGACCTCGAGCGTACGGACGCCATGCTCGGCTGCCTTTCGGCCCGCGTCTTCGGCCGCGACCTGCGCCGCGTAGGGCGTGGACTTGCGGCTCCCCTTGAAGCCCATCATTCCGGCAGAGCTCCACGCGATGGCATTGCCCTGCGCGTCCGTGATGGTGATCATGGTATTGTTGAAACTGGCGTTCACGTGTGCGACGCCTGCTGAGATGTTCTTGCGCTCCCTCCTGCGGATGCGCTGCGGTGCCTGAGCCATTCTAATCCGTTCCTAATCGCCGTTCGCCCTTAGCTTTTCTTCAAGGGCGTGTAGTTGCAGCTGAGAGCGAAGATTACTTCTTCTTGCCCGCGATCGGCTTGGCCTTGCCCTTGCGGGTGCGCGCGTTGGTGTGCGTGCGCTGGCCATGGACCGGAAGGCCCCTTCGATGGCGAAGCCCGCGGTAGCAGGCGAGGTCCATCAGCCGCTTGATGTTCATCGCGGTCTCGCGGCGAAGGTCGCCCTCGACCGTGAAGTCCTTGTCGATCGCCTCGCGAATGTGGAGCACCTCCTGGTCGGTGAGGTCCTGCACCCGCTTTTCAGGAGCGATGCCAAGCTGCTCGGTGATTTTCTTGGCCGTGGTTCGGCCTATTCCGTGGATATAGGTCAGCGCGATTTCAACGCGCTTGTTGGTGGGGATGTTGACCCCGGCAATTCGAGCCATTCGTTACCCTTCTTCAAGCTCCACAGGGCGCCAACCGCCCCATCTCGTCGCCAGAAATTCCCGTTTCCTAAACGAAAAACCGACGCGCGCACGAATGCGCCGCCGGAACCGGTGGATCGGGATACGACTGGAGATAGGATTGGCCCCCAGCGAAGTCAAGCGGTTGACTCCGAATCGGAAATCCAAGCGTTGAAGCCCGCCATGCAGGAAAAGCGCATTCACCAGATGTTCGTCGTCAGCGTGCTGGCCAAGGGCCTCCACGCGATGATCGAAATCGCGGGCGGGCTCGCACTCTACTTTTTCAGCGCCGATACGATTGCACGCGGGCTCGACGAGTTCGGCAGGCACGAGTGGATCGCGCGTCATTTCCCCGCCTCAGAGCAGCGATTCTACGCCTTTTACCTCCTCAGTCACGGCCTCGTAAAAGTCGTCCTCGTATTCTTTCTCCTGCGCGAAAGGCTCTGGGCATATCCGGCCAGCATCGTCGTCTTTGCCCTCTTCATCGCCTACCAGCTCTATCGTTTCAGCTTCACCCACGACATCGGCCTTATCCTGCTCAGCATATTCGACCTGTTCGTGATCGCGCTCGCTGTCCACGAATACCGGCTCCTTCGCAAACACCTCCCGACCCATTAAGGCCCGCTACAATGCAGCGCCTGACCCTCGCCGGCGGCATCCCCGAGAGTCTTCAGGGGAGTATTGTCGCCCTCGGCAACTTCGACGGTTTCCACCTTGGCCACCAGGCAGTGGTCGGGCGGGCAATCCAGCGCGCTTTCCACGAGCGCCGTCCGGTGATCGTCGCCACCTTCGATCCTCACCCGGTGCGCTTCTTCAAGCCTGACGTCCCGCCCTTCCGGCTTACGAGCCTCGACCAGCGGGAAGTCCTGTTCGCCCACGCCGGTGCGGATGCGATGCTCGTCTTCCAGTTCGACAAGGCCCTCGCAGTCACTTCGAGCGAGGATTTTGTCAGCGAGGTCCTTGCCGGCCAGATCGGCGCCGCCGGTGTCGTCACCGGGGATGATTTCACTTTCGGCCGCGGCCGCAAGGGCGACGTCCTCATGCTTCGGAGACTTGGCGAGGAGAACGGCATCGTCGCCGAGACGGTGCCGCCGGTGCTCCTTGGGACGACGCGGATCTCCTCGGGGCGGATCCGCGAGGCGCTCCAGACCGGCAATCTTGCGACTGCGACGCGGCTCCTCAGCCGCGATTTCGCGGTGGAAGGGGTCGTTCAGAGCGGCGACCGCCGCGGGCGTGAGCTCGGTTACCCGACTGCGAACATGACGCTCGGCGACTATCAGCGACCCCGATACGGCATCTACGCCGTGCGCGTGACTCTCGACGATGGAAGCGAGCATCCCGGCGTTGCTAGCCTTGGCGTCCGTCCGACGTTCGAGCCGCCACAGGAACTGCTCGAAACGCACCTCCTCGACTTTGCCGGGGATCTTTACGGGCGAAAGATCGAGGTCGCGCTTCACGCCTTCATCCGGGACGAGAAGAAGTTCGATGACATCGAGGCTCTGGTTGCCCATATGCGTGAGGACGAAGCGAAGGCGCGGCATCTGCTCGCCCTTGACTGAACCCATCAATTTGCAATCTCACGAGTGACCGCTAGAGCCCGCGCCAATGGCTGACGCCCCGGAAACCACCAAGACCGACTACCGCTCGACGGTCTTCCTGCCGCGAACCGATTTCCCGATGAAGGCGGGGCTTCCGCAAAAGGAACCTGCAATCGCCGCGCGATGGGAAAGCGAGGGACTTTACCGGCAGATCCGGCGCGCCCGCGAGGGACGCGAGAAGTTCATCTTCCACGATGGCCCGCCCTACGCCAACGGCGACATGCACATCGGCCACGCGCTCAACCACACGATCAAGGACATGGTCGTGCGCACCCAGACGCTCCTGGGCAAGGACGCACCCTACGTGCCCGGCTGGGACTGCCACGGGCTCCCGATCGAGTGGCGTGTCGAGGAGCAATATCGCAAGAAGAAGCAGAGCAAGGACGAGGTGCCGGTTCGCGAATTCCGCGCGGAGTGCCGCGCCTACGCGCAGCATTGGGTCGATGTTCAGCGCGAGCAGCTGAAATGCCTCGGCATCAGCGCCGACTGGGACAATCCCTACCTCACGATGGCCAAGGGAGCGGAAGCGACCATCGTTTCCGAGCTGTTCAAGTTCGCCGAGACGGGCCAGCTCTACCGGGGCGCCAAGCCCGTCATGTGGTCTCCCGTCGAGAAGACCGCGCTTGCCGAGGCCGAGATCGAATATGAAGACATCGTCTCGACGCAGATCGACGTCGCCTTCGAGATCACCACGAGCGATCTTCCCGAGCTCGTAGGCGCGAAGGCAGTCATCTGGACCACCACGCCCTGGACCATTCCTGTAAACCAGGCGATCGCCTACAGCCCGGATATCACCTACACGGTCCTTGAGCTGGGCACGGCGCGCTATCTCGTTGCCGCCGACCTTGCCGATGACTTTCTCGCTCGGGCGCGCCCGGACGAAGCTCCCGAAGTCCGAGAGGCAGCCAAGAAGGGAATGCTGATCGAAGGGTCGGCTCTTGCCGGGACCATCGCCCGCCATCCGATGCACGAACGGGGCGGCTTCTTTCAAACGCCCCGTCCGTTCCTTCCCGGCGCCTTTGTGACCACCGACCAGGGTACGGGGCTCGTCCACATGGCGCCTGACCATGGCGAGGACGATTTCGAGCTGTGCCGGGCTAACGGTATCGATCCCGTCTTCGCGGTTGACGCTGGCGGTTTCTACCGCTCCGACTGGGCTTGGCTCGGCGGCCAGGGAAGCGTCATCAACGCGAAGTTCAACGCGCCCGACGGCCCGATCTGCTCGGACCTGCGCGATGCGGGCGCACTCCTCGCGGGAACCGCCGACTTCAAGCACAGCTATCCTCATAGCTGGCGTTCGAAGGCCAAGGTCATCTACCGCTGCACGCCCCAATGGTTCATCGCCATGGACAAGCGGCTGCCGCACCTGACCCCCGAAAGCCGCGCAGAGCAGCGCTGGGACAATGAGGGAGGTCTGGATCCCCTCAACGGCAGCGAAGCACCGACGCTCCGCCAGCTGGCAATGAACGCGATCGCCAGCACGCGTTTCGTCCCGGAGAAAGGCCGGAACCGCCTCGGCTCGATGGTCGAGCAGCGGCCCGACTGGGTACTGAGCCGCCAGCGGGCATGGGGCGTGCCGATCGCGGTGTTCGTCGAGAAGAAATCCAACGCGCTGCTGGTTGACCGCGAGGTCAATCAACGCATCGTCGAGGCGTTCAAACGCGAGGGCGTGGACGCGTGGAGTATAGAGAACGCCGCTGACTTCCTCGGAAATCGCAATCGCGAAGACTATGAGATGGTCACCGACATTCTGGACGTCTGGTTCGACAGCGGCTGCACGCACGTCTTCACCCTGGAGAGCGGACACTGGCCGGAAGAGCGCTGGCCTGCCGATCTTTATCTTGAAGGCTCAGACCAGCACCGCGGCTGGTTCCAGTCATCCCTGCTCGAGAGCTGCGGGACCAGAGGCCGGGCCCCCTATAATGCCGTGCTCACCCACGGCTTCACGATGGACGCCAAGGGCATGAAAATGTCCAAGAGCCTCGGCAACACGATCAACCCGATCGAACTCATGAAGGAATACGGCGCCGATATTCTGCGGCTCTGGGCGCTGTCGGTCGATTTCACCGAGGACCACCGGATCGGAAAAGAAATCCTCGCCGGGGTTGCCGACCAATATCGCAAGCTCAGGAACACCTTCCGCTATCTCTTGGGCGCGCTAGACGGTTTCAGCGAAGAAGAGCGGCTGGACGACCTGTCGGCCTATCCCGAGCTCGAGCGCTACATGCTGCACCTGACGTCGGCGCTCGATCAGAAGCTCCGCAGCGCGGTGCATGACTTCGACTTCAACACCTACACCCGGCTCCTTGGCGACTTTGCCAACAACGACCTCTCGGCCTTCTATTTCGATATCCGGAAGGACAGCCTCTATTGCGATTCGAAAGAGGCAACCAAGCGCCGCGCCTACAGGAGCGTGCTCGACATCCTCTTCCATGCGCTGGTTCGCTGGCTCGCTCCCGTTCTCGTGTTCACGACCGAAGAAGTCTGGGGCACGCGCTTTCCGGACGCCGGCTCTGTACATCTCCTCGAATGGCCGGTCGTTCCGCAGGTCGATGCCGACGCGGATCGCTGGGCAAGACTGCGGGCGCTCCGCGCGGACGTCACCGAGCGGATCGAGCCGCTTCGCCGCGACAAGGTGCTCGGGTCGAGCCTCGAAGCCGAGGTCTGGGTCCCGGGCGAGGAAAACGCAGCCCTGCTTGAAGAGCTGTTCATTACCTCGACAGTCCATCAAGGCGAGTGGAAGGTCGTGAAGACAAGCAACCCCAAATGCGCCCGCTGCTGGAGGCATCGGCCGGACGTTGGCGAGGAGACAGGTCTTGATGCCCGCTGTGACGAGGTGGTGAATGGGTAGGCGGACCTCGGGGTTCCTGGTCGCACTGGCCGTGTTCGCCCTCGACCAGTTTGCGAAATGGTTCGTGACCGGGCCGCTCGGGGTCAATTACGAGGGGGCGGTCCATTACCTGCTGCCGATCTTCCAGTTCACCTATACGGAAAACAACGGCATCTCGTTGGGGCTGCTCAACGCGACGACCGAAATTGGTCGCTGGATGCTGGTGGGACTGACGAGCGCAATAGCCGTCGGCGTTGCCTGGTGGATGGTCCGCGAAAAGAGTCGCGTCGACCTCGTCGCGCTTGGGATGGTGCTTGGCGGTGCCCTCGGAAACATCCTCGACCGCACCCGGCACGGCTATGTCGTCGACTTCGCCGATCTGCATTTTGGCGCCTGGCGCCCCTTTCTGATATTCAACGTCGGCGATGCGGCGATTAGCATTGCCGTCGTGATCCTGTTGCTGCGCGCGTTCCTGAGCCGTAAGGATCAGGCAAAGGGCAGTGACCCCGAGGAGACGATCGAACATGCGTAAAGCCTTGACCGCTCTGGTTCTTGCAGCGGCGGTGACCACGAGCGGGTGCGGAGCCTTCCGGAGCCATTCGCGCACGCCAGACGAATTTGCAGTGGCCCGCAACGCGCCGCTCATCATTCCGCCGGACTTCAACCTTGCACCGCCAGTGGCGGGCACCGCCGGGCTGACGCCCAGCGAGGCGCAGCAGCAGGCAATCGACGCCCTCTTCGGCGGGCCGGCGCCGCGCAGTCCCGGCGAGACGAGCCTGCTCGATGCTGCAGGCCGAAGCGACGCGCAGGTCGGGATCCGCAGCCAGGTCTGGGATCCTCAGACCCGCGTCGTCGACAAGGGTCCGACGACGCTGCAGATCCTGTCGGCCCAGAACACCAGCACCAACATCGCATCGGCGCAGACCGGGCAATAAGAGCGAGAGCGAATGGCAACCATGGCCGAAACAAACGTCCCCGCCCGTCTCGTCGAGATCGAATCGATGCTCGACCGGTCGCGCCGCCGCTTCGAGGAGGGCACGCGCCTGGTCGAGGAGGCGCACAAGCTTCTGGCAGACATCCAGCAGGCGATCATTGGCTCGCCGCGGACCGTTTCTCCCGAAGACAGCGAGGAAGCCGCTTCCCGCTTGCTTGCGAGCCTCAAGTCCACCGGCGGCGAGATGCCCGAAAGCCTTTGCGGCGGGCGCCTCTCGGTCGACCAGGTCCAGCGACTGATCCGCATCGACGGTCACCCGATCGGGATCACCGAAATGGAATATCGCGTGCTTGAGCTCCTCGCTTTCGCGCGCAACAACGTGGTCACGCGCGCGATGCTGCTGAAGCACCTCTATCGCCGCGCCGACGACCAGCCGCAGCCCAAGATCATCGACGTGTTCATATCCAAGCTCCGCAAGAAGCTGCGCAATGCAAGCGGCGGCGCCGAGTTTATCGAGACGATCCCGCAGCGCGGCTGGATCCTGCGCGACGTCGACGAGAAGAGCGGCGCTTAACACTTCCTTAGCCCTGTCCGGATTAGCCCGGGCAGATGCTTCACCTGATCCCGCAGGCGCAGCCCGAAGAACCACTCGACTATGACGAGGCGGTTTCGAGGCTCGCGAGCGTTCGCCACGCATTGCGGCTCGTGGACGGCGGGTTCAGTGAGGGACCCGCGCACGACCTCGACGACCGGCTGGCCCGAGCCTGGGACGAGGCCGGCGAAGCCCGGCAGCGCTGGTTCGAGCGGCGTTCGGGACGGCTCGTCGGACAGACTGCGGCGGGAATCGAGGCACTGCTTGGAGTTCGCCACGAAGGTCGTGAGCCGCACGCCCAGGCCAGCCGGACCCTGGTCGATGAAATCCGCCGCGAGCTTCGCGACGTCGCGGGCATCGTGCTCGCCTAGGCAGGCCCGGTGATCTTCGGCGTCGAGGGATCGGCGCCCCACTCGCTCCAGCTGCCGTCATAGAGTCGCGTTGCATCATTGCCGGCGAGGTGCGCGGCAAAGATGAGGCTGTTGGCAGTCACTCCAGAGCCGCAGCTGGCAATGAAGGGCACGTCAATCGGAACGCCACTTTCGAGGAACAGGGCGCGGATTTCATCGAGTGATTTAAAGGTGCCGTCGTCGCGGTAGAGTGAGCCGAAGGGAAGGTTGCGGGCTCCCGGTGCATGGCCCGGGGCAACCCCTTGACGAGGATCGGCCTCGCTTCCCTCGAAGCGGGCGCGGCCCCGCGCATCGAGCCATGGAAGATTGCTTCCGGCAAGGAGCTGCGCCTTGCTAACGATCTCGTCCCGTTCGCGGACGTCGAAGCGGGCGTTGCGGGCTTGAGGTTCGCCATTCTCGACGGGACGGCTCTCGGCCTTCCACTTCTGGAAGCCGCCATCGAGTATCGCGACCTTATCGGCGCCGAAGTGACGAAGCATGAACCAACCGCGAGCCGCGTTGCGCGTCGGTGAATTGTCGTAGACGACGATGCGGTCGCTGCTGCCGATCCCGAGCCGCTCCATCGCAGCACCGAAGGCCTGGGTATCCGGAAGCATGTGCGGGACAGGGTTTGACCGGTCGCTCACTTCGTCGATGTCGAGGAAACGCGCGCCCGGAATATGTGCCGCAAGATATTCCTCCCGGCCGTTTCGGCCCGAGGCAGGCATGAACCAGCTCGCGTCGACGACAACCAGGCCCGGTTCGCCGAGGCGTGCCCCAAGCCACTCGGTAGAGACGAGCGAGTCCATTGACCAAGGATAGGCGGCCCGCGCGACTGCTGCTAGGTGGCCTTGCATGGAGACGCGCCATCTCGGCCAGGCCAGCGCATTGCCCGCTTCGCCGGAGGAGGCGGCGCTCGACTTTGTCCCCAATCCTCGCCCGGGATCTCTTTACCTCGTGCGCTTCGCGGCACCCGAATTCACCTCGCTGTGCCCGGTGACGGGCCAGCCCGACTTTGCGCATCTCGTGATCGATTATGCGCCGGCCGACACGATCGTCGAGAGCAAGAGCCTGAAACTGTTCCTAGGCTCCTTCCGCAATCATTGCGGTTTCCACGAGGATGTAACCGTCGGCATCGGACAGCGACTGGTCGCGGAGATGCAACCAAGGTGGCTGCGCATCGGCGGCTACTGGTATCCTCGTGGCGGCATTCCCATCGATGTTTTCTGGCAGAGCGGCACGCCGCCAGACGGCCTGTGGCTTCCGGACCAGGGCGTGCAGCCTTATCGCGGAAGGGGTTGAGCCATGGCCGGGGGGCCAAAAATTGCAATTCTTGGAGCCGGCTCGGTCGGCTGTTTCATCGGCGGCGCCTGGTCGGCGGCAGGTCTCGACGTCACCTTCATCGGCCGCCCGAAATTGTCCAAGGACGTCGATCAGTACGGACTGACACTCAGCGATTACGCCGGCTGGGAGGCGCGGCTCGCGCCCGGAGACGTGGACTATCGCTGCGGACCTGAGGCGCTCGGGGAAGCCCAGGTCATCGCCCTCACCGTCAAGAGCGGCGATACGGAATCGGCTGCCGCCGAGATTGCCGCGCATGGTACGCCGGGCGCGACCGTAATCAGCTTCCAGAACGGGGTGAGCAACGTCGATGTGCTCGAGCAGGGTCTTGGCGGGCGGTTCGAGGTTGCGCGCGGAATGGTGCCCTACAACGTGGCCTATCTTGGCAAGGGACGCTTCCACAAGGGAGTTGCCGGGGATCTTTATGCCGAGCAGCGCGCCAGCGTCCGAGCGCTTGCAGACGCCGTGCACGGGGGTCCAGCAGCGCTCAAGATCAGTGACGACATGCTCGGCCTTGCCTGGGGCAAGCTCCTCATCAATCTCAACAATGCGGTCAATGCGCTGTCCGGCCGCACGCTCCAGGATGAGCTGAAGCGGCGCGATTACCGCCGGGTTTTCGCCGCTTCGCTGCGTGAGGGGCTCGATCTTCTCAAGCGCGCCGATATCGAACCCATCGCGGTCGGCCCGATTTCGCTGCAGGTGCTGCCCCGTCTCGTGGGCTCTCCCGACTGGCTGTTCAACAACGTCTTCATCAGCCGTTGGAAAATCGACGCCAAGGCACGCTCGTCGATGGCCGATGACCTCGCCGCCGGCCGCAAGACCGAGATCGACTATCTGAACGGTGAACTCGTCCGGCTCGCCGACCGGCTGCAACGGGCAGCCCCTGTCAATCGCGCGATCGTCGAGCTGGTGCGAAAGGCGGAAACGGGTGCCCACCCGCTCCCGCCCAAGGCGCTGGCGAAAGCCGTGCTCGGCCGTTAGCGGTAGCTCGGCTCCGGCGTCGGTGCATCATCGAAGGCCGGAGCGACCGAGGCACGCCCCTTGGTCCACCAGTAAAGCCCCGCGACGGCAACTGCGAATACGACGATGCTGACGAGAATTACCGACGAATAAGGCTCGATGAGAGCAAGCACGTTCGCGCTGTCCTTGGAGCCCGCCTTCTCGGCGCCCGCGACGGCGAACGCGTAGACGACGCCCATCAGGCTCTCGCCGACGATCAGCCCGGTCGCCATCAGCGTGCCCATCCGTTCGGCAAAGGCGGGACTGGGCGAGCGCAGCGCCCACCGGTTGTAAAACCAGCCAAGGACCGCACCCAGCGGAATGAGCAAGGTTGCCTCCATCGGAAGGTAGATCCCCATGCCGATGGCGAGCGGCGGCAGATACCTCTTCCCGCTTGAGCTTCGCTTCAGGACTTCATCGACGATCACTGCAACGATGCCGATGACGGCGCCCTCACCGATGAGGCCCCAGTCGAGGCTTCCGCCCAGCACCCCCTGCGCAATGGTCGAGATGATCGCAGCCTGCGGCGCTGCGAGGGCATTCGCCTTTGCTCCGGGCGCTCCTTGGAAGGTGAAGGCCGTGTTGAGAAGGTCGAGGATGGGCGGGATGACGAGCGCGCCGAAGATGACGCCCAGGACGAGAGCGACCTGCTGTCTCCATGGCGTTGCCTCGACGAGCTGGCCGGTCTTGAGGTCCTGCAAATTGTTGTTGGAGATTGTCGCCACGCCGAAGATGATCGCCGTCACGAAGAGGGCGAAGGCGACGAGCGACTTGGTAAGGGCGCCCCCCACTCCGGGAAACAGTGCGGCAAGGATCAGCGAGATGCCGAGTACGGAAAGGATGCCGACGCCCGAAATCGGGCTGTTCGAAGCACCGATCAGCCCCGCCATATAGCCGCAGACCGCGGCAATGACGACGCCCGCAACGAGCGTATAGACGATGCTGATCGCGATCGTGAGGCCCGGGTTGGCCGCAATCGGCGCGGTGTTGCCGAAGGCGTACAGCAGAAATCCGATCGGGATCATCGAAAGGAGGATGACGCCCCCCACAATGCCGATCGGAATGTCGCGCTCGGTGATCGGCAGTTCCGCGCCCCGCCCGGCCTTGCGCTCGCGATTGGCCGCAAGGGCCGCCCTGATCCCGGCGATGATCGGTCCGATGATCCGCAGCAGCGTCCAGATGGCTGCCACGCCGATCGTTCCTGCACCAACCATTCGCGCCTTCATCCGAAAGGCGGTGCTGACGAGCTTGTCAAGGTCGCCCGCGGCCTGGGCAATGAGGCCGGCGTCCTGCGTCCAGTGGGGGACGATGAACACCCAGCTGATGATCAAACCCACCACCATTGCGAGGCCCACCGCCAGTCCGACAAGGTGACCAACGCCGATAAGGGCCATGGAAAGGTTTGCAGAGATGCCGCTCGCACCTGCTCCGACGCGGAAATTGCGGGCTGCGGCGTCAACCAGAAGCCGCGTCTTGGCAATGATGAAATAGGCCGCCGAAACCAGCGTCGACCCGCTGATGAGGGCGAGGCCGCGGCGATTTTCCTCGGCGCCGCCCACGCCCGAGCCGACCTTCAGGACCTCCGCTGCAGCAACGCCTTCGGGATAGGGAAGGTCGGTCCCCGTGACGAGCGCCCGGCGCAGCGGCACGGAATACATGACACCCAGGATACCTCCGATGCCAATGACCGCGACGGAAAGCCAGTAAGGGAAGCCGGTCCACCAACCGACCATGATGAGGCCGGGAAGAACGAAGATGATCGCGGAAAGCGTTCCTGCCGCCGACGCGATCGTCTGGACGATATTGTTTTCCTGAATGGTGGAATCGCGGAACGCCTTCAGGACGGCCATTGAAATCACCGCCGCGGGAATTGAGGTCGCAAAGGTGATGCCGATCTTGAGGCCGAGGTAGACGTTGGCCGCGGTGAAAATGACGGTGATGAGCGCGCCGAGGATGACGCCTCTTATCGTCAGTTCCTTGATGTTCTCGCGAGCGCGCGACCCCTCGCGCGCTCCCTCCCTGTTAGCCATCCTATTCTCCCAAATTGATGCAGGCGCCTGGCGGGGCCGGCGTGGAATGCCGCCTGATGGCCTGCCACCGGCCGTCGTCGTGCACCCACACGTCGGTCAGCACGACGCAATCCTCGATGATCCTGCCGAGATATTTGAGGCGCCAGCGCGCCTGGACGGTACCGATCATCACCTCCCGCACCCGGGTCGCGTCGAGGACCTCGATTTCGATCGCCTCGACTTCGCGCCGCTGGATCGCATCGATCCATTCCTGGCGGTTCATCATGAACGGTCCTGTCGAACGTGTGCCGATCAGGAGGAAATCCTTGTGAACCAGCAACTGCAGCCGGTCCATGTCCTTGCTGCAGAGGGCGTCGCGCCATTCGCGCTCCAGCCCGTCAATCACTTCACAATTCGGATCGGCCACCGACACTTTTCTCCCCGTCTCTTCTTAAGGCCGAACGCGGATAAAGCGAATCTGGCTGTCGTAACGGTTCATGAGCAAACCCTTGGAACTGACCTCCAGAGGTTCATCCTTGAACGCGGCTTTGCCCAGATCGTTCTTGTGAAAGCGAAACAGGAGCCGATGCCCGCGATCACTCGCCAGGGTGAAGCTGTCGCGGGTCGGTCCATAGACGGGCATCAGTGGGGCGATTGCCATCACCGGGGGCTTGCCGCTGAGATCGACGCGGCCATTCTCGTCGGCCTCGATCTCGAACTCCTGCTTCATGTCTGTCGCGAGTGCAAAGAGGGGATGGCCCCACTCGAACCCGGGGTCCTCAAGTTTCAGATAGAGCTCGCCTCTTGGTGCAGGGTCGTCCCGCAATAACTCGAAGCTCGGGGGTTTCGGCATCGGGTTGCTGGTCAGGCGAACGGCCCGGCCATCGAACGTCCAGCTTCCGGCGGCTTCCTCGTCGAGGGCGCCGTACGTGAACGCATAGCGGAAACGACCATCGCGCTTCAGCTCAAGGCCGCCAGCCATCTCCATCTGGCGAATTTCGTAGGTACCGGCGAGCGATGCCTTAGACACCGGCGCCAGGGCAAGCAGCAATGTCGCGAGCGCAATCACCGCCGGCCGGCGCTAGGGTACGCCGGGCGCAGGTTGCGCACGTCCCGATGAAGATGCTGTTTTTCTCACCCGGCTCGCCTCTTCCTCGATCCGCCAGCCGCACTAGCGAGCACGAGACTTGAGGGGAAGACGGCGCCCGGCTTACTTGCCGGTGATATCGATCCCGACGAACACGCCCGGCGTGGCCCCCCGCTGGACAAGCAGCAGCACACTCGAACGGCCTGCCTTGCGTGCCGCATCGACCGCTGCGATCACCTGCGCCGGCGAGTTCACCGCCTGATTGTTCACCGACGTGATGAGATCGCCGCGCTGAAGTCCTTGCTCGGCAGCGTTCGAGTTGGGGTCGATGGTCGTGATGATCACGCCGTGTGCACCAGGGGGGAGATTGGCCGCCCGCGCAAGATCCGGGGTGAGCGGCGCAAGCGAGAGGCCAAGCGCCCGCTGCGGCGTCGTTGCCGACGGGCCAGTGCCGCCCTGGGTTCCGGAGTCCCCGCCGGAGATCTTTGCGAGCTGCTCCTCGGTCGGGCGCTCGGCCACCTGGACCGTCACGGTCGCGCGCCTGCCGCTGCGAATGATTTCGAGCGGAATCCGCGAGCCGACGTTCGTGTTTGCGACGAGATAGGAAACGGTCTGGTCGGGCGTCACCTGCTGGCCGTTCACCTTCACGATAACGTCGCCCTGGACGAGCCCCGCCTTGGCGCCCGGAGCGCCCGGGACCACGGAGCGGACGAGCTCGCCGGTGTCCTTTGGAATTCCAAGGGCGGGAGCGAGATCCTCGTCCACCGGCTGCAGGCTTACTCCGAGGTAGCCGCGCGAGGGACGCTGGCCGCGCATCAGCGCGTCGATCACCGGCTTGGCCGCTTCTGCCGGGATGGCGAGGCCGATGCCGACCGATGCTCCCGTCGGCGAGATGAGGGCCGAGTTGATGCCGATCACGTTGCCGTTGAGGTCGAACATCGGGCCGCCGCTGTTGCCCATGTTGATGGCAGCGTCCGTCTGAATGTACCGATCATAGGCGCCGACACCGGTAATCCCGCGGTGGAGCGCGGAAATTATGCCGGCGGTCACGGTTCCGCCAAGTCCATACGGATTGCCGATGGCCAGCACCCAGTCACCGACGCGGGCCTTGGTGCTGTCGCCCCATTGCACGAACGGCAGATTGCGACCCTCGATCTTCAGGAGTGCAAGGTCGGACGTTTCGTCACGACCCACGATCCGCGCCGGATACTCCCTGCGATCGGTCGTAATCACCGTCACGGTATCGACCGTGCCGGTGCCGTTCACGCCCTGGATGAGGTGGTTGTTGGTGACGACATAGCCGTCAGGAGAGATGATGAAGCCGGAGCCAAGCGAGCCCGCCTCGCGGGTCCGGGGCTGGGCGCCGCCGCTGCTGCTGCCGCCGCCGCTGCCGCTGCCGCTTCCCTGGCTATTGTCGTTGCCGCCCTGCTGGCTGGGGTCGAACTGGCGGAAGAATTGCTCGAACGGGTCGGCCTGCGTCCGGACAGGAACCCGCTGCTTGGTCGAGATATTGACGACTGCCGGCTGCAGCTTGGCGGCAAGATCGGCAAAGGACATCGGTGCGCCCCGAGGCGCCAGCGCCGAAGTGCCGGGTGCATTTTGCGCGACCTGCGCGCCCGCCTGTCCCGTGGCGAGAGAGAATGCCGTCCCCCCGAGCAGCAGGGCCGTTGCGACCCCATAGGCATAGCGCACTTTTCCGGACTCCTTCGACTTCATCGATACTCCATCAATCGGGGTGAGACGCAAGGGGCGCTTTGGCCCAGCCGCATGAACCATATTTGAACGCCAGAGTTCACTTTGAGCGTCCAGAAAATTCCTTCAAATAGTCATTTTGCGGCGACAAAATGATTGTCGTCGGCGCAGCTTTCTCCTGTCCGTCGCCGATGAAGGTCGTCTGATAGCTCTGCATGGCACGGTAGAAGTCGTAAAAATCGGCGTCCTTGCCGAAGCTCGCCGCATAGGTCTTGGCGGCATCGGCGTCTGCCTGGGCACGAATGATCTGTGCTTGCTTGGCACCCTGGGCGCGGATCGAGCGGGCCTCCTGGAGGCGGGCCGTGCGCATGCTTTCGAAAGCGGACTGGAGCGGAGCACCGTCAGGCAGATCAGTCTTCTTGATCCGGACGTCGACGATCTGGACCCCGAATTTCGCAGCCTGCACGTTGAGCGCCTTGCTGACGTCGTCCATCACCCCCTGCCGCTCCGGCGAGAGAAGTGCCGAAAAAGGCTGTTTTGCAAGCTCGTTCCGGACCTCGGAACGGAGGATCGTCTGCAGCTGGCCGCGGAGGTTCTCCTCGGTGTTCGAACGAATGTACATGAGCAGCGGATCGACGATGCGATAGCGCGCAAAGGCATCGACCATGAGGCGCCGCTGATCGGTCGACAGTACCGGCTGGGGCTCCATGTCGACCGCGAGGACGCGCTTGTCGATCCAGACGATCTCGTCGACGAACGGGATGCGATACGAGAGGCCTGCTCCCGCGCCCCCGATGAATCTTCCGGGCTCGAAGCGGTTCAGGATCCGCTCGGGCTTGCCGAAACGGACCACCACCGCCTGCTTGGTCTCCGGAATGATCGGGAAGCTGCCAAGAAGGAGCAGGAGCAGGGCGATGGCGATGAGCGCAGCGCCGAGCGGATGGCGACGCAAGATATCGGTCACTGCTGCCGCTCCTGCTGCTGTTGCTGTTGCTGTTGTTGCTTTTGAACCTGCGGCAGCGGCAGATAGGGCGTAACTCCAGGCGCCTCGATAATCGTCTTGTCCACCTTCGAGAGCACCTGCTCCATGGTCTCGTAATACATGCGCCGGCGGGTAACGTCCGGCGCGAGCCTATATTGTTCGTAGACCTTGTCGAAGGCCGCCGCTTCGCCCTGCGCCTTGGC
The DNA here is from genome assembly GCF_038148795.1 of Sphingomonas agri. Taxonomy (NCBI): domain Bacteria; kingdom Pseudomonadati; phylum Pseudomonadota; class Alphaproteobacteria; order Sphingomonadales; family Sphingomonadaceae; genus Sphingomonas; species Sphingomonas agri. Next base: position 793,115 of record NZ_JBAPEU010000001.1, on the reverse strand, counting down.
GGTCAGCTGAAGTGCGTAGGCATTCGCCTGGTTCACATAGGACTTGGCATCCTGCTGGGCGGCAGTGACTTCCTTGAAGGCATCGTTGACCTCGCCCGGGGGATCGGCCTGCTGGATCGCAACGCCCTGGATCTGGATGCCGGAGTGATAGCCATCGAGCACGCGCTGCATTCCATCAGCGACCCTGGATTCGATCTCGCTGCGCTTGTCGCCCATCGCGTCCTGCAGCGTGACCTCCGCGATCACCGCACGCATCGCGCTCTCGCCAACCTGCCGGATCGTCTCGTCCGGCTGGTCGAGCTGGAACAGGTAAAGCTCGGGACTCTTGATATTCCACCGCACCGAATAGGCGATGTCGATGAGGTTCTGGTCGCCCGTCAGCATCAGGTCTTCGCTGCTCTGGGAGCCAAGATCGTTAGTGCGGATCTTCTCGACGTCGATCTTCTTCACGCGTTCGACCGGAGCCGGAAGGGTGAAACCGACGCCCGGCCCGAGCGTGTAGCTGTAACGGCCAAAGCGGGTGACGACCCCGCGCTGTCCTGGCGAAATCGAGTGGATGCTGGTCGCAACCAGCCAGATGAGGACGAAGCCCGCGATCGCCCAGAGAATCAGGGACCGGTCGGCGCGGCCCGGAAGCCCGCCTCCTCCCCCGCCACCGAAGCGAGCGCGGCTCCGGCGGAGCAGCTCATCGAGCGCCGATACGTTGGCACCCCCAAGACCAGGGCGGCGGCCTCGCCGCGTCGGTTCGCCCCAGGGGCCGTTGCCTGGTCCCTTGGAAGCGTCGGTCGGCGGAACGTCGCTGCCGCCGCCATCGCTGCTGCTTGGACCCCAAGGCCCTTTGGTGTCGGTGAATAAGCCGCGCGCGCGCGTTGCCCACCCGGAAATGATGTTCATCGCGGCAAGTATAGGGAGCGCCGTGCAACAAAAACAGTGGCAAGCGGGCGTGCGCTTCCTATGTCACCCCGCATGGACCAGTCTGTCGACCCGCTGACGGGCCTGCCGCACACTCAACGTATCCGGTCGAGAAAGCTCGCTGGCAACGTCGCGACCATTATCGTCGACGCCACGGGCCTTGGGGAGAGCGAGTGCAAGGAGCTCGAGGACGAGCTCCGCGCTGCGGCGCTTTCAATGAGCGGCGTCAAGGAAGTGCGGATCGCAATGACCGCCGCCCAGACTGCAAGGACGGTGATCGCCGTCGGAAGCGGCAAGGGCGGGGTGGGCAAGTCCACGGTTTCCGCCAACCTTGCAATCGCACTTGCCCGCGCAGGCAAGAAGGTCGGCCTCATCGACGCCGACGTTTACGGGCCGTCACAGCCGACCTTGCTCGGACGCCACGACAAGCCGACGGCCGAAAATGAAAAGCTGATCCCCGTCGAGGCGCACGGCATCCGCTTTCTATCGTTGGGGCAGCTGGTTTCGCCAGGTCACGCGCTGGCCTGGCGCGGCCCGATGGCGACGGGCGCCCTTGCCAACCTCATCGACGCTGACTGGGGTGATTCGGAATTGTTGATCGTCGACCTTCCCCCGGGCACCGGCGACGTCCAGCTTTCGCTCATCCAGCGCTCCCGGCCCGCCGGCGCCCTCATCGTTTCAACGCCGCAGGACCTCTCGCTGATCGATGCCCGGCGGGCTGTCGACCTCTTCAACAAGACCAGTGTTCCCGTAATCGGAATCATCGAGAACATGGCCACCTATTCCTGTCCGCATTGCGGCGGCACCTCTCACCCCTTCGGCGTTGGCGGCGCCGAGGCCGCCGCGACCGACATGGGCGTGCCCTTCCTCGGACGCCTCCCCCTTTCCATCGCCATTCGCGAAGCTTCCGACGCAGGCCAGCCTCCCGCGGCATCCGATACAGCCGAGGCCAGGCCGTTCGCCGACCTCGCTTCGAAACTGCTTCAGGCGCTCGGGCATTAAGCTGTCGCAAAGAGGAGTCCCCGGATGCCGCTCGAGACCGACGAAGAGATTGCCGAACTCCTCAAGAATGCCCGCACCATCGCCATGATCGGCGCTTCGGACCGGCCACAACGCCCCTCCTATGGTGTCATGAAATTCCTCCAGGACCACGGTTACCGCGTCATTCCAGTCAATCCGCAGATCACGGGCGAACATGTCCATGGCGAGTTCGTTTGGCGTGAACTGGCGCAGATCGGCGTTCCCATCGATATCGTGGACATCTTCCGTCGACCCGAGGCCGCGGGCGAAGCCGTGGACCAGGCCATCTTCATCGGCGCCAAGGCGGTCTGGCTGCAGATCGGCGTCATCAACGAGGAAGCGGCCGCGAGGGCCGAGGCGGCAGGGCTCAAGGTCGTGATGGATCGCTGTCTCAAGATCGAGATTGCGCGTTTGGGACTTTCGCGGATCGCCGCCTGAGATCAGGCCGCCGCCACCGTCATTTCCGGAACCAGGAGCGTCGGCGCGTCGATTCCCCGTCGAAACTCGAGGTCCGCGGCCGGCTCCAGTGTCGCAAACATGTCGACGAGGTTCGAGGCGATCGTGATCTCCGACACGGGCTCGGCGACCTCTCCGTTGCGCACCATGAACCCCACCGCGCCCCGGCTGTAGTCGCCCGTCACCGGATTGATGCCCTGGCCAATCAGCTCGATGACGAGCAGTGCCTCAGGAACGCTGGCAAGCAATTCCTCACGGGATCTCTTGCCGGGCGCAAGGTAGAAGTTGCTCGGGCTCGCCCCCGGCGCTCCGCCAACGCCCCGCACCGCATGCCCGGTCGGTAAGATGCCGAGCTGCCTCGCAGAAGCGCTTTCGGCAATCCACTTCACCAGAACGCCCTTCGAGACGAGCTCCTGGCGTGAAACCATCACCCCTTCCCCGTCGAATGGCCTTGAGCGCAGGCCCCGCTCGCGCAGCGGGTCATCGACCATGGTCACTCCCGGCGCGAAGACCTGCTCTCCAAGTTTCTCCTGGAGAAAGCTCGTTCGCCGCGCGATTGCGGAACCGCTGATCGCACCCGCGAAATGACCGAGCAAGGTGGAAGAGACACGCGGGTCGAACAGCACGGGATAGCGACCGGGCCTTGGCTTTGTCGGGTTGAGCCGCGCGACGGCCCTTTCCCCGGCCTTGCGGCCAATGGCTTGGGGAGCATCGAGATCGAGCAGATGGCGGGCACTGTGCCAGGCATGATCCCGCTGCATTGACGGGCCTTCGCCGGCAATCATGGTTGCCGAGCAGCTATGGGAACTGCCCTCGTAGGTGCCCGAAAACCCGCCCGAAGTCGCAAGTGCGATGATGGTGCTCGAGGCGCTCGCACCAGCTCCGCTCGAATTGGTGACGCCGACCACTCCAAGGGCTGCATTCTCCGCCTCGAGCGCCCTGCTCCGGAGCTCTTCGGGATCGGGATGGATGGGGTCGGAAATATCCAGCCGCGGGTTTTTTCCGTGCTGCAGCAGCTCTGGGGGCGCAAGACCGGCATAGGGGTCCTCGGGCGCCTCGCGGGCCATGGCGAGGCAGCGCTCTACAAGCATCCCAAGCACTTCGTCGGAAAGATCCGACGAGGCGACGGTCGCCGAGCGCTGCCCGACGAAAAGCCGAAGCCCGACCTGCGCACCTTCGGAGCGTCCGACATCCTCAAGCTTCCCGAGCCGGACCTGCACGCTCGAGGAACGGTCGCCGACATAGAGGGCGTCGGCGGCGTTTGCTCCTGCCCGGAGCCCTCGCTCGACGAGCTTTTCCGCGGTGGTCCTGGCTTCGGCGGGGGAGAGCATGAGCCGCGCGCCCTAGCGCGCCGAGAGGCCCACGACCAGCATTGCGAAAAACAAGAGGAGGCCGAACGAGCGGTTCGACCGGAACAGGCGAAGCGCGAGATCGCCGTCGTCCGGGTCTGCCCGAAGCGCCTGGTTGGCAAGGTGCAGCGCGGCGGGGACCAGTGTCAGGAGCGCCACCCAGTCGGGTCTGACGTTCCAGACCGCGGCGCCCCACAAGAGAAGCGCAATCGCGTAAAAAATCGCGATTCCCGCCGGGGCGTGTTTGCCGAGGCGGCGAGCCGAGGATTTGACGCCTATGAGCGCGTCGTCCTCCTTGTCCTGGATCGCATAGAGCGTGTCGTAGCCGATGACCCAGGAGACAGATCCCAGCCAAAGCAGAAGCGGGGCGATTGCGAAGCTCCCGGTAACGGCCGGCCAGCCGACAAGCGCCCCCCAGGAGAAGACGAGCCCGAGCCAGGCCTGCGGCCACCAGGTAATCCGCTTCATGAACGGATAGGCTGCAACTGGGATGATGCTGAGAAGAGCGATGATCGCTGCAACCCATTTGAGCTCGGCGACCACGACCATGCCGACGGCGCAAAGGAGGGCAATCGCGGCCCAGGCTGAGCGAAGCGACACGCGTCCGCTCGCCAGTGGTCGCAGCCGCGTCCGCTCGACCCTGACGTCGAGATCACGGTCCACGATATCATTGTAGACGCAGCCGGCGCTGCGCGCTGCGAGTGCTCCAAGTCCAAGCCACAGGAACAGGTCCCAGCGGCCTGCGACGCCGGCAAGGCCGACGCTCCAGGCGCACGGCCAATAGAGAAGCCATGTACCGATTGGCCGGTCGAGCCGCATGAGGGACGCAAAAGGACGCAGGCGGGCTGGCAAAGCGCCAATGAAGCCCCGCCGTTCGCTGTCGGGAACGATATCCGTGCCTGCTGTCACGAATTGCCAGTTAACGCCGCACGCGACTTTTGTCTTGAGGATGAACCCGTGCTCCATGGGGCAGCACAAACCGGCGTGGGGATCAGGTGGTCAGCCTCATGGACACGCCTGGCCCCGCCGGCGGGCGCCTCGCTGCAGGCTTGTCGAGTGCCCATCGGCAGTCCGGGTGGCGGGACGCCCGTGCGCCGATCGAGAGCCCGCGCCGAGGTCTTTTTCCATCCTTCACGGGGGGTTTGCTTTGCTGGGCATGGCCTGACGGTTGCTGGCAGGATAAGCCCGACCATATGCCCGCAACGCCTGCATGGCCGCCCAAGAGCCTCCCCCGCTTGTTCGTGCGCCAGCCGCTCTCAAAGGGTGAACTCCTTAAGCTCGATGCGGCGCAGGCCAACTATCTTGGCAATGTGATGCGCCTCGGCCCCGGGGCCGAGCTTCTGGTGTTCGATGGCCAGTCGGGCGAGTGGCTGGCCCGCATTGCCAAGGCCGGCAAGAGGCGAATGAGCCTTGCCATCCAGCATCAGACCCGCGATCGGGAACCGGCAAGCGAGGTCTGGCTCGCTTTTGCACCGGTAAAGAGAAGCCAGACCGACTGGCTCGTTGAGAAGGCGACCGAGCTTGGCGCGGATCGCCTTCTCCCGGTGATGACTCAAAGGACAGTGACGGAACGCGTGAAGCTCGCGCGGCTCGAGGCGATCGCGATCGAGGCGGCCGAGCAATGCGGGCGGACCCGTCTTCCGGCAATAGAGGAGCCCGTGGCGCTCACGCGCCTCCTTGAAAACCGCGATCCCGACCGCCGCTTGTATTTCGCGGACGAGGGCGGAGGCGAACCTGCTGCGAACGCCTTTAGGCGGGGTCCGGCGCTGATCCTCACCGGGCCCGAGGGCGGCTTCACCAACGAGGAGCGCTCGATCATCCGAGCCGCTCCCAATTCGGCGCCCGTATCGCTTGGCCCCCGGATCCTCCGCGCCGAAACCGCGGCGCTTGCCGCGCTCGCAAGCTACATGGCGATCGCAGGCGACTGGCGGCTTATTGACTCATAAGTCAGAATCGCTGGCGCACGTATCTTGGGGCGGCTAAGCGCCGCCAGCCATGACGACCCGTACCGACGATAGCGCCAGTCCGCGCATCGAGAGCCGCGATGACCTGCTGTCCGTCTTCGCAGGGGGCGAGAAGACCCGCGAAAAGTGGCGTATCGGCACCGAGCACGAGAAGTTCGTCTACCGGCTGGAGGACCACCGGGCGCCTTCGTGGGAGGAGCCGGGCGGGATCCGGGATCTGCTTCTCGGCCTCACCGAATTCGGATGGAAGCCGGTCGAGGAAAGCGGCAAGATCATTGCGCTCATCGGCCCCTATGACGGCACGATCAGCCTCGAGCCCGCCGGACAGTTCGAGCTCTCCGGTGCACCGCTTGAAAACCTGCACCAGACGTGCGCGGAAGCAGCGCGTCACCTCGACCAGTGCAAGAGCGTCGGCGAGCGTCTGGGACTTGGCTTCCTCGGCCTCGGCATGTGGCCGGACAAGACGCGCAGCGAGCTGCCCGTCATGCCCAAGGGGCGCTATGCCATCATGCTCGATTACATGCCACGGGTCGGAACGCTCGGTCTCGACATGATGCTTCGCACTTGTACCATTCAGGTTAATTTGGACTACTCGTCTGAAGCCGACATGGTGAAAAAGTTTCGTGTGGGCCTGGCGCTGCAGCCGGTGGCGACGGCGCTATTTGCGAATTCGCCCTTCACCGAGGGAAAGCCCAACGGCTACAAGAGCTTCCGCAGCAGAATCTGGGAAGACACCGATCCCGACCGCACCGGGATGCTTCCTTTCGTGTTCGAGAGCGGCTTCGGCTACGAGCGCTATTGCGAGTACATGCTCGATGTCCCGATGTACTTCGTCTACCGCGACGGGAAGTATATCGACGTCGCCGGCCAGAGCTTCCGGGCCTTCCTCGAGGGAAAGCTGCCGCAGCTTCCGGGCGAAAAGCCGACTTTCAGCGACTGGACGGATCATCTTTCGACCGCCTTTCCGGAGGTGAGGCTCAAGAGTTTCCTCGAGATGCGCGGCGCCGATGGCGGCCGCTGGAGCCGTATCTGCGCGCTTCCGGCGCTGTGGGTCGGACTATTGTATGATGATCAAGCGCTTGATGCCGCCTGGGACCTGGTCAAGGATTGGACCATCGAGAGCCGCGAGACGCTGAGGCGCGATGTTCCAGGCCTCGCACTCGATGCACGGACACCCGATGGGCGATCGATGCAGGAGCTTGCCGGCGACGTGCTCGAGATCGCGGCGGGTGGCCTCACCCGGAGGGCGCGTCTCAACAGCGCGGGCGACAATGAAGTCGGCTTCCTCGACCCCTTGAGGGAAGTCGTCCTCACCGGCATCACTCCAGCCGACCGGCTGCTCAACAAATATTCAAACGAATGGGGCGGTGACGTGTCCCACATCTACGAGGAGTTCAGCTTCTGATGGACGCGATGAGCCCCAAGCGCCGCACGCTTTATCCGGCGATCGAACCCTATGAGACGGGAATGCTCGATGTAGGTGAGGGTCACCGCCTTTATTGGGAGCTGTGCGGCAACCCCGAGGGCAAGCCGGTGGTATTTCTGCACGGCGGTCCAGGAGGTGGATCGAGTCCTGACCATCGTCGCCAGTTCAACCCGGACAAGTACAAGATCCTGGTCTTCGACCAGCGAGGCTGCGGCAAATCGACGCCTTACGCCAGTCTCGAAAACAACACGACATGGGACCTCGTCGAGGACTTGGAGAAGCTGAGAACCAGTGTCGCCAAGGTCGAGCAATGGCAGGTTTTCGGAGGAAGCTGGGGTTCGACGCTGGCGCTCGCTTATGCGCAGACCTATCCCGAACGTGTGACCGAGCTCGTGCTTCGGGGCATCTTCCTGTTCGATCAAAACGAACTCGACTGGATGTACAGGCAGGGCGGCGCCTCACAGGTCTATCCCGACAAGTTCGAGGAGTTCCTGGCGCCAATTCCCGAAGGCGAGCGAGACGATCTGGTCGAGGCCTATCGAAAGCGGCTGACCAGCAATGACGCGCAGGCGCAGCTGACCGCCGCCAAGGCCTGGAGCAAGTGGGAGGGAGACATCGTCACCCTGCTCCCCAGCCCCGAGACCATCGAGCATTTTACCAGTCCCGAGGTCGCGGTCGCCGTAGCGCGCATCGAGAACCACTATATGGCAAACCACGGATGGCTGGACGAGGGTCAGCTACTGCGCGGAGCAGAGAAGCTGCGCCGCATCCCGGGAGTGATCGTCCAGGGCCGGCACGACACGTGCACCCCGCCCGTTGCTGCATGGAAACTCAAGCAGGCATGGCCCGAGGTCGAGCTGAACATCATTGCGGATGGCGGCCACCTCTTCAGCGAACCCGGCGTCCTTGATGGCCTGATCCGGGCGACGGACAAGTTCGCAGGGCTGTGATCAGTTGCCCGGGCGGTATACCCGCTCGGTGTGACCCTTGAGGTCCTGAGCCGTGAAGTAGACATTTCGAAGATTGCCGGCCGCGTAGCGCTCAGCCTCATCGTCGAAGTGCGAAGACGCGGGATTGCCGCTCTCGCCGCCCGCAGTCACCGCACGGGCGCGTGGACCGTCAGGTCCGAACTCCACCACGGCCACGAAGCTGTTCCCATTGGTCCCGTACCAACGCTTGGTTCCAGGCTTCTGCGTCGCGCCAAACGATGCGAGCGAGCCCCAGCGATTGGAGGTGAAGCCGACGGGAATGCTCGGCGCCTTGTCGTCGAAGGGCGAATCGATTGCCGGCGAAATGCGCTGGAACCGGTTGACCTCTCCCCACGGCACGCGCCAGCTTCCAAAGTCGCCCTCCAGGCGAACGAGGCTGCGCTCGAAGGTCTCGATCTTCTCGGCGCCGCTCAGCTGCTCCATGTGGCGAAACGCATTTTGGTGGTCGTTCCACTTGCGTGAGCCGACTGCCTTTGCGAGCTCGTCTCCCCAGAAGTTTGCGAGCGTGTTCGGGACCGAGCTCGTCGACCATCGCTTGTCCCAGGAATTCAAGGCGGCGATGGGCTCGGCAAGGCGTGCCCTCCGCGCGTCGGTGGCCGGCAGGCCTTGAAAGGCCGAGACCAGCATCGGCACGAGCACCTCCCACGAGGGTTGCTGGCTGTCGTAAGCGGCCGTCTCAAGCCGATCGAGACTCCACGGGCCCGGCTGTGTCAGGAGGCGCGTTGCATGAATAGTGCGATAGCTCTCGCCCGCCATGTCGAGATAGGCGGGGAAGTTTTGCGGCCTTGGCGAATAGGCCCCGGCGGCCGAATAGAGCCAGTCATTGCTGTTGAAGGCCCACCCGCTCACCGGGTTGATCGTATTTGGCAGCTCTGAAACGGCGTGCAGACCGCGCCAGTCCGTCGCCGGGTCGCTTCCGTCGACCGGCCTCGTATAATCGAAGCGATTGTCCCTGCGCGGCATGAACTGCGGGGCGAGGACCGCGATCTCGCCCTTGTCGTCGGCAAAGACGGTATTGTTGGAGCTGTTCGCCTTGAGCTCGGAGATCCGCATGAAAGAGCCAAGGTCGCTGGCCTTGGTCCGAAGGAAGCTTTGCTGAATCGCCTCGACCGGCTTGTCCATCATCGCGAAGGCAACCCAGCGGCCATGCTCGGCGCGAACGATCGGACCCCGGTGGGTCATCAATGCGGTGAAGCTGCGCGAAGCGAGCCGTCCGCCCGATGTACGATAGCGGATGGTGATCGGCCGGAGGCCGACCGGCCGGCAGACGGGCCCATACCAATAGCAAAAGCCGGGCCCGCGACGCTCGACCCGGTAGGCGAATTCATCGACATTATCGACGCCGCTCGAAGTGTGCATCCATCCGGCGTGCGGGTTGAAGCCCTGGTAGATGAAGAACTGGCCCCAGGTTGCAGCACCATAGACGTCGAGACCCTCATCGCTCGACATCTGCAGCTCGGAGCGGAAGTAGAAGCTCGTGTGCGGATTGATGAGGAGCAGTGCCCGTCCGTTGCTGGTGAGCTTGGGTGCAATGGCGATGCCGTTTGACCCTCGCGGCTCGGTGTCGGGCGCAGCAAGCGCGATCCGGGGCTTGTCGCCGTAGAAGTCCGCGAGTTCCTTGAGGTCGATCCGTTCGATGTCGCCGCCGATGCTTCCCTCGGTGAAGCTCAGCGCCATCCACGGCTCGAAACGAGTGATCGCACGCGGGTGCACATGAGGATGTGTCGCAAGGAAATAATTCAGTCCGTCGGCCCATGCGTCCATGAGGCTGCGCATCGAGGGTGGGCTGCGCGCATAATCTGCCTTGAGCTCACTCTCGCTGACGTAAAGCCGGGCTCGAAGATCCTGCCAGACCGCCTTCTCGCCCTCGGCCTCGGCTGTGCGCCCGAGGTTGGTCAGATAGTTCGCCTCGATCCGCGGAAAATCATCCTCGGCCTGGGCATAGATCATGCCAAAGACCGCGTCGGCATCCGTTTTTCCATGGACGTGAGCAATGCCCCAATTGTCGCGCGCGATCGTGACCCGCGATGCTTCCGTTCGCCATCGGTCGGGTTGCGGCGATGAAAAGGCTGTAAGGAGAAACAGGAAGGCAGGGAGGACGAGGGTGCGCATGCGAACGAGGGCTAAGACGCAGCGGCGACCGGGGCAAGCGTGAGCACACGCAAACTGGCGGTTGCGCTCGAGATCAGGCTAGCAGCGAGACGAGGGAGGGTCATTCATGCCGGCAAATGAAGCAAAGCGCAGTCCGCTCGCGCGCGTCATTCTTTCAAGCCTCATCGGCACGACGATCGAATGGTACGATTTCTTTCTCTACGGCTCGGCTGCCGCACTGGTCTTCAACAAGCTCTTCTTCCCCTCCTTCGATCCACTGGTGGGCACCCTGCTCGCCTTTGCCACCTATGCGGTCGGCTTCATCGCCCGTCCGCTCGGCGGTGTCGTCTTCGGGCATTTCGGCGACCGGATCGGCCGCAAGCGCCTCCTCATGTGGAGCCTCGTCATGATGGGTCTTGCCACCCTCTTGATCGGCCTCCTGCCGGGCTATGCAGCAATCGGGGTCGCGGCACCGATCGGGCTTATCCTGCTTCGCGTGCTCCAGGGGTTCGCGGTCGGTGGCGAATGGGGCGGTGCGGTGCTGATGGCGGCCGAGCACGGCGACGCTGCACGGCGGGGCTATTGGGCGAGCTGGCCTCAGGCAGGCGTTCCCCTGGGGAGTCTCCTGTCGGCCGGAGTGCTGGCGGTGATGGCCGGCTTCCAAAGTGAGACGCAATTCGTCTCCTGGGGATGGCGAGTCCCGTTCCTTCTTTCGGCCGTTCTCGTCGCCGTCGGCTGGTACATCAGGAACCGCGTCAGCGAGAGCCCGATGTTCGAATCCGAGATAGAAGCCGCGCAAGCTCCCGCAAAGCTGCCGGCAATGGATGTTATCCGCGAGCGCCCGCGAGCTCTGGTTCTTGGTGCGGGCCTCAGGATCGGCGAGAATATCGTCTATTATGTGCTGACCGTCTTTTCGCTGACCTTCCTGGTCGACGTCGCAGCGCACAGCCGCAGCCTGGCGCTCGATGCCTTGCTGGTGGGTGCCGCGGTTCAGTTCATCGCCATTCCGCTCCTCGCGGCACTCTCGGATCGCGTCGGCCGGCGCCCGGTCTACGCCTTCGGAGCGTTCGGTAGCGCTCTCTTCATCTTCCTGTTCTTCCCGATGCTCGCGAGCGGCAGCAATGCCGTGATCATCCTTGCGGTCGTCGTGGGCCTGGTGCTGCACGGATCCATGTACGCGCCGCAGGCCGCATTCATCACGGAGCTGTTTCCCACCCGCATCCGCTATTCGGGAGTGTCGATCGCCTATCAGCTCACCGCCATCTTCGCGGGCTCGCTTGCTCCCATCATCTCGCTGTGGCTCTACAAGAGCCAGCATTCCTCGGTGCCAGTCTCGATTTATGTCGCCATTGCCTGTCTTATCAGCGGCGTCAGCGCGTTGCTCGCCCGGGAGACGCGCGGCATCGAGCTCGCGCACATCCGCTAGGCGTCGGGCAAGGCCTGTTTCGCTTCGCCCCAGCCGGAAAGAAGCTTCGAGCCCGCACGATCGAGAAGCTCGTCAGCGTCGCGGATGCTGAAATGGTGCCCACTCTGGTAATGGTCGAGCTCTTCCCATGCGACGGGCGCAGATACCGGTGCTCCTTCGCGGGCGCGGGCGGAATAAGGCATCACGGCCGTCGCGCCGCGCTGGTTGCGCAGCCAGTCGAGGAAAATGCGGCCCTGCCGCTGGACCTTCCGGATGTTCGCGGTGAAGGTCTGAGGTTCCGCGTCGGCAATCGCCCGACTGAAGCGCTCGGCGAAGCTCTTGACCGTGGGCCAGTCCTTCGAGGTGTCGAGCGGGACGACGACGTGGATACCCTTGCCTCCCGAAAGTAGCGGGAAGCTCCGGAGGCCTAGATCCTCAAGCAAGGCTTTGAGCCGCACCGCCGCGGTCTTCACCTTGTCGAAGTCGAGGCCCACGTCCGGATCCAGATCGAACACCAGCCGGTCGGGATAATCGACCTTGTCGATCTTGCTGCCCCAGCCGTGAAACTCGATCGTTCCCATCTGGACGCTCGCGAGCAGTCCCTTGATGTCGTCGAAGTAGAGGTAATCCTCGATTGCCCCGTCGCTCTCCTCGATGGGGATATGCTTCACGTGCGGTCCGAACGTCCCCTTGTCATGCTTCTGGAAGAAACATTCGCCCGTGCGTCCGCCGGGACAGCGGATCAGGGTCATCGGACGCCTGGCAGCATCGATCATGATCAGCGGCTCGATCGCCGCGTAATAGTCCGCAAGATCCTTCTTGGTGAGCCCGAGCTCGGGAAATATGGCGCGCTCGGGGCTACTGATCTCGATGCCAAAATCCTCGGCACTCGAGCCCCTGGCGGCCGCTTTCTTTGGTTTGCGTCTGCGCTCAGCGGGTTTGAGCTTCTGCGGCTGCTCCACGACGACGTCCTTTGCGGGCTTGTCCTCGCGAAGCCCAATGAAGCTCGGGTGCCTGAGGATCCCGTCGTCGGTAAATTCCGCGAAGGCGATTTCCGCAACAAGTTGCGGCTTGATCCAATGCGCGCCCTTGCGGTCGGCGCGAGGAACCTCGACCGGCGCCCTGTCGAGGGCGAGTGGCTCCATGCGGTCCATGAGCTCTTGGATGAGCCTCGCATTGAAGCCTGTGCCGACCTTGCCGACATAGGTGAGCTTCCCGCGGTCCTTTGCCGCAAGTAGCAGCGAACGAAAGCCGATGCGCTTGTCGCTTTCCGACCAGCCGACGATCACGAATTCCTGGCGCTGCGTGCATTTGACCTTGAGCCAGTCGCGGCCTCGCGCCCCTCGATAGCGGGCGCTTGCACGCTTGGAGACGATCCCCTCGCCGCCGGTCTTGCAGACCTCGCGGAACAGCTCGTCCCCACGGCCGATCACATGGTCGCCGTAAAGGATTGGAGGCGAGATCCCTTCCAGCAGTGCTGCCAGCCGCTGCTTTCGCTCGATGTTCGGAAGCGCCTTGATGTCTTCTCCCCGGTCAACGAGGAGGTCGAAGGCGTAGAAGACCAGGTTCGCGCCCTTGTGATCCTTCAGTGTCGACTGGAGGAGCTGAAAGCTCGGTTTTCCCTTATCGTCGATCGCCACGGCTTCGCCATCGATGAGGCAGCCCGCAGGCAGGCGCGCGGCAGCCTTTACAAGCGCCTTGAACTTGTCGCTCCAATCCTTGCCGTTGCGGGTCCAGGCGGTTGCGACGCCTTCTCCGACCGCAAGCAGAAGGCGGTATCCGTCATATTTATATTCGTGGATCCACGAGGTCCCTTCGGGGACATCGTCGACCAGGGTCGCAAGCTGCGGCTCCTGGAAAGGCGGCGGCGCCTTGCCGGCGACTTTCTTGGCGCGCCCGCCCTTCTTGCCGCCCCGGTTCGACTCCCAGACGTCCTCGCCAGCGGCAATCTCGGCCATCGTCCGGCCCGTCGTGACGCTCGTCACGCAATTATCGACCAGCGCATCGCCGTCGCCAGGGTCGGCATAACCGTCCGTCACCTTCTTCAGCATCCATGGCTCGGCCTTCTCACCGGGCTTGGGCTTGAGACGGAACATCACCCATTCGCCCTTCATTCGGTCGCCCTCGAGGGTGAAATGAAGGTGCCCTTCCTCGATGGTCTTGCTCGGATCCTTGCGAGGGTCGGGAATCCAGCGGCCCTGGTCCCATAGCATTACGGTACCGCCGCCATATTCTCCCTTGGGAATGGTTCCCTCGAAATCGCCGTAATCGAGCGGATGGTCCTCGGTTCGCATCGCAAGCCTGTTCTCACCGGGATCGAGACTTGGGCCCTTGGGTACTGCCCAGCTCTTGAGCACACCGTCGAGCTCGAGCCGGAAATCCCAATGCAGTCGCGAGGCCTCGTGCTTCTGCACGACAAAGCTGTCGCCTTGGCCCTTGAGCTTACGGCCCCGCGGCTCCTTCGTCTTCGAAAAGTCGCGTTTCCGGTTGTAGGTCTCGATGTCGAGCGGGACCTTGCGCGCCATGACTTAAGCTCGCTTTCGCACCGGCGCCTTCTTTGAGGTTTCCTTCTTGGCAGCCGCCTTCTTGGACTTGCCGCCTTGAGCCTTCTGGTCGCCCAGGCTCTTTTTGAGCGCGGCCATCAGATCAATGACGTTGGCGCCCTTCGGCGGCCCTTCGGCAGCGTCCGGATCCTCGATGATCTTCTCGCCCTTCTTCTTCTGCTTCTCCTCGATCAGCCGGTGGAGCGCATCGACGTAGCGGTTGTGGAATTCGCGCGGGTCGAACTCACCGGCTTTTCGCTCGATGAGCATCGATGCCATGTCGAGAAGGTCCGGATCCGGCTTGTGATCGCCAATATCGCGGAAGAAGCCCGAAGCCTTGTTGACCTCGTCCGCGTAGCGCAGCGTTTTCAGCATGAGGCCGCGATCGAAGGGCTTGAGCGAGACGACATATTCCTGCCCCCGCATCGCAAGCTGGCCAACTCCTACCTTGTTGGCCGCCTTGAGCGCGTCCCGGAGGACGACATAAGCTTCCTCGGCAAGGTCGTCCGCCGGGACGACATAATAAGGCTTGTCGAAATACATCGGGTCGATGCCGTCGTCGTCAACGAACTCGACGAGGTCGAGGGTCTTGCGACTCTCGAGCTTCACGCTCTCGATCTCCTCGGGATCGAGCAGGACATAATGGCCCTTCGAGACTTCGTACCCCTTGACGATCTCGTCCTTGTCGACGGGACCGACACCAGGAACCACCTTCTCATATTTGATCCGTTTGCCGGTTGGCTCGTGGACCTGATGGAACTGGATCTGCGCCCCGCTTCGCGTGGCAGGATAAAGCTCCACCGGTATGGACACTAAGGCGAGCCGGATTTGCCCTCGCCAGATCGGACGCGCAGCCATGAATTCGTCTCCTTGGACGATTCAATTCATTGCGGCCCCGAGTCGTTCCCGCGTAGCCGCCTTCATCGATCGTACCAGCTCCGTAACGTTTCCGCCACGCGCCGCGCAATCGACGATCGCCGAGCCACAGATCACGCCCTTCGCGCCCGCGCGGAGAGCAGCGGCGACATGCTCGGGTTTGGCGATCCCAAACCCGAACACCGCCGGCGGACCGCCGGCGGCTTCGACGCGGCCGATCAGGCCCGAGTCGAACTGGCCGCCGGCATGGGTGCCGGTGATGCCTGCGCGGCTGACGCAGTAGGTATAGGCTTTGGATAGCGAGGCGATGCGCTCAAGACTGGGAGGCGGCGAGTTTGCAGCGGCGATCAGGACCGGCTCTATCCCTGCCTGGATCATCTCGCGCACGAACGGCTCGGCCTCGAGCGAGGGCACGTCGGCAATCAGCAGGCTGTCCGCTCCAGCCTCGGCAGCATCGCTCATGAACCCTCCCCGGGCACGGACGATATTCGCGTAGGTAAGGATGCCGACGGGCACTTCAGCATGTCGGGCCCGAAACGCGCCGATCAGTCCCAGGCAGTCGGTAACCGTAACGCCGGCCGCAAGCGCCCGCTGCGCTGCAGCCTGGATTACTGGTCCGTCGGCCACCGGGTCAGAGAAGGGGATCCCGACCTCGATCATGTCTGCGCCGCCCTTAACGGCAGCGTCGAGGAGCCGCGCACTCGTTTCCAGATCGCGATCGCCGAGCATCAGGAAGACGCCGAACGCCCCTTCACCATCGAGCCGCTCGAACATCCGGGCGTAGCGGCTCATTTGGACGAACCCAGAAGATCCTGGGCCTGTGCGACGTCCTTGTCGCCTCGGCCGGAAAGTCCCACGAGGATCACATTGTCCGGCTCGCGGTCTGCAAGCTTCAGCGCATGGGCAAGGGCGTGCGCGGATTCGAAGGCACAGATGATCCCCTCGTTTTGAGCGAGCGCCTTGAAAGCGAAGAGCGCTTCCTCGTCCGTTGCGCCCACATATTGGGCCCGCGCGCTCTCCTTGAGATGCGCGTGCTCGGGACCCACGGCGGGATAGTCTAACCCTGCAGAAACCGACCAGCTGTCGTTCACCTGGCCATCGGCGTCCTGCAACACGTAGGTCTCGGCCCCGTGAAGGATCCCCGGCGAGCCCCTCAATAAGGTTGCTCCATGATCATCGGTATCCAGGCCCTTTCCAGCAGCTTCGACACCAATCAGACGCACATCGTCGTCAATGAAATCGGCAAACAGGCCGATCGCATTCGAGCCGCCGCCGACGCAGGCGATCACCGAATCCGGCAAGCGGCCCAGTTGCTCGAGCATCTGCTGACGCGCCTCGCGTCCGATGACTCTCTGGAACTCGCGGACCATCGTCGGAAAGGGATGTGGACCTGCTGCCGTGCCCAGCAGGTAATGCGTGGTCTCGAAGCTCGCGGACCAATCGCGCAAGGCTTCGTTGATCGCGTCCTTCAAGGTGCGGCCGCCGCTCTCCACCGGCACGACCCGTGCGCCCATAAGCTGCATCCGGAAGACGTTGAGCTGCTGGCGCGCAACGTCCTCGGCCCCCATGTAAACGACCGTCTCGAAGCCCAGCAGCGCGCCGACGATCGCCGTCGCGACACCATGCTGTCCAGCGCCCGTCTCGGCAATGAGCCGGCTCTTGCCCATTCGTTTTGCAAGGAGAGCTTGCCCAAGCACCTGGTTGGTCTTGTGTGCGCCTCCGTGGAGCAGATCCTCGCGCTTCAGGTAAATGTTGCTGGGGAGGTTGCGGCAACGGGTCAGTGGCGTTGGCCGGCCGGCATAATGCGCAAGGAAGCCGTTCAGCTCGGCCACGAACGAGGAGTCGTTTGCGGCGTCGAGGAACGCCGTCTCGAGCTGCTCGAGCGCCGGAACGAGAATTTCCGGTACGTAGCAACCGCCAAAGCGGCCGAAGCGGCCATTCAGGCGCATTGGCGGAGCCGCGGGCGCTCGGATGGACGGAGGCAGTCGAACAGGGCAGCGATCTTGTCCGGGGCCTTGAGCCCAGGCCGGGCATCGAGCATCGAGCCGACATCGATTGCATAGGCGCCAAGGCGCCCCGCATCCTGCGCGTTGTGCGCGCCGATGCCCCCCGCGACGAGCGCGCTCGACAATTGCGGGTGGTCCGCAATCAGCGACCAATCGAAAGCGCACCCGCTTCCGCCCCCTGCATTATCGAAGACCAGGCGGTCGCCGCCGCGGCTCACGAGCGGTTCTCGCCCAACGCTCAGCGCCGTCCAGATCTCGCAGCCGGCGGGGAGCTGTCGGGCGAGCGCATGGACATACGCGCAGTCCTCGTGCCCATGCAGCTGCACAGCGTGCAGGTGTAACAGGCTCGCCATATCCGCGACGGCCCGGAGCGGGGCATCGGCGAATACTCCAACGGGAAGCATGCCGGAATTGCGGGCTTGACCGGCCAGCGGCGCCGCCTCCGATGCCGTGACGTGGCGGGGGCTGCCAGGCACGAACACGAAGCCGGCGAACGCCGCTGGCCGGGCGGCGCAGAGGGCGGCGCCGCTATTCAACCCGCACAGCTTGGTGCGCCCGAACATAAGTTCCCGCGCAGCCTGCGCGGGTTCATCAGCACGCATCAGCGAGGAACCAATCAAGAAGCCATCGACAAGCGGTGACAGGCGTTCGACGTCCGCACGCGTAGCGATGCCCGATTCCGAAACGAGAATTTTCTCGGGAGCGAAGCGCGCGAGCCGCTCGCTCGTCGCAAGATCGATGCTGAGATCCCGAAGGTCACGATTGTTGATCCCGATCAGCGGGCTTCCAAGGGCAAGCGCTCGCCGCATCTCGGTCTCATCATGAACCTCGACCAGGCAATCCATTCCAAAGCGGCCGGCCTCCTCGATGATCTCGCGCGCGTGCTCGTCAGCGAGCAAGGACAGCATCACGAGCACGGCGTCGGCTCCGGCGATCCGGGCTTCGGCGACCTGCCGCGGGTCAATGAAGAAGTCCTTGGCGAGGATCGGGCCGTCAAACTCGGCCCGTGCAGCGACCAAGTCGCCAAGCGAGCCGCCAAAATAGGACCGGTCACAAAGAACACTCAGCGCATCGGCGACCCCGGCATAGCCGCGCGCAAGTGCAGCAGCATCCGCTCCCGGCCGAATGGCTCCCGACGACGGCGACGCTTTTTTTATCTCGAGGATGAAACGGGCACCCGGCTTCGCAAGTGCGCAAGCGAGGCTGCGCGTCGTCGGCAGCGCGCGCGATCGCAAGGCTTCGATCGCGACGCCATCCAGACGCGTCCTCAGCTCCTTCCTTTTGGCCGCGGCAATCTGTCCGAGGAGTCCAGCCGGCTCAGCCACGGCTCGCCTCGATGAACCTGTCGAGCAGCCTTGCTCCAAGGCCCGAGAGCAGGACCTCGCGCGCGAGAAACGCTCCCTCCTTCAGCGTGGCTGCCTTGCCTGCCGCATGAAGCAGGGCCCCGGCGTTGAGAACCGTGATGTCGGTTTCCGCGATCGAGCCCTGGCCTTCGAGCAGGCCTCGCAGGCGCGCCGCATTTTCTGCGGGATCCCCGCCGGTGACGACGTTGAGCGGAGCGCGTTCGAGCCCTGCATCCTCGGGACTGATCACGACGTTGCTGATCTCGCCCTGAGAGAGCCGCACCGCGAGCGTCTCGCCATGAAGCGCGATCTCGTCGAGCCCGGAACCATGGACGACGAGCGCCTGCTCGACGCCCATCGCATCCAGCGTCTGGGCGATGCGTCGCAGCATCCTTGGGTCGGCAACGCCCAACAGCTGAACCTGCGGCCGGGCGGGGTTTATGCAAGGCCCGAGCAGATTCATGATCGTGCGCACTGACAATTGCCGGCGAACGAGCGCGGCATGCTTCATCCCCGGATGGTAAGCAGGGGCGAAGAGGAAGCAGAATCCCGTTTCATCAAGGAGCGCGCGAGCCGCTCCTGGCGAAAGCTCGATCCTTGCCCCAAGCGCCTCGAGGACGTCGGCCGAGCCGCAGCGCGAACTGATGCTGCGGTTGCCGTGCTTGGCGATTGGAAGCCCGGCAGCGGCGGCAACGAAGGCAGTCGCCGTAGAGACGTTGATCAATCCCGATCCGTCGCCGCCAGTCCCGCAGCAGTCCGCGAAAAGATATTGGGGCCGCTCGAACGGCTGGGCGGCGGCAGACAGGGCCCTTGCAGCACCAATCATCTCGTCGGCCGTCTCGCCCTTCATTCGGAGTGCGATCAGCATGCCGGCAATCTCGGCGGGCTCGAGGCGCCCGAGCACGAGACGCTCGAACAGATGCCCGGATTCCTCGCTTGAGAGGTCCTCGCCCGCGAGGAGTTTGGGAAGCGGGTTCGGTACCGGTAGGTCGACCGGAAGGTTCGCGGGGATGGGCGCGGCTGTCTCGGCAACAAGGGTTGCAATGGTCATGATCGTGGTCCTGGAAACAAAAAAGCCCGCCGGTGGCGGGCGGGCAGTCGATGATCGGGTGTTAGGCGATCAGTCGCGCCATCGCGCCGCAATGTTCACGCTGAGCCACCACCAGCGGTGAGCAGTCGAAGTTGCAGCGATGGCGACCAGGTTCGTCATGCGAATCGCTTGGTAAGGCAGAGGCTTGGCCGTCGTCAACAGGGCAACCCGCGCGTCGCGGCGCAAGGACGCGCCATGCGGGCAGGGACGCACCGGCGGCCGCCCGCCCCCACCTACGGGGCTCTAACCGACGCGCTCGAACCTTGCTTCTCGATGGGGAACGTCGACGCTTTCGAGGCTTACGGTAATGACGTCGCCTGGCATGGCTCCTTTGGCCTCAACGCGGGCGATCACGGCAGGATCTGAAAGCTGGATGCGCGCACCGCGGTCGTCGATCGACGTCACGACCGCGCTGAAGCGGGATCCTTCCTGGCCCTCGAGAACCACGGCTTCAGCAAGGTCGAGCACCGCCCGGTCGATCTGGCCGGCCCTTTCCTCGGCCTTTGCCATCACCGCAGGCAGGCGCCCAAAAATCGCATCCAGTTCCTCGGAAACAGCCGCCCCGCCTGCAATCTGGACAGCAGCCTCGATGACGTAGCGGTCTGCAAGACGGCGCAACGGGGCCGTGGCGTGAGCGTAGGTGGCCGCCATCGCGGAATGCCACGGCACCACCTGATCCTGATAGGGGGCGTAGGAGGCTTTCGGACCTGCCCGGCGAACGGCAGCCTGGAAGGCCGCGTCACGTGGATTGGCGCTGTCGAGGCTTCTCTCGAAGTCCTTGAGCGCGATGTTCCCAGCCCAATGGAGGCCGAGTGCCTTTGCACTGTGACGCAGGCGGTTCACTGCCCACTCGTCCGGTTCGGCCATCACTCGGAACAGCCCGGTTCGATGCGCAAGCAGCGTCTCTGCGATCGCAAGGTTGGCAGCAAGCGACAAGGCAGCGTTCTGCACTTCCGCATCGAGCTGCGGACGGAAGCGGAGCGTAAAATGGCCGGACGCATCGACGGTGAGTTCCTGATCGGGAGCCTCGACCCGCGCGGCACCCCGGGCATCCTCCGCAGCTTCGATACGGCGTGACAATTCCGCAAAGTCGGCCGGAAGATCTTCCGGACGCACATTTTCATAGGCGAGCTTGGCGCGCGATCGGACAATCGCGGGCGTCGCGCTGTCGAGAGAGGCCTTCCCTTCAGGATCGATCCTGACCGTGAGCACGACCGAGGGGCGCTCGACGTTCGGAAGAAGGCTCGCTGCTCCTTCGCTGAGCAGTTCGGGATAGAGACTCGCCTTGCCGCCCGGCATGTAGATGGTTTCCCCGCGCGCCCAGGCTTCGGTGTCGAGCGCTCCCCCCGAGGAAACGAACCAGGACACGTGGGCGATGGCGTAGTGGAGAATGAGGTCTCCTGCCGAGCGTTCGATGCAGAATGCCTGGTCAAGATCGGTCGAGCTTTGAGGGTCGAGCGTCACGAATGGCCGGGCCGTCCAGTCGGCATGGCCGGTGAGCGGTCGGGTCGCCGCCTCTTTTGCCTCTGCCAGTACACTGGCCGGGAAACCTGCGGGCACTTGGAACTGCGTCCGGATGTCGACTAGCCCGCTCGAGAGCGCCCCGTCGCGATCAATGAGGCATTTCATCGAGAGTCACCGGAGTTGGAGGAAGACGATGGCCAGCACGCTGAATTGCGCACGGGTCGGAGAAAGCGAGCGCCGACTTATCTCATAGTCGAGCTGCAAACAGATTGCGCAAGCCAGTTCAAATACACGCATCCTCAAGGCCTCTCATCCACATCATCGCTTAACCGTCCCGGGCTACACTGCTCAGCGATTTGCGGCCTGGTGCCGCGTGGGAGCATTGCCAATGAATGCTGATCCGGGTGTCGGCGCACAGCATCCGCATTTCGTCCCAATCCCGGATCCGCGGCAGGTTGAAGGCGTGCGCGCGTATCGCGAACCCGCAGAACCTCACCCGCTGCAGATCAGATTCCTCGACCCCGAAGGCGAGCGCGCCTGGGTCGAGGAAATGCGCGCCCTGCTTTCGGACGGCCGCGTTCTTGAGGCCGACGCACGCCTCGCTTCAGAGATTGCAGGCTTCGAGGGAGCGCTTGCCTGCCTGTGCAAAGCGACGCAGGTCGGCGATGTGAGCCTCGAAGGCTGGGATGACCTTCTGCCCATCCTCGAGGAATGGGAGGGGCCTCCAATCACCGCGATCACCCTTGGGCTTACCAACTCTCCCGACCTGGTGTTCGAGGCTGGCCGGATGCACGATCCCGAACTGCTCCTCGGCCTTTATTCTGACGAGAAATTCCCTTTCAGCCGCTCGAGCAAGGCCGAGCTTCTTCTCGAATGCGGGAAGGATCTTCCTGCGTGGTCGGGCGCGGAGGAAGATGTCGAATTCTATTGCGCGATTTCCGGCCTTGCCGAACTCAATACGGCACTGATCCAATGCAAGCATCGCCGGTTCCTTCGCGACGGCCGCGATGGGGTCGAGGGTCGAGCTCCGGGCGGCTATGTCGAATTCGTGCTCGGATGCTGGCTGCTCGCCACCCGGTTCCTGCAGGCTACGGAACGCGCGATTTCGAACCTTGGTCTTCCCGCCGGCTGCCGGCTCATTGCCGGAACAGTCGACGTCAACGCCGACTTCATTTCGCTCGTGGCGCCTTCTGGCTCGACCGCACTTGCGCCCGCGTCCGCCCCTTCCGGCGCCGAGCCGGCGTTTGCTACGCTCACGATGAAACCGTGGGTTCCGCGCGAGGACCCGACCGCCGATGCACCGGCAAGCGGTCCGAGGCTAAGACAGCGCCTCACGCCCGTGGAGCCCGAGCCGGTAATGCAGGCAATGCCGAGTTTCTTCGCCCGCTTGTTTGCAAGGCTCCGCCGCAGCCGGACCGCCTAACCGTGCCTTGTGCCCCCAGAATCAGCCCCGTCTACGTTGACCAATCTGCGGCGATTGTGGCACTTGCCCGGCACATCAGGTCAAACGTGCAAGACCGATGCTGCAATCGGATTGGGATAACTGATCACTGATTCGCGGTTTTTCCGGTCCTGAGCGGGTGTAGCTCAATGGTAGAGCAGAAGCCTTCCAAGCTTACGACGAGGGTTCGATTCCCTTCACCCGCTCCAAACCCAGCGAGCCGCGCCAGGCCAGCCGGCACGCCGCTGATTGGGCGCGTTGACACATCAGAGGCGCCCCGCCACATGGCGCCCCTGCCTGACCTCGTGGAGAGGTGGCCGAGTGGTTAAAGGCAGCAGACTGTAAATCTGCCCGCGCAAGCGTACGCTGGTTCGAATCCAGCCCTCTCCACCATTCTCCGTTGCAATCTCGCCGTCCTGGGTGCGTTCGCTGCCAGGCAGAAGTTAGGCCCGTTGCCCGCCTCTTCCGCTATCTCTCGCGCCGCGCTCGCGCGCAAAAACAATAAAAACAATTCGGACTTCTCACGCCGATTGGAATAAAGGGGTCTTATCGCCGGGATAATTCAGGCCTCGGCGGCTGAGAGACCGCGTGCTCCCGCCCACCAATGGGGAGGAAGCTGTGGCCCGTTATTCAATGCATTTGCGCGACGGCACTGAAAAGCTCGTTGACCGGCATTCTCGCGAATACTCGAGCCTGGAGGCGCTCCGCTCAGCTGTGATGATCGCTGCGCGGGACATTCTGACCCGTGACGCTGGAAACGGAATGCTGGATTTCCGCTTTCGCATCGACGCTGAAGATGAAGACGGCGCAATCGTGCACAGCCTGCAGTTAGTGAACGCATATCCGGAACGTAGCGCGATGCCCGAGCCGGACCAGATCGCAAGCTGAGGATAGGCACGAGGTTGCAATCATGTCTCAGGCTGCTTCACGGTCGACCTGGCTGGCGCGCCGCCTCGTCCCTGCCCGCGACCTCGATTTTGGTTAATGGGAAATTGGGTGAAATCAGCCGAAAACTGGCTAAACCTCACAAGATAACCTAATGGTGTTCACAAGGACTCGGCTCGGGAGCACCGCATGTTGAGCGGGGTGGGTGTTGCATTGGACGATTCGGATGGAGCGCACGACGCGTCTCTCCAGGCCAGCGAAGGCGCGTGGCAGGACGTGATGGGCGCGCGCGTCGCCAAGCTAAGCGCAGGCCAACTCGACTGCCTCCTCCTGGTCGACGAGCACCTCAGCTCCAAGGAAATTGCGAGCCAGCTCAATATCTCCCCGCACACGGTCGACCAGCGCATTCGTCAGTCCCTTGCCATTCTCGGAGTTGAGCGCCGCACCCAGGCCGCTCGCATCGTCGCCCAGTACAAGGGCCAATATCAGCGATTGATACATCAATCGCCGTACATTCACGGGGAAGATCAAACCGGCCACTCGGAAGCCGCGGTCAGTCATCAGATTCGGCACGCTGACCGCGCAGGGGGGACCGGGGGAGCAGGTTTCCTAACCGAGCAGAGGCCCGTTTCAGTCCGGTCTTCCCTGCAACCGCCGTTCGCAACAAGGAGCAACCCCCGGAATGAGATGAGCGTCGGCCAGCGGCTGTTCTGGATCGCGGCAATCGCGATTGGGGCAGCATTCTCGGCGGGCATGTATCTCGCCGGGCTGGAAAGCCTTGCACGGCTCCTTAAGAGCTGAGCAGCTCAACCGACCCCAAATCAGACCGATAGCCACTCCGGCGACCAACGCCGGGGAAGGAGCAATCATGCGCAAACAGTTGATCGAAAACGCCGTCTACGAAGTCGCAACCCAGGTTCGCGCCGTCGAAGACAGCATCGAAGCCGCGCTCGCAGAGCTCGCAGAGCTGCAGGCACGCATGGTCCACGCAAGGGGCGTTACCCGGGCCGGGTTCGTTGTCAGTCATCCTGCCTTTGAACAGCTCGCGGCGACGGTGAACGGGCTCATTGCCGCAAGGGGCGGCATCGCCAATTGCCACGTTGCGCTTGCGGAAACGCGCCAGACCATTCCGGGCGCACGCACAGTCGCTATCGGCGACGAAGAATGCCCGCCTGCCCAGGCGGCTCTTCGGGTCGTTGCCTAAGATCCTCCATTGACGGTGCGCCTTCGGGCGTGCTGCGTGGTTCTGTCGAATGGCACCCAATTTCTTCCGCATCTTGCTGGCGATCGTCGCGCTTTACGTCCTGCTTCAGGGCAGGCGCGACGAACGCTACGTGGGGATCATCCTCGTTCTCGGCGTCATCGCGACCCATTTCGCGATCTCGCCGCTCAGCAGCCGCTTCGCGGGCGTCGAAACCCACGTGATGGCCGTCGATATCGCCGTGTTCGCCGGTTTCCTCTGGGTGGCGCTCCGGTCGGAGCGCTTCTGGCCGCTGTGGATCGCGGGTCTCCAGCTCACAACGATCCTGGGTCACGTTCTCAAGGCCGTCGATGTGCAGCTCTTCTCCCGCGCCTACGGCGCCGCGCTCGTCTTCTGGAGCTACCCCATCGTGCTGATCCTGGCGATCGGGACCTGGCGTAGCCATCGTCGACGGCAGCGCGGTCACGACGTCTCGGCGATCTAGAAGCAGCGGTTGCACGATCGGACTTCTGTCCGCATTGAGCGGCCGATGTCGCGACGCAAGAAATCCCATCAGTCCCACGGAACTGCGAACCGGCCGCGCCTCTGGGGCAAGCATGCGGTTACAGCCGCGCTCGACAACCCCTCGCGCCGGATCCTGCGCGCCTGGGCGACGCGCGATGCAGCTTCATTCATGCAGTTTCCAAAGGAAGTTGCAGTGACCCTGGCCGAAGCGCCCGATCTTGGCCGCCTGGTTCCGAGCGACGCTCCCCACCAGGGGGTCGTGATCGAAGTCGAGCCGCTTGAGGAAGTCTGGCTCGGCGACCTCCTGACGCAGGCACCCGAACGAGCCGTCCTCCTCGTGCTTGACCAGGTCACCGATCCCCACAACCTGGGTGCCATCCTGCGTTCGGCGGCAGCATTCGGCGCCATTGGGATCGTGACTCAGGATCGCCATTCGCCGCCCGAGAGCGGCGTGGTCGCGAAAGCTGCTTCCGGTGCTCTCGAACGCGTGCCCTGGGCACGTGTTGTGAACCTGGCCCGAGCACTCGAGGAGATCGGCGAGGCAGGCTTCTGGCGCATCGCGCTCACTAGCGAGGCCGACACCGACCTTAAGGACGCGCTCGGCCCTTCTCGCGTCGCGTTGGTGCTGGGTGCGGAAGGTGCAGGGCTCCGTCCCAACACGCGCGACCATTGCGATGCGCTAGCGCGGCTTCCCATCAGCAATACGGTGGAGAGCCTCAATGTCTCCAACGCCGCTGCCATCGCCCTTTATGCCGCGAGTATCGCCTGATGGTCCGAACCAAGGAGAGCATCGGAACGGCCGTCGAGGCCCTCGCCAGTCGCGAACCCGCGTTCGCTGGGGTCGTCGCAAAGTTCGGCATTCCTGAGCCGCGGCGCAGCGAACGGGGTGCGCAGACCCTGCTTCGGACGATCGTCGGGCAGCAAGTGAGCGTTGCGGCCGCGCGGGCGATGTGGTCGAAACTCGAGGCTGCCTTCGGCTCCCCTCCCGACCTCAACCGGCTCCTGGCAGCAAGCGACGAGGAGCTCCGCGCCGCGGGCATGTCACGGCAGAAATCGGGCTATATCCGCAGTCTTGCGGAACTCGTGATTTCCGGGGAACTCGACCTTGATTCCCTGCCGGAGGACAATGAGGAGGCGATCGCGCTCCTCACCAAGATCAAGGGCATCGGACGCTGGTCCGCGGAGATCTACCTCCTCTTTGCAGAAGGGCGTCCGGACGTCTTCCCGGCGGGTGACCTTGCGGTCATGATCGAGCTTGGCCGGCTCCTGGGATTGCCCGACAAACCGAGCGAGAAGCAGCTGCGCGAACTTGCCGAAGCTTGGCGTCCCTACCGGGGGGCGGCAGCGGTGCTCGCGTGGCACAGCTATAATTCGAGCGTTCTTTAGGTCCTGACTGCTGTCGGAAGGACGCGAGCACCGAGGCCACGAAGCTCGCGCTGCGCGCCGTCGAGATGCAGGGGACCAAGCTTGTCGCCGCGCGTCTCCCGGCCGAGCAGGTAGGCAAGCGAGCTCTGGCCCTTGCCACCGCTCCACTCGTACCGGGCATTGAACGCGAGGACAGGAACGAATGACTTGCGCCCGGCAAGCTCATACTCCTGGACCTGAGCCCGCGGCGCCACCACGCGGTTGGTGAAGGTCATGCGCCGCATCGGCGGGATCGAATCTATGCGATCACCTGCGCCTGGAGGCCTTGCGTAGAAGGCCGCGAGCTCCTGCTCCTGACTTGAGCTTGCGTTGAAGAGGCTCGCTTCGGCGATGACCGCCCGCGCCGGCGCGGCCCCGGAATTGAAGAGCTCGACTTCGAACTCGATCGTCACCTCCTCATCGTCCACCAGGCAGCGTAGCGGCTGCATCGCAAGTTCGATCGAAGGCCTGAGGCGCGAGGCGACGATGCCGCTCGGTCGTGGGACCGGACCTGCGCTCGGCGCCGGTGATCGACCCGCAGCTGGTGCAGGAGGCGGTTCGGGCAGGCGCGCAGGTGAAGCCACCCTTGGCGCAGGAGGCGCCGGGGTGGCCGCAGGAGCTGGCTCCGGAGGAGCGAGAAAATCATATTGGGGCCCGCCGGCAAAGGCCTCGCGCTGGCGGTTGCGGCGCCAGAGGAGGAAGATCGCGCCGAGCGCAACGAGGAGAGCTGCGATTATCCAGGGCACGACCGGCATCCGGTGCTTGGGCGCGACAGCCACCGGGGTCGTGTCCGCGGACGGGAGCGGTGTAGAACCGAACGAGCGGGCGGCCTGGCGGGAATCGAGGGAAACGGCCGGTGGCGGCGGAGCTGCAGCGGCTTTCTGCTCCGGCGCCGCAACAGGTCCCTGAGACAAGGCCGGCGCGTCCGCGCTCTTCTGGCCCGTCGCCGCTCGCGCCGGTTCGCGGGCCGCCTCGCGGACTGCCGTTACCGGTGCTTGCGACCTTGGCTTGGCCTCGCTTGGCGCTCGAGGGGCTGAGGACGACGGAGCCGATTGCTGCTCGGCCGGCGTGGTCCTCGTCCCGGGCAGACTGAAGTTCTGGAGCTCGCGCGGACCAATGGCGTCGCTTGCTGGCGTGTTGCTGCTCGTATCGGGCACCGTCTGGGCAAGTGCCGGCGCGGCCGCAAGGAGCAGCCCCATCGCCACATATGCCGTCTTCCAGCGCAAACCCGCCCTCATTAGCCCGCTCTTGTCCTTGAGACGCCGTCCTCACCAGTGCGGCGCGAAACGTCCATGCCCGCGGCCAGTCCCGACTTCAAGCACAGGTTCGATGAACCGGGCCCGACTCAAGCGCTTAGGCGCTATCGGGCGTCAACGAGAACCAGCTCGGAATCGTCCTTGGCCTTGATCTCGACCCTGCTCTCGCCGGTGATCGCGACTCCGTCGCGCGCGTTGGCCTCGATCCCGTTCACACTGACGCGGCCGCTCGGAACCAGATACAGGTGCCGATCGGGTTCGGCATCGATCGTGATCGATTCCCCCGCCTTCACCGTTGCTCCAAGGATCCTCGCATCAGCATTGATGGTCAGCGCGCCGTCGCCCTCGTCCCCGCTCGCAAGGAGCTGGAACACGCCGTTGCGGGATTCCTTGGGAAAAGGCATCGCGCCCCAGCTTGGTGCAGCCGCCGGCCGATCGGTCTCGATCCAGATCTGGAACAGCGTCGTCTGTTCGTCCTCGAGATTATACTCGGCATGCACGACACCGGTACCGGCACTCATCACCTGCACATCGCCGGCCGCGGTCCGGCCCTTGTTGCCCATCGAATCCTGGTGCGTGATCGCTCCCGTTCGGACGTAGGTCACGATTTCCATGTCACGGTGCGGATGTGGCGGAAATCCGTTCTTGGCGCCGATCGTATCATCGTTCCAGACGCGAATCCGGCCCCAGCCCATGCGCCTGGGGTCGTGATAATTGGCGAAGGAGAAATGGTGGTGTGCATCGAGCCAGCCATGGTTGGCGTGGCCGAGACTGCTGAAGGGGCGAAGGTCGATCATGCCACCGATTTGGGACATCGCCCAAGAGCATCAAGTGTCATCGATGTGACCAGCCACGACCGAACGAGGGAAGCGACCTTCCGGCATCGCCCCCCGCGTTTCTTTCCACGAATGCAAGTGGCTTGACTCTGTACCATGGTACGGACGCTATACCGGCGCCGGCAAGTTCGTGAGGAGCGTCGAATGTCGGGCCTTTTCATTCCCCGCAGTATTTCAAAAGCCCATTCCCAACCATGGTCACACCCGGCGCACCGTGCCGTATCGGTGTTGAAGGCGGGGCATCGACGCGCGAATTGAAATCCGCGTGGGTCACGGATCGGACAACGTTCTGCTGCGCTTCATCTCGCTTGGGGAACATCTGTTCATGATTGGCATGGCGCTGGGGATCGCCGCCGACCGCCGTTTCGGCATCTAAGGGAGACCGCACCTGTTCAATCGTTTCTTCGCCGCCGCGCTCGTTGGAACCGCCAGCCCGGTTCTTGCGCAATCGATGCCGATGAACATGCCCGGCATGACCAGCGGCGCGCATCCAAAGGCAAAAGAGCCCGAGCCGCACGCCAAGAAATCCTCGACCAGGCATCCGGTCGCAAAGGGCGAGCATTCGCGAGCGCCAAGCATCAACCCGGCTCGCCATCCGGCGATGGAGGCCCCAAAGGGCGCCTCCGCCGTAAAGCCCATGGACCACGGCTCCCGTCACACGTCCGCGCCAACGAGCGGAACCGTGGCGATACCGCCGGTAGATCACTCGCCAGCGGGCCCCGGCGCAATGACCATGCCGATGGGAGGCGCGGGCCCGACTTCTCCTGGCGATCGCTCGGCCATGGGCACAATGGAAATGGGTCAATCGCCGCATGGCTCAATGCCGATGGACGGTGCGCTTGGATCTTATCCCATGGAGCGCGAGTCCTCTGGAACGGCGTGGCAGCCCGACAATTCGGAGCCGATGGGTCTCATGATCATGAGCGGGCACTGGACGCTCATGGCACACGGGATCGTGAACCTCGTTTACGACCATCAGTCCGGCCCTCGGGGCGATGAAAAGGCGTTTGCGAGCGGAATGCTGATGGGCATGGCACGCCGACCTCTTGGCAATGGCACCCTTCAGCTGAAGGCAATGCTCAGCCCCGACCCGCTGATGGGACCCGGCGGCTATCCCCTCCTCCTTGCGAGCGGCGAAACGGCAAACGGGCGTGACCGCCTGATCGACCGCCAACATCCACATGACTTTTTCATGGAGCTGTCAGCGTCTGCATCCCAGACGATCGGAAAAAACCGCAGCCTGTTCGTCTATGCCGCTCTTCCGGGCGAACCGGCATTCGGACCGCCTGCGTTCATGCACCGGGAGGCAATCCTCGATTCGCCCGAAGCACCGATCAGCCATCATTGGCTCGATTCCACCCATATCAGCTTCGGGGTCGTGACGGCCGGGCTGGTCCTCGATCGGGTGAAGCTCGAGATCAGCCGCTTCAACGGACGGGAGCCGGACCAGCATCGCTGGAACATCGAGACGGGATCCCTCAGTTCGACGTCAGTCCGGATTTCCTGGAATCCGAGCTCCACGCTGGCATTCCAGGCGAGCTGGGGACATTTCACCGATCCCGAACAGCTCGAGCCCGGGGTAGACCAGAAGCGCCTTTCGGCGAGCATGCTCTACGCGCGGGAAATTGCGCCCGGCTGGAAACTCGCGGGTACGCTGGCATGGGGGCGCAAGACCGTCGAGCACCACGATGACGACGCCTATGTCGCCGAGGCATCAATCAAGCACGGTCTGTGGACTGTCTTCGGCCGCGGGGAGCTGACCGAAAACCGGGAACTCGTTCCAGGTTCCGGACACGGGCCCGCCTACCAGGTCGGCAAGGTTTCGATCGGGGCCGTCCAGGACTTTGAAATTGCCGACCATCTATCGATCGGTACCGGCGCCCTGTTTGCTCTCAACTTCGTCCCCCAGCCCCTTGCAGCGGCCTATGGAGGGGACAGGCCGGTCGGGGCGATGGGTTTCGTGAGGTTGAAGATCCACTAGCCCCGCCCCTCACCAATTACTCACGGCCAGCTCATGACGCTCACCGACGTGATGCGGCATCCATTGCTTCGCTAACAGGTAGCGGAGGCGGGGAACGTGGCTTTCTTCAATAGCGAACGAACGGCAGGGACCAAGCTCGCGTTGGCCGTCGCAATGGGCTTCCTCCTGTCGGTCCCGATCTTTTCGATTTACCTCCTCAATTACGACCGTCAGTCCCAGTCTCGCGAGGCCAGGGGTTCCATCACGTCCGGCTGGGGAGCCTCGCAGGAAATGAGCGGGCCGGTGCTCGTCATCCCTTATCGAACCCATGCGAGCGAGACGCTCGTCGAAAGCGGTCGGAGCGTCACGCACACCAGCGAGGTGAAGCGGGAATTGACGCTCGCACCCGAAACGCTCGACCTCCGGACGCAGATGAGCCCGGAAGTCCGCAAGCGCTCGATCTACGAGGCCGTGGTCTACGGCGCCGGCATGATCGGGAAAGCGCGCTTCGCCTTCCCCGCCGACCTTGCGCAGGCGGGGGTGGATGCGGCGCAAATGGACCTCGCCCACGCAGAACTGCGCTTCGGGCTCACCGATCCGAGGGGACTTGGAGCCAATCCGCGCCTCGCTGCCGACGGAAAACAGCTGAGGCCGCAGCCCGGCGACGGGACGGGTTCCAGCGGCGGCAAGGGCTTCTTCGCCTGGATCGATGCAAGCAGGCTGAAGGCGGGAGCGATCCTGATCGACTTCGCCTTCGACGTTCGCGGGAACGAGGCGCTCAGCCTTGCCCCGCAGGCCGAAGACACGCGCTGGACGGTGGAATCGTCCTGGCCAAGTCCGAGCTTTGGCGGCGCCTTCCTGCCCACCGGCCGCAAGGTCTCGGACAATGGGTTCGTTGCCATCTACCGCATCGGCAATCTTGCTCTGGGCCGGTCGCTCATAAGCACGGGTGATCCTGCTCCATCGGGTACAACACCATCTTCGGATACGGCAGCAAGCGCGGCGGGCACTCAATCGGCACAGATAGGTCTCATCCAGCCGATAGATCTCTATTCGCAGGTTAACCGGGCCACCAAATACGGCTTTCTGTTCATCGGCTTCACCTTCCTTGCGCTGCTGATGTTCGACGTCATCGGGGGCGTAACCGTATCGGGTGTCGAATATCTTCTGACAGGCGCTGCGCTGGTGCTGTTCTTCGTGCTCCTGCTCGCCTTTGCAGAACTGATCGGCTTCACGCCCGCCTACGTGGTCGCGGCTAGCGCCATCGCAGGTCTCAACACGGCCTATTGTGCGGCGGTACTCGCAAGCTGGTGGCGCGCCGCTTTCATCGGCGGCCTTCTCGGAGGCCTCTACGCAGTGCTCTACATTCTCCTCAGCCTCGAGGCCTTTTCACTCATTATCGGATCGCTGCTGCTCTTCATTGCGCTCGCCGCCGTCATGTACGCCACGAGGCGTATCGACTGGGGAGGAGGGGCAAGCGCGACGGGCGAGGCGTGACGTTGCAAATCTTTGCCGCTAGTCGGCATCGATGACTTCGCAACCGTTACCGCCAAAGCGCATTTTCCCAAGCTCCAAAGTCGATGCCCGGGCAGCCGAGCATGTGCCGCCCGTCCCGCAGACCGAGAGCTCCGCCTACAAGCTTGCCTTCCAGGATAGCGAGTTCCTGCTGCGCGAGGATCTTCGCCCCGTCCGCTTCCAGCTCGAGCTGTTGAAGCCGGAACTCCTGCTCAACGAGGCGAATATCGGGTCGACCTTCGTCTTTTACGGCTCGGCGCGGATTCCTGCACCCGACATGGCCGATGCGCTGATCGCCGCGGCGAGCAATCCAGAGCAGGAGAAAATCGCCGAGAGGCTCAAGGCGAAGTCTCAATATTACGATGTTGCGCGGGAGCTGGCGCGGCTCGCCAGCCGCTGTGGCTGTGACGAGGAGGGAAAGAGACATTTCGTCGTCTGCTCGGGCGGTGGCCCCTCGATCATGGAAGCGGCGAACCGGGGTGCCTTCGAGGAGGGTCGGGAATCCATCGGCCTCAACATCGTGCTTCCGCACGAACAGATGCCCAATCGCTATGTGACGCCCGACCTCAGCTTCCAGTTTCACTATTTTGCATTGAGGAAGATGCATTTCCTCCTGCGGGCGCGAGCAGTTGCAGTCTTTCCCGGCGGCTACGGCACTTTCGACGAGATGTTCGAACTCCTGACCCTAATCCAGACAGGCAAGGTGCGGCCGTTGCCGATCCTGCTTTTTGGCAAGGATTATTGGAATCGCGTCGTCAATTTCGAGGCGATGGTCGAGGAAGGCGTGATCGCGCCGCATGACCTTGATCTCATCCACTGGAGCGAGGACGCTGCGGAAGCCTGGGAGTTCGTCACCAACTATTACGGGGAGCATCCCGCAATTCCGCGGCTCCAGTCAGCGCCGCCCGAATGAGGTCGAAGGTCTAAGCGCCCGGCTTCTTGGGCGCGCCTTCGCCGCCGACGTTCTTCGGATTTGCGCCCGCCTGCTGCGGAGTGAGAACCGGTTCCTTACCCGCAGTCTGAGGACCGTTGTTGGGGCCGGTACCCGGCGGGTTCCCGGCTGCCTGCTGGCCCGTCGACCCGTTCGCAGCCGCGGCTGCCGCAGGAGCGGCCGGGAGGGCCTTGGGCGTGTCGCTATGCTGGTTCAGGAAGGCGATCACATTCGCCCGATCCTCGGGATTGCTGAGACCAGCGAAAGTCATCTTCGTGCCCGGCGCGAAGTTGCGGGGGCTGGTCAGCCATTGGCTAAGATTGTCCCAGTCCCACGAGCCGCCCTTCTTCGAAAGCGCATCGGAAAAAGCAAAGCCCCTGCCCTGGCCGATCGGTTCGCCAAGCACACCCCAAAGGTTGGGTCCAAGCTGGTTAGCGCCGCCCTTGTCGGCATTGTGGCAGGCCATGCACTTGTTGAAAATCTGCTGTCCCTTCGCAGGGTCCGCCTTGGCCAGATAGGCTTCGATCGGCTGCTCGGCTGCAGCGCCGCCCTCGCCTTCCTGTTCGACGCCAGCGATCGGAAAGCCCATCTTCTCGGGGCGTTCCGCATGGAAAAACTCGCTCGCGACGATCGAGGATCCCAAGGCGACGATGCCAGCGAACAGCACCCAGCCGGCGATGGTGTTGAAGCGATCGTCCATGAATTTCCCTGTTGGTGTCAGGATAGTGAGAAAAGGATTTGCGCCGCCTCTTAGGGGTGAGTTTTGGCTAACTCAAGCGGGCGAGCCACTGCTCCAGCAAGGTCCGCGCAATTGCGGTTTGGGGAGGCGCTCGGAAGGAGCGGTCGGAACGCTCCTCCAATGCCGCCGCAACCTCGTCCCGGCTGAACCAGCGGGCATCTTCAAGCTCGGTTTTGTCGATCGTCAGCTCGGCACGTTTTGCGTAGGCGTGGCAACCGATCATCAGCGAGGAAGGAAAGGGCCAGGGCTGGCTTGCGACGTAGCGGACGCCATGCACCCGGATCCCTGCTTCCTCGTTGAGCTCGCGCGCGACCGCGGCCTCGAGGTTCTCGCCGACCTCGACGAAGCCCGCGAGTGCCGAATAGCGCCCCGGGGGATATTGGGCCTGCCGGCCAAGAAGCAGATTTCCCTCGTGCTCGGCGAGCATGATGACGACCGGATCGACGCGTGGGAAATGCTCTGCGGCGCAGGCCGGGCACCGGCGTGACCATCCGCCCCGGACAATATTGCTGAGCGTCCCGCAATTGGCACAGAAGCGGTGCCGGGAATGCCATCGTGCAAGGCTGAGCGCGGCGGCGAACAAGGGCGCGTCGTCACGATCGAGGAGCGCCATCAGCGGGAACGCGGAACGGGCATCGGCAGTGACGTCCGCGATTGCCGAGAAGCGCGGCGAATCGCCGTCAAAGCCCAGGAACAGCGCGGGATCGGTGACCTTTGTCCACGCGAGACGGCCGTCCCCGTCGAGTTCAGGCAGACCTTCGAGCCACTTGAGCTGACGCGCACCAGGTCCCGCAGCAATGGCGCGGATGGCGCTTTCATCGCCGCGCAGATGATCAGCACGGTCCAGCCCGGAGCCGGTGAAGAAAGGTTCAGGCCGCAAGTCGGTCATGGCGACTAAGTACAAGGTCGACGGCCTTGCGATAGAGAGTTGGAAGGCCCGCCCTCGCCAGACAGTCGAGCGGGTGCCACCAGCCCTCCCCCTGCGGCTCGCTTCGTCGAACGACGAGAAGATCGAGCGAAAAATGCGTGAACACGTGACGCACGGTGGCGATCGGCTCCTGCGCTTGGGGCTCGCTTTCGTTCCAGGGCGCACCGGGCAGCGCCGCCATGCCACCGAGGAGACCCTCGGGCGGGCGGCGCGTCAGCCACAGCAAGCCCTCGCGCTCGGTCCAGTAGCAGACGCCGTACCGGTGCGGCTTTGCGCTGCGCAGGCGCGGCTCGGGGAAGCCTTGGGGATTTCCGCTCGCGAGAGCAGCGCAATCGCTCATGAGAGGGCATTCGCCGCAGCGGGGACTGCGCGGACGGCAGATCGTCGCGCCAAGGTCCATCATCGCCTGGACGAAATCCCCGGGACGCTTGCTCGGCATCAACTCGAGAACCCGCTTTCCGATATCCCCGCGCGAGGGATTGCGCAGGCCCTCGAGGCGGGAAACCACGCGCTCGACATTGGTATCGACCGCGGCCGCGCGTTCGCCAAAAGCAATCGCTGCAATTGCTGCGGACGTGTACGCGCCGATCCCGGGCAAGTCCTTCAGATCGGCCGCTCGCCTTGGAAAACCCCCGCGGCGGGTCACCTCCCTTGCGCAGGCGATGAGATTGCGGGCACGCGCATAATAACCAAGGCCGGCCCACTCTGCGAGGATGTCGTCATCGCTCGCAGCGGCGAGCTTCTCGATGGTGGGCCAGCGCGCCAGGAATTGCTCGAAGCGCGGACGAACCGTGGCGACGGTCGTTTGCTGGAGCATCACCTCGCTCAGCCACACGCGATAGGGATCGGGCGGCTCTTCGCCGGGCGGAGAGCGCCACGGTAGACGCCGGAAGTTATCCACATAATGTTGGAGGAGGCGCGTTGCGGCATTGGCGGGCACATATGCGCTATGGCATGGTCGAGGCCCATGTCGAAGCGAAAGACGAACGGAGAGGATTCGCCGCGAAGCTGCCGCCCGCGCAAGGCGGGCGAGCTTGTCGGCGACATTGGCGGCCAGTCGTTCAGGCGCTTCGGCTTTGTCCAGCACTCGATCGTCAGCCGCTGGTCCGAGATAGTCGGCGAGCGCTACGCCAGGGTCTCCTCCCCCGAATCGATCAAATTCCCGGCGGGCAAGAAGGCAGGCGGCGTTCTCACCCTGCTGGTCGAGGGGGCTCATGCTCCCCTGATCCAGCATCTGACGCCGATGATCGTCGAGCGGGTCAACCGGTTCTTCGGTTATGCGGCGATCAACCGGATCGTATTTCGCCAGGGGAGAATGCCTGTCGAAGCGCCAAGGCCCGAACGGCCGCAACTTCGTCCGGTCCCAAAGGAGATCGGCGAGGGCCTGCGCGAAATCGCAGATCCCGAGCTTCGAACCTGCCTGGAGTCGCTTGCGGCTCAAATTGCCGCTAGCAGCGGTCCTCCCGCGCTGTCCAAGGATAGCGATGAACCCATAGTCGTGATCAACCGGAGCTAATTAATGAAGCCTTCCGTTTTCCTCGCCGGAGCCCTTGCCGTGGTGGCCATTGCGGGCTGCAACTCGAAGCAGGGAGATGCCGCGACCAAGCAGGCACCGGTCAAGCTCGAGATGGTCAAGCCGCCCAAGGGCGGAGACTGGACGATGGTCGTCAATCCAACGCCTGCGGGCGGCTTCATGATGGGCAATCCCAACGCCAAGGCGAAGGTGATCGAATTCGGCTCGCTCACCTGCCCGCACTGCCGGGAATTCGACGAGACCGGCGTTCCCGAACTGACGAGCAAATATGTGAAGTCCGGGCAGGTCAGCTGGGAGTTCCGCAATTACGTGCGCGATCCCTTCGACCTTACTGCCTCGCTGATCGCCCGCTGCAACGGGACCAAGAGCTTCTTCCCGCTGATGCGCGCCTTCTACAAAGACCAGCCGGTGTGGGTCGGCAAGCTCCAGGCGGCGCCGCAGTCGCAGCTCGAAGGACTCCAGAACCTTCCGCCGAACCGCGAATTCGTCGAAGCTGCCAAAGTCGCTGGATTCCTTGACTGGGCGGCCGCTCGCGGCGTTCCCGTCGAGAAGAGCACGCAATGCCTCGCCAACGAGAAGAGCATCAACCAGCTCGTCCAGATGACCAGCGACGCGACCAATCAGTTCCCGGATTTCCCCGGCACTCCGACCTTCATCCTCAACGGAACCATGGTCAAAATGGACGCCGGCGGAGGCTCTGTCTGGAAGCAGCTCAGCGCCGCGCTGGACAAGGCGCTCAAAGGCTAAGCGCCGCCAAGGGGAGGGCCAGACGGGTTGCGGATCAGGAGGCTCAAGCTCAGCGGTTTCAAGAGCTTCGTCGAGCCGGCCGAGCTCCGGATCGAACCTGGGCTTACGGGCGTCGTCGGGCCGAACGGCTGCGGCAAGTCCAACCTTCTCGAAGCGATCCGCTGGGCGATGGGCGAATCCAGCCCCAAGTCGCTTCGCGGCGGGGGCATGGAGGATGTGATCTTCGCGGGCACGGCGACGCGCCCGCCACGCGACTTCGCCGAGGTGTCGATCCTCATCGAGCGGGACGCGGGCGAAGAGACGGCTGCAGGCGAGAGCGAAGTCACGAGACGGATCGAGCGCGCCGCGGGATCCGCCTACCGCATCGACGGCCGGGACGTGCGTGCAAAGGACGTGGCCCTGCTGTTCGCGGACGCAGCAACCGGGGCTCATTCTCCGGCCCTTGTCAGCCAGGGCAAGATCGGCGCGGTGATCGCAGCCAAACCGGTCGAACGGCGGCAATTACTGGAAGAAGCGGCCGGCATTTCGGGACTGCACGCCCGCCGCAAGGATGCCGAGCAGAAGCTTCGCGCGGCCGAAGCGAACCTCGCGCGCCTGGGGGAAATCCTCGGCGATCAGGAGCAGCGAGCGGCCCAGCTGAGGCGTCAGGCCCGCGCTGCCGAACGCTATCGCAAGCTCACCGACCAGATCCGGAGCGTCGAGGGCCGGCTGCTTTATGCGCGCTGGACCGAGGCGGAGCACGCGGCCCAGGCCGCAGCGGCGGAGGCAAAGGCGGCCCTTGAAGAAGTCGAACGCATCCACGAGGCCATCACCCAGGCACAGGCTGCTCACGAACGTGCAAACCTCGCGCTGCAGCAGAAACGCAGCGGCCTGACAGAGCTGCGCGAGCAGGGTCACGAGCTTGCGCACCAATTAGCGACAGCGCGCGCACGCCGGGACACGGTCGCCCGGCGGATCGCCGAGCTTGACCGGCTCGACACGTCGCTCAGTTCGGACATGCAGCGCGAAGAAGCGCTCAAGAGCGATGCTGCGCGGGCGATCGCTGCGCTCGAGAACGAGCGCGGCCAAATCGCTAACCGGCTCGAAAACGCCGAGACTCATGCAGCGCGGATCGCGGCCGACCTCAGTGCAGCCGAAGCGGCTTCGCGCGAGGCGGAGGCTGCACTCGCGGAAATCCTCGCCCGCCAGGCAGCGATGCGCGCGGAGCGCCGCGTCGCCGAGGCCGCCCTGGAAGCGGCGCGTGCGCAGCTCGGCCGGACCACGATCGAGCGGCAGAAGCTCAGCGACCAGCTGCAGCTGCTGGGCGATGGAAGCGAGCAGATCCAGGCGCGGAGCGAGGCTGAAGCACGGGCGAGCACCGCGGCAGACGCCCAGAAGGCGTCGGAAGCGAGGCGCCTCGAAGCGGAACAGGGCCGAGCCTCCGCCGCCGAGGCGCGCGATTCAGCCGAAAGCGAGCTCGCGTCCGCGCGTGCTGCGTTTTCCGCAGCACGTTCGGAGCACGATGCCCTCGCCCGGGCCCTTGAGCATGGCGGAGGAGCGGCGATCGCAAGCCTCAAGGCCGAGCCCGGGTTCGAGC
This sequence comes from Sphingomonas agri, assembly GCF_038148795.1. Classification (NCBI taxonomy): domain Bacteria; kingdom Pseudomonadati; phylum Pseudomonadota; class Alphaproteobacteria; order Sphingomonadales; family Sphingomonadaceae; genus Sphingomonas; species Sphingomonas agri. The sequence continues at coordinate 754,724 of NZ_JBAPEU010000001.1, read as the reverse complement.
GGGCATTGGCCGCGGCGCTCGGCGAGGACGCGGACGCAGCGGTCGGGGGCGCAGGACCCCGGCGGTGGGCGGGCAGCGATCCGTTACCGGCGGACCCGTCGCTGCCCCCTGGCACGCAGTGTCTTGCCGACCATGCAACCGCCCCCAGGGAATTGCTTCGCCGGCTGAGGCAGGTCGCGGTCGTGGATGTCGATAATGGCCAGCCTCTTGCAGTTGGTCAGCGGCTCGTCACCCGCGAGGGCCAGCTCCGGCGATGGGACGGCTTCGTGGCGACGGGAGGCGGAGCGGCGGCGGCCGAGCGGCTCCTTCGTGCCAACCGCCTTGCCGAGCTCGTCGCGGAACTCCCCGCACTCCAAAAGGCTGTGGAGGCTGCTGCCGCGACGCGCGAGCAAGCGCTCTTGGCCATGGAACAATGCCGGCGAAACGCTGAAGAAGCGCGGACCGCGGCGCTGTCGGCCGAACGCGACGCCCGCGAGGCAGCCCGCGCGATCGATGCAGCGGCAGCTGCCCTCGAACGGATAGAAGCCCAGCGTTCGAGCCTCGCCCAGCGGCAGAGCGATCTCGAGCCCGTCCTCGAAGCCTCGCAGGAGGCGGTGACAGGGGCCGAGCGGTCACTTGCCGCTTTGCCCGATCCGGCGGCCCTCGAGCAGGGGGTGGAACATGCCCGCGCATTGGCGGGCGCCGCGGCAAGCGCGGTTGCAGACAAGCGCGCCGAGGCTGCAACCAGGGCACGCGAGACTGCAGCGGACCGGGAGCGCTCGAGTGCGGCGAGCCGGGAGCAGGAAGAATGGCGCAAGCGGCAGGCGGATGCCGAGCATCGGCTCGCTTCGGCCCTTGACCGGCAGCAGCGCCAACAGGCCGAGCGGGCCGGTCTTCAGAAAGAACCTGCCGAACTCGACCTCAAGATCCGTGACCTCGAGCAGGAAAATGATCTCAGCCAGGTGAGGATAGGCGAAGCGACCGCCGCTGAGCGCGAAGCCGAAGATGCCGTCGTCAATGCAGCACACGCCCTGTCAGCAGCCAACGAGCGCTCGGCCGACACGCGTGAGCGCCGCGCTGCCGCGGCAGCGCGCGCCGAAGCGCAGGAGGCGCGAAGCGCGGAATTCGCCCGTGCAAGCGCCGACAAGTTCGAATGCCTACCTCAGCGGCTGCCCGAAAAGCTGGGATTCCAAGCCGAAGCCCTTCAGGATGCCCAGGAGGAAGCGGTCACTCTTGAGCGGCTGACTGCGGAGCGGGAGCGGATCGGTCCAGTCAATCTCGTCGCGGAGCAGGAACTGGCGGAGCTCGATGCGGCACGGACCAAGGGCGCCGAAGAAGCAGAGGAACTGACCCAGGCGATCAATCGGCTGCGCGGTTCGATCGGAAATCTCAACCGCGAAGGCCGGGTACGGCTGCTCGAAGCCTATGAGAAGGTGGATGGTCATTTTCAGCGGCTGTTCACGACCCTTTTCGAAGGCGGCCAGGCGCACCTCCAGCTGGTCGAAAGCGACGACCCGCTCGAGGCGGGCCTCGAGATCATGGCCCAGCCGCCCGGCAAGCGCCTCTCGACGCTCACTCTCCTCTCCGGGGGCGAACAGGCATTGACCGCAGTCGCGCTCATCTTCGCGATCTTCCTTACCAATCCGGCGCCGATCTGCGTCCTTGACGAGGTGGACGCGCCGCTTGACGATGCCAACGTCGAGCGCTTCTGCGAGCTCCTCCACAGGATGACGCGCGAGACCGACACACGTTATCTCATCGTCACCCACAATGCCGTCACGATGAGCAGGATGGACCGCCTCTACGGCGTTACCATGATCGAAAAGGGCGTGAGCCGGCTCGTATCGGTCGACCTCGGCAGCGCGGAGACCCTACTCGCCGCCGAATAGCGGCGGCGCGGCCTCACCTGCTGGATGAGGTGTTCAGCGTGACGGCAAACCGGCGCGCCCGCTCAGCCAATGTCTTGACCGTTGCTCTCCCCCAGCTGCGGTTCCGCCAGTGCGTCACCGGCCGCCCAGCTAGGCCAATGCCCGTCAGATGATTCGCTATTGCGAATTATTATCGATAACACTAGGCCGCCTGACAACAATCCAAAGGGGAACGAATGGACCGGTTGTTCTACCCGCTCGCCGCTGCTCTTGCTTGCGGTGCTGCTCCTGCCGCCGCCGGCGACGTCGGTCGCGCCAGTGACGATGCCGCGCCCATCGTCGTTACCGGCGAGCGCGCGGCGTACGGCATCAAGGCGACAAGCAGCGCGACGAGGACGCCGACAGACATCAGGAATGTGCCGCAGGCGATCACGATCCTCTCGGCCCAGCAGATCGAGGACCAGCAGCTGCGCTCGGTCGGCGACCTGCTGCTGTTCGTGCCGGGCGCCTCGTACGGCTCGGGAGAGGGCAACCGCGATCAGATCGTCCTGCGCGGAAATTCGAGCACTGCGGACTTCTTCGTCGATGGTGTCCGCGACGACGTCCAATACTTCCGCGACTTCTACAACGTCGATCGGGTCGAGATCCTGAAAGGCCCCAACGCGATGATCTTCGGTCGCGGCGGCGGCGGCGGTATCGTCAACAGGGTACTGAAGCGTCCCACCTTCAACCAGGCACGCAGCGCGACCATCTCGACCGACAATTGGGGCGCCTTTCGCTTTACCGGCGACATCGACCAGCCGCTTTCCAGCGGCATCGGTGTTCGCATCGGCGCAGTCTTCGAGGACAGCGGCAGCTTCCGGCGGCACGTCGAACTGAAGCGATACGGCATTAATCCCACCGTTGCCCTCCGCGCCGGGGCGGATACGCGGATCGACTTAGGCTTCGAACATTTCCACGATCGCCGGACTGCCGATCGCGGGATTCCCGCAGATGGCGACGAACCGGTCAGAGACCATGACCGCGACTTCTTCGGCGATCCCCGACTGAGCTTTGCAACGTCCAGCATCGAAGTTGCGACACTCGCGGTGGAACACCGGTTCGGTAGCGGGGTCACGCTGAAGAACCGGACCGTGTCCGGCAACTATCGCAAATTCTACCAGAACGTGTTCGCGAGCAGCTTTAGCCCGGCGACCGGCCTCGTTGCGCTGGCCGGCTACAATAATCTCAACAACCGCAAGAACCTGTTCAGCCAGACCGATCTTGTCTGGCAAATCCGTCTCGCAGGCATCGACCAGACCTTGCTGCTTGGCTTCGAACTCGGACGCGAGCGGTCCAGGAACAGGCGCGGCACGGCCCGCGTCCTCGGTGCAGGATCGGTGTCGGTCTCTGATCCTACGGCCGATGCCGACGTGCTGTTCGCGCCTTCGCCGACAGACTCAGACAACCGCGTCCATGCAGATATTGCAGCCGTCTATGCGCAGGACCAGCTGCGCCCCGCCGACTGGCTCGAAATCGTCGCAGGCCTGCGGTTCGACAGCTTCCGGGTCAAGGTTCAGGATCTCAGAAGCGGCGGCGTGTTTGACCGCACGGACCATCTGTGGTCGCCGCGCCTTGGCCTTGTCATCAAGCCGACGGGCCGGCTGTCATTCTACGCAAACGCCAGCAGATCCTATTTGCCCCAGTCGGGCGATCAGTTCAGCAGCCTCACCGCGATCACCGAGGGCCTGAAACCCGAACGGTTCGACAATCGGGAGATCGGCGCCAAGCTGCAGCTTCCGGGCGGACTCCTCGCAACCGCTGCAATCTACCAGCTCGGCCGCACCAACACCCGGGCCACTGACCCCGCCAACCCGGCCTTGACAGTCCTCACCGGCAAGCAGCGCAGCCGCGGCCTGGAGCTTGGACTCGAGCGCAGCGTTACGAGCCGCTGGCTCATCTCGGCGGGCTACACGCTCCAGAAGGCGAAGATCACCAGCACGACCAACGCAGCGCCAGCCGGCCGCGAGCTTCCCCTCGTCCCTCGCCGTAGCTTCTCCTTGTGGAACCGATATGATTTCAGCGGCCGGCTCGGGGCCGGCCTGGGACTCCTCGCCCGGTCCAAATCCTATGCGACAATCAGCAATCAGGTGAAACTTCCGGCCTACGCGCGACTTGATGGCGCGTTCTACTATGCGCTGGCCGCAGGCGTTGAGGCGCAGCTCAATGTCGAAAATCTCCTGGGCGCCCATTATTTTCCGACGGCCAACGCCGACAATAATATCGCGCCCGGCGCGCCGCGCACGTTCAAAGGCTCGCTCGGCTATCGCTTCTAGGAAGCGAGTTCCTTCGCCCGCGCCTTGATCCGTTCGAGGTCGCGAATGAAAAGGGCACGTTCCTCGCGCTTGCGGGCTTCCTCGGGAATGCGAAGCAGGAAGCTCGGGTGGACCGTCACCCAGACCTCGCTGCCATCCGTGGCCCTGATGGGAACACCGCGGACGCGGCTGATCGTCACGGTCTTGTCGAGCAGTGACCGAGCCGCGGTCGCGCCGAGCGCGACGGTCACTTGCGGGCGGATGAGTTCCCGTTCGTGGTCAATCCACCAGCGGCAGGCCTCGATCTCGCCTCCATCGGGCTTGTTGTGAATGCGCCTCTTGCCGCGCGCCTCGAACTTGAAATGCTTGACGGCATTGGTGACGTACACGGCCGAACGATCGATCCCCGCCTTTTCAAGCGCAGCATCGAAGAGCTGGCCGGCAGGACCCACGAACGGCCGCCCGGCAATATCCTCTTGGTCGCCCGGCTGTTCGCCGACGAACATGATGCTTGCATCGAGCGGACCTTCGCCAAAGACGGTCTGCGTCGCATGCTTGTAGAGATCGCACCGCCTGCACTTGCGCGCGTCCTTCAGCAGCGCTTCCCATGAACTGCGAAGATTGCCGCCTGGCGCAATCCGGCGCTCGGCTTCGAGCGCATGGCTCAATCCTTCCTTCGCGCTAGAAGCATCCATCATCGCAACCTCCCGGCTCCGTGCACCGGCAATCAGCGGCTGAACGAGCGAGGTCTCCGGCATGTTGCACCAGTATTTGCGTGGCATTTCCTTCAACATCGCGCCGACCTTGAGCCGCGCAGGGTTGAAGATGCTCGAATAATAGGTTCGCCAGGTCTCTTCGACGGGGTCGCCCGAGGGAGCGTCGGCCCGCGTGGCGCCAGGGCCTTCACTCAGGCTCAGCCCGTCCCAGTGGATCGAGAGCTCGGGCGTCAGGATCGACCAGTGCATGTTGGTGAAGCGATTGACGAAAAAACTCGCTGCGCGGCGAGCGATGTGATGGCCTGGCTCGAAGAACGCCACGAAACGGCCGTCAAACTCGCGGAAGCGGACGAATGCACGCATCTTGTGGATGTCACGGCGAACCTCCCCCGCAAGCTTTTCCAATCGCATGACGAGAGGGTCGGCCGGGTTGTCGAGAGCGCTCCTGTTCTCCCTCAGTCGAAGGAGCATCGCGTAAAGGAGGGCGAAGCGCTCCTTCTCGGCGTTGCAGACGACGTCACGCGCAAGTTCGACAAAGGAGCGCGGCACCGGAAAACTCTCGCCGCAAAGCTGGGCGATCGGAGTTCCGAAGAGGTCCGCCCCGTCGTTCTCCACCTGCCACAGAACGGCGCTTGCCGGCACTCCTGCCTCCGCAAGGGCGCGCGCAGCCTCGCGCCAGCCATCAAAATCGTCAGGACTCCCGAGCGTCACGCGGTGGAAATCGATCATCGGCCCATCCGGCAGCATCACGAAATCGCGACCTTCCCTGTCGCAATAAGCTCGTCGTTCGTCGCCGATGCGGTTCCAAAAGTAGGATTTTTCGGGCAAATGCTAAGGATGCCAGCACTTTTGAACGCTTTATCAGCATGATGAAGGCTGCGCCGCCCTGGGTGATGGCCCTCTTCACCCTGTCTCTTGCGCTCAACCTCTGGTTTGCGGGCGTCCCGGACTGGCGGTGGATTCCGGCCGCGATCGCGGGCTGGTATGCCGCCGACCTGCTCTCGGGCCTCACGCACATGTACATGGACTATCGTCCCTGCACGCCCGGTATCGGTCTTGACCGCGTGTTCCACTATGCAGGCTCTCGCGAGAGCGCCGAATATATCGGGATGCGGGACAGGGTGTGGGCGCAGATCTCGCCGTTCGAGCGGCTGGTCTATGATTTCAAGAATCATCACCCGCGTCCTGAAGCACTCGGGAGACGGTCGTTCCTGGTGCAGATCGGCTCGACCATCATGTTCGTGTCCCTTCCTTTCTCGATCCTCGTCAACTTGGTCTGCCTGGTGTTCCCGGCCGCAGGATGGCTCGTCGCGGGCATCGTCGTCCTGATGATCGGGGGGACGCTCGCCCAATATTTCCACGGCACGCTGCACCGATCCGACAATCCCTGGATCGTGCTGGCAATGCGGCGCGCGCGCCTCCTCATGTCGCCGGGGGCCCATGCCCTTCACCACGAGACATTGCGCCGCGACTTCGCGACCAATAACGGCTGGTCCAACCCCCTGGTCAACCTCCTCTTCCGGATCGCGACCCGACAGGGCTGGTTGAGCGAAGCGGGCCTCGAACCCCGCTGATCCGAAGACCATTCTCAGGACGCGAACAACTCCAGTTGCTGAACTTTCGGCGCGAGGAGGGAACGCAAATCCGCGCGATCACCGAGCGCTACCGGACGCCAGTCGGCGGCCGCAATGAACGGCCGTACCTTGGAAATCGAACGGGTCAGCCGGCCAATGTCCTCGAGCCGCAGCTTGCGCCAGTGTCGCGAGGACAGGATCCGCTCGACCGCCCTCGTCCCGAGGCCCGGAACCCGAAGCAGCATCTCCTTTGGTGCGCGGTTCACGTCGACCGGGAAGACGCCTCGATACTTGAGGGCCCAGGCAAGTTTGGGGTCGATGTCGAGCGGCAGCATGCCCTTCTCGTCCGCCGCGCTCTGCACTTCGACCGCCGTGAAGCCGTAGAAACGAAGCAGCCAGTCGGCCTGGTAGATCCGATGCTCGCGCATCAACGGCGGCCGTCTGAGCGGCAGCACCGCGCTCGGATCCGGAATGGGTGAGAAAGCGGAATAATAGACCCGGCGCAAATCAAAGCGATCGTAGAGGCTGCTCGCCTTGGCGACGATGTCGGAGTCGCTGGCCCCGTCTGCTCCCACGATCATCTGGGTCGACTGGCCCGCAGGGGCGAAATTCGGGGCCGACTTGAACCGCTTTCTCGCGTCATCGGCATCGGCAATCAGCGCTTTCATGTCGCCCATTGCGCCGGCGATCTGCGAAGCGTCCTTTTCAGGTGCGAGCTTTGCAAGCCCGCTTCGCGTCGGCAGCTCGACATTGATCGAGACGCGGTCGGCATAAAGCCCCGCCTCTTTCACCAGTTCCGGATCGGATTCCGGAATGGCCTTCAAGTGAATGTAGCCGCGAAAGTCATGATCGTTGCGGAGGCTTCGCGCGACCTCGACCATTTTCCCCATCGTGTAATCGGAAGAGCGGATGATCCCCGAGGACAAGAACAGTCCTTCGATATAGTTGCGCTTGTAGAACGCCAGCGTGAGGCCGACGACCTCGCTCGCGGTAAAGCGCGCGCGACGGACGTTCGAACTCTTGCGGTTGATGCAATAGGCGCAATCAAAGATGCAGCTGTTGGTCAAAAGGATCTTCAGCAGGCTGATACAGCGCCCGTCCGGCGCATAGGCATGGCAGATGCCCATGCCGGGTGCGGTGGATCCCATTCCCGTTCCGGACCGCGAATTCCTCTCGATCGAGCCCGAGGAGGCGCAGGACGCATCATATTTCGCCGCGTCGGCGAGAATCGCGAGCTTGTCCGAAAGTGCCAGTTGGGCCATTTGTTCTCTTTATGTTCTGTACGAACCGCTGACAAGCCAATGACTTAGCGGCAGCCGGGGAACGGGCCTTCAAGCGCAGGTGTTGTTCAGGGACATCGCAAAGGAGAGGTTTGATGGCCGACGATCGCGAGATCGAAGACAAGTTCTGGAAGGCGCTGAAGGACAGCCCCTTCATCATGCTCGGCATTGAGGGCGCACGCGAGGGCGCCACTCAGCCGATGACGGTCAATTTCGAAGACCAGGATCGCCATTCGGGAGTGCTGTGGATCTTCACTGCGAAGGATCATGACTTCACCCGCGCAATGGGCCAGTCGAGTCAGGCGATCGCCTCTTATTCGGCCAAAGGACACAGCCTTTTCGCGAGCCTTCGGGGAACGCTGACCCTTGATCAGGACCCAGCCACGATCGAACGGCTGTGGAGCCCGATCGTTGCGGAATGGTACGAGGGAAAGGACGATCCCAAACTCGCGCTGGTGCGCTTCGACGTCGCGGACGCGAAGATCTGGCTGAGCGACGTCGAGGGTTTCCTCAAGCCGGCGTTCAACAAGCTGTTCGGCCGCAAGCCCGAGGCCGGCATGAAAGAAAAAGTGGCAGAGGTGACCCTCAACTGAGGGCCGCTGCCTGGTCTTGCGGAGTGCCCTGCATTCGCCGCCCGATCGCGACCTTGAAAATGATGAACGCGACCAGTCCGAAGGCCGCGCTTGCAACGTGAATGAGCCAGAAGGTCGTGGTCGGGAGGCTCGAATAAAGGCCCCCTACCCAGCCGACGATCGCGTTCGCGATGAAGAAGGCGAGATAATAGAGGCCGATGACGGTCGCTGTTATCTGCCTCGGCGCGATCTTCGAGAACAGGGCAAGACTGACCGGCAAGACATGGGCAAAGCCGATGCTGTTGCAAAGCTCGAACAGCATCGGCCAGAACAGGCTGATCTTGCCGCCCGCAGGCTGGGTCAAAGCGGCCATGAACAGGCAAAGCCCGCCCGCGACCGTAAACACGCTGCCGATGATCATCTTGCTGATCTCGTCGAGCTCCTGCCGCTTCGTTCCCCACCACTTCCAGAATGCGGCGACTGCGACGAGCATCGTGAAGCTGACTGCGGCATCGACGGTGATGAGCCAGCTGCTCGTGTTGTTGAGCAGCCGGAGGTCGAACCGCTGGTCGCCCCAGGTGAGATAGACATTGAAGATCTGCTGGTTGGTGAGGAGTGAGACCGCGATGACGGGGATGAGGATGACGAGGTAGATAAGGCAGATCCAGTCGCCGCGTGTCATCGGATCGTGGTGCTTGGGCTTTGCACTCGGTCCGCGAGGCTGTTCCGCCGGGAGATAACGGCGACCCGCAAGATAGATGATGAGCCCAAGAACCATCACAACGCCGGCGCAGCCGAACCCGTAATGCCAGCCGACCTTCTGGCCCAGCGTTCCCGAGACGAGCGGCGCGACGATCACGCTGACGTTGATGAAGATGTAGAAGATCTGGAAGGCCATCGCGCGGCGCAGATCCTGAGGGCCGTAGAGCGCTCCAACCTGCGTTGCGATATTGCCCTTGAATGCTCCCACTCCGAGCAGCAGCGCCAACAGGGCAAGCAGGAATGCTGGCTCGATCGCCATCAGGAAGTGCCCGATGGCCATGAGCACGCCGCCGACGATCAGCGTTCTGTGTCGCCCCAGCCACCTGTCGGCGATCACTCCGCCGAAGATCGGGGTGAGGTAGACGAGCGAGGTGTAGGTACCGAAGATGGCCGAGGCGAGCGGCTGACCCGAAATGCCGTGGTAGACGTGCGCCTGCATCCACTTGAGGCCGACGACATTCTCCATCCGTCCCGGCAACAACAGGTAATTGACCATGTAGAGCACCAGCAGCGTCTGCATGGAATAATAAGAGAAGCGTTCGCAGCCCTCGGCGAAGCCGAGGAAACCCAAGCCCTTGGGATGACCAAGAAACGCTCGGTCGCGGCGATCGACCTGCTCGAGATCCGGAGTGGCTTCGGCAACGCTCATCAAAAAAATCTCCTAATCGCGGACTGACGCGGCGGACTGCGGCTCAAGAAGCCGCCCGAGTGACCGTCTGAACGCCAGCGCAAGCAGGCCCCCGACCATTCCCATGCCTGCGTGGAGCGCCCAGAACGTCATCGGCGTCATCTTCTCGTAATATGTACCGATCCGGCCAATGAGGTTGTTTGCAACGAACAGGGTAAGGAAAGCGACGCCCATCATGGTCGCGTTGACCTTGGGGGGTGCGGCCTGGCTGACGAGGGCCAGAAGCGTCGGCCAGAAATACATGAAGGCCACCCCCTGGATGGCGCAGTAGAGTACAGGCCACATCCACGTGACGCGTCCGCTCGAAAACGCGATCGCTGCGACCAGGACCAGATTTGCAACGCCGCTCAGAAAGGAACCGGTCGCGATCTTGATGAGCGGTGAAGGTTCAGCACCGCTGATACGCGCCTGCCAGTTCCAGAGGGCGAACAGGAAGGGAACCGAAAGCATGCTGACCAGCGGGTCAATCGAATAGAACCACGGGATCGGAATCTCGAAGCCGCCCGCGTTGAGGTCCGCGTGCTGCTGCAGCCAGACCGGATGAACGTTGGCGAGCTGGTAATAAGCAACATAGGCAAGGACGACGATGGCCATGACCGCCACCAGCGCCGCAAGAGCCTTGCGATCGGCCGCCGAGAGCGGTGTCGCCCGGGGTCGGTCGCGCCGCGCCACCCTCGAAGGGAGGTAGCGATATCCGCCGAGATATGTCGCCAACGCTCCCAGCATGAACAGGGCTGCCGCGCCGAAGCCCACATGCCATCCAAAGCGGGTCCCGAGGAAACCGCACAGCAAGGGTCCGGTGACGGCTCCCAGATTGATTGCGGTACTGAAGATCGCAAAAGCCCGCGTCCGCCGCGCCTCGTCGTCGGGCGGGTAGATGCTACCGACCTGCGCGGAGATATTTCCCTTGAGAAGGCCCGACCCGGCGATCAGCAGCAACAAGGCAAGGAGGAAGGTCTGATCGAAGGCCATCGCAAGATGGCCGCCCGTCATCGAAAGAGCGCCGAGCACCACGGCGCTACGCTGGCCGATCCGGTCCCCGAGCCAGCCGCCCAGCACCGGCGTGAAATAGACGAAGCCCGCGTAGAGGCCAAAGATCTGCGACGCGAGGGCCTGCGCCGAAAGCGGCCCGGTCGTATCTTCGACAAGCCGCCGGAACGTCGCGAAGCCCGCCACATGCTCGATGTGCCCAGGCAGGAGCAGCTGGTTCACCATGTAAAGCACCAGCAGGGCGGTCATCCCGTAATAGGAGAAACGCTCCCACGCTTCGGTGAATGCGAGATAGGCGAGCCCTGGTGGATGGCCGAAGAACGTGCGGCTGGCTCTCTCTTCGGGCACAATGGCCGGCGCGCTGCTCAAGTGACGGCGTCCCTCCCCCGCGGATGGTGCGCCGGCGTAACAAGAGCCAGCGGTGGCCGGTAGCGATTTCTCAAGGCCGAGGCAGTCACGGCCCTAGAGTTGAGGGGGCGTATTGTCCTGCTGGGCTTCCCGAGCCGCCTGCTTTTCCTGCTGGATCTGCTGCGTGAGGCAGCCTTCGCGGCCTCCAGGCCCAACCGCCGAGCAGCTGCCAACGCCCGTATTGCCGACAGTCATCAGCTGTTGCGACTTCTTCGCCCACGACTGGCGCTGCTGGCGTGTGCCCTGAAGCTGCTGATTCTTGGGGAGGCGATAACGCTCGGTCTCGGGTCGCCGCGAACAGACCACGACCTGGTCGTCGGTCGAGCGCGGACAGGGGTCGTTGCCATAGACGACCACCTCGGCAGTCGTGGCCTGCTGGGCGACGGCCGGCGTCGCGAGCGGAGCAAGGCCGCCGGCGAGGGCCGCAACCCCGAGCATGATGCTCAAGCTTCTCATGGTTTCACCGCGTCCTTTCCCGTTTTCAGCGGCTGGCGCCGCCATTCGTTCCTCATATGCGTTTCGAGAGCTCGATTGCCACCCTGCAACCGGCACGGATCGCCGCAGTCAGCAGCGGATATCCAACCGCCTGCCGGGCACCCGCGGCCCGCGCAGTATCGCGGTGCTCGAGCTCGTCGGTCTGGAAGTCGGCAATGTCTCTTGCAAGCTCGGGATCATCCTCGCGAAGCGCACTCAGCTGCTCGGAATAATGTTTGTCGATCTCGGTTTCGACCGCGTCCGTGCACGCAAGTGCGGCCTTCTCGGACATGAGTGCCGTCGCCGCACCAAGCGCGAACCCGGCGACGTTCCACAACGGTTGCAAGGCCGTTGGTCGCACGCGCCGTTCAGCCATCAGGTCGTTGAAACGCTTGAGGTGGCGCTCTTCCTGCGCTGCCATGCGTGCGATGAGCTTGGCCTCCGCGCCGTTGCGACGAAGGACCGCGAGCTGGCCCGCGTAGATCCGCGTCGCTCCGTATTCACCCGCCTGGTCGACACGGAGCATCGAAGCCGTGTCGGCCCGGTCACCGCCAGGGCGCCAGCTTTTCATGCGCGTTTCGCCCGCAGGCTGAGGGTCACGATCAGTGCCGCGCCGCCAAGCGAGAGGATCGCGTTCCAGCCAGCCATCGAGATTCCAAGGAAGCGGAACTGCACTTCGTCGCAGCGAACAAGGGGCGCCGCGCTGATCTGCTTCAGTAATTCGGCAGTGCTAAGGCCCTTGCCCATTGCCGTGCAGGTCGTGAAGCCCTCGAAGATCTTCGCTTCAACACCCGCGTGATAGACCCCGATCGCGCCGGATATCGCAATCGCGAGCGCTGCAAGGAGGGTCAGCGAGCGGGCGCGGCCGGACGCAGCGGGCTGTGTGAAGGATAGCGCCGCAAGAAGGATTGCCGCAGCGTGCGGCCAACGCTGCCAATAGCACATCTCGCACGGGTGAAGGCCGCCCAGATATTGCGATCCGAGGGCCCCGCCGAGAAGCGCTGCTGGAAGCAGCAGTGCAATCAGCCGCGCCGCTGCCGGACCCGTCAGGCCGCTTGCTCGAGGAGAGCCCGCCACCAGCGCCTCGGCCATGCTGCTACCGCGACTTCTTGATGGGGGCAGCCGAAGCGATCGCCGCCGGAGAGGCGAGCCGCTTCAGCGTGTTCATCGCATAATAGAGCTGGAAGTCCTTGATGCCCTTCTTCTCGAGCTCGTCGGGCTTGGCGCTGAAGCGCGGATCAGGACTGTCGTCGGCCTCGAGCAGCTTGTCCTGGACCTTGGCCTGCGCGAGCAGGTGCCGGCGAAGATCGGCTTCACGAACGACCTTGCGATCCTTGTAGTCGGGGTCGCTGAGCTGCGGCACTTCGACGTCCGGCTCGATCCCTCCGGCCTGAACAGAGCGGCCCGAGGGCGTGTAATAGCGTGCCGTCGTGAGCCTCAGCGCCGCATCGGGGCCGGTCTGGACGACCGTCTGCACCGAGCCCTTGCCGAAGCTCTTTTCGCCCATGATGAGCGCCCGGCGATGGTCCTGCAGCGCGCCTGCGACGATCTCCGAGGCCGATGCCGTACCGGCGTCCGTGAGGACGATGACGGGAAGCCCGTGCGCCATGTCGCCCGGCCGAGCGTAATAGCGGTCGATATCGTCCTTGGTCCGGCCGCGCTGCGAGACGATCTCGCCGCTGTCGAGGAAGTCGTCGGCAACATCGACCGCCTGGTCGAGAAGACCGCCAGGATTGGAGCGCAGGTCGACGATATAGCCGAGCGGATGGCCGCCGGTCGCCTTGTCGATCGCTACCAGCGCCGACTTGGTTTGCTCGGCAACATTGCCCGAAAAGGTGTTGATGTTGAGATAGCCGATACCGTCCTTGATCTCCCACTTGACCGGACGAAGCTCGATCCGCTCGCGCTTGATGCTGACGTCGAACGGCTTGTCGCGACCGGGCCGGACGATGGTGAGGCTGATCGACGTGCCGGGATCGCCGCGCATCTTGGCGACGGCTTCGTCGAGATTGAGGCCGTAGACCAGCTCTCCATTGATGTGCGTGATATAGTCGCCCGCCTTGATCCCGGCGCGATACGCCGGCGTGTCTTCCGTCGGCGCAACCACCTTCACGGCTCCATCTTCGATGGAAACGGTGAGCCCGAGGCCGCCGTAATTGCCGTCTGTCGTTGTCTTGAGCTGATCAAAATCGCTCGCCTCGACATAGCTCGAGTGAGGATCGAGCGCGGCAAGCATCCCGTCGATTGCCCCCTTGATGAGGGTGTGGTCATCGACCGGCTCGACGTAGTTCGCCTTGACCCGTTCGTAGACGCTCATGAACTTCTCGAGTTCCTGGTAATTGGTGGTGTCGGCCGCAGCGAACGAGCTGGCGGTCACGGGTACCAGTGCAAGGGCTCCAACGAGCGCAAGTGAAGGGATCAGCTTCGGATTGAATTTCATCACAGTCGCGTCCTGTATCGGCGTCCAGCCTAAGGGATCTCCGGGCGTTTAGTAGCCTTTGGTTCCGTTTGACAGGTTTTGAGATGAACCTGCGATGAGGGCAGGCGACATTCGACGCCCATTCTGGGACAATTCGACCTGCAGCGGGCCGATCGCACGGCCGATGTCATCGCCCATCCGCACCCGGTCCCCGGAATGAAGCGGCGTTGCGATGTTGACGATGAGGCTCATCCATCCGCCGCCATGGTCGATGACCAGTACGCCGTCATAGTCGCGGAATGCGCCTGCGAACCTGACCACTCCGTCGGCAGGAGCACTAAGGGGGGTACCGCGCGCGGTCGCGAGCGTCATTCCGCGTGCGCGAACGCCGCTCTCGCTTATCGAGCCGAGGCCCTCGACAACCGGTGCCGCGGCAGGAAGCTGGTAGGCGAATGGCGTCCTGACCCTGGGACCTTCCTGTGCGAAGGGGCTTTCGGGAGCCCCGCCCTCTTCTGCCAGTCGCGAGGCGGCGGCCCGGATGGACTGGTTGTTTAGCTGTTCGCCGCGCAGGCGCTCGATGTCCTCGCCGGCGGCAATCGCGACGTCGCTCGCGCCCAGTGCCTCGCCGCCCGATGCGAGCGCTCGCTGGACCGCCTTCTGCTCCAGCGCCGCAAAGCGGGCGCGGCTGGCGAGGAGACCATCGCGGCTCCGGGCGATCTCCGAGCGGGCTGCAAGTGCCTGCTGACGAAGCCGCTGTCCCTGCGCGAGCTCTGCCGACAGGCGGCCTGTCCGGCTCCGGATTACCGGCAGTGTCGCCTTGAGCAGGAGGCGCACCTTGACGAGCTCGTCAGTGCCGCCTTCGTCTGCAAGGACCAGTAGGGGAGGTCTACGGGCCATTGTTGCAAGGCCCGCGAGGAGAGACGAGACCGGCTGCTGCTCGGAGGCAAGCTGCTGCTGGTGCGCAGCTACGAAAGCCGAGGCGAGCTGGAAGCGCGCGTTGGCGGCGCTGATCCGCGCCTCGGCAGCATCGATGCCCTGGGCTGCCGCGGCCTGCTCTGCTCGAAGCCTGTCGGCCTCGGAGCGTGCCTGCGAGGCCGCCTGCTCCAGTCTCCTCGTCTCGGCGTCGGCCCTCGCCTGGTCCGACAGCGCCTCTTTCAGTGCCGCATCGAGCGGCTGACCGGCCATTTGCGCGAGCGCGCTGGAAGCGAGCAGCGGACAGAGCAGGACAAGGAGCGCGGCGCGGACCATGCTCTTAGCCTTCGCGATGATAGGGATGGTTCGCAAGGATCGATGTTGCACGGAACAATTGTTCTGCAAGCATCGCTCTTACGAGAAGATGCGGCCAGGTTGCGGCGCCGAAAGAGAGAATGAAATCGGCCTCCCGCCGCTGGTCTTCCTCATGGCCGTCCGCAGCGCCGATCAGGAACCGCGCCTCCCGTTTACCCTCGTCGCGCCAGTGTTCGAGCTTGCGCGCAAGGTCCCTCGAGGCCAAGGCCGCGCCGCGCTCGTCGAGCACGACTGTGACTGCATTGGCCGGCAACGGCGGGACGTTTCCACCGTGGTCGGGAAGTTCGGTAACCCTGCTCGGCCACTGGATGCGTTTCACATATCGCTCGACGAGATCGGCCTCCGGAGAGCGGCCGATCTTCCCGCGAGCGACGATATGAAGCAGCAACCTACTGGGCGCTGAGCGCCGGGCTGCCGAAAGGCCAGGCGAAGACCGACTTGAATCCGTCATAGATAGCGCGGGCGCTTTCGGCGATCGTCCGCGGACGGTCATTGCCGCCGCGGGTGAAGATCGCGACCGCAACGCGGCGTCCGTCGGGCAAGGTGATGAACCCGACGTCGTCCGAAAGGCCATCCAGAGTGCCCGTCTTGTGCTCAACCGGGGTGCCGAAGGGCAGCAGGGCCTTGATCCGGTTCTTGCCGGTCTGGCACTTGGCCATGAGATCGAGCAGGTAGTTACGGCTGTCGGGCTTGATGAGCTCTGACTTGTAGATGCGCTTCAGGAGGTCGACCATCGCAACCGGCGTGCTTGAGTCGCGTCGATCCCAAAGGTCACGCTTGCTCCTCAGAAGGTCGGCGATCGTGCGATCGACGCGAAGCCCGGTGACGCCATTGTCGCGAAGCCACTGGTGCACTGCGGTCGGGCCGCCAAGATCCTTCAGCAGGATGTCGGTCGCGTGGTTGTCGCTGTGGATCAGCATCCGCGCCATGAGGCTGCGTGCCGACTGGCCGTTGATCGTGTCATCGAGCGAGCGCCGGCCGTTGTCGACCTGCGCGAGATAGAGCGCGGCAATTGCCACCTTCACCGTGCTCGCCATCGGGAAGGGGGTGTTGCCCTTGATGCTCACGGTTTCGCCCGTGTTGAGATCGAGCGCTGCGATGCCGACGTCGGTGGACCTGTTCGAGACGAGGGAGCTCAGCTGCTGCTCGAGGCTTGAGAGGCTGGGGCTCGAGGCAGCCGCCGCCGGCTGCGCGAGGAACGCCAGAAGTGTCAGAAAAAACGCAATGAATCGCATTTCGCCCTACCCGCGTACCGCTGCGCTTACGCCAGAATCATCGCCAAATGCCCACATTCGTTCCAAATTGTAAAAATTTCTCACCTCGGGACGGAAAATGTGAACGATGACGTCATCTGCATCGATGAGGACCCAGTCGGCAGCCGGGAGACCTTCGATCCTGACGTTCCTTCCAAATCGCTCCTTGATCTTGTCGCCAAGCTTAACCGCCATCGAGGCGACCTGGCGGGTCGATCGGCCCGAAGCGATCACCATATGATCGGCGATGTTCGATTTTCCCGAAAGAGGGATGGAGACGACCTCCAGAGCTTGATCGTCGTCAAGCGACTGAAGAACGAGCTTGTGGAGATCTTCGACGTCGACGGGAGGGCGGCCGGCCTCGGCGGCGTTCTCAGCTGGACGTTCGGTCAAGGGTTCTCCTGCGAAACATTGGCGAACCGGAACGATACGAACGCTCGAGCCGAGCATTCGTTCTCAGGTGCCAGTGGGGATCGTGCGCGCGGATAGCCGTTGCGGACAGAGTGTCGGGCTTGAGGCGAAGGAAAAGGATCGCCGGTGCACTCCACTGCGTCCAACGTCTGGCCTGGCTCGAAGGATGGACGAACCTTCTGAGCCAACCCATCGCGCGCGCCGCGTGGGCAGCGGAATCATAACCGGGCCGGCGAATCACCGCAATCGGCACTTCGCGCGCTAAACCCCTCCAATCGCGCCATAAGTGAAAATTTGGCAGGGTGTCGCTTCCGAGCAACCAGATGAAGTCATGTTCAGGATGGCTTCGCTTCAACTTGCGCACAGTGTCGATCGTGTAGCGGGTGCCCATACGCTGCTCAAAGTCGCTGACGCGGATCGGTGAGCGGCGGACCATCTGCTTTGCCGAGGCCAAGCGCGCTCCGAAGGGGGCCATGTCCTTGGCGTCCTCCTTGAGCGGATTACCCGGCGACACGAGCCACCAGACCTCGTCGAGACCGAGCGAGCGCATCGCCTCGAGGCTGATGTGGCGGTGTCCCGCGTGCGCCGGGTTGAACGAGCCGCCGAGGAGACCGATGCGCGCCATGCCCCTCACGGCTAGCATGCGCCTGTCGCGCCGCCTAATGTCGGGCCAAGGGGGTTTGAGATGGGCAACCTTGAAGCACTTGGCGATGCTCTGACCGGGGGAATGGTCGGCCGCGCGGTCGAGCCTGCGACCGGCGAAGGGGACGGGCATACGCATGAAGCGAACTGCCTCAACTGCGGCGCAGCGCTTGAGGGCCCTTATTGCAGCCAGTGCGGGCAGCACGCGCACGTCCATCGTACCCTTGAAGCCTTCTTCCACGATTTCGCGCACGGGGTTCTTCATTTCGAGGGAAAGATCTTTCGAACGCTTCCTTTGCTTGCCTGGAAGCCAGGTGAGCTGACGCGGCGATACATCGACGGGCAGCGAGCAAGCTTCGTCTCGCCGATCGCGCTTTTCCTTTTCTGCGTGTTCCTGATGTTCGGCGTCGTCGGTTTGACCAGCAGCACGGCCCATGTCTCGGCCAAGGCTTCGGCCGATGCCTCGAGAGAACTGACCAAGGACCAGCAGAAACTGGCGATCCTGCAGCAGCAACGATCAGCAGCGAGCGGGCCGGTTGCAAGCGCTCTGGACGAAAAGATCAGCGACCTAAAGAACGAAATGACAGCGCTGGAGGCGCTGAAGGAAGGCAAGGTCGACGCAAGCTTCGGTCTTGCGGGTAACTATCTGGGCGGAATCAACGAACAGCTCGGCAAGGCAGCCAAGAACCCCGAACTCCTGTTCTACAAGATCAAGACCAACGCCTACAAGTTCAGCTGGGCCCTCATCCCCATCTCGGTGCCGTTCGTGTGGCTGCTCTTTCCCTTCAGCCGGCGGTTCAAGCTTTACGATCACACGGTCTTCGTGACCTATTCCCTGTGCTTCATGATGCTTCTGCTGGCGGCGGGATCGGTGATCGGGCTCGTTTCCGATTCGATTGCAAGCATCGCCTGGTTCGTTCCGCCGATCCACATGTACCGCCAGATCCGCGGCACCTACGGGGTGAGCAAGCGCGGCGCCGTCTGGCGCGCCGCGCTCCTTACCCTCTTCGCCTTCATCGCGATTTCGCTGTTCGGGAGCTTGCTCGTCGCCCTCGGTGCGTTCGAGTAGAGGCCTCAGGCTCCCGCTGCAGCCGGGCCGCCGACCGTGCCGCCCTTTGGACGCTTGGCCTTGGGGATCGAGGAACCGGCAGTCGGGATCGCGGGACCCTTGAACCCGCCACGGTCGATGGTCTCGCCGGCAATCACCTTCGTGATCTCGTCGCCGCTCAGCGTCTCATATTCGAGAAGCGCCTGGGCAAGCTTCTCGAGTTCGGAGCGATGCTCGTCGAGCAGGTGCTTGGCCCGCTCATAGCCTTCCTCGACGATCCGGCGGATCTCCTTGTCGATCTGCTGCGCCGTCTCGTTCGACATCTGCCGCTGGCGATTGACCGAATATCCAAGGAACACCTCTTCCTCGGGTTCCGCATATTGGAGAGGTCCGAGCGCGTCGGACATGCCCCAGCGGGTCACCATGTCGCGGGCGAGCGTGGTTGCATATTGGATGTCCGAAGAAGCACCGGACGAAACCTTGTTGTAGCCGAAGATCACTTCCTCCGCGACGCGTCCGCCCATCGCCACCGCAAGGTTCGCGTACATCTTGTCGCGATGATAGCTGTAGCTGTCGCGCTCCGGCAGACGCATGACCATTCCTAGCGCCCGTCCCCGGGGGATGATGGTCGCCTTGTGAATGGGGTCTGATGCAGGCTCATGCAGCGCAACGATCGCATGGCCGGCCTCGTGGTAGGCGGTCATCCGCTTTTCGTCCTCGGTCATCACCATGGACTTGCGCTCGGTGCCCATCAGCACCTTGTCCTTGGCCTCCTCGAACTCCTGCATGGCAACGAGGCGCTTGCCCTTGCGGGCTGCAAGCAGCGCCGCCTCGTTGACGAGATTGGCAAGATCGGCGCCCGAGAAGCCCGGAGTGCCGCGTGCGATGACGCGGCCGTCGACGTCCGGCGCCAGCGGCACCTTTTTCATATGGACGGTGAGGATCTGCTCGCGGCCGTCGATGTCAGGCCGCGGAACGACGACCTGCCGATCGAAGCGGCCGGGGCGAAGGAGCGCAGGATCAAGCACGTCGGGACGGTTGGTCGCGGCGATGATGATGATCCCTTCATTGGCCTCGAAGCCGTCCATCTCGACCAGAAGCTGGTTGAGGGTCTGCTCTCGCTCGTCATTTCCGTTGCCAAGACCCGCGCCGCGATGGCGGCCTACGGCATCGATCTCATCGATAAAGACGATGCATGGCGCCGACTTCTTGGCCTGGTCGAACATGTCGCGGACGCGGCTCGCGCCGACACCGACGAACATCTCGACGAAGTCCGAGCCGGAGATGGTGAAGAAGGGAACGCCAGCTTCGCCCGCGATCGCGCGGGCGAGAAGCGTCTTGCCTGTGCCCGGAGGGCCAACGAGGAGTGCGCCCTTGGGGATCTTGCCGCCAAGACGAGCGAACTTGCCGGGGTCCTTCAGATATTCGACGATCTCCTGGAGTTCCTCCCGCGCCTCGTCGATGCCAGCGACGTCGGCGAACGTAACGCGGCCCTGCTTCTCGGTCAGCATGCGGGCCCGGCTTTTGCCAAAACCCATTGCGCCGGAACCGGCGTTCTTCTGCATCTGCCGCATCACGAAGAAGCTGATGCCTAGGATAAGGAGGAACGGCAGCGAGTTGTAGAGCATGTAGAGCCAGATGCTCGACTGCTCTTCGGCCTTGACCTGGACCGCAACGCCCTTGGCGATCAGCTTGTCGGAGACATTGGCATCGCCCGGCGCGATGGTGTGGAAATCCTCGCCGCTCGACAGCTTGCCGGCGATCGCGCTGTTGGCGCCGTTGCCGCCCGAGGCGATGGTGACCGTGCGAACATTGCCCTCGTCGACCTGGCGCACGAACTCGGAATAGGCCATCGCCTGGCCCGTCGGGGTGCGTGATCCGCCGTCGATCATCTGCACGAACAGCACGAGCGCAAGGAGCACGCCCGCCCAGATAAGCAGGCTCTTGGTCCACGGATTACCCGGCTTCTTGTCCTTGTCGTTCATCGCGTCACTTTCGGGGCGGAATGCATGTGCCTCTAAAATAGGCTCATTCAGGCCAATAACAATGCGACCCTTAGGAGGGGGTGAACGAGCGTCCCGAAATGGAGCCGCCGGCAATGCGCAAGCCCGAACCAGAACTCGCTTGAGACCTTCAAGGGAGGGAAAATGATACCTAGCCCGCTTCCCACCCCGTCACTGCATCCTTCTTCATCCGGGTACCGCATCGCGAGCAGTAGCTGCGCCACCGGCGTTCCACCGGATCGAGATGGGCAAGCCTTCGGGACCGGCTGTGCCCGAACATCTTGCAAAAGAGGCGGAGCGAAGATTGAAGCATGGTTCTGGAGATGGTCGGTCTCCGGCCGACGGACAAGCGGTCCGGCGACGGAGTGAGGGCCGCCTCGCCGCGTCCTGCGCCCCGCCGCGGGTCTCCGAACTAGGAGGAGTGCGGGCTTCCACTCGCCTGAACAGCCCCGACCTCCTTCGTCACGATCTGGATCAGCGAGGACGATTTCACCATTCGGACAGGAGTTATTCAGGTCATCGACTTCGCACAAGGGACGAGACGCATACGCGCTCGGCTCATTTGGACTGGCGATCTTAATGCAACCTCCTTGGCCGCTGCGCTTTCAGCAGTCGCTGGCCAAACAACAGGAGGAAGGTCATGAAACTTCTCATCGCATCGATTGCGGCACTGGCGATTGCTTCGCCTGCCCTTGCACAAAGCACACCGCCTGCGTCGAACGACACAATGGCTAACCAGTCGACGACGACCACCACCACTACGACGTCGCCGACGACGGTCAAAAAGCACAAGGTCGTCCGTCACCATAAGCCCGTAAAGCACCGCAAGCATCGTCGGGTTCGGCACACGCACACGACCAAAGTAAAGGCACACGTCACGACTTCGTCGACGACCAAGAGCTGATCCTTCATGGCCCTCGCCCCCCGGCGAGGGCCACATTCCCGCTCGTCGACGAGCGAGAACGCGTCATTGCCTGGAGCCGCCCCGTGCGTTCCGACTGAGGCGACTGAAGGGCTTCACTTTCGATGAGCTGGTTGCGGGGCCCGCAACGCCCTAGCATGGCGCCGCAAAACGCAAGGACAGAGCGTTTCGCGAAAGCTGGATTGCGGGTTGGTGGGAACAAACAACCATCGCGGCAATTCAGCCATCCAAGGCTGTTAGAGGGGCAAACAACATGAGCCTTCTTGATTCCATCCTGGGCCAGGTGAGCGAAAACGCCACCATCCAGAACCTTGCCGCAAAAGTCGGCCTCACGCCGGAGCAGGTCGAGAGCGCTGTCGCAGCGCTCGGCCAGGCGCATGCTCAAGAGGGCGACACCGTCGAGACGGCCTCGGCGACGACGGGGCTGCCAGCCGACAAACTCAACGAGATCGTCGATCATATCGGCGGCGAGGGATCCCTCGGTCGCTTTTCTTCCCTGCTCGAGGGAGAAGGCGGTCTCTCAGGAATTGTTTCCAAGTTCATCTGAGAAGGCGAAGAGCCTGAAGTCATCCAGCAAGAGGAGTTCGTGCATGGCGATGATTCATAGAGCAATGCTGATCTTTGCTTTCCTGATGCCGACCGCGCTTGCGGCATCTCCGGCAACGGCTGCAGCAGCCTCGCCGCGCCATTATGATTGCTCAAAGGCTGGCAACGCCAACAAGGCTGCGTGCAAGGGAGCTGCAGCGCCCGCCGCAGCGCCGGCGACGCCCACTCGTACCACCACGACGAAGACGACCGCGACGACGACCGCACGCCATTACGACTGCACGAAGGCAGGCAATGCCAACAAGGCCGCCTGCAGGACAGCTGGCGCACAAACGCCCACCGGTCGCTCACCGGGCGCCGTGAAGACGACCACGAAAACGACGTCCACCACGACGGATTGCACCAAGTGGTACAATAAGGTGCGCGCAGTTTGCCGGACGAGCAGCGCTTCCTCAAAACCGACCACGACCGTCGCGCCGGCTCCAAAGCCTTCGGCGGCGCCTCCCGCAGCTTCACGCTCGAGCAGTGCCGGCGAGAACAACAATCCCAACGGCGCGACTGCCCAATGCAAGGATGGCACCTACAGCCATGCCGCCCATCACACGGGCGCTTGCTCTCATCACGGCGGCGTGGCCAAATGGCTGAGCTGAGGCCAAGTGGCCGAGCCAAGGAAGGAGACCAAGCGATGCGCAAATTCATCATCGGACTGTCGGCCCTGGGGCTGATCGCCGGCTCGGCCCCATCGATCGCGGCGCCCTGCCGCGATGCGAAGGGAAAGTTCACCAAGTGCACCAAGCCTAAGCCGGCCAAATCGACGCGCTGCCGCGGCGCCAAGGGCAAGTTCGTGAAGTGCGGAACGAAGGGCGCAAAGCCGGCCTGATCGGCGCGGGTGCGAGCTTCGAGGGCTCGCCCGCCCTCTTGACCAATAAGCGAGCGGCGGCCTGCCGCTCGCTTCTTTTTTGAGCCTGGCGGGGCCCCCGCCGCATCGAATTGCCAAGTTCGATCCGTGCATTCCGCCCCACCCATCCTTGTGATACAGCCTGTGCCCAGTCGGGAGGCGATGGGGGGATTGCGCCATGGCGACTGTTGCTGAGAATCTGACGTTCAAGGAACGGCGGCTAGACCTGTTGTCGGGTACACCGCGAGCCCACGCAATCGACCGCTGGATCTTCGTCATCACGGCCCTGTGGTTCGTTGCGATCGTGCTGACGGGCTTCATTCCTGACTCTCTGATGAAGGTTGCCGCCGTAGCGGGGGGACAGAGGCCACCGTTTCCCCTCGTGCTGCACGTGCATGCAGCACTGATGGGCTCGTTCATGCTGCTGCTGCTGACGCAGACGACACTGGTCGCGACCGGGAGGTGCGATCTCCACCAGCGCGTGGGACGGGCAGGCATGATATTGGTGCCGTTGCTGGTGCTCGTGGGACTGGTTCTCGTCCCCACAATCTACCACTCGGTTGCGCACGCCGCGCAGTCAGCTCCTGCACCTGTTGCGACGGACATGAAGCACCGGCTGACCGAGCTCGATGACATCATGCTGTTCCAATTGCGGATCGGTATCCTGTTCCCGCTGTTCCTCTTCATCGGGCTACGGGCGCGAAAGGTCGATTCGGGGCTACACAAGCGAATGATGATCCTCGGGACGGCAGTCGCATTGCCGGCCGCGATCAACCGCATAACCTGGCTGCCGAGCACTCTTCCGGCAAACCCGCTTTCAACCGAATTCTACGTGCTGCTGGCGGTTTCGCCGATGCTCGCCTGGGACGTCATCCGCAACCGGCGGGTTCACGAGGCCTACTGGCTCTGGATCGGGATCTCGCTGCCGTTTGCGATCCTTACCTACAGCGTGTGGGATAAGCCGTGGTGGCATTCGCTCGTTCCACGGATCATGGGAATTTAGGAGCAGCCGAACGCCTTCGGCGGCCCTTTTCCCTGCTTGCCCGGGACCCATCCGGCTCGCTCCTCGGACGCTGCACGGGCCAGATCTTCTTGGCTTGGCCGCCGGCAGATCAGTCATGAAATTCGGCAGAAGGATCATTTAGGCTCGAGCTTTGGTCCGGTACCGCAGGATCAACGGAGGACCATGAATGGACGCGGATGAGGCGCTTCTTCGTGCAGCGCGGGAAGCTATTGCTTATCGAGAACTGGTCGAGAAGGGCAGCGAGGCCGAGATTGCGACCTTCGCTCAGGAACTGGCGCTGTTCGACGCTCCTCTTCCCGAGCAGCCGACCAATCCCGAACAGGTGATTGAGGAGCTCGTCTCGAAGGCGAGCCCCGGCCTCCGCTCGATGACCAGCCCGACATTTTTCGGTTGGGTGATCGGCGGCTCGCATCCCGCAGGGGTTGCGGCAGACTGGCTGACCTCGGCCTGGGGACAGAATGCCGGAAACTTCGCGGCTGCTCCCGCGGCAGCAGCCGCCGAACAGGTTGCGGCGAACTGGCTCCTGGAATTGCTCGGCCTTCCAAGGACCGCCTCGGTCGGTTTCGTAACTGGCGCGACGATGGCCAATTTCGTGGCGCTCGCAGCAGCGCGCGGCGAACAGCTGCGTCAGGCGGGATGGGACGTCGAGAAGGACGGATTGTTCGGCGCTCCCCCTATCGAGGTGATGATCGGGCGCGATGCGCATGCGACCGTTTATTCGGCGCTCCGCTACCTTGGATTCGGGTCCGGGCGAGTGACCGTCATCGAAAGCGATGATGCAGGGCGCATGCGTCCCGACAGCCTAGAGGCTGCGCTGGCGGCAAAAAAGGGGCCGGCGATCGTCATTACGCAAGCGGGCCAGATCAACACCGGAGCCTGCGACCCCTTTGCCGAGATCTGCTCCATCGCGCATGCCCGCGGCGCCTGGGTCCATGTCGACGGTGCATTCGGACTGTGGGCACAGGCCAGCAAGCGCTTGAGGCACCTGACCCGCGGGGTCGAAGAAGCCGACAGCTGGGCGACCGACGGCCATAAATGGCTCCAGACGCCCTATGACAGCGGCTTTGCCATCGTTCGGGATCCCCGGGCGCACCGTCGCAGCATGGGGATCGAGGCAAGTTACCTTCCCGGCGCCAGCGAAGGCGAGCGCGAACCGTCCGCCTATGTCCCGGAACTCTCGCGGCGGGCCCGGGGCTTTGCGGCATGGACCATGATCCGTACGCTCGGCCGAGAAGGCATTGCAGCAATGATCGAGCGGCACTGCAGGGTTGCAGCGGCAGTCGGAGAAGCGCTTGCCCGGACCGAGGGGATCGAAGTGGTCGCGCCGGTAGAGCTGAACCAGCTCATCGTCCGTTTCGGCGACACTGACGAGGCAACTCTTGCCACCGTCGCCGAGGTGCAGCGCCGGGGCCGGATCTTTGTCGGACCGGCGCAATGGCGCGGGCAGTGGGTGATGCGCCTGTCCGTAACCAACTTCGGAACGGGGCCCGACCAGGTGCCACTCGTCCGCGAGGAGATCACGAGCGCCTGGGAGACGGTGCAGACCGCCCGTGCGGCCGAAGGGCTTGCAGCGGCCGCGGGCTAGTTGAAGGCAAAGATCGTGCCGACGGCTTCTTGCTCGAGGCAGGTCAACGCATCAGCGTCGAGCGACACGTCAAACCGAACGCCGCACTCGTCGCTCTTCGTCCAGGCGACGGAGCCCAGGACGTCGAGACCTTCCATCCAGATGAGGATCTGCTTGCCCTTCACCGGCAGGTCGCGGCCACGAATCTTCGCACCGGTCGAACTGACGTTCTCGACCACGACGGATTTCGACCCATGGATGGTGACCGCGGATCCCGCAACGAAGACCGGGCGGCGGGCCGCACGCCGGCGATCAGTCGGAAACGCGAATTTGTGTTCAAGACGCGACATCGCAATCACTCCCCCGATGCCTTCAGGCCCAGCAGCTAACTAAGGCTAGGGTCTATGCCTGGCCGTCACTGCTGCAACGGCTCCTTTGTGGGCTGTACGATTCCGGGACAGGTCCTATGTGTCAGCTTCGCGATGCAATCCATTCGTTGACGCGGCGCTCGAGAACGGGGAGCGGCTGCGAGCCTTCGCTGATGATGAGGTCGTCGAAGGCCTTGACGTCGAACTTGGGTCCAAGCGCCGCCTCCGCCTTGTGCCTGAGTTCCATGATCTTGAGCATGCCGATCTTGTAACCGGTCGCCTGGCCGGGAAGCGTGATGTAGCGGCGGACCTCGGAACGCGCCTGATCAGGCCCGAGCCGCCCGGTGCTGGTCATGTAATCAATCGCCTGCCGCTCGGTCCAACCCATCGAATGGATGCCGGTGTCGACGACCAGGCGCGCCGCGCGGAACAGCTCCTGGTCAAGTCGCATGAAGTCGGCCGCGACGTCCGGATAGGCGCCCATCTCCTTGCACAGGTGCTCGGCGTAAAGCGCCCATCCCTCGTTGAAGGCGACATAGCCGCCTGCCCGGCGGAACTTGGGAGTGCCCGTCTGGCGCACCTGGATGTCGCCCGCCATCACGTGACCGGGAATGCCCTCGTGGCACATGAGGTCGTAGACCGCCGCCGGGTCCTCGGTCTTTCCAAGCAGGTGCACATAGACCCGCCCCGGACGAGTACCGTCGGGGCTGGGACCGGACGCGTGCGCCGCGCCTCCCGCGACCTCGCTGAACGAAGGCTCGCGAACCACCTCCGCCCGATACTGCGGCAGGTTGTAGAAGCGTTCCGGAAGCAGCGAGCGGTTGTGCGCGACCGCATCGTTCGCGCGCTTCAGGTAATCGGCCCTCAGCGCATCGGTCCATGGCTGCGGTGGAAAGCGCCTGGCTCGGTCCGCGTAGAAGGCATTGCGGTCCTTGAAGCCCGCCTGCCGCGCAAGCGCGTCCTGCTCGCCCTCGATCCGCCTGACTTCACCGAGGCCGATCTTGTGGATCTGGTCGGCAGTGAGATCGAGCGTCGTGTTGAGCTTGAGCGCGGCGGCATACCATTCAGCCCCGCGAGGAAGGGAAATTGCACCGACCCGGCCGCTTGGGGCTGAGCCAAGCTCGCTCTCAGCCCACCCGATGACCCGCCCGTAGGCGGGCTTCAGTGTAAGAAGCGCCGCGCGTGTTTCGGAGAGAAGCGAATTGGCCTCCTGCTTCGTGACCTTGCCCGAGGCTTCGAGCTTGGCAACCTTTGCCTTTCCATCGGCCCACAGCGGCGAATCCTTGCCTGCATCGAAGGGGGCGCCGCTGATGATCGTCCTGCTTCCGCTGATCACGCGCTCGATTTCAAAGCGGGGCGCGCGGATGCCCTGGGCATCGGCAAGCTTCGTCTGGGCGATTGCGGTGTCGAGCACTGCCGGAATGCCGCGAAGCCTCGCATTATAGGCCCGCATGTCGGCCGCGTCGGTCACCGTATGCGTGTTGATCATGAAATCGGGCAGCTGCGAGTGCACCGAATAGAGAAAGGAATAGAAGGGCGGCTGGTAGCGGCGATATTTATATTGCAGCTCCATCCGCTGCAGCTCGGTTTCCCAGATATCGTAATTCGTCTGGCCCGCCGGCGAGAGCTTGGACCGGTCGAACTGCGCCTGCATCCGCGCGACGCTGGCGCGGCGCTCCTCGAGGCGGCGAAGCTGCGCCGCATCGCTGATATCGTCGAGCCGGTCCTCACCGTTCTTGACCCCCAGCCGGGTCGCAAGCTGCGGGCGAAGTTTCAGGTCTTGTGCGAACTCCGCATCGAGAAATGCAGTGAGGCGCGCATCTTCGGCATTGGCAGCGGGCGCGGCAGCCGGCGCTCCCTGCGCCCAAACCATGGCGGACGGTGACAATGCGGCGATCGCCGCGGCGGCAAGAATTGAACGCAGATGAGACATGAAACCCCTCTTCCGGACACGGACCCTAGTCACGGACAGAAACGGAGTGAAGCCCGCGGGGACTAGTGAGCAACCTATTTCAGGAGGCTCAGCTCACGCGCAAACCAGCAGGCGCTGCTCGTTTCAGGCGCGGCGCGGCGATGCGGGAGAAAAACGCCATTCCTTTCCGCCGCTGCACCGGACGCCCCTCAAAGTGGAGATTTCGCCCATGGCGAGCGAGGCAAGGAGCCGGTCGAGCTCATTCCCGCGAAGTTCGCTCTCTCCCTCTGTCGCGAGCTTGCGCACCGCCCGGGAAACGACCCGGCGCACAATCTCGGCGGGTGCGTCGCCCGGCCGGTAGCGGATATCGTCCATTCGTTCCTGGACGCTACGGCCCCATTCGATCCTTGCCGCCCAGTCAAGGGCAGTGTCGGCATCAGCAAGGTGTGCGGCGGAGCGCGCAACCGCCGCCGTGTCGAGCCATTCGGCATTGCCAAGGGCGCTGCGGATGCGCACGCGCTCGAAGCGCTCGTCGGCGTTGCTCGGGTCAACGACGGGTGTGAGCCCGGCATCGGCGCAGATCTGCCGGAGGTCCGCACGCCGCCAGCCCAGCAGCGGCCGCAGGAGCCTGACGTGGTTTCCAGGGGTGATGGATCGGCCGCGCATGCCGGCCAGTCCGCGCACTCCCGAGCCGCGGTTGAGGCGCATCAGCAAGGTTTCTGCCTGATCGTCGGCGTGATGAGCCGTCGCCAGGGCATCAAGCGCGCGCTCCTCGGTCCAATAGCTCAGCAGACGATATCGCTCGCGGCGGGCGCGCTCCTGGATCGCGGTTTCAGGAATCTCGCTCCAGCGGGCGGTGAGGACCGCGTGGGGAACTCCAAGCCTTTCGCAAAGGAGAGCGACAAAAGCGACTTCCTCGTGGGATCCTTTTCTCAGCCCGTGGTCGACGGAGGCAGCTTCAATCATCGACGGACGGGCGGCAGCTGCGAGCAGCAGAAGTGCAAGGCTATCCGGTCCGCCTGAAACGGCCAGACCGATGCGTGCATCGGGGGAGATGAGCGCGTCGAGCCCGGCTCGAAAGCGTTCCACCAGGGCCGGTTCGGGAACCATCCCGAACGGCTCTAGCACATCAGTTGCACTGTGCCTGGGCTCTGCCGTCGGTTTCGAGCTTCTTGAGATCGGGACGGACTTTAGCCCCATACACTGCGTCGAGCTCGGCATAGGCCTTGCAGGCCTGACCTGGCTGGCCAAGCTTCATCAACGCCTGCCCCAGATAATAGAGACTGTCCTGTGCCCGCTCGCCCCCGGGATTTGTCCGGTAGTTGGTGAGGAGCGCCTGGGCGGCCGCGCGCGGATCGCCCTTATCGAGCAAGGAGCGGCCGATGAGATTGTTGGCGTAGCTGACGCGGCGGTGCTTGGGATAAGCCGCCGTGAAGGACTTGAGCGAGCTGATCGCCTGGTCATATTGCCCGGCCTCCCACAGACGGAAGCCCTGGGTATAGGCATCCTCACCCGGGTCGGCGGCCAGTATGTTTGCGGTCCCGACCCCCGGGCCTCCTTCGGCGGGCGGCTGGGCATCGGCGGTCTTCTTGGGCGGCACGGTCTTGGATCCGGGCTTCGGCTTTGCCGGAACGGAGGACGCCGGCGGAACGACCTCGGGCGCGGGAGCCTGCTGCGCGGCCGCCTGGCTCATCCGCTGCTCTATAGCCGCAATCCGCTGATCCTGGTCGGTCTTCAGCTGGCCAAGGCCAGTTTCGACCGTCCGCAGGCGGTTGCCATTCTCCTCCGACATCCGGACGAGATCGGCCATCTGCCTCTCGAGGGCATCGAGGCGCTGGTCCAGCGTCACGACCGAGGATTGAGTAGCAGCGGGATCGTCCGAAAAACCGGCAGTGTCCGCAGGCCTCCCCTTGGGAAACAGCTGCCGCTGAACCTGCTGAACCTGTCGCTCGAGGCGGTCGATGCGCTGTTCGGGCGTCGGCGGGGCCTGGCGCTGCGCAAGGGCGAGCGAGGGCACGAGCGCCACGAAGGCGGTGGCCGCAAGAGCGGTGATCAGGCGAGATTTCACGAACATTTCCCCACGCTTAGCTGTTGGCAACTCTTAAGGAAGGCAGCTTTCCCCCGATGAATCCTACTCGCCCGTGTTGGTCGTCGGCGGTGTTTCCTGAGGCGTTTGAGCGGGTGCCGGCGCTTGCGGGGCCGCGACGGGCCGTCTCGGGCGCGGCCGCGAGGTCTCGGCCCGCGGTGCCGCCGCTGCAGGAACGGCAGCTGGAGCTGATCCCTGCGCTTTCATGAGGTCAGCTGCACGAAGGCTCACGTTCGAAACCGTTGTCGCAGGGGGGCCAACAGGAGCGGCAACGGCACTTCCGACAGTGATCTTCAGAGCTTCGGGCTTACCAGTCTTGAGAACCGGAGCTGCCGAACTGGCCGGCACCGTATAGGTCTGTCCAGGCTGGAGCATGCCCGAAAACAGGGTCGGCCCGCCCTTTTCGCTGACCTGGAGCCAGACCGGCGCGGTCGCATTGAGAACGACCGGGCCCTGGGCAAGAGGGCTGGGCGCGGGCGCTTCAGGCTTGGGCGCGGGGGAGGCAGGACCGGTGGCTGCCGCCGCGACATTACTGGTTTCTTCAGGCTGCTCGAGCGACCTGTTGTTAAGCCAGCTCATCACGGCGATGAGGACGACAACGGCCGCGATCGCGCCGAGCACGAGCCACTTAGGCATCGTGCGGGCAGGATCCGCCGCTTCGAACACATCGGTGGAACTGTTCGCGAATCGCTGGCCGCCCATTTCCTCGCGCAGCTGGTTGCCGACCTCAACGCGGTCCAGACCGACCGCCGAAGCGTAGCTCTTCGCAAAGCCTATCGTGTAGGTCGCAGCCGGCAGATTCTCCCAATCTCCCGTCTCGATGCTGGCGAGATGACGCTGCGGGATGCGAGTCTGCGCCGCAACGTCTTCGAGACTTAGGCCTTTTTCCTCGCGAGCGGCCTTCAGCCGTTCGCCCACAGGCGAGCTTTCCTGCTCAACCAGCTCTTCTTCCATCGGTTCAGGTTCGGCGTCGCGCTTGGCCATGGCCATGTTTGTGAGTGCTGAACGCCGGGTGTCAACCACGGCCTAGCCGATTATGACATTATGCCGCCGTGCCCAGTCGCTGAGAGCCTTGCGAACGTCCCTCGGCGGCTTTGCAAGCAGCTGCTCCATGCGGCCGCGAATGGCTCCCGCATCGAGCGAGCGGATCATCGCCTTCAGCGACCCGACGCCTGCGGGCGTGATCGAGAAATTCTCGACGCCGATACCGATCAAAGCCATCGCCTCGAGGGGTCGGCCTCCCATTTCGCCGCAGATGCGTGCTGGAACGCCCGCGGCACGCGTCTGGTCGAGGATGCGCTTGAGGAAACGCAGCACGGCGGGGCTGAGCCAATCGTAACGCTCCGCGAGACGGGGATCCGAGCGGTCCGCGGCGAACAGGAACTGGGTGAGATCGTTCGTCCCGATCGAGAGGAAATCGACCCGCGGCAGAAGCTGGTCGAGCATCTCAGCAAGGCTTGGCACCTCGAGCATCGCCCCGAACTCGATACGCTTGGGGATCCTGCGGTGGCCTTTTCGCGCCCAGTCGACCTGTTCTTCAAAGAGGGCGCGGGCCTCCTCATACTCCCAAGGCTCAGAGACCATCGGGAACATGACCCGCAGGACCTTGCCGCCCGAAGCCTCGATCAGGGCGCGCGCCTGCGCCCGCATCAGGGTCGAGCGATCGAGCGACAGGCGCAGGGCGCGCCAGCCCATCGAGGGGTTCTCGGCCTGCTCCTCGACGTCGTCGGTAAGATAGGGGAGAGCCTTGTCACCCCCGATATCGACAGTGCGGAACACCACCGGCCTGTTTCCGGCTGCCTCGAGTACCTTGGTATAAAGTCTCTGCTGGCGGTCGCGGCCGGGAAGGGTCGCCGAGACCAGGAACTGAAACTCGGTCCGGAAGAGGCCAATGCCGTCCGCGCCCGTCATCGGCAGGGCGACAGCATCTTCGGCAAGCCCCGCATTGACCATCACGCTGCACTGGATGCCGTCCAGTGTCTTTGCAGGGAGGTTGCGTGAGGCTGCAAATTCGGCCCGGCGCTTCTGGCTGAGCGCCATCCGGTGCTCGAAGCCGGAAAGAAGCTGACGGGTAGGGCGGATAATGACGCTGCCGTTGTCGCCGTCGACAAGGATGGTCTCACCCTCCTCGACGCTGTGGCGAATGTCGTGGAGCCGGCCAAGTACGGGCACGCCCATGGCCCGCGCGACGATCGTCATGTGCGAGGTCAGCGAACCTTCCTCGAGCAGGACGGCCTTGAGCCGGCGGCGGTCATATTCGAGCAGTTCCGCAGGGCCAAGGTTCCGGGCAATGAGGACGGCATCGTGCGTGAGGCCGGTCTGGGCGGCCGTTCCCATGCGTCCCGAGACGATTCGAAGCAGCCGGTTCGAGAGGTCTTCCAGGTCGTGCATACGCTCCTGGAGCAGGGGATCGTCGATCTCGCGCATTCGCGCGCGCGTCCGCTGCTGAACCCGCTCGATCGCAGCCTCGGCGGTGAGGCCGCTGTCGATTGCTGCGTTGATGCGGCGGGACCAGCCTTCGTCGTAGGCGAACATCCGGTAAGTCTCGAGAATCTCCTCGTGCTCGCCGGTGGTCCCGAATTCGGCGTCGCGCGTCATGTTGTCGATCTGCTCGCGCATCTTGCGAAAGGCCGAGTAGACACGATCGCGCTCAGCCTCGATGTCCTCTGCCACGGTATGCTCGACGACGATGCGCGGCTCGTGGAAGACAGCCACACCCTTTGCCATTCCAGCAACGAGTTTCAGGCCTGCAAGCCGCAGCGGTCCAGCGCTTCGCAAACGACTGCGGCGCGCGCCGTCGACCAGCCTTGCGCCCGCGATCATTTCGGAGAGGACCATCGCGACGGTCTGGAGCGCCTCGATCTCGACATCCTCGTAACGGCGCGGTTCGGCATGCTGGACTGCAAGGACGCCGATAGGGCTTTCGAGGCGAACGATCGGCACTCCGGCAAAGCTGTGGAAGCGCTCTTCGCCGGTCTCCGGCTTGTAGATATAGGCCGGATGCTCGGCCGCCTCGGCCAGGTTGAGGACGCGGCCCTCGGCTGCGATCGTGCCGACGAGACCCTCGCCGAGGCGAAGGCGGGTCACGTGAACCGCCTCCTTGCGAAGACCGTGGGTTGCGAAAAGCTCGAGATTATTATCGCGCAGCAGGTAGATCGAGCAGACCTCGCTTTCCATCTTCTGAGCAATGAGGTCGACGACCTGGTCGAGCTTGGACTGGGCCGAACCGCGCTTCGCCATGATCTCGTGGAGACCGGTAAGGATCTCGCGGGCTGAGGTCGCGGCAGAAGTGGCCATATATTCGGGCTATCAGATGGAGAGCGCGCGTGTCACGCGCAGGTTCGTTTGCGCAGCGTGGACTCTCTACGAGAATTTAAGGAACCTCGGCTAGACAATAGAATGGTGCTTCCCGATCGCCCTGCCGACCCATATGTCCGCTCGATGCGAACCTCACTCGATTCTTCGAACCTCGCGCTTGAAGGTGCCGGCGGGTCCGAAAACGGCATCGCCGCGCCGGGCGCTAACGACTGCTATCTGAACCCCGTCCTTGACGACGACTTTCCCGATCCCGCCGTGATCCTTGCTCCCGACGGCTATTATTACGCCTACGGGACGCAGACCCTCAGGAACGGCCAGTGGATCAACATCCAGGTCTGGCGCTCGAAAGATCTTGTTCACTGGCACGACCTTGGCGACGCGCTTCCCAAAAAGCCGCACTGGGCCCGGACGACGCAGGACTTCTGGGCACCGAGCGTGATCTTCGATGGGTCCACTTATTTCATGTATTATTCGGCAACGCCGGACGAGTGCCGCGAGGGACCTGACCACGCGCTCGCGGTTGCGACCTCCAATAGTCCGGATGGCCCCTTCACCGATGCCGGCGAGCCTCTTCTCGCGGGCAAGGGTTTCCACAATATCGACCCAATGGCCTATGACGATCCCGTCACCGGCAAGCGCCTGCTCTACTGGGGATCGGGCTTTGAGCCGATCAAGGTGCAGGAGCTTGGTCCCGACCGCATGTCCTTCGCCCCGGGCAGCAAGCCCGTCGACCTGATCTGGCCCAACGGCGAAAACGGGGGCTTTCCAAGGCTGGTCGAGGCCTCGTGGCTGATCCGCCACGACGAACATTATTATCTGTTCTATTCGGGCGACAATTGCTGCGGCCCCCAGGCTGAATATGGCGTGATGGTTGCGCGTTCAAAAAGTGCGACCGGCCCGTTCGAGACCCTCGAGGAGGCCAAGGGCGTGCCCCACAGTCTGATGCTGTTCAAGAGCGAGCGCTGGCTTGCGCCCGGTCACAATTCGATCGTCACCGACAAGGCGGGGCAGGTCTGGATCATCTATCACGCGATCGACGTGAACCGGCCCCGCCAGACGCAGGAGGACGAGATCAACAGCCGCCGCATCCTTCTCATCGACAAGATCGAATGGACCGACGGCTGGCCTTATGTCGGTACGCCCTCGGATACGCCGCAGGCGGCGCCCGTCACCTAGCGGCGGGCGGCCCCAACCGCGCGGGGCGCGTCGCCTGAGCGTTCGAACAGGCTGCGCTGCAATTCGAACTCGGCGAGCAGGCGCTCGTCCACGTGCCGGTTTCCGTCGGCGACGATCGTCGAGAAAAGACCTGTTTCGGCGTGCCGTGAATTATCCCAGCCAGGGTAGGCGGTGATCGGGTACCAGCAGATCCCGCGTACGTCGGCGCCCCGAGCCATGGCATCGCGCACCTCATTGGAGACGTAGTGGAGCCACGAGGCCTTGCCCGTTCCTTCGGCTCCCGTTTCAGAGAGGAACACGGGCTTTTTATATCGCTCGGCGGTGTCGACGAGCATGTCTCCAAGAGGCCGGTACTCGTGGTGACCCATGGGAATCGTGGGTCCTTGGAAATACCATTGGTTGTGCGGGTAGAAATTCCACCCGACGACATCGACCAGCGACGGGTCGCCGCCGAGCTCCGGCTGCGCCATTCCCATGATCCAGTCATAGGCCTCGTACATCCCGCCGAGGCTCTGCTCGGCGGCACGGATAGTTGGACGGCGGCGGTCGTGCGGTGCAATGTGAATGAGCGGCTCCGCCCAGACGATGGTTGCCTCAGGCCATTGCCGCTTGATTGCACGAGCAGCAGCAATCGCCGTTCGCACGAGCTGCGACTTGAACCATCCCCGCTCGTCGGGTCCGACATGGGGGAAATAGCCATCGTCGACGGCCCACGATAGGAAATTGATCTCGTTCAGGGGACAGACGAGCGGCGGTCGGCCGCTGACGGATTGCTGCAGCTCGAGGGCTGCCATTGCAAATTCGGTGAAGCGATCGGGAAAGTCGCTTCCCGCCTGGTCGATGCAGTCGGGAGAGCCATAGTGGAAAAGGTCCCAGATGACTTGGATTTCCGTCTCTTCGGCTGCCTCGAGCATGGGTAGCCAGCTCGACCAGTCGTATTTGCCCGGAGTTTTCTCGATAAGGTGCCAGCGCAGGCCGTCGCGAACGGTGTCAAAGCCGGATTTCCTGCAAAGGCGATAGTCGCCAAGGACATGCTTGGCATGGCCGGTGGCCCTGATGAGGTCCAGGCGAACGCCGTCCCGCCGCCGATGCGACGAGCATTCGAAACCGGCCATGAACCAGCTGTTGAAGATGTTGCTCATCCCAAGCCCCTACGGACGCCACCAATGCTCGAGGAGCAAAATGGAGCCATCGGTGAACGGGCTCTAGCCGCGGCTCTCCAGCGCCGCGGCGGCTTCGTCGACCAGTTCCTGGATGATCGCCGCGACGGGTTCTTCGCGATTGACCATCCCCACCGACTGGCCGGCCATCACCGAACCGCTCTCGACATCGCCGTCGATCACTGCGCGGCGAAGGGCTCCTGCCCAATAATGTTCGATCTGAAGCTGCGCCTCGGCCATTTCAATCGCGCCCTCGTCAAGCTTCTGCGCGACTTCGCGCTGCTTGGCCGCGAAATTTTCCATCTCCCGGTTCTTGAGCGCGCGCACCGGGATGACGGGAAGACGTGGGTCGATCTGAACCGACGGGATCGCATCGCGGGCAGACGCGCGAATGAACGCCTTCTTGAAATTGGGGTGCGCGATACTTTCGCTCGCGCACACGAAGCGGGTGCCGAGCTGGACCCCGACCGCTCCCATTTCGAGATAGGCTGCAACCGCCTCGCCCCTGCCGATCCCGCCCGCGACGAATACCGGAATGTCCTTGCTGACGATGGGCAGGATTTCCTGCGCGAGGACCGAGGTCGAAACCGGTCCGATATGCCCGCCCGCCTCCATTCCCTCGATTACCAGTGCATCGACATTGGAGCGCATCAGCTTCTTCGCGAGCGCAAGCGCCGGAGCAAAGGCCATGAGCTTGGCGCCGCTACCCTTGATACGCTCGATCGCACCGGCCGGCGGAAGACCCCCCGCGAGCACGACATGACCCACACCATGTTTCGCGCAGGTCTCGATGAGTTGGGTGAGCTGGGGATGCATGGTGATGAGATTGACCCCGAAAGGCCGGCTGGTCCGCGCCCGGGTTTCGGCGATTTCGGAATCCAGCAGCTCAGGCGTCATCGCGCCGCAGGCAATGACTCCAAAGCCGCCGGCATTGGAGATTGCCGACACGAGATTGCGCTCGCTGACCCAGCTCATCGCCCCGCCCATGATCGCGACTTCGCAGCCCAGAAACTGGGTGCCGCGGTGCATCAGTTCCCTGAGGCGGGCGTGACCCTCCGGGGCGTGGACAGCGCGCGGCTCGGCAATCAGGCCCTCTCCGCTCATGCCGCGGTCTCGCGGGCATCGAGGCCGAAGGCGGAATGAAGCACGCGCACGGCAAGCTCGGTATATTCCTCGGGCAGAAGCACAGAGACCTTTATTTCCGAAGTCGAGATAGCGAGAATGTTGATGCCGCGCTCGGCAAGCGTCTCGAACATCTTTGCTGCAATGCCCGCATTGGAACGCATGCCGATACCGACCGCGCTCACCTTGACGACGTTGGTATCGGTCAAGATCTCGCTGAAGCCGATAGCAGTCCTCGCTTTCTCAAGCTCGGCAACCGCATGGGCGAGCGAGCCGTTGGGAACGGTGAAAGTGAGGTCGCTCGGCGATCCCGTTCCGGCGCCGCTCTGGACGATCATGTCGACGTTGATGTTCGCCCTCGCAAGCGGCGCAAAGATGGCGGCCACGGTGCCGGGCCGGTCAGGAAGGCCCCTTAGCGTCACCCGTGCCTCGTTCTTGTCATGGGCGATGCCCGTGACGAGCTGCCGTTCCATGTTGAGCTCCTCGATTTTATCATCGGAGACGATGAGCGTTCCTGGCTTGTCCTCGAAGGACGAAAGGACCTGCAGCGCCATATTGTAGCGCATCGCGAGGCCGACTGAGCGGGTCTGCAGGACCTTGGCGCCGACCGATGCGAGCTCCAGCATCTCCTCGTAGGTAATGGCATTGAGCTTGCGCGCGCTCGGTACGATCCTGGGATCGGTCGTGAACACGCCCTCGACATCGGTGTAGATGTCGCACCGATCGGCCTCGACCGCGACGGCGAGTGCAACCGCTGATGTATCGGAGCCGCCGCGCCCGAGCGTTGCAAGGTCTCCTTCGGCAGTGACCCCCTGGAAGCCCGGAATGACCGCTATCCCGCCCCGGGCGAAGACGCCCTTCAGAATGTCGCCGTCAATATGGTCGATCAGTGCGGAACTGTGACCCGACGCGAGGATTGGCAGCTGCCAGCCCATGTAGGAGCGCGCGTTGACGCCCATTCCCGAAAGCGTGATCGCAAGGAGCCCCGAAGTCACCTGCTCTCCGCTGGCGACGACGACGTCATATTCGCGCGGGTCGTAGAGGGGCGCAGCCTCCTTGCAGAGCTGGACCAGGCGGTCGGTTTCGCCCGCCATGGCCGAGACGACCACTGCAACCTCGTTGCCGCTCTCGGCTTCGCGCTTCACGAGACCGGCGACATGGCGGATGCGCTCGATGCCCGCCATCGAGGTGCCGCCGAATTTCATCACGATGCGCGCCATTAGCGCGCGGCTTTAGCTGCTGGAGTCCGGGGCGCAACCGCCGAGCCATTCCGGCATGCGATCGAGGCCAATCAATCTTGCAACCTCGATGCGCGGACGGACAACTGCCCAGCGCCGTCCGTCGACCAGGACTTCAGGGGTGAGAGGGCGCGAATTATAAGTGCTCGACATTGCCGCCGCATATGCGCCCGCTGTCCTGAAGACGAGGAGCTCGCCCGCTTCGACGTCGTCCATTTCGCGAGCGGTTGCGAAGGTGTCGCCCGTTTCGCACACGGGTCCGACCACATTGGCAGTCCGGGTTCTGCCCGTGGGCCGAACCGCCTCGATGCGGTGCCAGGCGTCATAGAGGGCCGGGCGCATGAGGTCGTTCATTGCTGAATCGACAATGACGAAGGGATCCTTTTGTCCAGGCTTCACGCGGATCACTCTCGACAGCAGCACGCCGGCATTGCCGACGATGAGGCGGCCGGGTTCGAAGACCAGACGTGCATTCCACGAGCTCGCGACGCGCCGAACCATCGCTCCATATTCTGCGGGGCTCGGCGGCGTCGGATGACCGGGGTCGTAGGAGACCCCTAGTCCGCCTCCAAGGTCGGCGACCTCGATCTGGTGGCCGGCAGCGCGAAGTTTTCCGATCAGTTCACCGACGCGCGTGAAGGCCCGTTCGAGTGGATCAAGGCTGGTGAGCTGGCTGCCGATGTGGACGGCAACGCCCTGGACCTTGAGACCCGGGAGGCCGGTGATGCGTGCATAGGCCTCGGGCGCTTCGCCGATGGCGATACCAAACTTGTTTTCCGCTGCCCCGGTGGTGATCTTGGCATGGCCGCCGGCTGCGACGTCAGGATTGACGCGAAATCCCACGGGAGCAGTCCGACCAAGCTCGGAGGCGATCGCGGACAGCATTTCGCCCTCTTCGAGCGACTCGAGATTGAACTGGTAAAGACCGCCTTCCAGCGCGAGGCGCATTTCCTCTTGGGTCTTGCCGACGCCCGAGAAGACGATCTTGCCGGCCGGAACGCCCGCGGCGAGGGCGCGCGCATATTCACCGCCCGATACGACATCCGCGCCGAGGCCTGCCCTCGCCAGCGTCGCGATGACGGCGCTGTTGGGGTTGGCCTTCACGGCATAGGCGATGAGCGGATCGCCCAGAGGATCCAGTGCTTCCCGAAGCGCCTCGGCGTGCCGGCACATTGTTGCGGTTGAATAGACATAGACAGGCGTGCCGACGCTTGCCGCGATGTCGGCGAGCGGCACGTCCTCGCAGCAAAGCTCGCCATTCCTCAGCTGAAAATGATCCATCGAAACCCCAACGCACAGCTCCCTTCCCCTTTGCAAGGGTTGGGAGCATTGGAGCGTCATGACCGAAACGAGCATTCTCGAGGCGGAAGTCCGCAAATTCGCCGCGCAAGCAGGTGACTGGTGGGATCCCAGCGGATCGGGGGCAATGCTCCACAAGCTCAATCCGGTCCGACTGAAGTATGTGCGCGACCAAATCGACCAGCATTGGCAGTACGACGAGTGCTCGCGCACGCCCCTCACTGGAAAGGCAGCTCTCGACGTCGGCTGCGGTGCGGGACTGCTTGCCGAACCGCTCGCCCGGCTGGGCGCACGCGTGACGGGTCTCGACGCCTCGCCCGAACTCGTGAGGGTTGCCTCGGATCATGCAATCGCTGGAGGCCTCGAGATCGAATATCGCGCCGGGGAATTGGCCAGCCTTGAGGGGAAATTTGATCTCATCACCTGCATGGAGGTGATCGAGCACGTTGCCGACCCATCAGCGTTCGTCGGCGCGCTCGCTGAACGGCTTGCTCCGGGCGGCCTTCTCATCCTCTCGACGCCCAATGCGACCGGCTGGTCGAAGCTGATGATGATTACGATCGGTGAAGGCCTCGGCCGGATCCCCCGTGGGACGCACGATTTTGACAAGTTCATCGGGCCCGACCGGATGAAGCTGCTCCTTTCGGAGGCGGGTCTCAGATGCCTCGACGTCGAGGGAATCGCCTGGTCCCCTGCGCGCGGGCTTCACCTCAGCGATGACCTTCGTCTCAACTACCTGGTTGCGGCGGTTGCCAAGCTCGGCTGACGGTTCAACGGGCTCCGCTCGGCGCAGGAAAACCACGCCCCGCGTCTAACCGCCATTAACCATATGACCGGCGGTGCGGGGGGGCCTAAGCCTTTGATTCTCCGAATCTTGAGGCCGGGGGGCCCGCAATGCGTTCTTTGTTCAACTTCTCGTCGCGCGACCTTGCCATCGATCTCGGCACAGCGAACACCGTCGTCTACGTTCGTGGTCAGGGCATTGTTGCAAGCGAGCCCTCGGTCGTCGCCATGGAAACGCTGAACGGGGTGCGGAAGGTACGTGCCGTGGGCGACGATGCAAAGCTGATGCTTGGCAAGACCCCCGACAACATCCGGACGATTCGCCCGCTTCGCAATGGCGTCATCGCCGACCTCGAAGTCGCCGAGGAGATGATCAAGCATTTCATCCGCAAGGCGCACGGCGGACCGAGCCGCTTTTCGCGCGGACCCGAAGTCGTGATCTGCATCCCCTCGGGAGCAACGTCCGTCGAAAGGCGGGCGATCCGCGATGCCGTGAGCAACGCCGGCGCCGATCGTGTGTCGCTGATCGAGGAGCCGATGGCTGCGGCGATTGGCGCGGGCCTGCCGGTTGCAGAACCGATCGGATCAATGGTGGTCGATATCGGCGGCGGGACTACCGAGGTCGGAGTGATCTCGCTCCAGGGCCTGGCGCTCTGCCGTTCATCGCGCGTCGGCGGTGACAAGATGGACGAAGCGATCGCCTCCTACGTCCGCCGCAACTATAATCTCCTCATCGGGGAAGGAACGGCCGAGCGCGTGAAGCTCGAGATCGGCGCGGCGGTTCGCCCCAGCGACGGCGAGGGCCTGACGACGCTTGTGCGCGGGCGCGATGTTGGCCGGGGCATGCCGGGCGAGATCCAGCTCAACCAGGCGCAGGTCGCTGACGCCCTGAGCGAGCCCGTCAATCAGATCGTCGAGGTCGTGCGCACGGCGCTTGAAAACACTCAGCCGGAGATCGCTGCAGACGTCATCGACCAGGGCATCACCATGACCGGCGGCGGCTCGCTTCTGCGCGAGTTCAGCACGGTGCTCCAGGACGCGACAGGGCTCCCCGTTCATGTCGCGGACGACCCGATGAGCTGCGTTGCGCTGGGCGCCGGCCGCACTCTCGAGGACCAGGTCTATCGCGGGGCGCTCATCGCCGCCTGACCGCAACGGAACCATGCGCGGGCACTGCCGTTAGCGCGCCCGTTGGGGCGTGGAGCGTTCGTTCATGTTGATGGTCGAGACCGAACTCAGGCCAAGCTTGATCCACGGGATCGGCACATTCCTCCTCGAGGACGTCAAGGCTGGCGATCTCATCTGGCGTTTCGACAGCCGCATCGATCGCATCTTCTCGAACGAAGAGCTCGAAACCATGCCCGAGCGGCTTCGCGATTTCCTCGTGATGTACTCGACCTTCCACGAGCAATCGGGGCTGTGGGTATTGTG
Organism: Sphingomonas agri; assembly: GCF_038148795.1. Classification (NCBI taxonomy): domain Bacteria; kingdom Pseudomonadati; phylum Pseudomonadota; class Alphaproteobacteria; order Sphingomonadales; family Sphingomonadaceae; genus Sphingomonas; species Sphingomonas agri. Next base: position 713,209 of record NZ_JBAPEU010000001.1, on the reverse strand, counting down.
CGGCGACAACGGACGCCACTTCAATCATTCGGACGAACCCAACACCATCTCGCTTGGAGTCGCGTTCGGCGATGACGTTGCAGCAAGCGATCTTGCAGCCGGTACCGAGCTGACGACCGATTATTTCCAGATCTGCGACGCAGTCCGCGCACGCGGCACGGTCTGAATATCAGCCAGTCGGTCGGCGTCCCCAGCTAGAAGTCGACCTTGTCATAGTGGCCGGGCGGCACGATCACTTCCATCCGTTCAGCAAGGAGCGGCCGGAAGCACGGCCTCGATTTCATCACCGCATACCAGTCCTTGGTCTGCTTGTGTCCGCGCCAGTCCAACGCACCGAGATAATCGATAACGCTGAGGTGAGCGGCGGCCGTGAAATCGGCGAGGCTGAGGCCAGGGCCGGCAAGCCAGCGGCGGTGGTCGAGCAGATAGTCGAGGTAATCGAGATGCTCGCTCGAGGTGCGCATCGCCTCGCGCAAGATCCTGGTATCGGGACTCTCGCGGTTGACGAGCCGCTTGCGCATCCGCTCGTTCATCAAGGGCTCGACGGCTTCACGATAGAGCTTGATGTCGAACCATTCGGTCATCCGCCGGATCTCGGCTCGGAGCGCACCATTGCCATGGATCATCGGCATGCGGTCGACCGTCTCGTCGAAATATTCGACGATCGGCTGCGAACCGATGAGGGTGACCCCCTGATCCGGCTCGACCATGACCGGGGTTTCGCCCGCAGGGTTCAGGTCGATGAATTCGTCGCGCTTCTCCCAGGGATTCTCGCGCACCAATTCATGCCCGACGCCCTTCTCGGCAAGGACGAGACGCACTTTCCTTGAAAAGGGACACAGCGGGAACTGGAAAAGCTGCCACATCGAGCCGCTGCTTTAGCGGCTGAGCGTCGGGCGTCTAGCGCCTCGGATAGGTCGGATCGGGAAGATTGGCGACCGCGCGATCGAGGGCCTGCTGCGCTTCTGCAAGGCTTCGCTCAATCCCGGGAAGCGCTTCGTTTAACGCCCTCACGGTGCGGCCGATCTGGGGTCCGACCGTCGCAAGCTTGTGCTGGACGTCGCGGTCGAAGTTCGGGTCCTTCTTGCGAACGAGGTCGCCCACCGTTTCGTTGCGTTCGCGCGGCGATGCTTCACGCCCTTCGATCGCCGCGTGCATCTCGCCGACCCGGACGTTGAGGAGCGCCTGCGAGGCGGCCTGCATGGCGCCGGCGACCCGCTGGATTGTTGCAGGATCTGTCAATTCGGGCGGAAGCTGGAAGGCGTCGGCCGCCGGCGGTGCGACTCGCTCCTGCGCAAGCGCGGGGCTTGTAAGACACAGGATAAGCGGCAGGCCGATCAAGCTTCTGTGCATGGGTACCACCATCTAAGTCACTGAATTATCAGGCCAGGGATACTGCCGTGCAAGTTAAAACTTAGCGCAGGGTCAGCCACGCCAGAGCAGCCGCGCCCGCGACGATGCGGTACCAGGCGAACGGGGCAAAGCCGTGGCGCGAAATATAATGGACAAAGGCCCGCACGACGATGAGCGCGACCACGAAGCTGACTGCAAAACCGACCGCGATGGTGCCAAAGCCGACGCCTGCGCCCGACATCATCTCGTGATGGTGTTTGACGAGTTCGAGAGTAGTTGATCCGAGCATGGTCGGGATCGCCAGGAAGAAGCTGAACTCGGCGGCCGTCCTTCGTTCAACCCCGAGCGAGAGTGCACCCATGATCGTCGCCCCCGAGCGGCTGACGCCGGGGATCATCGCGAGGCACTGCGCCACGCCGATCCCCGCTGCCGTCGCGGCCGGCATCTCGCTGACCCCGATCGTGTCGGAGCGCTTGGCCATCCGCTCGATCACCAGGATGGCGATGCCCCCGATGATGAAGGCGATCGCCACGACCTTCCCGTTCCCGAGCAGCGCCTCGATGTGCTTGATGAGAAGAAACCCAAGGACTCCCGAGGGAAGAAAAGCGATGAGCACGTTTCGAACGAAACGCCAGGACATGGCGTTGCGCCTGATGAGCCCTTCGAGCACCGCCCAGAAGGTGCGCCAGTAAAGCACCACGATGGCAAGGATGGCGCCCAGCTGGATGATGACGTTGAAATAAGCCCATTTCTCGGCATCGAAGCCGAGGAGCTCGGTGGCGAGAATGAGATGGCCGGTCGAGGAGACCGGCAGGAACTCGGTGACGCCCTCGACAATGCCGAGGATGATGGCGATCAGGAGAATGGGCATCGGCTAGGCGTCGCGGATCACGAGGTGGCCGTCAAATTAATCCGTCGTCCCGCGAACTTGCCGCCTCGGTGGAAGCGGCCGAGCCACTCGTAGGCAACCGCTCCAAGAGGGGCCGGTTCGATCGCGAATGCTTCAAGGCCCGGCAAGTTGCCTGACGGAACATTGTCCTTCTGAAGCATCAGCCACTGATCACGTGTGAGCGGCGCGCCGGGCAGCCAGCCGAAATAGGAAAGCAGGTTGCCGAACAGATCCGGCATCGGAACGATGTCCGTCTTCTGCCCGCTGAGATCGACGATCGCCTGTTGGAGTTCGACCATACTCATGACCTGCGGACCGCCGATCTCGTAGGTCTGGCCGCCAAAGCGCTGCGGCTCGAGTGCCGATAGCGCGATCGCCCTGGCAAGATCGCGCACGTAGACGGGCTGGAAATTGCGCTTGGCAGCGATGACCGGGAGGAACGGCAAGCGGGCCATTGCCGCAAAGCGGTTGGTGAGCTCGTCCTCGGGACCAAACACCAGCGAGGGCCGGAGGATCGTCACGCTGCCGAAGGCCTTGCGGACAGCTTCCTCTCCTTCGGCCTTGGTCCGGCCATAGGCCGAACTCGCCTCGAGGTTCGCGCCGATCGCCGAAATGTGGACGAGGGCTACCGCGCCCGCATCGCGCGCCGCCTCGGCAACGTTGCGAGCGCCATCGACGTGAACCGAATGCATTCCCTTGCCGAAAACGCCGCACAGGTTGATGACCGCGGTCGCGCTCTTGACGGCGTTCCTGACGCTCGCAGCATTCGTGATGTCAGCCTGTTGAAAGCCGAACTGCCCGACCTGGCCCAGCGGCTGGATAAAGTAGGAGCTGCGAGGGTCGCGGCTCGCAACGCGCACCCGGACTCCACGCTTGAACAGCAGTTCGCAGACGTAGCGGCCGATGAATCCGCCGCCGCCGAAGACGGTTACAAGCTCTTCGTTCCGCTCAATCATGGGGTGGCGCGATAGCCGCTCGCTTCCTAGATTGACAAGGCAGCGGCGGCGCCTTTAAGCGCCGCCGCCTGCCGAAAAGACAAGCACCTGTGCCCAGGTGGCGGAATTGGTAGACGCACCAGCTTCAGGTGCTGGCGCTCGCAAGGGCGTGGAGGTTCGAGTCCTCTCCTGGGCACCATCCCCGGCCAGACTATTGGCAGTTTGGCAATCCGCTGAAAACTAACAGCTTTCCTTCGAACGAGCGCGACATCTGCGCGGCGCGTCTAACATGCCCGAACAGATGATCCGGCTCACTGTTGTCGCCCCGTCGCTCCGAAAGACTCAGGATAATGCCCGCAAACTGCTGTCCTGAAGTCGCGACGGCAGCACGCGAGTTCATTGGCCCTCACCCGTCCTTTGTGTGAAAGAAGCGGCTACTCTCGGTTGGAGGAGGAACGTCATGCGATTGAGCGGTTTCTTCGTCCTGTGCGCGCTCGTCGGCTCTGCTCCGGCCGTGCTGCAAGCCCAGGCGCCACAGCAGTCCTGGGCTGCCGTCGATCAAGCTCTCGGCCGGCCGGGCGCAACGCAGCCGGACGGGGTACGGCGATACGGCTTCCCCAGGTCAGACCTCAACGTTCAACTCGATGGCGTGGCGATCAAGCCTGCTCTCGCCCTGGGCTCATGGCTGGCGTTCGAACCCCTGGGAGGGTCGGCAACCGTCATGGGGGACCTTGTGCTGACGCCCGATGAGGTGAACCCCGTAATGAGCGGCCTGCTGCAAGGCGGGATCGAGGTCACCGCCATTCACAACCACCTGCTGAGGTCATTGCCGCAGACGGTCTATATGCATGTTCACGGCCACGGCGACCCTGCGAAACTCGCGGCTGCACTGCACGCCGCGCTGGCTTTATCGCACACGCCGCTCCAGCCGCCCGCCATCGCGGCACCTGCTGCCATCGAGCTCGACACTACTGCCATCGATCGCATCATCGGCAAGCAGGGAAAAGCCACCGGCGGGGTCTATCAGTTCACCGTACCGCGCCGCGAGAAGATCATTGATGATGGCATGGACGTACCTGCGACGATGGGTACGGGCATATCAATCAACTTCCAGCCGGCGAGCGGCGGCAAGGCTGCGGTTACCGGAGACTTCGTTCTGGTCGCAAGCGAGGTTGCACCAGTGATGCGTATCCTGCGGTCCAACGGCGTCGAGGTGACCGCCCTGCACAGTCACATGATTGGCGAGGAGCCCAAGCTCTATTTCATGCACTTCTGGGGGGTGGCGGATGCCAGCAGGCTGGCGAGGGCCATGCGTTCCGCGCTGGACCTTACAAACGTACAGCGGTGACCACTAGAGCCTGAGACCGAAGCGCGGCCCGATGGCGGTCATGGCGAGATAGAGTGCAATCGTAAGGAGACAGCCCACTGTTAACGCCGCCCAGAAGTTCCAGCCGGCGCGAAGCAATGCAGGCATAAGCAGGAACATCGGAAGTGAGGGGAGGACGAACCAAAAGGTCGCCTGGATGTGCGAGGCCATGTTCGGCACATCTGGCTTGTCGTGCCACAGCCACAGGATCCCAAGGACCGACACCAGCGGCAGCGACGCTATGAGCGCCCCGAAACCCGGGTACCGCTTGGCTACCTCCGATACGATCGCGATGATGATGCCAGACAAACCGGCTTTGATTGCGAGATACAACATGGGGACTGCCTCCGTAATCAGCCGATAAAGCCGGTGTGTTCAAGCAAGATCGCGGTGCCGATGGCGATGAGACCCAGGCCTCCGATCAGCTCGATGATAGGCCCGAAGCGCACTCCGAAGGCCCGGCCAACCAGCAAGCCTGCGGTCGCCATTGTGAAGGTCGCAGCGCCTATCGCCAGAGACACTGAAACGATGTTCACGTTCACCAGCGCTAGCGTCACCCCGACTGCGGCTGCATCGATGCTGGTGGCGAATGCGGTCAGGACCAGCGTCAGCACGCCGGCTCTAATCGGGGCCTTGTCTGAAAGTTCTTCAGCTTGGCCGAGCCTGCGAATGCTCTCAAAGGCCATTTTGCCGCCGACAATGCCGAGCAACACGAAAGCGGCCCAGTGATCGATAGCAGCGATGAACCGGCTGGCTGCGAGCCCGATGGCCCAGCCGAGCAGCGGCGTGACGGCCTCGACAGAACCGAAGACCAGGCCGCCTTTCAAGGCGCTCCGGAAGTTGGGCCGCGTAGATGCGCCGCGCGCCATTGCCGCAGCGCAAGCGTCCGCTGACATACTGAAGGCGAGAACGGCGATTGCACCGGGGGTCATCGAAGAGCTCCGCCGGGCGCAAGACAGCACATCCCGCTAGGCCGCCCGGTGGACCTGGGGTGTGCTGGTCTCGCTAAGCGAAACGTGCCGCCCTTCGCGCCATGCGCCGCAGCGCAAGTATGTTGACGCGATGCCGACCAAGAGGCCGGAAGCTACTCCCCAACGTGGACTCCACCTAGCGGCGCCAGCGCAATGTTCAAGACCCCGGTGTGCCCAATCCGTAGTTGCAACTGAGAGTCAGTCGCAATAGATGCCCCTGCAACAGTCAAACGATGGGGTGTTCATGAAGTCGTTTTCAATCGCTGCCGCAGCTGTCCTGGCTCTCGGCGGCAGCGCCCTCCATGCAGCTCCGGGTTTGGATGAGAAGGTTTACGGGGCCACGGTGGAGACGGGCGTATCGGAGGTCGAAGTTCGCTACGGTAGGCTGGTAGGCGGCGTGGCCGCCGGCGAAGACGCAACTGTCGTGGAACTGTCGCATGGTTTCTCGGACCGTCTTTATGCCGGAGTGCTGCTCGGGTTTGAGCGGGAACCGGGCGGTTCCCGTCAATTCCAGGCCGTGGGGGCTGAAGGCATTGTAACGCTCGGTCACATCAATGCGATCGACACCGACGTCGCGATCTACGGTGAGTACGAAGCGGAGCGGCACGGTGCGGACAACCTGGAAACCAAGCTGTTGCTCCAGCATCGCCGAGGGACATTCGACGGGCGGCTCAACTTGATTGCCGAGAAGCAGCTCGAAGGTGGCAGCCCCGTGGAGTTTGGGTACGGAGCTTCGGCCGATTGGAAGCTCATTGGAGACCTTCGAGGCGGCGTAGAGGCGTTCGGCGAGCTGGGTTCGACGCGACACCTCTTCCCGCGAGCCGGGCATTTTGTCGGCCCGATTCTAAAGACCGAGCTTGAGCATCTGCCTGCTCGCGGCGAGCTGGGCATCGAAGCCGGCTATCTGGTTGCTGTCGGCGCTGCACGCGATGAGGCGAGGGGCCAGGCGAGACTGCTACTGGAGTACGAGTTCGACTTCTGAGGGAGGTGTTACCCGCCTTCAATGCCTGGATAAGGCTGTTTTTTCAGCAGACGTGAGAGATGCGCTCACATCCATATTTCGTCCTCCTGCGCCTTGGACGGACGAATGGCAGGCTGCCGGAGCCGGATTGAGGCCGCGGGAGTGGCGCCTCGCCGCGTTGGCTATGCTTCGTTGCCGACCGCGATCTTGCCTCTGCACCTCACTCCCGATTAGTGCAGGCCATGAAACGTCAGTTCAACGCCCACGCAATCGTCGACGAGCTCGCGGCGATTTACGATGAATCCGTGGGCAATCTTCGTCAGGCGCTTGCGCGCTATGTGGATGATCGCACCGCTCCCGACGCGCGCTTCCGCAAGAAGGGCGCATTCGCCTATCCCGAGCTTCGGATCGAATACGGCGGCAAGATGCCGGCGCCCGCGCCCGCGCGCGCGTTCGCACGGCTCAACCAGCCCGGCACCTACGCAACGAGCATCGCGCGCCCCGAGCTTTTCCGCGATTATCTCGTCGATCAGCTCGAACATATCGCCCGCGACTATGACGTCGTCGTCTCGGTAGGACACTCTGCAAGCGAGATCCCCTACGCCTACGTGATCGAGAACAGCGGCATCCAGGTCGGTGACATCGGCACCGCCGAACTCTCCCGCTTCTTTCCCTCTAACGAACTGGTGCACCTTGGCGACGAGATCGCGGACGGCGTCTGGGTGAGAAGCCCGGAGCAGCCGCGGCCGCTCGCCCTGTTCGACGGGCCGCGTACCGACTTCAGCCTCGCGCGCCTGCGGCACTATACCGGGACACCCCCGGAGCATTTCCAGCAGTTCGTCCTCTTCACCAACTATGTCCGCTATGTCGACGAGTTCGTCGGCGTTGCAATCGACACGTTGAGGCGAAAGGACTCGCGGTTCACGGCCCTCTCCGTGCCCGGCGCTCTCTATGAGCCGGGCGAGCTGACCGACGCGGAAGCGCAGATCGCTGCAGGCCAGTGGCGACGTCACCAGATGCCCGCCTATCACCTCATGGCCGAGGGTCGCAGCGGCATCACGCTGGTCAACATCGGGGTCGGGCCTTCGAATGCGAAGACGGTTTGCGACCATGTCGCAGTGCTTCGTCCCGAAGTGTGGCTGATGATCGGCCATTGTGGGGGCCTGCGGCCGAGCCAGACAATCGGCGATTATGTGCTCGCCCATGCGTATCTTCGCGACGACCATGTGCTGGACGATGTACTTCCACCCGAAGTGCCGCTGCCCGCGATCGCCGAAGTGCAGAATGCCCTTTTCGACGCAACGACCAGTATTACCGGGGAGGACGAGGACAGCGTCAAGCGGCGCCTTCGTACGGGGACGGTCGTGACGACTGACGACCGCAACTGGGAATTACGCTACGCCGCCTCGTCGCTGCGCTTCAACCAGAGCCGCGCCGTCGCGATTGACATGGAATCGGCAACGGTTGCCGCCCAGGGTTATCGCTTCCGCGTGCCCTACGGCACGTTGCTGTGCGTTTCGGACAAGCCGCTCCACGGCGAGCTGAAGCTCCCGGGCCAGGCCAACGCGTTCTACGAACGCGCGGTCAGCCAGCATTTGAGGATCGGGATCCAGGCGCTCAACCTGTTGCAACGCGAAGGTGAAGACCTTCACAGCCGCAAGCTCCGCAGCTTCGACGAGCCGCCGCTTCGCTAGCGAGCGGCGCTTGCAATGACATCAGTGGATGCCGGTGATGCGCACGCGGTCGGGAACGGGCGGCGTCCTGCCAGGAGCAATCCAGTCGACGAGTGCGTCGAGGTCGATGATATTGCTGTCGGTGATATCGGTCCCGGCAGTAAAGGCGCTGAGATTGTCGCCGCCCGAAGCGAGGTAATTGTTGACGGCCACGCGGTAGCGGCGCGCCGGGTCAATCGGCCGGCCCTGGAGACGCATGTCGAATAGCCGGTTGCCGGCCGGCTTCGACATGTCGACCGCGTAGGTGAAGCCTTGGGAGGGCGCGAGCGCTGCGGGAGTCCTAAAGCCAGCGCGGATCGCCGATCCGAATTGCTGCTCGAGCGTGCTCTTCAGCTGAGCACCGGTTAGCGTCATGACGACAAGGTTGTTGCCAAAGGGCATCATGGCGAAGGCCGCATCGTAGCGAACGTCACCGCCTGGAAGATCGACCCGGACGCCGGTCGCATTGACGAGCGCCAGCTCGGCCCCGCCCTTATCCGGAGCTTTTGTTGCGGCGAGCATGGAATCAGCGACGAGGTCCGCAGCCGAGCTTTCCCCATCCTGCACGTTCCTCGCTGCAGGTCCGGCGAGGTGGCCGACGACCCGGCTTGCGATGGGCGCGACCGCCGCGGCATAGCGGCCAACCAGCGCCTGTTCAGCGATGTCCTCCCCATGCTCGCCGTTGCCGACGGTGACGTTGTGGGCGTCCTGGTGGACCAGCCGGTGCGTCGCCGGATCGAATTGGAGGCGCAGGTCGGTGACGAAGTAGCCGTATTTGCCGGCGCTGGTGAGGAGCCGCCCATCGGCAATGCCTGGCGTACCTCTGCAGACGTAGGCCCAGTGGGTATGACCCGAGATCACGGTCCTGATCGCGGGATCGAGCTTCTTCAGGATCGGCAGGATCTCGCCGCTTAGACCATCGCAGGCCTCGCCGCGGGTGAAGGTCGGGGTCTTGCCGCCCTGATGGATGAGAAGGACGATGGCGTCCGCGCCTTCGGCCTTCAGCTGCGGCACCAGAGCATTTGCAGTCTCCGCCTCGTCCCTGAAGCTTAGACCCTTGACCCCCGACGGGGTCACCAGCGTCGCGGTTCCCTTGAGCGTCTCGCCGATGAAGCCGATCGTGATCGGGCCAGAGGGCGTCTGGAAACGCTTGATCGCGGTTGCAGGAAAGATGGTCGAGCCGTCCGCTGCGACCACGTTTGCGGCAAGGTAGCGGAAGCGCGCGCCGCCGAAGGGTTCGACGGCGCAAGGCACGCGGCGAGTGTATTTGGCGCAGCCGCCCGCCTGCATGCGCTTCAGTTCGTCGCTGCCGCGGTCGAACTCGTGATTGCCGACAGAATTGATCTCAAGCTTCAGGAGATTCATTGCATCTATGGCGGGCTCATCAAGATAATTGGCCGAGACGAGCGGGGATGCGCCGATCGTGTCGCCGGCGGAAACGGTGATCGTGCTGCTGCGCCCTGCACGGAGCTCGCTGAGAACCGCCGCGAGATGTGAAGCGCCCCCCGTCGCGATCTTGTGCTTGCTGCCATCGGGCTCCGTGACCTCGACCGGATCCGGCGTCTCGAGATTACCGTGGAAGTCGTTGAAGGCGAGGATTTGCACCTCGATCGGTGCGGGCCCCGGCCCGGCAGCGAGCGGGTGCGAAACCTGGGCAGCGCAGGCCCCGAGTAGAATGGCCGGAAACGCGGCGGCAAGGCGGCGGATCATTTTGCGGAACGCGCCTCGGGCTCAGCAAAGATGGCATCAAGATAGGCGGCGAGCCGAATGCCCCCCTGGCTCAGTCGCTGCTGCATCACCGGCGTGAACCTGAAGACATAGCCGTAGGAAAGATCGGGTACCGCTGCCGCTTCGGGCGCGTTCCCCCTGGAGCGCGGAAGGTCGCTCGCAGTCGGATAAAGGGTGTCGCGAATCTTTGCGCTCTCGCTGATCCAGTCGCGAGGATTTGCGTCCCACCACTTCACCACGTCTTCGTTGCTGATATGCCGCTCGAGCTTCGCTGCAAGTTCACTGAACGAAAGCTGTTCGTCGTCGACCAGAAGCGAATCCCAGACGCTGTGGAGGTTGGTGGGCTTGCCAAAGAAAGTCACCTTCACCTCATTGCCGCCCCTGTCGTTCAATTTGCCGACGTGGAGCGGCTGGTGAAGATCGCCAACGAGATGGATAACAAATCGGAGCGCCGTCTTCTTCTGTTCACGGCTCGCGCTCGGATCCTGCAGGATGCGGCTGAAGCGGCCGAGGGCCTCGAGCGCATCGCCCTCGGGCGGTGCATGATCGTAGACCGTTCCGTTCAGTGTCACATAGTGCCAGGGCGTTGCCGTTTTCTGCCAGAATTCGCCAGGCGCGGCGCGCATTTCATCGGGCCAGTTCGCGGCTTCATCGAGGCTCTCGCCCGGTTCGAGAATCTGCTCGATCTTTGCGCGCGCAAGACCGCTGAGTTCCCGATCGGCGATTGCCGCGACGACCCGGTGGCCGGTTTTGCCCCACGCGAATACCGGACTTGGAAGCAAGGCCGCGGCGGCCGCGGCAACAGTCAACCATGGCTTCATTGACGAACACTCTTGAGATTCGGAACTGCTAGCGCATGCCCTGTGCAGCCGCCTAAGGACAAGAGCATGACAGATGAACAATTGCTTGAGCTTGCACGGACGGCGGCGGCGAGGGCCTATGCTCCTTATTCGAGGTTCAATGTCGGCTGTGCGATCGAGTCGGTCGACGGCGAGGTCGTGACCGGCGCCAACATGGAAAATGCCTGCTACCGGCTCGGTATCTGCGCGGAGCAGAGCGCGCTCAGCGCGGCGCAGCATCGCTTCGGGCTCGGCAAGGTTGCGAGGATCGCGGTGGTGGGCGGGACCGGCGACGTGGTCTGCACGCCCTGCGGAGGCTGCCGCCAGGCGATCCTCGAGGCAGCACAGCTCAGCGGCCGCGATCTTGAGATCATGTGCGGGAGCGGCGACGGGTCCAAGATCGAACGGCACAGCGTTGGCGAGCTCATCCCGTTCGGCTTTGGACCGGCCAATCTTGAGCGCCCCGCCTAGCTGTTTTCAAGGACGTAGGCGTCGACGTCGCGGTCGACCGGTTTCACGCCCTCACCGCTCAGATACTCGGACTCGAACTGCAGGAATTGCAGCGCCAAACGGTGACGAAGCTCACGGTCCGCGTGCCGGCGGAAATCGGCGAGGCCCTGTCTTTCCTCCTCGGCCATGTGATCGCTGTTGGCTTTGTTGCAGGCTGCAACCGCATCGAACCATTGCCGGGAACCAGGCTCGCAGCCATCGACGTTCGATGCGGTATCGCGGATCTCGTTATGATCCTTGATCGCATCGCGGGTCTCGTCGCGCGGGCTTTCATCGTCGGCGCCGCGGCCGACCTTCAATAGCTCGGGGTAGAAGAACCGCTCCTCGGCAAGCGCGTGCGTGTCCAGGAGTGCCCGCAATCGCGCCCAGACCGCCTTTAGCGTCTGGGCGTCGGCGGGTGAGAGCTCGTCGATGAGGGCGAACAGACGGCGCTGTTCGGCATGATCGTCGGCGATGAGCTGCGTGATGTCCATTGAAGGCTCCTCGACAAGCCGGTTGCCCGGGATGAAATCTTCAGACGAGCTTTATCTCCCTGAGGCGCTCCTGGAGATAGTCGTTCGCTGTAATCGCCGGCCACTTGGGCTGTTCCCCAGCAGCGACCGTCTCGGGAAGGGCTTCGATAAGGAAGTCCGAGCGGAAGTGCAGGAAGAATGGCATCGAATAGCGCGCAAGCGCTGCCCGGTCGGGCGCCGGGTTGACGACCCGGTGGGATGTCGAGCGCAGTTTCCCGTTCGTCAGACGCTGCAGCATGTCGCCGATGTTGATCACCAGCTCGCCAGGTTTGGGCGACACCGGAATCCAGCGACCATCGGTGGTCAGAAGCTCGAGCCCCGCCTCCTCGGCGCCAAGGAGCAGGGTGATCGCATTGATGTCCTCGTGCGCTCCTGCGCGGATATGCTCTCCCGTAGGCTCCGTTTGCGGCGGGTAATGGAGTGCTCGAAGCACTGAATTGCCGTCGCGCACCGCGTCCTCGAAATAATCCTCGTCGATCTTGAGGTAGCGCGCGATGGCCTTGAGGATCTTGAGCCCGGTTCGGTCGAAGGTCGCGAACAGCTCGAGGAAGGTTTCCTTAAAGCCCGGCACCTCCGAGGGCCAAAGATTGTCAGGCATATGATCGCGGAACCTGTGCCCGGCAGGGAGGTCGCGGCCAACGTGCCAGAATTCCTTGAGATCGTGCGCCTTGTGGCCCTTGGCCGTCTCGATCCCAAAGGGCGTATAGCCGCGAGCGCCGCCTCCGCCCGGGACGAGATATTTGCGCTTCACTTCCTCGGGCAGCGCGAAGAAGGCCTTGGCCTTCTCTTCGGCGCGGAGGATCAGCTCACCTGGAACGCCGTGGTCGGCAATGATCGCAAAGCCGTATTCCTCGAAGCTCGAGCCGAGCTTGCGTGCGAATTGCTGGGGGTCGCGGTCCGCGTCCTTCAGCGAAACAGATGCGATTTCGTCGTCAGTCATCGTTGCCATGACGTTACTCTCTACTCGTCAATGCGAGCGAAGCGAAGCAATCGAGCTGCGTCTCCTCGCCCCCGCGTCCCTGCTTCAGGGAAGCATCAGGCTTGCAAGCGCGGCGCTCATGAGGTTGGCAAGGCTTCCGGCGAGAAGCGCGCGAATACCAAGCCTTGCGATCACCGGGCGCTGATTGGGCGCAAGGCCGCCGGTCACGGCCATCTGGATCGCGATCGAGCTGAAGTTGGCAAAACCGCAGAGCGCAAAGGTGACGATCGCGCGGCTCCGCGCGCTCAAAGTTGCCGGGTCCATCTTGCCAAGCTCGATGAACGCCACGAATTCGTTGAGGACGAGCTTGGTGCCGAATAGTCCGCCCGCTGTTCCCGCCTCGCGCCACGGCACGCCGATGAGGAACATGACTGGCTGGAAGACATAGCCGATCAGCCGCTGGAAGCTGAGATCGGGAATTCCCACCAGGTTGCCAAGGCCGCCGAGGAGACCGTTGGCGAGCGCAACCAGCGCGACGAAGGCGAGGACCATGGCCCCGACCGCGACTGCAAGCTTGACGCCCGTCTGCGCGCCCTGCGCCGCGGCCATGATGATGTTTGCCGGCTGCATTCCTTCTTCGAAAGTCTCCGCGACATCGACCTTCGTGTCCTCGGCCTTATCGGTATCGGCGGGGTCGTCGGGCATGATCATCTTGGCCATGAGGATGCCGCCCGGCGCCGACATGAATGCGGCTGCAAGAAGGTAGGGCAGATAGCTTGCGCCAAGGAGGCTCGCGTAGGCCGCAAGGATTGTTCCTGCGACGCCTGCCATGCCGACGCACATGACGGTGAAAAGACGCGAAGGGGGAAGCGCTGCAAGATAGGGCCGGACGACAAGCGGGGACTCGGACTGGCCGACGAAGATGTTGGCGGCAGCCGAAAGAGATTCGACCCGGCTGATGCCCGTGACCCAGCCGATCGCCCCGCCGACCCAGCGGACGATCCGCTGCATGATCCCGAGATAATAAAGGATGGCGACGAGGGAGGCGAAGAAGATGATCACGGGGAGCGCAGCGATTGCGAAGCTGTGCGCCAGCGGATTGGATTCGCTTGGGCCGAACAGGAACTCGGTCCCCTTGGTTGCATAGCCAAGGAGATTGCCGACCCCGTTCGAGAGAGTCTGGATCGCGGCGCGGCCCCAGCTCGTGTACAGCACCAGGAAGGCAATGGCCGCCTGCAGCGCGAAAGCGGCGCCGACCACCCGGATCCGAATTGCCCTTCGGTTCGTCGATAGCGCGAAGGCGATCGCAAGAATGACGATGATGCCGGCAACGCCGAGCAGCTTTTGATTCATGAAGCCCCTCCCCCGAGGCGCGAGAATTTCTTACCAGACCATGCCCTGCGTAGCGGCTGCGGCGGCTTCGTCCAGCAAATCCAGCGCCTCCTCGGGAGTGGAGGCGACGAGCAGCTGGCTGCGCCGCTGGCCGGACAGGAAACCGCTCGCCGTCGCATGGTCGATGAACTCGATCATGCCGTCCCAATACCCTTCCACGTTGAGCAGGCAGAGCGGCTTTTTGTGATAGCCGAGCGCGTTCCAGCTCCACGCCTCGAACAATTCATCGAGCGTGCCGATGCCGCCCGGAAGCGCAAGAAAGGCGTCGGCCCGCTCCGTCATCTCGGCCTTGCGCTCATGCATGGTCTCGACGGTCCGAAGCTCGGTGACACCCGTATGGGCGACCTCGAGCTTGACGAGGGCCTTGGGGATCACCCCGTACACACGGCCGCCGCCGGCGAGGATATTGTCGGCAATAAGGCCCATCAGGCCAAGCCGGCCGCCCCCGTAGACAAGGTCGACTCCGCGCGCGAGCATGGCGGCTGCGGTCGCCCGGGTTGCATCCGCGAACACGCCGTTCGAGCCCGACGCCGATCCGCAATAGACTGCAAGGCGCTTGATATGATTCACAGGCGGGCAAGCTCCTTGAGGTTCGCTTCGGGCCGCGCTCCGAAATGAGAGATCACTTCTGCCGCGCAGATGGCGCCGGTCTCGAGGCAGGCCTTGAGCGGCCGCTCGCGGCACCGCGCGGCGAGGAAGCCCGCGGCGAACAGGTCGCCTGCGCCGGTCGTATCGACGACCCTCTCGATCGGCGCGGCCTTGATTTCGACGAGTTGGTCGTCCTCGTTCGCAACGGCTCCATGCGGCCCCCTGGTGATGACGAGCGTGCGCACGCGGCTCGACAGCGATCGGATGCAGTCGGCAAGGTCGCCGCACGAGGTGAGGTGACGCACCTCGTCTTCGTTCCCGAAGAGGATATCGACGGTTCCTGCCTCGATCATGCCGCGAACACCCTCACGCCGATCGCCGATTGAGAGGCTCTCCGACAAGGTGAAGGCGACCGTCCGTCCGGCCGAATGAGCGATGCTCGCAGCCTCGAGCATCGCCGCGCGGGGACGCTCGGGGCCCCAGAGATAGCCTTCCAGGAAGGTGATGCTCGCAGAGGATATGAAGTCCGGATCGAGCGAGGCAGGCGTAAGCTCATGGCTTGCGCCCGGGCAGGTGTTCATCGTTCGCTGGGCGTCCGGGGTCACGAGAATGAGGCAGCGGCCGGTCGGCGGCGGGCCGGCAATGGGCGGCGTTTTGAACTCGACGCCGAGCGAACGCATGTCATGGGCGAAGATGTCGCCCAGCTGGTCCCGCGCGACCTGGCCGACAAAGGCGACGTCGAGGCCGAGCGCTGCAGCTCCCGCCATGCTGTTTGCCGCCGAACCCCCGCTGATCTCGCGGGCTGGTCCCATGGCGGCATACAGCTCGTCGGCCTGGGCAGCAGTCAGCAGCTGCATCCCGCCCTTGGCAAGCCCGCGTTCGTTCAAGAACGCGTCGCTCGTCGTTGCAATGACGTCGACGATTGCATCGCCGATCGCCACGATGTCGAGGCTTGAGGAAGTCACGGGGCGGCTCGCTAGCCGCGCGGGCGCGGCGCGGTCAACGCCGGTTGCGCGGCGCCTCAAAGCCGTTACGCATTCTCAGGCATGACCGACCAGCCTCGATCCATCCCGCTCTCGCTCTTCGCCCTATCTATTTTCTACGGCGGCATGGTCTGCATCGCAGGAGTGCTCGGCAACAAGCAGGTCGCTCTTGGACCGCTCGCGGTCGAAGCGGGCATCTTTGCATTTCTTCTGCTCGTCGTGACTTCGAGTTCCGTCGCCGAGCTGCACGGCAGATCGGTCGCGAATCGCCTGGTCCTGATCGGCTTCGTGCCGCTGATCGTCTCGCTGCTCCTGAGTTTCCTGGTTCTTGCCCTTCCCGCCTCGCCGGAGATGGATCCCGAGCGTCTCAGTTCTTTCAACACGGTGATGGGCGGCACGCCGAGAATCTGGATCGGCGGGATCAGCGCTTACGGCGTCTCGACCTTCCTCAACGTGACGATCTTCAGCCGCCTGAAGTCGCGCGAGGGTCAAGGTTTGCTGTGGCTTCGCGCGGCCATCGCAAGTGTCCTCAGCCAGGTTGTGGACACCCTCATCTTTATCACCATCGCCTTCTACGGCGTGTTCCCGATCAGCGAGCTTCTTCTTGGACAGATGCTCGCCAAGGTGGCGCTTTCGGCCCTCCTCGTCCCGCCTCTCGTCTATCTCTTCGTGGGACTCGGCCGGCGCCTCGACGCGGGCTGACACCAATCGAAGCGTGGCATATCTGCAACGGTTTCGCGGAATCGTTGGCAGGGCTTTGGAGGCTGTAACATCGCTGCCTTAATCGGCTAATAGCGGCGCAGGGGTTCCATTCAGAATCAGTCTGTTGCGGGGGAGTTTTTCCGTGAAGAAAGCCTTTCTGCTGCGCTCGTGCGCAGCCTTTTTCGTGCCGGTCGCAGCAGGTGCGATCATTGCAACGCCAGCAATGGCTCAGGAGACGACCGGTACCATTACAGGTCAGGTCGTCGCCAACGGTCAGCCGGTCGCAAACGCTCAGGTCGTCGTAACTCACGTTCCGTCGGGCACCGTCACCAAGACAGCGACTGACAGCACCGGCTCATTCAATGCCTCCGGGCTGCGCGTCGGCGGACCTTACACGATTACGGTTTCAGCCAAAGGCTTTGAGCCCACAACCGTCACCGACAATTATACGCAGTCCAGCCAATCGCTCAGCGTTCCAGTTCAGCTCGTTGCCGCTTCACGGCAGCAGCAAGCCATCGTCATCACGGGGACTCGCGCTGGCGCGCACGTGATCGGCACTGGTCCCTCGACCGTTCTTAACGCGAACGACATTTCGAAGGTAGCTTCGGTCAACCGCGATATTCGCGACCTCATGCGCCGCGACCCCTTTGCAACGCTCGACACCTCCCAATCGACCGGGCGGCAGGTGACCTTTGCCGGCACCAATCCCCGCTTCAATCGCTTCACCGTTGACGGCGTGCCAATCACCGACAGCTTCGGCCTCAATCCCGACGCGCTCCCATCGCGCCGCGGTCCGGTGCCGCTTGATTCGATCGGCGAGTTTCAGACCAAGGTCGCACCATACGACATTCGCGAAGGCTTCTTCCAAGGCGGAGTCATCAACGCGATCCTGCGTTCAGGTACCAATCGCTTTCAGGGAACTGGCTTTTACAGCGTCAACACTAACAAGCTGACCGGTTCCCATCTCAAGCCCTATATCTCCAACCCCACCGGCTTCGTGCCGCAGCCCAAATTCAAGAGCCAGGATTACGGCGTCGAATTATCAGGTCCGATCATCAAGGACCGCTTGTTCTTCATGGTGGCGGCGGAACGCGTGCGTGCGAACAATCCGTTCAACCTGTCGCAAAGCTCGATCACATCGGATCAATTCAACCAAGTCGTCAGCATCGCGAAGAACAAGTACGGCGTGGATGCCGGCGGCATCCTGACCAATCAGGGCGACAAGGACGACCGTGTCGTCGGCCGTATCGACGCCAACCTGACGGATAGGCAGCGCCTTTCGGTTACGGGCATCTATACGAAGGACCAGATCAACACGCTGGGCTTCAATTCACCCACTTCGCAGTCGACCGAATCGAACGACTATGTGAAGCCGAACCGCCTTTGGGCTGGCGTAGCGACGCTCAACTCGACCTGGTCTCCCCTCGTCTCCACCGAGACGCGCGTGATGTACAAAGATTATCAGAGCGGCCAGAATCCGATCCTCGCGAAGACCGCGCTCGCTCTGGTTTGCACGGATGCCGGCACTCCGGCGGCGATCACCGTCGGCAACGCGACGCAATGTTCGTCGAACGTGACATCGCTCGCCGTGGGGCCTCTCGGTTCGGCACAAACCAACGTCCTGCACACGAAGACGTTTGACGCGCAGGAATTGGTGCGACTCTCGCTGGGAAACCACAACGTGCGGTTCCTGTACGACTATCAGCACGTCAGTAACTACAATCTGTTCATTGGCCAGACGGCGAACCCGGGCAGCACCGGCATCTCGTCGGGCGCTTTCGGTGCCTACTACTTCGACTCGATTGCTGCGTTCCAGGCGGGCAAGGCGCAGGAGTTCGGTTACGCAAACGCGACGACCGGAAACCCGAACGATGCGGCTGCCATCTTCAGCTATTCGACCCAGACTTTCGGCGCCCAGGACGACTGGCGGGTTATGCCCACGCTGACCGTAACAGCCGGCCTTCGTTACGACGTCTACGGAAGCAGCAGCCACCCATTGATCAATCTGGCATTCCTGGCGCGCGAAGGATTCTCGAACACTGGCTTCATGGACGGACGCGGGCTGCTCCAGCCGCGCGTGGGCTTTGACTGGAAGGTCACCCCGCGGCTCGACGTCCACGGCGGAGTCGGCATCTTCGGCGGCGGTACGCCGGACGTATATATTGGCAACAGTTTCTCATCCAGCGGCGTCCAGCCGGTCCTGTTCAGCACCGCAACTCCGGGCAGTCCGTTCCTGACCAACGTCAGCCTGACGCAGGTACCGCCGGCTGCAACTGCAGCGCTGAAGGGACTGCAGAACGCGCCCGTTGCCGCGATCGATCCCAACTTCAAGATTCCGTCCCAGTGGCGCGGTTCGCTGTCGGGCACTTATGACTTCAACTTCGGGCCGCTGGGCGATCACTGGATTTTCGCAGCTAGCGCGCTCATCTCGAAGACCCGCGAAGCTATTCTTTATCGGGATGGCCGCGACCATCCGATCGTCGGCGCCAGCGCGCTGACGCCGGACGGCCGTCAGCGGTATTTTGATGCCACGCCCGCGAGCCAGGGTGGTGTCTCGGGCAACGCCGACACCATTCTTGGGAACACTAAGCGCGGTCACGGCTATATCGGAGTCGCGAGCCTCAGCAAAAAGTGGGACTTCGGTCTCAGCGCATTCGCCAGCTTCACGTATCAGGACGTGCGCGATCAGGCCGCGGTCGTGTCGTCGATCGCATCGTCGAACTATGGCAACACGGCATATTACGATGCAAACAGCGGCGCTTTCGGCCATTCGAACGACGAGGTCCGCTATTCGGTCAAGTACGACCTTGGCTTTGATCATGCCTTCTTCGGCAATTACAGGACCCGGATCGACCTTTTCGGGGAAACCCGCATCGGTTCGCCATTCAGCTATACCATGCAGGACGCAGGAACGGTCAGCGGTCGTAGCGCGGTGTTCGGAACGGCGGGCAATACCAGCCGCTTCCTGTTCTATGTGCCGACCGGTCTCACCGACCCCAGGGTGACTTACGACAGCGCAGCCACTGCCGCGCGGATCGATCAGATCATCAACTCGACGGCCCTCAAGAACTATCGCGGCAAAATCGCCCCGCGAAATGCATTCAACTCGAAGTGGTTCACGAAAATCGATCTTCACCTCGAACAGGAAATTCCGACCTTCGTCAGAAAGTCGCGGATCTCGGTGTTCGCCGATATCGAAAACCTGCCGAACCTCATCAATCACAAATGGGGTGAGCAGCTGCGCAACTTCTTCCCGTACACCGACGTCGTGACCAAGGTGTCGTGCGTTGCAAGCGGCGCGAACGCCTGCGCGCAGTACAAGTATTCCGCACCGAGCAGCGACTCGTTCCTGGCTGATCAGCTGATCACCGTGAATGGATCGTCGCTCTATTCGATCCGTATCGGCGCTCGACTCAGTTTCTAACCGCAAGCTCTCCAAGCTTCGGAAAGGCCGGGCGGACCAGTTTCGCCCGGGCTTTCTTTATCTTCGGCGCGTCCGGCGCTAGCTCCGGCGACGATGCATGTCCGGGTCTGGAAATTCCGCCCGCCTAAGAAGAGCGAGGCCGCGTTTGCGGCGGCTTACTCGGCCGAGGGTCGCTGGGCCGGGTTGTTCGGCAAAGGCAAGGGCTACCGGGGAACCAGCCTGCTTCGTCCCGGTGAGCCGGCCGGCTGGTGGATGACCATCGACCGCTGGGATTCGCTCTCAGACTTTGAAAGCTTTGGCCGCGATTACCGCGATCAGTATCGCGCGCTCGATGCGGAGCTCGAGGGCATCGCGGGCGAGGAAGAGTTCGTCGGCGCGTTCGAGGAAAGAGAATGACCCTTTACGCGCTTGGCGACCTCTCGCCCCGCCTCGGATCCGGATCGTGGGCCGCGCCCTCGGCAGATCTCATCGGCGATGTGCGGCTTGGCGAACGGTCGAGCATCTGGTTCGGGGCGATCATCCGCGCCGACAACACCGCAATCATCATCGGCGATGAAAGCAACATCCAGGACGGGTCCGTCTGCCATTCCGACGCCGGTTTCCCGCTCACCATCGGCGCGCGGGTGACGGTGGGCCACCAGGCAATTCTCCATGGTTGCACGGTTCGCGATGATTGTCTCATCGGCATGGGTGCAAGGATCCTCAACGGTGCAGTGATCGAACCCGGGTGCATCGTCGGCGCGGCCGCGCTGGTGACGGAGGGCAAGACATTTCCCGCAGGCAGTCTCATCGTCGGGTCGCCTGCGCGCGCCATACGCCAGATCACCGACGCCGAGCGGCAGCTCCTTCGTGCGTCAGCAGCGCACTATGCACAAAAAGCCGAGCGCTATTCAGCTGAGCTGACGCCGCTCGCTCAGTAAACGCGCGCCTTGGGCTTTATATAGTCGATGTCGCTGGTGAGAGTGAACTCGTGCACTGGGCGATAGTCGATCTTGACGCCGCTGGCAGGCCATTGGCCGCCCCAGGCATCGAACCAGGCCACGGTGTGCTTCATCCAGTTCTTGTCGTCGCGCTTGGGATAGTCCTCCTGCATATGCGCGCCCCGGCTTTCCTTGCGGTTCGAAGCGCAATGCATGGTGACGACAGCCTGAGCGAGTAGATTGTCGAGCTCGAGCGTCTCGACAAGGTCGCTGTTCCAGATGAGGCTCCGGTCGGTGACATGCACGTCGGCCATGCGCTGGAAGATCTTGTCGATGCGCGTAATGCCCTCGGCAAGCGTACGGTCGGTGCGGAACACGGCGCAGTCGGACTGCATCGTCCGCTGCATCTCGAGGCGGATTTCCGCGGTCGGGCTTCCTCCTTCGGCATGCCGGAACCGGTCGAGACGCGACAGCGCGAAGTCGGCCGAACCCGCCGGTAGCGGTTCCTGGATCGTGCCGGGCTTCACCACTTCGGCGAGGCGCAGCCCCGCGGCGCGGCCGAAGACAACGAGATCGATGAGACTATTCGAGCCGAGCCTGTTGGCCCCGTGAACGCTGACGCATGCCGCTTCACCGACCGCGAATAGGCCGGGGACGACAGCGTCGGGATTGCCCTCCTTCAGGGTGACGACTTCACCGTGATAGTTCGTGGGAATGCCGCCCATGTTGTAATGCACGGTCGGAACGACCGGGATCGGCTGGCGCGTGAGGTCGACGCCCGCGAAGGTCTTGGCGGTCTCGGTAATGCCGGGCAGCCGCTCATGAAGGATCTTGGGATCGATATGGTCGAGGTGCAGGAAGATATGGTCCTTGTGCTCGCCAACCCCCCGTCCCTCGCGGATCTCCATGGCCATCGAGCGTGAGACGACGTCGCGGCTGGCAAGATCCTTTGCGCTCGGTGCATAGCGCTCCATGAAGCGCTCGCCTTCGCTATTCGTCAGATAGCCGCCCTCGCCCCGTGCTCCTTCGGTGATCAGCACGCCGGCTCCGTAAATGCCCGTCGGATGGAACTGGACGAACTCCATGTCCTGGAGCGGAAGGCCGGCGCGCAGCACCATCGCATTGCCATCGCCAGTGCACGTGTGAGCACTCGTCGCCGAGAAATAGACCCGGCCGTAACCGCCGGTCGCAAGGACGACTGCCTGTGCACGGAAGCGATGGATCGACCCATCGTCGAGGCACAGAGCGATCACTCCGCGGCACGCACCCTTCTCCATGATAAGGTCGATCGCGAAATATTCGACGAAGAAGTCCGCGTCGTATTTGAGGCTCTGCTGGTAGAGCGTGTGAAGCATCGCATGGCCGGTGCGGTCCGCTGCCGCACACGTCCGCTGCGCAGCCGGTCCTTCACCCATGTTCTGGGTCATGCCGCCGAATGCGCGCTGGTAAATCTTGCCGTCGGCGGTGCGGCTGAAGGGCAGCCCCGCATGTTCGAGCTCGATCACTGCAGCAGGCGCCTCGCGGCAGAGATATTCGATCGCGTCCTGGTCGCCGAGCCAATCCGAGCCCTTGACCGTGTCGTACATGTGCCACTGCCAATGGTCAGGGCCCATGTTGCCAAGGGCGGCGGCGATCCCGCCCTGCGCGGCGACGGTGTGGCTGCGGGTCGGAAAGACCTTGGTTACGCAGGCCGTCTTGAGACCTGCTCCCGCCGCGCCCATCGTTGCGCGAAGGCCAGCGCCGCCGGCGCCCACCACGATGACATCATAGGTGTGATCGACGATCTGGTAAGGACTCACGCAACGGCTCCGAAGGCGAGGCGCGCCAAAGCGAACAAGGCGAGTGCTCCGCCGCCAACGGCGAGGAACAGGAAGAGCGTGTTCCAGGCGAAGCGTGCGCCCTCATTGTCGACATAGTCGTCGACGATCACCTTCATTCCGTCGAGCGCGTGGCGGAAGCCCACAATGATGAGGAGAGCCATCGGTACAGCGCCGCTCGGCGCATGCAGCCATTCGATCAATGTCCGCTCGTCGAGCTTGGGAAGCAGGAGCAGCGAAGCGATGAGCCAGGTGCCAAGGAGCAGCAGCGCAATGCTGGTGACGCGCTCCGTCAGCCAATGCTCACCGCCCTGGTGCGCAGAGCCCAGCCCGCGGACTTTGCCAATCGGAGTGGAGCTGTCGCCCAGGCTCATTTGGCCACTCCCAGGAAATAGTACCAGGTGAGCGCGGTAAGCAGCACCGCGCCGATGAAGGTCAGCAGCGCGGACGTCTTGTTAATCCCCAGCTCGAAGGCCGCACCGCTGTCGGTGACCAGATGGCGGATGCCGGTGAGGAGATGCTGAAAGAAGCTCCAGGTAATGCCGATCAGGACGACAATCCCGACCGGGTGAGTCGCTGCCCTGGTGAAACTTGCGTAGGCGTCGGGGCCGTTGGCGAGTGCAAACAGCCACCAGGTGAGGATGCCAAGCCCCGCGAACGACAGGGCGACACCGCTTGCGCGATGGATGATCGATGCGACCATGTTGGGTCCCCAGCGCCAAATGGAAAGGTGGGGCGACAGCGGGCGAGATCGGACGGTAGCCATGGTGCGGCTCGCTTAGGGCGGGGGCACGAGCGAGGCAAGTTTCGGGAGCCGCCTAACCGGCTCTTAACCATTCGGAGCGCAAGAGCTTTGCCGAAACGACCAGGCGGACTGACGGAGACCCTTTGAAATGAGTGCCCAGACTGGACAGCTGCAGCGGCTGACGGACGAGCAGGTGAGCGCACGGCTCTCGGCCTACAATGGCGATGGCTCGCTCGACCGTGACGTCGCCCTGCTTCGCGACCAGGTCGCCGACATCATCGGCGAGGAAATCACCGCCCAGTTCGGGGTCGAGCGCGCCGAGCGCTTCTCGAGCAACTATGGCTCGAAAGTCGACGCCAAGTGGATCCAGAGCATCGCGGAATACGGCCGCCAGATCTATGCCGAGCAGGTTCCCGTGCCCCTGTACATCGCAGCACGCATGCAGGCCGCCAGCCGGATAATTGCGCGCATCACGGAACGGTTCTCAAGCGACCCTGACAAGCTTGAGCAGGTCCTTTGCGCCCTTCATCGGATGAGTTCGGTGGAGACCGACATCATCCTCGCGCAGGTAGCCCTACTGGAAGCCGTAGACGCAGCAGAGCAGCGCGGAAGCGAGAGCGGCCAGTTCGAGCGCCGCGTCGCCGAACTCGTACGCGCAAGCACCGAGCAATCGAAGTCGCTGACGGAGCGGACCCGCTCGACCGCCGCCTCGGCGCGCGGAATGCTTGGCAAGACGAGTGAAGTGGCTGCGGCCGCCGAACAATCAGCCGTTGCGATGCGCGAAGCGGCGCAGACGGCAGCGGGGCTCATCAGGGCGATCGAGGACGCCCGTTCGGAAGTCGAGGTAGCAGCGGGCGTTGCAACCCGGGCAGGGGACCAGGCGAGCCAGGCAGTGAAGGTCAGCCAGGCACTCAGCGCCCATGTCGAGGCGATCGAGTCGATCCTCAGCCTCATTCGGGACATCGCGGGGCAGACAAACCTTCTCGCGCTCAATGCAACGATCGAGGCCGCGCGCGCAGGCGATGCGGGGCGTGGGTTCGCAGTCGTTGCACAGGAAGTGAAGAGCCTTGCCTCGCAGACCGCGCGCGCAACCGACGACATCACCGCGAAGATCACCGCAATTCAGCAGGCGACGCGCCAGACGGTCGAGTCCAATGCCTCGATCCAGGGCACGGTCGAAGAGGTTCAAAGCTCGGCCGACCGGATCCGCGAGGCAATGGAACTGCAGGCTCAGACCGTGACGATGATCACAGCTGCCGTCGACGAGACCGCGCTTGCCGCCGATTCGATGAGCTCGACCATTGCAGCAATCCGTTCGGACACGGAAAATGTCGCGAAGGACATCGACCAGGTGGAGCAGGGCTTCGGCCGGTTTTCTGAACAGATCGCGGGCTTCAAGGCGAGTGCGAAGGCGTTCGTCAACGGGATGGCCGCTTAAAGTCGCTCCGTCGCCACCTGCCCGCCATCGGGCTCCCGCGCCTCGGAGGCCCCTTTTCCACATTCGCTCCTCGCAATGAGGTTTGAGCTGCTTTAATCGGCAGCCCCATGAACATCCTCGTCACCGGCGCGAGCCGCGGCATTGGCGCGGCCGCCTACGCGCTCCTCAAGAAGCATGGACAGCAGGTCGTGGGTCATTCGACCAAGGGCAGCGCCGAGCTCGTTGCGGGCGACCTCATGGATCCCAAGGCGCCGCGCGCCATCTGGGAAACCGCCGTTGCGGAGCTGAGCGGCAGGATCGACGTGCTCGTCAACAATGCCGGCATCTACGAAGGGGTGGCCGACAATGCGACCGACGAGGAATGGCACCGTGCCTGGACCCGGACGATGACGATCAACCTGCAGGCGGCGGCCGACCTCAGCAAGCTTGCCGTCTCGCATTTCCTCGACCTTGGCATTTCCGGACGCATCATCAATGTCGCGAGCCGCGCCGCCTTTCGCGGTGATAGTCCCCAGCACTGGCATTATGCCGCTTCCAAGGCAGCCATGGTCGGCATGACGAAGACGATTGCACGGGGCTATGCCGGCGAGGGCATCCTCTGCTTTGGCGTTGCTCCGGGATTTACCGTCTCCGAGATGACCGCGGAATATCTCCAGGGCCGGGGCGGCGCCCAGATCATCGCCGACATTCCGCTTGGACGGGTCGCCTCGACGGACGAAGTTGCTGAAGTGATCCGCTGGCTCTCGACCGAGGCGCCCTCATCGGCGACTGGAAGCATCATCGACGTCAACGGGGCGAGCTATGTTCGCTAAGACATTGCTGCTCCTCGCGGCCGCGCAGGGCATCGTCGTCCCGTTCGGCAAGCCCCGGGTGATCGAACAGCCAAGGGCGCCCCTCGAAACGGCTGGGCCGCTCTGGGCGGCCAAGTGCGGCGGATCGGCCGACTACAACAGACCCGCGCCTCCCGTGCGCATTCACGCCAACACCTACCTTGTTGGAAGCTGCGGGATTTCATCGATCCTGATTGTCGGGGACCAGGGCGATATACTGATCGACGGCGGCACGGAGGAAGATGCCGACCTCATCGCTGCCAACATCCGGGCGCTGGGCTTTAAGGTCCAGGATATCCGCTTCATCCTCAACAGCCACGAGCATCCCGATCACATTGGCGGTATCGCCAAACTGCAGCGGCTGAGCGGTGCCACCGTCATTGCCTCGGCTCCGGCGAGGAAAGTGTTCCAATCGGGCGTTGCTACCGCCGAGGATCCCCAGGCCGGCACTTTGAAGCCCATCCCGACTGCCGAGGTGGGGCGGACGATCGGCGATAATCAGGAAGTCCTTCTTGGCAACCTGATGCTGACCGCAATGGCAACGCCCGGCCACACGCCGGGCGCGCTCAGCTGGCGCTGGGTGAGCTGCGACGGCGGCGTCTGCAGGACCATCGTCTATGCCGACAGCCTCACTCCGGTGAGCAGCCCTGGTTACCGGTTCAGCGATCACCCTGCCTATCTTGCCGCGTACCGCGCCTCGATCGCCAAGATTGCCGCAAGCCCGTGCGAGATCCTGCTGTCGCCGCATCCTGGCGCGAGCGACATGCCGCACCGGCTTGCGCTGGGAAAGCCGCTGTTCGATCCCGACGGGTGTCGCGCTTATGCGGCCGACCTCTCGAAACAGCTAAGCGAGCGGCTGGCGAAGGAAGCCGGCACAAAGTGAGCTACCGCGTCACGGTCCCGTGCACTCGGGCGCGTGGTGAAGGGGTCGCCCGCGCCGACTATTTTGCCGAAGCTGACAACCCGCCGGTCCTGGTCGCCGATGAACCCGACGCCACCAAGCCCGACGAATGGGTTCTCCACGCTTATTTCGATCACGAGCCGCTCGGCAGCGAGATCGCGGTCCTCAGCAGCCTCGGCAACGGTCCCCCCCGGATCGAGCAGCTCGGCGAACAGGACTGGGTGACGATGAGCCAGGCGGGGCTGCAGCCGATCCGCGCAGGACGCTTCACCGTCCACACCCCCACTTATGCGCCCGAAGCGGGCCGCATCAATTTCGAAATCGATGCCGGGCTCGCCTTTGGAACCGGGCAGCACGCGACTACCAGTGGCTGCCTCGCCGCGCTCGACCGCCTCGAACAGGAAGGGTGCCGCTTCACCAATATCGCCGACATCGGCACCGGCACGGGCCTTCTTGCCTTTGCCGCACTGGCCCTGTGGCCCGAAGCGAAATCGATCGCGACCGACATAGACGGCGTCGCGCTCGACGTCGCGAGGGAGAATGCCGCGATCAACGGCGTGAGACTCGGACACGGACCGGGCGAGCTTGTCCTTGCCGTTGCCGACGGGATGGACTCCCCGTTGCTGGAGGCAAGGGCCCCGTTCGACCTTCTCATTGCCAATATCCTTGCAGGACCGCTCATCGAGCTTGCACCGGCTTTCAACGCTGCGCTCTCGAACGGTGGACGCATCCTTCTTGCAGGCCTTCTTGACTCACAGTCCGATAGCGTCGCTGCGGCTTACGAGGCGCAAGGGCTAAGCATCGCCGACAAGGGGATCGGCGAATGGCCGGTGCTCATCTGCGAACGGCGCTCCTGAACTTCAAATCCGCTTGCCGGGCCTGATTACGGCTGCAACAGCATGGCCATGAAATCATCCATCGCTTTGGCCCTTGCGGGTTTGCTCGCTGCCACCGCCGCAATGTCAGCGCCGCCCGCAGCGCATCAGACAAGAGAGCGAGCAGCGCGTCCGCCGCGGGCCGAAGGTAGCGCGGACAAGAAGCCCGAGCCCAAGCAGGCGGTGAAGCAATTCTTCCAGCCGAGCGAAACCCGTTCGGCCGGCCTCGTGACGGTGGGCGGCCAGCAGATCGCCTATGACGCCGTTGCCGGCACCCTCGTCGTCCATGCCAAGGATTGGGAAGATACCGACGAGGTCGAGGCCGATGCGGATAGTTCGAGCGCGAAGGACAAGAACGCGCCCAAGCCCGAAGCCTCGATGTACTATGTCGCCTACTTCAGGCAGGGCGCTCCCGCGGCCGGGCGCCCGATCAGCTTCCTGTTCAACGGCGGCCCCGGCTCATCGAGCATCTGGCTGCACATGGGCGCTTTTGGCCCGGTGCGGGTGCAGACTCTCGATGCCCGGCACAATCCGCCGGCACCCTATTCCACCGTCAACAACGACGCGAGCCTGCTCGACGCCAGCGACCTCGTCTTCATCGATGCTCCGGGCACCGGCTTCAGCCGCGTCGCGGGCAAGGACAAGGACAAGGCCTTCTACGGCGTCGACCAGGACATCCACGCCTTTACCGACTTCATCACGCAATTCCTGACCAAGTACGGGCGCTGGAATTCGCCCAAATATGTCTTCGGCGAGAGCTACGGCACGATGCGGGCAGCGGGCCTGACGCTCGCCCTTAAAAAGGCCGACGTCGACCTCAACGGGGTCATGCTGTTGTCGGATATCCTCAACTGGGATTTCATGCCCGACGACCCGCAGCTCAATCCCGGCATCGACACGCCCTACATCGTGGCGCTCCCGACCTATGCTGCAACGGCCTGGTACTTCAACAAGGCAGCCGACCGTCCCGCCGATCTCCACGCCTTCCTCGACGGCGTCGAACAATTTGCAACCGGCGATTATGCGCAGGCGCTCCTCAAGGGCAACGCGCTTCCCGACGCCGAACGGCAGCGGATCGCCCAGAGACTGTCGGCCTATACGGGACTGCCCGTATCCTATCTTCTCAAGTCCAATCTTCGGATCGAATATGGCGCGTTTCAGAAGGAACTGCTTAGCAGCCAGGCGCTGACCACCGGCACCCTTGATACGCGCTTCGCCGGAGCGACACTCGATCCGCTCAGCAAAGTCGCCAGCTACGATCCCCAGAGCGCAGCCATCGGAGCCGCCTATGTCGCGGCCTATCACGATTATGTTCGAGACCGGCTCCGCTACCAGCCCGGGATACAGTTCAAGTCGGGCATCCCGATCTACGGCAAGTGGGATTACAAACACCAGCCGCCCGGCGCTGACAAACCGCTGATCATGCTGCCGAACGTGCTTCCGGACCTTGCCTCGGCGATGAAGCAGAACCCGACGATGAAGGTGATGGTGAACGGCGGGTATTTCGATGTTTCAACGCCGTATTTCGAGGGGAAGATGGAGCTGCGCCACCTGCCCGTCCCGGCCAGTCTCCTCGGGAACATCGAATATCATTACTACCAGTCGGGCCACATGGTTTACGTCCGGCCCGATACGCTTCACGAGCTGCACGACAATGTCGCCGACTTCATCCGGCGGACGGAAGTCGCACGCTAGACCTGGAAAAAGCGGGCAGTGAGAATGCGGGGCAAATAAGCCGCTGAAGGATCCGTCTATCTCCCGCGACCTTCCGCTTTCGCGGTATCGTTTTCAGGCTAGGCGGCGGCAACGATCCTCGCCCATTCCTCCTCACCGATCACGCGAATGCCGAGCTCCTCGGCTTTCTTGAGCTTCGAACCCGCGCCCGGACCGGCGACGACGAGATCCGTCTTGGCGCTGACCGAACCCGCCGCGCGGGCGCCGAGCCGTTCGGCCTGCGCCTTCGCCTCGTCCCTGCTCATGGTTTCGAGGCTGCCGGTGAAGACAATCGTCTTGCCCGTCCATTGGGTCTGTTTCGCGTCGCTGACGAAGGGCGCCGGAGCAACTTCCGAAAGGAGATCGTCGAGCGCTTCCTGATTGTGCGGCTCGTGAAAGAAATCGACGAGCGCCTCGGCGACGACCGGGCCGACGCCTTGAACCGAGGACAGCTCCGCCTCGCCGTTATGCGACAACGCCGTCTTGCGAAGCTCCTCGATCGTGCCGAAGCATTTCAGCAGGTCCCGAGCAGTGACGATGCCGACGTGCCTGATCCCAAGGCCGAAGAGAAAGCGCGGACCCTGCGGCGCGCGCTTGGCCTCGATTGCGCCAAGAAGATTGTCGACCGATTTCTCCTTCCATCCTTCGCGGCCGACGAGCTCGCTGCGATGATTGCGTAGCCGGTAGATGTCGGCGGGCGAGTGCAGCCATCCAAGGTCGATGAACTCGGCGATCGACTTTTCGCCGAGACCCTCGATGTCGAGCGCACCCCGCGACACGAAGTGGCGGAGCCGCTCGAAGCGCTGGGCGGGACACACGAGACCGCCAGTGCAGCGCACGTCGACCTCGCCCTCCTCGGCCACGGCCTCGCTCCCGCATTCGGGACAATGATCGGGAAAGACGAACGGGGGACGGGGTTCGCTTCGGGTGAGGTTCTCGACGACCTGGGGGATGACGTCGCCTGCACGCTGGATCCTGACGCGGTCGCCGACGCGAAGTCCGAGGCGCTCGATCTCGTCACGGTTGTGCAGCGTTACATTGGCGACCATCACGCCGCCGACCCCCACGGGCCTGAGCCGCCCGACCGGCGTCAGCTTGCCCGTGCGGCCCACCTGGATGTCGATCGCCTCGAGCGTCGTCTCGGCTTGCTCCGCGGGAAATTTATGCGCCAGGCCCCATCGGGGAGCTCGCGCAACAAAGCCCAGGCGCTCCTGGTAATCGAGCCGGTCGACCTTGTAGACGACGCCGTCGATATCGAACGGCAGGTCTGCCCTGATCGCCTCGATCGCGCGGTAATGTGCGAGCATCGCCTCGCTGTTCTCGCATCGGACGAGAAGGTTGCTGACCGGTATGCCCAGGCTCTCGATCCGCTTCATTGCTTGAAACTGAGTTTCACCGAGCGCTTCGCTAATTTCACCCCATCCGTGAGCGAGGAACCGCAAGGGGCGCGCTGCAGTGACATCCGGATCCTTCTGGCGGAGCGATCCAGCCGCGGCGTTGCGCGGGTTGGCGAAGACCTTCCCGCCCGTTCTTTCCTGGCGCTCGTTCAGTGCTTCGAAGTCGCTCTTGGACATGTAGACTTCGCCGCGCACTTCGAGGAGGTCCGGCGCATCGGCGATCTCCTGCGGGATGTCGCGAATGGTTCGAACGTTGGCAGTGACATCCTCTCCGACTGCGCCGTCGCCGCGCGTCGCTCCAAGCACCAGCCGCCCTTTTTCGAAACGCAAAGAGCAGCTCAGTCCGTCGATCTTGGGTTCGGCAGTGAATGCGATGGTCGCATCCCCGGAAAGCGCGAGGAAGCGGCGAATGCGAGCAACAAATTCCTCGACCTCCTGCGCTGAAAAGGCATTGTCGAGGCTGAGCATCGGCCGCGCGTGCGTGACCTTAGCGAGCCCGCTCGTCGGCACCGCGCCGAGGCGCCTGGAGGGAGAATCGGCCCGGACAAGGTCCGGAAACTGCGCCTCAAGTTCGCGGTTCTCCCTGACCAGCGCATCATATTGGGCGTCGCTGATCTGGGGTGCATCCTGGTCGTGGTAGAGCCTGTCGTGACGCGCGATCTCCCGCGCCAGCCGCATCAGGCGGTTCGCGGCTTCAGCCTCCGTCACGTCCGCGCCGTCAGACATGCCCTGCGAACAATTCCTCAAGCAGGTTGATGAAGCTCGTCCACGAGCGCTCCGCTGCAAGCGCATTGTAGCTTACGCCGTCAATCTGGAGTTCGCTCGCATTGGGATTGGTAAATCCGTGCGCGACATTGCCGTAAGCGTGGATCTGCCAGTCGGCCCCGGCTTTGGTCAGCTCGTTGCCCAATGCAACGACCTTCTCGGGCGGTACCATCGGGTCGTCCCAGCCGTGGAACGCGACCACCTTCGCCCTGATCTTTTCTTCCGGAAGACCGGGAGGGTCAAAGAGGCCGTGGAAACTCACCGCCGCGGCGATGTCCGCCCCGCTTCTGGCAAGGTCGAGTGCGCACATGCCTCCGAAGCAATAGCCGGCAACGACGATCTGTCCCTCCGAGACTTCATCGAGCGCGCGAGTCAGCTCCAACACGTGCTCGAGGCGCCGCCTCAGAGCTGCCCGGTCACTCTTCAGCCGGTTGAGTTCACCGAACATCGTGTCGCGCGAGGCGCCTCGGAACTGCTTGCCGAAGACGTCGGCCACGAGCGCATTATAGCCCAGTTCAACGAGCTGCCTCCCAAAGCGGATCTCGAGCTCGCAAACGCCCATGACCGTTGGAATGAGGATCACCGTCGGCCGCGCCTGGCCATCACGCCGGCCGACGAACACGCTCTCGAGCTGCTCGTCCTCGAACTGATGCGGAACTGGGCGGTCCTTACTCATGGCTTCTCCCTTGCAAGCTCAGCGAGCTTCGCGATTGTGTTCATATTGCGGGCAGTGCCGCTCGCGGCCGCTGGGATCTTCAGCCTCGAGCGCCCCTGCCCGCTTGGATAATGGACGTAGATCTCGCGCGCGCGCGCACCCATGCGCTCGTCCTCGACATTCTGTGCGTTGCCAAGCGCGTCGGGGCCGGGCCTGGAATCGAGAAATATCGCAACGACGCGGCTCGAATCTTCACTTGCGAACGGATTGGCCCTCACCGTTGCGGCAAGCTCGTCGGCAGTGCGGATCATTACTTCCACCCTCGCGCTCATATGATTTGCAAGCGCGGACTCAAGCATCCTTTTGAGTGCAGTTTCGGACTGATCGCTCCGGAAGAGCAGGTTGCCGCTTGCGATATAGGTTCGCGGCTGATCAAGCCCCAGTTCGGCGGCGATCCTTCGAAGATCGTCCATCTTGAGCTGCCGCTTTCCCAGATTAATGCCGCGCAGCAGCGCGACCTGGCTCTTCACGCTGCGTCGAGCAGGCGCGATGCCTGCGCCCGTGCCTCTTCGGTGATCGAGGCCCCCGAAAGCATCCGCGCGATTTCCTCGCGCCGATCCTCGGCCGAGAGCTTGCGAACGGTCGTTCGCGTGCCCTGAGGCCCATGGCTCTTCTCGATTCTATAATGATGCGACGCTCGGGCCGCGACCTGCGGACTATGGGTGACGACGAGTACCTGGCTTTGGAGGGCAAGCCGCGCGAGCCGTTCGCCGATGGCGCTTGCAACGGCGCCCCCGACGCCGCGATCGACCTCGTCGAAGATCATCGTTGCAGCACTGCCCGCCTCAGCGAGCGCGACCTTGAGTGCGAGAATGAATCGCGAGAGCTCACCGCCCGAGGCGATGCGGCTCAATGGGCCGAACGGGGCGCCGGGATTGGTCGATATTTCGAATTCGACGCGGTCTGTGCCCGAAGGCCCCGCCTCCGCCCTTTCGATCGCGGTCCGAAAACGGGCAGCATCGAGCTTCAGTGGCGCAAGCTCAGATGCCACCGCCCGATCGAGACGCGAAGCGGCCTCGCGGCGCTCCTTGCCGAGCTCGTCCGCCGCTTCTGAATAGGCTGCCCGCGCGGCCAGCAGCTCCTGATCGAGAGCAGCGATCCGCTCTCCTCCGGCCTCGATCGCCTGAAGCTGCATCCGCATCTCCTCGCCAAGCACCGCAAGCCGATCGGCTTCGACCCGGTGCTTTCGAGCGAGTCCCCGAATGTCGAACAGGCGCGACTCGACCTGTTCCAATCGTGCGGGGTCGAACGTCATGGCCTCGGCAGCCCGGGCGATGCGGTCTTCGGCCTCGCCTGTTTCGATGAGCGCGCGGTCAAGGGCTGCCAAGGCCTCCGCGAGCAGTGCATGATCGGCAGCACCTCGCTCGATCCTGCGGGCCGCCTGCCGAAGCTGCGAGAGGGCCCCGTCGGATCCTCCAAGAAGCTCGTCGAGCCCCACAAGCGATTCGCCTGCCTTAAGCCCGGCCTGCATGGCAGCACGCTCCTCGGCAAGGCGCGTTTCCTCGCCTTCTTCCGGCGCCAGTGCCTCGATTTCGCGGGAGGCATGTTCGAGCCACTCGCGGTCATGCTCGGCCGTGGCAGCAGTTTCCCGTGCTGCAAGCAGTTCCCCTTCAATCCGGGTGACCTTGTGCCAGGCCTGCTCGACCCGGGTCGGATCGAGCTTTCCGAAGGCATCCAGAAGCGCACGGTGGCCCCTGGGGTTGAGCAATCCACGATCGTCGTGCTGGCCATGGATCTCGATGACCAGCGCGCCAACGTCCCGAAGTACGCCCGCAGGGACGCTGGCCCCGCCAACGAAGCCGCGACTGCCACCATCGCTCTTGAGAGTGCGCCGCACGATCAGCGGTTCTCCGGTTTCGAGCTCGATGCCCTGCTCGGCGAGCATGGCAAGGACAGGATGCTCCCGGTTGAGCTCGATCTCGGCCGACACGGAGGCCTGGGGCTGGCCCGTTCGGACTAGCGCCGTGTCGGCACGCGCGCCCAGCGCAAGCCCGAGCGCATCGAGCAGGATCGACTTGCCCGCTCCGGTCTCGCCGGTGAGCACGCCCAGTCCGGGCTCGAAGTCGAGCTCCAGCCGTTCGACCAGGACGATATTGTTGATGGCGAGCTGCCTCAGCATGTGAGGACCGCCCGCTTCAGGCTCACTTCCGGGAAGCCGTCCGCCGCTCGACCTGCCGGTTCTCGCGCCCAAGCAGCCGCAGCGATTGCTTGTACCAGAAGGATTCCGGATAGTTGCGGCCAAGCACCGCCGCCGCCTTCTGGGCTTCCTCGGGAACGCCGAGCGCCAGGTAGCTTTCAACGAGACGCTCGAGCGCCTCCGGCGTGTGCGAGGTCGTCTGATACTGATCGACGACGCTGCGGAACCTGTAGGTCGCGGCGAGCCACTGGCCGGAGCGCTGGTAGAAGCGGCCGATCTCCATTTCCTTGCCGGCAAGGTGGTCCTTGATGAGGTCCAGCTTCAGCCGCGCGTCGGCAGCGTAGCGCGTGTCGGGATACCGTCGGATCAGCTCGCCGAGCGCGTCGGACGCCTGCTGGGTCGTCGTCTGGTCGCGCGTCACTTCGTCGATCTGCTGATAATAGCTCATGCCGATCAGATATTGGGCATAGGGTGCCTCGGCATTGCCCGGGTGGATCGTAATGAAGCGCTGGGCCGAGCTGATGGCGTCGGTATATTTGCGGGCGAGATAATAGTTGAACGCGCTCATCAGCTGGGCGCGGCGGGCCCATACCGAATAGGGATGCTGGCGCTCGACCTCGTCATAGAGCTTTGCTGCCTGTTCATAATCGCCCTGGTCCATCGACTTTTTCGCGGCGGTGTAGAGCGAGCTCACGTCGCGGGCGACATAGGCGGTGTCCGCCTTCTTGCCCCCGTGGGCGCAGGCCGCAAGTGGAAGCACGGCGACAGCGGAAAGAAGAAGAGCAGGACGGAAAGACTTCAGCATGGGGACCTCATTAGCGTGCGCTCCGAAGGAGGCCAAGCAGGGCATGGACAGCCAAAGCTTGGCCATCGCTGAACGATTAGGCTGGCTGCGCCTCGGCAGTGTCCTTCTCCTCGGACTTGAGGAAGCTGTCGGGCTGAACTCCAAGCCAGACCAGCACGGGGGCCGAGATGTAGATCGATGAATAGGTGCCGATCACGACGCCGAGGAAGATGGCGATCGCGAGACCGAAGATGACCTGCGGTCCGATCAGCATCAGAACGCCAAGCGCAATGAGCACCGTCAGCGAGGTGACCACCGTTCGAGCAAGCGTCTCGTTCAGCGAGAGATTGAGGAGGGGCAATATCGCCATCTTCCGATATTTCCTCAGATTCTCTCGAATCCGGTCATAGATGACGACCGTGTCGTTCAGCGAATAGCCAACGATGGTGAGGAAGGCCGCAACGACGTTGAGGTCGACGGGAAGCCGCGTGAAGGCGAAGAAGCCGAGCGTCATCGCGATGTCGTGACCAAGGGTCAGGAGAGCGCCCACGCCGAACTGCCATTCGAACCTGATCCAGATGTAGATCGCGATCCCGAGCATGGCGAAACCGATCGCCATGGCGCTGTCCTGGGCGAGTTCCTCGCTGACCTTTCCCGAAACCGATTCGCCGGCGTCGACGCGGGCCCCGGGAAATTGCTGCGGAATCGTCGTTCGAAGCTTGCTCACCATCGCGTTCGACGCGGTCTCGGCTCCGGCGGGCTTGGGGAGGCGGATCTGGTAGGTCCGGTCATTGCCAAGCGCCTGGATGCTCGCCTCGCCGACGCCCAGCTGGTTCACCCTGTTCCTAAGATCGTCGATGTGGACCGGCTGCGCGAACTCCGCCCGGACGACCTCGCCGCCCACGAAGTCGATGCCGAGATTGAGCCCTTTGTAGATCGTGAAGGCGATCGAGACGACCGTCACGATCAGCGAGAGCACCAGCGCCAGGTTGCGCCATCGCATGAAGTCGAGATTGGTGTGATCGGGAACGAGCTTCAGAAGCTTCATGGCCTTGGCGCCTCAAATATGCAGTGCCCGCGGACGGGTGCGCCGAATCCAGAGCGCCACCAGCATGCGGGTGAAATAAACGGCGGTGAAGACCGAAGTAACGACACCGATGAGCAGCACGACGGCAAAGCCGCGGACGGGGCCCGAGCCGAAATAGGCCATGATCGCGGCCGAGATGACGTGGGTCACGTTGGCATCGAAGATCGCCCGGAAAGCCTCGTGATAACCAGTATCGACGGCATCGATCAGCCGGCGCCCGCGCCGGATTTCCTCGCGGATTCGTTCGTTGATGAGGACGTTCGCATCGACAGCGGCGCCGATCGTCAGAATGAAACCCGCGATGCCCGGAAGGGTCAGCGTCGCGTTGAACATGGCCATGATCCCGAGGATCAGGAAGGCGTTCACGACGAGCGCGATGTTCGCATAGACGCCGAAGCGCCCGTAGGTCACCAGCATGAAGATGATGACGCCGAGCACCGCCACCACCGAGGCGATCACCCCCTTGTGAATGGAATCGGCGCCGAGCTCGGCGCTGACGGTCCGCTCCTCGATGACGTTGAGCTTCACCGGCAGCTTGCCCGAGGCGAGGCTGACGGCGAGGTCATGGGCGCTCTGGACCGTGAAACTGCCGGTGATCTGGGCGTTGCCGCCAAGGATCGGCTCGTTAATGTTCGGTGCCGACAGAACCTTGTCGTCGAGAATGATCGCGAAGGGCTTGCCGACATTCTCCTGCGTGGTCCGGGCGAAGCGGCGGGCACCGGTCGTGTTGAACCGGATTTCGATGCTCGCCCGGCCGTCCTGGTCGTAGCTTTGCCGCGCGTCGGTCAGCTGATCGCCGGAAACCATGACGCGCCGCTTCACTGCGATATTACCGGTGCCGTCGGCCATCGGCAGCACCTGGCTGCCGGGCGGAGCGCGGCCCTGTTGCACATCGGCGGGATTGGCCGAGACGTCGACAAGCTTGAATTCCAGCCGAGCCGTCTGGCCGATGAGGCGCTTGAGGGCTTCAGGATCCTCGACGCCCGGGACCTCGACGAGGATTCGATTGCCGCCCTCCGTAATGACGGTGATTTCCTTCGTGCCCGAAGGGTCGATGCGGCGGCGCACGACATCCCGCGCAACGCCCATCGCGTCCTTCAGCGCCTGCGCCGTCCCGCTCGGAGTCGGCGTCAGGACGACGCGGGTCGAATCGACGACCTGGACGTCCCAGTCTCGGTTGCCGGTCAGCTGAACAGGTCGAGTGAGGTTGCGCATCCGCTCGACGGCAGCGTCGACCTGTCGCGGATCGCGGACCATGAACGCGAGGCGGCCACCGGCCGTCGAAATGTCGCCAATCTCGATCTGGGGATCACGGCGAAGTTCGGTCGCGACCTCATCTTCCTTCGCCTGGAGCCGGGTCTTCAACGCATCCTGCGCATCCGCTTCGAGGAGCAGGTGGCTGCCGCCGGCAAGGTCGAGGCCAAGGCTGATCCGGTACTGGGGAAGCCATTTGGGCCAGCTCCCGGCAGCAGGCGTTCCTGCCAGCAGGCTTGGAATCGACAGGAGGACGCCGATCGCAATGATGATCGCGATGAGCCAGACCTTCCAGCGGGGAAATTCGAGCATCAGTCGTTCGCCGGCTTGCTGACGGGGTTCAGCACCTGGCTGATCGTCGACTTGACGACGCGAATCTTGATGCCCTGCGCGATTTCAACTTCCGCCTCATCGTCGGTGACCTTCGTCACTTTGCCGCGGATGCCGCCGCCCGTGACAATCTCGTCGCCTTTCTTCACGGCGGCAATCGCGTTCTGATGCTCTTTCATCCGGCGCGATTGGGGACGCATCACGATCAGATAGAAAATGACGAAGACGGCCAGAAGCGGGAACATCTGCACGAGGAACGCCATCGTTCCGCCCGGCTGTCCCGCAGGCGCCGCCTGCATCATCATCAGAATCGGTTGGCTGGCCATGGAGGGTTGAAGACTTTCCGAATGAGGGGATGATCATTGACGAATAACGGCAGTCCTCCGGACTGCCTATCGCAATCATGGTCGGGGCGACTGGATTCGAACCAGCGACCTCCACACCCCCAGTGTGATGCGCTACCAGGCTGCGCTACGCCCCGACTTGGCGGCGCATCTAGGCAGGGCTACCCGACAAGGCAAGGTACAGCGGGGTCTGGCAGGGGTGCGGCGGCGTCGAAAAGGGAAATTTGGAAACGGGTTCGGGCGGCTCCTGACTGCGCTGCTCGTCCTTCCAGCACTCTATCTCGCAGCGGCGCTGGGCGGATCGCTGGTCCCGGTGAACCGAAGCTGGAGCGAACCGGCCGAGGGGACCACCATCTATATCGCCGACAACGGGGTCCATGCCGACATCATCATGCCCGTGAAGGCGCAGGGACTCGACTGGGGACGCTTTATCCGGAAGGAGGACTTCGCCGCGGTGCCCCCGGGGACGCAGTGGATCGCGTTCGGTTCGGGCGAGAAGCGCGTTTATCTCGAGACTCCGAGCTGGTGGGACATCAAGCCGAAGACCGTCTGGTCGGCTCTGGCGGGCGGCGAACGGGTCATGCACGTCGAATATGTGCCCTCGCCTTATTACGCCGCCCGCGAGGTCCGCCTGCGACCCGAGGAATATCGCCGCCTCTGGGCCGCTGTCCGGGCGGACTTCAAGCTCGGCAGAAACGGCCTTCCTCAGCGCCTCGACCATCGAGGTTACGGCCCCGCGGACGCTTTCTATGGCGCAACCGGAAAAGCCAATATGCTGCATACCTGCAACGTCATCGCGGCTCGCTGGCTGAGGCTTGCGGGCGTTAGGACGAGCCTTTGGCCGCCCTTCGTGAACGGGCTCACCTTTCGATACCGCCGCGCCGCAGAATGAGCCTTGCCCCGGGGCTGGTTCCGGGATCCCAGGCCGCAAGCCTGCCAGCCGCTCAACGCACCCTAAAGCACGTAGCGGCTGAGATCGGCGTTCCTGGCGATGTCGCTCAGCTGCTGCTCGACGAAATTCCCGTCGACCACGAGCGTCTCTCCACGACGGTTTTCGGCATCGAAACTCACGTCCTCGAGCAATTTCTCCATGACCGTCTGGAGCCGGCGTGCACCGATATTCTCGAGCGCCTCGTTGACCTCGGCGGCAATGCGCGCCAGCGCCTCGGTCCCGCTTTCTGCAAATTCCACGGTGACACCCTCGGTCGCCAGCAACGCCTGATATTGCTCGGTGAGGCTCGCACGCGTCGCCGAGAGGATCCGGACGAAATCCTGCTGCGTCAGCGCCTTCAATTCAACACGGATCGGAAGCCGGCCCTGGAGTTCGGGCAAGAGATCAGCCGGCTTGGCGATGTGGAAGGCCCCGGAAGCGATGAAGAGGATATGATCGGTCTTGAGCGGGCCGTATTTTGTAGCGACGGTAGTTCCCTCGATGAGGGGCAGCAGGTCCCGCTGCACGCCCTCGCGGCTCACCGAGCCCCCGCGCACGTCGCTCACTGCGATCTTGTCGATCTCGTCGATGAAGACAATCCCGTTCGCCTCCGCATCGGCAAGTGCCGAACGGTTGATGTCGTCGGGGTCGAGACGCCTGTCGGCTTCCTCGTCGGTTAGCCGCGCGAAGGCCTCCGGGACCTTGAGCTTGCGCCGTTTCCTCGGACCTTGGCCCATCGCCTTGCCCATGATCGACTTCAGGTCGAATACCTGCGCTCCCATACCGGGAATTTCAAAAGGCATGGACGATGCCTCGTCGACCTCGATCTCCACCTCGGCGGTGTCGAGACTGCCGTCGGCAAAGCGTTGCCGAAAACTCTGCCGGGTGGCTTCGCTGGAGCCCTTGCCGGTGAGCGCATCCAGGAGCTTTTCCATGGCGGCTTCTTCGGCGGCCGAGCGAACCTTGGCGCGGCGCCGGTCGCGCTCGAGCCGGACCGCTTCCTCGACGAGGTCGCGTACGATCTGCTCGACGTCGCGGCCGACATAACCGACCTCGGTGAACTTGGTCGCCTCCACCTTGACGAAGGGAGCATCGGCAAGCCGGGCAAGGCGGCGGCTGATTTCGGTCTTGCCGCAGCCCGTCGGGCCGATCATCAGAATGTTCTTGGGCGTGACTTCCTCTCGCAGCTCAGCTGGAAGCTGCTGGCGGCGCCAGCGGTTGCGCAGCGCCACTGCGACGGCGCGTTTGGCGTCGTCCTGGCCCACGATATGTTCGTCGAGTGCGGCGACGATCGCCCTGGGTGTGAGCTTGTCCTTGAGCACTTGGGCCTGCTCCCCGCCGCTCTGGGGAAGTGTGGTGTGATAGTTCATTTCGCGAGGCAATGTCGGGGCGCCCGGCAGCCAGTTCAAGCGGGGCAGCGCAGGCTAGCGAAGAAGCGCTTATGGTTCTCGACAATCCGGGCGATGGTTGCAGGCTGGGGCGAGGCGTCCCACTCGTCCAGTTCGAAGGTGCCGCCAAGAATGATGCCGTCGGGCCGTGGGAACATGTATCCCGGGCCACCGGTCATCGCATATTGAACCTCGGGCTGGGGCTCGAGGATGGCAAGCTGGCCCCGCGCAGGCCGAAGGTCCTGATCCTGGAACAGGTCGCGGCTTCCAAGACCGGTGCAGTTGAATACCAACGCTTCGGGAAGAGAGGCGATGTCAGAAGCCGCGCCGAATCTGCGGACTTCGAATTTGCCTCCCGCGACCTGAATATCGCGGATCATTTGCCTCAGGTACCGACCGGTCTCGATGTACATCGTGTCGTAGCGAAGCGTGCTCGACCAGGGAAAGGGGTTCTCGGCAGCGCTGAGCATCCGGTTGACGGGCGGGAACGTGGCGATGCTCCTTGCCTCGGGGCTGCCGGTCTCGACGTAGGTCGGGAGCCAGCGGATCCCGTAATCCTCGCCGACCATGATCTGGTAGCGGCGCCAGCTGTAGTCGAGTGCGCTTGTGAACTGCGCCATGAACTCGGGCGTGACTTCGCCAGGGTGGAAGGTCGCGAACGGGTGGAACTGGCCCCCGGCAATGTTCGAGGTCGTGTCCGGCGGAAGCGCGGCCGCGTAGATTGTGACCGGGAAGCCGGCTTCCTGGACAAGCCGCGCGGTCGAGAGACCGACGACCCCTGAACCCAGTATCGCGACGGGGCCATTGTGGCCCTTGAGGCCAAGCTCGATGGCAAGCTTGGACGTGCCCCAGCTCAAGGTGATGCCGGCGCCGCCATGCCCATAATTATGAACCAGCCGCTTTTCCGCCAACTGGTCGGCGCGGACCACGAAGCCCTTCCGTCGATAGGGCCGGAGGCCCGCCATGGTTCGAATGATCCGGCTCTCGTCGGCAAGCACCGGGGCAAGCGGCGTGCAGCGGACGATGCGCCTTGTTCCAACACTCGCGCATCCGGACACAAGCGCGGCAGAGGCGGCGGTGAAGGCACGGCGGTCGATCAGCACGGACGCCAGCCTAGCCGCTCGCGCTCAGGCTTCAATCGTCTCGAGCGTCAGCCGGTCGTTCGTGAACACGCACACTTCCGAAGCGATCCCCATGGCCTTGCGGGCAAGCACTTCGGGGTCCTGCTCGTAATCGGCAAGAGCGCGGGCGGCCGATAGCGCATAATTCCCGCCCGAGCCGATGGCAGCTATACCGCCCTCCGGTTCGAGCACGTCGCCGTTGCCGGTCAGGATGAGCATGATGTCCTTGTCGGCGACGATCATCAGCGCTTCGAGGTTGCGCAGATATTTGTCGGTGCGCCAGTCCTTGGCGAGCTCGACGGCGGCGCGCATCAGCTGGCCGTTATACTGCTCGAGCTTGCGCTCCAGCCGCTCGAACAAGGTGAACGCGTCGGCGGTCGCGCCAGCG
Source organism: Sphingomonas agri (assembly GCF_038148795.1). Taxonomy (NCBI): domain Bacteria; kingdom Pseudomonadati; phylum Pseudomonadota; class Alphaproteobacteria; order Sphingomonadales; family Sphingomonadaceae; genus Sphingomonas; species Sphingomonas agri. The sequence goes on along the minus strand of NZ_JBAPEU010000001.1, from coordinate 671,545 downwards.
AACCCGCCGATGACCTCGCCCTTTTCGCCGATCCGGCGCACCTTTTTCGCATTGGGCTTCATAACCGTATTGCCCATCGAGACCTGGCCGTCGCCGGCAATGACGGTCTTGCCGGCCTTCTTGACGCCGAGGATCGTCGTTCCGTGCCAATTTTCCAAAGTTTTCTCCTTTGGAATTGAGGTGGGAGGCGGCGGCGTTGCTTGCAAGCAGCACCGGTCGATGAGGAGGTCGTGATCCCGCTGGATGTCGATCTTCCGCTTTATTGATCCTTGGGGGCCGCGTTCCGGTCGGGCGCGAACCTCCGGTCCGGGACTATCCACAGCGCGGAAACCCCAACGACCATCGCGACCGAAATATAGGGCGACACGAACGCCGCGGGCACGGATGCCACGTAAAGAGCGAAGCTGATGAGCTCTTTTCCGCCAACGCCCACGGCGCGCTTAATGGCCGAGCTTTCACCTTCCGCTGCCATCAGCGCGCGCTCGAGCAGCTGGTAGGCAAGTGCCGCTCCGACGAGCACGAGCCCATAGGATGCGACCGGCCATGCGGTGATGCCCGCGTCGTCGATCCAGCGGATCATGAGCGGGAAGAGCGTCAGGAAGAAAAGCAGCGCGTGGTTGGCCCACAGGACGCCTCCCGTCACCCTTCTTGCGGACTGCATCATGTGATGATGGTTGTTCCAGTAAATGGCGACGTTGACGAAGGCGACGAGGTAAGCTGCAAGAAGGGGAAGGACGGCGAGAACTGCACGAAGAGTAGGCTCGGCCGGGATCTTGAGCTCAAGCACCATGATGGTGAGGACGATCGCAACCACGCCATCGGTAAGGGCATTGAGACGGGTCGGTGTCATCCGCTTCCCCCCGGGGCGCTTGGTACTGCCGCAAACTCGCTACTGCCGGAGGGCCATTGTCAACCATTCCCGGCGAATTCGACGCTCTCGAACCCACACCCAGCGGTCAGCATCTGATGTCCAAAGAACCAAATTGGTAAAGTTATCTTTCACAAAACGAGCCAACTAAGGATAGTGACCCCTGATGGGGGCTTCGCTAACCTCGCCCCATGAAATCAGGATTCCCTCTCCTCATCGGAACTCTCGCGCTCGCTGGATCCGCTCCCGCAACAGCGGCCCTGTCGCCGACAGAGCAAATCATGGTCCGGACCGTAGACGGCGAGCAGCAGCGGACAATTTCCCTGCTGCAGCACTGGGTTGACCAGAATAGCGGCACCCTGAACCTTGCCGGTGTCGAGGCCGTGCGGCGCATGGTCGAGCCCGAGTTCCAGGCATTGGGGTTCAAGACACAGTGGATCGACATGAAGGCCGCGGGCCGGGCGGGACATCTCGTCGCCCGGCATGCCGGAAGCCGGAACGGCAAGCGCCTGCTGCTCATCGCGCATCTAGACACGGTCTTCGAGCCCGATTCGCCCTTCCAACACTGGGTAGCTGACGCCCGGTTCGCGCACGGTCCGGGCGCAGGCGACGACAAGGGAGGAATAGCGGTAATTGTCGCAGCGTTCCGCGCCATGCAGGCTGCGGGCACACTGAAGCAGGCCAACATCACCGTCTTCCTCACGGGAGACGAGGAGGACGCCGGAAACCCGCTGTCGATATCGCGACGAGATCTCGTTGCCGAAGCGAAGAAGGCCGACGCCGCACTAGACTTCGAGGACCTCGCGCAGGAGGATGGCCCCGGCGGTCCGCTCGACATGGGTTCGACCGCGCGGCGAAGTGCAGGCAGCTGGACCGTGACCATCACTGGACGAAGCGCCCATTCGGCCGGCGTGGGAGCAGGCAATTATGGCGCTATCTACGAGCTTGCCCGGATCCTCGACGAATTTCGGCGCGAGCTTCCCGAAGACAAGCTCACCTACAATGTCGGACTGATCGGCGGGGGCCAGACAGCTGCGCTCGATGCGGGCAGGATCAGGATCGAGGCGACCGGCAAGACCAACATCATTGCCGCAACCGCCGTTGCGCGAGGCGATCTGCGCGCGATCAGCCAGGACCAGATCGATCGCACTAGGGCCAAGATGCGCGCCATCGTCTCGCGCTCGCTCGCCGGTGCGAAGGCCGAGATCAGCTTCGACGAGGACGGCTACCCGCCAATGCCGCCAACAAAGGGCAATCGCCGGCTTCTCGAGCAGCTGAACATGGTCAATGCCGACATGGGTCTCCCGCAGATGGGCGAGCTTGATCCCGCCAAGCGGGGCGCGGGCGATATCAGCTTCGTCGCGGCCGAAGTTGACGGCCTCGCTGGCCTCGGGCCAGCAAGCGAGGGATCCCACACCGACAAGGAAGTGGTCGACGTTCCATCGATTTTTAAGCAGGCAAAGCGCGCAGCCATTCTGATGAGCCGCATCGCCAGGGAAAAGCGCTAGCTCATCGCGGCGGGACCAGAAATCAGGCGGAGAAGGAAACCGACACCCGACTCGCGTGTTGTGCGTCTCGCGGCGGCCTGTCCGTTGCACTGGTGTAAGGAGTTTGATCTTGGCGGGGGCGCCTAGAAAACCGGACGTATCACGTCCCGACGACCAATTCAGGCTGCTGGTTCAGTCGATCGTCGACTATGCCATCTACATGCTCGACCCCACGGGCATCGTGACGAGCTGGAATGCAGGCGCCGAGCGCATCAAGGGCTTCCAGACCCACGAAGTCGTCGGAAAGCATTTCTCGACCTTCTACACCCCCGAGGACCAGGCGGCCGGAATGCCGGCGAAGGTCCTCGAAACGGCCCGGCGCGAGGGCAAATTTGCCGGCGAAGGCTGGCGCGTGCGCAAGGACGGGTCCCGCTTCTGGGCGAATGTCGTCGTCGACCGGATCAACGACGACACGGGAGAGCTCATCGGGTTCGCCAAGATCACGCGCGACATGACCGAAACGCGGGCGACGCAGCAGGCGCTGCTGGAAGCCGAAAGACGCTTCCGGATTCTCGTTCAGGGCGTGACCGATTACGCGATTTTCATGCTCGACCCCGAGGGCCTGGTGACCAACTGGAATGCGGGAGCCCAGCGCATCAAGGGCTACAGGCCCGAGGAGATCATCGGCGAGCACTTCAGCCGCTTCTACACCCCCGAGGACCTTGCCGCCGGGCTGCCCAAAAAGGCCCTCCGCACGGCGCTCGAGACAGGGAAGTACGAAGCCGAGGGCTGGCGCGTGCGCAAGGACGGCAGCCGCTTCTGGGCAAGCGTGATCCTCGATGCGATCCGTGACGAGAACGGCGAGCTGGTCGGCTTTGCAAAGATCACCCGCGACATGAGCGAGAAGCGCGAAGCGCAGCTTCGGCTCGAAGAGTCGCGCGAGCAGCTGTTCGTGGCACAGAAAATGGAGGCGCTCGGGCAGCTGACGGGAGGCCTTGCGCATGATTTCAACAATCTCCTGACCGCGATCCTCGGCGCGACCGATCTCGCGCTGCGAAATCTTGGCGATGAGGAGCGCCTGCGGCGGATGCTCGACGGGATTCGCAATTCCGCGCAGCGCGGTGCAGGCATTACAAGGCAGCTCCTCGCCTTCGCGCGTGCCCAGCCGCTCGACCTCAAGGCGATCGACCTGAAAACCTTCCTTCCGGAGGTCACGACGTTGCTGCGTCCCTCCGTACGCAGCAACATCGAGCTCACCATCGAGATTTCCGCCAATGTCTGGGACATAGAGGCGGATCCCGCGGCGCTTGAACTCGCGCTTCTCAACCTCGCGTTCAATGCGCGCGATGCGATGAAGGAGGGTGGAGCGCTGAAGCTCAGCGCGACCAACGAGACGCTGAGCGGCAAACCCGACGGACTTACCGGCGACTATGTCGCGCTTCGCGTGTCCGACACGGGCGAGGGAATGAGCAGCGACACCATGAACCGCGTGTTCGAGCCCTTCTTCACGACCAAGGCGTTCGGCGAGGGAACCGGACTTGGGCTCAGCCAGGTGTTCGGCTTCGCCAAGCAGATCGGCGGCTCGATCGCGGTCGAATCGAAACCGGGTAAGGGCGCGACCTTTACACTCTACCTGCCGGCCAGCCGCGGCGATCCCAACGGGCCCAGGAATGGCCAGGGTCATGGCAATGGCCGGGTGCTGGTGGTCGAGGATGATCATCTCGTTTCAGAACTTGCAGCAGCAATGCTGGACGAACTGGGCTTCGACACCGTGGTCGCCCACAGCGCCAGGGAAGCCTTGGAGCGCCTGTCGGGCGATCGCCGGCCAAGTCTCGTCTTTACGGACATCGTGATGCCGGGCGGGATCAGCGGCATCGAACTTGCCCGCAAGGTGCGCGAGCGCTTTCCGGAGCTGCCCATCCTGCTTACCACCGGCTACAGCGAGCAGGTCGCTGCGCAGCACGAGTTTCCGCTGCTTCAGAAACCCTATGAAATCCAGAGCCTCGCTACCGCGATCGGCAATGTGCTGAAGCGGGAAATCCCCGTCGATTGAACGGTCTAAGCCGGCGGCATTGACAGTTCGGGCGAATGAGAGCCTGATCCTTTCGGCCGCGCAATGGTTGGCACGGCCATCGTTGGGGACAAGACAATGGCAACGACTGCACAAGCTCGTACGCCGGCCCACCTCTGGATTGTCGGCATCCTGTCTGTCTTTTGGAACTGCTTTGGCGCCTACGACTACGTGATGAGCCACATGCGCGACACACATTATATCGCAAGCGCGATGCCCGGGGTTGATCCGACCGCGGCGCTGGCCTGGATGGACGCCTTTCCAATCTACGCGAAGGTCGGCTGGGCGCTTGGCGTGTGGGGCGGTTTGTTAGGAGCAATCCTGCTGCTGATCCGTTCGCGCTATGCCCTTTGGGCGTTCGCACTCTCGATGATCGGGATCGTGCTCAGCATCGGCTACCAGCTCGTCGCGGGACCAAAGCTCCCGGGCGCGCCCCAGGGCGCCTTATATACGATGATGCCCTACGTGATCATCGTCATAGGCGCGGCGCTCCTCGCTTATTCAAACGCGATGCAGAAGAAGGGCGTCCTCCACTAGGACCGCAAAGGGGAGCCGCGCCCGCGCGGCCCCTTGCCAAGGGCTGTTGCCGAATTGCTTCACTTGCCGGGCTCTCGGGCCCCGGCGTGCGATGCTACTTGCACCCATGTCGATAATGGCGACCATGGTCTCCGGAGAGCCTGCGGAGCAGACCGCGGCTGGTGGGGAGACTGATTATGAACCGTTGTCGCACGCTGCGCACACTTGCAACCGTATCGCTGATCTCGCTCGCGGCAATCGGCTCGCCCGTTGCCGCGCAGCAAATCCAGCGGATCGTTGCGTTCGGCGACAGTTATGCCGACACGGGCAACGCCTTTGCGCTCGGCTACGCCAACCCCCAGGCGCTCGCCGTCTATCCGACCGGCCGTTTCTCGGGCGGAAGCAACTACATCGATACGCTCTCGCAGATCCTCAGGGTCCCTGTGCAGAATTTCGCCATCGGCGGTGCCATGGGCGGCACCAACAACGGAACGCTCTGCTTTGACCCGACCTACGGAGCGCCGCTGTGCGGCAAGGGCCTGCAATATGAAGTCGACCAGTTCCTCAACGTCGGAACCCAGTCAGCGGTATTCCCAAGCGCCTCCACCAGCTTCACCCGGAGCGACCTCCTCGCCATTTCCATCGGCGGCAATGATGCCCGCGTCTACCAGCTGGCCGGCGGCCCTCTTGCAACTGCACCCGCGGCGGGCACCGCGGCAGGCGTCGCGACGGGACTGCAGCTCAACCGGCTGGTCGCCCAGGGCAATCCCACCATCAGCTTCCTTGCCTTGAACGGTGCAGTCGCGCCCGAGGTCGCCAATAATCCGGCGGCGCAGGCGATAAGGGGCGCTTATTCGACGGCATTTTACAATGCCCTGCAGCCGGTGCTTGCAGGCTACGCGTCGAACGGGGCGATCGTCCACTATCTCGATGGCACGGTTCTCGCAGCACAGGTTGCCGCGAACCCCAGCGCCTACGGCTTCACCAATGGCCTCGTCTGTCCAGCCTTCCCGAACACGACGTGCGTCGTCAGTTCAAACGGCTACCTGTTCTACGGCGACGGGCTGCACCTCACTTCGCAGGGCTTTGCGCTGGTTGGCCAGTATATCGCGCGCCAGCTCGCAGCGCCCCTGACACTCCAGGCGCCCTCGGACCTCGGGCTCGATACTGCCCAGCAATGGGGCCGGACTCTCTCGAGCCGCGGCGACCTTTACGGCCGCGGAAGTGGTCCTGAAGGCCTTCGTGTTTACGCCGTGGGTGACATGCTCCAGCACGACATTGGTGCGACCAGCACCAACAGCGCCTTCGAAGTCCACAGCTACGGCGCGAGCGTCGGCGCCGAATATGGGATGACAGGCGGCATCATCGGTGTCGCCGGCAACTACAGTCGCCCAAGGGTCAAGTTCGGGAACGACGCATCGCGCATCCGCGGCCGGACGTGGCAGGTGGGCGCGTACGGCAGCCTCGGCATGGGCGGCCTCTTCGGCCAGGCTTACGTGGGCTACGGCAAGGACCGCGATCGTATCGTCCGGACCGGCGTCGTCTCGGACCTCGCTGCGACGGCCCACGGCAATCATTGGATCGCCGGCGCCAAGGGCGGTTATCTCATGTCCTTCGCCGGCGTTGGTGCAGGACCGATCGTCGCGCTGGATTATGCCCGCGCGAAGGTAAACGGTTACACCGAAACCGGCGACGCTGCGCTTTCACTCAATGTCGGGGCACAGAGCTACAAGGCCCTCAAGGGCCAGGCGGGCCTTGAAGTCCGGGGCGACCTTGCAGGTCTCCATCCGTTCCTCGACGTGACTGCCGAGCATAATTTCAGCAGCGATGATCGCCTGATCACCTTTGCGCAGACCGATGCGCCCACCATCGTTAACAGCTGGCAGGTCCGCGGCCGGAAGGAGACGTACGGGCGTCTTTCGGGCGGTGCCAGCGCAAGCCTTGCCTCCAGCCTTAGCGTCGATGCCTTTGCAACCACGACGCTGGGTCGCAACCACGGCCAGGAAGTCGGCGCGCAGGCCGGAGTGAAGGCGGCCTTTTAGCCAAGGCCCCTGCGGCCTCCGAAACGGGTACGCTGCTGCTTGCCGAAGCGCCCCTTGCGGGTGCCCGGCTTTCCTTCGGTCGAGTGACCGAGGGCACGCGGAGCAACGCGGTCGTGCTGAGGAATTCCAAGGTCATCTTCCTCGAGGCGGCGAATCTCGTCCCGAAGGCGGGCCGCCTCCTCGAACTCGAGATCCGCGGCAGCCTTGCGCATGCGCTGCTCAAGATCAGAAAGGTAGGCCTTGAGGTTGTGACCGACGAGGTGCGTGCGCTCCTCATCGCCGGTGTCGACAAGCACATGATCGCGTTCGGAGACATCCGCGAGGAGGTCGGTGATGTTGCGCCTTACGCTCTCCGGAGTGATCCCATGCTCCGCATTATATTCGAGCTGCTTCTCGCGCCTGCGACCGGTTTCGGCGAGCGCCCGCTCCATCGAGCCCGTGACCCTGTCGGCATAGAGGATGACCCGCCCCTCGACGTTGCGGGCCGCGCGGCCGATGGTCTGAATGAGCGAGGTCTCAGACCTCAGGAACCCTTCCTTGTCCGCATCGAGAATGGCGACGAGCCCGCACTCGGGGATGTCGAGGCCCTCGCGAAGAAGGTTGATTCCGACCAGCACGTCATAAACTCCGAGCCGAAGCTCGCGGATGAGCTCGATGCGCTCGAGGGTTTCGACATCCGAGTGCATGTAGCGGACCTTGAGGCCCGCCTCGTGCAGATATTCGGTAAGGTCCTCGGCCATCCGCTTCGTAAGCGTCGTGACAAGCGTCCGATATCCCTTGCGCGCAGTCTCCCTGGCCTCGTGAACGAGGTCGTCAACCTGGTCCTCGACCGGCTTGATCTCTACCGGCGGGTCGATGAGGCCGGTGGGCCGGATCACCTGCTCGGAAAAGACACCCCCGGTTTCATTCATCTCCCAGGGCCCGGGGGTCGCCGAGACGAACACGGACTGAGGCCGCATCGCGTCCCACTCGTTGAAACGGAGCGGCCGGTTGTCGATGCAGCTGGGAAGCCTGAAGCCGTACTCGGCCAGCGTAATCTTCCGGCGATGGTCGCCGCGCGCCATCGCGCCGATCTGCGGAACGGTCTGGTGACTCTCATCGATGAACAGGAGCGCATTATCAGGCAGATATTCGAACAGGGTCGGCGGCGGCTCGCCTGGCAGGCGGCCGGTGAGGAAGCGCGAGTAATTCTCGATGCCCGCGCATGATCCAGTCGCGGCGATCATCTCGAGGTCGAAGTTGGTACGCTGTTCGAGGCGCTGCGCCTCCAGCAGGCGGCCCTCGGCCGTCAGCTCTTTCAGCCGCTCGATGAGCTCGTGGCGAATTGCCTCCATCGCCTGCTTCAGCGTCGGGCCCGGCGTTACATAGTGGGAATTGGCATAGACCTTGATGCTCTCGAGACTTGCGATCGTCTTGCCCGTCAGCGGGTCGAACTCACTGATATCCTCAATCTCGTCACCGAAGAAACTGACCCGCCAGGCCATGTCCTCATAGTGCGAGGGAAAGATCTCGAGGTTGTCGCCACGTACCCTGAAGTTGCCCCGCGCGAAGGCCTGGTCGTTGCGACGGTACTGCAGCGCGACGAGCTTGCGGATGACCTCACGCTGGTCTTCGCTTTGTCCCTTCTTCAGGCTGAAGGTCATTGCCGAATAGGTTTCGACCGAACCGATGCCGTACAGGCACGAGACCGAAGCGACGATGATAACGTCGTCGCGTTCGAGCAGCGACCGGGTCGCCGAGTGGCGCATCCGGTCGATCGCCTCGTTCACGCTCGACTCCTTCTCAATGTAGGTGTCGGTGCGCGGAACGTACGCTTCGGGCTGATAGTAATCGTAATAGCTGACGAAATATTCGACCGCGTTGTCGGGGAAGAAGCTCTTGAATTCGCCGTAGAGCTGGGCCGCGAGGATCTTGTTCGGCGCCATCACCAGTGCGGGCCGCTGCAGGGTCTCGATGACCTTGGCCATGGTGAAGGTCTTGCCCGAGCCGGTGACGCCCAGGAGGACCTGGCTTTCCTCGCCATTTTCGCCGGCCTCGACCAGTTCCTTTATCGCCTGGGGTTGGTCACCCGCCGGCTCATAGTCGGCTACGAGCTTGAACCTCTTGCCACCTTCAGCCTTGTCGGGACGCGCGGGTTTGTGCGGGACGAAGCTCTCACCCGTTTCCGGTTCGGCAAGACTGGTCCGGATTTGAATCGCCATTCGTCGCTATATGGTCGCCGGCAATGGCAGGAACAACCGAGGAACATTGCTGGCTGTGCGCCCGCGCGCTTGGCAGGAGGATCGAACTTCACCATCCCGTGCCGAAGAGCCGCGGTGGCCGCCGGACAGTCCCCATCCATCCGATCTGCCACCGGATGCTTCACCGGACATTCTCGAATGCCGAGGTCTCCCTATTGGACGGCAGCCTCGCGGCCATTCGTGCCGATCCTCGCATCGGGCGTTTCCTCAGGTGGATCTCCAACAAGGAGCCAGACTTTCATGCGCCCACCGACAAGCGGCGCTAGCACTCGTTGAGCGGTCGATTTATGGGTGGGCGCCTCAACAAAGGGGGCTTTGTATGAAACATGCCGTGTGCGTCGCCGCGTCGATCGCTTTGCTCAGCGCCTGCAACAAGGGGCCGTCGGTGCAGCTCCACAATGCGAGCGGAAACGAGGTCACAGCTGCAGTCAAGCAAGCCGGCATCATGTCCAGCGACACGATGATCGAGCCGGGCCTGTGGCAGTCAAAGGTCGACATCCAGGAAATGAACGTCCCCGGACTCCCGGCCCAATATGCCGAGAAGATGAAGGAGACGATGGCGGAGCATCGAAACGACGCCAGCAGCCACTGCGTCACCGCTGCGGATGTGAAACGGCCCAAGGAAGATTTTTTCGGCGCCGACAAGTCGTGCCGCTACGAGCATTTCACCATGGGCGGCGGCAAGATCGACATCCAGATGGTGTGCAGTGAAGAAGGCGCGACCCAGACGACCAACATGGCCGGCACATATACGCCGACGAGCTATTCGATGGACATGTCGAGCAAGGGCACGGGCGGAGGCATGCAAAATGGCATGACCATGAAAATGCATGTCGATTCTCACCGAATCGGAGAGTGCACAGGCAAGGAGGGATAGCTAGCAGCCCTCGAAGCGTTAGGGAGGGCGATGACGCCGGTAACCGTGCTTCTCAATCGCGGTGGCGGCGCCGCTGCAGCCGACCCTCGGATCGGGGACAAGGTCGCTGCCGCGCTCGGCGCGGCAGGTCTCAAGGTCGACGTGGAGCTGGTCACCGGCAGCGATTGCCCGGTTCGCTGCCGGGCAATTGCCGAGCGCGGCGACGAACTGCTGATCGTGGGCGGGGGGGACGGGACGATCAGCGCTGCCGCTTCGGCGCTGGTCGGTACGAAGACCCTTCTTGGCATCCTCCCGCTCGGCACCCTCAACCACTTCGCCAAGGACCTTGGCGTTCCAATGAAGATCGAGGAGGCGGCCAAGCTGATCGCCAAGCGTTCCGCGCGCCAGGTCGACGTTGCAGAAATGAATGAGCACGTTTTCATCAACAACAGCGCGATCGGGCTTTATCCGTTGATGGTCCGGGACCGCGACATCCAGCAGCGAAGACTGGGCCGGAGCAAGCGGCTCGCGATGATCGTTGCCTCGGCAAGGACGTTGCTGCGCTTCGGACACCAGCGGCTGACACTTACCGTGAACGACGAGAAGGCGCGGATCGACACTCCCTTGCTGTTCGTCGGCAACAACGACTATCGGATCGACATTGGTGCTCCTGGCGAGCGGGAAAGCATCGAAGACGGACGCCTGAGCGTGTTCGTCATGCGCAAGAAGACCCGCCGCGGGTTCATCGGGGCGAGCATCAGGGCACTCCTCAACCGCACGCGCGATGACGACATGGTAAAGCTCGAGAATGTCGAGCGGCTGCGGGTTTCCAGTCGCCGCAAGGCGCTGGCTGTCTCGCTTGACGGAGAAGTGGTGCGCGCCGAGACTCCACTAGATTATAAGATCCGCAAGAAGGCACTTCGGGTGATCGCGCCATAACGGGCGACAGGGAACCGCGAGGCGCCTGACTGGGTTCGGGCACCGAACGGAAGGGGCTGCTTCTTGGCCACTCGCGTCTATCGAGGCTTATCCGACCGCAGACGGGCACAGGGACTGCGCATTGCGGGTTTGCTCATCATCCTCTTGGGCGCGGGTTCCGCGCTGCTGCCTGCCGGAAAGACGATCCACTCCGAAATGATCGGCGCCCTTTTGATTACTGCGGGCCTCATCGAAACGATCGCCGGTTCGCTTCGACGCGAGGCTCGCCACTTCGCCATGGCGGCCGGGATCGTCACTGCCTTGGCCGGGCTTCTCTTCATCCTCAATCCGGAAACGCATTTCTTTCCTACTGTCTGGCCAATCGTGGGCTGGCTTTTAATCCGCGGCCTGATCCTCGCTGGCGCGCTTACGGAGACATCGGGAAACGTGCGCATCTGGACCGCCTTTTCGGCAGGTGTCGATTTTCTTCTTGCAGTGCTGCTGATTGCCGGCCTCTCGGCCTCCACCCTCGTCGTCAGCCTCTTTGGACCGACGCGCGAGCTCATCGCGAGCTTCGCCTGGTTCCTCGCCGCGAGCTTTGTCGCCAATGGTCTGATGCTGCTTGAGGTCGCCAGTTGCGAACGAGAGGCAGCCGCCTAAGACGGAAAAATATGTTCGAAACCTCGCCCGATCTTTCGGTCAACACGGTCGCGGAGATCGTCCGGGTCGCACTGGCTCCTGTCTTTCTCCTCAGCGGCATCGGGGCTTTCCTCAATGTGCTCGCATCGCGCCTGTCGCGCATCGTCGACCGGTCGCGGCAGATCGAGCCGCTCCTCCTTTCGAGCCGTGGCACCGAGCATGACCGCTGGATCGCCGACCTCAGGATCCTGGATCGGCGCATGTCGCTGATCAGCTGGGCCACGGGGCTATCCGTCCTGTCGGCCATCCTCACCTGTCTCGTGGTGATCCTGTTATTTGCGGCCAATCTCATCCGCACCCATCTGGGGACGGAGATCGCCTGGCTGTTCATGGCCTCGATGGTCGCGATCGGTACCGCTTTCGCGGTATTTCTGGTTGAAACCACTGTCGCTGCGCGGGCCGTTCGGGTGCGCTCCGAATTGCTCCAGCACCAGGCAGAAGAAAGCTAGACGCAGCAAAGAGTGCTGCGCATAGTCGTGCCCCTCAGCACGGGGGACAACGATGAAGAAGTCCGGCTTGACCCTTGCCTTTGCAGCAACAGTTTGGCTCGCAAGCCTATCGGTAGCCGCCCCCGCTCGGGGTTCGCCCGGCAAGGATGCAGCGGCGGCGCCGGCCCCGGTCACGGCGCTGCCGGCCAACAAGTCGGCAAAATCGCCGCCCGATTTCGATGCGATGTTCGCCTTCATGGACAAGCTCTTCCCGCCGCAGCCCGACCCGGATTCCGCCCGCCTTGCGCTTGCGCGCACCGCGACCGAGGCGATGTGGCCCAACGGCGCTTATGGGAAGATGATGTCGGATTTCATCGGCGGCACGTTCGATCGCATGCTGCAGCTCAAGACCTCGGATCTCGACGGGCTCTCGAGCAAGCCGCACAAGTCCGCGGCCGCAGGAAAAGACGTGCCGCTCCACGAACAGGTTGCGGCCAAGGACCCCTATTTCGACCAGCGCATGGTTGCCATGCACGAGGCGGTCGACGCCGAAATGGGAAAGATCTCGGCGATCATCGATCCGCGCATGCGCGAGGGCCTTGCGCGCGCGATGGCGCGGCGTTTCGATGCGCGACAGCTCGGCGAAATCGATCTTTTCTTCGCCAGCCCGACCGGGAAGGCGTTCGCCGGCCAGTATATGCAGCTTTGGATCGATCCCGACACGATCCGCTCGATCTTCTCGAGCATGCCCGATTTGATGAAACTGATGCCCGAACTGATGCAAAAGCTGAGAGCTGCCGACGACAAGTTCCCAAAGCGCGCGACGCCCTCAGCCGCCAAGCGGCCCTGAGCCGGCGCGCTCGACAAGGATGGGCCTAAACCCTATCGGCTGGCGCTCCACAACAGGAGCCAATCGCGCATGTCCGCCGCCGGCAGTCACGTACTCGACCGAGTCCTCGTTCTTGAAATGGTACGGGTCACCGAAGCGGCCGCGATCGCGGCCTCGAAACTGATCGGTCGCGGCGACGAGAAGGCCGCGGATGCGGCCGCGGTCGAAGCGATGCGTGCGGCGCTGAACGAACTGCCGTTCGACGGCACGGTGGTAATCGGTGAAGGCGAGCGCGACGAGGCTCCGATGCTCTACATCGGGGAACGGGTGGGCTCGGCGCAGGGTAGCGGCCCCAGGATCGACATTGCACTTGATCCGCTCGAGGGTACGACCATCACCGCAAAGGCAGGTCCGAACGCGCTCGCGGTCCTCGCCATCGCGGAAAACGGCTGCCTCCTCAATGCGCCGGACACCTATATGCAGAAGCTCGCTGTGGGACCAGGCTATCCTCAGGGCACGATCGACCTTTCAAGATCGGTGAGCGACAACATCCGCTCGATCGCAAAGGCCAAGGGCGTCGCGCCCGGCGAGATCACCGCCTGCGTACTCGACCGCGACCGGCATCAGGAGATCATCCAGGAGCTCCGTTCACTTGGGTGCAGCGTCAGGCTGATCCCGGACGGTGACGTCGCCGGCGTGATTGCAGTTGCCGATCCCGATACGGGCATCGACGTATATGTCGGCACCGGAGGCGCGCCCGAAGGAGTTCTTGCCGCGGCAGCGCTGCGCTGCGTTGGCGGCCAGATGCAGGGCCGGCTGGTGTTCAGGAACGATGATGAGGTGGAACGGGCGCACCGCTGGGGCATCGAGGATCTCGAGCGGATCTACACGATGGAGGACATGGCGCAGGGTGACTGCATCTTTGCGGCAACGGGCGTCACCGACGGCTCGCTGCTAAAAGGCGTTCATCGGCGCAACAATTGCGTCTCGACCGAGAGCGTCGTGATGCGGGCAAGCACGGGTACTGTGAGGCGCGTTTCCACAGAATATCGCGACCTCAAGCACCGCGGCCTCTGATTCTCCATTGCGGGGAACGCTCTAACCAAGCAATTCATAGGGCGGGAGGCCCTCGAGGATTGCTTCACTCCGTTCGCAACGACTGTCCGACTGCCGGCGCGTCCGCGCTCAACATCGATATTTCGGTGACCGGGCAGCCATGGCGCTGGCGCCGTCCACCCGATGCTTCCCTTGGAATGGATGAGCTGGTCGACGAGCTGCTGCTGGCGCGGGGCATCGAACGCGAGGACCTCGCACGGCACCGCGAGCCCAGGATCCGTGATTTCCTTCCCGATCCAAGCTGCTTCAAGGACATGGACAAGGGCGCAGCACGGCTCGCCGATGCACTTCAGCGCGGCGAGAGCATCGCGGTCTTCGGCGATTATGACGTCGACGGAGCAACGAGCGCAGCGCTTCTCGTCATACTGCTGCGCCGGCTCGGCGGGGAGCCCATCATTTATATCCCTGACCGGCTGATGGAGGGATATGGGCCCTCCGGCAAAGCACTCGTCGAGCTGAAGGCGCGAGGAGCAAGTCTTGCAATCTGCGTCGATTGCGGGGCGCAGGCCTTTGATGCGCTAGAAGAAGCGCGCCACGCCGGGCTCGACGTAATCGTTGTCGATCACCACCAGTGTGCAAGCATTCTTCCGGTGGCCTTTGCACTCATCAACCCGAACCGGCTCGATGAGAATGCGGACGGAGCCGCGCACGGCCATCTCGCCGCGGTCGGAATGGCTTTCCTCCTTGGCGTCGCGCTTCTTCGCGAGTTGAGAAGCCGCGGCTTTTTCGAAGCACTTGCGGAGCCCGCAATCCTTGATCTCCTCGATCTCGTTGCGCTGGGAACGGTCGCTGACGTTGCACGGCTTAGAACTCTGAACCGTGCCTTCGTCGCGCAGGGTCTGAAGGTGATGGCGGCGCGGCGAAACATCGGGCTGTCCGCGCTCGCAGAGGCTGCGCGACTGGTGAAACCCGCATCCTGCCGCGACTTGGGCTTTGCGCTCGGACCCAGGATCAATGCGGGAGGCCGCGTCGGCAAATCCGATCTCGGCGTCAGGCTCTTGACGTCCAATGACCCCGAGGAAGCCCGGACAATTGCCTCCGAGCTCGACCGTCTCAACGAGGAACGCCGGGCCATCGAGATGCTGGTCTGCGAGCAGGCGGAGGCGCAGGCATCCGAGCAGGCGGGCTCCCCCGTCATCACGGTCATGAGTTCGGGCTGGCACCAGGGTGTCATCGGGATCGTCGCGGGTCGATTGAAGGAAAGGTTTGGCCGTCCCGCGATCGTCATCGCCGAGACGGAAGATGGCACCGGCAAGGGTTCCGGACGCTCGCTCTCGGGTGTCGACCTTGGCGCGGCGGTGCTTGCTGCGAAGGACTCCGGCCTCCTCATTGCCGGGGGCGGTCACGCAATGGCGGCAGGACTGACGCTCCCAAAAGGAGGCCTCGAGGCTTTCCGGAACTTCATCAGCGAACGGCTCGCATCCGACGTCGAGAAGGCGCGGGGCGACCGGGCCCTTCTTCTCGATGCACTTATTGCCCCCGGCGGGGTCGCAGCATCGCTCTGCGACGCCCTCGATTCGGCGGGCCCCTATGGCGCCGGATGGCCGAACCCGCGGGTGGCCGCGGGGCCCGTGCGTCTACTCAAGACCGGTATCGTGGGTGACAGCCATGTCCGCGGCCTTGGCTGCGGGGATGACGGCAAGACCTTCAAGTGGATCGCCTTCAGAAGCGCCGCAGGCCCCCTTGGGCAGGCTCTGCTCTCGTCGGCGGCCGATCAACGCTGGTGGCTGGCGGGCACCATCAAGCGGGACGAATGGAATGGCGGCAATGCCGCCGAGATGCACCTTGAGGATGCCGCCTTTGCTTGACGCCCTTGGGCCCCTCGCCTAACCGGCGAGCCGCCCTTAACCGGCCCCATCGTCTAGCGGTCTAGGACGTCGCCCTTTCACGGCGAAAACACGGGTTCGAGTCCCGTTGGGGTCACCAATCAAATCATCAGCTTAACTGCGCCCGTGAACTGACAGCGCAGGCTGGCCGCGAACAGAGGCAAGTAACCGGCGGCAGGGTCAACCGGTGAAGCTTGACATAATGACCCATCAGAGAAGCTGACGTTAGCGCCGCGCGATTTCGTATGATGCCAGGCAGCGGTCGCCGTACGGCCTGTAGCCTGCGAAACACATCGTCCGGATGCTCTGCGTCACCGGGTGGTTCGGCCCGCAGTAACGGATCGCCTTCGCGATGCTGTAGGGCGTGTCACCCCAGACATTGCGATGGTCGAGCCTGGCGCCGCCGTCGATCAGGGTGCGCACCATCAGCACCATCTGCTCCTGATTGTGGCCGCGGTCCCACTCGCACATGCCGAGCACATAGTTGATCGCTGCATTGCCCTCATTGTCGAAAGGCGTGTTGGGGTTCCAGCCAGCGGCTAGCATCCGCTCGATAGTGCCGACGTCGAGCTTCCGAAGCGCGTTGGCGGCGTCGCGTTGAGTGAGGCCGGGGGCGGCCACATTGGTCCTCGTTGCCGATACGTATTGCCCCGGCCCGAGCGCGAACACCGCGACGAGAACTGCAATCAGCAGCCCTCCTGAGACCGACAGCAGGCGCGGCGAGGCGGTCCATGCCGGGAGCGTCTTAACGGGCGCCGCGGGAGCTGCAGGCCGCAACTCGCCGCTGTTCGCCCACGACAGCCGCGGCGCAGTCTCGCTGCCCTCGACCTCGACCGGGATGCTGAGCCGGTAGCCGATCCTCGGCACCGTCTCGATGATGTGCGGGTTGCGATGCTCGTCGCCAAGCGCATGCCGCAGCTTGTGGATCGCGGTCGTCAGCGAAGCTTCGACGACGGTGACGTCAGGCCAGATGCGGTCGAGCAGCTCTTCCTTGGACACGAGGTCGCCGGCGCGGCCGAGCAGCTCGCGGAGCAGCTCGAGCGGCTTGGTTTCGATCGGCACGCGCTGCCCGGCGACGACCAGCGCCCAATTCGCTTCGTCGAAAACGCAGTCCGCAAACACCCAGCGGCGACGACGACGCTGCTCAACTCCACTCGGCCTCGAATCGGGCATCCCCCACGCCCCTTCAGAAAACCTTCAGAACGACGTCATGACAGCGATTAGTCACTTAGCGCAAGCACTTCGGTTGCTAGATCGAGTCGGCGAGAAGGGGCGCCGGCCGTCCTGGCCAGTGAGCGTTCGTGCCGGAAGAATACATAAGGGGGGCATATAAATATGCGTGCGACGCCATTCACGGCGCGGCTGCTTGCCGCGACGGCACTCGGGCTGACGACCAGCTCCGCCTACGCGGCCGATTACGGCATCTTGGTCTCGGACCCGAACCCAGCGCCCCTCAATCTATTCAACGGTTCGCTTATTACCGGGGACAAAACCGGGCTGCTTTCAACTGGCGGACGGCTCAATCTCTCGATCTCCGGCTATACCTGGATCATCGGGAATGGCGGCCATGGAGGCGCAGTCTCACCCGACGGTGGCATCGTCATTAACGGGGATGGCGCTGATATCAGCCTGGTCTTTGAGGATCCTGCCGTCAGCCCACCCGTCGTCGAAGGCGCACGCTTCGGGATCACGACCGCGTATTTTTTCAACAGCGCCACAGGCGAATTGGAGGGCCGCGCGACAGGCACGACGGTGACCAATAACGGCGGAACCATCATCGGTGATTCTGACGACGGTGTCCGGCTGATAGGCGGTGGGTCAATCACCAACAGCGGCTACATCGCGGGAATGAGCGGTTCGTCTGCGGACGGCGTCTCGATGTTCGCTTTCGAAGACCAGGACACGAGCGCAATGACCGGCATCGGCACGGTCACGAACCTTCTTGGTGGAACCATCCAAGGCCAGCGCTTCGGCGTGATCCTTAGCGGCGGCGGGAACATCGAAAACAGCGGCCTGATCCAGGGAACTGACGGCGGCGGCATCCTCATCCAGGCTCAGAGTGACTCGGACCTTGGGAAGATCGGAACAGTCACCAACAGCGGCACCGGATCGATCCTCGGAGGTGTTCGCTTCAACAGTCTCGACAGCGCAAGCCTGGACAATGCCGGGATCATCACCAGCGCGAATAACAATGGCAGCTCACCGCTGCGCGCAGGCGTCGAGAGCTGGAACCCGCTATCGCTGACAAACGCAGCCACCGGCGACATCTACGGTGCGACCAACGGGATTACCTCGAATGGCTCGAGCCTGACCCTCGACAATGCCGGGACGATCCGCGGCGACGGGTCCAGCAGCGGTTATTTCGATGGGAACGGCGGTGTCATCATCGCCGGTGGGCCGGCAACAATCACCAACAGCGGCATCATCTCGGGCGCCAGGTACGGCATATCGACGATCTATTTCACCGACCCCGAAACCGGCCAGCAAAGCGGCCTCGCGACCGGCACCACGATCAACAACAGCGGCGTCATCTCGGGCGACAACGACGACGCCATCCACCTGATCGGCGGCGGTACCGTCACCAACAGCGGCCAGCTCCTTGGCCTCAACGCGTCCGGCGTGGTGATGTTCGCATTCGGTAACCAGGACCTCAGCCAGGTCACCGACTTGGGCACCGTCAACAACCTTGCCGGCGGGTTGATCCAGGGCTCGCTCGCCGTTTTCATTGGTGACGGCGGAACCGTCAACAATGCGGGGACGATCACCGGCGACTTCCGCGCTGTCGAGATCGCGCGCTGGTGGGACCCGGGGCGCGCCGGGGCAGTCAACAACAGCGGCACGATCAACGGCAACATCGACTTCGACTCGCTCGACAGCGCGACCGTCACCAACAGCGGCACTATCGCCAACCCGACGGGCGACGCGATCATCAGCAACAGCACGCTCACGGTCGACAATACGGATACCGCATCAATCACCGGCTCCGCCAGCGGCATTCGGACGAGCGGGCCGTCGCTGACGGTTGCCAATGACGGGACGATCCGCGGCAACGGCGGCAATGGCAGCGTCTTCAACTCGGATGGCGGAATCATCATTTCCGGAGGGCCGGCAGCGATCACGAACACCGGCGACATCTCCGGCGCGCGCTTCGGCATCTCTACCATCTATTTTACCAATCCCGACAATTCGACCGTTGGCCGTGCGATCGGTACCGCGGTGGGCAACGGCGGTTCGATCATCGGCGAGAACGATGATGGCATCCGGCTCATCGGCGGCGGAACGGTCACCAACAGCGGCTACATCTCGGGCAGGACGAGTGTTGGCGCCGACGGTATCTCGATGTTCGCCTACAATGGCCAGAACACCGCGGGCATGACCAGCATCGGCTCGGTCACCAATCTCGCCGGCGGCTTCATCCAAGGGAACCGCTTCGGCGTGGTCCTGTTCGGCGGCGGCACCGTCGATAATGCCGGCACCATCGATCACACGGTCAATGTCGCCGGCTCGCCTTTGCTCGGTGCCGGTCAATTCGGCCTCGTCAACAACAGCGGCAGCATCATCAACGGTGGAATCTCTTTGACCTCGCTCGAAGCCGCAAGCGTCAACAACAGCGGCCACACCCCGACCATCGGCTTTGCCGGCGACGGGACGGCGAGCGTCGTCAACAGCGGCACGGTCAACTATTTCACGTCGTTCAGCACCGTCGGCACCGCGACTGTTGATAACGGCGGCTCGATCGGAGAAGGGCTCGTCTTCAACCAGACAACGACAGCCAACGTCACCAACAGCGGATCGATCACCGCCACCAACACGCCCGACGTCGTCGGAACCACGCGCGACGCGGTCTACAGCGACGCGGCGCTGCTCCTCACCAACACGTCGACCGGTTCGATCAATGGTTTCCGTGACGGCGTTCGGACGGACGGAACGTCGGCCACGATCAACAATGCAGGGACCATTCGCGGCCTCGGCACGAATTCTGGCCAGGCGACGCCCGGCGCGGGGATCGTCGTTGCGGGCGGACCTTCGACCATCACCAACAGCGGCAGCATCTCGGGGGCCCGGTTCGGCCTCACCACGTCGGTCTTCACCGATCCGTCAACGCAGGCGCAGAGCGGACGCGCAATCGGCTCGACCGTCAACAACAGCGGTTCAATCATCGGCGACAATGACGACGGCGTTCGCCTGATCGGCGGCGGCACGGTCGCCAACAGCGGCTATATCGCGGGGCGGGTCGGGGCGGCGGCCGACGGCGTGTCGATGTTCTCCTTCTCCGATCAGAACCTGACTAGCTTCACGGTCATCGGCAGCGTTACCAACAGCCCGAGCGGCGTGATCGAGGGAAACCGCTTCGGCGTGATCCTCAGCAACGGCGGCAACGTCAGCAACGCAGGAACCATCACCGGGAAAAGCGGCAGCATCCTCCTCCAGGCACAGGCCGTTGGCGCCGAACCCCCGCGCAATGGCTCGGTCACCAACAGCGGCACGCTGAACGGTACCGTCCAGTTCAACAATCTCGCCAACGCTAGCGTGGCCAACAGCGGCAGCATCTCCGCACTATCGGGCAACGGCGTGTTCACGACGGCACCGAGCGGATCGCTGACCGTCAACAACCAGGCAACCGGCTCGCTTGCCGGCGCGAGCAGCGGGATCCGGAGCGAGGGGTCGAGCCTGTCGGTGACCAATGCCGGCACGATCCGCGGCAACGGAACGCTGTTCACGCTGCGCGCCGCAGACGCGGGCATCCTGATCCTCGGGGGACCTGCGACGATCAACAATAGCGGCAATATCTCGGGCGCCGGCTTCGGGATCACGACCGGCGTGTATTCGGACCCGAACAACAATGCGGCGAGCGGCCGTGCGGCCGGTTCAACCGTCATCAACAGCGGCTCGATCATCGGTGACAGCAACGACGGTGTACGCCTGATCGGCGGCGGGACAGTGACCAACAGCGGATATATCGCCGGCCGTGTCGGCACCGGGGCCGACGGCGTCTCGATGTTTGCGTACGATGACCAGGATACAACGGCGCTTCCGCAGATCGGGACCGTCAACAACATGGCCGGCAGCACGATCGAGGGCTTCCGCTTCGGAATCATCCAGAGCGGCGGGGGCACGATCAACAATGCGGGCACGATCAACGGCGGCGCCAATGGCGCGATCCTGATCCAGACCGGCTTCATCGGGGGCAAGACCGGCAACGTCGCCAACAGCGGGACGATCAACGGGTCGACGAGCTTCTACGATCTCACGACCGCCGCCGTGACGAACAGCGGGTTGATGAACGGCGGCGTATCGTTCGACACCGTACCTACAGCCACACTGGCCAACACGGGCACGATCAATGGAGGCAGCAGCAACGGGCTCACGGCGAACAACAATGTCACGGTCACGAACAGCGCTGCAGGATCGATCACCGGTGCAAGCGGCATCTACTCAACCGGTGGTTCGTCGCTAACACTCACCAATGCCGGCACTATCACTGGAGGGTCCGGCTTCGGCGCCTTTTCGGCTGGCTCCATCAACATCAGCAATAGCGGTGCCATCAATTCGAATTCCAGCGGCATAAGCTCGCTTGGTGGCGGAAGCGTCACGAACGGCGGGTCGATCATTAGCAGCAATGGCGTCGGCATTTCCTTCTCCGGAAACACATCGACTGCCACCCTGACAAACGCCGCGGGCGCTTTGATTCAAGGTTCCGTTCAGGGCATTCTCGCTGACAGCAATGTCTCCGCGACGGTGACGAATGCTGGTTTGGTGAAGGGCGATGTCGCCCTCCTGGGACCTAGCGGGTCACTCTCCAACTCCGGAGCGATCAACGGTCTTGTCGTTTTCTCCGGATCGACGGCCGCGCTCTCGAACAGTGGAACCATCGCAAGCGCCGGCGGGACCGCCGTCAACGGGGTCAGGAGCTTGACCAATTCGGGAGTGATTAACGGGGGGACGGGAACCGCGGTCTCGATGACGTCCGGCAACGACACCGCAACCCTTCAAACTGGCTCGTCGATCAGCGGCGCGGTGGATGGCGGAAATGGATCCGACACGCTGCGCCTCTCCGGTACCGTCTCCACGCCGACCGCGTCCCAGACCGTTGGGCGTTTCCTCAACTTCGAGACGTTCAACGTGCTCGGCGGTTACTGGACCGCGCCGACCACGACCGGCAGCTTCACCACGACGACGCTCAGCGGCGGCGCGCTTGCCGTCAACGGCACACTCACCTCGCCCGTCGTGGTCAATGCTGCCGCGATGCTCGCTGGCACTGGCACGATCACAGGCAACGTCACGATGAACACGGGGGGCATCATCAGTCCCGGCACCAATTCGATCGGCACCCTCAACGTCGCAGGCAACGTCCTCTTCAACGGCGGCTCGACGTTCAGCGTTCAGACTAACCCGAATGGGACCTCGGACCGGCTCGCCGTCACGGGCGCCGTGAATATCAATAAGGGTGCGACGCTCCAGGTACTTGCCGGGATCTTCCCGAATTACCCGGCGACGAGCAACTACCTCGTCATGACCGCGAACGGCGGCATCAGCGGGAAGTTCGACACCGTCGTCACCGACTATGCTTACTTCAAGGCGACAGTGAACACGCAGCAGAAGGGTACGATCACGGTCCAGATTGCGCCCAACGGCAAGCCGTTGCCGTCGGCCGCGACCGTGTCGACCTTCAGCACGGCGAGCGCGGTGGATAGCCTCGGGACGACCAGCCCGATCTACGAGAAGGTGCTTTACCAGTCACTGACCGGGGCCCGGCAGGCCTTTACGTCCCTCTCTGGCTCGGCCTACGCCCGCCTCGACGGGCTGATGGCGAGCGAGATCGGCCGTGTCGAACTCGGCTTCGACAGCGACAAGTCGGCTGCTCCAACGCTCGAATGGAGTACCGCGAACTCTTTCACCGCGCGTGGGCTCCAGTCCGCAACGGCGATGGGCCGCGGCAAGCTGTCCCTGATGATGGTCGGTGGCCGTTATTCGACGCGGCTCGCGACCGAGAGCATTCGTGCTGACGTCGACACGCGCTTCCTCGCCAGCGCCGCCGGTTACCGCTCGGGCCGCTTCCAGGCGCTCGCGAGCGTGACCTCGGCCTGGCACAACGTCAGCGTCGAGCGCACCATCGCCTTCCCCGGCTTCGCCGACCGCACCAGCGCGCGCTACGCGGCCGAGAGCCACCGCGTCGACCTTGAAGGCTCCTATGCCCTAACCCGCGGCGCCATTGCGATCGCGCCTTACGGTGGCCTCTCGCACCTGATGATGAAGTCGCAGGCGTTCGAGGAAAGCGGCGGCGTCTCAACGCTGGCCTTCGGCCACGACAGCCGCACCATCGACCAGTTGCGGCTCGGGGTCCGTGCCCGCGCCACGTTCGCGCTCGGCCCGGTCAAACTGTCGCCGCACGCTGACGTCTCGTTCAATCGCTCGTGGGGCGATGTCGAGGCGGCGCGCGAGGCGCGGTTCGTAACCGGCAATGCGGGCTTCGACAGCATCGGTACCGGGCTCGACAGCCGCCTGACGGACATCGACGCAGGCATCGACGCAAAGCTTGGCCGAGTGACCTTGACCGGCGGCTATCGCGGCCGGCTCGGCAACCGCTGGCGCGATCACAGCGCCCTGTTGCGCGCAGCACTGCAATTCTGAATTAAACCGCTGATCCCGATTGGATTTGGCCCCCAAACGACCAGCAATAAGCAGACCGGAAAAAAAAGCTCAGTCGAGCGAGCCGAGAGGCTCCCCTACGAAGGGCATGAGCGCCTCTCTGCTTATTGGTCCATTTTCGACCATTGCCAGGGGCCGGCATTTACACTCTGGCAGCACCCTGCTGCTATCCCGGTCTCTGGAAAATGATGGCAAGTCCTGCTCCCACTCCTCACGACGATGCTTTTGCGGACCGCCGCGTCTATCCGCGGGTCCCGGTCGCTCTGCCGTCGTTCCTTCAGGCGAACGGGGAGCGCCATTCCGTCCGGATACTCGATTTATCTGCGGGCGGCGCGAAGGTGAGCTGCCCGGTTAGTCTGGCAACGGGGACGTCGGTGATACTGGACTGCGGAATGCTTGGCCGTTCTGCAGTCGTCAGATGGCACAGCGGGGACCTTCTGGGCCTTTGCTTCGACAGCGAACTGGAAGCCCGCGACATTTCGGCCCTGATGGAGCGATCGAAAGCCCTCCAGGCCTGGATGAAAACGAGGGAATAGCCTTCATCCGCGGGTCTTGCCGCGGGCCCCACCGCATTCGCTCCAGCTTCGCAGCCCGTTTTTGATCGGGTGTCCTAGAAGCCCTGCTCGATCCCCAGGGTTATCGCCCGGCCCCGCGCGCGCCGCGTCCAGCCTCCTTCGAGGTTCGAGGCGTCGTTGGTGAGGTATCGCACGTCGGTGAGGTTGGCGAGGTCGATCCGGAAGTCCGAGAGCCGTCCACCGAGGCCAGCATGGTAAACCGCTGACAGGCCCACCGTTGCATAGCCGCCGGCCCGGGCGCCGTTCGGGTCCGTCAAGGCGGGAGAACGAAGCACTCCGCTCGAGGCGGTGGCAGTTGCCGACAGGGCGAGCTTTCCGGATCGCCACGTCACACCGGCCGAGCCGCTGACGGGCCTTTCGCTCGAAAGGCGCACCCAGTCGCTGGCGGCCGCAATGGTCGCCGCCGAGAAGAGTCCCGAATTATCGATGATATCGCGGCCGCGCGCATTCGAGAGCGACATGTTCACCCAGGCCGAAAGCGGCTTGGTGGCATAGGTTGCCGACAATTCGAGACCCTCAAACCGCGCTCGCCTGAAGGCGAATCCTTCGGAAAGTGCCGAGCCGATGATCTGCCGTTCGGTCAGATAGTTGCGGGTGGATCGCACGTAGGCGTCCGCTCCAAGAGTGAGGGCGCCCAGTCGGTACTGGACGCCCGCGTCGAAATAATCGTCGCGTTCAGTCGGTAGCGCAGCGGTGCCGTTCTCATCATCGAGAGGAGAAGCAGTGACGTAGCGCGCATAGCCAAGGTGGGCGGTCAGCCCTCCAGGCGAAGTCCAGACAAAACTTGCACGAGGCTGGAACTTGGCCGGCGATTTGAGACCGCGCAGCCAGTCAACCCTGAGGCCCGGATTGAATGTGAGCTTGGAGGCAAGCTTCCACTCGTCCTGGACGTAGATGCCGATCGCATCCCGGTGCGCTTCGAAGCTCTCGATCCCCGTTTCGCCTTCGTGGGCTGTCGAACGGCTCGCGAGAAGGCCGCCCCTTATAGCGTGCGAACCACCGCTGTCGTACGAGAGATCGACCTGCGTCCCGAAGGTCGAACGGCGCTCTCGGGTGTGATCGGCGAAGGAGGCCTTGTTGGTGCCCCCGCCAAAGAACAAGGACGATTGGACCGTGAAGCTGCCGGAACTGTGCTGGTAGGTGGCAACCCCATAATTGTCGCCGCTTTCCTCGACCCCGGCCGGCAGGCTCGTCGCACCGATCTTGTGGTGCTCGTGAGATCCCCCAAGGATGAAGGATACCCGGTCCTCGGGGCCGAGAATGCGATCGGCAAATGCCAGTCCCTCCGCCTCGCGGGTGTGGTCACGAGCGGGGTTGCCGGCGAGGTCCGCGACATCGGATCGGTCGAATTGCAGGCTGCCAGACGCAAACAGGCTCGTGCCGAAGACAGAACCTGCCCATTCAAATGCCGGTTCGACGAACGCGTCCGAGCCTGCGTAGAACTCGAGCTCTCCGCCGTGCCTGTAGAGGCCGTTCTTGGTCGTGATGCTGATGACGCCCGCCGGAACGAAGCCATATTGCGCCGGGAGAGTCCCGGTGATGACCCGCGTCGTTTGTGCAAGCCGGATGCTGAGATGATCGGCGGGATCCGCGACGGCTTCCGGGACGATAACGTCGTTGATTCGAACCTGCACGTCCTTTGACCCGCGGATCGTCAGCGCATCCCCCGAAGAGGCGACACCTGGCGTCTGGGCAAGCATGACCGCCATGCTGCTGGTCTCGCCGCCCGGCCGGTCATCGATCGCATCGTTGCCTAGCGAATAGACGGTGGCGCCGAGCGCAGGATTGATCTGCGTGCGCGCGACGTCGAGCTTGTGTCCGGTGACGACCACGATGGTCGCCGGCTGCGCCTTGCCCTCGTCTTCATCCTCATCAGCCGCTTGGGGCCCGGCAGCCGTTGAAGAGGCACCCGTCTTCCGCGTGTCGCCCTCGTCAGCCGGGCGGACCTCGCCTCCCCTTCGCGGAGTCGGTCGTCCTTCAGGCGCTCCCGGTTTCGGCGCAGCAACCGGCGCAGCACTCCGGGACTTGTCGTCATCTTCGCCGGGCGAACCCGACGCGGCGACGGAAAGAAGGAGGGCAACGATGATCATTGGCATTTCGGCAGCCTTGGCCGGAGCCTCGAGAGCCGACAAGTTGCAAAGCTGCAATGATGCGACGAGGGTGCGTTACTGCACGGACGCGTTCAGGTGAGTGCAGTCCGATAAAGCTGCAACAGGGCACTCCAAGCTCGCTCTGCTTGTACCTGGTCGTAGACCTGGCTGCCGGGCACGCACCAGCCGTGGTTGGCGGGGTAGACCTCGACAATAGCCTTGCGCCTGGCGGCCGCGAAAGCGGCCTTGAGCTCGTCCTTCACCTGCGGCTGCTGCTTGTCGTCGTTCTGCGCCTGCAACACGAGCCACATCGACGCCGGACCGGTTTTCGGGATCAGTAGGTGCGGGCTGTTCAGATCCTTGGTCACGAGCCCATTTCCGCCATGGAAACTGCCGATCGCGCCGATCCTTCCGGCGACGACCGCAGCCGTTCGAAAGGCAAGCGTGCCGCCCATGCAATAGCCCTGGACACCGGCCTTTGCGCGCTTGCTCGTCTTGGGCTGCGCGTCGAGGAAGGCGAGGTAGGCGCTGGCATCCTTGTCGATCCCCTGATCGCTCATCGCCTTTCGGTAGCCCGTCAGCACCTCGCGTGTTGCCGGGTCATTGAAATCGATCGGCCCGGCCATGACCGGGGCCTTCTTGGACCGGTAAAAGGGATTGGGAACGAGAACGACATAGCCTTGCCCCGCGAGCCGGCGCCCCATTTCACGGAACGCCGGGCGGAGTCCCATGATGTCGGGCCACATCAGGACAGCCGGAAACTGGCCTGACTTTTTCGGGGTGAAAAGCACTGCATCGGCAGTGCCGTCAGGCGTCCTGATCGTCACGTCCTTCTCGGTCACTGCCGGGCTCGGCAGCGCCGCATGCGCAGCTCCCGCCGCAGCAGCGGCGATCAGGCCGAATGCGCGCCTCGTGATTCGGGTGTCTTCGACCAGGCCCGGATGGATGAACTCGTCACACATTGCTGAAGGTCTCCCTCGCGAGAGCGACGGTGTTCCACGACCAGGGCTCGCGCGCAATGCCCGCCTCTTGCGGCGTCAATGCGGTGACTTAGCCTCTCAGTTCGGCAGCAGCCCGGGCGCGCTCGGCGATCGCATCGAGGCTGTCGCCGGGCTTTACGAACCAGGTTCCCCCGACACAGAGAACCGGATCAAGCGAAAGCCAGGCGGCTGCGGTCTCCTGGCGGATGCCGCCAGTTGGGCAGAAACGGCTGCCGGCGAAAGGCCCTGCGAGCGCTTTGAGGGCGGTGATGCCGCCCGAGGCTTCTGCCGGAAAGAACTTGAACCGCTCGAGCCCGAGATCGAGGCCGCGCATGATGTCGGATGCGGTCGCGATTCCCGGGAGATAGGGGACGCCCGACTGCACCACGGCTTTTCCGAGCAGCTCCGTAATTCCAGGCGAAACGATGAAGCTGCTGCCGGCCTCGATGGCCTCCCCGAGCTGGCGCTCGCTGACAACCGTCCCGGCACCGACGATCGTGCCGGGCACGCGTGCCATCTCGCGTATCGCATGAAATGCAAGCGGCGTCCTCAGAGTCACTTCCAGAACCGGCAGACCGGCCCCGACGAACGTTTCGGCAAACGCCGCCCAGTCGCGATCCTGGTCGAGTATCAAAACGGGAATGACCGGGGCTGCATGCATGATTTCGTCGATAGTCATCCGTGCTCCTTAGCGAATGCCGCGGCGGCGCCGAACAGGCCCGGTTCGGGATAGGTGATGAGCTTCACCGGAATTTCATCCATGCGGCGTTCAAAGCGCCCCTTGGCGACGAAACGGTCGCGAAAACCGGACCTCGGCAAATGCTCGGCAACGCGCGCGCCGACACCGCCTGCAATGACCAGGCCCGAGGCGCCCTGCGCCAGTGCCATGTCGCCGGCAACGGCGCCAAGCGTCAGGCAGAAGCGGTCGAGGGCTGCGTTGGCAAGACTGTCGGAGCCGGCGAGCGCTGCTCCCCACAATTGCGCTTCGTCGTGAAACTGAAGGCCTTGTCCCTCGATCGCCCCGAGGGCCTGGTAGATGTTCCACAAGCCCGGGCCCGAGGCGATCCGCTCGACCGAGACCCGCCTGAAACTCTTGCGCAGCTGCAAAAGCAACTGGTCCTCGAGGCTGTCGAGCGGCGCGAAATCGACGTGACCGCCTTCGGTCTCGATCACGTGATACCGGCCGGCTTTCCTTAGTAGCGCGGCAACCCCCAACCCGGTGCCGGGTCCGACGATGGAAATGATCCCCGCAGGAGGCAGCGGGGCATCGGGTCCGCAGATATGCCGGAAATGCTCGTCGCCAAGGCAAGCCACAGCATGAGCAACAGCGCCGAAATCGTTGACGATCGTGTATCGGCCAACGCCCAGACGCTCCTCGATGAGAGCCGGCCGGATCACCCAGGGATTGTTGGTCAGCTTGAGAAAGTCACCGTGGACGGGCCCAGCCAAGGCAATGGCAAGTTCAGCGGGCAGGTCGGTACCCGTGCGCCTGCCGAATTCCTCCCAGGCGAGCTGGAAGCTCGCATGCTGCGCCGTCTTGAGCGTGACCGGAGGGCTGAGCGAGGCGACGCGCCCGCCGTCGATTTCGGCAAGCGCAAAGCGGGCGTGAGTGCCGCCGATATCGGCGACTGCGATCCGTTTCAACGGCCGTCCTGGGCAAACCCCGACGGCTGCTCCGCTTCCATTGCTGCAATCATCGCTGAAGCGCCTGCCTCCGCCCCATTTACATGCATGCGCATCAGCGCGAACAGCTCGCGTCCCGTCCCTGAAGGGGGCGGCGGCGAATTGGAGGGTGGCCGCGAGGCGAGATCGACGCCCAGCGCCTCGAGGATTCCTGCCCGCGCGTCCAGACGGATCATGTCCCCGTCGCGAACGCGGGCGAGCGGTCCATCGGGCAGCGCTTCGGGCGAAACATGGATGGCCGCCGGCACTTTGCCGCTCGCGCCCGACATCCGCCCGTCGGTGATGAGCGCGACACGGTGCCCACGGTCTTGGAGGACGCCGAGCGTCGGGGTCAGCTTGTGGAGTTCCGGCATTCCGTTCGCGCGCGGGCCCTGGAAGCGGACGACCACGGTGACATCGCGATCCAGTTCTCCAGCACTGAACGCTTCGAGCACCGCGTTCTGGTCGGAAAAGCAACGCGCCGGCGCTTCGATGATCCAGCGCTCCTCGTCGATGGCGCTGGTCTTGAATACTGCGCGCCCGAGATTGCCCTTCACAAGCCGCAGCCCGCCGTCGGGCTGGAACGGGTCAGAAGCAGGCCGCAGCATGTCAATATCGGCGCTTTCCTCGCTGCTTCTCCACACCAGTTCATCGCCGTGAAGTTCAGGATTGCCGATCCACGCCTCCATCGAATCGGCGCCCGCCGTCAGCTGATCGGTATGGATGAGGCCCTGCCGCGCGAGCGTGTAGGTGACGAACGCCATTCCTCCGGCGTCCTGGAAATCGTTCACGTCCTTCGATCCATTGGGATAGACGCGCGCGACGAGCGGCACCCTCGACGACAAGTCGGCAAAATCCTGCCAGTCGATCTGGATGCCGGCAGACCGGGCGATTGCCGGCAAGTGGATGAAATGGTTGGTCGAGCCGCCCGTTGCGAGGAGGCCCGCCATGGCGTTCACGATCGCCTTTTCGTTCACGACCTCGGCAAGCGGCCGCTCACCTTTCCTGGCGAGGTCGGCAAGCCGGTGCACGGCGGCGCGGGTCAGCGCCTGCCGGAGCGGGGTTCCAGGATTGATGAAGGCAGCATTGGGCACGTGCAGGCCCATCATCTCCATCATCATCTGATTGCTGTTGGCAGTGCCGTAGAAGGTGCAGGTGCCAGGCGCGTGGTATGAGCGGCTCTCGGCCTCGAGTAATTCCTCCCGTCCGGCCTTGCCCTCGGCGTAGAGCTGCCGGACCCGCTGTTTCTCCTTGTTGGGAAGGCCCGACGGCATCGGGCCCCCAGGGACCAGCAGCATCGGCAGATGGCCGAACCGCAGCGCCCCGATGAGGAGGCCGGGAACGATCTTGTCGCAGATGCCCAGCAGTGCCGCGGCATCGAACATGCCGTGGCTCAGCGCAATTGCAGTTCCCATTGCAATCACGTCCCGGCTGAACAGCGACAGATCCATCCCCGGCTGGCCCTGCGTCACGCCGTCGCACATTGCAGGAACGCCGCCGGCGACCTGGGCGGTCGCACCAACTTCCCGAGCGAAGATCTTCATCTGCTCGGGGTAGCGCCCATAAGGCTGATGCGCCGAAAGCATGTCGTTGTAGGCCGTGACGATGCCGATGTTCGGCCCGGCGAGACGGCTGATCAGGTCCTTGTCCTGCCCCGCTGCTGCAAAGCCGTGCGCAAAATTGCCGCAGCTGAGGCGCGGGCGATCGATCCCCCGCTCTTTTTGATCAGCCATCAACTCGAGGTAGCGCCGCCTCGTGGGCTTCGACCGCTCGATCACCCGGTCGGTAACGCGCGCAACAATGGAATCGAGAACCATGGGTCTCGCCTTACTCGTGCCAGCTGATGCCGTCTCGCTCCGTGAGCGCGATTGCCGCGGACGGCCCCCATGTTCCGGCCGGGTAAGGACGCGGACCCGTTGCCTGGTCGGCCCAGGCCGCGCGGATACGGTCGATCCAGGCCCATTGCGCCTCGACCTCGTCGCGGCGGACGAAGAGCGTCGGATCTCCCTCGATAAGATCGAGCAGCAATCGTTCGTAGGCGATGCGGCGGCGGTATTCGCTGAACGCATTGGCAAGGCCGATGTCGAGCGGGATCTCCCGAAGCCGGACGCCCTGGCGGTCAAGTCCAGGGGTCTTCGCCATCAGCCGAAGTTCAATGCTTTCCTGCGGCTGAAGGCCGATAATCAGCTTGTTGGGACGTGTCGTCGCTCCGCGCGAGGCGAAGATCGAATAAGGCACGTCCTTGAACTGGATGAAGATCTCGGTGTCGCGCTCGGGCATGCGCTTGCCGGTGCGCAGATAGAAGGGAACACCCTTCCACCGCCAATTGTCGATGTGGACCTTGAGCGCGACAAAGGTTTCGGTCGGGCTCTCGTGGCCGACCTCTTCGGCATATCCCGGCACCGGGGCGCCGTCGATCGCGCCGTGCGTATATTGTCCAGTGACAGTCATCTGCGGTGCGTCAGCTGCAGTGATCGGCCGGAGCGCCCGCAAGACCTTCACCTTCTCGTCACGGACTGCAGCAGCATTGAAGTCCGACGGCGGCTCCATCGCCACCAGCGCGAGGAGCTGGAGCATGTGGTTCTGGACCATGTCGCGAAGTGCGCCGGCGCTTTCGTAATAATCGGCGCGCCCCTCGAGCCCGACCGTCTCCGCGACGGTGATCTGCACATGATCGATATGCGTGCTGTTCCAGAGCGGCTCGAACATCGAGTTGGCGAACCTCAGCGCGATGAGGTTCTGGACGGTCTCCTTGCCCAGATAATGGTCGATCCGGAATGTCCGCTCCTCGGGAAAGGCGGCGGCGACCGCGTCATTGATCTCGCGACTGGACTCAAGGTCCGTCCCGAGCGGTTTTTCAAGCGCCATCCGGACGGTCGGACAGGCAAGCCCGGTAGCCTCGAGCCCGTCGATGACGGGCTTGAACAGCGAAGGAGCGGTCGAGAGGAATATCCCGACGCCGCGACACGGGTCGCCGATCGCTTCCGAGAGCTTCCCGAAACTCGACTGGTCGTTGATATCGATTGGCACGTAATGGAGGCGCGAGAGGAAACGCTGCGCGATGCCCGCGGCGTAAAAGCCCTCGGGCAGATATTCCTGGAGCGCCGCATCGGCCCGCTCGCGAAAGGCGGCATCGTCGAGCTCGCTTCGTGCGGTGCCGATGATCCTCAGGCCGTCCGGCAGCAACCCGTCGGAATCGAGGCCGTACAGCGATGGCAGCAGCATGCGCCTTGCAAGATCGCCGGTCGCGCCGAACATCACGAGTGTCGAGATACGGTCGGTCATTTCGGTGGTAGCGCTATATTGCTATTCCGCCGTAGGCAAAGGGCAGTCGTACCGCGCAAGCTTTTAGAGCCTGGTCCAGGCAAGACCGATCATGACCGCGAGCGCGGCGACGCTGCTCGCCATCGCGATCGCCGCTGGAAGCCCCCGGCGGCCCCCGTAGACGAACGTGATCCCGATCTTCACCGCCATGTTGATGATGATCGTCCCCGCGATCGCCATCGCCGCAGGCAGCGCTCCGATCGAGCTCGCCGGAAGACCGCCAAGAGTGACGATCGCAACATCCACGTCCATGCTGCCGATGATCAGCAGGAGAACGGCAAGGCCGCTCTGACCGAAGCTGCCCTCGGCCCATCTCGCAGCAACTGCTGCAACTCCGACGAAGAGGACGAAACCGAGGGCCGGAAGCAAGGCGATCGGGTTGCCGGGAGGAGCGGGGCCCTGGTGTTTGGGCGCCTTGCGATAGAGCCAGAAGCCCGCGGCCCATGCGACGATGATCGCTGGAGCCAGGAGAATGAGGACAGGGATCAGGGCACGTGTTGAGAAGATCGCGATGAGGACCGGCACGCGCAGGTACATGACCGCCGTCGCGAACGCGATTCCTGCTGGTTCGGCGCCGCTTTGCTCTTCACTGCCGAGCCGCTGGGCGAGCGCCTGGGTCACCGCCGTCGAGCTATAAGCGCCGCCGATAAGAGCGGTCGCAACGGTCCCATGCCGTTCACCGAATATGCGGTTGGCGACGTAGCCGAGGAACGAAAACCCGGTAACGAGCACAACAACCAGCCAGAGCCGCTGCGGATTCCATGCCCCCAGGGGCCCGTAGTTGCCGTTTGGAAGAAACGGCAGCACGGCGCCGGCGATGACCGCATAGCGCGCGAGTGCCTGGACGTCGGCCTCGTCGAGCTTCTCAAGGAAGCCGTGAAGCTCGGCCTTGAGTGCCAGCAGGAGCGTGACGATTGTTGCTCCGGCAATCGCGAATCCCGGGTCTCCGAACCCCGCGATGAATCCCAGTCCGATGGTCACCAGCGCCGCGACAGGCGTCGTTGCATCGGGCTTGTGCTTGAGATCGGGCCGATGTGCATAGCCGATCGCAAGAACCGCGGCCGTCGCTGCAACGAGGGACCCGGCAACGAGCGGCTGGCGCAACTGGCCGGCAAGCCCCGCAAGCGCCGCGACCAGACCGACGAGCGTGAAGGTGCGCACGCCCGCAACGCGCGTTCCGCCGCGAAGTCCGCGTAGGTCGAAGCCGCGTTCGATCCCGATCAGCAGTCCGCAAGCAAGGCCGGTCGCCGCGCAGGCGGCCTGCCAGTACCAGCCCGAACTCATGCAGGAACCCCCCAGTCAGATCGAGAGGCCGGGATCTCCTTCGAGGATCTGCTGGACAAGCCTGGGGCGTTCGCCCGGATTCCAGATCGGCGCACGATGCACGACGCGGTAGCGGAGCGGACCGCCGTCCGGGCGATCGCTGCGCACGATCGGCCGCGGAATACAGACGAACTCCGTTCGCATTTCATCACCGCTGATCCGAACCGTTGCATAGCCGTGCCCTCCCAAATCGACGAAGTCGAGGTGCGGGGCAAGATCGGGATTCGACAGGCGCTGGGCGCGCTTCAGGTCGAAGTTCCGAGCATAGTCGAGGCAGGAGCGGACGCCGTGCTTCAGCAGCATGTTGAAGGTCCAGTCCGGTTTGCCGGCGCCCGGGCGGTCGGCAAGGAAGAGTGCGCGCAGCGGATGGTCCCTTGGTAGTCGATGCTCATAGGCCTCCATCACGCCCGGACTTGCAAGCGAGGCGCCGACGAAGCTGAGGCCTACGGGTTCGAACTTGCCCGGCGGCAGTTCTGCCGATGCATAGCCCGCCCAGAAGCTGTGGCGATCGCCGGAGACTATCGCAAAGCCCGCAATCCCTGAATCCCGCACGAGGTCGTAAATTTCGCGCCGCTCGACGTACGCACTGCCGTGATCGCCGCCGCCAAGGCTCGCATAGCCGCCCGGCCATTGCTGCTTGGTAAGGCCGGCAGGAAGGTTCTGCGGGTCGGCGCGCCAGTCGAGGCAGCCAAGCGAATTCGCCCAGATCTTCCAGGTGGCCGTCGAGGCCCTCAGCTTGTCCTTGAACCAGGCCTTCTGCCTCGCCCCGAGGATGGTTTGCGCAGGGGCTGCTTTCTGGGGATTGGGAATGCGCACCTCGCCGAACACCAGTTCGGCTGGCGGATTGCCCCCGTTGAAGGATCGGCCGCCGTCGAGGATCTGCATCGCGTCCTCTGGAAACATGCCGTTGAACTCGGATCCGCCAAGGCTCGCAAGTGAGGGGTCGTCGGTCGGGTCTTTGCTGCGATAGCTGTGCTGGTCGGTGATGATGAGGTCGAGGTGCCGGCCGTAGCGGAGCGCCCGGTAGCCAATCAGGCTGTTGATTGCGACGAGGTTGTTGGGTTCGACCCCGAGACCATTTTCGTCCCATTTGTCGATCGCGATATTCTTGACGGGCGGCGGCCCGAAGACGTCGAGCGAGCCACTGGGCGCTCTGACCCGGGCTGGAATATATTCGAACCAGGCCTGGTTTGCCGCGACTTTCACGCTCTGACCCGGACGTCCTGCATCGCCTGGCTTCACGATGCTCTGCCATCCCTGCCAGGAGAATTCGTGATTGTCCCACATGCTGACGAAGGGCCAGCGCGCGCGTGCATCCTCAAGGTCGGGGTCGGCAAGATAGCCTCGATAGACCGCTCGGTAGCCATCGACCGTCAGAGGGTAATGAAGATTGCCGTTCTTCCCGCCGTCCGGAATCCGCGCGACCTCGTAGATGGTGCGGTCGTATCGGGTCTTCACCTCGTCCGGATATTCGACCACCTCGTAAATGAAGTCGCCGAGGTGGAGAACGAATGCCAGCTGATCCTGCGGGTCTGCACGCTCGTCTTCGAAGATCATCCTTCGATAGGCGTTGAGCTTCCCCTCGTTGACGCTCTGGCAGCTAACGAACGCGAAATTGACCGGGCGCTCGTCGCTCTCGGTTGGCGCGGTGATGGTCCGGCCGACGCGGCTGCCGTTTCCCTCGTCATCGGTGAATCGGTACCAGTAGATGCGCGAGGGCTCGAGACCGCCGACGAGGACGCGCGTCGTCCAGTCCGACGCTGGTGAAACGGTTGCCCGGGCGCGCGCCACGACTGCTCGGAAGTCCTTGTCCGTTGCAACCTCTACGGTCAGCCGACGGCGAGTGCCCTTCGCAAACGGGCGCCGCGTCCACAGGATGACACTGCCCGAATCAGGGTCGCCCGAAGCGACACCCTGCGGATAAAGCTCCCTTCGCTCATGCCATTGGACGCGCGATGCCTTCGCTCGTCCGCACCAGGCCGCCGATGCTCCAATCGCCGCCGCGACCTGGATGAATTCGCGGCGGCTGAGGCTCATCGACTATTCCCTTCGCATCCTCTCCGCGTGCCATGCCAGATGATCGGCCATGAACGTCGAGATGAAGAAATAACTGTGGTCGTACCCCGGCTGGATCCGGAGATTGAGCTGGATCCCGGCCTTTGCGCATGCTCCCTCGAGGAGCTCGGGTCGCAACTCCTTTTCGATGAACGGGTCGGCATCACCGACGTCGATGAGTAGTTCTGGAAGACGCGCGCCGGCTTCGATGAGCGCAACCGCGTCATGTTTGCGCCAGATTGAGCGGTCCTCACCCAGATAGCCTCCAAGCGCCTTCTGCCCCCAGGGCACCTCGCTCGGAGCGACGATCGGCGCGAACGCCGACACCGAACGAAAGCGGCCAGCCTGGCTGAGTGCTATCGTCAGAGCGCCGTGTCCGCCCATCGAGTGGCCGGTAATTCCCTGCCGGCTCATGTCCCCTGGAAACTCGGCCGCGACCAGCGCTGGAAGTTCCTCGGTTATGTAGCTCCACATTCGGTAATGCCTTGCGAAAGGCTCTTGCGTTGCATCGACGTAGAAGCCGGCGCCCTTGCCGAAATCATAGGCTTCAACGTCGGGAACTTGCTCGCCGCGCGGGCTCGTATCAGGTGCGACAAAAATAAGGCCGAGTTTAGCGCAGGCCGCGCGATATTCGCCTTTCTCGGTGACATTCGCGGACGTGCAGGTGAGCCCCGAGAGGTACCAGATCACCGGCAGCTTCTCGTTAGACCCCGCTCCTGGCGGCAGGTAGATAGAAAAGGTCATGTCGGTCGAGGTCGCAGCCGACGCATGCCTGACGACGAGCTGCCGCCCGCCGTGAGACTTGTTCTCCGAAACGATCTCCACCTTATTCAGCCGGCATCCTGTGGAGTCCGCACAGCTTGTTGCCGTCCGGGTCGCGCAGATAAGCGAGATAGAGCGGACCAAAGCTTCCCTGGCGAACGCCTGGCGGATCTTCGATAGACGTCCCGCCGGCAGCGACCCCCGCATCGTGCCACGCCTTCACCTGTTGCGGGCTGTCGATCGTAAAGCCGATGGTCGAGCCATTTCCATTGGTTGCAGTTGCGCCGTTCAGCGGCGGCCGCACCATGAAAAGAGCGCCGTGGTGCAGATAGTTGACACCCTTCTCGTCTGCCCGCCCCGGCTTCGCCCCGACCGCCTCGAACAGCGCGTCATAGAAACGCTTTGAACGCCCGATGTCGTTGCTGCCGACCATGATGTGGCTGAACATTTTCCGCTCTCCCCTAGTAGATCACGACCGAGCGGATGCTCTCGCCCGCGTGCATGAGGTCAAAGCCCTTGTTGATGTCGTCAAGCTTCAGCGTGTGGGTGATCATCGGATCGATGGCGATCTTCCCGTCCATGTACCAGTCGACGATTTTGGGCACGTCGGTGCGCCCCTTGGCCCCTCCAAAGGCCGTGCCGCGCCAATTGCGGCCCGTAACCAGCTGGAAGGGTCGCGTCGCAACCTCCTTGCCCGCTTCGGCAACGCCGATGATGATGCTCGTGCCCCAGCCGCGATGGCAGCATTCAAGAGCGGTCCGCATGACCTCGACATTGCCGGTCGCGTCGAAGGTATAGTCAGCACCGCCGTCGGTGATCTTCAGCACTTCCTCGATGATCGCCTGCCGGTCCTTGCCACGGCCATCGATGAAGTCGGTCATGCCGAACTTGCGGCCCCATTCCTCGCGGTCGGGATTGATGTCGACGCCGACGATCTTGTTCGCGCCGACCAGCCTCGCGCCCTGGATGACATTGAGGCCAATCCCGCCAAGTCCGAACACGACGACGTTCGCGCCCGGTTCGACCTTTGCCGTCTTGACCACAGCGCCCACCCCGGTGGTCACCCCGCAGCCGATGTAGCAGCTCGTCTTGAAGGGCGCGTCTTCACGAATCTTCGCGACCGCGATTTCCGGAAGAACGGTGAAGTTCGAAAAGGTCGAGCAGCCCATATAATGATAGATGGTCTCGCCCTTGTAGCTGAAGCGGCTCGTGCCGTCGGGCATCAGGCCCTTGCCCTGGGTTGCGCGGATAGCGGTGCAAAGGTTGGTCTTGCCCGAAAGGCACGATTTACACTGGCGGCACTCCGGCGTGTAAAGCGGGATGACGTGGTCGCCAGGCTTCACGCTGGTGACCCCGGGGCCGACCTCGCGGACGATGCCCGCACCTTCGTGACCCAGAATCGAGGGAAATATGCCTTCGCTGTCGAAGCCATCGAGCGTGTAGGCGTCCGTATGGCAGATGCCCGTCGCCATGATCTCCACGAGCACTTCACCGGTCTTGGGCCCGTCGAGGTCGACCTCCACGATCTCGAGCGGCTGCTTTGCCTCGAAAGCGACGGCGGCGCGGGTCTTCATGTCCTAGCTCTCCAGTTTGAAGTTGGGAGCGCTATGCCTCCAAGAAGCGCCTTATCCAACCGGCAACGCGCTCATTGTCGTTGGGCGCCTCGAGCGACGCGATCGCCGTCTCGGGATCGGGCACGATGTCGTACCGCTTCTCGATCAGTGCCCTGGCGAAGGCGGGTGAGAATTCCGGGTGGAATTGGAAGGAGATGGCGGGACGATCGCACCAGGCCAGCGCAGCATAGGGAGTGAAGGACGAGCGGGCGATGATCTCGGTTGCTGGAGGCTGCATCACGACCTGGTCCTGGTGCGATGCCGGCGCCGCGATGCTGGAGCCCCCACCGTCCATCCAGGGCTCCTCGCGGACGATCTCGTAGCGGTGCAGGCCCGCGCCCCAGCCCCTGTCCGACTTCTCGACATGACCGCCCAGGGCCTCGGCCATGACCTGATGTCCAAAGCAGATGCCGACCAATTTCCTTTCCCGCGCCGAGCGGATGAACTCCTGCAGCGGCCCGATCCAGGGAAAGGGATCATAGACGCCCGCCGGCGAACCGGTGATGAGATAGGTCTCGTGCGCAGAGGGATCCGCCGGAAGCTGGCCCGCCTGAATGTCGAAGCGCTCGATTTCGAAGGCTGGGCCAAGCAGGGTCGAAAACATGTCCGGATAGTCGCCGAACTCTTCTGCAAGATCGCCGGGGGGCCGCCCGGTCTCGAGTATCGCAACCTTCATGCGGGCCGCCTTGCCACCTCAGGTCGGTTGGGCCAATGCTCTAAATGAGAGAGGGGAGAGCATGGCACAGGCTCCGCTTGCCGGTCGTCACGCGCTGATTACCGGCGGAGGCACGGGTATCGGCGCAGCTGCGGCCGACCACCTCAGCGCCGCGGGGGCCAAGCTGTCACTGCTGGGTCGCCGTCTGGAGCCGCTCCAGGCAATAGCGGAACGTCATTCGGGCATTGCGATTGCGTGCGACGTCACTGTCCCTCAGCAGGTCGCGGACGCGTTCGAGGAGGCCCGCACCCTGAACGGTCCGATCGACCTTCTCATCGTCAATGCCGGGATCGCGGAGAGCGCTCCCTTCCACAAGATGACCCGCGAAAGCTGGGACCGGATCATCGGGACCAACCTCACGGCGGCGTTCGAATGCTCCTCAAGGGCGATGGGGGACCTCCTTGCGAGCGACAACGGCAGGCTGGTGTTCGTTGCCTCGGTCGCAAGCCTTCGCGGCGTGCCTTACGCTGCTCATTACGCGGCATCGAAGCATGGAGTGCTTGGCCTCATGCGTTCGCTCGCAGCCGAATATGCCAAGACCAGGCTGACCGTGAACGCCGTCTGTCCCGGCTATGTCGACACGCCGATGACCGACCATTCCGTCGCGCGCGTGTCCCAGATCACCGGCCGCAGCGAAAGCGAGGCGCGTTCGGCAATCACCGACATGAATGCGAGCGGGCGGCTGGTCGACCCGCAGGCGATCGGCAATGTCATCGCCATGCTCTGCCTGCCGCTTTCCTGCGACATCAACGGGGCCGCAATCACCATCGATGGAGGAACCGCGGCGTGACCTGGGACCCCGCGAGTTTCCAGCCCAGGCACTTCGAATGGAAGTTCGAGAAAGGCGTGGCGACCGTCACGCTCAATCGGCCGGAACGAAAGAACCCCCTGACTTTCGAGAGCTACGACGAGCTGCGCGACATGTTCCGTGCGCTCAAAAACGCGCGCTCCGTCAAGGTCGTGGTGATGCGCGGCGCGGGCGGCAACTTTTGCAGCGGGGGCGATGTCCATGAAATCATCGGCCCGCTGACGAAGATGGACTGCGAAGGTCTGCTGCGCTTCACGCGCATGACCGGCGATCTCGTGCGTGCAATGCGTTGCTGTCCCCAGCCCATTCTCGCCGCCGTCGAGGGTGTCTGTGCCGGTGCAGGCGCAATCCTCGCAATGGCAAGCGACATCCGCTTTGGCCAGCCGGGCTGCAGGACCGCCTTCCTGTTCACGCGCGTAGGCCTCTCGGGGGCTGACATGGGAGCATGTGCAATCCTGCCAAGACTGATCGGACATGGCCGGGCCGCGGAGCTTCTGTTCACCGGCCGTGACATGACAAGCGAGGAAGGATTGAGCTGGGGCTTCTACAATCGGGTGGTCGAGGACGTGCAGGCGCAAGTCTATGCGCTCGCCGACGAGATCGCCAAGGGCCCCACGATCGCGCATGCGGTTACCAAGCGGCAGCTGGACGCCGAATGGAACGCGACCATCGATGAAGCCTTGGAGATGGAGGCTCGGGCGCAGGCGCGGTGCATGGATACGAACGACTTCCGCAGGGCCTACGAGGCGTTCGCGAACAAGCGCAGGCCCGAGTTCCAGGGTGATTGATGGCCGACAAGAGCTTTCTTTCGTGGCCCTTCTTCGAACCGCGGCACCGGGAGCTGGCTGAGAGGCTGCAGGACTGGTGCCGCCAAATGCCGCCGACGGAAGGCGACGTCGACGCGAGCTCCCGCCTACTGGTACAGGAACTGGGCAGCGCGGGCTTTCTCAAACTGTGCGTTGCGAATGGCGATGCACGGCCTGACGTGCGCAGCCTCGCAATCGCTCGCGAAACGCTCGCCTACCATGATCCGCTCGCTGACTTCGCTTTTGCAATGCAAGGCCTGGGATCGGGGGCAATCAGCCTTTTTGGAACCGTCGAGCAGAAACGCGAGTGGTTACCGAGGGTCGCGAGCGGTGACGCGGTCGCCGCCTTCGCCATGACCGAACCTGAATGCGGGTCGGATGCAGCCAACATGCAAACATCGGCCATGCGCGAGGGCAACGAATGGGTGCTGGTCGGAGAAAAGACCTACATCTCGAACGGAGGCATTGCAGATTTCTACGTAACCTTTGCCCGGACGGGCGAGGCCGAGGGTGCCCGCGGGCTCTCGGCCTATATCGTTCCTTCCGGGGCGGTGAGGGTCAGCGAGCGCATCGACGTGATTGCTCCTCATCCCCTCGCGCGGCTCAGCTATGACAAGGTGCGTCTCCCGGCTGACGCGATCATCGGCGAGCCCGGCGAAGGTTTCAGGATCGCCATGGAAACGCTCAACCTTTTTCGGGTGACGGTCGGGGCGGCAGCGCTGGGCATGGCGCGCCGGGCGCTCGATGAGGCCCTCCACCGGACAAAAAACCGCCGTCTTGGAAACGCTACGCTTGCGGACAATGCCGTTACGCAGGCCGCCCTTGCCGACATGGCGCTCGCCGTCGATGCCTCAGCACTGCTCATTTACCGGGCCGCCTGGCAGCAGGATAAGGGCGGCGCCGATCATCGCCGTGCAGCGGCCATGGCCAAGCTTCACGCGACGGAATCGGCACAGAAGGTCATTGATGCTGCGGTCCAGATGCACGGAGGTGCGGGTGTCACTCGCGGAGTGAAGGTCGAGGAACTGTACCGCGATATCCGCGCGCTTCGCATCTACGAAGGCGCAAGCGAGGTGCAGCGCCAGATCATCGCTCGTGATCTGCTCAAGGGGTAACAACCATGAAAATCTTGCAGCCGCCCAATTGGCCCCGCCCCAAAGGCTATTCGAATGGAGTAAGTGCAAAGGGACGAATGATCTTCACCGCCGGCGTCGTCGGCTGGGACGAGCACGAGAGCTTCCCCGACTACACGCTCCACGGCCAGTTCGCGCGCGCACTCATGAACACGCTCGAGATCCTCGCACAGGACGGCGCGGGACCGCAGCATGTCGTGCGCATGACCTGCTACGTGACGGACCGCCACGAATATATGGTCTCCCGCGACGAGATCGGTGCTGCCTGGAAAGAGATCATGGGTCCGAACTATCCGGCAATGGCACTCGTCGAAGTACGCGCGCTCGTCGAAAGCGCCGCCAAGGTCGAGATCGAAACCACGGCCGTCGTGGAGGATGAGTGACGTACGACACCTTCGTGCGTGACAGACTGCCGCCGCCGGACCTGTTGCCGGAATTTCGCTTCGACTTGCCCGAACTTCAATATCCCGAACGACTGAACGCGGCTGCCGAACTGTTGAAGGGAGGCATTCCAGAAGCGCTTGCAGTGATCAACGATCACGGTCGCTGGACCTACGCCGAGCTCGACGACTTCAGTGGCCGGATCGCCCGGCTGCTGGTGGAGCAGCATGGTCTCCTCCCCGGCAACCGCGTCCTGCTTCGCGGTCCAAACGGCTTTACGATGTTCGCCGCTTGGCTTGCTATCCTCAAGGCGGGCGGTGTCGTCGTCGCGACCATGCCGCTGCTCCGGCCCGGCGAGATTGCGACGGTGATCGAACGGGCACAGATCTCGCACGCGGTCGTGGACAGCCGCTTTATCGGCGACTTCCGGCAGGCGGTCGACCAGACGCACTTCGTCAAACACGTAATCAAATATGACGGCGATTACGGGCGAGGCGAGCTGGAGACGCGCACGGCGTTGCTCCAGCCGCTTGGGGCGCTCGAGACCGCGAGCAGCGATCCGGCGCTCGTCGCATTTACCAG
The DNA here is from genome assembly GCF_038148795.1 of Sphingomonas agri. NCBI lineage: Bacteria > Pseudomonadati > Pseudomonadota > Alphaproteobacteria > Sphingomonadales > Sphingomonadaceae > Sphingomonas > Sphingomonas agri. The sequence goes on along the minus strand of NZ_JBAPEU010000001.1, from coordinate 629,190 downwards.
CGGCACGACGGGTGTGCCCAAGGGCTGCGTGCATTTTCACCGCGACATCCTTGCTCCGTGCGACACGTTCGCAAGACATCTCGTCGGGCCCGGGCCCGGCGACGTCTTCCTCACCAGTGCCCCGATGGCCTTCACCTTCGGACTGGGCATTACGCCGATGTTCCCGCTCCGGTTCGGAGCGGCGAGCGCGACGATTGAACAGGCAAATCCCCCGGCGCTGCTGGAGGCGGTGGCCAAGTTTGGCGTCACCCACCTCGGCACCGCGCCGACGGCCTACAAGGCGATGCTGGCCCAGCCCCTTCTCGACGAGGCTCTCAAGACCCTTCGCTACTGCATTTCTGCGGGCGAGCACCTTCCCGAGGCGAGCTGGCGAGCCTGGAAGGACCGCACGGGCATCGCCATCACCGACGGCATCGGATCGACCGAGATGATGCACATCTTCGTCTCTGCGGCGGGGGACGAGATCCGGCCCGGCTCAACCGGCAAAGCCGTACCTGGATATACGGCATGCGTCCTCGACGACGACGGACTGCCCTTGGAAAAAGGCGTCGGACGGCTGGCCATCAGGGGGCCGACCGGTTGTCGGTACCTCGATGATCCCCGCCAGAGCGACTATGTCGTCAACGGCTGGAACGTGACAGGTGACACCTATCGCGCGGACGGCGACGGTTATTATTGGTATCTTGCTCGAAGCGACGACATGATCGTGAGCTCCGGCTACAATATCGGTGCGCCTGAAGTGGAAAATGCGCTGCTCTCCCATCCGGCGGTTGCCGAGTGCGCGGTCATCGGAACGCCCTGTCCCGAGCGCGGGCAGAAGGTCAAAGCCTTCGTGGTGCTCACCGCAGGAAGCGCTGCATCGGAGGAGCTCGCCGCGGCACTGCAGGCGCACGCCAAGCAGGCGATCGCTCCCTATAAGTATCCGCGCGAGATCGAGTTCGTTGAGGCGCTTCCCAAGACCGCGACCGGCAAGCTCAGGCGAAGCGAACTGCGCCAGCCCTAGATCGCAAGGCCTACTCGAATTCGACGATCACCTGATCGACGGCAAGGCTGTCACCGGCTTTTGCAGGCGTCGACTTGACCCTCGCCGCCTTGGGCGCGCGGAGGATGTTTTCCATCTTCATTGCTTCCATGACGGCGACCGGCTGGCCTGGCTCGACCGCGTCGCCGACTGCAACGTCGAGCTTGGTCAGAAGACCGGGCATGGGCGCGAGGAGCAGCCGCGACAGGTCGGGTGCGGGCTTTTCTATCATGTACCGCGAAAGGTCGGCGACATGCGGAGAGAGTACCTGAACCTTGTGGGTGGCGCCGCGGGTCTGGAGCTCCCAGTTGCGTCCAACGCGGCGCACCTGGACGGTCCTCAGCCTGCCGTCGATTACGGCCGACAACAGCCGCTGCCCGGGTGTCCAGCGTCCGACGATATCGACGAGGTCGCGGTCGTCGATCACTGCGATCGTTCCCCCCTTGTAGGGCTTGATGCGCACGCGGTGGCTCGCGGCGCCATCGAGCCTCACGATGCGCTCGCAGGGAAAGTGCAGCCTGTCGCCCAGCTGGTCGCTGATGTCTGCGGCACGTTCGTCGGTGATGACTGCGACCATGCCGGCGATGGCAATCAGGTCCTCGATCAGCTGCTCGTCCGCGGGGGCTCCGGCAAATCCGTCCGGATATTCGTCGGCAATGAAGCCCGTCGTAATGTCGCCCGATCGAAAGCGCGGGTGCTGCATCAGGGCCGACAGGAAGTCGACATTGTCGCTGATGCCATCGATCACGAACTGGTCGAGCGCCCCGATCTGGGCGTCGACTGCCTCGAGCCGCGTTGGTGCCCAGGTAACGAGCTTGGCAATCATCGGGTCGTAGAACATGCTGACCTCGCCGCCATCGGCGACGCCGTCGTCAACCCTTACCCTGAGGTCCTCTCCAGTGGGCAAAGCTGATCCGCCCTTGGGCTTGCGCGTCTCGTCAGCTTCAAAGGGAGGCCTTGGTCCCACTTCCTTTGGCGGCCAGTATCTCACCAGCCGTCCGGTGCTCGGAAGAAAGCTGCGATAGGGATCTTCGGCATAGACCCTGGTTTCGACGGACCAGCCGTTGATGCCGATGTCGGCCTGGTCGAACTTGAGCTTCTCGCCGGCGGCAACGCGGATCATCTGCTCGACGAGATCAAGGCCGGTAATCTCTTCCGTCACCGGGTGCTCGACCTGGAGGCGGGTGTTCATCTCGAGGAAGTAGAAGCTCTTGCCGCTTGGATCGGCACCGTTGACGATGAGCTCGACCGTGCCCGCGGAATGGTACCCGACCGCCCGCGCGAGAGCGACCGCCTGCTCCCCCATTGCCTTTCGCATCTCGGAGGACACGAATGGTGAAGGTGCTTCCTCCACGACTTTCTGGTTGCGGCGCTGGATCGAACACTCGCGTTCGTTGAGGTAGAGGATGTTGCCGTGCTTATCGCCGAGCACTTGGATCTCGATGTGCCGGGGCGCCTCGATGAACTTCTCGATGAAGACACGATCGTCCCCGAAGCTGTTGAGGCCCTCCCGCTTCACGCTCTCGAAGCCCTCGCGCACGTCTTTTTCGGACCAGGCAAGGCGCATGCCCTTTCCGCCGCCGCCCGCCGACGCCTTCATCATCACAGGGTAGCCGATGTCAGCAGCGATCCGGACCGCCTCGTCGGTGGTCGCAATATCGCCGAGATAGCCTGGGACGACGTTGACGCCCGCCTTGGCGGCGAGCTTCTTCGATTCGATCTTGTCGCCCATCGCCGCGATGGCCTTGGGGGGCGGCCCGATGAAGGTGATGCCGGCTTTGTCGAGGGCTTTTGCGAAACTCTCGCGCTCTGAAAGAAAGCCGTAGCCCGGATGAACCGCTTCGGCGCCCGTTGCCTTGCACGCGTCGATGATGAGCTCGGCCTTGAGGTAGGATTCCGAGGCAGGCGGCGGTCCGATGCGAACGCTCTCGTCGGCCAGCTTCACGTGCGGCGCGCGCGCGTCCGCGTCAGAGTAGACGGCGACCGTCTTGATGCCCATCCGGCGTGCGGTTCGGATGACCCGGCACGCAATCTCACCGCGATTGGCGATCAGGATTTTCTTGAACATCTCAGCCTTTTGAATGCCCCCGAGACCACCAGCAGCCGTGGGTCCGGACGGCGTATGGGGTCGGGGAAAGGATGAAGACAAGCGCCTTCACTCTGCGGCCTCGTCGAGCGGCGGCCGATTGTGGCCGAGCAGACGCAGCACTTCATCGGCAGCGTCGGCGAGATTGGTTCCGGGACCGAAGATCGCCTGCACGCCCGCAGCACGGAGCATCGCATAGTCCTGCGGCGGAATGACACCGCCGGCGACCACCTTGATGTCGGCGCGGCCCATTTCCTTCAGCGCATCGATCATTTCGGGGATGAGCGTCCGGTGGCCCGCTGCAAGCGAGCTTGCACCCACCACGTCGACATCGTTCTCGATTGCCATTTGCGCGGTTTCGCGCGGTGTCTGGAACAGAGGTCCAGGGATGACGTCGAAACCAAGATCGGTGAACGCCGATGCGACCAGGTTCGCACCGCGGTCGTGGCCGTCCTGGCCCATCTTCGCGACCATGAGCCGGGGCTTGCGGCCGAGCCGGTCCGCGACCGACCGGGTGCCCTCCTCTGCCATCTTCCAGCGCCCGTCGCGCCGCGCAGCGCCGTAGATGCCGCGCACCGGCTCAGGCTTGGTACGGTAGCGCCCGAAGGCGCTTTCGAGCGCGTCCGATATCTCGCCGAGCGTGCAGCGAGCCCTTGCGGCCTCGACGCTCAGGCGAAGGAGATTGTCATTACCCCGCGCCCCCTGCTCCAGCGCTTCCAGGGCCGAGCGGGCCTTTAGTTCGTCGCGGCCGGCCCGGACTTTTGCGATCTTGGCGATCTGGGAGGCGCGCACCTTGGCATTGTCGACCTCGAGGATCTCGACGGGCTGTTCCTCGGCCAGGCGATAACGGTTGACCCCGACGATCACGGTCTCGCCCGTGTCGACCTTCGCGGCGCGCGCGGCGGCGGCTTCCTCTATCCTGTGCTTGGGCAGGCCTTCCGCAACGGCCTTCGTCATTCCGCCATGAGTCTCGACTTCCTGGATGAGCTCCCAGGCATGCTCCTCGAGCTCGCGGGTCAGCTTTTCCACGTAGAAGCTGCCGCCGAGGGGATCTGCGACGGCTGTGACACCGCTTTCCTCGGCCAGGACGAGCTGGGTGTTGCGGGCAATCCGGGCGCTGAAATCCGTCGGCAGTGCGATCGCCTCGTCGAAACTGTTGGTGTGCAGCGACTGCGTTCCGCCCAGGACCGCGGCGAGCGCCTCGATCGTGGTGCGGATGATGTTGTTGTAAGGGTCCTGCTCAGTAAGGCTGACGCCCGAGGTCTGGCAGTGGGTGCGCAGGCGCTTCGACTCATCCCTTTGCGCACCGAGGCCGGTCATGATGCGGTGCCACAAGGTACGAGCCGCACGAAGCTTTGCGACTTCCATGAAGAGGTTCATGCCGATGCCGAAGAAGAAGCTCAGACGCGGCGCGAAATCATCGATGTCGAGGCCGTCGGCCTTGGCGCACCGGACATATTCCATGCCGTCGGCGAGGGTGTAGGCCAGCTCCTGCACCGCCGTCGCACCCGCCTCGTGCATGTGATAGCCGCTGATCGAGATCGAATTGAACTTCGGCATCTCCGCTGCGCAATAAGCGATGATGTCGCTGACGATGCGCATCGAGGGTTCGGGCGGGTAGATATAGGTGTTGCGGACCGCGAACTCCTTCAGGATGTCGTTCTGGATCGTGCCGGTAAGCTTGGCGTTCGGGACGCCTTGCTCTTCGCCGGCGACGATGAAGAAGGCCATGACCGGAAGAACCGCCCCGTTCATGGTCATGCTCACCGACATCTGGTCGAGAGGAATGCCGTCGAAGAGCAATTTCATGTCTTCGACCGTGTCGATCGCAACACCGGCCATGCCGACATCGCCGGCAACGCGCGGGTTGTCGCTATCGTAGCCGCGGTGGGTGGCAAGGTCGAAAGCGACGCTGAGGCCTTTCTGGCCTGCGGCAAGGTTGCGGCGATAGAAGGCATTGGATTCTTCGGCGGTCGAGAAACCCGCATATTGGCGGATGGTCCAGGGTCGGCCGGCGTACATCGTCGCGTAAGGACCGCGCGTGAAAGGCGCGAGGCCAGGATAGCCGCTGTCGATTCCCTCGGTCTCGCCCGGCCCGTAGACCGTCTCGAGGGGAATGTTCTCGACCGTTTGGCAGCGAAGGTCCTTGCCGCGGCTCTCCTTCGAGGCGAGAGCTTCCCAGTCGGATTTCGAGGTCTTGTCGGTCACGGGCGCGGCTTAGCGCGGGGTTTGGGCAATCGCCAGCTTCCGTTGGCCACCGGACGAGCGTGCCGGCGACGGGGCGACGCTGCGTTTCAACAGATCTGCTTCACCTCGAGGCTCCCTCCTGGGAGCGGTTTCAGGATGTCGCGGGCAGGAACGCCGGGATCGAGCCAGCGGCTGAACTGCGCCGGCGCAAGGACGACGACCTGGCGGTTGTGATAAGGCCGGACGTCCTCGCCAGGCTCTGTCGTCAGCATCGTAAAGGCCTCGCCCACCTTCACATCGGTGCGCCACAGCCCGGCGATTGCGAAAAGCGGAGAATCGCGAAGGGTGAAGAGCCACTTGTGCTTGCGCTTTACCTTGGGATCGGTCTGGGCGGTGAACTCGAAAAACCCGTCCGCAAGAATGAGGCAGCGCCCACTGCCGAATTCGCGCCCTTCGGAGCGGAAATTGTAAACGGGCTTGCCGACGGGACCCGGCCAGCTCCAGCGGCGGACCACGAGCTGGTTGTCCTGACGCACGATCGGTCCCGCGTCCGTGATTGCAATGTCGCCCGGCTGAAGGTTGGGAAGACCTTCGGGAAACGTCAGCGGCATCTGTATGTCGCGGAACAGCCGTGCGACCTCGTCGACCGATTTCGACTGGGTGTAGAGGTTGCACATCGGGACCCCAATAAGAGCGCCGCGCGGGCGATGCGAATTGAAACTGGACGTTCGCAGGCGAGCATTCGCCGGCAGGCTTTCGGGACGTGGCCGAGCCGGCTCAGACCGGAGGGCAACTGCCCTCCTGTAACCCAAGTCACTCGACTCTTGTCTTTTTTGCGGGAATCATCCCGGCCATGGCCGAAAGGGGGGGCAGTCGCGAGCCGTTGACGGGGAAGTCCAGCTCGCCCCGGTCGAGCACGCGTCCTCGCGAGGACATGGAAATGCTGGTGACCAGGCTTGGCGGCGGCCACCTCGATTTCACGGCAATGCTCGCGATCGCTGACGTCCTCCCCGTGATGATCGGCTATGTCGACGAGGCCCTGAGCCTCCAATTTGCCAATCGACCCTTCGCAGAATGGCTCGAAGTGCCGCGCGGACAACTGATCGGCCGAAGGGTGGTCGATCTCATCGGCGAGCAGCGTTTCGAGCTGCGCGAGGCCAATTACCGCCGTGCGCTCGCCGGCGAGCGCCTCTTCTTCGTTTCCGAGTTCGATCACCCGACCCGCGGCAACGTCGCCCTTCAAAGCGATTATGTGCCGTGGGCCGATGCCAAAGGCCGGATCCAGGGCTTCCTCGTCATCCACCAGGATGTGACCGAACAACGAACGGCCGAGCGTGCGCTTCGCGAGAGCGAGGAGAGGTTCCGGCGCATCGCCAATTCCGCGCCTGCCTTGATGTGGGTCACCCGGATCGACCGCGTGCGCGACTTCGTCAACGAGACCTACGCGGAGTTCGCGTGCGGTCCGGGCTGCGACATCGAAACGGCGCGGACGCTTGATTGGCGGGGACGAATCCATCCTGACGATGTCGACCGCATCGTCGCTGAGAGCATTGCCGGGGAAGCTTCGCTCAAGCCCTTTACGCTCGAAGGACGATACAGGCGATACGACGACGAGTATCGCTGGCTGCGGACCGTCTCGCAGCCGCGTTTCGGACCCGGGGGAGAACTGATCGGCTTCATCGGGGTCGGCAGCGACATCACCCTCGCCAAGGAGGCCGAGCTCGAACTTCGCCGCCAGGTGGAGGAGCAGACGGCGCAGCTTGCGGCTTCCGAAGCCCAGTTTCGGGCGGTGTTCGAGGCCGCGCTCGAAGTCATGGTCCTGCTGAAGCCCGATGGAACGGTGCTTGCCGTCAACAATCGGCGCGAGGCCTGGCGTCACGACGACCCCGTGTCGGCCGTAGGGCACAAGCTGTGGGAAGCCCCGACCATGCGCGCTTACCCGCAGCACGTTCCGACCATGAAGAAAGCCATCGCCGCGGCCGCTCGCGGCACGGTTTTCACGACCGAGGTCAAGATGGAGCGGGAAGGCGTTGCAACCGCTTATCTCGACGTCTCGGTCCAGCCCGTCCGGGCGACGGACGGCAAGATCATCTACCTGTTGTTCGAAGCGCGCGACATCACCGATCTCAAGCTGACGCAGGAGCAGCTGCGCCAGAGCCAAAAGATGGAGGCGCTGGGGCAGCTGACCGGAGGGATCGCTCACGACTTCAACAACTTGCTGACGGTGGTGGTCGGGGGCCTCGATATCATCGCCAAGCGCGCCGAGGACGGGAAGCTCAAGCGCTATGCCGACAATGCGCTTGCAGCAGCGGAACGAGGAGCCCGCCTCACGGGGCAGCTGCTCGCCTTCAGCCGCGTTCAACGGCTGGAAGTGCGACCGACGTTCGTTGCTCCTCTCATCCAAAACATGCGGCCCCTGCTACGCAATGTCCTTGGCCCTGGGATCAGCAAGCAATTCGATCTTGATGAAGCAATGATGGCGGTGATGGCCGACCCTACCCAGCTCGAGGTCGCAGTCCTCAACCTCGCGATCAACGCGCGCGACGCAATGCCCGACGGCGGCACCCTGACCTTCTCGTCGAGACGGGTGCGTGTCAGCGGCGAGGCCGACGTCGAGGACGGCGACTATATCGAGCTCACCATCAGTGACACTGGCTTCGGGATGCCGCCCGAAGTGCTTGAACGGGCATTTGAGCCCTTTTTCACCACCAAGGAGGTGGGCAAGGGGACCGGGCTCGGGCTCTCGATGGTCTACGGGATGGCGCATCAATCGGGAGGCGCCGTCCGCATCGAAAGCCAGCCCGGCAAAGGTACGGCGGTCAAGCTCTTGTTCCGCAAGGCGGACAGTGCGGTCGTCGAAGCTGCGGCTGGTACCGATGAGCCTGTCGGCACGATGGTCCCCCTTGCTCCGCTTTCCATCCTCGTCATCGACGATGATCCCGACGTCCGCGGCTTCATCGTCAATAGCCTGGAAGAACAGGGCTATCGGGTGCGCGAGGCGAGCGATGGACGAGAGGGCCTGGCGGCGCTTGAGCGTGAAGTACCGGACCTCGTGGTGCTGGACTTCATCATGCCTGGTCTCTCGGGCGCGGAGGTCGCCCGGCAAATCCGGGCCAAGCGGCCTGACCAGCCGATCCTGTTCGTCTCGGGCTACAGCGAAACTGAAGCGGTAAAGCGGACGGCTCCGGATGCACCGCTCCTTGCCAAGCCCTTCCGGGCCGATGCCCTGCAAAAAGCGGTCCGGGGGGCGCTGACAGCAAACTAAGCTCGCCGGGAGCCGTCGAACCCTGGCGGATCCCTGCAGGACGTGACCTTGCAGCGAGGCCTTCTTTCAGCGGACCGCGGTTCCAGGGCCAAGTTCACGCATTTGCATGCCGGTTTCCTGTTGGATCTTCTCTGCCTGGGGCGGTGATACCCGCTAGGGTTTATTGCTGAACGCTCCGTGTCCTCGAGCGTTGAGGCCGAATGGTTCGAAAAATCATCGCCTTCTCGATTGTGGCGGTTGCGGCCGCGGGCCCCGCGCGGAGCCAGGCCAGCTTGCAGCCGACGCCCGCGGCGCTGCAGATCTTCGAACGCGACTGGGTTCTGATGAACTGGGCCCTCAAATATTACGATGCCAACGGCGACATCCTGCTTGAGCCCGGAGAGGCGCAGGCAGCCGCAGAGGCCTTCCGCAAGCTTGCCGACGTCGATCGGGACGGACGCGTGACGCAGGAGGAATATCGCGCGGCGCGTGAATTCATTCTGGCAAGATACTGATCTGGAACAGCGCCTTCTTGGAGCGATCGAAGGCCCCGACCCCAAGCAGGAAGGCGGCGACGCTTGCTACCGATGTCTTCCTCCAGCCTTGCGGCGCGTCCGGAAAAACCAAGGGCCGCCAGGGGCGGCAAGAGAAAGTAGGCCCTCCCCATCCGGCGCGCCGGAACTGAACCGGCGATCAATCTTTTGGCGAAGACGGACATTCTCCCTAAAGGCCCCGCGATGGATATGCCGCGTACCCAGTACAGCCGGCCCGGCTTTCTTGCCGGTGTCGGCGAGATGCGTGATCGCATTACCGCTTTCGATTGGTCCGCCAGCTCCCTCGGGCCAATCGACACATGGCCCGCCGTTCTGAAGACCACGGTCGCGCTCATCCTCCAGTCGCCGGTGCCTATCGTGACCCTTTGGGGCGAGCCCGGCGTGATGATCTACAATGATGCCTATGCGCTGTTTGCAGGCGCCAGGCACCCGCAGATCCTGGGAGCCGACGTCCTCGATGGCTGGCCCGAAGCAGCGGACTGGAACCGCACTGTCATGGACCGGGTGTTCCACCTGGGCGAAAGCCTTTCCTACCAGGACCAGGAGCTCGCTCTCCAGCGCAGCGACGGCCTCGAGCCCGTCTGGATGAACCTCGATTATTCGCCGGTGATCAATGACGATGGAAGTATCGTCGGGGTCATTGTGATCGTCGTCGAGACCACTTCGAAGGTTCGCGCGGAGCGGCGTCTCAGCGGCGAGCGCGAGCGGCTTCGGCGAATGTTCGACGCCGCGCCGGGGTTCACCGCGCTGCTCGAAGGGCCCGAACACCGGTTCGTCATGGCCAATCCCGCCTATGAGGCGCTCGTCGGACGCAAGGTCGTCGGCAAGACGGTTCGGGAGGCGCTTCCCGAAGTCGCCGACCAGGGCTTCATCGAGCTGCTCGACAACGTCGCAAGGTCCGGAGAGGCCTATATCGGCCGCGCCGTACCGGTCCGGCTGGGCAAGGTCGGCGGGAAACACGAAAAGTTCGTCGATTTCGTCTACCAGCCGATCACGAATGAGGATGGCGAACTCATCGGCATTTTCGTCGAGGGCTATGACGTTACCGACCACAAACGTGCCGAGGCCCTCGGCACGGTGCACAACCGCGTGCTCGAGCTCGCGATCGAGGACCGGCCCCTCGAGGAGACGCTCGAGGCCTTGACGAGGATCGTCGAAGAGAATTCGAGCTGCGGCGTCCTCGCCTCGATCCTCCTTCTCGACCCGGACGGGAAGCATCTTCGGCACGGTGCCGCTCCCACTTTGCCCGATGCCTATAACGAGGCGATCGACGGCGTGGAGATCGGCCCCGACGTCGGCTCCTGCGGCACGGCGGCCTTCACGGGCGAGCCTGTTTTCGTCACCGACATTGCATCGGATACCAAGTGGCGGGACTTTCGCGGCCTCGCGAGCGAGCACGGGATCGCCGCCTGCTGGTCCATCCCGATCGTCACCGGCGCAGGCAAGGTCCTGGGAACGTTCGCGATGTACCACCGTGAACCGCGCGAACCTGTTCAGGGAGATCTGGACCTTGTCGAACTGATCACGCGCAGCGCCTCCATCGTGATTACCCGCAAGCGCGCCGAGCAGGCGCTGCGCGAGCTCAATGAAACGCTCGAGGCACGCGTCGTTGACGAGATTGCCGAGCGCCGCGCGGCTGAGGTCGCGTTGCAGCAGGCGCAGAAAATGGAATCGATCGGAAAGCTGACCGGAGGAGTCGCCCACGACTTCAACAACCTCCTCCAGATCATATCCGGAAACCTCCAGCTTCTTCAGGCTGAAATCACACCGGGGAGCAAGGCCGAGCGGCGCATTGTCAACGCGATGGCCGGCGTCCAGCGCGGCGCCAAGCTTGCGAGCCAGCTGCTTGCCTTCGGGCGGCGCCAGCCGCTGGAGCCGAAGGTGATCAACATCGGCCGGCTCGTCGGCGGCATGGAGGATCTCCTGCGCCGCAGCATCGGCGAAAGCATCGAAATGGAAACAGTGGTTTCGGCCACCCTGTGGAATGCGTTTGCCGACCCGACCCAGGTCGAGAATGCAGTGCTCAATCTCGCGATCAACGCACGTGACGCGATGGACGGGGTCGGTAAGCTCACTGTCGAGGCGCGCAATGCGCATCTCGATCACGCCTATTCCCTCCAGAACTCCGACGTCCGGCCCGGCCAATATGTGATGCTCGCCGTCAGCGACACCGGAAGCGGCATGCCGGCCGAACTGCTCGAGCGCGTGTTCGAGCCCTTTTTCACGACCAAGGCCGAAGGCAAGGGGTCGGGCCTTGGACTCTCGATGGTCTACGGTTTCGCCAAGCAGTCGGGCGGCCACGTGAAAATCTACAGCGAGGTCGGCGAGGGAACCACGGTGCGGCTCTACCTCCCGCGCATCTACGAGAGCGAGGAAGTTGCAGCAGGTCCTGAACTCGTGGAAGCCGGCGGCGGCTCCGAGACGATCCTGGTCGTCGAGGATGATGGCGAAGTCCGCGGGATCGTCACGGACATGCTGCGCGAGCTCGGCTATAAGGTGCTCACGGCCAAGGACGCTGCAAGCGCGGTCCCGATTCTCGAAAGCGGAGTGAAGATCGACCTGCTCTTCACCGACGTCGTGATGCCGGGCCCGGTGCGCAGTCCCGAACTGGCGCGCAAGGCACGGGAGCTCATCCCCGGCATCGCGATCCTGTTTACCTCCGGATATACGGAAAATGCGATCGTGCACGGCGGGCGTCTCGACCCGGGCGTCAACCTTCTGGCCAAGCCCTACAGCCGGCAAGCGCTTGCAGCACGCATCCGCGACGCTTTGGGCAAGGCGCTCGAGCCCGCCTAGCGGATCCTATCCGGCAACCAGGCGGTAGCCCACCGCGGGTTCGTTGATGATGATCTCCGGCCGCGCCGGGTTGCGCTCCAGTTTCTGCCTCAGCGCGCGGACAGCGACGCGTAGATATTCGGTCTGGGTCTCCTGCGCGGGTCCCCAGGCCGTGCGCAGCAGATGCTCGTGGCTGAGCACTCGGCCCGGGTGTTTGGCAAGTTCGGCAAGAACCGCATATTCCTTCGGCGTCAGGTGGACGTCCCTGCCGTCTCTCGAGACCGTCCTCTGGAACAGGTCGATGGCGACGCTTCCTGCCCTGATCGGCTTCTGGTCCGAGGCGGGATCGAGTTTCAGGAGGTTGGAGATATAGCGTTCGAGCTTCGCTGTTTCGCTTCCGATGCTCAAGACCAACGACTTGTCGGCATTTCCCGCCCTGCGCAGATCTCGAACAGCGCCGCTGATGGCGGCAAGCGAAGGACGCAAGTCCTCCCCGATCGAGCCGAGGAGCGCCGAGCGCAAACGGTCCCGCTCCCGGACGGTCGCGAACTGGCGCGTTTGCGCGTCGAGCCGCGCGCGCTCGAGCGCAAGTGCGACCTGGTCGAGGAGGCTGGTGAGAAGCTGCAGCTGAGCTTCGTCCACCGGAGGCATTCCATCGTCGCGAGCAAGGCCTGCTGCCGCAATCGGCGCACCTTCCGACCGCACCGGGTAGAAGACCCATTCGGCGGGCTGTGCCCGGGCCGTTCGGCGGCCGGCGGGCTCCCCCGTCTCCAGGGTGAGCGCCGCTGCTGCAACATCGCTCGGGGTCAGCCGATTTGGCGGGTCCGAGGCGACGATCACGGGCTCAGGAAGCCCTTTGACGATCATGGCGTTGCAGCCCAGGAGGACGCGCAGTTCCGCACAGGTCGTGCGGGCGATCTCCTCTTCGCTGCTCGACGACAGCAAGCGTCTTGCAAAGCCCGCGATGGTCGCGTTGCGCGCGGCATGCGCCGCCGCCAGCCGCGCCTGCGCCCGGATCCCGGCGGCGAGCCGGCTGGTCACGAGTGCCACGATCAGAAGGACGATGACCGTCACGACGTCCGCAACGCGGTTCATCCGGAACGTGTGAACCGGCTCCGTGAAGAAGAAATTGTAGGCAAGGCCCGCCCCGACGCCTGCAAGTAGCGCCGGGCCAAGCCCCCACAGGGCGGCCGCCGCAAGAACCGCGGGAAGATAGATCATGTCCACGGGGGCGGTGCCCCACCGCGGCGCGATCCAGAGGCCGATCAGGGTGGAAACCGCGACCATCGCAACAGCGCCGGCATAGGCCTGCACGCGCAAGAGCATCGACGGACGCGCCTCTTCGGGAAGCCGTTGCAGCATTGGCGCTAATTGCTCCTCGAGGCGCCGCACGCCAAGAGCACCGCTGCCCCTTCAGTCCCCGTCCCTCATGGGGGGCTCTCAAAAAACCACATAGAATCTTTATGCAGGCCGCGCCCACATCGCCCGTCCATGGCGACACTCGCAACACCCGCGGCGTTCGACGCTGACGACAGGCACCACGGCCCCAGGGAAGCCCTGCCCAAGCTGATGGTGGGCGCGATCGGCGTCGTCTACGGCGATATCGGAACCTCGCCCCTGTACACGATGAAGGAGAGCTTCCTGGGGCCGCACCCGCTCGCCGTCGACCGCCTCCACATCTTCGGTGTCCTCAGCCTCATCTTCTGGACGCTCATGATGATCGTGACCTTCAAATATGTGAGGGTCGCAATGCGCGCCGACAATCGCGGCGAAGGCGGTTCGTTTGCGCTTCTTTCGCTGATCGCTCGCAATCTCGAGGGCAAGAAGAACTGGGCGCCGACACTCGTGATCCTCGGCGTCCTTGCAACCTGCCTTTTCTACGGCGACGCGATGATCACTCCGGCAATTTCGGTTCTCTCGGCGGTCGAGGGCCTGGAGGTGGTCCAGGCGGGCCTGCAGCCACTCGTGATCCCGATCGCCATTGGCATTCTGATGGGCCTTTTCATCGTCCAGTCGCGGGGCACCGCGAAGGTCGGAAACATGTTCGGGCCGGTGATGCTCGTCTATTTCGCAGTGCTTGCAGCCCTGGGGGTAAGCAACATCGTCATCCATCCCGAGATCGTCGGGATACTCAACCCGCTGTGGGCGGTCCGCTTCTTTGCCTACAATCCCAAGCTTGCCTTCCTTGCGCTCGGATCGGTGTTTCTTGCGGTCACCGGGGCCGAAGCTCTTTATGCCGACATGGGCCACTTCGGCCGCAAGGCAATCAACATTTCTTGGGTAACGGTGGTCTATCCCTGCCTCGTCATAAATTATATGGGCCAGGGCGCACTGCTGCTCGGGCACCCACAAGCGGCGACCAACCCCTTTTTCCTGCTCGCTCCCGAATGGGCGCGCCTGCCCCTCGTTTTCCTCGCCACCATCGCCACGGTCATTGCGAGCCAGGCGGTCATCTCCGGCGCCTTCTCGGTTACCCACCAGGCAATTCAGCTCGGCTTCCTGCCTCGCCTGAGAACTGAGCACACGAGCGAGAAAGCGCGAGGACAAATCTACATACCCGCGGTCAACTGGAGCTTGCTCGCGATGGTGATCATCCTCGTGCTCGGCTTCAAGCAGTCGGGCAAGCTCGCATCGGCGTACGGCATCGCGGTAACCGGAACGATGCTCATCACATCGGTCATGCTGGGTGTGTTGATGCTCTACGTCTGGAAATGGAACCGCGTGCTGGCGATCGGCGCCACCTCGCTGTTTCTTCTCGTCGACGGCGCCTATTTCGCCTCGAACATCACCAAGATCCCCGACGGCGGCTGGTTCCCGCTACTCGTGGCGGCGATCAGCTTCACCGTGCTGACGACCTGGGCGAAGGGCCGCAGCCTGATGCGAGAACGATTGTCCGAAGCAGCTCTTCCCCTTGCAGTGTTCATCAAGTCGGCGGCAGCCTCGGTCCACCGGGTCCGCGGGACTTCGGTCTTCCTCTCGACCTCGGCGGAGGTGGTTCCTGCCGCGCTTCTCCACAATCTGAAGCACAACCAGGTGCTCCACAGCCGCGTGCTGATCCTCAACGTAAAGGTCGAGGAAATCCCGGTCGTAGCCGCCGATAAACGGCTCGAGGTGCACGACGCCGGCCAGGGGTTCTACCGGGTCGTTCTTCACTACGGCTATATGGAGGAGGTCGACATCCCGCGTGACCTTGCGCGTATCGACACCTGCGGCGAGCCCTTCAACATGATGAGCACCAGTTTCTTCCTTGGCCGGCAGAAGCTCATTCCCTCCAAGAAGGTGCCGGGGATGGCGCTGTGGCGAGAGAAGCTCTTTGCGCTGATGCTCAAGAGTTCGGAAAGCGCGATGGAGTTCTTCAAGCTCCCGACCAACCGGGTCGTCGAACTCGGAAGTCAGCTCCGGATCTAGCGGCCGATAAGCTCCGCCGAACGGAGCGCGAGCTCGGTACGGTTCTCGACATGAAGCTTGTCGAAGATCGCGTGAAGATAGACCTTGACGGTTCCCTCGGTCACTCCGAGCTCGGAAGCGATATCGCGGTTCCTGAGGCCCTGGCGAACCAGCTCGATGAGCTCGCGTTCGCGCCTCGTCAGCGGCGGGGCGGACGCCGCTTTCGCCTCGGCCTGCCGAGTCTGCTCGGAAATCTCGGGATCGATCCACCGGCTGCCGGCCACGACCGCGTCCATGCATTCGAGCAGGTGGCCAGGATCGGAAGTCTTGAGCACCATGCCGTCGGGTGACAGCTCGGCGGCCGCGAGGAGCTGCGCTTCGTCCATGCCCGCGGTCAACAGGATCGTCTTGCGCCGCGTGCGGGGTCCAGAGATGCGTTTCAGGACGTCCAGTCCTGAACCGTCGGGCAAATGGACGTCCAGCAGCAGCAGGTCGGGTTTCAGCTTGGCGATCAGCCTGGTCGCTTCGGCAGCAGTTCGAGCGCGGCCCAGGAGCTCGTAGTCGGTGCCGCGAAGCAGCATCTCGAGGGCAGCTGCAATCATCGGATGATCGTCGACGAGAAGGACACGGGTCACGCAGCGGCTCCAGCGAGAGGAAGGCTTATCAGCACATTGGTCGATCCCGGCGCAGAAACCAACCGGATCGTGCCATTGGCTCGTTCCACCCGCTCCTTCAGGGACCAGGGCTCGGCGAACGTCCCGCCGTCGCCGTTGGAGAAACCCCGCCCATTATCGGCGACGCTGAGTTCCAGCCGGCCTTCCTCGACGGCGAGGCCGACGTCGATACGGTCGGCGTTTCCGTGCCTGACCGCGTTCGCGACCGCTTCGCGCAGCATTTGCTGGAGGTCGAGGTGAAGACGAATGGGAATTGCAGCCTCGTCATCCTTGGCACTGATCCTGCAGTCGACCGACCATTGGTTGCTCAGCCGCTCGGCAAGCGCGCGCAATTCCACCACCGATTCGCCGAGCTCGACATCCCGGCCGCGTCTGAGCGCGAGCACGAACCCGCGGATTTCCCCCTGTTCCTCAAGAAGCAGGCGCTTCAGCTCGTCGAGCTCGTCGCTGACGTCGGCGCCCGACTTGGCGGCACGCTTGATCGCTTCCACGCGAAAGCTCGTCCCCGCGAGAAACTGGACAATGCTGTCGTGGACGTCGCGCGCGAGCGACAGCCGCGTTCGCGCGGCCGCGCCCGTCTCGATCGCCTGGAGAAGGGCATGGCGCTCGAGCAGGAAACCGGCCGCGGTCCCGAGCTCGCGCCCGAAATCGATGAAGTCGGTCGAGAGGTCCGAAATGCCCCAGAGCGCAAGCCATCCGTGCTGAGTTCCGTTATGAACCTCGGCAATCAGGACATCGCGCGCGCCGATGCTCGCCAATTGATCGAGATCGACGAATGAGGAGGCGCGGCTGAACTGAAACCGGCCCTCGGGCACCCGGGTCAACGCCCGATCACGCACTGCATCAACGAGGAGGGCCGAGAAATTCACCTGCCGGACGAACGGTCGTCCAACGCTGAAGCTTTGGCGCTCGTCGCCCGTCAAAAGGAACCCGTCGCTCGGCTCCTCTCCGGTTGCTCCGATGATGAGCGCTCCGCACCTTGCCTGCGCGACCCGCATCACCGGGCGAAGAGCGCGGGCGAGCGGATTCTGCTCATCGGCGCCGACGCCTTCGAAGTCCTCAATCCTGAAGAAGAGGCGGGTCGAGCGCTGATGGATCCCGAACCAGATGAGAAGGAGCGACAGAATGACGAGCCATCCGCCGCGCACGACAAACCGTTCCAGCTCGAAGCTCTCGGTGCCGGCGACGAGAAGTCCTGCAACAAGATAGAGTGCGATAAGAGCGCTCGCCGTCAGCGCAGTCTCGCGCCAGCTCCACCGGATCGCCGCCGACAGGAGTGGGAGCACGAAGAACAGGAAGAATGGGCTGGTCGAGCCGTTGGTCGAAAATACGATCGCGGTGAATACCGCCATGTCGGCCGCGTGCGTCACGATCGCGAGACGGGCGTCGAGCCACCAGTGGCGCCAGGTCGCGGCGGCCACCGCAATCACCAGCGCGGCATAAAGGATCAGGAGCGAATAGTTGCCGGCGACCGCCCGCAATGGCTGGCTTCTGTCGAACAGCACGGCGACGAGGAAAAGGGTGGCGAGCATCACCCGTCCGAGCGCGATCACGCGGCCGCTTTGATACTTGAATTGCAGCGCGGTCATTCGCGGCACGCTTTGCACCCCTGGTGTCCTGCCCAGTCTATCCTAATGCAAGCCAAGGGAAAATCTCGAAACGGCAGCAGGCGCCGTCAGGCCTCCAAGGTCAGCCCGCCATCCGCTTTGCACCGAGGCCAACCACCATCTGGTTCGCCCGCTCGTAGGCAAGCGGCTTCCCGAACAGGTAGCCCTGGATCGTGTCGCAGCCGAGATCGCGCATCCGCTCGAAATCCTCGGCGGTCTCTACCCCTTCGGCGGTCACGGACATGCGGAAGCTTTTCGCGAGCTGGACGATCGACTGGATGATCGCGACGTTTTCGGGCCGAGAACCCGCCTCGCGGACGAAACTGCCGTCGATCTTCAGCTTGTGGAACACGGCCTTGTTCAGATAGCCGATCGATGAATAGCCGGTGCCGAAGTCGTCGAGCGCGATCCCGACGCCCAGCGCCCGAAGCCGCTTTAGCACATCGAGCGTCGAGCCGTTGTCGCCCAGGAACACGCCTTCGGTGACTTCGAGCTCAAGGCGATTTCCGGCGAGCTTGTAACGGGCAAGCGCCTCGCTGACGACATTGGGAAGATTTGGCTGAATGATCTGCTTCGGGCTGATGTTGAGGGCGACCGTGATCGGCTCGGGCCAGGTTGCAGTCGCGCGGCAGGCTTCGTCGATGACCCATTCGCCGATCGCCGGCATGAGGCCGGTTTCCTCGGCGACGGGAATGAAGACGTTGGGAGGCACGAGGCCGCGCTGGGGGTGATTCCAGCGAATCAGCGCTTCAAAGCCGATCAGCCGTTGCGACTTTGCATTGATCAGCGGTTGGAAGACGAGGTGGAACTGCTTGGAGGCGATGGCGCTCCTGAGATCGCCCTCGAGGCGCACCCTGTCCTCCTGCTCGGACTGGAGTTCCGACGAGAAGTAGCGCGCGACTCCGCGGCCGGCATCTTTCGCCTGGTAGAGCGCAAGGTCGGCCTTGAGGATGAGATCGTCCACCGTCGCTCCGTCGATCGGACCGAAGGCGCACCCGATCGATACGCCGATTCGGATCTCGGTCTGGTCGATCATGTAGGGTTCTTTGATCGACTGGATGATGCGGTCTGCAAGAGACTCGACCTTCCGGCGGCTCTGGGCGTCGTTGATGACGATCGCAAACTCGTCTCCGCCCATTCGTCCGACCGTTCCCTCGGAAGCAACCTCGTCAACCAGACGCTTGGCGACAGCGCGAAGGACGGCGTCCCCCTTGGGATGGCCGAACGTGTCGTTGACCGGCTTGAAGCCGTCGAGATCGAGGAACATGATCGCGCAGGGCACATTGCCGCTCGTCGCACCGCGAAGCGCTTCGCCCAGGAGCTGGCGCACGCGGCCGCGATTGGGCAGGCCCGACAGGACGTCTACATTGGCAAGGTGGGTGAGGCGCTCCTGCGTCTGACGGATCTCGGTGATGTCCGAGCCGACGCCGCGGAATCCCTCGAAGCGGCCCGCCGTATCAATAATGGGATCGCCTGCCATTGAGATCCAGCGCGTTCCGCGCGGAGTACCGAGCTCCATCTCGAGGGCATTGAACGGCTGCTTCTCGAGGAGCACCCGGCCAAGTTCGGCATGTCCGCCAAGGAGCGCAGGGAACGAGTGGCCGATGAGCTGGCTCGCCGGCCGTCCAAGCATCGTGCTCATGCGGGCGCTGATGTACGTGACGCGATTATCGCCATCGACCTGCCACAGCCAGCCGACGCCCCGCTGCTCATATTCCTGGAGAAGCAGGCTTGCACTCTCGCTCTGGCTGCCGACGTCCGCATTGGTCTTGAGCTGATGGAACGCCCAGCGCGCGACTGTCATCACGCCGGTAATCGATACTCCGAGCGTGAACAGGATCGAGAGCATGTGCTGAAAGGGCACGCTGTGCCGTGCAAGGAGAAGGGATCCGCCGACCCCGCCGGTGAACGCGATCATCCAGGCCATTGCGCATTGCGGCACGACGACGAGCCCGAGGCCGGCAATTCCAAGACCGGCCATGACGGAGGCGGCGATCACCTGCGTGCCGGGGTCAAGATGAGGAAAGAAATAGAGCGGCACGCAAAGGAAGGTGAACGCCCTGATCGCGACATCGCCGACGAGCTGCCAATAAGGCACGCGGTGGCCCGAGCGGCCGACGCACGTGATGGATTGGGTGCGGGCGATCTGCATTGCGGCAAAGTTGAAGAGAGCGATCGCGCCGGCCCAGGGAAGGAGCCATTGGGCCGGGATCACATCCCAGAGGTTGGCGACCATCATGAGGGCTGCGACAACGTTGGCGGCGGCAAAGAAGGGCGCGAGCTGCGCGCGCGAAATCAGCTGCACGTCGCGCAGCGGCGAGCTTTCCGATTCCGCTTCACGGGCTGCAATACCCGCCGACTCCCCTCCGGGAAGCCGTGCCGAAATCAACCGCTTATACCGATCAGGAGCTTCGTACATCCGCCCGCCGTTTGACTACTGGCCTGCGGATTAGACAAAGAGAGTTGAAGTGGGGTTAAGACCTTTGCCTTTTTCGCCTGCCTTGAAGCACCGGTTCATAACCTTCGTTAAGAATCGTTCGCCCAGGGCAGAAATCTGCCTGAAGTCTCCCGCTCGCAAAGGGCGAGCGGCGCCTCTATATCCCTGAATCGATGGCAACCGACAGCGCGACCCTCGACCGGCGAGCGGCCACGCCGCGGCGTGCAAGCGACACGCCCAAGATCCAGTCACCGGCGGAACCGATCGCCCGGGGAATGGGGCTCGACCGGCCCTTCTTCGAGGACAAGAACCGCGCCTTCTGGATCCTCCAGTCGATCGGCTGGAGCGGGTATTTCTTCCTCCGGTCGCTGTCCGGCTTTGCAAATTCGATGGGCTGGATGTTCCTGGTCCACACCCTGCTGCTGACGGCGACCGGTTATTCCCTGACGCTGCTCATGGCCTCGCTGTTCCGCCGGCTCATCAAGATGAAGCCGCTCTTGACGCTGGTCATGTCGCTGATCGCCGTGCTGCTCGCCTCGGCCGCATTCTCGGTCATCGAGACCTGGAGCGTCGCGACCTTCGTCAAGGCCCAGTTCAACCCCGTGGGGGTGGTCGAGTATTTCGGCGCGATCCTGCTCAATTTCTCGCTGCTCGCGGCATGGACGGCCCTTTACTACGGTATCAACTATTTCCTGCTGCTCGAAGACCAGATCCGGCAGCGTGAAATGCTCGAAGGGCAGGCCTCCACTGCGCAGCTTGCGATGCTGCGCTATCAGCTCAATCCGCACTTCCTGTTCAACACCCTGAATTCGATCTCGACGCTGGTACTTTTGAAACAGACGGAGCGCGCCAATGCGATGCTCGCGCGGCTGTCCTCCTTTCTTCGCTACACGCTCGCCAACGAGCCGACCGCCAAGGTGACCCTTGCGCAGGAGGTCGAAACGCTGAAACTCTACCTCGAAATCGAGAAGATGCGTTTCGAGGACCGTCTGAGGCCGCATTTCCGCATTGAATCGGAGACGATCGGGGCCCGCCTTCCATCGCTGCTGCTCCAGCCGCTGATCGAGAATGCAATCAAATATGCGGTCACTCCTGCCGAAAACGGCGCGGACATCTGGATCACTGCGACGAGGGAGGGTCAGGCGGTAAGGATCGAGGTTGCCGACAACGGCAATGGCGAAGGCGCCGGAATTGCCGCCAGTCCCTCGACCGGCGTCGGTCTGGCGAACATTCGAGACCGGCTGTCGCAGGCCTATGGCGGCGGACATCGTTTCGAGACCAGACAGAACGAGCGGGGGGGCTTTAGCGTTATCCTAGAAATTCCTTACGAAACCGGAGACAAGGCCTGATGACCATCCGGACCATTTTGGTCGATGACGAACCCCTCGCGACACAGGGCTTGCAGCTACGGCTGCAGGCCTTCGATGACGTCGAAATCGTCGCGACAGCCGCCAACGGGCGCGAGGCGATCCGCCAGATCAAGACTCACAAGCCCGACCTCGTCTTCCTGGACATCCAGATGCCGGGTTTCGACGGATTTTCGGTGATCCAGGGCCTGATGGACGTCGAACCGCCGTTGTTCGTGTTCGTCACGGCCTACGGCGAACATGCGCTTCGTGCCTTCGATGCCCAGGCTGTCGACTATCTGATGAAGCCGGTCGACGAGGATCGGCTGGCGGCAACCATGGACCGGGTGCGCCAGCGGCTCCTCGAGAAGCGCAGCGCCGAAGAAAGCGAGCGCCTCAAGGAAGCGCTTGCCGAACATGCCCCTGAAGCTGCCGAGGAACTCGCAGACGCCTCGCCCGAGGCCCCCGCTGCCAATCGCTACGAGAAGATGATCAACATCAAGGACCAGGGGCAGATCTTCCGCGTCGACGTCGATACGATCGAGCGGATCGATGCCGCCGGCGATTACATGTGCATCCAGACGGGCGACAATACGCTGATCCTGCGCGAGACGATGAAGGACCTCGAGAAGCGCCTCGACCCGCGGCGGTTCCAGCGCGTCCACCGCTCGACCATCGTCAATCTCGACCTCGTGCGCCAGGTGAAGCCGCACACCAACGGCGAGTGCTTCCTCGTTCTAGATTCAGGAGCGCAGGTGAAGGTGTCGCGCTCCTACCGCGACGTCGTTGCAAGGTTCGTTCACTAGGAACGAGGATCCTCCCCAATTCAAGTCAGACCGCCGCCGGGAGGCGGACGATGACGTTCGTCCCGAGCCCTGGCGTGCTCTTGATCTCCAGCGAGCCCCGGTGGCGTTCGACGATGTGCTTGACGATCGCAAGCCCAAGGCCAGTCCCGCCCGACTCCCGGCTGCGCCCGGCGTCGACACGGTAGAAGCGCTCGGTAAGGCGCGGCAGATGCTCGCGTGCAACGCCCGGCCCATGATCGGTAACGCTAAGGACGACCCAGGGGCCGCTGCCTTTGGCGGCGATGTCGATTGTCGAACCTGGCCGGTCGCATCCGTAGCGAAGCGCATTGCTGATGAGATTGTCGAGGAGCTGCACGAGCTGCGCCCTGTCGCCGCGGACGGGCGGAAGATCGGCGGCAAGAGCAAGCTTGAGTTCGCAGGCACGGCTCGAGCCCGCGTGACCGGCATTGCGCATCGCTGTTTCGATAATGTCCGCGACTGCTACCCGGCCCCCTGGAGCGACGAAACGGTCCGCCTCGATCCTCGATAGGCTCATCAGATCCTCGATGATCCGAAGCATGCGCCTTGCCTCATCGCGGATGGTACGGCCGAAATTGGCCCGCAGCTCGTCCGACAGGTCGCCTTCGTCGGCGAGTGTCTCGGCATAGCCGAGCACGGTCGACAAGGGTGTCCTTAGCTCATGGCTCGCATTGGCCACGAAATCGACGCGCATCTTTTCGGCCGAGACGGCCCCCGAGCGGTCAATCATGCGCACGAGCGTGCGATTTTGACCGAGCTCGCGAATGACGAGCCGCCAGGAGCGACCAGGCTCGGCTATTCCGGTCACATCGAGCTCGGTGGATGCATGGCCAAGGATCCGCTCCAGAGCCTGCGGATGCCGGATGGCGAGGCGAATGTCGCGGCCCTCGATAGAGCTTCCCAGAAGCTTCTGCGCCGCCCGGTTGGCAAGCCACACGATGCTGCGATCGACGATCAGCGCAGGCTCGTCGATGGCAGCGATCAGTGCTCGTTCACTTGCACTGGAAGCCGTCATGTCCGGCTCTGTAGCGGATTGATTGCGGTCAGCCACCTCGTGGAACCCGGAGGGCCCCCTCGCAAGACGCGAGGGGGCAGCCTTTCGAACTCGGGGAGAGAAGTCGAAAGGCGATCAGAAGGCAACTTGTCCGAATAGTCCGAACTCGTCGTAGGTGCCGCGATCTGCACCGCCGATCGTGCCATTCGAGGTTGCAAGGAAGCCGTGATTGGCTCGCTCGCGCTTGTACACGAGCGCCAGGTCGAGCGGCGCAATCGGCTTATAGTCGAGGCCGACATTGAAGTAATGATCCTTCAGCGACGGGGCCTGGTCCCGGCTTGGCTTCACCCAATCGTAGCGACCGAAGGCGGAAATCTTCGGCGTGAAGGCGAAGGAGCCGAATGCGGACCAGCCGTTGGACTTGTCGCTCGCAAGGCTTGCAACATTGTTCCAGTTCTTCGCCGCGAAATATTCGACGCCGGCACGGATGCGCTTGTCGGTGTAGGCAGCAAGTGCGTTGAAGCGAGTGGCCGTATGCGGCGTCGACGAGCTCGGAAGATTTGCTGCACTCTTGCCCAGCTTGCCCGTGTAGCCACCGACCGCCAGCGTGACGGACTTGACCGGGTTGACGCTGACGCGGCCCTCAAGGTCGATCGTATCGGAACTGCGGGACAGCGTCTTGTATCCGGCGCCATTGATCGCCGAGACCTGGTAGCTGACGAGATTGTTGGCAAAGCTCCCGAGAAGGTGGACGCCCCAATCGGACGACGTTCCAAACTTGGTACGATCGATCAGCGTGTTCTCGACGAAGCGATAGCCGTAAATGCCTTCATCGAAGGGGACCCAGGGCAGGTCGGCAGCGCCAATGCGAACGATGAAAGCGGGGTCGAGCTTGGCCTGAACGAAGGCCTTCTTCACATAGACCAGCACGTCCTTGCTGGTGCCATTCGCATTGTAGCGGAAATCGGTGGTGATGTTCGCCGAGAAGATATCGCTGAATTTGTGATCGACGCCCAGGTAAAAGCGCTTCAGTTCGGTTTGCGTGCCGTTCTGCGCGCTGTCGGTCTTCACGCCCAGAAGGTCGGTCGACGTCTGATGGATGTTGCTGACGTTGAGGAAGGCCTTGCCGCTGATGGTCGTATTGGCAAACCAGCCGCCCTTGAGCGCCTTCTCGAGTGGGGGCACCTGCTTCTCGACCGCTGCGGCCTGAACCTGCGCCGCCTGGGACTGGCCAAGGGCCGCGGTGGCCTGAGTCTGCGCGGCAGTTGCAGCGGCCTGTGCGGTCTGGGCCTGCTGGGCGGTCGCCTGCTGCGCAGCTTCCTGCGCGTCGAGGCGCTGGGTCAGAGCGTCGATCTTCGCTTCAAGAGCCTTGATCTCGGCATCGCGCAGATCGATGGCGTGCCGGTGCACGGAGCGATGCGCTCGCGGCTTTGCTTCGACCGGCGTAAGACCGGCGATGGCGATAGCAACAACCGCGGCTCCGGCGGCGAGCCGATGATAGACCTTCATGAAATGCAGCCCCTCTTTTTCGTCGCCCCCCCGTGGAGCGCTCTTCTAAAGGCGAGTCCTCGAACTCGATTCCGCCGCTAATCGCTCAAAGCGGATGGTGCTGTGACGGGGGTTGGTCACTTTTGTTACAGCTGTTTCGAGCGTCCAATTCCGCGCCCAAGGGTCGACGCGGCCGGCCGGTCCCCGACCCCCGTGCGAGCCGCAACCAAACCGCAACAATCAAGTCACATCAGCGTCGCCGAGCCAGCGTAGCGCCGAAGCGGTGGCGATGAACGTCGCCGGTTGTCACACTCGGGGGAATCTCCAGATGAACATGCTTGCTCGTTCGATTACATTCTTAGCCTCGGCGGCGGCGATCGCCGTTCCTGCCAATGCCGCAATCACCGGCGCAGGCTCGACCTTCGTCTACCCAGTGCTCTCGAAATGGGCATCCGACTTCAAGAAGGCCGGGGGCGAGGAGATCAACTACCAGTCGATCGGTTCGGGCGGCGGCATCGCGCAGATCAAGGCGGGCACGGTCGATTTCGGTGCAACCGACAAGCCGCTGGCGAGCGAGGAATTGGCTGCCGCTGGTCTTGCTCAATTTCCCGTCGTCATCGGCGGCGTCGTGCCGGTCATCAATATCCCGGGAGCGCGTCCCGGCCAGGTTAAGCTCAGCGGTCCGCTGCTCGCCGCAATTTACGCCGGCGAGATCAAAATGTGGAACGATCCGCGCATCGCGAAGCTCAACCCGGGACTGCACTTCCCGGCCAAGGCAATCACGCCGGTTCACCGGTCAGACGGCTCCGGGACCACGTTCAACTTCACGCATTACCTCAGCCAGGTCAGCCCCGGCTGGAAGTCGAAGTTCGGGGAAGGGACTACCGTTCCCTGGAACGGTGGGATCGGCGGAAAGGGAAATGAGGGTGTTGCCGGCTACGTAAAACAGATCCCCTATTCCCTCGGTTACGTCGAATATGCCTACGTGACGCAGAACAAGATGGTTTACACTCAGATGCAGAACTCGGCGGGTAAGATGGTGGCGCCGAATGCGAAGACCTTCGCTGCTGCAGCCGCGACGGCCGACTGGTCGCACGCGAGGGATTTCAACCTCGTAATGACGAATGCACCGGGGCCGAACGCCTATCCGATCACTGCTTCGACCTTCGTCCTCATGTACAAAAACCCGAAGAATGCAGCCTCGAGCGCGTCGACCCGGAAGTTCTTCGGGTGGGCACTGACAAAAGGGCAGCCGCAGGCCGCTGCACTGGACTATGTCCCGCTGCCCGCGCCGCTTGTGAAGCGAATCCAGGCCTATGTTGCTTCCAACATAAAATAGGCTTGCCTCGCGTCACGATGCGACGGCCCGCCCTGGCGGGCCGTCTGCATTTCAGGCTTCGGCGTCGAGCGAATAGCCTGCAGATCTGACGGTGCGGATGAGGTCCGGACGATCTCCGGCATTGAGCGCCTGCCGCAGCCTGCGGACGTGAACATCGACGGTGCGGCTGTCGATATCCGGATCATGTGACCAGACGGTCTCGAGCAGGCGCTCGCGCGAGAAGACGCGGCCCGGATGTTCGAGAAAATGCCTCAGCAGGCGAAACTCCGTTGGGCCCAGCGGTACATGATCGCCCCCGCGCCGGACGCGATGAGAGGCAACGTCCATTTCGACGTCCGCGTAACCAAGCTGCTCCCCAGCGAGCGCAGGACGCACCCGGCGAAGCACTGCACCGACGCGGGCAACGAGTTCGCGCGGACTGAAGGGCTTGGTCACATAATCGTCCGCGCCCGTTTCGAACCCCCGGATCCGGTCGCTTTCCTCGCCCCTCGCAGTAAGCATCATGATCGGCACGTTG
Organism: Sphingomonas agri; assembly: GCF_038148795.1. NCBI lineage: Bacteria > Pseudomonadati > Pseudomonadota > Alphaproteobacteria > Sphingomonadales > Sphingomonadaceae > Sphingomonas > Sphingomonas agri. The sequence goes on along the minus strand of NZ_JBAPEU010000001.1, from coordinate 602,710 downwards.
GCGGTGGTTGCGCGGCGGCGGAGGCGTCGACAGACCTCTATTCCGCTGATTCCTTCGATCATCCAGTCCAAGAGAATGACATCGGGCCGGATTTCGTCGACCAGGATCAGCGCCTCTTCGCCGTCGCCGGTGCGGGTCACGTCATAGCCCGCGCGTTCGAAATGGAACGTGACGAGATCCGCCAGAGCGCGGTCGTCTTCAACCAGCAGAAGATGCGCGTTCGACATCGCCTACCTCGGGGACTTTCCAGGCCGGTCGGCCATGTGTTCGCCGGTCGCTGCATAATAGACCATTTCAGCGATATTCGTTGCATGGTCGCCGACCCGCTCGAGGTTCTTGGCGACGAACAGCAGATGGGCCGACTGGCCGATTGTCTGCGGGTTTTCCATCATGTGGGTGAGCAGCGTCCGGAAAATGGAATCGTAGAAATCGTCGACAGCCGAATCGCGCTCGCATACCGCGACCGCGGCTTGAGGATCACGCTCGACAAAGGCGTCGAGCACGTTGTGGACCATTTCAGTCGAGATCCGTGCCATCTCCGGAAGGAGCGAAAGGGGCTCGATCTTTCCCACATTCTCAAGCAGCGGAACGCGCTTGGCGATATTCTTGGCGTAGTCCCCGATCCTCTCGACGACGCCGGAGATTTTCAGCGCGGCGACGACGTCCCGAAGATCGCCGGCCATGGGCGCCCGGAGCGCTATCAGCTGGACCGCCCGACGCTCCGTCTCAATCTCGAGCTGGTCGAGCTTCTTGTCCTCCTCGACGATGCGTGCCGCTGCCTCGACGTCACGCTGCATGAGGCAGCGCATCGCCTCGCCGATCGCATGTTCGGCAAGACCGCCCATCTGGCTGATGAGCGCACGCAGGCGTTCGATGTCCTCATCGAAGGCCTTCAACGTATGTCCGCTAACCTGCTGCATCCCTTGTGCTCCGATCAGCCGTAGCGGCCAGTAATATAGTCACGGGTGCGCTGTTCGCGCGGGTTGGTGAAGATCTCGCTGGTGTTGCCGAACTCGACCAGCTCACCGAGGTGAAAGAAGGCGGTGCGCTGCGAGACGCGCGCCGCCTGCTGCATGTTGTGGGTAACGATGACGATCGTGAAACGCTCGCGCAGCTCGTGGATCAGCTCTTCGATCTTCGCCGTCGAAATCGGGTCGAGCGCCGACGTTGCTTCATCGAGAAGGAGGATTTCAGGCCTGACTGCTATCGCCCGCGCGATGCACAGGCGCTGCTGCTGGCCGCCCGACAGCGAAAGGGCGCTGTGGTTGAGCTTGTCCTTGACCTCGTCCCACAGAGCGGCCTGTTTCAGCGCATCCTCGATGCGGTCGGTGATTTCCGACTTGGACATTCGCTCGTAATAATTCAGTCCGAAGCCGACGTTGCTGCGAATGGACGAGGCAAAGGGCGTCGGCTTCTGAAAGACCATCCCGACCAGCCGGCGCAGGTCCGACAAAGGGTAGCGCCGGTCCAGCACGTTGGCCCCGTCGATAAGGATGGCACCTTCGGCGCGCTGGTCCGGGTAGAGCTCGTAGATGCGGTTGATTGTTCGAAGAAGCGTTGATTTGCCGCATCCGGACGGGCCGATGATCGCCGTCACGGCGTTGGCTGGAATGCCGAAGCTTACATGCTTCAGCGCATGGGCCTTGCCGTAATAGAAGTTGAGATCGCGGACATCGATCTTCGTCGGCGTATCGACGGCGCCCTGTCGGGGCGCATCGATCATCAGCGCTGAAACGTGATCGTTCATTTCCCTGTGCCTTTGCGTCCGAGAGTGCGGACGAGGAGATTGAGAACCAGCACGAACGCGGTCAGGACGAATGCGCCCGCCCAGGCAAGCACGTGCCACTCGTCATAGGGGCTCATCGCATACTGGAAGATGACGACCGGGACGTTCGCAAGGGGTCCATTGAGGCTCGCGCTCCAGAACTGGTTGTTAAGAGCCGTGAACAGCAACGGCGCGGTCTCGCCGGCAATTCGCGCCGCACCGAGGAGAATCCCGGTAAGGATCGCGCTTCGCGCCGCCTTGTAGAGAATCTGGCTGGTCACACGCCAGCGCGGCATCCCCAGCGCGAATCCCGCCTCTCGCATCTGGTCGGGGACCAGCCGGAGCGATTCTTCGGTCGTGCGCACGACGATCGGCAGCAGGATCATGGCAAGGGCGATCGCGCCTGCAAGGCCGGAGAAATGGCCCATTGTGACGACCACCAGTTCATAGACGAACAGACCCATGACGATGGACGGGGCGCTCAGCAGGATGTCGTTGACGAAGCTGATCACCGCGGCAAGCCGAGTGTATCGACCGTGCTCCGCCAGGTAAGTTCCGGCCGCGACGCCGATCGGCGTTCCGATCGCCAGGGCAAGCGCGATCATTACAGCACTGCCGTAAAAGGCGTTGATCAAGCCGCCGCTCGCGCCTGGCGGCGGGGTCATTTGCGTGAAGAGCGCCGGCGTGAGCGCGGCGGCGCCGCGCGAGAGCGTGGTCCAGAGAATCCAGAACAGCCAGAAGAGACCGAATGCCGTCGCGAGGCTCGCAAACACGAAGGCGAGCATGTCGGCGGCGCGGCGGCGTACCGGAATGGCCATCAGTGCGTCCTTCCAAGCTGCTTGTTGATCCGCATCAGCAGCAGCTTGGCGATCGTCAGCACGATGAAGGTGACTACGAACAGGAGGAATCCGAGCGCGATGAGCGATGACCGGTAAAGGTCGGTGTCGGCCTCGGTGAACTCGTTGGCGATGGCGGCGGCGATCGAATTGCTCGGCATCAGCAGTGATGCGGAGAGTTCGTGCGCGTTGCCCAGAACGAACGTTACGGCCATCGTCTCGCCCAGAGCGCGGCCGAGCCCCAGGAAAATCGCGCCGATGATCGCCGAGCGCGTGTAGGGCAAGGTAACCCGGCTGAGAATTTCCCAGCGCGTGGAGCCCAGCGCCACTGCGGATTCCTTAAGTGGCGCCGGAACGGCGCTGAACACTTCGCGAGCGACGGACGCGATGAAGGGAATGACCATGATCCCGAGCACGATCCCGGCCGTCATCACACCGATGCCGATTGGAGGGCCCGAGAAGAGCGGGCCGATGATCGCCCAATTGCCGAGATGCTCGGTCAGCCAGGGCTGCACGTGCTGCGCCATGAACGGCGCAAACACGAACAGACCCCACATCCCGTAAATGATGCTCGGGATGGCGGCGAGCAACTCGATGGCGACTGCAATCGGGCCCCGCGTCCAGCGCGGGGCGATGTCGGTCAGGAACAGCGCGATACCGATGCTGACGGGCACGGCGATGATGAGCGCAATCGCCGAGGTAACGAGGGTCCCGTAAATCGGAACTAGGGCACCGAATTTGGCGGCCGGAACGTCCCAGTCGCTCGCAGTCAGAAAGCCAAAGCCGAACGTGCCGAACGCGAGGCGCGACCCCCAGGCCATGGAGGCGGCGACGCCCGCCAGGAGCAGCAGCACGAGGCAGGCGGCGGCCGCGGTCAGGCCATGAAAGATCCGATCTGCGGCATGACCGCTCCGGCCGGCATTCTTCGCGCCGCTGTCACGAAAGGCGGCCGTTGCGTTCACTTGATATTGGCGCCGATGTACGAGTCGACTTGCTGTACGAGTGCTGCCGGAAGGGGCACGTAATCGAGCTTCTGTGCCTGGGCCTGGCCCTTGCTCATCGCAAAGCGGAAGAACTTTATGGCGGCATCCGACCGCGCCTTGTTGGCGGGCTGTCGCGGCATGAGGATGAACGTCGTCGCGGTCAGCGGATAGGCGTTCGCGCCGGGCGCATTGGTCATCACCAGGTTGAAGTCCGTGGCGCCCGACCAATTGGCGCTTTCGGCCGCATTGGAGAAAGTCTGTGCGCTCGGAACGACGAAATTGCCCGCAGAATTCTGTAGTGCCGCATAGGCCATGTGGTTCTGGACGACGTAGGCATATTCGACATAGCCGATCGAATTGGGGATCTGCTTCACGTAGCCGGCAACGCCTTCATTGCCCTTGCCGCCGACGCCGGTCGGGAAATTTACGGTCTTCCCCTCGCCGGGACCGCTCTTCCAGGCCGGGCTGACCTGGCTCAAATAATGGGTGAAGTTGAACGTCGTCCCCGAGCCGTCCGAACGATGAACGACGGCAATGCTGGTTGCTGGAAGGGCGAGGCCCGGGTTGATCGAGGTGATCGCCTGATCGTTCCAGCTTTTGACCTTCCCGGCAAAGATGTCCGCCAGCAGCGGGCCCGTGAGCCGCAGCTTGCCGGGCTGGACGCCGGTGACGTTCACGACAGGAACGATCCCGCCGATGACGATTGGAAACTGCGCTAATCTCGATTGGCCAAGCTCGTCAGATGAGAGGGGCTGGTCGGTCGCGCCGAAGTCGACGGTTCCCGCTTTCACCTGCGCTATCCCGGCTCCCGATCCAATCGACTGGTAGTTGATGCTGTCGCCTCCCTGGTTCTTGAAGTCTGCAGCCCAGGCGGACAGGACCGGATATACGAAGGTCGAGCCGGCGCCGGTGACGCTCGTGCCCGAAGCCGCGCCCGACTTGTTAGCGCTGTTCGAGCTGCATGCCGCAAGCAGGGCAAGGGCGGGGACCGCGAAAAACAGCTTGTTCATGGGAACGAAAACCTCAATTTCGGCAGGGATGAGATTGCCCTAGCGGTGCTTCGGGGAATCCCGCGTGACAATGTTGTTGCACTTTTATGACAGCGGGCCGCAAGCTGGGCTCGTTCGGCAAACAGGAGAGTTGGGAAGCCATGTCCCGGCGCTCCGGCAAGACCTTCCAGGAAGGGAGCAAACGCCATGAGCAAGTTCGAGACTTTCGCCGGGCTGCATGTTCCGGGCGATCCCCTCATTCTGTACAATATCTGGGATGTCGGAAGCGCACTCGCGGTCATCGCGGCAGGGGCAAAGGCGCTTGCCACCGGAAGTCACCCGGTTGCTGACGCGAACGGCTGGCCGGACGGTCAGCAGGTACCGATTGATTTCGCCTTCGCGAACGCGAGGCGCATCGTCGATGCCGCCGAGCTTCCACTCACGGTGGATTTCGAAGGGGCCTATTCGGCCGATCCGGCCCAAGGCGCCGAAAATGTCGCAAAACTGAAACAGACCGGTGCGGTCGGCTGCAATTTCGAGGATCAGGTGATCGGCGGCGAAGGCCTTCATCCGCTCGATCTTCAGTCCAGGCGGATCGCCGCCATTCGAGGCTCGGTCGGCGATGACTTCTACATCAACGCGCGCACCGACCTGTTCCTCAAGACACAGACCTTTGACGATGTGCTCATCGAGAAGGTCATCGAACGGGGAAAGGCGTTCGCCGACGCCGGCGCGAGCGGCTTTTTCGTGCCGCGGCTCGCCGATCCCAGACAGATCGAACGCGTGGTCCGCGAGGTACCTCTGCCCCTCAATGTGATCGCCTTTCCCGGCGCGCCAGACAAGAAGATCTGGGCGCAGGCGGGCGTCGCCCGGATCAGCCATGGGCCCTTCCCGCACCGCGCACTCATGGCCAAACTTACCGAGATGGCCAGCGAGGCGATCAATTAGGACAGCGGGCGTCGCCCGGTGTGTGGGCGGGCCGGCAAGCAATGACCCCGACGCTTCCCGCCTGGCCATAAGCCAGGCTTGGGGGTTGATCGCAAGATTCGAGAAGCGAAGCGCGCCGCCCTGGGCCAAAGCGCTAGTTCCAACAGACGCCTGAGGCCCCGATGAGCAAGTTCGAAGATTTCGCCAGCCTTCATGTCGCCGGCGATCCGCTTGTGCTGTTCAACATCTGGGATGCAGGAAGCGCGCTTGCAGTCGCGAACTCCGGCGCCAGGGCGATCGCAACCGGCAGCGCCTCGGTCTCCATGGCCAACGGATTTGGCGACGGCGAGGAGGTCCCGATCGACTTTGCGGTCGCCAACGCGGCGCGGATCGTGAAGGCGGTGGAGCTGCCCGTCACGGTAGACTTCGAGGGCGGCTATGCAGTCGATGCGCGGGGCCTCAGCGCAAACGGGCGCAAGCTCTCCGAGACTGGCGCCATGGGGTGCAATTTCGAAGATCAGGTCGTCGGCACTGACCGCCTGTACGAGATTGCCGACCAGGTATCGCGATTGAGCGCGCTGCGGAGCGGCCTCGGGCGCGATTTCTTCATCAATGCCCGCACCGACCTGTTCCTCAAGGCCCGGCCCGAGCATCATGACGAAGCGCTTGCCGACCAGGCGATCGAACGCGGAAAGGCCTATGGAGACGCCGGCGCGAACGGCTTCTTCATCCCCGGCCTTGCAGATCTGCAGCTCGTCGAACGAATTTGCCGCACGCTCGATCTACCGGTCAATGCAATGCATCTGCCCGCGGGCCCAACTCGGGGCCAGTGGGCAAGTGCCGGTATTGCGCGGGTGAGCCACGGGCCGTTTCCGTTCATGGCGATGCAGAAATGGCTGGCGGACGAAGCCCGCGCCGCAGCCGCCTAGGCCCGGCCGAGGCGCCACCAGGGAAGCCGCGGTCCCGATTTCAGAACGGTCTTCCGGAACAGGCGCGATCCGAGACGAAGGATCATCGCGACCCAGAGGACTTGCCAGGCGATCGCCGCGAGATGTGGCCACAGTTGTGATTGCTCCGCTGCTCTGGCGAGCATTGCCATGGGCGAGGACAAGGGGAAGATCGCGGCGCCCAAACCGATCGCCGAATCGGGAGAGCCGATGGACTTTGCGGCAAAGCCGAAGATGAGGACCTGCGCGAAGGTGACAGGCATCGACATTGTCTGAACCTCGCGCGCGGTCGACGCCTGGGCGCCGATCGTCAGGAACACTGCTCCCAGGAGCAGATAGTTCATGCCGAAATAGACGATGGCGAGGGCGAGGAAGGCCGGCCAACCAACTGCCGGCGGAGCAAGGGTCTGAACGCCGCCCTGCTTGACGAACTGGATGATCAGCGCCCCTGCGCCGATCCACACGATGATGCCCAGAACCGATGCTGCGAGCATCGCGAACAGCTTCCCGACGAACATCGCGTCGATTGGCATTGCCGCGGCAATCACCTCGATGATCTTGTTCGATTTTTCCTCGATCAGCTGCGAAAGCACCATGCCGGACAGGAGGATGGTGAGAAAGAAGAGCAGCATCTGCCCATAAAGCGCGGTCTCCGCCTGGTCCTTCGCGAGCGAACTCCTGTTGCCCTCGACCTTCCTCACCGCAACCGGAGCCGCAGTATGGAGTTCGGGATGCTGCGCCGAGCTGATGAGGAGCCGGATCTGGGCAATCGCGGGGTCATCGTCTCCGGTTGATCCGACAATCTGCGGATGGTCGAGGCCGCCGCTCAGAACCGCTCGAACGGGGGGCTTCACGCTGGCGAGCAGGTGCTTCTGCTGCCTCGCAAGATCCTCTTCGGGCGAGTAGCCCACGAGGCCAACGATCGCGCCGTCTCCGACGGCCTGCGTCATCTGGTCGCGCGCCGTCGTCAGCCGCTCGAAGTCGGCTCGGGAACCGATCACCGCGACAACCGGCTGCTCGGCCTGACTTGCGACCGTGGCGCCGATACTTCCAAACACGCCGCCAAGAAGGAGGGGGAACATCGGCGCCAAGAGAAAGAAAATGAAAGCCTTTGAAAGAACCGTAGCCGAGAAGTCGCGCCGCGCGATCACGAACGCCGAGCGGATGAAGCGCATCATTCGCCCTTCTCCTTGCCCATCGCGGCGGCCGCGGCATTCCCGGCGATCGACACGAAGGCATCGTGAAGCCCCGGCCTCTCAATCGCCAGCGTCTCGATGCCTGCATTGCCCTCGATGAGGGCTTTGAGCAGTGGCTCGGGACCACCCCCCGGCAGCTCGAACACCCATTCGTCCCCTTCCCTGCGCGCGACGGGCGGAATTGCGGAGCGCCATGGCCCCTCACTCGCGCGGGTTCGCAGGCGTACGATCGGCCGAAGCCTTGCGCGGGCCTCATCGACGCGGCCTTCGAAGGCGACCTTGCCTTTGGCGATGATCGCGATCCGCTCGCAAAGACGCTCTGCGTGGGCAATGACATGGGTCGAGAAGATGACGGTGACGCCGGAGAGCGCTTCGCGCCGGATCAGCTCCTCCAGCCTCGCCTGGTTGATCGCATCGAGGCCTGCAAAAGGCTCGTCGAGCACGATGAGCCGCGGCTTGTGGATGATTGTCCCGAGAAGCTGAACGGTCTGCGCCATGCCCTTCGAGAGCGTGCGGATCGACTTTTTGGCCCAGTCGGAAAGATTATGTTCGGCGAGGAGAACATCGGCCCGGCGCCGGCCTTCGGCGATGGGAAGCCCTCGAAGCGCACCCATGAACGCGATCGCCTCGCGTGCGCTCATTGCCGGATAGAGACCACGCTCCTCCGGAAGATAGCCGATTTCCGGAGCAGCCTCGAGCGGCCGTTCGCGGCCAAGAACGAGCCTCGTGCCGCTCGATGGATCGATAATCCCCAAAAGGATCCGAAGCGTCGTGGTCTTGCCCGCGCCATTGGGACCAAGCAGCCCGTAAATGGATCCGGTGGGGACCGAGAGCGTGACGCCGTCGACCGCGCGAGTTTCGCCGAATTCCTTGACAAGATCGATCGTTTCGACGGCGACCCCGCTCGTCGCTGCAATGTCTGAGGCCTGACGAAGCACTGAAATTCCTACGGAAATCCCACGAGAGAGTGTAGGGACGCGCCGTGCATAGGGTGCAAAGCCTTGAGGAAGCAATAAGATCGCAGGCCACGCGACTGGGCTTCGCGGCATGCGGCTTCACGAGCGCCGATGCGGCCGACAATGCAGGCCTCGATCTCGAGCGCTGGCTGGAAGCGGGGCATCACGGCACGATGGGCTGGATGGAAACGCGCGCGCATCACCGGGTGTCGCCGCTCGCGCTCTGGCCGGAGGCAAGATCGGCAATCGCCCTCGGGATGAGCTACGCGCCGGCGGTCGATCCACTGGCACTTGCGGCCCACCCGGATATCGGGCGCATTTCGGTCTACGCCCAGGGCGGCGATTATCACAAGACCGTGAAAAAGGCGCTGAAGGCGCTGGCCCGCTTCATCGTCGATGAAGCTCCCTCCGAGCTCAAGGTATTCGTCGACACGGCCCCCGTGATGGAAAAGCCGCTCGCGCAGGCCGCAGGCATTGGCTGGCAGGGCAAGCACACCAACCTCGTCAGCCGGGAGCATGGCAGCTGGATGTTCCTCGGGGTGATCCTCACGAGCCTGAGCCTTCGTCCCGACGAGCCGGCGAGTGAGGCGCGGCATTGCGGCAGTTGTACGCGCTGTCTCGACGCCTGCCCCACGCAGGCGTTCATGGGCGCTCACCGGATCGATGCGCGCCGCTGTATCTCCTACCTCACGATCGAACATGATGGGCCGATCCCGACCGAACTTCGAACGGCGATGGGCAACCGCGTCTACGGCTGCGACGATTGTCTGGCCGTCTGCCCGTGGAACCGCTTCGCCGATTCGGCCGCCGCAAACCGGGCGTTCCTGCCCCGCGCGGAGCTTGCAGCGCCTCGCCTGTCGGACTTGCTCGCGCTGGACGATGCGGCATTTCGCGAGATGTTCGCCGGATCTCCGATCAAGCGTATCGGGATCAGGCGGATGATCCGCAATTGCCTCATTGCTGCGGGCAACAGCGGCGATGAGGCGCTTGTGCCCACCATCGAACGGCATCTTGCAGACCCAGATCCAGTCATCGCCGAAGCGGCCCGCTGGGCGCTCGATCAGCTCGGGTTTTCGAGCGCGGAGATGCAGGCCGCCTGATCTGAATCGGCGCCGTTGAGGCTTCGGGTATCGATGTGGGTGACGCGAAGCGTGCCGCCGCTTTGCGGATAGAGATAGGCGTCCAGTACGCAGCTGCGCCCCCGAAACTGGAGCTTGAGGCTGGTGCCTTCGCGAATCTGGAGCGCCGGCTTGCCGAAATGGCCCACGAGCTCGTTGGGCGTAAGTCCGTTGAGTTCGCCGCGCAATTGCGGCGCGGGCGGCGCAGGAGCGGGCTGCGCCACCTCCTCGCGCGGCGTGCGCATGCAGGCGGAAAGCAAGAGGACGGAGACGAGGGCGAATAAGCGGCGCATGAGGAGAGGATGCATCGCCAATCTCGCCGAAGCAATGTTGCGGCGAGGTGAACTCGCCGCTAGGCGCCGCCCATTCCAAAAAGTTCGGAGACCTGGATGCCCAACCCGCGCCTCGATGTCCTGTGCATCGGCAATGCCATTGTGGACGTGATCGCCAACGCTGACGACGATTTCCTGACGCGTGAGGGACTGGTCAAGGGTTCGATGCGCCTGATTGACGCCGACGAAGCGGAGCGCCTGTACGCGCACATGGGCCCCGCGCATCAGGTCAGCGGAGGCTCGGCGGGCAACACGGCCGCGGGCGTTGCGGCCCTTGGCGGCCGGGCGGGCTTCATTGGCCAGGTCGCTGTCGATCAGCTCGGCGACTTTTACCGGCACGATCTTACGACAGCCGGAGTCGAGTTCATTACGCCGGCGGCCGACGTTGGCGCACCTACCGCGCGGTCGATGATCCTCGTGACCCCTGATGGCCACCGGACGATGAATACCTTCCTTGGTGCAGCGCAGCACCTTCCAAAGGAGGCGCTCGAAGAGGGGCAGATTCGCGATTCGAAGATTCTCTACCTTGAAGGCTATCTTTGGGATCCCGAAACCCCGCGCTACGCGATGGTGCGAGCGATCGAGGTCGCGAGGGAAGCGGGACGCAAGGTCGCTTTCACCCTCTCTGACACCTTTTGCGTCGATCGACACCGCGATGGGTTCAACGAGCTGCTCGAGCGGCGGCGCGTCGATATCCTGTTCGCGAACCAGGCCGAGATCGAGGCGTTGGCCGGCGTTGCCCATCTCGAGACGGCCGTCGCCGCAATCGCGCCAAAGGTCGAAACGCTGGTTGTCACCCGCAGCGAGGACGGGGCATTGGCGGTTCGCGGCGAGGAGCGTGCAGAAGTTCAGGCCGAACCGATCAGGGAGCTCGTCGACACGACGGGCGCTGGAGACCTGTTTGCGGCGGGGTTCCTGTTTGGGATCGCCCGGGCAAAGGGATTGACCGAGTCGCTTCGGCTCGGCGCGATCGCTGCGGCCGAAGTGATCCAGCATTATGGTGCCCGTCCGGAAACCGACCTCAGGACCCTCGCAGCCCCCCTCGCCTAGCCCGCGTATCAAACGGGTGGACCGAGGCACCTGTTGGGAAGCCCGTACCTCAGGGCCAACACTCGGCGCCCACCTCGTCGGTCCTTGTCGCAACAAGCCGCGAGCGTATCGAGGGGGCCCAAGATCTGGAAGGGCGGCGCGGCCGTCACCCGCGCCCCCCGTATTTAGTCGCGGTCGGCCGGCGGAACCGGGGCACCCGGCATGGGCGCAACGCCGACCGAACCTGGCGCGTCGGCCGCGAGCTCGGGCACTTCCGTGACACCGCGTGCAAGGTGGCTCTGACGATAGCCGTAGAAGAAGTAGATGATGAGGCCGAGGATCGTCCAGCTGAGGAAGAGCAGCTTCGATTCCATGTTCAGGTTGACGAACAGGAGAATGCAGCCGGCAATCGACAGCGGGGCGACCAGGAAGAGGGCGGGAGTCCGGAATGGACGTGGCCGGTTCGGATCCCTCTTGCGCAGGATCATGACCCCCAGCGACACGGCGGCGAAGGCAAAAAGCGTGCCCGCGTTCGAATAGTCAGCGAGGGTGCCGACCGGCAGGAAGGCCGCAGCGATGGCGACGAAAACACCGGTCACGATCGTCACGATGTAAGGCGTCCGGAAGCGCGAGTGGACTGCGGAAAGTCGATCCGGCAGCAGACCGTCGCGCGCCATCACGAAGAAGATGCGCGTCTGGCCGTACATCATCAGCAGGACCACCGAGGGAAGGGCAATCGCCGCAGCAAGGCCAAGGAGGTTTCCAGCGAGCGGGCTCGATACCTGGCGAAGGATGTAGGCAAGGGCCTCCTTCGAGCAGACGGTGGGTGCGTGGGCGGCCTTGCAGGCTGCCGCCGCGTAAAGCTCCGGCGAGCCTTCCTTGAACGGAATGCCGGTCGCGGGATCGATGAGAGGCTGCGCTCCGTAAGCGCCGACGACGCCTCCGGCGACGAGGAGGTAGAAGACCGTGCAGATGAGAAGGCTTCCGATGAGGCCGATCGGCACGTTGCGCTGCGGGTTTTTCGTTTCCTCGGCAGCGGTCGAAACCGCATCGAAGCCGACATAAGCGAAGAAGATTGACGCCGCTGCCCCGAGGATGCCTGTCCCCGAGGAGCTCAGCGGATTCCCCCAGCCGCGCGGCGCGAATGGGTGAAAGTTGCTCGCATGGCCGCTGATCATCGGCAGCGTGATGACGAGGAACAAGCTCAGCGCCGTCACCTTGATGATGACCAGCACCGCGTTGAACGTCGCGCTTTCCTTGGTCCCGATGACAAGCAGGGTCGTGACGAAGCCGACGACGATCACGGCAGGAAGGTTGATGAGGCCGCCGACCTCGCCTCCCTGGAGAAAGCCCCATTGGATCGGAGGGCCCACCTTCAATGCGTGGGGCAGGTGAACTCCGATAGAATCGAGAAGGCCGCTGATGAATCCGGACCAGCCCACGGCCACCGCGCTCGCTCCGAGCGCATATTCAAGGATCAGCGCCCAGCCAACGAGCCATGCAACGATCTCGCCCATCACTGCATAGGAATAGGTGTAGGCAGAGCCCGCAACGGGGACCATCGAGGCCAGTTCGGAGTAACAGAGCGCGGCCAGCGCGCAGACCGTGCCCGCGACGATGAAGCTCACCATCATGCCGGGTCCGGCCTTCTGGGCCGCAGTTGCGGTCAAGACGAAGATACCCGTGCCGATGACGGCGCCGATGCCGAGCAATGTCAGCTGGAAGGCGCCGAGCGATCGCTTGAGCGACTTCTTCTCGGCAGTCGCAAGAATCTCGTCGAGCGGCTTGATCCGTCCGCGGCTGGCGCGCGGTGCTATAGTGGCCATCTCTCTCCCCTACCGGAAACGATTTGGTTGCGACCCTAGCGGCTGGCGGGCCAAGGGCAATCCCTTACGCATTAGCTTCGCTTGCGCCTGAACGCGCCGTGAAAGTTACCTAGCGCGCAAGCATTGGCCCCAGAGGCCGGCCTCCGAAGATGTGCACGTGGAGGTGCGGAACCTCCTGCCCGGAGTTCGGCCCGACATTGGCAAGGAGCCGATAGCCCTTTTCGACGAGGCCTGCATCACGGGCGATCTTGCCAACGGCGCGCACGAATCCGGCAATCTGAGCATCCGGGGCGTTCGAGGAAAAGTCATCCCAGGAAACATACGGCCCCTTGGGGATCACCAGCACATGAACGGGAGCCAGCGGGTTGATGTCATTGAAGGCAAGCGAATAGTCGTCTTCATAAACCTTGCTGGAGGGGATCTCGCCGCGAAGGATGCGCGCGAAGATATTCTCCTCGTCATAGGGGTCGGTGGCATTGATCGGCATTAGGCGGACTCCGCTTGACCGGGCTCGCCTGCCCGCTACCACAAAGACATGAGCGACGAGACTCCCGAGAGCCTCATTCCCTACGACGAAATCGTGCAGGACGCGCTGCGCGCCGTCGTCGGCCGCGTCCTTGGCGAGGTCGAACGCTCAGGGGGGCTTCCCGGGGACCATCATTTCTACATCACGTTCAAGACGAGAATGCCGGGGGTCGCGATCCCCAAGCATCTGCTCGAGCGGTTCCCCGACGAGATGACGATCGTCATCCAGCACCGTTTCTGGGATCTCAAGGTCGAGGACGAAAGCTTCACCGTCGGCCTGTCCTTCGGCGGAGTTCCCGCGACTCTTCACGTGCCTTTCGCTGCAGTGACGCAGTTCCATGATCCGGGTGTCGATTTTGCACTGACCTTCCAGGCGAACGCTGAAGGCGTCCCGCACGAGGAGCACGAGCAGGCGGAAAATGATCCCCCCGAAGCCGAAGCTGCCGAGACGCGGGAGGATGGCTCGAACGTCGTCAGCGTGGATTTCACGCGCAAGAAGTGATCGCCACCCGGACTTGATCCGGGCCCGGCCTGCCTCCAAAGCGCCAGCCGAAGACAAAGGCGAATGGCGCTCGAGGAAGGCCGGCCTGCCCAAAAGGATCCCTGCATGTCCACCCAGACCCGTACCGAGACCGACAGCTTCGGCCCCATCGAAGTTCCCGCCGATTCCTATTGGGGTGCCCAGACCGAGCGCTCGATCGGGAATTTTCCTTTCGGCGCGCGCGAGCAGATGCCGCTCGAGATCGTCCACGCGCTCGGCTTCATCAAGCAGGCCGCGGCACGCGTGAACGCGCGCATCGCTGGTCTCGATCCCAAAATTGCCGAAGTGATCCAGCAGGCTGCCGCAGAGGTCGCGCGCGGCGACCTCGACAGCCAGTTTCCGCTGGTCGTGTGGCAGACGGGCTCTGGCACCCAGTCGAACATGAATGCGAACGAGGTGATCGCCGGGCGCGCCAACGAGATCCTGACCGGGAAGCGGGGCGGCAAGTCTCCAGTCCACCCCAACGATCATGTGAACAAGAGCCAGTCGTCCAACGACAGCTTCCCAACGGCGATGCACATCGCCGCGGCACGGGCAGTGCACATGCGGCTGCTGCCTGCGCTCGCAGCGATGCATGAGCAGCTTTCCATGCAGGCGCAGCGATGGGATTCGATCGTCAAGATTGGCCGGACCCACCTTCAGGATGCGACGCCGCTGACGCTGGGCCAGGAGTTTTCGGGCTATGCGACGCAGATCGCCGACTGCATCGCCAGGGTCGAAGGCGTTCTTCCAAGAATCTTACGGCTTGCTCAGGGCGGCACCGCCGTCGGCACCGGCCTCAATGCCCCGGCGGACTTTGCCGAGCAGTTTGCCAAGGAAGTCTCAAGCCTCACCCACCTGCCATTCACCTCGGCGCCCAACAAGTTCGCGGAACTAGCCGCCCATGACACGATGGTGGAGCTTTCCGGCGTCCTCAACGTGATCGCGACAGCCTGCACCAAGATCGCCAATGACATCCGCCTGCTCGGCTCCGGTCCGAGGTGCGGCCTTGGTGAGCTCAAGCTTCCCGAAAACGAGCCCGGGAGTTCGATCATGCCCGGCAAGGTGAACCCGACGCAGGCCGAGATGCTGACAATGGTTGCTGCCCAGGTCGCCGGCAACAACGTGGCGGTCACCATCGGCGGCATGCAGGGCCACCTCGAGCTGAACGTGTTCAAGCCGATGATCGGGGCCAACGTGATCCGCTCGATCAACCTTCTTTCGATCGGCATGGAAAGCTTCACGGAGCGGTTGCTCGAGGGTACCGAGCCCGACGAAGACCGGATCGCGGAATTGATGAACCGGTCGCTGATGCTGGTGACGGCGCTCGCTCCCGAAATCGGCTACGACAATGCCGCCGCCATCGCCAAGCACGCGCACAAGAAGCGCCTCACGCTCAAGGAGGCCGGCCTCGAGCTCGGCCTCGTCGACGAAGCGACGTTCGACAGGGTGGTGAAGCCGGAGACGATGATCGGGCGCTAGTCGCCTAGATCGCGAAGTTCACTCGAACGCCCAGGTTGTCGATCCCGGGATTCTCCTTCCCGAACAACTGCGCGTGGCTCATGTGTACCCAGCTCGCCTCTATACTGAAACGCCTGCTCAGCCTTGTCCCGATGCCAAGCTCGGGCTCGAACAAGACGCGGCTCCCGAACGCGATCTTGTCGGTCCGGTAGAACTTGCCGGCGGAGCCGGTGTGAACGGCAATCCCGAGGCCAGGCCTCAGGTACCAGCCGCGACCGAGCGAGTATTTCGCGGCAATTCCAAGGGCGCCGTAATTGGTATTGCCTGCAGTGTTGACGGCGATGAACCCATAAGGCTCGAGAATCCCGCTCCAGAGATGGCCGATACGGCCACCGCGAAGGCCGAGCGAGAGGTCGACGCCGCTTTCGATCCCGGCATCGTCGAGCGGCGTCTTGACGTCATGAACGTGGACGCCGCCGAACAGCTCCGCCGCCTGCGCGCTGGATCCCAGGGCAGCCGCGATCGCCATTGCACCGAGCATTGCAACCGATTTCAAGAGCCTCTCCCGTCGAAGTGTTCTAGGACAACACTCCGTCCCGTCTTTGGTGCCTTAACGCTCGGCCTGCCACGCCTGCACCGCCTTATTGGGAGCGATTAACTCCCAGATGTTGAGCGTCAGGTTATCGCGGATGGTAAACAGCGGGATCACTTCGAGCGCAAGCACAAGCACGAGCGCAGCCCGGATGGGCAGCTTGCGGGCAAGCAGGAAGCCGAGCGCCATCATCGCGATATCCGAAAGGGAGTTGATGACGCTGTCGCCAGCGTAGCCAAGAGCCGCCGTGGTCGCGCGGTAGCGGTCTATGACAAGGGGCGTGTTTTCCGTGACCTCCCAGGCCGCTTCAACGAGAAGGGCGACGAGAAACCGCCGTTCGACCGGCCACCGGCGGGCGATCAGCCACAATAATCCATAGAAGAGGAGGCCGTGCACGATGTGGCTGAGGCTGTACCAGTCCGCGAGCATCTGGCTGGTCTTTGCGCTGTCGCGCTCGCCGACCCACAGCTGGACCGTACCGCAGGTGCAGATCGGGTTTCGGCCCATGGCGAGGAGCATCGCAGCGGCTGCAGCGAGGATGAGGATCGTAAGGAGCCAGGCCCGCCGGGACATTGGAGGGGATTAGCAGAAGGCTCCTGCTTGCAAAGATCGGCCATTCGGCTGATCACGCCTCGCATGCTACGCGTTTACGGTCCTGGCTGTACTGGGGAAGTTGTCGAAGCCAAGCTCGACATGATCCCGGAGACCGCGACCTGGGTCGATCTCGAGGAGCCCACCGAAGAAGAAGAATCGCTGGTGGAGCGCTGCGTCCGTCTCGATGTTCCGACCGAGGACGAGATGGCAGAGATCGAGCCTTCCAGCCGTCTCTATGAGCGAAACGGCGCGCTCTACATGACCGTGAGCGTCCTCTACGGCGTGCTCGACGGAGACCCGCGAACGACGCCCATCAGCTTCGTTCTTACCGACAACCGGCTCGTCACGGTGCGCTATGCGACACCCAAGCCCATCCGCAGCTTCTCCGAACATGCCCGGCGCGACGGCCAGCTCGTGCGCGACGCCCCCACGGCGCTGGTCCGGATGCTGGATGCGATCATCGACCGCCTCGCTGACGAGCTCGAGGAAGTAACGCGCGACTTCGAGGAGCTGTCGTCGCAGATCTTCCACAAGGACGTCGACGAGCGGCGCATTCCCGCCGCGCGGCTGACGGCGCTGCTCACCCGGATCGGCCGTAGCCAGACCCTCCTAACCAAAATCCGCTATTCGGCGGTGAGCACGATCAGGATGCTGAGCTTCCTCTCGGGTGCCAACCGCTTCCACGAAGCCGAGCAGTCTGAGGTCAGGCACCACCTCACCAGCCTCAGCACCGATGTCACCTCGCTCAGCGAGCATGCGAGCTTCCTGTCGGACAATCTGACCTTCCTGCTCGATGCATCGCTCGGCCTCATCAGCATCGAGCAGAATGCGGCGATGAAGCTCTTCTCCTGGGCCGCGGTCGTGTTTCTGCCGCCGACGCTGATCGCGGGCATCTTCGGCATGAACTTTCGCTACATGCCCGAGCTCAACTGGCATTATGGCTATCCGCTTTCGCTCGCGGTCATGTTTGCGAGCGCGGTCTGCCCCTATCTTTATTTCAGGAAGCGCGGCTGGATCTGAGCCTAGGCAGGCTGCTCGAGCGGAATGGCGGGCCTGTCCTCGGCAGCGGCAAGGGCCTTTGCCCGGCGGCGCGCGAGCGCCGCATAGGCGAGCGCCAGTTCGCCTGCGATCTCGACTCGCTCCGGCTCGTCCTTTGAGCAGGCCGCTGCGCGCGCTTCGGCGGCCCGGCGGCGAAAATAATCCGTATCGCGAGTCACGCTGGCGCTCCCTTCCAAGTCGCTAACCAGACTTATTGCGGCTCCGAGACGAATGCGAGGGTGGCTGACGCCGTCCGGCGCAGTCCCCGTTCACTTTGGCGCAAGAATCTACTCTTGAGGCCAGAGTTTGCGGGGTTGTGAGCAGGTTGCTAAGCGCCCCCGCGTTCCCATCTAGAACATGGCCCCAGAAAGACAGCGATGATCCTCACCGGCAAGGACAGCCTCCACACCCGCGCAACGCTCGAAGCGGGGGGCAAGACCTATGCCTATTTTTCGCTGAAAAAGGCTGGCGAGGCCCTCGGCGACATTGCGCGTCTGCCTTTCTCGATGAAGGTCCTCCTCGAAAACCTGCTGCGCTTCGAAGACGGCGAGACGGTCACCCGCGACGACCTTCAGGCCATGGCCGACTGGCTCAAGGAACGGCGCATCAACCGGGAGATCCAGTACCGACCAGCGCGGGTGCTCATGCAGGACTTTACCGGTGTTCCGGCTGTCGTCGACCTTGCTGCCATGCGCGATGCGATGGCGCAGCTTGGCGGCGATCCGCAGAAGATCAATCCGCTGGTTCCGGTACACCTCGTCATCGACCACAGCGTAATGGTCGACGAATTCGGCAATCCCCGGGCCTTCGAGCGCAACGTCGCATTTGAATATCAGCGCAATGCCGAGCGCTACGAGTTCCTGAAGTGGGGAAGCCAAGCTTTCGACAATTTCAAGGTGGTGCCGCCCGGGACCGGCATCTGCCACCAGGTCAATCTCGAACATGTCTCCCAGGTCGTCTGGAGCGACGAGGACCAGAATGGCGACACCATCGCCTATCCGGACACGCTGGTGGGCACCGACAGTCACACGACCATGGTCAACGGCCTCGGCGTCCTTGGCTGGGGCGTCGGCGGAATCGAGGCAGAAGCGGCGATGCTTGGCCAGCCCGTCAGCATGCTCATTCCCGAAGTGGTCGGCTTCCGCCTCTCGGGCGAGCTGGCCGAAGGCATCACTGCCACGGATCTCGTGCTGACCGTGACCCAGATGCTCCGGCAGAAGGGCGTCGTCGGCCGGTTCGTCGAATTCTACGGTCCCGGTCTTGAAAACCTGCCGCTCGCCGACCGTGCAACGATCGGCAACATGGCGCCCGAATATGGCGCGACCTGCGGCTTCTTCCCGGTCGATGAGCGAACCATCGACTATCTGAAGCTTACCGGCCGCGATGAGGATCAGATCGCGCTCGTGCGTGCCTATGCCCAGGCGCAGGGACTGTGGCGCGACGCCTCCTCACCCGAGCCCTTGTTTACCGACACTCTGGAACTCGACATGGCCACCATCGAGCCCTCGCTCGCGGGCCCCAAGCGGCCCCAGGACCGGGTCCTGCTGAGCGAAGTGGACGAGAAGTTCAACCAGGACCTCGACGACACCTATCACAAGGGCGATGCACCGCGCGTTGCAGTCGAGGGCGAAAGCTTCGATTTCGGCAACGGCGACGTCGCCATCGCTGCGATCACGAGCTGCACGAATACGTCGAATCCTTCGGTCCTGATCGCGGCCGGCCTCGTCGCCCGGAAGGCGCGCGAGAAGGGTCTGACCGCCAAGCCCTGGGTCAAGACGAGCCTTGCGCCCGGAAGCCAGGTCGTCACCGACTATCTGAACGAGAGCGGCCTTCAGGAGGATCTGGATGCGCTCGGTTTCGACCTCGTGGGCTATGGCTGCACGACCTGCATCGGTAATTCCGGACCGCTACCGGAGCAGATCAGCAAAGCCATCAACGACAATGACCTCGTCGCGGTCAGCGTCCTCTCTGGCAACCGCAATTTCGAAGGACGGGTCTCGCCCGACTGCCGGGCCAATTATCTCGCTTCCCCGCCGCTTGTCGTTGCCTATGCGCTGAAGGGAACCGTGCGTTCCGACATGGTCAACGAGCCGATCGCCACGACGTCCAGCGGGGAGCCGGTCTACCTTAAGGACATCTGGCCGACCAACGCCGAGATCCGGACGCTGATCGATGCCCATGTGCATTCCGACATGTTCCGCCGCCGCTATGCCGACGTCTATCGCGGCGACGAACGCTGGCGGGCGATCGAGATCACCGGCGGCGAAACCTACAGCTGGCCGCCGCTGTCGACCTATATCCAGAATCCTCCCTATTTCACGGGCATGACCATGAAGCCGGCGCAGCTCATGGACATCGAGCGGGCCCGGCCGCTGGCGATCTTCGGCGATTCCATCACGACCGACCACATTTCGCCTGCAGGCGCAATCAAGCCGGACAGTCCTGCCGGACGTTATCTCCTCGAGCACGGGGTCAGCCGCGGGGAGTTCAACAGCTACGGTTCGAGGCGCGGCAACCACGAAGTGATGATGCGCGGCACGTTCGCGAACATCCGTATCCGCAACCGGATGCTCGACAATGTTGAAGGCGGCTTCACCAGATATGCACCCACGGGCGAGGTCATGCCGATCTATGATGCCGCCATGCTTTACAAGCAGGACGGCCGTCCGCTGGTCGTCATTGCGGGCAAGGAATATGGCACGGGAAGCTCGCGCGACTGGGCGGCGAAGGGTACCGTTCTCCTCGGCGTGCGCGCCGTCATCGCAGAAAGCTTCGAACGTATTCACCGTTCGAACCTCGTTGGAATGGGCGTTCTTCCGCTGCAGTTCCGCGACGGCGAGAATGCCGAGAGCCACGGCCTGACCGGCACCGAGAAATATACGATCGAGGGCATCGCAGAGCTGAAGCCGCGGCAGGACGTCGAAGTGAAGGTGACCCGTGACAGCGGCGAAGAGTTCAGCCTCACTGCGCGTTGCCGCATCGATACCTACAACGAACTCGAATATTTCCGCTCCGGCGGTATTCTTCACTATGTGCTGAGGCGGCTGGCCGCGGCGTGACGCCGATCCAGGTCGCAGTGGAGGTTGCCGGCTGGATTGGCGCCGCGCTGATCCTCTTTGCCTATCTGCTTGTGACGATAGGCCGCCTCACCGGCCAGTCGCTCGCGTTCCAGTGGATGAACCTCTTGGGCGCCCTCGGCTTCGTGATCAACGGCTGGTGGCACCAGGCGCTGCCCTCGGCATCGCTCAATGTCATTTGGATGCTGATCGCCGCCGTGGCATTGTGGCGACTGTGGAAGAGAAAAGGATCGTCGACCTCAGTCATGTGATCGAGGATGGCATGACCACCTATCCCGGCCTGCCGCCCCCACATATTTGCGACTTCTGGACGCGCGAGGCCTCCGCGCAGAACTATGACGACGGTTCGAGTTTCCAAATCGGGCGCATCGACATGGTCGCGAATACCGGAACCTACCTGGACGCGCCGTTCCATCGCTACGCCGAGGGTGCGGACCTTGCCGATCTTGGCCTTGGCTCCCTTGTGGGCCTCCCGGGAATCGTGGTGCGCCGGCCGTGGGAGGCCGGTCTCGCAACCGATGCTGCCGATCTTGAACGGTTGGACGTGCGCGGGAAGGCCGTGCTCGTCCATACCGGCTGGGACCGTCACTGGCGCAGCGACGGCTATGGCTCGGGCCATTCGTTCCTGACTGCCGGAGCGGCCGACTGGCTGGTCGAGAACGGAGCAGTGCTCGTCGGGATAGACAGCAACAACATCGACGATACGAGGCGGCGGGAAAGACCGGTGCACAGCAAGTTGCTGGCAGCCAATGTTCTTATCTGTGAACACATGACCGGCCTTGGCCGCTTGCCCGACGAGGGGTTCAGTTTTTCGGCGGTTCCCCCGAAGATCCGCGGCATGGGCACGTTTCCAGTGAGGGCCTATGCCGTCCTTGGCTGAGCAAGGGCGGACCGCAGCCACTCGGGGATGATCGCGTTGTCGGGAACTCCATCGACACGCGCGTGGACGACCGACAGGCCGATCTCGGGATATTCGATCCGCGATCGTCCGCCCCCCGGTCCCCGGGTCACGAACAGCCTCCGTGCGACCTTCTGCCGCCAGTTCATGCGCGCGGTGTTTTCCTGGCCAACGAAGCAGCCCTTAGTGAAGCTGACGCCGTTGAGCTCGGCCGCATTGCATTCGAGCCAAAGGACGTCGCCCAGTTCCGCTCGGCCTTCGCAAACGCCAAGGCCAAGCCGATGCTCGAGCCAACCTCGAGCTTCTTCGCCTTCCGGGGCAAGCCAGCGGCTGCCAAGTTGCGCGAGACGCGGATCGACGGTCCCCTTCTCCCCGTCCCTCGACCAGTGGACGGCAAGCGAGCAAACACGTTCGATCCTGATCGGCCGACGGAGACGATAGATACCGAGGCGTTTTACGAGATCGTCGGCAGCCACGGCCTCGCAATCGAGCAGCAGGTCCTCCCCCTCCGGCCACACCAAAAAATCGAACAGGCATTTGCCCTGGGGCGTCAGGAGTCCGGCCCACACCGGCAAGGACCCGGTGACGTCGCTCGTGACGAGGCCCTGGAGAAAGCCTCGCACATCCTCGCCGGAAAGGCGTACGACCGCGCGGTCAGTGAGGGTGGTGCTGCCCATGCGCCTTAGCTAGGGATCCGCTCGTGGCATCGCAAACGCTGACCATCCGCAAGCCCGACGACTGGCATGTGCATCTGCGCGACGGCGAAATGCTTCAGCGCGTCGCACCCTATACGTCACGGCAGTTCGCCCGCGCGATCGTGATGCCAAACCTCGTTCCGGCGATCACCTCGGTCGACGCCGCGCGGGCCTATCGCCAACGGATACTCGATGCAGCAACGCCGGCCTTCACGCCGCTGATGACCTGCTATCTCACGGACAGGACTGAGCCCGACGACATCGCGCGGGGGTTCGAAGAGGGCGTGTGGGTCGCGGCCAAGCTCTATCCGGCCGGGGCGACGACCAACAGCGCCTCGGGCGTCACCGAAATCCGGAACATCTATCCCGCGCTTACGCGGATGGAACTGCTGGGCATGGTGCTGTGCGTTCACGGCGAGGTCGTCGACCCCGACGTCGACGTGTTCGACCGCGAGGCCGTCTTCATCGAAAGGGTGCTGATCAGGCTTGCCAGGGATTTCCCGCGGCTGAAGATCGTCCTCGAGCACATCACGACCGAGGATGCCGTCGAGTTCGTCGCGCAGTCGGGCGAGAATATCGCAGCGACCGTGACGCCGCAGCATCTCATCATCAACCGCAATGCATTGTTCGCCGGCGGCCTCAGGCCCCATGCCTACTGCCTGCCTGTCGCCAAGCGTGAGCGACACCGGGTGGCGGTACGCAAGGCGGCGACTTCCGGTTCGCCCAAATTCTTCCTCGGAACCGACAGCGCCCCCCATACGCGAGGGGCCAAGGAAAGCGCCTGTGGCTGCGCGGGCATCTTCAACGCGCCGTTCGCCCTCGAAAGCTACGCCGGCGCGTTCGAGCAAGAAGGGGCGCTTGACCGGTTGGAGGGATTTGCCTCGGTGCACGGTGCAAATTTCTACGGAATGCCGCTCAACGAAACCTCAGTCACGCTGGAGCGCGGGGATAACCCGGTACCCGACGAGATCGAGGGCCTTGTGCCATTCCACGCGGGCGAGACGCTTCGGTGGCGCTTAAGAAGTTAGGCGCCGCCGATCCCGCCGCTGCCGATCACGGCGGCAAAATGCTCCTGCAGCCGCTCATAGCACTCGCATGACCGCCGCTTGAGGCCCGCCCGGTCGATCACGCGCACAGTCCCTCGCCCGGTAACGACAAGAGCTTCCGACGAAAACTCCTTGATCACTGCGTTCACCGTAGTTCGTTGCACGCCGAGCAGCCGGGCGAAAGCCTCCTGCGTCAGCTCAATGCGGTCGCCGGCACGATCCTGGGCATGAAGCAGCCAGCGGGCAGATCGCTGGGGGATCGAGTGAAACGCATTGCAGACTACCGACTGCATCACTTCCGCAAGAAGAAAGTCCGAGAAGCGGCAGAACAGATTGCCGATGAAATGGGAGCGGCTTTTTGCCTCTTCGAGCGAGTTCATCGGAACTTTGAAGGCGAACCCCGGGACCAAGACCTCGGCGCGGGAGTAAGCCGGCGCATGGCCGCAGCTGACGATGCCTCCCACGGCTCCTTCGCGACCTATCGAGGCGACTTCGGCAGTTCGTCCTCCGCTCAGTTCCACGGTCATCGAGATCATCGTCGGGCCGACCGGGAACAGGCTTGCACTCACCTGCTCACCGCGCTGAAGCACGATCTCGCCCGGCTCCAGTTCCACCATCTCTCCATAAGGCTCGATCAAGGCCCGCGCTTCGCGCGAGAAGGTGGAAAGGAGGCGGTTCCCCGTAAATGCCTCGTCGGCTCTCGTCAGTTCGTCGGTTGTCGTCTGTGCCACGTGATCCATCCTGTCGCCGGCACTGCTGTTTCGTTACGCGGGTGATCCGGCATTCGCGCAGACAATGCCCCGGAAGCGAAGTTGCTCCATCACATTGTGACAGGATCCACGCTCGTCCTTTGCGCGACGAGCATTGCGTCTGCGACCAGCCGGAAGGGGGCGACGTCAACGAGGCTGCTGCGCTCGTCAATCAAATCGAGGAAAGTTCGGTAAATATCGGGGTATTCACCTGGCCCGGTGTCCTTCTGCGGTTCGCCGTCGTTCAGTACCAGGGTCGTGCCGCCGTCTTCGAGACGAACGGTGTCCCCCTCTGCAGTCTCGATCGTAATGGTCCATTCCTCGCCCTCGCTGCGCCGCCAGTCGAGACTTGCGTGAAGCGGCCCATCGGCCTGCGGGCTCGAAAAAACCAGGTCCGCAGCAATCGGCGTCTGCGCATTTGCCGGCACCTGGAGCTGTGCCGACTGGACAAAGAGCGAACCTGGAAAGATCTTCGTCGCAATCGAAAGCGCGTTGATGCCGGGATCGAAAATGCCGAAGCCTCCCGGCTGCCAGATCCACTGCTGGCCCGGGTGCCACTTGTGGACGTCCTCGTGCCAGAGGATTTCCATCGACCTGATGCGCTTGCCGGCAAGGGCCTTTCGAGCTGCCTCGACGGTCGTGTGATGCTGCGCATGCCAGCTGGTGAAGAGACTGACCTGCTGCGCCTTCGCCAGGCCCTCCAGGTCCGCGATTTCTGCAAGCCCGGCCGTCGGGGGCTTCTCAAGAAGGCAATGAAGACCGCTAAGGACGCACTCCCGGGCAATCGCGAACCTTGGCTCGGGCGGAGTGGTGATCGCCACCGCCTCAAGCCCCTCCACGCTGCGGATCATTTCGCGCCAGTCCGTGAAGGTCCGCTCGACGCCCTGGCCGGAGCGGCTTGATGTCGCGGCGAGCTGGAAGCGGTCGTTAGCCCTTATCGAGGGGACGTGCTGGTCCTCGGCGATCTTGCCGTAGCCGATGATTGCGATCTCGATCGGTTTCACCGCCTCACTCCCGCGACGTAGGCGCGCCCCTTGTCGGCGGTCTCGGCGGCCGTCTGACCGGGCTTGTAGAGGCCGCTCCCAAGGCCGAAGCCCGTTGCTCCGGCCTCGATCCACGGCTGCATGTTATCGGGGTTGATGCCACCCACGATGATCATCGGCACGCCTTTCGGAATCACTGCAAGGTGCGCCTTGAGCATGGCCGGGCTCGCCCCTTCGGCCGGAAACAGCTTCAGTGCAGCCGCCCCCGCGCGGATTGCCGAAAAGGCTTCAGAGGGAGTGAAATAGCCGGGGCTCGCGACGAGGCCCGCTGCAGCGCTTGCAGCGATCACCTCGATATTCGTGTCAGGTGAGACGATGATCCGCCCGCCTGCCTCCTGGACCCGCGGCACATCGGTAGGATCAAGGACGGTACCAGCGCCGACCAGCATCCGCTCACCAAACCTCCTTGCAAGCTTTTCGATGCTCTGGAGCGGATTGGGGGAATTCAAAGGCACCTCGATGATGCGGATGCCGCCTTCGAATATGGCATCGCCGATCGCCTCCGCGACGTCCGGTGTCATGCCCCTCACGATCGCGATCAGCGGGCATTGGTCGAGATAGCGGTGCAGCAGGTCCCTGGCGCTCATGAAATTCTCCGGGCGATTTCCTTGATGCCGGCAAGGAAGCATTCTTCCCCGTCGAGCTCCACTGCGTGGCGTCCCTCCTGCGCGATCGCGGCCGCGTAGAGGTGCGTCAGCTCAGGCCGGCCGATGACGGTGACCTCGGCGGAGGTCGAGGTCGAAAGGCCGATCCGCACGTCCGTTCCGATCAGAAGCCCGCTCGTATAGGAAGCGGCATCCGTCGGCTTCGCCTCGCCCAGCAGAACCCGGGCCCTTACGGAAAAGAGCTCGGCTGGAAGCATTCCCTCGTCGCTGCCGAGGGAAACACCCTTCCTGAATGCGTCGTTCGCCCCGACCGTTCCCTGAAGGAGGTCTGAAAGGATGCTGTGGTCCTTGAGAAGGCTGAACAGCTCCCCCGTCATGACCGTTCGGAATTCGCTGATCTTGCCCTCGCGCAGCGTTGCCCACTTGTTGTGGGTGCCGGGATGGCAAACGAGGCCCATCGGGTCGACCATTCCCGCCGCGACCGCACCAAGGAGCTGAACCTCCTCGCCGCGCATGACGTCTGCGCGCTCGTCGGAAAGGTAGGACACACCTGGAACGATCGCCTCGCGCTGCCCGGCCCAAACCAGGCCCCGAGCAAGTTCATCAAGTCCGGCAGGGCAGGGCACGTAAGGCGCCTCGCGCCAGCCCCGGTTGGAGCCGATCATGCCGGCCAGCAGCAGCGGCAGGTCGCCCAGGCGCTGTCGGATCTCGGCGATCGCAGCCGGAAAGCCCCCTTCGACGACCGACAGGACGCCTTTGTGATCCTCGAATTCCTCCGTGCGCTTGCCGGACGAATCGATCCGGTAGGCGCGGCGATTGGTCGTGCCCCAATCGACCGCAATGAAACCATCTGCCCAGCGCATGCTTTTGTTGCTCATAGTGGAAAACCTCGCGAACGCGATCGCGGCTCCGAGGTTTCCTTTTCTGTGGGCGAGGCTATCGCTCGCGCAGCGCAAGCGCGGCCGAGTCCGCCAGGATCCGAGGAGATTGAACGATCGCTAACTTCATGTTCGCGACCGGGATCGAGAACAGCATCCCAACGATCAATCACGGCAAGACGCGCGTCGACGAGATGGAGGTCTGCGGGCATTACGAGCGCTGGCGCGAGGATTTCGACTGTGTCCAGGAAATCGGCATCAATTTCCTTCGTTACGGCCCGCCGATCCACAAGACATATCTTGGTCCCAACAAGTTCGACTGGGACTTCTCCGACATGGTCTTCGCGGAGCTGAAGAAGCGCGACATCACGCCGATCGTCGACCTTTGCCATTTCGGCGTTCCCGACTGGATCCAGAATTTCCAGAACCCCGATTTTCCGCGGCTGTTTGCGGACTATGCTGGCGAATTCGCGGAACGCTACCCCTGGGTTCAGCTCTTCACGCCCATCAACGAGATGTTCATCTGCGCAGTCTTCTCGGCCAAGTACGGCTGGTGGAACGAGCAGAAAAAGGACGACCGCTCTTTCGTCACTGCGCTCAAGCATCTGGTGAAGGCGAACGTCATGGGGATGATCGAGATCCTCAAGCGCCGCCACGACGCGATATTCATCCAGTCGGAATCATCGGAATATTATCATGCCGACTCGCCCGGCGCGATCGGCCGGGCCGAGGTCCTCAACCAGATGCGTTTCCTGTCGCTCGACCTCAATTATGGCCGGCGGGTGGATAGCGGCATGTACCAGTTCCTGCTCGATAACGGGATGAGCCGGGATGAATATGAGTGGTTCCTCAACCACCGGCTCAAGCAGCACTGCATCTTCGGCAATGACTATTACCAGCTGAACGAGCACAGGGTCTTTGCCGACGGCCATACGGTCGCTGCTGGCGAGACGTTCGGCTACGCCGAGATCACCAGGCAATATTACAACCGCTACCGGCTTCCGGTGATGCACACCGAAACCAACCTCTGGGAGGGGCCGCATGGCGACGAGGCCGTCAAATGGCTGTGGAAGGAATGGGCCAACGTTCTTCGCTTGCGCAACGTCGGCATCCCGACCGTCGGCTTCACCTGGTACAGCCTCACCGACCAGATTGACTGGGACACGGCGCTTCGCGAGCAGAACGGCAACGTCAATCCGCTCGGCCTCTTCGACCTCGACCGCAAGATCCGCAATGTCGGCAAGGCCTACAAGCAGCTGATTGCCGACTGGCGCAACGTCCTTCCCGCCTCAAGCGTCTGCCTCGTCGTCCCGATCAAGAAGATCAGCGAGCACCCGGACGAGGAAGACGACGACGCCGCGGGAAGGCGCCTGGGAGGAAGCGGTACCCAGGCCAAGAAGGCCGAAGTGTGACCCGGAAGATCGCCAGGATCGAGACGTTCGTCGTCCCGCCGCGATGGCTGTTCGTGCGCGTCGAGGACGAGGACGGTGCATTCGGCTGGGGCGAAGCGAGCCTCGAGGGCTGGGCCGAGGCGGTCGAGGGCGTGTTCGAAGCTTATCGCGATCGTTTCATCGGCACCGATCCTTTTGCAATCGAGGACATCTGGCAGGTCGGCTACCGCGGCGGTTTCTATCGCGGCGGAGCCGTGATCATGTCCGCTCTCTCTGGCCTGGAACAGGCACTGTGGGACCTCAAGGGGCGCGTGTTCGGGCTGCCGGTATGGGAGATGCTGGGAGGCAAGGTGCGCGACAAGGTCCGATCCTATGCGTGGATCGGGGGCGACCGGCCGCACGAGATCGGCGAAGCCGCCGCAGGGCGCAAGGCCCAGGGGTTTACGGCCGTGAAGATGAACGCCACGGCCGAGCTCGACTGGATCGGAACGAACCGGCATTTCGACGAAGTGGTGAGCCGGGTCGAGGCGGCGCAGGCCCAGGGGATGGACGTCGGCCTCGATTTCCACGGCCGAGTCCACCGACCCCTCGCAAAGCAGCTGGCCAAGGCGCTCGAGCCCCTTGGGCTCCTGTTCATCGAGGAGCCCCTGCTTTCGGAGAACATGGACGGCCTGCCCGAGATCGCGGCGCACACGACGACGCCGATTGCGCTGGGCGAGCGATTGTACGGCCGGTGGGAATTCAAGCCGTTTTTCGAGCAGGGCGCGGTCGATATCATCCAGCCCGATCTGAGCCATGCGGGAGGCATCCTCGAGGTGCGCAAGATTGCTGCAATGGCCGAAGCTTATGACATTGCGGTCGCACCGCATTGTCCGCTGGGACCGCTCGCGCTCGGAGCCTGTCTCCAGATTGGAGCCTGCACGCCCAACCATGCGATCCAGGAGATCAGCCTCGGGATCCATTACAACACGGGCGGCCACGACCTCCTGAATTTCTGCATCAACAAGGAAGCCCTGACACCGGTCGAGGGTTATCTGCCAATCCCCGAAGGCCCGGGACTTGGGATCGAAGTCGACGAAGCGGCCGTCCGCGAGGCCGACAAGGACCGGCATCGCTGGCGAAACCCCATTTTCCGGACGAAGGACGGCAGTTTCGCCGAGTGGTGAAGCGCGAACCCGCGCTCAATGGCACTTGAAACGTTCGAAGGGTTCGAGGCAGTCATTGCAGCGCCACTGCGCCTTGCAGGGCGTCGCGCCGAAACGGCTGACTTCTGCCGTGTCCGAGGAGCCGCACAGCGGGCATTCGGGCCGTGCAGCCGGGCTCGGCGGCGCGATTCCGTAGGTATGCAGACGCTCGCGCCCGCGCTGCGTGATCCAGTCCGTCGTCCAGGGAGGAAACAGCAGGCGCTCGATGTGCACTTGGGCAAATCCCGCCTTGTCGAGCGCTTGCCGGATCGAGGCTTCGATCGCGACCGTCGCCGGACAGCCGGTGTAGGTCGGGCTGATCAGCACGCGCGGCGGGTCATGGGCGAAGCCGCGGACGATTCCGAGGTCGGTGATCGTCAGCACCGGAATCTCGGGATCGGGAATCGTCTCGAGAACGGCCATGATCGCCGCTTCGTCGATCGTCATTTCCGCGACCCCACCCATGGCAAGAACCATTACACCCGTTCGCGGCCGATCGCGATTCCCCCCGTTTTCCTTAAAGAACGCCCCGGCGGACCTGGTCGAGTTCGATCGATTCGAACAGCGCCTTGAAGTTGCCCTCGCCGAAACCCTCGTTGCCCTTGCGCTGGATGATCTCGAAGAAGATCGGGCCAATGACGTTCTGGGTGAAGATCTGCAGCAGCAGGCCCTGTCCTTCGGTCGGAGCACCATCCATCAGGATGCGCCTTTTTTCGAGCTCGGGAATGCTTTCCCCATGGCCTTTGATGCGCTCCGGCAGGAGCTCGTAATAGGTGTCGGGCGTGTCCTGGAAGGGAATGCCGCGGCCGCGGATGATGTCGACGGCCCGGTAGATGTCCGAGGTCCCGAGCGCGATGTGCTGAATGCCCTCGCCCTTATACTCGCGCAAGAACTCCTCGATCTGGCTCTTGTCGTCCTGGCTTTCGTTGAGCGGGATCCGGATCTTGCCGCACGGGCTCGTCATGGCCTTCGAGAAAAGACCCGTCTGCTTGCCCTCGATGTCGAAGTAACGGATCTCGCGAAAGTTGAAGAGCCGCTCGTAGAAGTCCGCCCAGACGCTCATCCGGCCGCGGTTCACGTTGTGCGTCAGATGGTCGATGTAGGTGAGCTTGGAATCTGCCTCCGCCATCCGCTGCCGCCAGTCGGGATGGAAATCGAAGTCGATTTCGTAGATCGACCCCTTGTCGCCGTACCGGTCGACGAAGAACAGGCGCGAGCCGCCGATTCCCTCGATCGCCGGAATGGCGAGTTCTCCTGCGCCCTTCTTCACCTCGACGTTGCTCGCGCCAAGCTTCAGCGCGCGCTCGTGTGCGGCACGCGCATCGCTGACCCTGAACGCCATGGCACAGGCGCTTGGACCATGGTCCCTCGCATATTGCTCGGCGTAGGACCCCGGCTCGGCGTTGATGATGAAATTGCAGTCGGCCTGCTTGTGCAGAGTGACGTTCTTGCTCTTGTGCCGGGCAACCTCCGGGAAGCCCATGCGCGTGAAGAGCGAGCGGAGAAGCTCGATGTCCGGCGCGGTATATTCGACGAACTCGAAGCCGTCGGTCCCCATCGGGTTCTCGAGGCCAAGAATGGTCTTTTCGGCGGCCTTCGTGGCCATGGCTCCTCTCCTTCGCGGCCCACCTGCTCTTGCAACAGCTGCATTTCAAGGGCCACAAGGCATGTATGGATACGCCGGACGGTTGGACTCTCGATGAGGATGGCAAGGCCCTCGTCCGCAGCATGAAGTTCAAGGATTTCAGCGAAGCCTTCGGATTCCTGAGCCGCGTAGCGCTCCACGCCGAGAAAGTTGACCATCACCCCGAATTCACGAGCGTGTGGAATCGCATCGACTTTCGCCTGACGAGCCATGACGCCGGAGGCATTACGGAGCGGGACCTGGGGCTTGCCGAAGCGATCAACCGCCTACTGCGCTGATCTTCCCGGCGACGCTAGAAGGCCGCAATCGTCCACCAGACGCGAAAAATCGCCGCGGCAGAGCAGCCACGAAGAGTACCTTCGGGAAATACGGGCCCGGACGGGGACGTTCCCCCCCACCCGGCGCCCTGCCTATGAGAAGGCTAGTGCAAAGCCTGCGCCGACGACGGCTGCCGTCAGTACAAGGCCGATCGCAAGATTGCGCAGCGTGCCGCCGAGTGTCTGGTCGAACATTGATCCCTCTCCCCTGGATCTATTGTCGAGGCGAGCATGATAGGCACGGCGGTCTTTCCTGCCGAGGTGAAATGATGGCACGTCAGTGCCTTAGGATCGAAGCGGGGGATTATCAGCGCCGTGGATCTGGAAGGCGCCATTGATCGTTCATCGACTAAATGGAATAAGACCCGTCCGATGACCTCGTTGCTCGCCCTTGCCGTTATGTGCGCCGCTCCGGCTGCGCCGGCGAGCTATTATTATTTGCGGGAGGCTGAAACGAGCTGACACGCGCGTAGCGACAGTTCGACAGCCTCCGACCCCGCCAGAGCCCCGCTCGGCGGGTTTTTTATTGCCTCGAAAGGACATGCAGATGCTTCAGGAAAGAATAGACAGGGACCGGCCACTCGGCCGCTGGGAGGATTATGTCGTTCCCCAGTGCTGGGAGGCGTTCACCCCCGAGGACCACGAAGTCTGGGACCTGTTGTTCGCCCGTCAGGTCGAGCTGCTCGGATCACGGGTTGTCTCGGCCTTCTTCGATGGCATCGACCTACTGAAGCTCTCGCACCCTGGCGTACCGGACGTCGAGGGCCTTAACGCCATCCTCGAACCACGCACCGGCTGGCGAACCGTCGCCGTACCGGGGCTGGTCCCGGACGAGATTTTCTTCGCAATGCTCTCGGAACGGGTGTTCCCGGTCGGCAACTTCATCCGAACACGCGAGCAGCTCGACTATCTCGAGGCACCCGACTGCTTCCACGACATGTTCGGACACATCCCGATGCTCGCCCATCACGACTTTGCCGAAATGGCCCGGCACGTTGGAGAGCTCGGTGTTGCCGCAATTGCCGCGGGTGAGGGACATCGCGCAGCAAGGATCTACTGGCACAGTGTCGAGTTCGGCCTCGCGCGCGAAAACGGCGAGTTGAAAATCCTCGGCGCCGGTCTTGCCTCAAGCTTTGGGGAGGCCCACTTCAGCCTCGAGAGCAGGGACGTCGAACGGCTGCCCTTCTCGACGGCGCGCGCAGTCCACACGCCCTACCGGCACGACGCCTTCCAGCCTCGCTATCTCGTTTCCGCATCGCTCGACGAGATGATCGCCGAGGTACTGGCCCTCCTGCCGGAGCGCCTCCTCGCACTCTAGGCCTAAAGGCCCCTCTCGCCGCGCGGTCTTGCTTTTTGATCCTGCCGGGGAAGGACGAGGTTCAGGTAGACGGTCTCCAGCGCAACCCGCTGAGCATCCTCCTCGGGAACGATACCGGCAGCGTGGCCGCCCTCGATCGCCTCGTCGTAATAGAAGGGGTCGCCGCAATGCTCGAGCTTCGCTGCGAGCTTGCGTGCATGGCCTGGATGAACCCGGTCGTCGCGCGTCGAGGTGTAGATGAAGGGCGTCGGATATCTGATGCCGCACCTCAGCTTCTGATAGGGCGAATATTTGCTGATGAACGCCCAGTCGGCAGGCACGTCGGGATTTCCATATTCGCCCATCCACGAAGCGCCCGCGAGGAGGTGCGAGTAGCGCTTCATGTCAACGAGCGGCGAACCGATGATTGCTCCGCCCCAGAGATCCGGCCGCTCAGTGATCGCGACCGATGCCATGAGGCCCCCGTTCGACCGGCCCGAGACTGCAAGCCGCCCCTTCTGGGTCAGGTTGCGCGCGACAAGATCGTCGGCAACCGCGTAGAGATCGTCATAAGCCTTCTGGCGGTTCTCGCGGAGCACGGCATTGTGCCAGCTTGGTCCATACTCGCCCCCGCCGCGGATGTTGGCGAGGACGTAGGCGTTGCCCTCCTGCACCCAAAACAGCGCGAGCGGGCCCGAACGGTAGGGCTCGTGGACCAGATATGTCGGCGTCTGGGCAAGCTCGAAACCGCCATAGGCGTGCATCAGTACGCCGACCGGCCCAGTCACGTCCTTCCGGTGGACCAGGAAATAAGGGATCCTCGTTCCGTCAGACGAGGTCGCGAAATGCTGTTCGACGACCATGTTCGAAGCGTCGAATTGTGCGGGCAGCGCCTGGATGGCGGTAGGAGGCGCCGAAGGCTCGATCCGGAAGAGGGTCGGCGGAGTCAGCATGCCTTCGACGGTCGCGAAGGCGAGATCCGAGTTGGACGCCGCCGCGTTGAGGTGAACCGTCGACTTGTCCGGAAGCGCGATAGAAGTGCTGCTCCAGCTGCCGTCGGCGGCACGGCCGAGAACAATGAGCCGTCCCGACACGTCGTCGAGAATTTTAGCCCACAGCCTCGACTTGCTCGCCGACACTTCTTCGACCGCCTGGTGCCCGTTGGGAAGGAAGACGGCCTCGATTGCAGGCGCCTTGCCAGAAAGGAGGTCCGGGATCGAATAGGCGACAAGAGCGCCCGCAGGATGCCCCCGCCATGGCGTCTTGAGGGACGCGATGACACGTCCGTCGAGCACGTCGACGATATCGGCATCGTCGGGCAGCAGTGTCGGGACAAGGCGCCCGTCGGGGGCAATATGACTGACTTTGCGATGATAGAAATCGACGCCGCGGGTGACGAACTGCCAGGTGCGATCGCCATCGACCCGGCTCGTCGCGTTGACGGAAACGTCAGTCTTCGCGCCTTCGGCGAGCATCCTTGCAGCGGATAGCGGAGTCCCGCGCCGCCACAGCTTCACGATACGGGGATAGCCTGAGTCGGTAAGCGTTCCAGGGCCGAAATCCGTGCCGACGAAGACCGCGTCCGGACCTGCCCAGGAGACGTCGGTCTTGGCATTGGGGATCGCGAAGCCGCCGGCAACGAATGAACCCTTGTCGAGGTCAAACTCGCGCACCTCGACCGCGTCGCCCCCGCCGTTGGAGAGGCTCACCATGCAGTCGGCATAGGCGGGTGAGAGGCAGGTCGCGCCCTTGAACACCCACTTCTTGCTGTCGGCCTTGCTCATCGCGTCGATGTCGAGAAGCGTGCGCCATTGCGGCCGACCCGAAGCGAAGTCGGCAAGCGGGGAAACTCGCCACAACCCGCGCGGATGTTGCTCGTCCTGCCAAAAGTTGAGGACCTTGTTGCCAAGGACCTGGTCAGGCTCGGCGATCTTCTGGTTGGTCGACAGGAGGGCGA
This sequence comes from Sphingomonas agri, assembly GCF_038148795.1. Lineage (NCBI taxonomy): Bacteria > Pseudomonadati > Pseudomonadota > Alphaproteobacteria > Sphingomonadales > Sphingomonadaceae > Sphingomonas > Sphingomonas agri. The sequence goes on along the minus strand of NZ_JBAPEU010000001.1, from coordinate 568,294 downwards.
GCGCCCTGGCACGGTAATCGGCAAAGCCGGGCTGCTTCTCAAGGGCAGCGACGGTCTTGGCGTTCCACTGCTTCACCGTGGCGAGGGCGCGTGCGCCATCGACCTGTTCCAAAAAGAGGTTGGGATCGGCCGCCACCGGGGCGGAAGCGGCAGGCGCGGACGCGAGCGTGATCGCCCCGACCAGAAATACTGCGACCAATCGGCTCATCAATTCTCCCTCCTCGTCATTGTTACCCGCTATCGCGCCTCGCAATGGCAGTCGAGGGCGCTATAGCCCCGTCATGGCCGACCTGCCGGACAAGGGCGAATATCGAAGCGGGCACGACCCCAGCACGTTGCGGGACGCGCTTGGCTGCTTTGCAACGGGCGTTACCGTGGTGACCTGTCTCGACGATGAGGCTCGGCCCGCGGGCCTCACGGTCAACAGCTTCACGTCGGTATCGCTCGACCCGCCCTTGCTGCTCGTCTGCCTTGCGAAAACCGCGGTGAGCGCGCCGGCGCTCACCAAAGCGCCCTTCTTTGCGATCAATGTGCTCCAGACGAGGCAGCAGCCGGCGTCCATCCGCTTTTCGACGCGTGATGAAGACCGGTTCGGCGCCACGCCATGGTCATGCGGCGAGGCGGGGGCGCCGATCCTTGAAGAATCGCTGGGTGTGTTCGAATGTGAGCGGTTCGCAGTCTATGACGGAGGAGACCATCACATTCTCGTCGGACGGGTCGTGAAGGCGAGCTTCGACGCGGCCCTCGACCCGCTCCTCTATTTCCGCGGCCGCTACCGCCGGTTGCACTTCGACTAGCTTGCGCTAGGCACGCTGCCATGCTGGCACTGGATTACGTCAAGGCGCATCGGGAGACTGTCGAGCGGGCAATCCGCGACAAGGGGGTCCGCCTGAACCTCGATGAATTGCTGTCGCTGGACACGCGGGTTCGCGCGCTCAAGACCGAGATCGACACGCTTCGTGCGGAACGCAATGCCATCAGCGCCCAGTTCCCGAAGGCTGCGGCGGCGGACAAGGCCGCCCTCGGTCAAAAGGCCAAGGAGGCCGGGACGCGGGCGACGCGGCTCGAGGAAGAGCTGACGGGCGAGGAAGCGGCTCTGAAGGAGCTGATGCTCCAGCTTCCGGGCATTCCCTTCGAGGGCGCGCCGGTCGGGCCGGACGAGAGCTATAACCAGGTCGTCCGCCTTGTCGGGGAGCCGCCCAAGTTCAACTTCCAGCCGCTCGACCACGTGGCCTTGATCGAGAAGAACGACTGGGCCGAGCTGTCGCGCGTCACGCAGGTTTCGGGCAGTCGAACCTATTGCCTCAAGGGCGCGCTCGCGCTGCTCGAGACCAAGTTGATGGCCTGGGCGCTCGAACAGATCGCGGCCGCCGGCTTCACGCCCATCACCGTTCCCGCGATCGCCCGGGAACAGGCGTTCCTCAACCAGGGCCAGTTTCCCGGTCACAAGGAAGAGACGTACGAGCTGCCCAACGACGACCTGTGGCTGGCAGGAACGGCCGAAGTGGTGCTGACCTCGCTTCATTCCGGCGAGATCATCGAAAATGACAAGTTGCCTATACTCTATGCGGGCTATTCGCCCTGCTTCCGCCGCGAGGCCGGGAGCGCCGGCAAGGACGTGCGCGGGCTGCTACGGGTCCATCAGTTCGTGAAGGTCGAACAATATGTCGTGTGCGAGGCCGATGACGCGAAGTCGGCCGAATGGCATGCACGCCTGCTCGAACTTGCCGAGACACTCCTCGGCGAACTGGAAATTCCCTACCAGGTCATCGAGACCTCGACCGGCGACATGGGCCTTGGCAAGTACCGCATGAACGACATCGAGAGCTGGGTGCCGAGCCTTGGCAAGTATCGCGAAACTCACAGTTGTTCGACGCTTCACGACTGGCAGGCTCGCCGTGCGAACATCCGCTACCGGGACAGCGGCGGCAAGGTGCGGTTCGCCCACACTCTCAACAATACGGCACTCGCCTCGCCCCGGATCCTCGTCCCATTATTGGAAAACCATCAGACTGCGGATGGACGAGTGAGGCTCCCAAGGGCCATGGAACGGCTGATGGGAAGAGAATTCCTTTGAGCAGCAGCGCACCCGCTTCCTCCGAGGGGATGAAGCGCGCGGTGCAGCCCCAATGGGAAGGCGACGACGCTCCGCCCCTTCACGGAAACTGGCACGAGATCGCGTGGAACATCGGGAGGATGCTCGGCACCTTCCGGAAGCGCGGGCCGCGCGGCCCTCTCGACGGCCAGCCGGTGTTGGTGATCCCGGGCTTCCTCTGCAGCGACCAGACCACCTTCTCGCTGAGGCGGGAACTGGCCCGTGCCGGATTTCGCGTCCACGGCTGGAAGCAGGGCTTCAATCTCGGCGCAAAACCCGACACCATCGAGAAGCTTGCGGAGCGGATCGACGGGCTCGGGCACGAGCGGCCGATCGTCATCGTCGGCTGGAGCCTGGGCGGCCTCTTCGGCCGTGAATATGCCCGCTATCACCCCGACCGCGTGAGAGCCGTCGTCACCCTCGGATCGCCATTCTCCGGCGACCCGCGCCAAAACAGGGTGTGGCCACTCTATGAGAGGGTCGCTGGGCACCGGGTCGACGATCCGCCGCTGCCAAGGATCACCGACAAGCCGCCCGTCCCTCACCTCGCACTGTGGTCGCGGCGCGACGGATTGATTGCGCCGCGGGCGGCCCGCGGCCTCGACGATGAGCGCGACAAGGAAGTCGAACTCGACTGCCATCACATGGCATTTGGAATTTCCAGGCGCGCCGCGCGCGATGTGGCTCGCGAAGTCCGATCATTCCTCGAGGAGCTTCCCGCCTGACGGGCGCGGGAATTGTCGAATTTACCAAAAAGAGACAGTGAAACAGGGGCTTATTGTTTCACCCGCGCAAAGACGCCATGTTCATTAGCGTGAAATGGGTGCGTACCGCGGATGCCGGAACGGCCGGCACGGTTCATCCGGACGAGGTTGCTCCTCCGGGCTGGCACCGGATGCGCGAGATGGCCTGGCACCTGCCCCGGATGCTTGCAGGCCTTGGCCCCGTGGGCCCTCGAGGCCCGGAGGACGGGCCGCCGGCACTCGTCCTCCCGGGTTTCCTAGCCAGCGACCGGACGACCATGGACATGCGCCGCGCGCTCGCTCGGGCGGGGTGGCGCGTTTATCCGTGGGGCCTCGGGGTAAATCTCGGGGCGAAAACGGACTCGATGGAGCTCCTCAGCGCCAGGCTCGACGAGATCTACGATGGTCGGCCGGTGCTGATTGTCGGCTGGAGCTTGGGCGGCATGTTCGCCCGCGAGCTCGCCCACCGTCATCCCGGGAAGGTCCGGGCCGTCGCGACTTTGTGCTCGCCCTTTTCGGGCGACTACAAGACCAACACCAATGTCCGCGAACTTTATGAGCGCATTGCCGGGCATGACGTGAATGAGCCGCCGTTCGCGCGCTCGGAGGGTAAGCCGCCAGTGCCTACTCTGGCTTTCTGGTCGCGGCGCGACGGAATCGTTGCGGCACGGGCAGCGCGGGGGCTCGACCATGAGATCGACCGCGCGGTCGAGATCGACACCTATCACGTCGGCGCGGTGCTGTGGCGGCCCGCGCTCGTGCGCATCGTTACCGAGATCAAGGAGTTCCTGCGCGAAACCGAAGGCAGGGCGCCCGTTCGAAGCGCAGCGAGTCGCACCATTGACTCTGGTCATTGAGTCGCGAGAAAAAGAACAAAAGTAGAACGAAAACGTTGTGAGTCGTGTGGCAAGAGCCCTATCTCTGGTCGCCGGCGGAGCCGTCTCTTCACGCTCCGAACCGGCTGAACTGCGCGCCTGCCCGGGAAGGGCAGGTGAAGTCTGGCGCTTGCCTGTACCTTCCGGCCCAACTCTTTCCGAGCTGTTCTCGAGCCATCCGCGCGACGGCGGCTGGATGCAGTTCCTGCTGGCCCAGCTTCCAGCCGGCAAGCCCGTGCTGTGGGTGCAGGATCGCATGGCGATCCTGGAGAGCGGGCGCATCTACCCGCCAGGACTTCCCGCGGATGATCTCATCCACGTCGAGGCGCGCGAGGCAAGAGATGCGCTGTGGGCGATGGAGGAAGGGGTAAGATGCTCCTGCCTCTCGGCCGTGATCGGCGAACTGTGGGGAGATCCACGTGCGCTCGACTTCACTGCAACCCGGCGCCTTGCGGTCGCGTCGGAACGCAGCGGTACTCCCTGCTGGCTTGTCCGGCTTGGTGGCAATGCGAACCTCAGCGGCGCAAGGATGCGCTGGCGGATCGCAAGCGCGCCGTCACTGATCAACGAACTCGATCCTCGCGCATCGGGAACGCCCGCCTGGAATGCCGAATTATTCCGGGCACGTGGCACGCCGCCCGGCTGCTGGAGCATCGCTCATGAAGCGGGTGTGTTCCATCTGGTTACCGGAACTGGCAATCGAACGATGGGCGAGTTCGAGCGACTACGCGCCTGAAGCGCCGGTCGTTCTCACGATCGAGGGTGCCCATGGTCCCGTCATCCATTCGGTCACGAGGGCCGCCGCTGAACGCGGCGCAAGAGCCGGTGCCCGCCTTACCGATGCAAGGGCGCTCGAGCCCGGACTGATCGCCGTTCCTGCCGATCCTGAAGGTGATGCCGGGTTCGTGCAGCGCCTCGTGAAATGGGCCGGCCGCTGGTCCCCGCTGGTTGAAGTCGACGGAGAGGGAATGAGGCTCGACGTCAGCGGCGTTGGGCACTTGTTCGCGGGGGAGCGCAACCTCGTGCGCGATATCAAGCAGCGCTTCTCTCGGCTTGGAGTGAACTCTCGAGTAGCAATTGCACCCACGGCCGGGGCTGCGTGGGCGCTCAGCCACTTTGGCCGGTCATCTGCCATTGTCGTTCCGGTAGAGACCGGCGTGGACGGGGAACTTGATTGGCATGACGAATTAATTCCGCTTCACATATCGGCGTTGCGACTGGACGCAGACACGGTTCGGACGCTCGAACGGCTCGGCCTCAAGACCATCGGCGCCCTGCTGGGCCTTCCCCGGCTCGCGCTGGCACGCCGATTCCGGGGCGCCGAGGATGTCATCGATGCGCTCGATCGGATGCTCGGTCGCAAGCACGAACCGCTGACATCCACATCGGTTGATCCCCCGCCTCGCGCCTTGTTCAAGCTTGAAGAGCCTGCAACGCATCACGATGCCGCGAGCCAGGCACTCGAACGGCTGGTTCCAGATCTCGTCGATCAGCTTCAGCAGCGCCAGCTCGGGGTACGGCAGATGTCGCTCAGCGGCTATCGCGTCGACGGGAGCATTGCCCTTGCTTCGGTTGCGACCACGATTGCGAGCCGCGAACCCAAGCACCTCCGGCGCCTGCTCGCCGCCAAGGCTGCAGCCCTCGACCCGCAATTCGGTTTCGACGCCTTCGCGCTGAGGGCCGATTGGACGGAGGCGGTGGACGCTGCGCAGGACAGCCTAGTCGAACTGCCTTCGGGCGAGCGGGAGGTTGCACGGCTGGTGGACCGGCTGACAGTGAAGCTCGGCACCAGGGCAGTGCGGCGACCACATCCAAAGCAAAGTCATTTGCCCGAACGAGCCAGCGGATGGGGTGCGGCCGTCGACCCGCTCCCGCCATCCGCCGAGACCCGCTGTCAAGACAGAGATCGTCCCCAGCGCCTGCTTGACCGGCCGGAAGCGATCGACGTCATCTATGCGACGCCCGAAGGCATGCCGCGGCGGTTCATCTGGCGACGCGCGGTGCATGACATTGCCCGCGTCGAAGGCCCTGAACGCATCGCGCCGGAATGGTGGCGCCAACCCTCTTCGAGCCGGCTGCGCGATTATTACCGGGTCGAGGATGCGCAGGGGCGCCGCTACTGGATCTACCGCGACGGCCTCATCGGTGATGGACGCGGCAGCGTGCCCATCTGGTTCATCCACGGACTGTTCGGCTGATGCCCGAGAAGGTCGGTTTCTCGCGCATGAAACTGGTGCGCGGTGATGATATGGCGCCCCCGCCCGCCACGACTTCGTCATATGTGGAGCTCGGTGTCACCTCGCCTTTTTCGTTTCTTCGAGGCGCATCGGATGCGATCGAGCTGACGCTGGCCGCGCTTGAACTTGGCTATGACGCGATCGGCATTGCCGACCGTAACACCCTTGCTGGCGTAGTTCGGATGAATAGCGCGTGCGAAGTCGCGGGATTGAAGCCGCTGATCGGGTGCCGGCTCGACCTCATCGATGCACCCAGCCTGCTTGCCTACCCGATTGACCGCGAAGGCTATGGCCGGCTGTCGCGCCTGCTGAGCCTTGGCAAGATGCGAGCCGACAAGGGCCGGTGCGAGCTGAGCCTCGCCGAGGTTGTCCTGCACCAAGAAGGCATCGCCTTCATTGGCTGGCCGCCTCCCGATCTCGATGCCTTTGAACGCGAGTTGCCGAGGCTTTGCGATGCCTTGACGTCACTTCGCCATGTTGCCGCATCATGGCTCTACCAGAGGGGCGATGCCGCTCGCATCGAGCAGCTCGACCGGCTGGCGCGAAAGCACGGCTGCACGATCCTTGCCACCAATGACGTTCATTACCACGCACCGGACCGCCGTCCGCTGCAGGACGTCGTCACCTGCATCCGTGAGAAGGTGACGATCGCGAGCGCCGGCTATCTTCTCAATGCCAATGCCGAGCGACACCTGAAATCGCCGGCCGAGATGATCCGTCTTTTCGAGCGTTGGCCGCACGCAATTGCAGCGACCCGGGAATTTGCAGACGGGCTGAACTTCAGCCTCAACGAGCTTCGCTACGAATATCCACGGGAAACGGTGCCCGATGGAAGAACACCGCAGCAGCATCTAGCTTATCTCACCTGGAGGGGCGCGGAGGAGCGATGGCCTGCGGGCATTCCCGAGAAGGTGCTCAAGCAGCTCCAGCACGAGCTAGCGCTCATCGAGAAGCTCGATTTCGCCCGCTATTTCCTGACTGTCCACGACATCGTGGCATTCGCCCGGGGACTGGACCCGCCGATCCTCTGCCAGGGGCGCGGTTCGGCGGCCAACAGCGCCGTTTGCTACTGCCTCGGGATCACGGGGGTCGACCCGTCGACCAGCGAGCTCCTGTTTGAACGCTTCATCTCCGAGGAGCGTAAGGAGCCACCCGACATCGACGTCGATTTCGAACATGAGCGGCGCGAGGAGGTCATCCAGCACATTTACGAGAAATATGGTCGCGATCGTGCTGGTATCGCCGCCACTGTCATTCATTATCGCCCGCGCTCGGCGATCCGCGAGGTCGGAAAGGTCATGGGGCTTTCCGAAGACGTATGCAGCGCGCTCGCATCAACCATCTGGGGCAGCATGGACCCCGAGCTTGAAGACGCACGGGCGAACGATGCCGGTCTCGATCTTTCCGATCCGCTCTTGAGGCGCACGATGAAGCTTGCCGAGCAGCTGGTGGGCATGCCGCGTCACCTGTCCCAGCATGTCGGCGGTTTTATCCTGACCGAGCGGCCGCTGACCGAGACGGTGCCCATCGGCAACGGAGCGATGGACGACCGCACCTTCATCGAATGGGACAAGGACGATATCGACGAACTCGGCATCCTCAAGATCGACGTGCTCGCACTCGGCATGCTGACCTGCATTCGCAAATGCTTCGACCTCGTGCGCAAGCACCGCGGGGAAAGCTGGACCCTCGCCACGATCCCGCAGGAGGTGCCGGAAGTCTACGACATGCTCTGCCGCGGGGATTCGCTCGGGGTGTTCCAGGTTGAAAGCCGTGCACAGATGAACATGCTCCCGCGCCTGAGGCCCCGCTGCTTCTACGATCTCGTGATCGAGGTCGCGATCGTGAGGCCTGGGCCAATTCAGGGCGACATGGTCCATCCCTATTTGAAGCGGCGCGGCGGCAAGGAACCGGTTACTTTCCCCTGCCCCTATCCCGAGCACGGTCCACCGGACGAACTCGAGCGGATCCTGGGCCGAACCATGGGCGTCCCGATCTTCCAGGAACAGGCGATGAAAATTGCCATCGATGCGGCAAAATTCACGCCCGCCGAAGCAAACCAGCTGAGGAAGGCCATGGCGACCTTCCGTTCCCGGGGAAAAATCGAACCGCTCGAGGCGATGATGGTCGGACGCATGGTCGAACGCGGCTACGATCGCGATTTTGCGCAGCGCTGCTTTGACCAGATCAAGGGCTTCGGGGAATATGGATTTCCCGAAAGCCATGCAGCGAGCTTCGCGCATCTCGTTTACGTGTCGAGTTGGCTAAGGTGGCGTTACCCAGCAGCATTCGCCTGTGCGCTCCTCAATTCACAACCGATGGGCTTTTATGCGCCGGCGCAGATCGTCCGCGACGCGCGCGAGCATGAAGTCGAGGTGCGCGAGGTCGACGTGAACGCGAGCGACTGGGACTGCACGCTTGAAAGCACTTCTGCCGGCGACAGCTCGGAGGCCCTTCGCCTGGGGCTGCGTCAGATCGACGGATTGCAGCGCGAACCTGCAGTTCGGTTGGTCGCCGGTCGCCCCTACCGGACGATCGACGAGTTGCGCACGCGCGGCACCGTGCCAGTGCATGCAATCCAGCGCCTTGCCGCTGCCGATGCATTCCGGTCGATGGGGCTCGATCGCCGCAAGGCGCTATGGGATTCGCGTGGATTGAAGCTCGCGCCAGACCTGCCGCTGTTCACTTATGCCGAGGCTCGGGACGAAGGCGCGGAACAGCAGCCGGCCCGGCTTCCGCCCATGCCGCTGTCCGAGCATGTCGTAAATGATTACCAGACCATCCGTCTCAGCCTCAAGGCGCACCCGATGCACTTCCTTCGCGCTCATTATACGCAGGAGAAGTTCATCGCCGCGGAAAAACTGGCATTCATCAGGGACGGAAAGCGCCTGTCGATCGCCGGCCTGGTGCTGATCCGCCAACGCCCTGGCAGCGCCAAGGGCGTGGTGTTCATCACCATCGAAGACGAGACGGGCATCGCCAATCTCGTTGTCTGGCCCGACGTGTTCGAGAAACAGCGCAAGATCGTCATGGGTGCCCGGTTGATGGCAGTGCACGGCATCGTTCAGCGTGATCCGGACAGCAATGTCATTCACGTCGTTGCACGCCGGCTTGAGGACCATAGTTCCCTGCTCCGCCGTCTCGGCGACGAAGCCATGCCCTCGACCCTCAGCCAAGGCGATGCCGCGGGAAGCTGGCGCGCGCCGGCCGCCCGGCACCCGCGCGACGTGGAGATCATCCCAAAAAGCCGCGATTTCCACTGAGTCTCCAATATATGGCAGTAGGAGCGGATCCATGAGCGCACTTCTACTTGCCGCAACGCTCGCCGCGCAGGTGCCCTCGACCTCGATCGAAGGCCTCTGGCGCAGTCCCGGCGGAAGCAGCATCATTTCCATCGCCTCGTGCGGGACTACGATTTTTTGCGGCACCGTCGCATGGGCAAGCGCGAAGGCGCAGAGGGATGCCGCCAAAACGACGGCCCAGCTGGCGGGAACTCAGCTCCTGACGAACGTCCGGCAGGATTCCAAAGGCCGCTGGCACGGCAAACTATTCATCCCCGACAAGAACATGCGGGTAACCGCAAAGCTCCAGCCGATCAGCCCGGGACAGCTGAGGGTTTCCGGCTGCGCCGCGGGCAAATCGCTTTGCAAATCCGCCCTGTGGACGCGGTTCGACGGACCGTTACCGACTTCGGACTAGCCGTCTTGCGTTCATCCACGGGCAAGCTCAGCGTTCCATTTTGGCCACAAAACCGGGCTAACCAGCCCGGATGAAACGCATTCTCACAAGCGCAGCTTTTGTCTTGGTCGCGATCGGCAGCGCCGCGAGTGCTTCGGCACAGGCACCGCTCGAGGGTCACTGGGCGAACCCGCACCATAGCGTGATCGTCAACGTAACCCGATGCGGCGATGCCTTCTGCGGGACCGTGAGCTGGGCAACGGCGAAGAACCGCGAACGCGGAACGACGCCCGGCACACGCGTTCTTAGCGACCTGCGGCCTGCCGGCGACGGGGTTTACAAGGGGAGCGCGTTTGAGCCCAAGCGCAGTATCTCGGGCTCTGCCACGGTCCGCCAGGTCAGTCCCAACGTCATGATGGTGAAGGGCTGCGCAGTCCTCGGGCTCCTGTGCAAGGAACAGCGCTGGACACGGGTCAGCTGAGGCCCACGCCTTCGACGCCGAAATTCCCCGACAGGACCGCGCTCTGAAGCGCGCTCATCTCGTCCGCCCAGTATCGGTCCGCCGTAAAGTGAGGCGAAAGCTCGCGGACCTTCATATGCACACCCTGGAGCTTCGGTGAGGTTTTGAGCGGTGCATGGTAGTCGATGCCCTCGGCCGCGGCCATCAGCTCGACCGCGATCACGCCGGCAGCATTGCGGGCAATCTGCGCCGCCTTGCGCGCGGCAATCGGCGCCATGGAGACATGATCTTCCTGTCCGGCCGACGTCGGGATCGAATCCACGCTCGCCGGGAAGGCCAGGCTCTTATTCTCGCTGACCAGGGCCGCGGCCGTGACCTGGGGAATCATGAGGCCCGAGTTCACACCGGAATCCTGCGTCAGGAACGCCGGTAATCCGCTCATCTTCGGATCGACGAGGACACTGACCCGACGTTCAGAGATGGAGCCCACCTCGCAAAGCACCATGGCGATTGAGTCCGCTGCAAAGGCGACCGGCTCGGCATGGAAATTGCCGCCGGAAATGGCGCTGTCCTCGTCCGCGAAGACGATCGGATTGTCTGTCACCGCAGCAGCCTCGATCGTTAGCGTCCGAGCGGCATTCTGGAGCCAGTCCAAAGCAGCTCCCATGACCTGCGGCTGGCATCGGAAGCTATACGGATCCTGCACCCGGCTGCACTGGATGTGGCTTGTAAGGATCTCGCTGCCCGCGAGCAGATCCTCGATTGCAGCGGCGACGCGGATCTGGCCCGGTTGCCCCCGAAGGGCGGAAACGCGTGCGTCGAACGGCTTGGCGGAGCCCTTCAAGGCGTCGACGGAGAGCGCTCCGGCAGCAATCGCTGCAGCAAATACGCGCTCGCCCTGAAATAGCGCCTCGAGGCCGAGCGCCGTGCTCGCCTGCGTTCCGTTAATGAGCGCGAGGCCTTCCTTCGGACCAAGCTTGAGAGGTTCGAGCGCCAGGCGCTCGAGAGCTGCGGCGGCACCTATGATCTCGCCTGCAACATCGATCCGGCCAAAGCCCATGAGGGCTGAAATAAGGTGCGCTAGCGGAGCAAGGTCGCCGCTCGCGCCTACGCTCCCCTGAGCCGGGATGAGCGGCATTGCGTCGGCATCGAGTAGGCGCTGCAGCGCTTCGATGACCAGCGGCCGGACACCGGAATGGCCTCGGCCAAGTCCAAGCAGCTTGAGGACGATCATCAGGCGCGTGACATGGCGCGGCAGCGGATCGCCAAGGCCGGCGCTGTGCGAAAGAATGAGATTGGTCTGGAGCTCGGCAAGCCGGTCATCAGGAATGCGCGTATTGGCGAGCATTCCAAATCCCGTGTTCACGCCGTAGACGGTCTTGCCCCCGGTAACGATGCGCTCCACCGCGGCGGCGGACGATACGACCCTCTCCATCGCGGAAGCATCGAGGCTGACCTCCTCACCCGCCCAGATTTGACGCAGAGTCCCAAGATCGATGCTTTCGGGATTGAGCCTCACGAGTTCACCATCGGCAGGTCGAGACCCTGCTCGCGCGCGCAGTCAAGCGCGGTGGCGTAGCCAGCGTCGGCATGGCGCATGACGCCCGTTGCGGGGTCGTTCCAGAGAACCCGCTCCAGCCGGCGGGCCGCATCGTCGGTGCCATCGGCGACGATCACCATTCCAGCGTGCTGCGAATAGCCCATGCCGACGCCGCCACCGTGGTGAAGCGAAACCCAGGTCGCGCCCGAAGCCGTGTTGAGGAGAGCGTTAAGAAGCGGCCAGTCAGACACGACGTCACTTGCATCTCTCATGCTTTCGGTTTCCCGGTTGGGAGAGGCGACGGAGCCGCTGTCGAGATGGTCACGCCCGATGACGATGGGTGCCGAAACCTCGCCGTTCCTCACCATTTCATTGAAGGCGAGGCCGAGGCGGTGGCGCTGGCCCAGGCCAACCCAGCATATCCGTGCCGGCAAACCCTGGAACGCGATCCTCTCGCGTGCCATGTCCAGCCAGCGATGAAGGTGCTCGTCATCGGGTATGAGCTCCTTCACGCGCCGATCGGTCCGGTAAATGTCGTCGGGATCGCCCGAGAGCGCAGCCCACCGGAAGGGGCCTATGCCGCGGCAGAACAAGGGACGGACATAGGCGGGAACAAAACCCGGAAAGTCGAAGGCGTGGGCAACACCCACGTCCTTGGCTTCCTGCCGGATGTTGTTGCCATAGTCGAAGGTCGGGACCCCCATGTCCTTGTAGGCGAGCATCGCCTCCACATGGCGGGCGATCGAGAGGCGCGCTGCCGCAGCGACGGCGGCTGGATCCCGTTCGCGCATCTCCTGCCACTTGGCGACGCTCCAGCCCGCCGGACAATAGCCGTTCGCAGGGTCGTGAGCACTGGTCTGGTCGGTGAGCGCGTCGGGTCGGATGCCGCGCTGTAGCATTTCCGGCAGGATCTCGGCAGCATTTCCAAGAAGACCCACGCTGGTCGGCTCGCCCGCGCTGCCGATGATCTCCAGAGCCTCGTCGATGCTCGTCGCGCGGCGGTCGAGATAGCGGGTCTCGAGCCGCTTCTCGATCCGGCTTTCCTGAATTTCGATCGCAATGCAGTGCGCGCCTGCCATGACCGCAGCGAGCGGCTGAGCACCGCCCATCCCGCCAAGACCCGCAGTCAAGATCCAGCGTCCCGTGAGGTCACCGCCATAATGCTGCCGGCCCATTTCGGCGAAGGTCTCGTACGTGCCTTGGACGATGCCTTGCGTGCCGATGTAGATCCAGCTGCCGGCGGTCATCTGGCCGTACATCATCAGGCCCTTGCGATCGAGCTCGTTGAAGCACTCCCAGGTCGCCCATCTGGGAACGATGTTCGAGTTGGCGATGAGGACCCGGGGTGCGTCCGCATGGGTGCGAAAGACGCCGACCGGCTTTCCGGACTGGACGAGGAGGGTCTGGTCTGCCTCCAGGCGTTCCAATGTCTCGACGATCTTGTCGAAACATTCCCAGTTGCGCGCGGCGCGGCCGATCCCGCCATAGACGACCAGGCTCTGAGGATCCTCGGCAACCTCGTCGTCAAGGTTGTTCATGAGCATGCGGACCGCCGCTTCGGTGGTCCATTGCCTGGCCTTGATCTCGCTTCCGCGGCGGGCGCGGATGTGGCGGCTATTGTCGCGTCGATTGGCGTTCATCCCGGCCGCTCTAGCGCCTGCCCGCGCTCGGCCCAAGCGGCCGCCAGCTATCCACCCACACGAGCGCGAATCCCGCCAGAATGAAGGCAAGAGCGATACCCCCGGCATTGAGCGCAACCTGCAGCCAACCGAGCTTCGCGACGTCGATGAACGGATAAGGATAGCGATGATCGAACTGGCCGCGGGCAATCACGTAGGCGAAATAGACAATCGGGTAGATGCTCCACCAGACGGGCGCACTCCACTGGAGCCGGGCGCGCGGCGAGAAGAGCAGCCACCATAGCGCCATGAGGATGGGTGAGACCTTGTGCAGGAGGAAGTCGGCAACGAGCGCCGAGCCCCTCAAGTGGTGAAGGCCCTGAAGCAGGAAGGCATAGACGACGCCCACGAGGATGAGTGCGAGCGTCAATCCTCCCAGCACTCCGGGCGACGGCCGGCGTCCGATCGCGGCGCCTGTCATCGCGGCGGCGACCAGAAGGTTGGTCGTGACGGTGAAGAAACGGCCCAGCACCCACAGGGTGCCGCCGATGTCGTGAATGCTTGAATAGCTCGCCGCAAACTGGACCGCGAGTCCGGCCCAGCAAACGATCGCGACCAGCGCCGCCGCAACGTTACGCATCCCGACCCCCGAACAGACGCCGTTCAGGGCCTGGCAGGCCGATCCAATAACCAAGTTCCGCGAGCGTCTCGATGCGCCATACGCACAGGTCCGCCTGCTTGCCCGCAGCGACGCTTCCGATCGCATGGGCAAGCCCGAGTGCGCGTGCAGCGTTGACTGTCATGCCTGCGAGCGCCTCTTCAGGAGTGAGCCCGAAAAGAGTGCAAGCCATGTTCATTGCAAGCGTTGGCGAGAGCAAAGGCGAGGTGCCCGGGTTGCAGTCGGTAGCGACCGCGATCGGAACCTTGTGCTTGCGAAGCAGCGCGACCGGGGGCTTCTTCTTCTCTTGAAGGGCGTAATAAGCGCCCGGCAGAAGGACCGCGATCGTTCCCGCCGAGGCCATCGCCCTCGCTCCCGCTTCGTCGAGATGCTCAAGATGGTCCGCCGAAAGGGCCCGGTACTCGGCAGCAAGAGCAGCTCCGTGCTGGTTCGACAATTGCTCGGCATGAAGGCGGACACGAAGGCCGTGGTGCGCCGCGGATTTAAAGAGGCGTTCAACCTCGTCTCTCGTGAAGGCGATCGTCTCGCAAAAGGCATCGATGCTGCTTGCGAGACCCTCGGCGGCCGCAGCTGGAATGAGCTTGTCGATGATCTCGCTGACATAGTGGGCGCGCCGGTCCTTCTGGTCGGCGGGCAGAGCATGAAGGGCAAGCAAGGTCGGAACGATCCGAACGTCGTCGCCCCCGGCGAGGCGAGCTGCAATCTTCAGCAGCCTGAGTTCGCTTCCGGTATCGAGCCCATAGCCGGACTTGACCTCGACGGTGGTGCAGCCGCCTCCCATCAGGGCATGGAGCCGCAGGCGGCTCTGTTCGAGAAGGTCCTCGTCCGATGCGCCAGTAGTCCGCCTCACGGTCGAGGCAATGCCACCGCCCGCCTCGGCGATCTGCTGGTAGGTTGCGCCAGCCCGCCGCATCGCATGCTCGTCCGCGCGGGTTCCGCCAAATATGAGGTGGGTGTGGCAATCGACGAGGCCCGGAGTAACCCAGGCGCCGCCAAGAGCGACAACTTCCCGTGCACGAAATCCGGCAAGTTCGGTCCGCTTGCCAACGCGCAGGATCTTGCCGTCGGCTATTGCAATGGCGCCATTTTCAACGATGCCGAGCGGGTTGCCCGGCGCTTCCTCCAAGGTCGCAATGTTGCAATCGACGAGAAGCCGGTCCCACATGAGACTGCCCTTAGGCGAGCGCTGCTGTTAGGGTCCAGTCATGAGCAGCTGGCCCAATCTTTCGGAGCTCGTCGTGGCGCCCGATGCCAAGGCGCTGGTCGGGATGGTCGGAGTCCCGCTCGCGGCCGGCTCGGTAACGGCGGGGAACTGCGACCAGGCGCCGGCTCTCCTAAGGCAGACCCTTCGCCGCATCGGCCGCTATGACGTCGAAACGCGCCGTGAGCTTTCAACCCGGATTGCCGATGGCGGAGATGTCGAGCTCGCCGGGATGTCGATCGAGGAAGCAAGCGATCCCATCAACAATGCAGTCCGGCAGAGCAGTTCGCTCTATCAGCTGACGTTGCTGGTCGGCGGGAACAACGCGATCACGCGCCCGGCAGTCCTGGGCCTCGGGCTTCCGCTCGACAAGGTCGGCCTCATCACTCTCGATGCCCATTTCGACATGCGCGAAACAGATGAAGGGCTCAGCAACGGCAATCCCGTGCGGGCGCTGATCGAGGATGGACTTCCCGGCAGGAACATAGCCCAGCTCGGGCTCGCCAGCTTCGCCAATTCGCGCAAGATGCACGAGGACGCCATCTCGGCCGGCAATCTCGTCGTCACGATCGGCGAGGTGCGGCGGCTTGGAATCTGGCTCGCGATCGACCGCGCTCTCGAGCAGGTCAGCCAATGCGAGGCGATCGTCGTCGATTGCGATATCGACGTCATCGACCGCTCTCAGTTTCCGGCGGCACCCGGCGCGAGGCCCGGCGGCATGCCAGTCAGCGACTTCTTTTATGCTGTCCGCCGCCTTGCCTCCGATCGCCGCGTACGAGTGATCGACCTCACTGAATGGGATCCACCGCTCGATGGCACCGATCTTAGCGCTTTGACCGCTGCGCGCTGGGTCGCCGAGTGCCTTGCGGGCTTCGAGATGCGCGAGGCTTGAGGGTCCGCCGCGGCGGATCGGGAGTAACGACGATCTCGTCGCGACCGATCTTGCGGACGCACTCCCAGGGAATGCGGCGGCCTTTCTTCTTCGCGGTGAGCATTTCGATCAAAGCACCGGGGCCGGCCACGATCGCCGTGATCCGGCAACCTTCGCAATGCACTTCGTGCACCCGTCCGAGGGTCTCGCCGTCGAGCGTTCTCACCCTTGATCCGCGCAGGCTGGAGAGCCGCATTACATTGCACCCACGCGCGGGATCCAGACGCGCGCCCTGTCCTCGGCGACGTGCAGCCCCAGCCCCTCGGCCCTCGACTTGAGTTTCACGACGGCACCGATCTCGATGATCTGACTTGTCGGAACCCGAGTAATTCGCTCGCCGCCGATCTTGCGCGTGATCCAGCACAACCAACGCGGCATTCGGCCCGAGTAGGCTCCGGGACCGACGAGCAGCGCCTTGAACCGCATTTGCTTGCCGGCGACGCCTTCCAGCTCAATGTCATCGACGATGCCGCACCAGCGTTCATCCTTGTCGATGATCGGGAGATCCAGAAGCTGGCTCACGAGCTTGATCGGGTCCTCGACGTTCATGCCTGTCCTCCCGACGTCACCAAGTAGAGCGGAACTGCAGCAATGGCTGCTGCTGTGACGACCAGGAGGAACAGCCAGCCCAAGGTCTTTGCGAGCCACTTGTTCGCATACTGGCCCATGTAGCTCTTGTCGTTCGCAAGCAGCATCAGCGGCAGATAGGTAAGGGGCAGGACGACGATCGAGAACAGGACCGCAAATTCCACGAGCCGCATCACGTCAACGCCCGTGAGGACAATGATGAGGGCGAGCACAAGGACGACGATCCAGGCAATGGTGAAGCGCGGCGCTTCCCACGGTTTCTTGTGCCGGCCCCATTCCCAGCCGAAGAATTGCGCCACTGCATAAGCATTGCTCATGCATGTTTCGACTGCTGCGCCGGCAACAGCGAACAACATGCCAAGGAGTGCAAAGATCAGTCCCAGACGACCAAGCGGGATTGCTGCTTGGATAGCCGTCGTTCCCGGGACCTGCGGACCCACAAGCACGGGCCCGAAAAGCTGCGTCGAGCTCGCCAGGATCGACAGCGCGAGAAGTGAACCCAGGCCGAACCCCACCGTGCAGGTAATCCTGTTGGTCAGCAAGTCTTTCGCGCCCCACTGCTCCTCAATGCCGCCCGAAGAATAGAAATAGGATTCGTAGGGAAACAGAACGGCGCTGAGGATCGCGACGGTGAAATAGGCGAAGGTCAACAGCTCTCTCGAGCTGAGCCCGCGTGGAACCTGCGGCACCAGCCCGGCTGCGACCTTCGCCCAGGGCGGATGGATAGCGACCAATCCGACCGCGAACGTGATCATGAGGAGGCCCAGCATGCCATAGGTGCGTTCGATCCACTTGAACGGCAGCACCCACATCGATGCGAACAGTGCAACTGTGCTCACTATCGCCATCAGCAGATAAGGCGCGCCAGTCAGATAATGCAGAATGAGCCCCATGCCGCCCACCTCCGCGGCGCAGGTGACGAGCGTGCTGAGGAGCGATCCAATCAACGTGACAAGGCCAAGATTGAGCCCCAGACGATGGCGTATCAGGTTGAATACCGGTTGCTTGGCAATGGCAGCGACGCGCCCAGCCATCTCGCCGAAGACGCCCATCCCAATGGTCCCCAGCAGGAAGACCCACATCAAAGCATAGCCGAAAAGTGAACCCGCCTGGGCCGCGAACACCAGTTCGCTGATATCGACGAAACCGCCGACGGCGGTCATGATCCCGAGCGTCAGTTCAAGCGGATTCAAGGCTTCGCTCGATCTGTTTTAACTTCGCGGCGTGGGCCCGAAGTTGATCCGGCGAAGCGCCGTCCGGAAGCGCGAGCAGCGCATCGATTTCATGGCCATAGGGTGAATCCCGCTGGGTCAGCGACGAGGCCGCGGCCTTGAGCTGCTCGCGGAAGCTGCGGCGCATTGTTTCGATGTAGGCCGTGGTCAGCCTTCCTTGAGCGGCCTGCTCGTTGACCAACGCCCATTCGGCCCCGAGCGATCGTGCTGCGGCAATGGAAGGCAGGTCGGCCGCAGCCCCCTTGGAGCATGCACATAAGAAGAGGACCAACAGCAATGCCCAGCGCATGAGCGCAAAACTGCCCCGGACGTGGCCCGTTCCGTCAATGCTGCAGAGCCGCCAACCGACGTCCTTTGGCCGACAGGGTTCGGAATGTAATCGAGAACCGGAGCTCATCGCCGGGCGTGATCCTGTGCTCCCAATCCCACCGCGCTTCGCCGGACAAGAGATAAGCCGAGCGAGGCTCGACCTCGATACTCGCGCGGCGGAACCCGCCGTTTCTCCTTTGCCGAAACCGAAGCCTGGCCGGCGTGTTCAGCGAGATCCCAACCACATCCTCGAACACGTCCCGGTCGCGGTGCCATCCGATTCCGGCTCCCGGGTCATAACGGGCGACGAGGACATGGGCGAACGCGTCGGAAGGAAGATCCGCAAATGCCGCCGCACGCTGACGCAGGGGATGCAGCCACTCAGGGGCGGGCAGGGCCGGCGAGAAGCTCGCATCCTCAAAATCGTAACGCCAGCCAAAGCTCCGTGTCTTGCGGTTGCCAAGCCAGCCGTGGAACCGGAACGGCGTCAGGTCGACCTCGTCCAGATGCTGCAGCAGTCTTAGCTCATCTTCTTTGCCAATGAGCTCGGCCTCGTATTTCAGGCCTGCGATTACGGGTGCGTCGAACAAGGAGCTCATCGAGCGAACAATTCCCGAAGCTCCGACGGCTTCAGCTCGGGCGCCAGCTGGTCGAACGTGCATTGTTGCGGATCCTTGTCTGGCCGCCAGCGCAGGAAGCCCGTGCCGTGGCGGAACCGCCCGGCCGTAACCTGATCGTAGCGGACCTCGACGACGAGCACGGGTCGCAGAGGCTTCCAGGCCATCGACCGCTCGGTATTCCAGCGGCTCGGGCCTCCCGGCGCGCTCCCGGTGAAGCCGGGGGGCTCGATCAGCCTCTCGAGATCCTTGGTCAGCTTGGGGCGTTCGCCCGCGGGAATGGCCGACGTAAAACCGACATGGTTCAGCCGGCCGTCCTCGTCATAGAGACCGAGGAGAAGGGAACCCACTTCCTTCTTCTTTTCCGCATATCGAAACCCGCCGACGACACAGTCGGCCGTTCGCTGCTGCTTGACCTTGATCATCGCCCGTTCGCCCGACCGGTATTCAAGGTCCGCACGCTTGGCGATGACCCCGTCGAGCGCGCCGCCGCTGCGCTCCAGCCAGCCAAGGGCAACCCTGCGGTCGCAGGTCATTGGCGAGAGCTGCAGCGCGCGGGCCGAGTTCTTCCTGAAGAATCGCTCCAGCCGCTCGCGCCTTTTCGAGAGCGGGAGCCCGGCAAGCGAATTGCCGTCGAGCTCCAGCAGGTCGAAGGCCATGATCTCGGCCGGCGTTTCGGCGGCGAGCTTCCTGACGCGGCTCTCGGCAGGATGCAGCCGGAGCTGCAACGCCTCGAACGATAGTGCATCGCCAGCAGGAATGATCAGTTCGCCATCGAGCAGGAATTGCTTCGAACTCAGGGTGCGAAGCATGTCGACCACTTCCGGAAAGTAGCGCGCAAGTGGCTTGCCGGACTTGGAGGTTAGCGTGACCTCGTCATTGTCGCGTCGCGCAAGGCAGCGAAAGCCATCCCACTTGGGCTCGAATTGCCAGCCGCCGCCATCTGGCAGCTCGGCGGCAAGCAAGGCCTCCATGGGTGCAGGAACCTGGGATCTCGTCATTGCGGCGTGAACGATTCACATGGCTCACCGGTCCAACGCCGTTAGCTTGGGGCTCCAGGAAGCGGGGCGTTGTCATGCAGCAGCTCACGATCGACAGCGGCGACACTGCGTGGATGCTCGTGTCCACTGCTCTCGTCATCTTGATGATCCTGCCTGGTCTCGCGCTATTTTATGGCGGCCTAGTCCGCGCCAAGAACCTGCTGTCGGTCATGAGCCAGGTGCTGGGTATCAGCGCAGTGGCGATCCTTGCTTGGCTGATGTGGAACTACAGCCTCGCCTTCAGCCAAGGCGGCCGGGTGATCGGCGGCCTTTCGAAGGCGGGGTTTGCCGGCCTCTCGGAGACGAGCGCGTGGCCGGTCGCCTCGAGCGGCAAGGCAATCCCCGAGCTTGTCTTCGCTGCCTTCCAGATGAGCTTTGCTGCAATTACGGGCGGCCTCGTGATCGGTGCGCTCGTCGAGCGGGTGCGCTTTTCGGCGATCATGCTCTTTTCGTTCCTGTGGCAGACAATCGTCTACGCCCCGATCGCGCACATGGTCTGGTCGGCCGACGGGCTCATGTTCCGGTTTGGTGCAATGGACTTTGCGGGCGGCACCGTGGTGCACGTCAATTCGGGCGTGGCAGGACTGGTCGGTGTTGCGTTCGCCGGGAAGCGGATCGGGCACCTGAGGGAAGCCATGCCACCCCATTCCCTCGCGCTGACAATGGTCGGGGCGGGGCTGCTGTGGGTGGGCTGGTTCGGGTTCAACGCGGGTTCGGCGCTCGAGGCGAATGGCCTCGCCGCCCTTGCAATGGTCAACACGCTGGTCGCACCCGCAGCGGGACTACTCGCCTGGATGGCCGCCGAACGCCTGGTCTCGGGCAAGCCGTCCATGCTCGGCGGAGCCTCGGGAGCCGTTGCGGGGCTGGTCGCAGTCACTCCTGCAGCAGGCTCAAGCGGGCCCATCGGCGCGATGCTGCTCGGCGCGGTCGCAAGTCTTGCCTGTTACGGGTTCGTGAGATTCGTGAAGAACCGTTTGGAGCTCGACGACAGCCTCGACGTATTCGGGATCCACGGCCTCGGCGGTATCATCGGATCCATCGGAACCGCGTTCGTCGCACTGCCCTTGCTCGGCGGTCACGCGAACCTCGATTACAGGCTCGGCCACCAGCTTCTTGCTCAGGCCGCTGCAGTCGGGCTCGCCGGAACCTGGTCGGCGGCCGGCTCGGCCCTGTGTTTTTCGCTGGTAAGGCTGGTGATGCCACTAAGGCACCCGCGAGACGCCGAACGCGAAGGCCTCGACATCGCGGATCACGGTGAGCGCGCGTACAATTTCTAGCTACGATAAAAGCCCCCGCGGGCGGCTTCCTGGCTAATTGCGGGTCGGATCTCCTCGATGCCCGTAGCTCGAATCCGAACCGGAGGTTAGCCGAGGCCGCTCTCCCGCAGGTGAAGGGGCAAATTGTGACATTATTTTAAGATAAGGCCGATCCTGGTGGGGTGGGCAACCTCCGCAGGGCGGGGCAATCATCAAGCCGAAATCTTGAACAGGCCCAACCAGCGTCGTCACGAGCACAGCAAAGCCGCCGAGCAGCAGCACGCGAAGAGCGCCGCGATCCAACGGCGCTCCACCAGTGTAAGCTCCCAGAGTGCCAAGCATGACAAGCGCGAGCAGAGAAACGCCGATCATCGCATAGAGAACCGAATGCTCTGGTACCTTAGGGACAAGCGGCGCTTCACCTTTCTCGTCGAGCGCCAGCGTCTGACTGGGATCTCGACAGCTTCACGCTCAATTGACATCGGCAAGACCTAGGGTACGACGAGCGCTCATAACGCCGGTACGCCGGCATTGATGTGCATCTCCTGGAAATTCGCAAGAGCGCACTGAGCTTCGATCGGCGGCCGGATTACCGAGTTGTAAGTCGGCTGCCGCACCTGCCTCGTGTTAGAGGTCCTGCCTAACTTAGACGGGAGTTCTGAGCCCAGCGTGCGGATCGGGTTCCTCTTCAATCACGACCACGTCCACCAGGTCCGACACAGCCTTCCGATCGCGATCGAGCTGGCTCGCCGAGGGCGATGCGGAAGCGTTGTCGCGCTCACCGGCAGCGCACGGATCACGGCCGAGGTCAGAAAGATCTTGCGCGAGCAGCAGTCCGACGTCGAGGTCGAAGAACTCAGCCTGCGCTCCCGCACGGGCAAACTGTTCAACGCCGGCCTGAACTGGCTTATCCCCGCCCACAAGCTCGCGCTGTACCGCGACAATCTGGACGTTTTCAGATCGTTGGACGTGCTGGTCGTCACCGAGAAGACATCGACCGTACTTCGGAGCCGCTATGGTCTGAAGCATCTGAAACTCATCCACACGCGCCATGGCGCGGGTGACCGCGCGATCGGGTTCAATCGCGCCAGTTCGAGGTTCGACATGGTCCTCGTCGCCGGCGACGCGATCCGCAAGAGGCTGATCGAGGAGGCGGCGATCGAGGAGCACAGGATTGCCGTTGTTGGCTATCCCAAGTTCGACGTAGCGCCTGCAAGGGTCACACACGGTCCGTTTCCGGACAGCAAGCGACCTACAGTTCTCTATAATCCGCATGTGGCACCGCACCTCAGTTCGTGGTTTCGCCACGGCGAGGATGTTCTGCAGTTTTTCGCCCGGAATCAGGATTACAACCTGATTTTCGCTCCTCACGTGATGCTGTTCGAGCGGCCCGTAACGGTCACGATCAGCCCGCCGCGCCTTCACTGGCCGGGCTCGATTCCGGAGCGGATTCGGCGCGCTCCAAACATCCACATCGACCTCTCGAGCCCCGCCTGCACGGACATGACATACACCCAGGCCGCCGACATTTACCTCGGCGATGTCAGCAGTCAGGTTTACGAATTCCTCGTCGACCCGCGACCCTGCATTTTTCTCAATAGCCACCGACGGACGGATTACGAGGACGATCCGAACTTCGCGCACTGGGCGGCCGGCGACGTGATCGATGACGTGGCGGCGCTCGACGACGCATTGCGATCCGCGGTCGAGTGGCCCGACCGCCACAAGGCAGCGCAGCAGCGGCTGTTTGCCAGTCACATCGACCTGACGGAGGAGAAATCCTCTGCCCGGGGCGCCCGCACGATAGAACATTTCGTGATTGGTCTTGACGAAACACCTCCGGTCTCGCGTTTGGTCGCCTGACGCCGATCTTTTTGAGGCGAGACCAAGGACAAGACTGGTAATGTGCGGGATTGCAGGATGGTACCGGCGCGGAGGGCAGGCAGTCGACGCGGCGCTGGTGAAAGCGCAGTGTGACGCAATCCTTCACCGCGGCCCCGATGACTCCGGTATGTTCGTCGATGGCGACGTCGGTCTTGGCATGCGTCGCCTCAGCATCGTCGACGTCGCTGGCGGACATCAACCGATGCAGACGACCGACGGCCGATACACGATCGTCTACAATGGAGAAGTATATAACCATATGGCTCTGCGGGAGAGCCTCGGGGACAAGGCGCGCTTCAGGTCGCATAGCGACACCGAAACGGTCCTGGCCGCGTTTGAACGGTGGGGAAATTCCTGCTGGGCGAAGCTGGAGGGGATGTACGCGGCGGCGATCTGGGACCGCGACACCCGCGAGCTGACGCTGGCGCGTGATCCGCTCGGGATCAAGCCGCTCTACATTTCCCGGCAGCATGGCGGCATCGCCTTCGGCTCCGAGTTGAAGGCGCTGCTCGCATTACCCTCCCTCCGGTTCACCATCGACCCGCGATCCGTCCACGACTTCTTCAGTTTCGGGCATGTCCGGATGCCGCGCTCGATCTATCTGGAAGTGGAGAGCCTCAAACCAGGTCACTTCCTCACCATTGGCCCCAACGGCGATGGCCGTGCTCAACAATTCTGGAAGCCCAAGCTGTTGGCGCAGGAGGGGCTGTCCGCGGCGGATTGGACCAACGAATTTCGCACGATCCTGCAGGAAACGACGGCTCGTCACATGATGGCCGACGTCCCGGTGGGTGCGTTTCTCTCCGGTGGAATCGACTCTTCTGCTGTGCTTGCGGCGATGACACGATCCACAACCCAAAAAATCACGGCGTTCACCGTTGGCTACCCGGGCGCTGCGATCGACGAGAGCGAGGCCGCCCGCGAGATTGCAGCGCATCTCGGTTGCGAGCACGTCGTGTTGCCCCTGACGGCCAGCGACATGATCGCCGCGATTCCCGAAGTCGTCCGCTGCTTTGATGAGCCCTTTGCCGACATGGCCGCAATTCCGACCTGGTGGGCATCGCGTCTCGGCGCTCAGCATGTGAAAGTGGTACTGTGCGGAGAAGGGGGTGACGAACTTTTCGCCGGTTACAAGCGCCACAGGAATGCCGCGCTGATCGAGCGCTACCGATCGCTCGTCGGTGCCGCCGGTCGTGCAGGCGCGATCATTAGCGGCTTGAAATGGGGCGGCTCCCCGCGCGTGAACCTCTTGCGACAGCATGTAGCGCGGTTCTCGGAATTTGCGCGCCTTCCGGACGGGTATCAGCAGTTTTTCGCGGCAACCCAGATCAGTCGTCAAAGCGTCCGACATCGGGTCTACTCGCGGGAATTCGATCGGCAAAACGCCGGATTCGAAGATTTCGAATCTCTGGAGCAAGAGTATCTGTCGGCGGGCGGCGCGACCGCGACCGGGGCGCTGGACCAGTTTCTTCTCGCAGACCTCACCCTCAACATGCCGTCTCAGATGCTCACGCGCCTCGATCGTGCAAGCATGGCACACTCGCTGGAAGCGCGTGTTCCGCTTCTCTCGCACAAGCTCGTCGAATGGGCGCTCACTGTCCCGACTGCGATGAAGCTCAGAGGGTCGACAGGGAAAGCCCTCGTTCGCGATGCGATCGCGCAGTGGCTGCCCGCACATATCCTCAAACGCCCCAAGCAGGGCTTCCAGGTGCCCCATCGCGACTGGTTCAGGGACGAGCTCAATGACTTTGGCCGGGATACCTGGGAGAACAGCGGCGCCGCCTCGTCCGGGTATCTCGATCGCGCAGCAGTACGCCAAATGTTCGATGAGCATCGGCGCTCGGAGGCCGACCATAGCCGCATGCTGTACGCGGTGACCGTGTTCGCACTTTGGTGGGACGAGGCGCGACGCCCGCCAGCCTAACTCCCCGAGCTTGGCTTCATCAGCGGTCGCAGGACCTCGAGGTGCGCTGCGATCGATGCTTCGATGCCGTACTCCGCGGCCATCTCCTGCAAGCCTCGTGCAGGCCCGAGCGCAAGCGACGCGTCGATCGCGCGAGCGAGTGCGACGGGATCGCCGACAGGCGTAACGGCACAGAACGGCGAGGTTCCGAGCATCTCGCGCGCTCCGAAGAAGCAATCGGTGGTGACGACGGGCACATTGCAGGCAAGCGCCTCGATCACGGCGGCCGGCAGTCCCTCGTAATCCGACGAGAGCACGAAGAGATCGGCAGCGCGCAACGCAGGTCCGACATCATCGATGAAGCCGGGCATGTCGACGCGGCCAGCGACGCCAAGCGACCGCGCAAGCCTCTCAATCGAGGGACGCAGCGGCCCATCGCCCAATATCGTCAACCGGGCATCCGACCGGCTCAGTAGGGCAAACGCTTCGATCAGGACGTCCAGACGCTTCTGCGGCATCATGCGTGCCAGAGTAAGCAGGCGCGGACCGACTTTCGCAGAACGTTTGGGCTTGCCCGAACGAAGCTGATCGGCCGCGACATACGCATTTGGAACGGTAAAGAAACGGTTCGAAAACGCCGGATAGCGGCTCCGCAAATACCGGCGCTCGGCGTCCGTGAGCGTCAGTACGCGATCATGCTTCTCGAAGATGAAGCGATAAAGAGCGGTCCTGTACGCCTTTTGGATCGTGTGACGATCCCGCGGCCGGATGATGGGGTTGGTAAGCTTCATGGCGACGCCCACGCCGCTTCGGCGAAGGTCCCGGCATGCTACACCTGTGACAAGGCCCATGTTGCTACTGGTGGCAAGCACAAGCGATGGGCGAACGGAAGCGGCAAGCGAACGAATTGCGGACGCTCCACGGATGAGCTCGAGGTGCCGCGAGCCCAACGGCGCCCCAGCCGAATGGAGGCGCACCCCTGGATCGAGGAGGTCCGTAAGCGTCTGCTCTCCCTCGCCGCCGCTCCTCAAGAGCAAGAAATCGATGGGAATACCAGCGGCATGGAATCCGTTCGCAAGGAGCACGGCCACCCGGTCGGCCCCGCCCTGGCTCATCCGGTGCATGGTCATCAGAATGCCACCTGTCGGCAGGCTCAAGAGCCTACACTCCAGTCGGGGCGCGCACTCATCGGGCGGCTGACCCTTCGGCCATCGCTTCGAAGTGGCTGCGGATCCCATTCTCGATGGAATAATGCTCGGCAATGGCCCGGAGCGTTGAAGGTCTGGGGCGGCGAAGCTGGGCGTCGATTTGCGCTGCTAGGACGGCGGGCGCCGTATCCTCGATGATCGCGCAGCCATCAGCGCCTTCGATGATGGCGCGCGCGGCTGGAAAGCAGTCTGTAGTCAGGATGGGGCAGTTACTCGCCATCGCTTCCAGCAGAACGGCGGGCAGTCCCTCGTAGTCGGAAGTCAGAACGACCAGGTTCGCGGTGCGATAGGCCTCGGCCACGTTGTCACTGAACCCTGGCATTTGCACACGGTCCTGAAGCCCGAGCTGCCGAACCTGGGTTTCAAGGCGTTCGCGCTCTTCACCTTCGCCCAGAATGAGCAAGCGCGCCTTCTTGTCGCTGACCTTGGCAAACGCGGCGATCAGCCGCTCAAGCCGCTTCTGCGTCGTCAGCCGGCCTACGGCCAGGATTAATGGCGCGTCGCTCCTGGCAGCGTTTCCAGCGGGTTCGTCTCCGAACATTTCAGGCGTGACGTACGGATTGTAGACGGCGCGAAACAGGCCGCTGAACTCAGGGAAAGCAGCCCGCATCTCTTCACTTTCCGAGGGGCTCAGGGTCCAGACGCCGGCTGCCCTCGCGAAGGCCCGTCGGTACGACCACCGACGGACAGCCCTGACGAGCCCGCGGTGCCGCGAACTCGCGATCGGATTGGTGGTTTTGAGGAACAAGCGGGTGGATGTGAGGCCCGCATGGCGCACGGCCGCGGCGGTCACGACCGCAACATTGTTCGCCGCGGCGATGACGACGTCGGGGGCGGTCCGCTGAAGATGTTTGGCAAGCGCCCGAAATCCGGCAGCAAGGTCGAACGATCGCGGTCCCTTGAATTCACTGAGATAGATCAGCTTGACGTCCGGCCCGGCTAGCGGCGCGATTACGCCGTCGACCTCTCCGCGGCCCGTGAAAACGACGAGCTCCACGGCCGCGCCACGCTCGGCAAAGCCGCGGGCAAGATAGGCCGCAACCCGCGGGCTGCCGCCGCGGTCGAACTTGTGGAGTACGATGCTGATCGTCCGCATGCGTAGTGGCACTGTAGGCAAATCACAGATCCAGTTTCAGTCGAGCGGCCCACCGTAGCCGGGCACCTTTAATGGCCCTTGCGGGCGTTGACAGCCCAACTTGCTACGGCCCCGTCGCCGCCTCAGTCGAGGCCGGCTTCCCCGCACGCACTCTGGCGATGATCGCTCGAACCTGTTCGCCTCTCGACACCAGGATTGGATCATCAACCTCGTTCCGGTCGTGATAACGTGTGTAGGATCGGCGATCCCTAGCCCGCATCGTCTTGCGATCCTTGTATTTTGAGACGGACTCCGCTTGGGACCGCGTGACGTAATGGTTGATGCGAAGATTCTCCACGGAGACCTCGCGGATTGATGACTCCGTAAGACCGTAGGGCTCGAACGGTAGATACGGTAGCCATGACGCGGCATGCCGAAGCCACATGCGGCCCCGGGTGCTCCGAACCACCTGAATCGCACGGAAGTTCTCCGTTACGAGCGAGGCGCCTTCCTGAACCTTGAAGAGGTGAACGCTCTGGGCTTCTGTCGCGCGCGAAGGGTCGACGATAGTCTTGACGCGGCGATTGCGTGCCCAGTTGGCTTTCGCTCGCCGGGTATAATTCTCGATCGTGAGACCGATGGGCTGCGTCACGTGGCCCGAACTGCCGTAGCACTGCCAATTCACGATGATGCCGGCATGCGCTTCATACTGCTCAAGCGTCTCCGGCAATGATCGTCCGGACGGCGAGAAAAGATATTCGTCGACATCGATGAATGCCGCCCATCGCGTCCGTCCGCGGATTCGCTCAAGCGCATCGTTGTAAGCTTTGATCTGAGCGCCACTCTCGAACTTGATGGGCCAGTCGATCAGCTCGACGAACCCGGTTTCGATCCACGGCTGAAGGACGTCGCGCGAGATATCAGTGCTGGCATTATCGTAGAGCAGGACATGCTCGACGCCCTCCGACAGGCAGAAGGCCAGCCACTCCTCGAGGTAAGCGGCCTCGTTCTGAAACATGCAGACGACCGTCAGGTACCAGGGCGCGGGGCACTGCCCGGCTTGCGGCGTTTGCTCCGACTCCATCTCCCGGGCCTAATCGGGCCACCTTGGGTCGAACAACTTACAAATGCGCAACATCGTGTCGCACGCAGGTGAGCGCAGTCGATCCGGCCTAAGCCAGGGATTTGCTGAGGATCTGCCACGAGGACCGGGCGAACTGGGCAAAGGTGACCAGTGAGGCGCCCACGGTGGCCAGAGCGGCTCCGGTCGCGCCAAGCGGCGGGATAAGGCAGGCCAAGAGTATGAGATATGTCAGGGCACCCACCAAGCGGATACGCAGCACACGACCCGCACGGCCGTGCGCATTGTGAAAGGGCTCAAGCGCAAAGCCAGCGAGATCAACGGCAGCTGCGATCAGGAGAAGGACCAGATAGGAGCGCGCAAAGGCGAAATGCGGGCCGGCCACAACTCGCAGGATCTCCGGGGCTGCCGGGCCGGCAATCAAAACGGCGAGCGCTCCAAGACCGGCGGCTATGAAACAGACGCGTAGCAGAACATGGCGGAGCTTCAGGTGGTCGTTTTGCGCGACCAGGCGCGCAAATTCCGGATACAGCGCTCGGGTCACCGTCTCGATCGGGTTCGTAATTCCCTTGGCGAGGCGCTGCGCCAGTCGAAACCCGCCGGCTTCAATCGGCCCGGCCACAGCTCCGACAGCGAGAATTCCCAATTGCGATGAAGAACTTAGCGAGCTCGAAATATTGGTCTGAATTGCGAACTTCAGGATCCTGGGGTTTTCGCGCACGGCCCGTACGAATGGGCGCCGTCCGAACCGGAGCGGTTCGGCTTGAACTCGAAGCGCGGCGACCCATTGAGCGAGCGTCTGCACCACGGCAGCCAGAGCCCAGACGACGAGGAACGATACGAGGCTTGCGCCCATAAGCCAGGCTACCGCGGACCCGGCGACGCGAACGGCCGGGGAGATCGCATCGGTATACGCGATCAGATCGAAGCGATCGAACAGGCGAAGAATACCCGTTGGTGTTGCTCCTGTGGTAACGAGAAGCACTGCTGCGAAGATCTGCGCGTAATGCTGTTGGGAAAGATTCCAGTGCAGGAACGACGTGACCACCGGCGCAAGAAGGATCGCCGCGATCGCGCCCACGATGCCGCTCGTGAAATCGAGGGTGGCCGTCAAGCCGGTCAGCCGCCCCAGCCGCCCCGTCCTGTCGTTGGCCAGATGCAGCGCCCCATAGCGAATGATACTCTTGAACGACTGAAACTGAACGACATTCGCGATCAGCTGGCCATAGGTCAGCACGACTGTGAATTCGCCGAAGCCCTTCGGACCCAGCGAACGAGCCGCGATGGCGAGGTAGCCGATGCTTGCAACCGCAGCGAACCCTCTTGAGCCGAGGAGCCATCCGAGGTTCTTCGCGAGACGCGTGAAAATTCCGGTTTTTCTCAACCCACGTGTCACTCAGTCGATTGAACCTTCAGTGGCAGGCCTCTCCGCACGTCCGCGGATGGCCGCCGGTCATGATCACGAAGGGAAATTCCGCGCCGGCGCGATCTAGAATAGTAAGCTTTGGAATGATAGCCGTCCCCTCCGCACGAGCGCGCGGTTCTTCCGAAGAGATTCGGCCGGAAGAGACGCCGAAAAATGAGCCACCGAGCAATGACCAACCCGCCTGACCTGCTGCCCTGCACAATCGTGATCGAGTGGGAAAACGCCATCGACGTCGAGGACGAGTGGGCCGCTCGCGCAGTAGCCGGGCTTGAGCGCGAGCTGGAGAATACGGCGCCCCAAATGCGGGCCAGACCCGTCATCACCTATCTGTTCAACAAAGACGCCGTCGACGGCGAGATCATTCGGCGGACCATCATGAATGCAGCTCCAAAGCTGTTCGAGAATGCAAGGGTGGAGCTCGTGCCCACGAGTGGTCTTACATACTATGAGTTGAAGAACTTCGGCGCGTCGCGGGCGCAAACTGAGGTTTCCATTTTCCTCGACAGCGATGCCGCGCCGCAACCCGGCTGGCTTCGCAACATGTTGGAGCCATTCAACTCACCAGACGTCATGGCCGTCGGAGGAATCACTGTCCTCGCCGCCGTGGATTTCTTCTCGAGGGCCCTGGCGCTGATCTGGATCTTCGGCCTGTTCGACGAGCGTCATGAAACGGCTGCACGATGGGGAATCTACGCGAACAACACCGCCGTTCGCACGGAGTTTTTCAAAAGCCGACCGTTTCCGAAGTTGA
Organism: Sphingomonas agri; assembly: GCF_038148795.1. Classification (NCBI taxonomy): domain Bacteria; kingdom Pseudomonadati; phylum Pseudomonadota; class Alphaproteobacteria; order Sphingomonadales; family Sphingomonadaceae; genus Sphingomonas; species Sphingomonas agri. The sequence continues at coordinate 537,866 of NZ_JBAPEU010000001.1, read as the reverse complement.
ACGCTTACAAATATTCGTGCGTTTTCTGGCTTCGCGGCATCCTTGCAGATAACCATCGCTATGTCCGGGTTGCCGACGCCGTGACGGTGCACGCACCCCATCCAAGCTACCGATTCTTCCTGTGGCGTGCATGGATCACCGGTCTGGATCGCGACTTTTACGTGTCGCATACGCATCAGTCATCGCGGCTCGGCCGGGTCGGGCGTGCGTTCGGCTTCTTCTTCTCGAGAACCGTCCGCGCTTGGTGGCGCATCCTTACCAAGCGAAAGAGCGTGCGCTTGCCGCTTTGGCAGGTCCCAGGTGCGATGGCTGTCGCGCTGGCTTATTCAGTGAGCCTTCTGGCCGGCCAGGTCTGGAGCGCGGTAT
>NZ_JBAPEU010000001.1:0-530000 GCF_038148795.1 Sphingomonas agri | reverse complement strand
CCCTGAGGCGGCGCTTCTGGCGGCTTTTCCGGCTGCTCGCCCTGTTCTCGGCCGTGGTTGCTGCAATCGCGGTGCTGCTGGTCGGCCGGGGCGACCCCGGGCTTCATCTCAACATGCTGATCGCGACCGGCCTTGGAACCGGTGTCATGATGCTCCTGGGCACGTCCTTGATGGCCCTTCTGTTTCTCAGCTCATCGAGCGGCCACGACGAAGCGGCCAGCCACTTTCACGAGGGAAATGAATGACCGATTTGGAGCGCACACCAATCCTGCGGGTGGTCCCGGGACCTTCCGACATCAATGCCAACGGCCACATCTTCGGCGGCTGGGTGCTGAGCCAGATGGATATTGCAGCCGGCATCGTCGCATCGCGGCGCGCGCGCGGATCGGTCGCGACGGTAGCCATTGAAGCGATGGAGTTCATCACGCCCATACACCTTCGCGACCTCATCTCGGTCTATGCGCGGGTCGAACGCGTCGGACGCACCTCGATGGCCGTACGGATAGAAGTGATCGCCGAACGGGATCTTGGCCAGACGGAGGTCAAGGTCACCGAGGGAGTGTTCACGTTCGTCGCGCTCGACGAAGAGCACCGGCCTCGGAGCGTCGACTAAGACCGCGAGGCGTTACGCCGCGGGCGCGATCTCCTCGTCGCCTTCGCTGGTCCGGGGAGCGCGAGTACGACGACGCGGACGGCGCGGTTCGTCTTCGGACGTTCCGGGGGCTTCGCTCGTCTCGCGGCCGATCGCCGGAGGAAGGACGTCGAAGGGGATTGTCTCCCCCAGCCCGTTCACCTGCACATCTTCGCCATCGCCGTCTTCGCGGCCGGCCCGTTCCTCGCGATCCTCGCGGCGGGGGCGTTCACGGCGACTGTAACGTTCGCCACGGTCCTGGCGCTCGGCACGTTCAGGGCGCTCGGCACGTTCAGGGCGCTCGGCACGTTCAGGGCGCTCGCCACGCTCGTCGAGCGAATCCTCGCCCGCCTCGACCATGTCGTCGCCGTCATCCTCGTCCATCTCATCGTCGCGGCCTCGACGCGGGTTCTGATCCTCGAAGCGGGCACGGTTTTCGCTGAGCACGCGGAAGTAATGGTCCGCGAACTGAAGATAATATTCGGTCTGAACGCGATCGCCGGCGAGCTGTGAATCGCGGGCCATGCTCTTGTACTTTTCGAGAAGCTGGGCCGCGTTGCCGCGCTGGCGACTGTCCTGCCGGTTGCCTGACTGGCCGCCGAGATTCTGGCCCCGCTGTCCACCGCGGCCGCGCCTGCGGCCGCCCTGACGATTGTTGATCAAATGCCTACGTCCTTACGCAGAAGTCGCTAGCCCCTTCGCCTCAGACGGGCAGCGCTGCAGCCATGCGGCAGCTCTGACCCTCTCGTTCCGGTCTCAGCGCGAAGCGCGAAGCGAACGGCCGATTGTGTCGGGGTTGGGACAGGAGCGCTCTTCAGTTGATCTGGAGCGGGCCCGGCCCACGACCCCGATGTAGTGTCACCGGCGCGGAATGCCAAGCAATTTCGATCAAATGCAGGTTAATTCCACGTAAGAAGGACTGCTCGGGGTCGGTCGGCGAAGTCATTTGCAACCCTTGCACGAAGGCCGTCGCGCTCAAGGAGCTCCGTCACTGCCGCTGCCTGGTCGGGGCCGATCTCGACTGCCGCGAGCCCCTCTTCATGAAGGATCCGGGGAAGCTCGGGCGCGAGGACACGATAGGCGTCCAGACCGCTTTTGCCGGCGAACAGCGCCTCGTCCGGTTCATATTCGCGCACGCCCGGGCCAAGGCTCGCGCCGTCGGCGACGTAAGGAGGATTGCAAAGGATAAGATCGAACCTGTCCTTCACCCCCTGTGCCCAGTTGCCGATCTTCAGCCTCGTTCGACCTTCGAACCCGAGGCGTCTGGCATTGGCCGAAGCATAAGAGAGCGCCCGGCGCGAGACGTCGATCCCAAGACCCTTGGCGTCCGGCCAGATGTCGAGGGCCGCAAGAAGAAGGGTTCCCGGGCCTGTACCGAGGTCGAGGATGAGCCTTGGTCCCTCAGTCGCCTCGAAATGCTCGATCGCCGAGGCGATCAGCACCTCGGAATCCGGGCGGGGCACCAGAACTCCCGGACCCACATGGAGATCGATGTTCCAGAACGCGCGGCGCCCGGTGATATAGGCGACGGGTTCACCCTTCATCCGGCGCTTGACCATCGACCAGAAGCGCTTGGGGATCTCACGCTGGGGAGGCGAGAGAATGAGGCGGTCCCGGTCGATGTGGAGCGCCTCGGCCATCAGGAGCTCGGCATCGAGGCGCGCGGTGTCGCTCGCGTTGCTCAGCTGGCGCGCGGCGTCCGCCAGCGCGCGGTCGATGGGCTTCACGCCTCCTCCAGGCCTGCCAGGCGTTCGGCTTCGTCTTCGGCGATTAGAGCGTCGATGATCTCCGTCAGACCGGGCCCTTCGAGCACCTCGTCGAGATTGTGCTTGGTGAGGTTGATGCGGTGATCGGTGATCCGCCCCTGCGGGAAATTGTAGGTCCGGATCCGCTCCGAGCGGTCGCCTGAACCGACCATCGACTTTCGCGCTCCGGCGCGCTCGCTTGCGAGGCGCTCGCGCTCCATTTCAAAAAGGCGGGTGCGCAGCACCTTCAGCGCCTTGGCCTTGTTCTTGTGCTGTGACTTCTCGTCCTGCTGGATCACGACGAGTCCCGTTGGCAGGTGCGTGATTCGAACCGCGCTGTCGGTCGTGTTGACCGACTGTCCGCCGGGGCCCGACGAACGGTAGACGTCGATGCGAAGGTCCCTGTCGTCGATCTGGATGTCCACTTCCTCCGCTTGCGGAAGGACGGCGACCGTCGCTGCGGAGGTATGGATACGGCCACCGCTTTCCGTGACCGGCACGCGCTGCACGCGGTGAACGCCGCTTTCGAACTTGAGGCGCGCGAACACCCCGGGACCATTGATCGAGGCAATTGCCTCCTTGTAGCCGCCAAGCTCCGACGCGCTCGCCGAGATCAGCTCGAACTTCCAGCCCTGGATGTCCGCATAACGCTGATACATGCGCAAGAGATCGCCCGCGAACAGCGCCGCCTCGTCCCCGCCGGTGCCGGCGCGCACCTCGAGCATCGCGGCGCGGTCGTCGGCAGCATCGCGCGGCAGCAGCCTGACGGCGAGCGCACGCTCCGCTTCGGGCAGCTTGCGCCGGATCTCGTCCGCCTCGGTCGCAGCCATCTCCTTGAGCTCGGGCTCTGCGGAGGGGTCGGCGATCATCCCGTTCAGGACCTCGAGCTCGGCTCGCAGCCGGCGCACCTCACGCGCAGCGGCAGCGACAGGCTCGATCGCGGCATAATCCTTTGAAAGGCGCACGAACTCCTCGGGCGAAACACTGGGAGCAGCCATCGCCTGCTGCAGATCGTGCTTGCGCGCCTCGATGGAAGCGATGCGCTCGGATGAGATCAGGGTCACGTTCGAAGCGCCTCGGCAACGAGGTCGAGCGAGACGGCTCTTTGCTCGCCGCTCTTCAGATCCTTAAGCTGGGCCTCGCCACATTCGATTTCATTCTCGCCGATGATCAAGGCATATCTGGCCCCTGCCGCGTCTGCTCGGCTGAGGCGCTTCTTCATGTTGCCGCGATAGGCCATTTCCGTTGCAATGCCCTCGCGCCTGAGATCGGCGATGATCCGCTGCGCTTCGCCTTCGGCGCGCTCCCCGAGCGGAATGATCGCGACGATAGGCTTTTCGACCTCGGGCGGACTGATCATCATCGCGAGCCGCTCGATGCCCGCGGCCCAGCCAACGGCAGGTGTCGGCGGTCCGCCAAGCGCCTCGACCAGACCGTCGTAGCGGCCGCCGGCGAGCACCGTGCCCTGCGCTCCCAGGCGATCGGTGATGAACTCGAATGCGGTGTGGCGATAATAGTCGAGACCGCGCACCAGCCTTGGTGCACGCTCCCACGCAACGCCCGCCGCATCGAGGCCCGCAGTGACCTTGCCGAAAAAGTCGGCCGCCTCCGCGGTGAGGAATTCATCGATGGTCGGGGCGCTGTCCACGACGGGCCAGTCCTGGTGGGCCTTGCTGTCGAGGATGCGCAGCGGATTTCGTTCGAGCCGCGACCGGCTGTCTTCGCTCAGCGTCTCCGCGTGCGCGCGGAAATGCTCGTGGAGCGCATCGCGCCAGGCCCCCCGGGTCTGCGGATCGCCCAGGGTGTTGAGCTTGAGGATCGTGCCCGTAATTCCGAGCTCCTTCAGCAACTGGTCGGCGAAGGCGAGGAGCTCCACGTCGGCCTGCGGCTCGACCGATCCCAAGATTTCGGCATCGAGCTGATGGAACTCGCGGAAGCGACCCTTTTGCGGACGTTCGTAACGGAAAGCCGATCCGTGGGTCGCGACCTTGAGCGGTGCGAACTGCTGCCAACCCTCGCTGAGATAGGCCCGGCAAATGCCGGCGGTGAATTCGGGGCGGAGCGTGATCCCTTCGCCGCCCCTGTCCTCGAACGTGTACATTTCCTTCGAGACGACGTCGGTCGTCTCGCCGATGGTCCGTGCGAAAACGGCCGTATGCTCGATCGTGGGGACCTCGATGCGCCTGAAGCCGTAGAGGCGACGCACGCGGTCGAAACCCTCGACCACCGCTGCCAGGCGGTCGGCGTCTTCTCCAAGCAGGCTTTGCGTACCCCGAACGGGCTGAACCGGCGTCATTGCCGCGGCGCTAAAGCATAATTTCGCACAATGCGAAATTCGCCTCAGCGCGTCACGCCTTGCTGCTGCTGGCGCTCCAGCTGGAACTGGCGTTGGAACCAGGCGGGCGAAGGCAGGAACAGTTTGCGGAAAGTGATCATGACGGTCCGTCCAAGCGGCTCGAGAAGGCCCGGCTGATAGCCGAGCGGAACGGCACCGGCCGCGTCGTGAACCCTCGGGCGGGCGTCGAAGACGTTGTTCACCTCGAACCTTAGCTGCGTCCCGCGCATCCAGGGATGTTTGACCACGACCTCGGGGATGTCGCCCGGGTTGGCGAACAGCCTCAGATCGAAGGTCCCGTACGATGCGAAATGAAGATCATCGCCAGTGAGGGTGCTGACGTTGGTCGCGCTTCGCCAGTTCGCACCGATCCGGGCGCCGAGCCCGTTGTTGAAATAGCCCGCCTGCACCTCAACGTTGTGGCGCGGCGTGCCGCCGGTCGAGCCTGCAGCATCACCATGCAAATAGTCGAGATGCGGTAGACCGGGAGCGATCCGCACCTTGTCGACGAAGGTCAGCGTATCGGTCAGCGAGAAGGTGATCCGGCCGCGGTTGCCGCCGCCCCCGAAGAACCCCCGGCCGCCGCCAAAGCCCCGGCCGCCGCCCCTTGCCTCGCCGCTCGCGGACGCAGGTCCTGCCCCTTCGGGCGGAGGAGAAGCAGCATTGCCCGGACCCGGCTGGCCGGTCGGGCCGCCTCCGGCAGCATTGCCCTGGGAACCGCGCGGTCCGAAACCGAACTGCGCACGCATCTGCTGGATGACTGCTTGCGAAGGCTGGCGCGACTTCAGCGGGTGCGTGAAATCGAAGCCAAAGCGAAGCTGGTCCCGCGTCGACTTGTCGAAGTTCACCGGCGTCAGGTCGACTCTCACGAGCTGGCCCGAGCCGTCGCGGGTGAAGCGCGTCGGAAACGCTGCCTCGATGGTCGGGGTGACCGTGATGTTCGAGATCGGCCGGTCGATCGTCTGGTGGACATAGTCGGCACGCAGTCTCAGGTCCGTGTTCGGGAACGGCTGCCAGTTACCGCTAAGCTTCGTCACCGTGCGGCGGTCGGCACGGAGATTTCGATTGCCGCCGGTGATGGCGTCGACGAGGACCGTCTGGCCGGTCGTGAAGTCAAAGATTCGCGAACCGGGCGTTTCGAGAACGGGGTCGCCGAGCTGGTTGATGGACGGTGCCCCCTCTTCGCGCGTCCAGCTTGCGATGAAATTCAAGCGGTTGAGAGGCGAATAGTTCACTCCGGCGCCGATCTTCGTCATCGTCCCGAAATCGGAGAGCCGATTGACTTCGGCATTGCCGTTCAGCGTCAGGTTGCCAAGCGCGCTGAAGTCGCGGCCGCGCCGTGAAATCGGAAGATCGACGTTGATGCCTGCGGTTCCCGTGGTCCGCGACAGCGAGCTGGACGAACTAAGCCTCGTCCGCGAACTGTCGAGATGCATTGTGCTGCCGCCGAGTGTCAGGGTCGTGGTGGCATTGCCCGCGGGAAGCTTGAACAGGGTGCCGTTGGCAGTTCCCGTCACGTCCGCCGACGCGGTTGTCTCGCGAGCCCGGTCACCCGGAGAAGAGGTGCGATCGGTATGGGTGATGATATTGTCGAGATCGGCGTTGCTTGTCACCGTCCAGCGCCACTGCGACTTGGTCTGGCCGTTGAGCGTACCGCCGATGTGCGCGCTGTCGGTAGAGTTTCGCCGCGCGAGCGGCTCCAGAAGATTCTCGTTAAGCCCAATGAGCGAGCGCCCGTCGGTGTGCTCGAGCTCCGCGTTGAGCGTACCCGAAATGCTCGTGGAGAGCTGGCGGTTGAAGGTCGCCGAACCCCGGATATCGCGCTTGGACCCGATCAGCGAGCGCGCCCTCAATTCCTGGTCCGTCGTGCCGTTCGTCTGGGCATCGGGGCTGAGGCGGATGTTGCGCTCGGCTTCGGTCAACATCGTGTTGCCCTCGGCGTGCAGGTTGATCGTGGTGCGGCCGTTGCGCTGGACCAGAAAGCGGGTGAGATCGCCGTTCCCGCTGACATAGCCGCCGTCGGTCGCAGTGCCTGCGCCGACCTGCGCCGTGGTTGAACGGAAGCGCTGCCGAAGAACGATGTTCACGACCTTCTGATTGGCGCTGTAGCCGTATTTCAGGGCGACTTCCTCGGGCAGGATCTCGACGCGCTGAATGGCTTCTGTCGGAATGTCCCGCATCTCCCGGAAGCTTGCGATGCGTTGGCCGTTGAGGAGGAGTACGGGCCGTTCTCCACCGCGGCCCTGCGCGCTTCCGATTTGCGGCGCGAGCGCGTCGAGGAGCTCGTTGATGTTGCTTGCGCCCGTCGCCCGGACATCGCGCGCATCGAGTGTGTTCTCCGGCGGAATGTCGCCGACGACCGAACCGCGGGGCTTGGCGCCCGTGATGACGATCTCTTCCTCGTCGCCCACTTCATCCGGCTGCGCTGCGGCGGCGGCAGTCGCATCCGATGATGCCGGGGCCTGCATGGTGACCGCCGGCGCCCGGGGTCGAGCGGGAGCAGCGGGCGCTTGCGACGGGGCCGGCTGCTGTCCCTGGGCAAAGGCGGGCGAGAAGGGAATGAGCAGCGAAGCGCTGCTCAGCAACAGTGAACGACTGGTCATGAACTCCCCGCTAAAGGCGCGACGTGAACGGGGGCTGACAACGATGTGACCTTCGACAAAGCGCCGAATGGCTCGACAAAAGCACTGGCAGCCAGTGCAATCAGCGCTAAACCGGCATCCCAACTTTCGTTAACCCCCATTCCCTGGAGTTCGTCGATGCGCAACGTTGCGCTGGCCCTGTTCCTTTCTACCTGCATCACCGGCATTGCAGCCGCGCAAATCGTCCCTCCGCAGAACAGCAAGCCCGAGGCTTATGCAAAGGCGAGCGGCGTTCCTGCAGCGCGCGATGTTCCCTATCCCGGGACCGTCCGGGTGACCGTGGATGCGACCGACGTAACGCGCGGCATCTTCAAAATCCATGAAACCGTGCCGGTCGCAGGAGCCGGCGATCTCGTCATGCTCTACCCCAAGTGGATCCCGGGAGGTCACAGCCCGCGCGGCGACCTCAAGAGCGTCGCGGGCATCCGATTCAGCGCCAACGGCCAGTCACTGAGGTGGATGCGCGACCCCCTCGACGTCTATGCGTTCCACGTCACGGTTCCGCAGGGCGTCTCGAGCGTCGACGTCGATTTTCAGTATCTGTCCGCGACCAACCAAAACCAGGGGCGCACGGTGATGACCCCCGAGATGTCGAGCATCCAGTGGCTGTCGCTATCGATGTACCCGGCCGGCCACTACGTTCGCCAGATCCCGGTCCAGCCGTCCGTGATCGTTCCGGATGGGTGGAAGGTCGCGACCGCGCTCAGGCCCAGCAAACAGAATGGCGGCCGCTTCGACTATCCCGTGACCAGCTACGAGATCTTGGTCGATTCCCCGCTCATTGCCGGACCTCACTACCGTCGCATCGAGCTCTCGCCCGACGTTGCACTGGACGTCATTGCCGACAACGAGGCGGAACTCGCCGCCAAGCCCGAACAGATCGCGGCGCACAAGCGGCTGGTCGAACAGGCGGTGAAGGCGTTCGGCGCGCAGCATTACGACCATTACGACTTCCTCCTCACCATCTCGAACAACCTGGGCGGCAACGGCCTTGAACATCATCGCAGTTCCGAGGACGGTGTGCGGCGCGGCTATTTCACCGACTGGGAAAACAAGCTGCGCGATCGCAACCTGCTTCCGCACGAATACAGCCACAGCTGGGACGGCAAGTTCCGGCGGCCGGCGGATCTTTGGACTCCGGACTTCAACACCGTTCCGATGGAAGGCTCGCTTCTGTGGGTGTACGAAGGGCAAACCCAGTTCTGGGGCTATGTGCTCGGCGCGCGCTCAGGGATGCTCTCCAAGCAGGACACGCTCGACGCGATTGCTGCTACTGCGGCAACTTACAGCACCGGCACTCCGGGCCGCACCTGGCGGGCGCTCGTGGACACGACCAATGATCCGACCATCGCCAACCGGGCGCCGCAGCCATGGCGCAGCTGGCAGCGAAGCGAGGATTATTACAGCGAAGGCCAACTGATCTGGATCGATGTCGATCGCATCATCCGGCAGCAATCCGGCGGCAAGCGTTCGATCGACGATTTCGCGAGGGCCTTCTTCGGCGTGCGCGACCGCGACTGGGGTGATCTCACATATAGGTTCGACGATGTCGTCGCGACCCTGAACAAGGTGCAGCCGTACGACTGGCGCGGCTACCTCCAGCGCCGTGTCTACTCGATCGCCGCCACGCCGCCGCTCGAGGGCATCAACCAGGGGGGTTACAAGCTCGTCTATACCGCCGAGCCAACCAAATGGATCAAGAGCGCCGAGCGCGCAGGCAAGAACAATGATCTCACCTATTCGGGGGGGTTCGTCGTCGGCAATGACGGCAAGGTATCGAGCGTGCTGTGGGACAGCGCGGCATTCAACGCCGGGGTGAGCCTGGGCTCGACGATCACTGCGGTAAATGGCCGGGATTTCGACGCCGACGCGCTCAAGGAGGCGATCAAGTCGGCAGGATCAGGCGGGCTCTTGCCGCAGCTTCTCGTTCACGACGGTGATGTCTACCGGACGGTGACGCTCGATTGGCGGGGCGGGCTGCGCTATCCGCACCTCGAGAAGGTTGGTACCGGCGAGGGAACGCTCGACGCACTGCTCGCGCCGCGCTGACCGCAAGCAAGGGGGTGCGATGCGTTCGTTAATGATCGCCGGCCTGGTGGCCGGTGCGCTTGGTTCCGGCGCAGCCGCGCAAATGTCGTTGCCGGCAGAGGCCAATGTCCGGTCGGCGCTCGAGCGGATCGCGCGCATCGACCCCCAGCTCAACTCGGTGATCGCGGTTGATCCGACGGCGATCGAGCAGGCGCAGCGGGTCGATTCCGGGCGCTTGCGGGGACCGCTGGCGGGGCAGCCGGTCCTCATCAAGGACAATATCGAAGCAACAGGTCCGCTGCCGACGACCGCTGGCAGCCTTGCGCTTGCCGGCAACGTCACGAACCGTGACGCCCCGCTGGTAGCGAGGCTGCGCGCGGCAGGCGCGGTGATCGTTGGAAAGACCAACCTTAGCGAATGGGCAAACATCCGTTCCAGCCACTCCATTTCCGGCTGGAGCGCAGTGGGAGGACAAACGCACAACCCCTGGGCGCTCAATCGAAACACATGTGGCAGTTCGAGCGGATCCGGAGCAGCCGTGGCGGCGGGCCTCGTGAGGCTTGCGATCGGCACCGAGACGGATGGATCGATCACCTGCCCGGCCTCCATCAACGGCATCGTCGGACTGAAGCCGACGGTCGGCCTCGTCAGCCGCACCCACATCGTTCCCATCAGCCATAGCCAGGACACCGCGGGGCCGATGACGGCGAGCGTCCGCGAAGCGGCCGACTTATTGAGCGCGATTGCAGGAAGCGATCCCGCGGATCCCGCGACCAGAGATGCAGACGATCACAGACGTGACTATGCCGCAGGGCTCGATCAAGGCTCGCTTCAGGGCAAGCGCATCGGGGTGATGCGCTTTGCGTCGGGCTTCGGGACCGACGCGGCGTTCGAGACGGCACTCGCGCTGCTTCGACAAAAGGGCGCGATCCTCGTCGACATCCGCAAGTTCGACGACAAGGCGATCGGCAAGAACGAAAATGCCGTGCTCATGACCGAGCTCAAGGCCGACATGGCGAAATATCTGAAGAGCAGTCCTTCCGCCATCCCCGCCCGGACGCTTGCCGGTTTGATCGCCTTCGACCAAGCGCACGAAAAGCAGGAAATGTCACTGTTCGGCCAGGAGACCTTCCTTCGTGCCGAAAAGACGAAGGGGGTCGATGACCCAGCCTACAAGAAGGCCCGGGAGATCAGCTTCAGGGCCGCGGGCCCGAACGGGATCGACAAGCTCTTGAAGAATAACCGCGTCGTCGCTCTCGTCGGGCCTACCATGCCGCCGGCATGGATGATCGACGTCGCAAACGGCGACCAGATTGCAGGAGGAGGGGCGGGCTCGCTCGCCGCCGTCGCGGGATATCCGCACCTCACGGTACCGATGGGGCTTGTGAAGGGCCTGCCCGTGGGGCTCAGCTTCATCGGGCCGAAATGGTCTGAGCAGCTGCTTCTGGACCTTGGCTATGCCTATGAACAGGCGCGCGGACCGTTCCCTTCTCCCAAATTCTATCGCTCCATCGAGGAAAGTCCGGAAATAGCGCCGCTTCTCCAGCGACAGCACTAGCCCTTGCTCACGCGTTGAACGGGCAATGCGTCAGCCGCCCATCTTCACGGTTGGTCATTCGACGAGGACCATTCCCGAGTTCGTCGACCTGCTCCGGACAGGCCCGGTCGAACTGGTCGTCGACGTGAGGACGGTCCCGCGCTCGAGGCACAACCCTCAATTTAACGGAGATTCACTCCAGGCGGAGCTCGCCGGGTATCAAATCGGATATTGCCGCATCGCTCAACTCGGCGGCCTCCGGGGCCGCTCGCGCGAGGTGATGCCCGCCGTCAATGGATTCTGGGAAAACCGGAGCTTTCACAATTATGCGGACTATGCGCTGTCGAAGGAGTTCGCCGAGGGACTCATCCGTCTGATCGACGTCGCCGGGTCACTGCGCTGCGCGATCATGTGTTCCGAAGCAGTCTGGTGGCGCTGTCATCGCCGGATCATCGCGGACTATCTTCTGGCGCGAGGCCGGACGGTGCTTCACCTGATGGGAACGAACCGGGTCGAGCCTGCCCGTCTGACACCTGCTGCAAGGATCGAGGATGGCGGCATCGTCTACCCGGCAGAGAGCGCGTCAGTCGATCAACCTTAAGGCCGCGATTGCGGCCACGATTGCAAGGATCAGGAGCAGGCGAACCGTGCTTGCGGGCTCCTGGAACCAGAGAATGCCCACAAGCACGGTGCCGACCGCTCCAATGCCTCCCCAGACTGCATATGCGGTGCCCATTGCTATCGACCGGGACGCCAATTCCAGAAGGCCCATGCTGATCGTCACCGACCCCAGGAAGGCGAGTGTCCAGGGGACGTTCCGGAAGCCCTCGACGAACCGCAGCGACGTCGTGAACCCCACTTCGAACAGTCCGCCGACGATCAAGAACAGCCAGGGCATGACATTCCTTTCACTGGACGGACGCTTTGGTTTCGTTACGCTCCTTCCCATGACGAGGCCGCTCACCATCGGCAACAGGATCGCACCGGCGCGCTTCCTCGCCTTCCTTGCTTTCCTGGTCGTCGGCTATCCCGTCGCAGCCAGTTTCCTGGGTCACTGGGCACTTGCAGCGATGGCGTCCTTCGACGTCGCCGCCGTCCTGTTCCTGATTTCGTGCATGCCCCTCCTTGGCACGCGCGAAGCGCGCGTCATCCGGGACCATGCACGGGCCAACGATGCCAATCGGGTACTGCTACTGGTGCTCACCGCCATCATTCTTGGAACCATGCTGACGGCCATCAGCGCCGAGGCCGTGGGTCACAATCCGCAGCCCGTCACCAAGGGCCTTATCATCATCACGCTCGCGCTCGCCTGGCTCTTTGCGAACACGGTCTACGCATTTCATTATGCGCATCTTGTCTACATGCACCCGGATGTCGGCTGCGTCGGCCTGGAGTTTCCGCGCACGACGCACCCCGTCTATTGGGATTTCGTCTATTTCTCCTTCACCTGCGGAATGGCCTTCGCGACTTCCGACGTGGTCGTCACCGAATCGCACATGCGCAAGATCGTGACGATCCACTGCCTTGCCGCGTTCGCGTTCAACATTGGTGTCATTGCCTTCACGATCAACGTGCTCGGAAGCGGCGGCTAAGCAGCCACATCGATCTCGGGCGGGACGGCGGGCTTGCCGCGCGCAGCGATCAGGCATCCGCCGACGATCAGTCCCGCCCCCGCCAGCGTGTAGAGGGATACCCGCTCCCGAAAAACCAGCCAGCCCATCACCGAGGCCCACAGGAAACCGCTATATTCCGTGGCTGCAAGGTAGCTCGCTGGTCCCCGGGCATAGCCCCAGGCGAACAACAATGTCCCGGAGGTCGAAAGCATGGCCGCGACGATGACCCATAACCATTGTCCCCCGGGCGAGGCCGGCATTCCTGCAATGGGAATGACGAGCAGCCACAGCACCATGATGGTCAGGCACTGGAAGAAGTTGATCTCGAGCGGCCTTGCTGCAAGCGCCTGGTGACGCATGAGGACGATGTTCACTGCATAGCAGAGCGCAGAACCGATGATTGCAGCAATTCCCAGCATGGCGTCACTTGCGAGCTGGGCCTGGGCCTGGCCGACGACGATGACGACAACGCCGGCGAAGGCTCCGACCGACCCGATCAGAGAACTGCGACCGATCTTTTCATCCAGTGTTGCTGCGGCAAGCAGCATTGCAATGAGCGGGGCGATGAACGTCAAGGCTATCGCCTGCGCAAGCGGCACGCGGCCGATGCCCCAGAAAAACAGGGCCGCCATGATCGTAACGACGATGCTTCGGGCGACATGGACACGAAGCGTCCGGCGATCCGGCAGCCCGCGTCGCCCCGGCAAATAGAGAAACGCGCTGAAACCAAGGTTCACCGCCGCGCGCCAGATGCTCACGGCGACGATGCCGATGGCGAGCACAAGGTGCTTCATTAGCGCGTCCATGATCGAAAGCACGGCGACGGCGCCGAGCGCTGCGAGGAAACCCTGGACCGGATGTTGCGCGACGCGGTTCACGCCGCCGGGCTTAGCGCCCGATGTCGCTCAGCGCAGCACCGAACCGGATCTGGAATTGCGCACTGAAACCCCGATCACGATGCCGATGTCGTACAGGAGCAGCTTGTCCATCCCGCGAGCTTAAGCGGCCGGCATTGAAGACAGGTTGAACTCAGCCCGCAGCGAAAGGGGCGGGAGAGGCATCGATCAGCAGCGGCGGGTCGGCTCTCGATGCTGCGAGGCCGTTGGCGAGGGCCCCGCCGAGAATCAGGATGAGGAGCAGCTTGATCACGGCGCGAGGCTGCGCCGATTTGGTTAAGGAACCCTGAGCTTATTCCGCCGCGTCGAGCACCGGTTGCACTTGGGCGGCGTCGATTTCCGCGGCCTTCGCTTCGACCAACTTCACGATATGGTCGATCATCTGGGCGTCCTGCACATGGTGATCGGTCACTCCGGAGAGATAGACCATGTGCTTGCCATTGCCTCCCCCGGTTATGCCGATGTCAGTCTCTCTTGCTTCGCCCGGGCCGTTCACGACACAGCCAAGGACGCTAAGCGACATCGGCGTCTTGATGTGCTGCAGCCGCTCTTCGAGCGCTTCCACGGTGCGGATAACGTCGAAGCCCTGCCGAGCGCAGCTCGGGCACGAGACCACGCGCACGCCGCGATTGCGGATTCCAAGCGCCTTCAGGATTTCATAACCGACGCGGACCTCTTCCTCGGGCTCGGCCGAGAGCGAGACACGGATCGTGTCGCCGATTCCCGCCCACAGCAGAGACCCGATCCCGATCGAGGATTTGACCGTTCCCCCAATAAGGCCGCCCGCCTCCGTGATGCCAAGGTGAAGAGGACAATCCACTGCGCTCGCCAATTGCTGATAGGCAGCGACAGCAAGGAACACGTCGGAGGCTTTGACGGCGACCTTATAGTCGCGAAAATCATGGTCCTCGAGGATCCGAATATGGTCGAGCGCACTTTCGACCAGGGCTTCGGGGCAAGGCTCCCCATATTTTTCGAGCAAATCCTTCTCGAGGCTACCCGCATTGACGCCGATGCGGATTGCGCAACCGTTCGCCCGGGCGGCTTCAATGACTTCGCGAACGCGTTCTTCGGATCCGATATTTCCCGGGTTGATGCGAAGGCATGCGGCGCCTGCATCAGCGGCTTCGAGTGCGCGTTTGTAGTGAAAGTGAATGTCAGCGACGATGGGGACGTGCGCCGCGCGCACGATCTCCTTGAGCGCCCCGGTCGCCTCGGGCGTCGGGCACGAGACACGAATGATATCGGCGCCCGCCTCCTCGCAGCGGCGGATCTGGTCGATCGTCGCCTTGGCGTCCTCGGTCGGGGTATTGGTCATGGTCTGCACGGTGATCGGCGCATCTCCACCGACCGGCACAGAACCGACCATGATCTGCCGCGACTTGCGCCGCTCGATATCGCGCCAGGGACGTATTGAAGACATGGATACCTCTAGCACGCCCATATAGGCAGCCGGCGCTGCAGGGGAAAGCTTGGCCCAAGTCCGAACGGATTATTCGCGAGTCTTACTGGACTGTGTTAACGGGAGTTAAACGGGACTCGCTCGGGGGGCCCTATGGCCAAGCTTGCCCGATTGCCGGCATTCGAACGCGACGCCGAGGCGGACACGCGGGCGCGGCGCGTTCCGCGGCTGAGGACGCGCTATTACGCATTTCTCAGCTACAGCCATCTGGACATGGAACTCGCGAACTGGTTGCACCGCGAGCTCGAGAGGTTCCGGGTACCGCATTCTCTCGCAGGCAAGCTGACCGCCAACGGAGTGGTGCCGCACCGACTAACGCCCATCTTCCGCGACCAGCATGACCTTTCCGCAGGCGGCGAGCTCGCCGACGAAATCAAGGCTGCACTCGCCGCGTCCCAGTTCCTCGTCGTGCTCTGTTCGCCAACGGCTGCGAAGTCGCGATGGACGAACGACGAGATCGAAAGCTTCAAGCGAACCCGTCCAGAAGGCTGCGTACTGGCCGCGGTCGCAGCCGGAGAGCCTTTTGCCAGCGATGTACGGGGCCGTGAGGAAGAGGAGTGCTTTCCCCCCGCACTTCGCTTCAAATATGATCGACGCGGGCATCGAACGGCCAAACGCGCCGAGCCCCTCGCCGCAGACTTCCGTGAAGGTGGGGAAGGGAAGCGGCTCGCCTTCCTCAAGCTGGTTGCCGGCATGCTCGGGGTGGGCCTCGATGAATTGGTTCGACGGGAGCAGACTCGCCGCAGCCGACGGCTCGCAATACTTGCGGCAGGTTCACTGGCGGGAATGGCGATGACAAGTACGCTCGCCGTTGCTGCCTTCGAGGCTCGCAACGAGGCGCGCGAGCAGCGGCGCGAGGCCGAAGGCCTGGTCGCCTTCATGCTGGGCGATCTCAAGGACAAGCTGGAGCCGATCGGCAAGCTGGACGCGCTGGACGGCGTGGGATCGCGCGTATTGGCTTATTACAGCAAGCAGGACGCTTCCCAGTTGAATGACGCGGCCTTGTCTCAACGCTCGAGGGCGCTGAGCCTCATGGCTGAGGTTGCAGAAAGCCGCGGCGATAACCAGACGGCACTGAAACTCTACCGTCAGGCCATGGCCGGTACGACCGAAGCCATGCGCCGCGATCCAAGCAATGCGCAGGCAATCTACGATCAGGCGCAGAATGTCTTCTATGTCGGTGAGATTGCTCTTGGCCTGGGGCAGCTCAGCAATGCCGAGGACGCGATGCGTGAATACAAGCGCCTCGCGCAAAAGATGGTCGCCCTCCAGCCGGATAACATGAGATACCGGATGGAGGTGCAATATGCCGAGGCCGACCTTGGCACGGTCCTGTGGACCCAGAGGCGGTTTTCTGAATCGGCGATCCAGTTTGCGCAAGCGCTTCAAACGATCGAGGCACTTGCCATCGCAGACCCCGGCAATGCGGAGTATCAGAAGTCACTTGCTGAAACGCTCGCATGGCTGGCTGATGCTCAGATGTCCGCGGGCCAGCTCGACTCCGCGATCAAGCTTCGCGAGCGTGACGTCGCGCTGCTCAATACCGGCCTCTCACGCACCGGTGACGTCAGCTACCGACAAAAACTGGTCCCCGCACGACGCGCCCTTGGAAACCTCTACGCCGCGCGCGGCCAGGTCCAGGCTGCCATGCAGCAACTTCAGCAGGCGGTGACCGATTCTGATGAACTAGTGTCAGTCGAGCGCGACAATACACTGTGGACGTTGAATGGGGTGAGAGCTCGTCTCGATCTTGCGCGGTACATGCTTGCTGCCGCCGATCAGTCGGGGGCAGCGACGCAAACCGAGGCCGCCTGCGCGGCAGTCGATCGTCTCCTGGTGAAGGATCCGAAGCGGCCGGAGTGGCGCGCATCGGCGCGCGATTGCTGGATCGGCCGCGCAAGAGTGGCCCTTGCCGGCAAGCAGAATGACCAAGCTGTTTCCTCGGCGCTTCGGGCGATCGCGATCGGCAAGCTCGTGAAAACCGGAGACTCGGTGAGCGACGGCTATCTGCTCGCGAGCGCTTATCGGCTGCTTGGAGATGCTCTTCGCCAGGCGGGCAACGCGGCGGGTGCAAGCGCCGCCTGGAGTTCGGGCCTGGCCGCTCTTCCAGGAAATGCGGCCGAACGGCCTTCGGAAACGAAAGAGCATGCCGTTCTCCTCGACCGGCTCGGACGCAGCTCGGCTGCCCTCACCAGGCGTCTCGCCTCGATCGGCTACGCAAATCCGGTGTTTTGAAAGAACTGAGGAAGGACCGAAAAAATGGCGAAGCACAAGACCAAGTGGAAATCGGCCGTCCCCACGCTTGTCCCGTTCGACATCGTGGTCATCGCCGACAGTGACGGGTTGGGCGGGATAATCTGGTCGCAGAAGATCATTGACCCGCAATATGACGACAACGGGCGGGTCAAATGCCCGGCCGGTGTTGGCTACAAGATCACCTTCACGCTCCAGGACAATACGAAGCCAAGCCTGCAAGTCCAGTTCAACGCGGCCAATCCTATTTACGTCAAGGAGAGCGAGAACGATCCCTCGCCCACGCGAAAGGGATCAAAGCAGTTCAAGCCGGACAGCTGCACAGGGAACACCCTGGTGGTGACCAACTGGAACTACGGCAGCAAGAGGGTCCTTCGTTACCAGCTCAATTTCGTGGATCCTGCAGGGAACGGCTTGCCGGCCTACGATCCCATTGTGGACAATGGCGGCGGGGGGGTGCAGCCTTTGTGCTGAGGACGGACTGATGCTCCCGTGACATTGCTTGTGGATCGCGCTTGAACAAGGAAGCACTCTATTCGGTGGGCTGCGACGAGATGCCTGGCGCCCCGCCGAATGGACCACCGCCTGTCCCATTCGTTCTTGCTGTTGGAGTTACTGGTCACCGTGTCGATATGCTGCCCGAGGGCAGCATTCCCCTGCTGCGCGGGCGAATCCGCGATGTACTGATGCAGATCAAGGAGGCGGGCTGCGCGCTGCTCGAGGCCGAACGGGGCAGTTTCGCCCAGTATGAACCGCGGCTGCGCTTCGTCTCTCCCATCGCTGACGGCGCCGACCAGATTGCAGCAGAAGTGGCCCTAGAGCTCGGGTGGGAGCTCGAGGCGATTCTGCCCTTTGAGCGGCAGGCTTATCGCGACAGCCTGGCGACTGCGGACGCCAGGGGCCGCTTCGATACGCTGGTTGGGCGAGCCGCGTGCCTCCTCGAACTTCCCGGCAATCCAACTCACGGGCTCGACGCATATGTGATGACCGGCCGCGCCACCGTCGCGCATTGCGACATCCTTATTGCCGTGTGGGACGGGCTTCCACCGCGCGGCCGGGGCGGTACCGGCGAGGTCGTCCAGCTTGCGCTCACCCGCGGCACTGCGATTATCCATGTGCCGCTGGCGCCCGGCGGCGACACGCGCATCCTATGGAGCGCGTTTGACCCCACCGTACTGACGGTTGCCGACGATCCAGGAGTGGCCCGGCCGCTTGAGCGAACAGACGTGGACGCGCTCCTTCGCGGGCTTCTGATGCCGCCCCCGGATGCGCAGGAGCAGCATTTTCTGAGGCGCTTCCTTCACGAACGGTTGCGGCGGATACGCGCGCGGATCGAATATTCATTGCTGCTCACCGCAACCGGCGTGCGGCCCTTTCGCGCTCGTGACCTCACGACGCGTCACGCGGAGGCGCAGATCCGCGACGAGTGGCGCCGGTACCGCGCCGGCTGCGCCGAGGCGCATCATATTTCAGCCGAGATCGACCTGCTCGAGGAATCCTACAGCTGGGCGGACCGGCTCGCGACGCACTTCGCGCAGACCTACCGAAGCGGGCATATCTTCAACTTCGTGCTTGGAGGGTTTGCTGTCTGTCTTGGCCTTTCGGCCTTCATAACGCCGCACCTGAAGTTCGAGGAGGCCAGTCTCGAGGTCTTGATCACGATGGCGATCATACTCAACGCGGCAATCGGTGCGCACCAGCAATGGCATCGTCGCTGGCTCGACTATCGCCAGCTCGCGGAGCGTCTGCGACCAATGCGAAGTCTGAAGCTCCTGGGCATCGCCGCGCCCGACCCGCCCGGCACGGAAACCAACCCGATACCGAAGCGGTGGATCGACTGGTATGCGAGCGGCATGTGGCGGGCGATTGGCTGCCCCTCGGGAGACATCGACCAGCCTTGCGCTGCGCGCCTAGCAACAGCGATTGCCGATCACGAGGTCGAGCCGCAGGTCGGCTATCACGAGCGAAATGCGAAACAGATCGAGCTGCTTGATCACCGTCTCGAGCAGACCGGAATGGTCCTGTTCGCGACAACGCTGATTGTCTCGATCGCGACCGCGGTGGGGCTCGGGATCGGCGCCGATTTCGTCAGTCGATATGGAAATTGGTTCACGCTCATTTCCGCTGGTTTTCCTGCGCTCGGCACGGCGGTTTTCGGAATTCGCTTCCAGGCCGACTTCGGCGGCGACGCCTTGCGATCGATGGCGACGGCCAACACACTTCGACAGATCGATAGCGAGCTGCGCAAGGACGTTACCCTGTCGCGCGCAGCCGACCTTGCTGAACAGGCCGCGCGCATCATGCTGTCCGACCTCGATGAGTGGAGACTGGTCAACCAGCAGCGCGATCTTTCGGTCGGCTAGTCCTCGTTTCCCTACCTCCAGCGCCAGCCGCCCCTGGTCGTGCGCGCACAGATCACGAGGAAAGCGATGAGAAAAGGAGCGAGCACTGCGATGAGCTTGACGGGCTCGCCGCGGAACAGAAGCCCAAGAAACACGATCACGACAACGAATGCCGCGGTCGTCGCCCACCCTTGCCAGCTGATCGGCAGCCCCGCACCGTATCCGAAGCGCTTCGGCGCGAACCATTCGGGGCCGTCACTCATCTGACTTCTCCTTGGGCGGGCGACCTCGCTTGCGGGCCGCCGGTGCTCTCAGTTTCACGCCCCGCGCGGCAAGGGCCTCCCTCAGCAGGCATTCAACCTGCGCGTTGACGCTCCTCAGCTCCGCCGCTGCGCAGCGCTCGACAGCCGCCCACAATCCTTGGTCGACCCGCAGCGGATAGGCCTTGCGCTCGACACGGTCGGCCATGGCCTATTGATACAAGGTGCCGGTGTTGACGACGGGCTGGGTATCACGTTCGCCGCACAGGACGACCATCAGATTAGACACCATCGCCGCGCGCCTTTCGTCGTCCAGCACGACGACATTTTTCTCCGACAAGGCGTCGAGCGCCATTTCGACCATACCGACGGCTCCCTCCACGAGGGTCTTTCGCGCGGCGACGACCGCCTGCGCCTGCTGACGCCGCAGCATCGCTCCGGCGATCTCCTGCGCATAGGCAAGGTGCGTGAAGCCGCATTCGTCGACCGTGATTCCCGCGACGGCGAGGCGGGCGATCAATTCCTTACGAAGCTCGATCCCGACCTCGTCGTGGTTGCCGCGAAGAGTGACTTCCTGGTGCGTGAAATCATCATAAGGATAGCGCGACCCGATGGTCCGGATGGCCGCTTCTACCTGGACTCGGACGAACTGCTTGTAGTCGTCCACGTCGAACAGGGCCTGCGCCGTATCCACCACACGATAGACGATCTGGGCTGCGATCTCGACCGGATTGCCGCGAAGGTCGTTGACCTTGAGCTTGTCTGAAATGAAGTTGTTGGCGCGGACCGAGAGCTTCTTCTTGGCCATCCACGGCCAGGTCCAGCGAAGGCCCGTCGACCGGTCACTGCCTCGATATTCGCCGAACAGCGTAATCGCCGCCGCCTGGTTGGGCTGCAGCATGTAGAACCCGGGCATGACGAGGATGAAGACGAGGGTCGCCGCAATAACGATCACGAGCGCGGCTCCGGTCCCGCTATCCGTCCCGAGCCGCTGGATACCGAAGATATCGGCGAGGATCGCGGCCAGCAGGATCACCAGCATTACATATCCGCTGAAGGTCGTCGCAGGCCGCTCGCTCGTTGCCGTCAGCGCAATGACTTTGTCGTTTGCCACTCCTGCCTCCTTGGAAATTTGATATCATAATAATATGCCGTTGAGAAAGGGTCAACTGGCGCGCGCTGAAGCTCGTGGCTAAGGCCCCGGTCATGATCGGAAAAGGTTGGCGCCTGATGGTGCACGGCGGTGCCGGTTCAGAACGAATCGCGCACCATGATCCCCAACATGAAGCGCAGGCACTCGCGGGACTGAGCGAGGCACTCGAAGCGGGCCGCTCGTTTCTTGAAGACGGCGGGTCGGCGGTCGACGCTGTCGAGGCCGCAGCACGCGTCCTGGAGGAAAATAAATGCTTCAATGCCGGCCGCGGCAGCGTGCTTACCCAGCAGGGCGAGGTCGAGCTTGATGCCGCCATCATGGACGGACGCGACCGAAGCGCGGGCGCCGTTGCCGCGCTAAAGACCACCCGTGCGCCGATCAGCCTCGCACGCCGCTTGATGGAGCAGGGTCCGCACGTCTTCCTCGTCGGTACGGCCGCAGATCGATTCGCCGCGGCAACGGGGCTTGAACAGGTAAGCAACGAGTTTTTCGTTCTGCCCGAACGGCGCCGGCAGCTGGAAGAAGCTCTCGCCGCCGGGAGCGGCGCCGACCCGATCAAATATGGGACCATCGGCGCGGTTGCAGTCGACGTTCATGGCAATGTTGCTGCGGCGACCTCGACCGGGGGAATTACCGCCAAACGCTGGGGACGCGTTGGCGATTCGCCGCTGATTGGCGCCGGTACTTACGCCGACGACCGGTGCGCGGCCGTGTCGGCGACCGGATCCGGCGAATATTTCATCCGCGCCGTTGCTGCGCACCAGTTGGCAGAACGCGTCCGCATCGGCGGCCAGTCCCTTCAGGACGCGCTGGACGCCGTGCTTGCGGACATCCAGGCCCTGGGCGGAAAGGGCGGGCTGATCGCCGTCAGTCCCGGCGGCGAGGCCGCCTGCGGATTCACCACTCCGGCCATGTATCGGGGAATCGCCGACGAGCACGGCCAGTCGGTCGCAATCTATGCGGACGACGCCTCGCGGTAGGGCAACTCGCGGCGCAGCCATTCCACTTCGGCTGCGACGGATTCCCGCTCCGCACCCAGGAACTCGGCGATGGCGCTGCGGAAGCTGCGGTTCGGAACGAAGTGAGCGCTCCTGGTGATGACCGGCTCATAGCCGCGAGCAACCTTGTGTTCGCCCTGAGCGCCCGCCTGCACCGATGACAGGCGATGCTCGATCGCCCAGTCGACCGCCTGATAATAGCAAAGCTCGAAATGCAGGAAGGGGACCTCCTCAGTGCAACCCCAGTAGCGACCGTAGAGGCTATCCTCGCCAACGAAGTTGAGCGCGCCTGCAACCGGCCGCGAACCGCGGAAGGCAAGGAACAGCAGGACCGCGTCCCCCAGGCGTTCACCGATGAGCTCGAAAAACTGGCGCGTAAGATAAGGGCGGCCCCACTTCCTTGACCCCGTGTCCTGGTAGAAGGCCCACATCGCGTCCCAGTCGCCGGTGGTGATCTCGCTTCCGCGGACAATCCTAATCTCGAGACCCTCTGTTGCGGCCCGGCGCTCCTTGCGGATCGACTTGCGCTTGGAATGCCTCAGCGTCGCGAGGAAATCATCGAAGCTCGAATAGCCGCGATTAAACCAGTGATATTGAACGCCCTCGCGGATCAGCCAGCCACGACGCTCGCATTCCGCGGCCCCCGTCTCGTCGATGAACGTGACGTGCGCCGAGGACATTTCGTTCTGGATGGTAACGGTTTCGAGCGCCGTCAGCAGGTGCTGCGGCCTCGTTCCCAGCAGGCGGGGCCCAGGAACGGGAGTGAATGGCACCGATACCTGGAGCTTGGGGTAATATTGGCCGCCCGCCCGCTCCCACGCATCCGCCCAGCCGTGATCGAAGACATATTCGCCCTGGCTGTGCGTCTTGAGATAGGCCGGCGCAGCCGCCGTCAGGTGCCCGGCATCGTCTTCGACCAGGATCGGAGCAGGCGTCCAGCCGGTCCCTGCTCCAACGCTGCCCGAATTCTCGAGCGAGGACAGGAAGGCATGGCTGACGAACGGATCGCCGCCGGCAAGGCGGTCCCACGCCCGCGCGTTCAGTCCGGAAACGCCGCCGGCGATCTTCGCGATGATTTCGGATTCTCGGTCGGCCATCCCGCCTAGGTGGGTAAGCCCTCGAAAATGAACTAGGCCTTCACCGCCACGATGGCATCGACCTCGACCGCGACGCCGAGCGGAAGAACTGCCACTCCAACGGCACTGCGGGCATGGCGGCCGGCCTCGCCGAATACCTCCTGCATGAGTTCGGATGCGCCGTTGGCGACTTTGGGTTGGTCGGTGAATGAGGGGGCGCTGTTCACGAACACGCCAAGCTTCACGATGCGCTGGACTCGGTCGAGCGAACCAAGGGCCGCCCTGACCTGTGCAAGAAGCATGATCCCGCACCGTCGGGCCGCCTGCTGCCCGTCCTCGAGCTCCATATCCTCACCGAGCCGTCCCTTGATGAGACTGCCGTCCTCAGCGAAGCTGATCTGGCCGGAAATGTGGAGAAGTCCGCCGGCTTCGACCGACGGGACATAGGACGCGACTGGCGCAGCAGCTTGCGGAAGCGTGATGCCCAGTTCGCTCAGGCGATTCTCGATGCTCATGCTGCGCCCCAAGCACCCCGCACCGGCCGAATCAAGCCTCTCTCGCCACCGAGAAGCCGGCAAAGCTCTGGCTGACCGGCATCAGTTCGATGGTGTTGATGTTGAGGTGCGAAGGGAGGGTCGCAAGCCACCAGAACAGATCAGCGAGATCCTCCGAAGTCATGGGGTTCATTCCGGCGTACAGCTTGTCGGAAGCTTCCTTGTCGCCTCCCGTCCGGACGATCGTGAACTCCGTCTCTGCCATGCCCGGCTCGACCGAAGTCACGCGCACCCCGGTCCCTGCAAGATCGGATCGAAGATCAAGCGAGAATTGGCGGACGAACGCCTTTGTACCTGCGTAGACCGCCCCACCCTTGTAGGGATAGGTCGCAGCAACCGAAGAAAGATTGATGATTTGCCCCCTGCGCTCGACGAGCTTGGGAAGCAGGGCGCGCGTCAGCGCAACAAGGCCCGTCACGTTCGTATCGATCACTTGCTCGATGCGCTGCCACTCGGTGTCCGGCAAGGGGTCCGTCCCCGGGGCAAGCCCCGCGTTGTTGAGCAAGAGGTCGATCTCGCCCCATGGCGCCTCAAGGCGCGCGAGGCTTTCGAGCGCCTCGCGGTCGCGCATGTCGATTTCGAGCGGGAGGAATGATGCGCCGAGCGCTTGCTGAAGAACCTTCAGCCGGTCGCCGCGCCGACCGGTTCCAACCACCCGCCATCCGCCGGCAACGAACTTGCGCGCGGCCGCTTCCCCAAATCCCGCCGTCGCGCCCGTGATCAAGATCGTCTTCATCGACTTCCTTCTTCAAGCTTGCGCCGCGCCTCTACGAGGTCGAGCGGGTCAGCGCCAAGCTCTCCAGCAACGGCGACAAGATCGGGCTCATGGGCCTCGAGGAACCGCAGGAGCGCAGCGAGCAGCAGCGGATCCGCCGCTCTGCGTTTCAGCTCATCCGTCCCAATTCCGGTCAAATCGACGAACCGCTGCGCCCGCCTGTCACAACCAAGCGTTGCCGCTAAAGCGGCTAGGGCAAGCGCGATGGGGTCATTGTCGATAGAATGTGCCAAGGCCTAAGACAGTCGATAGCGGTTTAGAGGGAATATTTTGGCCAAGATCCTGATCGTCGAGGACAATGCCCTCAACATCAAGTTGTTCTGTGACCTGCTTGCTGCGCATGGCCACAAGCCGGAGGCCGTAACCGATAGCCGAAACGCACTGGATGCGGCCCGTGAGTTCCGCCCGGACCTTGTGATCACCGATATCCAGCTCCCGCACGTCAGCGGACTCGATCTCATCCGCATGATACGCAAGGACGAACAGCTGGCCTCGGTCCCGATCATGGCTGTCACGGCTTATTCCGCGCGTGGCGACGAGGAACGAATCAGGGCAGCGGGCGCGCAGGCCTACGTGTCGAAACCGATTTCCGTCGTTAAGTTCGCTCAGACTGTCGACGAGTTGCTCAAGAACGGCGGCGACAGTGATCCTACGGGCGAATCGCAGGCAAGTTGGGCAAACGAAACCAATGATGCGCCGGGAGGCGGTGAGCCCGGCGGAGAGGAAGTGTAGCTTAAAGGTCGTGGACCGAAGCGGGCGCGATTTCGCGCCACTTCCAGCTTACTTGATCTTCGCTTCCTTGAAGTCGACGTGCTTGCGCGCGACCGGATCATACTTCTTGAAGCTCAGCTTCTCGGTCTGGGTGCGCGGATTCTTTTTCGTCACGTAGAAAAAGCCCGTGTCGGCGCTGCTGACGAGCTTGATCTTGACGGTTGCCGGCTTGGCCATCGGACAGTCCCAAATGGTTGAAAAAAGAAGAGCGGCGTGTCGCCGCTCGTGTGTCGCGCCAATGACGCAGCACCCTCAAAATGTCAACCGATGCAGCACTGTAACGGCCGCTTAACCAATCTGGGCGAATCTGCGTTCAACAGGAGGAACGTTGAATGGCCGCCGATCCGCTCGCCAGGGTGAGAAACGAGATCGGCCTTCGCGTGGCCGAAATCCGCGAAGCGGGCCCTCGCCTCTCACCGCTCGACCTCTATGCCCGGATGGACGCCATTCGACACCTCGCGGCTCTCAACGGTCTTGCGACTCTTGAGGGATTAGCGCGCTGCTCGGCGCAGCTCGCCCTGTTGCCTGGCCACCGGGTCGCCGTGCAGACCTGTCTTGAACATGTTGATGTCGCGATCGACAGCGAACGCGAGACCGACTTTTCGACGATCCTTGCAGCGCTCGCTGTCCGGTTGCACTGACACTCTAACGACGTTCGTGCATTAAGAGGCGCAATGCGCGCCTTTTCGCAGCTGCTCGACGATCTCGTCTACACGCGCTCGCGCAATACCAAGCTCAGGCTGATCGGCGATTACCTCAAGGAAACCCCTGACCCGGACCGGGGATATGGGCTCGCAGCACTGACGGGCACGCTCGATAT
This sequence comes from Sphingomonas agri, assembly GCF_038148795.1. Taxonomy (NCBI): domain Bacteria; kingdom Pseudomonadati; phylum Pseudomonadota; class Alphaproteobacteria; order Sphingomonadales; family Sphingomonadaceae; genus Sphingomonas; species Sphingomonas agri. The sequence continues at coordinate 504,109 of NZ_JBAPEU010000001.1, read as the reverse complement.
CCCCCACGTGAAGCCTGCGGCAATCCGCGGCCTCGTCGAGGAGCGGATCGATCCTGTGCTCTTCTACATGAGCCGCGACTACGTCGGTGACACGGCCGAGACCGTCTCGCTCCTCTGGCCCAAGCGCACGGGCGAGCCTCAGCAAATCGACGACGCGACAATCCGGATCGGGGAGGCAGTCCAGCGACTGCGTTCCGCCTCGAGAATGGACGCCCCGCAGGTGCTTGCCGGAATGCTCGACCATCTCGATGCGCCGGGTCGCTACGCGATCTTGAAGCTTGCTCTTGGCGAACTGCGGGTCGGGATCAATGCGCGCCTGGCAAAACAGGCACTTGCCGATGCCTTTGGTCTTGAGATCGGGGCCGTCGAGGAAGTGTGGCACACGCTGAGACCGCCGTTCACGGCATTGTTCGATTGGGCCGAGGGACGCGCCGACCGGCCCTCAGTGCGCGATGTCCCGGTATTCAGGCCGTTCATGCTCGCCAATGCGCTCGAGGCCACCCGGGTCTCGCTCGATGATTACGCGGCCGAATGGAAGTGGGACGGGATCAGGATCCAGCTGGTCCACGCCGGCGGCGAGACACGCCTCTACAGCCGAACGGGTGACGACATCTCGCGCAGCTTCCCCGAGATCGCGGATGCGTTCCGGACGAAGGCCGTGCTTGACGGCGAGCTCCTCGTGCGAGGCGCAGAGCAGGGCGTTCCCGACGTTCACGGCGGCGCCGCGGCGAGCTTCAATGCACTGCAGCAGCGGCTCGGCCGCAAGAAGGTCAGTGCAAAGACGCTCAATGCCTATCCGGCATTCGTGCGCCTTTACGACATTCTGTTTGAAGGCGACGAGGACCTTCGCGATCTGGCTTGGCAGGAGCGCCGAAGACGGCTGGAATCGTTCGCGGCCGCGCTTGATCCGGAGCGATTCGACCTGTCGCAGCTGATCGATGCTCAGCGTTTCGAGGAGCTTGAGAATCTTCGCCTCAATGCGCGCGACGTGGCGATTGAAGGGATCATGCTGAAACGGCGCGACAGCGCCTATGTCGCCGGACGCCGGACGGGCCTCTGGTTCAAGTGGAAACGTGACCCGCTCATCGCGGACTGCGTGCTGATGTACGCGCAGCGGGGTTCGGGGAAGCGCTCGAGCTATTATAGCGACTATACCTTCGGTTGCTGGACCGCGTCCGGCGAACTTCTCCCGGTAGGAAAGGCCTATTTCGGCTTCACCGACGAGGAGCTGAAATGGCTCGACCGCTGGATCCGAAGTCACACCGTGCAGCGTTTCGGACCCGTCCGCGAGGTCGCGAAGGATCTGGTCCTCGAAGTTGCGTTCGACTCGATCCACAGGAGCACGAGGCACAAGTCGGGTCTTGCAATGCGCTTTCCGCGGATCAGCCGCATTCGCACCGACAAGCCCGCACGCGAGGCGGACACGATCGAGGCCCTGCTGTCACTGGTAACTTGAAGGCGGCGCGAGAGGCGCTAATCGTCTCGCTTCTCGGGGAGGATCTCAATGTTCAAGACTTTCTTGGCCGGTGCCGCGGCGCTGGCCATGGCGACGGTCACAAACGCCCAAACCTACGCGATCCAGGCAGGCCATCTCATCGTTGATGCCGCGCAGCAAGAGCGCGGCAATTCGACGGTGATTGTTGAAAACGGTCGCATCAGCCGGATCGAACCCGGCTTCACCGCGCCTTCTGGCGCAATCGTCATCGACCAGCGCGGCCGGACCGTCATGCCCGGCATGACCGACGCCCACGTGCACCTTACCGACACCAGCGGTCAGCCCTGGTACACTCGCTACACCAAGAAATATTCGGACCCGTATGATACGACCATGGGTCTCACGCATGCCCTCGAAATGGCGCGCGGCGGCTTCACCACGGTGCGTGATCTTGGCGGAGAGACGAGCGCGGTCATCGCCGTTCGCGATGCGGTAGCGGAGGGCCGGTTCCCCGGTCCGCGGATCAAGGTTGCGGGCGCGCCGCTGTCGATCATCGGCGGCCACGCAGACGCGACGACCGGCCTTCCGCCCGAACTTGCCGAGGCAATGAACGACGCGCATCTGACACCTTCCGTCTGCACGGGAGCAGAGGAGTGCCAGAAAGTCGTCCGCCAGCTCGCGGCGGCCGGCGTTGATTGGATCAAGATCATGGCGACCGGCGGCGTCCTCGACCCGGGCACGCGGGGACTGGATCAGCATTTCACCGACGAAGAAATGAAGGCCATTTGTGACATGGCCCATTTCAACGGGCTGAAGGTCGCGGCGCATGCCCATGGCGCAAAAGGCATCGATGCAGCGGTCCGTGCCGGGGTCGATTCGATCGAGCATGGCACTTTCATCGACGAGCAGGGCGTCAAGGACATGAAGGCCCGCGGCACCTATTATGTGGCAACCCTCATGGCCTTCAGCGGGGTTGCGAACGCGCTCGGCAAGGGCATCTTGACGCCTGCGAGCGAAGCCAAGACGCGTCAGACCCTGAGCGTCTGGGGCAAGGGCCTCAATCTTGCCTACCGCAACGGGGTCAAGATTGCGCTTGGTACCGACAGCGCAGTCGCGCCCCATACGCTCGCCAATCATGAAGTCGAGCTCATGGTGAGCAAGGGCGGAATGAGCCCGCGCGATGCGTTGATAGCGGCAACCAAGGGCGGTCCCGATCTCATGAACCTGTCGGGAGAAACCGGAACGCTTGATCCCGGCAAATCTGCCGATCTGATTGCAGTAGAGGGAGACCCGTTGGTCGATCCGACGGCTGTGCAGCGCGTCGACTATGTCATGGTCGGCGGCAATCCCATCCCGATGAAAGGACAATGATGCGTTCGTCCCTCCTTGCCATTTCGCTCCTGTTGAGCGCGCCGGCCTTTGCCGCCGACCAGGCCCCCGCCGGCGACGTCCCGCCCAAGGACATGAAGGCCGATGCGGCCAAGGAGGACAAGGACGTCGTCAAGGCCAGCGTGGAGGAAGACGCGCAGCCCGTTCAGCGCTCTATCCCCTTCCATGGTCGAACGCTCGCCTACACTGCGACGCCGGGTCACCTCACCATTCGCAACGAGAAGGGGGAGCCGACCGTCAGCATGTTCTATGTCGCGTACACGATCCCCTCGCCGGGGCGGTCCCGGCCGGTGACTTTCCTGTTCAACGGCGGCCCCGGTTCCTCGACCATGTGGCTTCACATGGGCTCGTTCGGCCCCGTCAAGGTCGACGCCTCGATTCCCGAAACGATTGCGGGACCGCCATTCCGTTACGTGGCCAATCCCGACACTCTTCTCGACATCAGCGACCTGGTTTTCATCGACGCTCCGACCACCGGGCTCTCGCGCCTGCTCGGGAAGGCGGAAAACAAGGACGTGATGGGCGTCGATCCGGATATCGACGTCTTCACGCGGACGATCCAGCGCTACCTCACGAAATACCAGAGGTGGAACAGCCCCAAATTCATCATCGGCGAAAGCTATGGAACGACCCGCGCGGCAGGCCTGGTCGACTCGCTTCTCAACGCCGGAGTGCAGGTCAACGGCGTCACCTTCATGTCGACGGTGCTGAATTTCGCCGATTTCCAGGGAGACCAGGCGGCGATCAACTTCCTTCCGACCTATGCCGCGGACGCATGGTACCACGGAAAGATTGCCGGAAAGCCGCCGCTCGATGTCTTTCTTGACCAGGCGCGTCAGTTCGCCAGCGGGCCATATGCGTCGGCGCTCCAGAAGGGCAATCTCATCGGCGAGGCAGAGAAGCAGCAGGTCGCTCAGCAAATGGCCCAGCTGACCGGCCTGACGTCGGACTACATCATCCGTTCGAACCTGCGTGTCGACCCGGGCCGTTTCCGGCGGGAGTTACTACGCGATCGCCACCAGATCATCGGCCGGATCGATTCGCGTTACCTCGGCACCGAAGCGGACCTCGTCGGCGATTCTGCCGATTATGACCCGCAGGGGAGTGCCATCACCGGCGGCTTCGTGGGCGCGCTCAACGATTATCTCCTGGGCAGTCTCGGCTACAGGACGCCACTGACCTACCGTCCGAACAACTATGCCGAGACGCAGGGCGGGAACTGGAACTTCCAGCACAAGTCGCCCGATGGCCGGCAGCAGCTGGCCGACACAAGCTCGGATCTTGCCGACGCGATGCGGCAAAATCCGCGAATGAAAGTGATGTCGGTCAACGGCGTCTACGACCTGGCGACGCCCTTCTTCGGCGCGGAATATGAGTTCCGCCACATGGCGCTGGAACCTCAGCTCCGGGCGAACATCCGCTACACTTACTATACGGCAGGTCACATGATGTACATCGACCCGCACTCCGCACAGAAGCTCAAGTCCGATCTCGCGGCCTTCTACGCGAGCGCGATGTAGACAAAGGAAAAGGGCCGGCGGAGCGATCCACCGGCCCTTCCGCCCCCTTGAACTTCAGCGAGCTCAGCTGATCGGCTGCAGGTTCACCGCGGCATATTTGCCCCGCCGATCGACCTCGAGCTCGAACTCGAGCCGGTCGCCCTCGTTGAGAGTCGGGATCCCCGCACGTTCGACCGCCGAGATATGCACGAAGGCGTCAGGCTGTCCGTCGTCGCGCTGGATGAAGCCGAAGCCCTTCATGGCGTTGAAGAACTTGACCGTTCCGCTCGCCTTCTCGCCGGTCAGCTGGCGCTGTGGTCCGCCTGCACCGGCGCCGCCGGCCCCGCCGCCGCTCCGCTCGACTGCCATTGGCTCACCTTCGATTCGAAGGTTGGTAGCCGACACCCGGCCGCCGCGATCGACGAGCGTGAATTCAAGCGGCTGCCCGTCGGCAAGGTCCGTCAGGCCGGCCTGTTCGACCGCTGAAATGTGAACGAAGACGTCCTCGCCGCCATCGTCGCGCACGATGAAGCCGAAGCCTTTCTGCGGGTTGAAGAATTTGACGATGCCCTTGCCCTCGCCAACGACCTGCGGAGGCATTCCTCCGCCGCCACCGCCGCGAAAACCGCCGCCACCGCCGCCGCCGCGGAAACCGCCGCCGCCGCCACCGCCGCCATAGCCGCCACCGCCGCCGAAGCCGCCGCGGTCACCATAACCGCCGCCGCCACCGCCGCCGCCGTAGCCGCCGCGACCGCCGCCGCCGCCGCCGTAGCCGCCGCGCTCCTGGAATCCGCCGCCGCCGAACTCACCCGCGAAAGTATCTTCGCCACCGAAACTGTCGCGCTTGTCACGACCGCGCCCGCCGCGGTCCCCCTTGCGCCCTCTATCGAAACCCATGCACCGTCCGAACTTAAAAGAGCCCGCCTATCCCTGAAACCAACGCGCTCGGGCTAAATGGCGCAACTGGTCATGGCGCGTAATCCACTCACGCACCGTTCATGCCCTTACTCGAAAATTGGGAGCGGCTCTAGTGACTCAATTTGGGACGGGGCTGGCAAGGCAGGCGTGAGGCGGACTAAAGCGCTTCCAGCGCTTGTTTCAGGAGTGAGAATGGCAGTTCACTTGCACGAGGAAGATCTCCCCGCCGAGGTGAGATTCGCAGAGGGCCCCATCGCCGTCGATACCGAAGCCATGGGTCTTGTCCCCGGCCGCGACCGCCTGTGCCTGGTCCAGCTGTCCGACGGCAAAGGGGATGAACATCTGGTCCGGTTTGGCGCGGGAAGCGATTATTCGGCCCCCAACCTCAAGGCGCTCCTCGCCGACGCCGGGCGCCTGAAACTCTATCATTTCGCCCGATTCGATATTGGTATCATGAGCGCCTATCTCGGAATCATGGCGGCGCCGCTCTACTGCACACGCACCGCCTCGCGGCTGGTCCGGACTTACACTGACCGCCACGGCCTGAAGGACCTCGTCAAGGAATTGCTCAACATCGACGTTTCCAAGCAGCAGCAGACCAGCGACTGGGGGGCGCCCGAGCTCAGCGATGCCCAGCGCGATTATGCCGCGAGTGATGTTCGCTACCTTCACCAGCTGAAGGACAAGCTCGATCAGCGCCTCGCTCGCGAGGACCGATCGGCGCTTGCGCAGGCGTGCTTCGACTTCCTTCCCACCCGCGCACTGCTCGATCTTGCCGGCTGGCCCGAACAGGACATTTTTGCTCACGATGGCTGAGGCGAGTGCCCGCGAACGCTTCAAGCACCGGTGGGCGGAGCCTGGGAGCGCCCACGATCGGCTCGTGCACTGGTCGAAGATCGTCCTGCCGTCCGCCGTCGGCGTCCTTGTTGCAATCCTCGCCCTTGCCCCGCTCGACAGGAAAGGGGACGTCAGCTTCATCCTCGACAAGAAGAAGGTGCAGAGCGCTCCCGAGCGCATGCGTGTCGAGGCGGCGCGCTATACCGGTACTGACGACAAGGGGCAGCTGTTCGAGATCATCGCGAACAGGGCCATTCAGCGCAGCTCCGACGACCCGCTGGTGGACATCACGGGAATGTCAGCCCAGCTCAAGCAGGCCCAGGGGCCGTTGCAGATCTTTGCCGACCAAGGCCGGTACAATATCGACACGCAGCAGGTCGCGATCGTCGGACCGGTCAAGGTCACTGGTGCCGACGGATTCCACCTGCAGACCAGCGATGTGACGGTCGACATGAAGCAGCGCCAGCTGGCCAGCCAGGGTCCGGCGACCGGTGAAATGCGCCTCGGACAGTTCCAGGCACGCCAGATCCGCGCCGACCTTGGCGAGCGCACCGTCGTGCTCGATGGCGGTGCTCGCTTGAAAATCGTGCAGGGGGCGGTCAGATGAGCCACGTGCGGTTCTTTGGCATCATCCTTGCAGTGACAGCGCTCGCCGGCACCGCCGCGCCGGCGCAGGTGAAGCAAGTACAGCCGGTATCGGCACTCAAGGGCCACAACAGCAACGCGCCCGTCGACGTCACTGCGGACCGCATTGAAGTCCAGGACCGCGCCGACCGGGCGATCTTCGCGGGCAATGTTCATGCAACCCAGGCCGAGATGACCCTCGAGACGCCGCGCCTCACGGTTGCCTATTCGGGAGGCGCCGGCGGCGCCAACAACAATGTCCAGATCCACCGCCTCGACGCCGCGGGCGGCGTCGTCGTCAAAAGCCCATCGGAAACGGCGCGCGGTGACTTCGGTATCTATGACCTTGATCGCAAGCTCATCACTCTCATCGGGAACGTTCAGCTCAACCGCGAGAACAACCAGGTGAATGGCTCGCGTCTCGTGATCGACCTCGACTCGGGCCGCGCCGTCGTTGACGGCGGCCCTCCCGGGGTCAACTCGAGCGGCGGACGGGTAACCGGCCACTTCAGCGTTCCTCAACACCAGCAAAATCAGCCAAAGCAGTGAACGAGACCGCCACGATGCCCCGTCGGGCTGCCAAGACGCGGCCAGTCGACGGCGGCCTCGAAGTACGTTCGATTGCCAAGTCCTACGACAAGCGCACGGTCCTCCATGACGTCAGTCTGGAGGTTCACCGGGGCGAGGTGGTCGGACTCCTGGGCCCCAACGGGGCTGGCAAGACGACCTGCTTCTATTCGGTCATGGGCCTGGTGAAGCCCGACAGCGGGCTCATTTATCTCGACGGCAAGGATATCACCGAACTGCCAATGTACCGGCGGGCAATTCTGGGTCTCGGATATCTTCCGCAGGAAACCTCGATCTTCCGCGGAATGACCGTCGAGGGGAACATCCTTGCAGTGCTGGAGGCCGGCGAACCGGACAAGGACAGGCGCAAGGAGCGGCTGGAGCGGCTGCTTGATGAATTTGGACTTACCGCCCTTCGGGATTCGCCGGCCATGGCGCTGTCGGGCGGAGAGCGGCGACGCTGCGAAATCGCGCGAGCACTGGCCGCCGATCCTTCGATCATGCTGCTCGACGAGCCTTTCGCCGGCATCGATCCGATCTCCATCGCCGACATCCGAGAGCTGGTCAGGGAATTGAAGAGCCGCGAAATCGGAGTGCTGATCACCGATCATAATGTCCGCGAGACGCTCGACATCGTCGATCGCGCCTGCATCATCTACGATGGGCAGGTCCTGTTTGCAGGTACTCCCGAAGCGTTGGTCGCCGATCAGGAAGTCCGGCGCCTGTACCTCGGCGAGAGCTTCGCGCTGTAACGAGTTCACTTATGGGCCTGGGCCCCTCCCTAAGCATCCGCCAGTCACAGCAGTTGGTCCTGACGCCGCAGTTGCGGCAGGCCATCCAGCTCCTGCAGCTCTCCAATCTCGAGCTCGACGCCTTCCTCGCCGAGGAACTCTCGAAGAACCCGCTCCTGGAATCGCCCCCGGAGGAAGGGGAGGAAGCTCCTCCTTCGGCCGACCCCGGGAGCGATGGTGAGACTTTCGACGAGGAGCCGCCCGACGATCCCGGTGCTGACGATCTCATCAGGGGCCACGCTGAAGACGACCGGCCGCTGGATGTCGACTGGCAATCCGAAGCGCTTGAGACCGACAGCTTCTCCGACGTCGTCACCTCGGGAAGCTCCGAAGAGGGGTTTGATTTCGACCGGGTGCAATATGCCGCAAGCTCGCTCGCCGAATATCTGATCGACCAGCTTCACGGCCAGGCGGGCGATCTTGGCGACCTTGCACGCATCATCGCCGAGACTCTCGACGAAACCGGCTATCTGAGCATGCCGCTGGATCAAATCGCGGAGCTCACGGGCGCTCCCATGGCGCTTCTCGAGAAAGCGCTGGAGCTAATTCAGGGCCTTGAGCCACCGGGAGTGGGTGCGCGCTCGCTTGCCGAGTGCCTCGCCCTGCAGGCGCGGGCGGCAGATCGGTACGATCCCGCGATGGCGCGATTGATCGACAACCTGGATCTCCTCTCGAGGGGGCGCACCGCAGACCTCAAGCGTATCTGCGGCGTCGACGACGAAGATCTCTCCGACATGATCCGCGAGCTTCGTGCCTATGATCCCAAACCCGGTTGCCAGTTTTCCGGGCAGCCTGCCGAGGACGTCACGCCCGATGTATTCGTCCGGCGCACGCGAAGCGGTTTTGCTGTCGAGCTCAACCAGGGAACGCTGCCCCGGCTGCTCGTCAACCGCCGCTACTATCAGGAGCTGAAGTCGGGACCGCAGGACAAGAAGTCGCGCGCCTGGCTGAGCGAATGTCTTCAAAGCGCCAACTGGCTCGTAAAGGCGCTCGACCAGCGTGCGCGGACGATCATGAAGGTCGTCAGCGAGGTAGTGAAGCGCCAGCAGGGGTTCTTCGAACGCGGGGTAGCAGCAATGAAGCCGATGACTCTGCGCGAGGTGGCCGAGGCCATCGGAATGCACGAATCGACCGTCAGCCGGGTGACCTCCAATAAATATCTGCTGTGCGATCAGGGGCTGTTCGAGCTCAAATATTTCTTCGGCTCCGGCGTCTCCTCGGCCGAGGGCGACGGCGCAGCCGCCGAGGCAGTAAAGGCGGGGATACGCGACATCATCCAGGCGGAATCCGACATCTTAAGCGACGACGCGATCGCTGCACTGCTGAAGCAGAAGGGCTTCGACGTTGCTCGACGGACCGTCGTCAAATACCGCGAGGCAATGGGAATCGGGTCCTCGATCCAGCGACGGCGCCTGCGGAAGATTGCGGGCTAGGCGCTCAGGCGCACCCAGATCGGGAGGTGATCCGACGCGCGGCGCGCAGCAGCGCTCATGTGGACGCCCGAGGCCTCGATATTGAGATCCCTGTGGACGATGATGCGGTCGAGTTGGGCCACTGGATGGCGGGCATGGAAGCTGGGGCCGGTCGGTGCGATGTGGAACTCCGGTTCGAGTTCATTGAGACATCCAGCGACGGTTCGCCATTCATTGGTGTCGCCCATCAATACCGTCGGCATCTTCTGCGGTCGGCGCGCCACCGCTTGAAGGATGGAGCGCATTTGCCGCCTTCGCCACAACCCCGACAGATCAAGGTGCATTCCGACAACGCGGAGAGGCTGCTCGCCGATCAGCAACTCGGCAATCACGGCGCCCCTCGGTTCGAGCGTCGGCAGTTCGAGCGCCGCACAATCGAGCACGCCGACGTGACGCTTCACGAGAATCGCGTTCCCGTGCCAGCCGATATTGCGAGTGTCGATCTTCAACAGCCGGTCGGTGTGTCGGCGCGCTTTGTCGAACACGCGCTTGTGGCGGACGCCAAGATGGACCGGCTTGTACATGCCGTGACTGTCGATGAGCTCGTGCGGAACCGTCGATCCACGTCCGCCGACGCGCTTGTCGGCTTCCTGCAATGCAACGACGTCGGCGTCGATCTCCTGAAGCACCTTGAGCACCCGATGCGGGTCGCGGCGCCCATCAAGGCCGACCGCCTTGTGCATGTTGTACGATGCAAGGGTGATGCAGGAGCCGCCGGTCACGTCACCGCCAATAGCCGTTGCTCGTGAATGGTTCCTAGACGTCGAGGTTTGCGACGCTCAGCGCATTGTCCTGGATGAACTCCCGGCGGGGTTCCACGACATCACCCATCAGTCTCGTGAAGATCTCGTCAGCGACGTCGGCCTGGGCCACTTCGACCCTCAAAAGCGACCGGTTGGCGGGGTCGAGGGTGGTTTCCCACAATTGCTCGGCATTCATCTCGCCCAGTCCCTTGTAGCGCTGGATCGAGAGGCCCTTGCGGCCCGCCGCAAGCACTGCGTCGAGCAGCTCCGAGGGACGAGTGACAGCGGTGGGCTTGCCCTTGCTTTCACTGACGGCCTGTTCGGCAGCATCGTCGGCGATGGCCGCTTCTTCCTGGTCAGCCTGCACACCCTTCTTGATGGTCCGCAACGTGGAAGGTTTTGCGTAAGCGGCCGCCTGTTCCTTCGCGAGCGAGTCGAGCTTGCGGGCTTCGGCAGAGACGAGAAAGCTCGGTTCGATAATGTAGGCGTCGGTGACCCCGCGCCAGACACGCCTGAGCAAGTAACCGCCTTCTGCAGCAACTTCGCCCGACCAGCTGGCTTCGAGATCGCCTGCGTTCAGCCAGGCGGCAACCTTGGCGACCGCGCTTGTCTTGCTGTCCTTGTCCAGATTGGGCTTGAGCGCGCCCTCGAGCGCGAGCGCCTCGATGAGTGGCGGATCGTACTTGCGCGGCGCGTAGCGCATCAGCGTCCGCATCCGCCGCGCATGATCGACGAGCGCCTTCAGGTCATTGCCGCTGCGCTGCCCCTCGGATGTGTCGAGGACCAGGCCTTCGAGCCCGGCTGCCTCGAGATAGTCGTCAAGCGCGGCATCGTCCTTGAGATAGACTTCCGAGCGGCCACGGCTCACCTTGTAGAGGGGAGGCTGGGCAATGAAGAGGTGTCCGTTCTCGATTAGCTGCGGCATCTGCCGGTAGAAGAAGGTCAGGAGAAGAGTACGGATGTGGGCACCGTCGACGTCGGCGTCCGTCATGATGACGATCTTGTGATAACGCAGCTTCGCAATGTCGAAGTCCTCGCGGATCCCGGCGCCAAGGGCCTGGATCATCGTTCCGATCTCCTTGGAAGACAGCATCCGGTCAAACCGCGCCCGTTCAACGTTCAGGAGCTTGCCGCGCAGCGGAAGGATCGCCTGGTTGTGACGGTTACGCCCCTGCTTTGCCGAGCCTCCTGCTGAATCGCCCTCGACGAGAAAGAGTTCGCTGAGCGCGGGATCGCGCTCCTGGCAGTCCGCAAGCTTGCCCGGGAGGGAAGCGATGTCGAGCACGCCCTTGCGCCGCGTAAGGTCGCGGGCCTTGCGCGCAGCCTCGCGCGCCGCCGCCGCATCAATGATCTTCTGGACGATGGTCCGCGCATGGGCTGGATTTTCCTCCAGCCACTCGCTCAGCTTGTCGGCCATCAGACCCTCGAGTGGCTGGCGCACCTCCGAGCTGACGAGCTTGTCCTTGGTCTGCGAGCCGAACTTGGGGTCGGGCAGCTTCACCGAAACGATCGCCGTCAGACCCTCGCGCATGTCCTCGCCGGTCAGCGCGACCTTTTCCTTTTTCAACAGGCCCGAGCGCTCCGCATAATTGTTGAGCGTCCGGGTGAGCGCTGCGCGGAAGGCCGCGAGATGCGTCCCGCCGTCACGCTGCGGGATGTTGTTCGTGAAGCAGAGAACGTTCTCGTAATAGGAATCATTCCACTCCAGCGCGACATCGATTCCGATGTCATCGCGTTGGCCGGTAATTGAGATCGGATCGGCGATGAGCGGCGTTTTTGCGCGGTCGAGCCACTTCACAAAAGCGGCGATCCCTCCCTCGTAGAACATCTCGACGCTCTTGGGTTCCTCGTGCCGCGCATCGGTGAGGACCAGCCGAACGCCGGAATTGAGGAAGGCAAGTTCGCGGAAGCGGTGCTCGAGACGGTCAAAGTCAAACTCGATCTGCTTGAACGTCTCGCCCGAGGGCATGAAGGTGACGCGCGTTCCGCGTTTTTCCGTCTTGCCCACTACCTTGAGAGGTGCCTCGGCATCGCCGTGCCGGAACCGCATGAAATGCTCCTCACCGTCTCGCCAGACGATGAGATCGAGCCATTCGCTGAGCGCATTGACGACGCTGACGCCGACGCCGTGAAGTCCCCCCGAAACCTTGTACGCATTGTCGTCCGAGGTGTTCTCGAACTTACCCCCGGCATGGAGCTGCGTCATGATGACCTCGGCCGCCGAGACGCCTTCTTCGGCATGGATTCCCGTAGGAATTCCCCGGCCATTGTCTTCGACGCTCACCGACCCGTCAGGATTGAGCGTGATCAGGACGCGGTCGCAGTGACCTGCGAGGGCTTCGTCGATCGCATTATCTGAAACCTCGAACACCATGTGATGGAGCCCCGAGCCATCGTCGGTGTCGCCGATATACATGCCGGGCCGCTTGCGCACGGCGTCGAGGCCCTTGAGCACCTTGATGCTGTCGGCGCCATAGGAATTGCTGTTGCTGTCGGGGGTAGATGCCATAGTCCGGATATAGGGATTTTAAGCCGGAAGTCACGCGCGTGCGCGTGCGCGCACGCGTGAAGCGCGGCGCTCTACCCGTGAGAGCGCTGCGGTCCGTTCCGGCGGCGGCGCCTGCCTGCCTTGCGCTCCGGATTAGCGCCGTCGCTGCGGTGCGCGGGATGGCCCTCGCTACGCTGCGCATGGCGACCCTGGCGATGGTTGCGCGCCTGGCGCTGCTGCCCGACAGCACGCCTGTCGGATTTGGTGGCGGAATGCTGGGCCGGTCGCGCCTTGGGTGCCGGCTTCAGTCGCCTGAAGGCCTCTGCTGCGGCGGCGAACTCGGCGGGAAGTGGTGCGACAAAAATCCGTTGACGGGTGGTGCGCTCGATGTCGCGCAGATTTGTGCGCTCCTCCGGGCTGCAGAAAGCGATGGCGATCCCGTCGGCACCTGCACGGGCGGTTCGCCCGATCCTGTGGACATATTGCTCCGGAACGTCCGGCAGATCGAAATTGACGACGTGGCTGACACCCGGAATGTCGATCCCGCGCGCCGCGATGTCGGTAGCGACGAGCACGGGGACATCCCCTGACCGGAAAGCCGCAATCGCCCGTTCACGCTGAGCCTGGCTCTTGTTGCCATGGATCGCGCTCGCGGTGAAACCGGCCGCTTCCAGCTGTCTCACGATCTTGTCAGCGCCGTGCTTGGTGCGGCTGAAAATCAGCGCACGCTCAATCGGATTGGTTTCCAGGTAGAGCGCGAGCAGTGCCGCCTTCTCGGCCTGGTTCACCATCGTCACGCTCTGCTCGATGCGGGCGACTGTCGTCGCCGTTGGAGTGACAGACACTTCGGCCGGGTTGGTGAGATATTTGTCGGCAAGCTCCCGGATGGACTTCGGCATGGTCGCCGAGAAGAACAACGTCTGTCGCTTCGCGGGAACAAGGCTGACGATCCGCCTCAGTGCGTGGATGAAGCCGAGATCGAGCATCTGGTCGGCTTCATCGAGGACCAGGATCTCTAGCTCGCGCAGCGAGAGGACCCGCTGGTCAACGAGGTCGAGAAGGCGTCCGGGAGTAGCGACGAGGACGTCAAGACCGCCAGCTACGGTCCGAACGCTCTTGTTATTGGGTACGCCGCCAAAGATCACGCCAACGGACAGTTGCATGAACTTGCCATATGCCTCGGCGCTGGCGGCGATCTGTGCAGCGAGCTCGCGCGTCGGTGCAAGCACCAGCATTCGCGCGTGCCCGGGCCGGGGCGAACGGCGGGCTGCTGCAAGCCGGTCAAGAGAGGGAAGCATGAAGGCGGCGGTCTTGCCAGTGCCCGTCTGCGCGATTCCCAAAAGATCGCGGCCGGTGAGGACTGTAGGTATTGCCTGCCGCTGGATCGGTGTCGCCAGCGAATAATCCCTGGCGGCGAGAGCGGCGAGCAGGGGCTTCGAGAGCCCCAGTGAATGGAATGACATGAATTGCTCCAAATGATTGGGCGCGCGCGGCAAGCGCCTCAGCGCGAGGGCCGCGAGCGGGGTCAAAAAGCGCCCCGCGTGAATAGGAGAGCAGAAAAATCGAGACGCGGGCCAGCTCCTCGCTAAAAACTTCGAGGAATCGTTCACGCCGCTTTCAACGAGCGTCTCGTGTTGCACTGCAATATAGGGCAAAGCGGCGGAAAGTCCACCTCAGTGTCAGTCGGGCAGGACTTGTCCCTGTTCGATCCGGAAACGAGAGGCGGCGCCGATGCCGTCAAACAAGTCCGCTTCGGTTGCAGTCATCCATATCTGCCCACGTCCTTCCAGGCGCCCGAACAGCGCGGCGCGGCGCACGGGGTCGAGGTGCGCGGCCACCTCGTCAAGGAGCAGGATCGGATGGCCGTGCCGACTGGCCACGAGATCCGCGTGTGCCAGCACGAGGCCCAGAAGAAGAGCCTTCTGCTCACCGGTCGATGCCTGGGCGGCCGGCATCTTTTTGGCGCGGTGGACCACGCAAAGATCCTGTCGATGTGGCCCCTCGATCGCCCTCCCGGCACCAGCATCGCGCGCGCGACCGGCTCGAAGGACCGGTACGAGGTTCCTCGGTGCCCATCCCACTAGGGAAATTTCCGCCCGCGCAAACTCGGCTTCGGGCGCAGCGGCGATTTGCCCGTCGAGCGCCTCGACGGCCCGTGCCCTGGCTTCGGCAATCGCCGAGCCGTGCTCGGCCATCGCAAGTTCGAGCGAGGTCAGCCACAGTTCGTCCCATCCGTCATCGGCGAGTAGCTTGTTGCGCGCCCGCATCGCCGCGTCGTAGCGCGCAGAATGGTGGGCGTGGCTCGGCTCGAGCGCCAGGACCAGCCGATCGAGGAAACGCCTGCGGTCGCCGGCGCTCCCCATGAACAGGCGGTCCATTGCCGGCGTCAGCCACAGGACCGAGAGCCATTCCGACAGGCTGTTCACCGATGCTGGCGCGCCGTTCACCCGTACCACGCGGCGCTCGGGACCGTTCGGCCGCGTCCCGGTGCCGATGTCGATGTCGCCCAGTTTCGCGGCAACCGCCCAATCCCCGCTCCCGCCCCGCCGGCCCATCTCCGACAGGGAGCTGCCGCGAAGGCCGCGGCCAGGGGTCAGCATTGATACTGCCTCGAGGAGATTGGTCTTCCCTGCCCCGTTCTCGCCGTACAGCAGCACGAAGCCCTGCCCCGGATCGACAGTCGCCGAGACGTAGGAACGAAAGTCGGTGAGGGTCAGGTGGCTGACTGGCACACCGTCCTCATTGAGCAGCACGGGGCCGCGGCGCAATCCGCGACGTACAGGGTCACTGGTCGTACGGCACTCTTGCCGCCGGACACTGCTTCACGGGAACAGGACGCCGGTCCTCGTCCGTCCTCACCCAGCAATCGTCGAAGACCGAGCAGTAGCAGATCGAGGTGTTCACGGCATTTGTCGCATATTGCGACCTCAGGCGATCGAGGACCGCCTGGTTGGCCGGAGTCATTGGCCAGTCGAAGGCGTCGACCGCCTCGCCTGGACGGATCATCCGGTCCCGCAGCCTGGACAGGATGACTTCGCCGCTGCGAATGCCGCGGAACTGCTTGCTCCCAACGCTTGCCGACTGAAGAAGGCCAGGAGCGCAGCAATGGTCGATGAGGGTATTGAAATCCCGCACGGGCCTGCCGTTCACGGTCATCACGATCTCGGCGAGACGAGCCGGTCCGACGCCTTGATTTTGTACGGTCAGCCGCAGCGCAGGCGAATGAAGATCCGCTTCGAGGTTGCTCATCTCGATTTGCAGATAGGGGAGCGATTCGGCTTCAACGAGACGTTCGTTCTGGTGAACGAGCTGGGTCATCACTTCCCCGTGATGCCAAGCGATCAGGATCGATACGAACGAGATGAAAAGCGCCGCGAGCGGCAGAACGAGGTCGAGGCGGCGAATACCCGTCTTGCGATGGTGGACGTGAGGCTTCTCGATCTCGACGTCCATGGCCCCTCGCTTTGGTTCAGACCCTCATCGGCATGAGCACGTAGAGAGCGTTTGCCTTGTCATTTTCGCGAAGCAGCGTCGGCGCAGCGGCATCGGCAAGATGCACCTCGACGGTGTCACCATCGATTTCGCCGAGGATATCGAGGAGATAGCGGGCATTGAACCCGATCTCGAGGTTGTCGGAGCCATAGTCGGCAGCGAGCTCCTCTGTCGCAACGCCATTTTCAGGCGAGGTGACCGACAGCGTGACCCTGTCCCGGTCAACGCTCATCTTCACGGCGCGGGTCTTTTCAGAAGCGATCGTCGAAACACGATCGACTCCGGCCGAAAAACTCTTTGGATCAAGCTTCAGGAGCTTGTCGTTTGCGGTGGGGATGACCCGGTTATAGTCCGGGAACGTGCCGTCGATCAGCTTGCTGGTCAGGATGGCGCTGCCAAGGCCGAAGCGGATCTTGGTTGGGGAGAGCGAAATCTCGACCGTACCCTCGAGCTCCTCGAGGAGCCGGTAAAGCTCTGTGACCGCCTTCCTCGGAACGATCACGTCGGGCATGCCTTCGGCGCCGTCAGGGCGATCCACGGTGATACGAGCGAGCCGGTGGCCATCCGTGGCGGCAGCTCGCAGCTGGTCGTCGACCACGTGCAGGAAGATGCCCATCAGATAGTAGCGGGTCTCCTCGCTCGAGATCGCAAAGCGCGTTTTCTCGATGATCTGGCGCAAGGTAGCAGCGGGAAGCTCGAACCGCGTGGGCAGCTCCCCCTCGGCGATGACCGGAAAATCGTCGCGCGGAAGCGTCGATAGATTGAACCGCGCCCGGCCGGCAACGACCTGCATTTTGCCTTCCGCGGCGGTGATCTCGACTTGGCTGCCTTCAGGCAGTTTGCGTACGATATCGAAGAAGGTGTGAGCCGATACGGTCGTTGCACCCGACTGAGTGACGTTTGCCGGCACCGTCTCGTCCACTTGGAGATCGAGGTCCGTAGCCATCAGCCTCAGCACACCGTCCTCCCGCGCCTCCAGCAGCACGTTCGAAAGGATCGGGATCGTGTTCCTTCGCTCCACGACCGATTGGACGTGGCCCAGGCTCTTCAGAAGGGTCGCCCGCTCAATCGTCGCTTTCATGTCGCTCAAGCCCCATCATCCGCGCGTTAACGGCACGGTTATAGCGAGCCGTTCGGCGCGCGGAAGTAGAATGATGAGCAAAGCCTATCTGGGGTCGAGCGACGATCTCGCCCCAATATCTAGGGGCTACCTCCCAGCTTTCTTGCCGACGGCTGGTCCTTTGGCCGGCTTGGAGGGCATCAGCACCGCGTCGATGTGGTGAACGACGCCGTTCGTGTACTGCTCGTCGCCCTGCGTGATCGTCGCCTTGTGGCCGCCCGCGTCCGCGAGCTCGATCTTTCCGCCGTCCTTGGTTGCGGTGAGAAGTCCGCCGCCGGTGGTCGCTAGCATGCCCTTGCCCTTGCCGCGGTCGATCACCTTGTCGATGTCGGCGGTCATGACCGTTCCCTGAAGGATGAGGTTGGTGAGGACGCCGGTGAGCTGGGCACGATTCTCAGGCTTTGGATCGAACGTGCCGGCCGGCGCGCCGTTGAAGGCGGAATCGTCCGGAACGAATACCGTGTAAGGCCCCGGTCCAGCCAGAGTCTGGTCGAGGCCAGCCACCTTTGCTGCGGCCATGAAGCGGCCGGCAGGCGCCAG
The DNA here is from genome assembly GCF_038148795.1 of Sphingomonas agri. NCBI lineage: Bacteria > Pseudomonadati > Pseudomonadota > Alphaproteobacteria > Sphingomonadales > Sphingomonadaceae > Sphingomonas > Sphingomonas agri. The sequence continues at coordinate 486,194 of NZ_JBAPEU010000001.1, read as the reverse complement.
CCCGGCGGCAATCGTCTTCGTGCCCGCGATCTTCTGCGCCTTTTTCGTTTGCGCCTGCGGGGCGCCGCTCGCGGTCTTGCTGCTCTCGTTGCATGCGCCCGTCGCAAGCAATGCGGCGGCTGCGACGCCAAGCGCGAACGCCCGGGTTCTCATGACTTCCTCCTTGTTCGTTCTCGATACGAAATGGCCCGGCGGGGTTTGAGTTCCCGCCGGGCATCCTTGCCGCGCTCAGGTTAGAAGCGAGGCGACGATCGCCGTCACGACCTGAGTTACCGGGTCGACCTGGTAGATGTACCCGTTGTTGTAACGGTACCACGCATCGGGCGTGTCATAGTAAGTTGCCCGATAGGCATAGGGCACGTTGTAGGCGTCATACCCGACCGGCAACGGCTGGCCGACCGCAAAACCCGGCGACATCAGCGCTGCTACCGACGTGATCACGCTGGTGCGCGGATCATATTGGTAGATCGCGCCGGGAGCATACCAATAGCCGTAGTCCGAAGTGTCGGAATAGAGATCCCGGTACTGCAGGGGAAGGTTGTAGTAAGTATAGGCCGAGGGAAGCAGCTGGCCGACGCCATATCCGCCCGCGTACATCGGGATCACATTCTCGACGTAGCCATCACTGCAATCCACCTGGTAGACGACGCCGTCATAATAGCGGTTACAGACGTCACCGTAGTCCGGATAGAAGCTGTTGAACCCGTAATCGCTCGGCACGTAACTCGCCATGTAGGGCTGCGGAAGATACTGTCCCGGCAGATAACCGCCTGCAAGGAGCGGGATCAGCGCGGCGATCAGATTATCCGTCCGGTCGACCTGGTACAGGTAACCGTCGCCCCAGCGGTAATAATAATCGGGCGTGTCGGGATAGAGATACTGGATGCTCGAGGGCAGCGGCGCGAGCGCTGCGAAGCCCGCGACGTTCGCCACGGGAGCGCCCACAAACTGCTCGACCTGCTGAACGGGCAGGATCTGGACGTTATTCCCGTAAGAAAGCGATTGGTAGGGCGAGACGCCAGTCCAGGCGGGCTGGTTCGCAAGCTGGGCGGTATTTCCGCTGAGTGCCTTGCCGCCAGCGAACTGTTGTCCATTGAAGCGTTCGTTGGTGAGTGCCTGCCGCTCCGCCGCCTGCATGCCACCGGCGCGCAGCTGCTGGCCCTGCGCCATCCGCGCCTGCTGGCGCTCGAAGCCGCGCGTCTGCTGACGCGCTAAACGCCCGGCCTCCTGTTGCCGGCCGCGTCCATCGCCCGCAAATGCGCGGGCCTGCTGATGGGCAATGCCATGCTGACCGTGGCCATGACCCTGGCTTGCAAATGCGCGCGCCTGCTCGCGGGCAACGCCCTGCTGACCGCGGCCGAAGCCATGTCCGCCCGCGAAGGCCCGGGCCTGCCGGCGCTCGCCGCCGCGGCCATGTCCGCCGCCTCCTGCGTACGCACGCATCTGCGGCGCTGCGAAACCTCCGCCGCCGTGGCCATGACCGCCACCGCCAAAGGCCCGCATCTGGGGCGCCGCAAAGCCGCCGCCATGGCCGCGTCCGCCGCCTTCTCCGCGCGTGAACATCGGGGCAAAGTTACCGCCGCCATGACCGCCGCCGCCGGCAAAGACCGGAGCCCCACCGCCGCCGCCGCCGCCGCCGCCGTGCGGGTTACCCCCGCCGCCGGCAAAGACCGGAGCACCGCCCCCCCCGCCGCCGTGCGGGTTACCGCCGCCACCGCCGCCGCCGTGGGGATTGCCGCCGCCACCGCCGTGGTCGCCGCCGGGCTTCGCTGCAGCGACGCCAGCAATCGCGAGGGACGCGACGCCTGCTGCGAGGAATAGCCTGCGCATGAGAAATCTCCTTTCGAACGGGGAAAACGGCCCGTCCGCCGCACCGTTCCAACAGTTAAACGGATGGAACCGCCGGCTTACCGCACCAGGATGAACCTGAAATGTCGGGAATATTCATGTACTTAAGCGGGTTTAGGGAGATGATCGTCGAGCCAGCTCGAACGCAGGCGCGAGACGCAGAGGAACATCAGGAACGATGCGAGGAGATAAAAGACGGTGGAGCCGACCGCTGCATAGCGAAGGGCCTCGGCGCCATAGCTCTTCTTGAGGGACTCAGACACGGACCCGATGAGATAGGGTCCGACCCCAAGTCCGATGAGGTTGTTTATAAGGAGGAAGCTCGCCGAGGCAGTCGAGCGCATGCGCTGCGGGACGAGGTGCTGAACCGCCGTGATCACCGGGCCAAGCCAGAAAATATTGAGGGCGTTGGGGATCAGCAGTAACGGCCATGCGAGCCAGAGGCTCGGAGCCATGAGGCCCGCCGCGAACGTGGGGGCCGTGATGAGCCAGGCTATGGCGGGGAGCCTGGCGTACCAGCCGCGGTCGACTGTACCGAACCGGTCTGCGAGCCAACCCCCTGCAAATACGCCGACGCAGCCGCCGATGAAGACGACCGACGCCATGAACTCCCCGCGTTCGATCAGGCCGAGGTGGAAACTGCGCTCGAGGACCGAGGGAGTCCAGGTCGCAAGGCCGTAGCCGCAAAGCGAGCTTGAGGAGGCTGCGAAGGCTATCAGCCAGAAGACAGGCTTCCTTGCGAGCATTGGAAAAACCTGGCCGATGGGCGCCGCGTCCGGCGCTTTTGCCCTCGGAGGATCGCGAACGACAAGAACGAGGACAGGCGCCAGCAGGACACCTGCAATCCCCATGGTGAAGAATGCCGCGCGCCAACTGATGGCATGCGCGATGTAGGCGCCAAGCAAGGTCCCAAGTGCCAGTCCGATCGGCACTCCAAGCGAGAAGACCGCCAGCGCGCGGGCGCGGCGGCGCGGCTCGAAATAATCCGCGATCAGGGCATAGGAAGGAGCGACGCCGCCGGCTTCGCCGATCCCGACGCCCATCCTGAAAATGAAGAACTGCCAGAAAGATGCCGCCGTTCCGCAAAGAGCCGTGAAGGCGCTCCAAAAGGCAACCGCCCCAGCGATGACGCGGCTGCGCCCGGTGCGGTCGGCAAGGTAGGCAAACGGAATGCCGAGCACCGAGTAGAGAATGGCGAACGGCGGGCCGCTCAGAGCGCCGAACTGGCGGTCGTTGAGATGCAGGTCGCCGATGATCGGACCTGCCAGGATCCCGAGGATCTGGCGGTCGAGATAATTGAAGATGTAGGCGATGAGGAGAAGAGCAAGAACGAGCGAAGCGCTCGACCTCAGCCGGTGCAGGGTCCCTGTCATCGAAGCGTCCCCAGCAGCTCGACGAGACGGTCGACGTCCTCCTCGTCCTGATAGATTCCGAAACCGATCCGAAGGACGTCGCCCCGGACGTCGGTGATGCAATTCTTCTCCTTCATATCCGAGTGCCAGCGTTGGGCATCCGGACTGCGGAACGCGAGGAATCGGCCATGAGGGCCGCCGTCAAGCGGGTTGAGAAGCTCGGCGCGGCCCAGCGCGGTCGCCGAAAACGCGCGGAGCAGGCGTTCCTGCAGCCGTTCGCAGTGAGCCGAGATGCGAGCCGTCGAGAGACCATTGTCCGCCAGCATCCGCCGCACCGCGACGAACCGGTAAAGGGCCGAGGGATCGAATGTAGCGCCGAGGAAGCGACTGGCATCCTTGGCGTAGCCCACCCGCCCCGGGGGAAGGCTGAGATCCTCGAACTCTGCAAACCAGCCAGTGATCGGCGGCCGCGGGGCAAAGCCCGGAGGTGCGTGCATGAACGCGCACCCTTCGCCGGACATTGCATATTTATAGCCGCCCCCGAGGTAGAAGGCAGTCTTGGACGCGGATTTCCCGAACGGATGCGCAAGCGCCATGAAGGCGTGGTAGCCGTCGACGACGACCCACGGGCCCTCGAGCGCTCCAAGGCCAGCCAATTCTTCGAGCCGATCGAAGGTCCGCCCGCTGCCGAAGAGAAGCTGACTGACGAAGATGAAATCGTGGCTGCACGTCCGCGCACGCTCCAGGAAGCGGCCCGAAAACGTATCGAACGGCTCGGCCGGTACACGTTCAACCCGTGCGATGCCGGCCTCTTCCAGCCGCTCAAGCTGCCGGCGGGCGCTGTGGAACTCAGCGTCACTGGTCAGGACACGGACCGGCAAGGGACAGGGAACGGAGGCAAGCAGACGAACGAGGAGCTCATGGGTGTTGGGAGCAAAGACTATGGCTTGGGGCTGTTGCGTGCCGAGCTCGGCAGCGACCTCCGCCTGGGCCGACGGCCAAATTTCGCCCATCACCCTGTCCCACTTGCGGTCGGCATAGCGCGCGGCGTCGTTCCACGCCTCGAGGTGCCCTTCGAAGCTTGCATCGGGCCAGAGATGATGGCTGTGCGCGGCAAAATGCAGCCGGTTGGGATTTGCCGATAGACTGCGCGAGAACAGCCCCTTGAAGCTCAAAGATCAGTCCTCAGCGCCCAGAGCTCGGGAAACACGCGCTTTTCGAGCGTTGCCCTGAGATAGGGCGCACCAGCCGATCCTCCCGTACCCTGCTTGTTGCCGATGATCCGTTCGACCGTCAGCACATGCTTGTGACGCCAGCCAGCAAGCGCGTCATCGATGTCGACGAGCTTCTCGGCGAGCTCGTAGAGGTCGAACCAGCGCTCCGCGTTCCGATAGACTTCGAGCCAGGCCTTCGCGATCGCTTCGACCGATCGGTCGCCAAGATCAAATCCGGCCCGCTCCAACGCGCCGTGCGAAGCTTCGCGAAGACTGGTCTCCTTAAGCGCCTTTTCGAGCGCGGCACGCTCGCGGCTCTCTTGCGCATAATGATTTACGAAGTTGGGCTCCTTGAGGCCGAGGCGGAATTCGATCTCCCGGAACTGTTCGGACTGGAAGCCGGACGAGGTCCCAAGGACATTGCGGAACTTGAGATAGTCGACCGGCGTCAGGGTTGAGAGGACATCCCAGGACAGGGTCATCACAGCCTGGATACGGCTGATCCGCGCCATCGCCTTGTACGCCTCGGCGAAGCGATCCGCCTCGACCAGCGGAACTGCAAATCTCAGCTCGTGCAGCAGCTGCTTCATCCACAATTCCTTGGTCTGGTGGATGATGATGAACAGCATCTCGTCGTGAAGGTCCGACAGGGGGCGCTGAGCGCCCAGCAGATCCTTCAGATCGAGGTAATCGGCATAGGTCATGCCGGCCGGCGTCGCAGTCATGATGGGACGCTTAAGCGAAACGGCTGCCGCGCGGAAGCGCTCCCACTAGGGGCCGCTGTCTCCGCCGCCAGGACCGCCAAGTCCTCCCGCGCCTACCGAACCGATATTTCCGAACAGCTCCTCGAAGAAGCTGCGCTTCCGGCCCAGGGTTGGTGTCATGCGGTGCGTCGGCTCGACGTTCATCACCAGCTCGCGGCCAGTGCGCTGGACCGAGGCGACATTGCCCTTCGGGTCGAAGCGCACGATGAACACGGTCTGCTTCCTGACCCGCGGATTTCTAAACGCGACCTGGCTCACGTCGCGGGATACATAATACCAGTCGTTGGGGGTGAACTGGCCGACAAAGCTGGGGCGCCCAATTGCCTTCTCGACGGAATCCTTGTTGTCGACGCCGGGCTGGATCGCGCCGATGAGCTGCGGATCAAGGACTACTCCCTTGTGCGAGCGCATTTGCGCGCACCCGGCAAGCAGCACCGCTGCCGCAATGGTCACCGTCTTCAAGACCGCAAGCTTCATCCGTCGTACCTTCTAAGGGAGCGGGCCGCTTGCACGCGGCCACCAGCGCCTCAATATGCGGGAGGCAAGGAGCGACGCAAGTTGGAGCTCTTCAAAATCGCAAACGCGAGGCGCACTCTCGACCTATGCTAGGTTTCCTGTTCCGCGGATTAACGGCGAAACCATCGCCGGGCGCCGCACTGTTCGATGCATTGATAACCGAGGCCCGGCGACCCCACTGGTATGTTGAGGGCAAGGTTCCCGATACGCTCGACGGAAGGTTCGCGGTCCTGGCTAGTCTCACGGCATTGGCGCTCGTTCGCCTCGAGGACATGGGCGAAGAGGCAAATCCGCTAAGCGCCGCCCTTACCGAGCGCTTCATCGAGGTAATGGAAAGCGAGCATCGCGAAATGGGCCTCGGTGACCCGACGCTCGGCAAGACGGTGCGAAAGCTGGTAGGGATGATGGGCGGCCGCGCAGATCTACTGCGCTCCGCAACGGCCGGCGAAATGTCTTGGTCAGAGGCTGCGCGAGAAGGTCTTTACAAGGGCGCGGCCGACCCGGAGGCGCTTCGACACAGCACCGCCGAGTTGCAGCGCTTCGCCAAGCACCTCGATGAAACGGGGCTGGCCGAGCTCCAGCAGGGAAGAATCGCATGAACGACCGGTTCGCGCACCAGCTTCGCCTCGACCAGATCAGGGACGGTGAGCGCCTTGATCTCGTTGCTGACGAAACGGAGCGCGCCGGCATCGCCAAGCGGCTTGCACTTCTTTCTCTGGAGCGATTCGAAGCGCATGTCTGCATTGGTCGGACGGGGAACGTCGTTCGCGCCGAAGGCCGCATCGTCGCAGCGCTCGATCAAAGCTGCGTCGTCACCGGAGATGCTGTCGCGGCACATGTCGACGAACCGTTCGCAATCCTCTTCATCCCTGAACCTTCAAAAGTCTCTGCCGACGAGGAGATCGAGCTTGGTGAAGCGGATTGCGACACCGTGTTTTATGACGGGGCGGTGATCGACCTTGGCGGCGCGATCGCCGACACGCTTGCGCTCAGCCTTGATCCCTATCCGCGTAGCGCCGGTGCCGATGCGGCGCTCAAGGAAGCAGGCGTGATGACCGAGGAGCAAGCCAGCCCGTTCGCAGCCCTGGCGAAACTGAAGCTCGGCGGCAGCGAGGGCTGAAACCCCGACAGAGCATGCGGCGGGGCCGCTGCTTGGCAGTCGTGGGAGGCTCGAGGTTTCATAAAGCCCCGAGATCGGCCGATCAAAAAGGAACGTCGTCGTCGAGGTCGCTGTCGAATGCTGCGGGCTGGGGTCGCGATTGCGCCCGCTGCGGAGCGGTGGCCCCGCCCAATTCGTCGTAATCCTCGCCGAACGCGCTGCGGCCGCCAGCCGCGCCTGCGCCCTCGCGGCTGTCGAGCAGGACCAGTTCGCCACGAAACCGCTGAAGGACAATTTCGGTCGAATAGCGATCGCTGCCGCTCTGGTCCGTCCACTTGCGGGTCTGTAACTGCCCTTCAAGATAGACCTTCGAACCCTTCCGCAAATACTGCTTGGCGACCCGGCCGAGGTTCTCGTTGAAGATCACGACATTATGCCACTCGGTCCGCTCCTGACGGTTACCGTCGCGGTCCTTCCATTGCTCGGAAGTCGCGACCCGGATGTTGACCACCTCGCCGCCGTTGTTGAGTGAACGCGCCTCCGGGTCCGCACCGAGGTTGCCAACCAGGATCACCTTGTTCACGCCCGCCATGTCGCACTCTCCTCTTCTCGAGAGCAGCTATAAACCCAGCGCGACCGCCGTCCAGTAGGTTAGGCCGGCTGCGCAATAGGCGAGCACGAAGAGATAGGAGACCATCACCAGCGGCCATTTCCAGCCGTTGGTTTCCCTCCTCGTGACGGCAATCGTCGAGATGCACTGCGGAGCAAATACGAACCAGGCGAGGAAGGCGAGAGCGGTCGCAAGTGACCAGCGATGCTGCAGTTTGTCCTCGAGCCTTCCGGCCCCGGCCTGCTGATCGGGCGAGTCGATCGAATAAACCGTCGCGATAGCGCTCACCGCGACCTCGCGGGCGGCCATAGCGGGCAACAAGGCGAGGCTGATGTCGTGGTTGAAGCCGATCGGCCGGACGACGGCTTCGATGCCGTTGGCGATATGCCCTGCAATCGAGACTTCCGATTGCTTCTGCCCGGGGCCGGCCTGCGGAATGCTTGCGAGCGCCCACAGGATGATCGTCGTGCCAAGGATGATCGTCCCGGCGCGCTTTAAGAAAATCTGGGCCCGCGTGAGGATGCCGATGACCACGTCCTTGAAAGGGGGCCATTGGTATTTCGGCAGTTCCATCATGAACCCGCCGCTGCTGCCCTTCAGCACGCCCCGCCGCAGCACCAGTGCTGCGAGCAGCGCGCCGGCAATCCCCGTGACATAAAGCCCGAACATGACGAGGCCCTGCAGTCCCACTCCCCAGGCCAAGCGGGTGTTCGGGATGAAGGCCGCGATTATCAAGGTGTAGACCGGCAGGCGCGCAGAGCAGGTCATCAGCGGAGCAACCAGAATGGTCGTCAGCCGGTCCTTGGGATCATCGATGGTGCGGGTGGCCATGATCCCGGGGACCGCGCACGCAAAGCTCGAGAGCAAGGGAATGAAGGCCCGGCCGGACAAGCCAACGCCGTGCATCAGCCGGTCCATGAGGAATGCTGCACGGACCATGTAGCCGGTGCCTTCAAGAAGCAGAATGAAGAAGAACAGGATGAGGATCTGCGGAAGGAAGGTGATGACGGCTCCCACTCCCGCGATCCCGCCATCGACGACCATCGAGCGAAGAAGTCCGGCCGGCATCGCGCCGCCGACGAAATTCGACAGCGCTGCAACGCCCTCCTCGATCCACGTCTTGGGGACCTCGCTCCACGCGAACACGGCCTGGAACATGACGAACATGATGAGCGCAAGGATGATCGGACCGAGAGCTGGGTGAAGCAGCACGGCATCGAGCCGATGGGTCCAGCGCCGGACCGGTGTTTCGCTCACCACGGCCGCAGTCGCGATTTCGCGCGCACGGCGCTGCAGGTGAATAAGATCCGTCCTCACGCGTTCGTGAACCCCGCAGAACGGCGCGGAAAGCATGTCGTCGAGAGCGGTCTGAAGTTCCTGGATACCGCGGCGACGAACGGCGATCGTCTCCACGACGGGGACGCCCAGCTGCTTTTCCAGCACGCCCGGATCAAGTTCCAGTCCGTCGCGCTTGGCGAGGTCGACCATGTTGAGCGCGACGATGGTCGGCAGTCCAAGCTCGATCAGCTGCAGGCAGAAGCGGAGGTGGTTGTCGAGATTGGAGGCATCGACCACGATGACCAGCGCATCTGGCTGACGCTCTCCTTTCTGCTCGCCGAGGAGAACGTCCCGCGTGACGGCCTCATCCGGGCTCGCGGGGTCGAGGCTGTAGGCACCGGGCAGATCGACCATCTCGACCGGGCGTCCATCGGCCAGCGTCAAGCGACCCGAATGGCGCTCGACGGTAACGCCAGGATAATTGCCGACTTTCTGGCGCGCGCCCGTGAGCGCGTTGAAAAGCGCGCTCTTGCCGGCATTGGGACTGCCGGCGACGGCGACTAAAGGTAAGGGGTTCACTGGATGGGCTGGACCTGGATCGCGCCCGCGTGCCTGCGCCGGATCGCGACCGTCATCCGGCCGACGCGAATCGCGATCGGGTCGCGCCCGAATGGACCAAGGTGCAGCGGTTCGACCAGAACCCCCTCGTCGAAACCGAAGTGCCTCAAGCGACACCCCTCGGCCTCATCGAGCGAGGCCCAGTCGACGGTGCGGACACGTGCCTTGGTCCCGACCGCCAGTCGGTCCAGACTCGTTACGTCAGGCTGAAAGGGCGAGTTCATTGTTGCGACTGATTATCATTTACTGCGGCAGCTGTGAAGCCGCTAGCGCGGGGGATAACGCAATCGTCCGAGGAACCGCGATGGGCTGAAGTGTTCCGAGCCTCGCCAGTCCGCCTTGAGCTTCTCGAATTTCATGACATCGTCGATGCGGCGGTCGAGAAAGGCAGCGGTGTCCGCCAAGCCCTCGCTCTTGTCGTCGAGCCAGGCGAGCAAGGTCGAGCCATAGACCGCGCCCAGCGTCATTCGCTTGCTGTAGTGATTGAAATCGGTGCTCGTATCGCCCGCGATCCGCCACATGACGTCGGCTGTGCGCCACCCGATGCGAAGGGCAAGCGGAATATTCTGGGGCATCGCGAGGATCGCCAGTGCGCGCCGCACCGCCTCGCGAGCAGGGTCCATCACCTCGAGGCGGCGCCAGATAAGGGCGCGGATTTTCTCGCGGATCTTCAATCCCGCGATTCGTTCGGGAGAAAAATAGGCTTCCAGCGCCCGGTCGACCTCCTGGACGTACACATCGATCAAGCCGGTCTGGCTCTTGGGCATCGCCAGTCGGGCCTTGACGGGGTCAATCCCGAGCTGGCCCGCAGCGCTGTCGACGGCACCCCGCGTCCAGCCGTCGAACACGGCGTTTTCGCCGACCGCGAGGGCCAGCTCGCGGCGCAGCCGCTCGAGAGGGGACGGCGATTCCATACGGCTCAACTGGGCTGGACCGCAGCCGCGCGCAAGCCCCGCTCCGGAAGGCGCACGATGACGAGGGCAAAGGCAATTGCGACCGCGCCGACGACGTCCGTCACCGACAGGCGCTCGCCATAAGCGAACCAGCCGATTGCGGCGCTGATCGCCGGCTGGGTCAGAAGCGCAAGTCCAACGATGAGCGGCGGAAGAGTCCCGATCGAATAGACGAGGAGCCCCTGGCCGATCACCTGGCTCGAGAGTGCAAAGATGATCAGCGGGGTCCAGTTGTGCGGCCAGATCTGTTCGCCAAGGCCAAGGCTGATCGGAAGCAGAATGGGGATGGACAACGTCGTCGCAAGAATGAGCAGAGGCAGAGGCTCCAGGCTTGCCCGGCCCTTTTCAACGAAGATCAGGTAGCCGCCGTATAGGAGGCCTGCGACTAGCGTCAGAAGATCGCCCGCAAAATTCGTGGGGCTGAGTTCATAGCTGCCGCTCATCAGTAGCGCAGCGCCTCCTACTGCGAAAACCAGCGCTCCGGCCTGCCGGGCGGACGGGCGGCTATGAGCGATGCACAAGCCGTAGACGGCGAACACGAAGCTGCCGACGTTGCCGAACAGGGTGGCGTTGCCAAGCTTGGTCATCCGGATGCCCACGTTCCAGCTCGCAAGGTCGAGCGAGTAGAAGACGGCGGCGATCAGGATCGTGACGATGAGCGACCGACGGGGCCAGTGAGGACGCTGCCCGGAAATGCGGGCGACGGCGAACAGCAGGGGCAGAGCCAGCCCAAGGCGCCATACCCCCGCAGCTACGGGTCCGACGTCGGCCAACCTGACCATCCACGGGCCAAAGGCGAGTGCGACATTACCGAGGAGCAAGGCGGGAAAGGCTAGGCGATGGGGTTCGGCAGAGTGGCGCACGCGGGACCGGTTAGGGTCTTGTACGGTTCGAAGATAGCCGGAACCGCGCCCCAGGCAATAAACTGTACTTATGGTCTACCCGTCAGATCCGAGTTTGATTGGGTTGGCTCCAAAACTATCTGCGCCGCGAGCTCAGGGGATCGCAGTTCACGAGGAATATTGTCGATGTCCAGATTGTTCGACTCGCTCCAGATGGGATCGCTCGCGCTCCCAAACCGGATTGTCATGGCGCCCCTTACCCGCGCCCGCGCCGGCCGCGAAGCCGTCCCCAACGAGTTGATGGCGACCTATTATGCCCAGCGCGCAGAAGCGGGCCTGATCATATCGGAAGCGACCGGAATCAGCCGCGAGGGCCTTGGCTGGCCAAATGCACCCGGCCTCTGGAACGAGGCACAGGTCGAAGGGTGGAGCAGGGTCACCGAGGCCGTTCATCGAGCCGGCGGGCGCATCGTTGCGCAGCTCTGGCACATGGGCCGGCTCGTGCACCCGAGCGTCAGCGGAATGGAACCGGTTTCATCTTCGGCAGTGACCGCACCCGACTACGCTCACACCTATGAGGGCAAGAAACCTTACGTCGAGCCGCGCTCCGCAACGGAACACGACATCGAACGGATTCTCGGCGATTACGCAGCGGCGGCGCGCAACGCCATCACTGCCGGGTTCGACGGAGTCCAGATCCACGGCGCGAATGGCTATCTCGTCGACCAGTTCCTGAGGGATGGCGCGAACTTCCGAACAGACGATTTCGGCGGTTCGATCGAGAACCGGATCCACTTCATGAGCAAGGTGCTCGAAGCCGTCGGAGCAAGCGTCGGCATGGACCGCGTCGGCATCCGCTTCTCGCCCAACATCCGTTCCCAGGGCGTTGAGGATGGAGACCCGATTTCTCTCTACAAAGCCGTAGCGGGGCGCCTGGAGCAGCTGAAAGTGCCCTGGGTCGAGCTGCGCGAGCCGCGACTGCCAACGACGGCCGGAGTCATTCCAACCGCGCCTGTCAGCCCGGCAATGCGAGACGTCTATTCGGGGCGCATTTTGATCAATGCGGACAGCAATTGGTGCGATGCCCTTCGAGCCACGGTCGACGGGACTGCAGACGGCGTCAGCATCGGCCGGCTGTTCATTTCCAATCCGGACCTCGTGAAACGGATCGCGCTCGGAGCACCTTTCAACGAAGGCGACAGCTCGACCTTCTACGAAGGGGGAGCGGCCGGCTATGTGGACTATACAAGGCTCGATGAGACGAAAGCTGCTTAGGGCGCGTATTTCTCGCGCAGATCGAACAGGGCGAGCGCGGCCGCCGCAGCGCCGCCTCCCTTGTCGAGCTGCGCCGGATCGCACCGGACGATCGCCTGGGCCTCGTTTTCGACAGTCAGCACCCCATTACCCACGGCATAACCCTGCAGCGCCAGATCCATGATCCCTCGCGCACTTTCGCTGGAGACCACTTCGAAGTGGTAGGTCTCGCCACGAATAACGACGCCAAGCCCGACGAATGCGCAGTAGCGGCCGCTCCTCGCGGCAAGCGCGATCGCACCGGGAATCTCGAGCGCGCCGGGCACCGTCAGAGTCTCGTGTTCGTGTCCAGCGTTCTCGATCACCGCGCGAGCGCCGGCGAGCAGCATGTCGTTGAGGTGCGGGTAGAAACGCGCCTCGACCAGGAGGATCGTCGCCATCAGCAATGCGCCTCGATCGCGCGTTCCTCGATGATGGCCAGACCGTAGCCCGACAGGCCAATGGGTGCGTGGTGCGTGTTTGTGAGCAGGATCATGTCATGAATTCCAAGCGCTGCGAGGATCTGCGCGCCGGTGCCATAGCCGCGCACTGCGTCCCCGCCGTCAGCTGGCTTGCCGGCGCGAAGATCGATCGAGCGGGAGAGCGAGCCCGGTGCGGCTGCGTGAAGAGTGACCACTACTCCTGACCCCTCCTCTTCGATCATCCTCATCGATGCCTGAAGCACGCCGGAGCGAGCACAGGATTCGCCGATCACGTCGGCGAAGAGGTCAAGGCTATGCATGCGGACCAGTACGGGCTGCGTCGGATCGACCGTACCATGGACAAGCGCAAGCTGTTCCTCGCCGCTGGCCTTGTCGCGGAAGACCTGGGCCTGCCAGGGAGCTCCGCTGCTCGCGGTGAAGTTCGCAGTGGCGACCTTCTCGACGAGATGGTCCTTCTTCAGTCGGTAGGCGATGAGATCGCGGATGGTGCCGATCTTCAGGCCGTGGGTCTGCGCGAAATCCATGAGATCCTCGAGCCGGGCCATGGTTCCGTCCTCGCGCATGATCTCACAGATGACGCCGCTCGAATTGAGACCCGCGAGACGCGAGACGTCGACGGCCGCCTCGGTGTGACCCGCCCTCACCAGAACCCCGCCCGGCTTTGCGATCAGCGGGAAGACGTGGCCAGGGGACACGATGGCCTCGGGGCCATAAGTTGCATCTATAGCCACGGCGATCGTGCGGGCGCGGTCGGCGGCACTGATCCCGGTCGTGATTCCCTCCTTCGCCTCGATCGAAACGGTGAACGCTGTCTCGTTTCGGCTGCGGTTGGTTCGCGTCATTGGTTCGAGCCCGAGCTGGTCCGCACGCTCCTTGGTGATCGCAAGGCAGATGAGCCCGCGTCCGTGCCGCGCCATGAAATTCACAGCTTCGGGGGTCGCCATCTGTGCCGGGATCACGAGATCGCCCTCATTCTCGCGGCTCTCGTCGTCGACCAGGATGAACATGCGCCCGTTTCGCGCCTCGTTGATAATCTCCTCCGGGCCGACCAGCACGTCGGCAGTGCCACGCTGGATAAGCCTCTCGAGCCGCCCGAGGGTATCGGCAGTCGGGTTCCAGTCGGCCTGTCCGAGCTTGCGAAGGCTGTTGGGATGAAGCCCGGCAGCGCGGGCCAATCCCGCCCGGCTGACTTCTCCGGTCTCGATGATAGCGTTGAGGCGCTCGATAAGGGTCGTGCTCATCGCCCCGATATATCACACTCGAATGTGATAAAAAGCAGGAACAAATCTGTTGCTAATGTGCGCGGGCGGCCATCATTCGGTCAATGTAGCGGGCAAGGACGTCAATCTCGACATTTAACTGTTGACCCTGCCTCACCTCGCCAAGCGTCGTGCAATGGGCTGTGTGCGGGATGATGTTGACGTCAAAGCATGTATGCGCCGGGTCTTCTTCTCCGACGTTGTTGACGGTCAGGGAAACGCCGTCGAGCGTGATGGAGCCTTTCTGGGCAATCATCGGGGCAAAGTCCCTTGCGACCCTCAGAGCAAGGCGCATCGAATCGCCTTCGGACCTGGCCTCGACGACATGGGCGACGGTATCGACGTGACCGGTGACGATATGGCCGCCAAGCTCGTCACCGAGGCGCAGCGCGCGCTCGAGGTTCAGTCTCGCATCCTTGCGCCAATGATCTGCGGCCGTTTTCGAGATGGTTTCGGCCGAAACATCGACCGCGAACCAGTCAACGCCCTTGTCGACGACGGTGAGGCAAACCCCGGAACAGGAAATGGAAGCGCCAAGATCGACGGTGTCGAGGTCGTAGCTGGTGCCGACGGTGAGCCGTAGGTCTCCCCGTTGCTCGGCGCTTCGGACGCTGCCGACGTCGGTGACGATCCCCGTGAACATGGCGTTCGCTTAGTCCCGGGCAGAGCGCTCGTAAACTTCGAGCCGATCCACTCCGAGCCTTCGCTCGTCGACCAGCCGCCAGCGGCCGTGAGCGTCGGCTATCGCGTCCAGTCCGACATAGCCGAAACTGGACTTTCCCTCGCCGACGATAATGGGAGCGCGGTAGATGAGGATGCGATCAACCAGGTCCTCGGCGAGGAAAGCGGTGGCCGTCACCGAGCCGCCCTCGACGAGGAGCTCGTTGACGTCATGAAGTTGCTGCACATCGTGCGGATTTCTAAGGATTTCCCATCCTTCCACTGGCTCGCCCCGACTGAGCAGGGCACGACGCGGCGGTGCCTGCTCGAGCCCTGGCAAGCGCACATCCAGTCGGGGACGGTCAGCGAGGTAAGTGCCGCGGCCAACGAGGATCATGTCGCTGTGGGCGCGTTCGTAATGCACGTGCCGGCGCGCATCCTCGCCGGTGATCCATTTCGATTCGCCGGAGGGAAGCGCGATCTTGCCATCGATCGAGAGCGCAAGCTTGAGCGTGATCCGCGGTCGCCCGAGCTTCAGCTGCGTGAGCCAGCCGGCGAGCGAGCGCCTGGCAGCTTCCCGCGCGGTTCCGAGAGTCACCTCGATCCCGGCACGCCGCAGGCGGCGGATCCCTTTGCCGGAGGTGCGCGGATCAGGATCCTTCAATCCAATCACGACCCGCTGCGGCTTCGCCTCAAGGATAAGGTCGGTGCACGCAGGCCCCCGGGCGCTGTCATGCGCGCAGGGCTCGAGCGTGACGTAGATGGTCGCATCCGTTGCGCGGCCGCCGGCTTGCTGGAGCGCGACGGCTTCCGCATGCGGCCGCCCACCCCGCGCAGTGGCGCCGCGGCCCACAACGCGGCCGCTCGGCGAAACGATGATGCATCCGACATTCGGATTGGGAGCGCTTTGGCCCCTCACGCTCTCGCCGAGTGCGAGGGCCTGGTCCATCCACCGCAGATCGTCAGTCAATCCCGAACTGCTTCGCGAGCTTCTGGTACTGCCGCTGCTGTTCCTTCTGGGCGGCGAGCTTGTCGGCCATGTCCTTCTTCTGGTCGGCAATGATCTGGGCGTCCGTTCGGTTGGAAGGATAGAGTTCGACCTCGACGACCTGCGGGGGCATCGACATGCCGAATTTCGCATCGATCACGAATTCGAAGACGATCACGGCCGTGACGAGCAACGCCAGCGCTCCTCCGATCACCTGCTCGCGGCTGCGGTGGCGCATGAAGGCTGCAAGATCACGCAGCGCCGCTCTTGGACTCGAAGGATGCGGGAACCAGGACATGCGCACAAAGATAGGAAAGACGGCCAGCAACCGCCAGACCGCTCAGCTGTCGAGGCGGAAATGCAGCGTGATCGTCACCGTGGAGGGCACTGGTCGGTCGCCCTGGGTCGCTGGTTGGTAGCGCCAGTGTGCGATCAGATAGCGCCGGGCAGAATCGAGAAATGCCCGATCCGCGGCACCGACAGGATCGACAGCGACGACGCGGCCGCGCTCGTCAATCGAGAGCCTCAGGGTCAACACGCCCTCTTCCTCGCTGGCGAGCTTGGAGGCCGGGTAGGGAGGCTTGAGCTCGGACGAAGGCGTGAGAAGACGCGCCTCGTGCCGGATTGTCGCGGGCACGCGCCCCGGCTCGGCGGGACCGAGGGTTCCCTCGTTGGTTCCAAGGAGCTTACCGAAGTCGAGCGGCATGGCTGGCTCCGGCTGCGCACCAGTTATGGTGGGAGTTGAGACGGGGGGCGGGCCCTTGTCAATCGGAGCTCTGACCGGCGTTTGCTGGACCCTGGTGCGGGTTTTAACCTGGTCCGCTGGTGGCGGAGCGGGCCGGGGAAGAAGCTGGATGGTCGTGGGCGGCTCATGAACGCGCGAAGGGAGGTCCATCCTGGCGCTCATCACGACGGCGAGAAGGGCGACATGGACGCTGATGACCGCGAGTAGTGCATTGGGACTCGGCTGGCGCTTGCCGGCCAACGGCCGATTGGCGGCGTAAGCGAGCATAAAACCCTCCTTCACGCAGCATTCGATAACGGAATGTTACATCATTACATCTGTTTCGCCAAGGAAAATGCGCTGAAGGCGCCGGACTTCAGCGCTTGGCGACGGCTTCGAGACGGCGGAGAGCCCGGTCCTTACCCATCCGCTCGACCAGCCCCGCCATCTCCGGTCCACTTTCGCGCCCCGTGAGCGCGACCCGCAGGGGGTGGAACAGCTCCCGGCCCTTCTTGCCCGTGGCCCGTTTGAGCTCGTCGGTCAGCGCACGCCACGGTTGCGCCGTCCAATCCAGTTTTTCGGCAGTTATCGCCGCCTCCTTCACGAGCAGGCGCTCCTCGTGGCCGAGTTCGGTTGGATCAATGTCCCCTCTCAAGACGGCGAACCAGTCGGTAAAGTCGCTGAGGCGTTCAAGGTTCGGGCGAAGCAGCAGCCAATCCTGCTCGTCCGCGTTCTCCGGCAAACGCCTCGCGACCACGTCATAAGGCAGTTGGTGAAGCAGCCGCGCATTGACCAGCTCGACCTCGTGCGGGTCAAAATGCGCAGGAGCGCGTCCGAACCTCGAAAAATCGAAACTGGCAGCAAGTTCATCGAGGCTCGCGATGGGCTCCACGGGCTGCGATGTCCCGATCCGGGCAAGGACATCGAGCAAGGCCATTGGCTCGACGCCTTCCTCGCGAAGATGTTCAGCGCCATAGGAGCCAAGACGCTTCGACAACTTGCCTTCCGCCGCGACCAGGAGCGCCTCGTGGGCGAATTCGGGCGGCTCTGCACCGAGCGCCTCGAACATCTGAATTTGGGCGGCGCTGTTCGATACATGATCTTCACCGCGCACGACGTGGGTGACGCCAAGGTCGATGTCGTCGATCACGCTCGGGAGCAGATAAAGCCAGCTCCCGTCTTCCCGTCTCACCACGGGGTCGCTGAGCAGCTTCGGGTCGAAACGTTGTTCGCCCCGGATCAGGTCGGAAAATACGATGGGAGCGTCGTGATCGAGCCTGAAACGCCAGTGGGGCTCACGGCCTTCTGGCGTGGGTTCCCCGCTGTCCTTGCGTTCGTAAACGGGGGGAAGGCCCCGCCCGAGCAGAACCTTGCGGCGAAGTTCAAGCTCTTCGGCCGTTTCGTAGCACGCATAGACTCGCCCGGACTGCTTCAGCCGCTCGAACTCGCGCTCATAAACATCGAAACGTTCCGACTGGCGGACGGACTTGTCAGGCACGAGGCCGAGCCATTCGAGATCATCGCGGATCGCCTGGTCGAAGGCCGCGGTCGAACGCTCCTGGTCCGTGTCATCGATCCTTAGGATGAACGTGCCGCCATTCTTCCGTGCGAAGAGATAATTGTGCAGCGCGGTCCGGATGTTTCCGACGTGCAGCCGCCCGGTCGGCGAGGGAGCAAAGCGCGTTACCACCGTCATCGGGACGCCTTCACGCGCGGACCGGTGTGGAAGAAGTTGCTGATCGGGTAGCGCCGATCGCGGCCGAAATTGCGGTTCCCGATCTTCACGCCTGGCGGCGCCTGACGGCGCTTGTACTCGGCCTTGAGAAGCTTTGTTTCGATGTCCGCGACCAGAACCACGTCCTCGCCGGTGGCATTCGCAACCTCCCCGACCGACATTTCCTTATCGACCAGCCCTTCGAGGATGCGGTCGAGGACGGCGTAGGGCGGCAGACTGTCCTCGTCCTTCTGGTCCGGTCTCAGCTCCGCGGTCGGGGGTTTGGTGATCACACGTGCAGGCATCACCGGCCCATCGGGGCCGAGCGCGCCTTCGGGCCTGTTTTCGTTGCGCCACCGAGAGAGCGCGAAGACCGTAGTCTTGTAGGCGTCCTTCAGCACCGAATATCCGCCGGCCATGTCGCCGTAGAGCGTGGCGTAGCCGACGCTCATCTCGCTCTTGTTCCCGGTCGTGAGCAGCATCTGCCCCTCGGCATTGGAAAGCGCCATCAACGTCACCATCCTGAGGCGGGCCTGGACGTTTTCGGCGGCAAGGCCAGTGAGCTGCGGCAGCATCCGATCGATACCCTCGATCCCGGGCACGATCGAAATGACGTCATGGCGGCAGCCCAGCAGTTGCGCGCATCCGCGCGCGTCTTCGAGGCTCTCATCGCTCGTATATCTGGAGGGCAGCATTACGCCCCGCACCCTGTCCGGACCAAGGGCATCGACCGCGATCGCGGCCGAGAGAGCGCTGTCGATTCCTCCCGAAAGCCCAAGGATCACGCCCGCAAATCCGTTCCGGTCCACATAGTCGCGAAGCCCGATCATCATCGCGCGATATATGTCGGTCGGGAATTCATCCAGTTCGTGATGGCAGCGCGTGAGGCACCGCCAGCCGTCGGGGCCGCGCATCCAATCCGTGAGAAGGAAGTCCTCTTCCCAGTCGGCCATCTGAACCACTCTTTCGCCATCCGGGTGCATCACGAATGAGGATCCGTCGAAGACCAGCTCGTCCTGCCCTCCCACGCGGTTGAGAAAGATGAGTGGCAGGGCAGTGCTGGTCGTCCGTGCGCGCGCAAGGCGATCACGCGTATCGATCTTGTCGAGCTCGTAAGGGCTTCCGTGCGGAACGATGAAGAATTCGGCGCCGAGCCCGGCAAGGTGCGCGCAGACGGGCTCAAGCCACATATCTTCGCACACCGGCACGCCCACCCTCAGTCCGCGCCAGAAAATCGGGTCGGGAAGCGGCCCGGGTGAGAAAATGCGTTTCTCATCGAACGTGCCATAGTTTGGAAGCTCGTGCTTGAACGTGCGGCCGATTACGCTCCCGCCCTCGGCGAGCAGCATGGTGTTGAAGTTCTGCCCCCCCTCCTGAACGATCGTGCCAACCAGGATAGCGGGCCCGGGCTCGATCGTCGCGCGGACGAGCTCATCGGTGCACTCGTGGACGCGGCGTACGAATTCGGGTTTCAGCACGAGGTCTTCCGGCGGATAGCCAACGAGCTGCAGTTCCGGGCAAACGAGCAGATCCGCGCCGGCAGCAGCCGCCTTGCGCCGCATCTCCAGCATCCCCGCGGCGTTCCCCTCAAGATCGCCCACCCGCTGGTTCATCTGGGCAAGAGCAATCTTCAGCTGGTCGGTCATGCGGCCGATTTAGCGACGATCCCGTTCCCGGCAACCTTTACGGCACCGCGACTGCCTCGCTAAAGCCCGCATGACCGCTGGGGAAACAAGCCGATGAAATTGCTCGCCGGGAACAGCAACCTGCCGCTGGCCCGCTCGATCTCCGACTATCTCGAGATGCCGCTCACCGACGCGAGCGTCCGGCGCTTTGCGGACGAGGAGATTTTCGTCGAGGTCAATGAGAACGTTCGCGGAGAGGATGTCTTCGTCATTCAGTCGACGAGCTATCCGGCTAACGACAATCTCATGGAGCTGTTGATCTGCATCGACGCGCTTCGCCGCGCGTCGGCCAAGCGGATTACCGCCGTGCTTCCTTATTTCGGCTATGCCCGGCAGGATCGAAAGCCTGGTCCCAGGACGCCGATATCGGCCAAGCTCGTCGCGAACCTCATCACCACCGCCGGCGCGAATCGCGTGCTTTCGATCGACCTGCACGCCGGACAGATCCAGGGCTTCTTCGACATCCCCACCGACAACCTGTTCGCGTCCCCTGTCATCGCGACCGACATCCAGGCTCGTTTTGGCAACCGGGAACTGATTGTTGTCTCGCCCGACGTCGGAGGCGTGGTCCGCGCCCGCGGTCTTGCCAAGCGACTCAACAACGCGCCTCTGGCGATCGTCGACAAGCGCCGCGAACGCGCCGGCGAATCCGAGGTGATGAACATCATTGGCGAGGTCGACAAGCGAACATGCATTCTCATCGACGACATCGTCGACAGCGCCGGTACCCTTTGCAACGCCGCGGCGGCCTTGAAACAACAGGGGGCGCTCGAGGTGTTCGCTTATTGCACTCATGGCGTCCTCTCGGGCGCCGCGGCCGCGCGTGTCGCAAAGTCCGAACTTAGCGAGCTCGTCGTCACCGACACCATCTTTACCGGTGAGGCTGACCCCAAGGATTGCAGGATCCGCCGGCTGACGATCGCCCCACTCCTCGCCGAGGCAATACGGCGGATTTCCGATGAGGCCTCGGTCTCGAGCCTGTTCGACTGACCTTCCCTGTCGAACCGGGCGAGGCGAAATTGCGCTCGGGCACAAGCGATGCAGTCCGGCGTTCGGCCAACGCCAATTGAGAAGGACGGCTACGTGTCTACAGTCCTCATCACCGGCGCGAACCGCGGCATCGGCCTTGAGTTCGCGAGCCAATATTCGCGGGACGGCTGGAACGTGATCGCGACCGCGCGTCATTCCAGTCCCGAGCTCAATGCGCTCAATATCCGGGTCGAAACCCTCGACCTCGCCGATGCCGAGGACGTCGCTGCATTTCCTGCCAGGATCGAGAGCCCGCTGGATCTTTTCATCGCCAATGCCGGCACTAACGAGCCCATGAACACGAAGGGCGCTGCCAATGCGCGCTCCTGGCAGGAGATGATGATGATCAACGCCATCGCCCCCTACCAGATCGCCAAGGCCCTCCTGGGCCAAGCGACGAAGGGCGCGAAGATGATCGCCGTTTCAAGCGGGATGGGGAGCATCGGCGACAACGGCGGCGGCTGGGTTCCCTACCGGACCTCCAAAGCTGCGCTGAACATGGCGTGGAGCTGTCTTGCACTCGAAGCTCGCGAGCTGGGCATCGCCTGCGTGCTGCTGAGCCCCGGTTGGGTGAAGACGCGCATGGGCGGCGTCGGCGCCGAGATCACCGCAGACGAAAGCGTCACCGGCATGCGGGCGCTCATCGAGCGCCTGTCGATCGAGGACAGCGGCAGCTTCCTTCGCCGCAACGGATCGAAGCTCTCCTGGTAAGTCCCTAGATCGCCGCTGGGATTGCCTGATGCGAAGGCGCCGGCTGGGCTTGCCGGATCGGTGACCCAATCCCCCAGATAAAGCCGAACGGGTCGGTGACCTGGCCATAGCGGTCGCCCCAGAACTGGTCCGAAAGCTCGAAGCGCACCTCGGCCCCGGCACCCAGTGCCCGCTTCCAGGCTGCGTCGGCGTCGGCGACATCGAGGTGAAGGACCAGACTGGCGGGAGGCTGGGAGGGCCCGCCCATGTGCTCCGGAAAGTCGTCATGGAGCATCAGCGACCCCCCGTTGATCTTGAGGTGCGCATGCATGAGGCGTCCGTCCTCGGTCGGATGGCGCATCACTTCCTCCGCGCCGAACGCCTTTTTGTAGAAATCGATCGCTTCACCTGCGCGACGGTCACGAATGGTGATGTGGGGAGTTATTCCGCCAACGGGCCCCTGGTCGTCCTTGCGTTCCATCGACTCGACTCCTTGCCAAGCAGAGGGGAGCTCCTTATAGGCGCGCGCTTTCCACAGCAGTTGGAAAATCAGACGAACGGCCCGGCCGGTAAGGGCTGCCGTGGCTGTTCAACAACGTCGGGAGACAAAAATGCCCAAGCTGAAGACCAAGAGCGGCGTCAAGAAACGCTTCAAGCTCACGGCGACCGGCAAGATCAAGCACGGGGTCGCGGGCAAGCGCCACCGGCTGATCAGCCACAACGCCAAATATATTCGCCAGAACCGCGGCACCTCGCTGCTTTCCGACGCCGACACGGCAACGGTGAAGCGCTGGGCGCCCTACGGCCTGAAGTAAGGAGGTCATCCCATGGCACGCGTCAAACGGGGTGTGACCACCCGCGCCAAGCACAAGCGCATTCTCGAGCAGGCAAAGGGCTATTACGGCCGCCGCAAGAACACGATCCGCGTTGCTCGCCAGGCTGTCGAGAAGGCAGGGCAATACGCCTACCGCGACCGCAAGGTGAAGAAGCGGAGCTTTCGTGCTCTGTGGATCCAGCGCATCAACGCTGCAGTCCGGGCCGAAGGTCTCACTTATGGCCAGTTCATCCACGCGCTGAAGCTCGCCGGCATCACGCTGGACCGCAAGGTGCTGGCTGACATTGCAATGCACGAGGCCGAGGCATTCAGCGCCATCATCGCCCAGGCGAAGGGCGCGCTTGACCAGAAGGCCGCCTAGGCCGCTTAAAGACCAAAGAACGAGTGGGGCGCTCCGGAGCATTTCGGGGCGCCCTTTTTGTCTGGAACCAACAGATTTGCGCAGCTCAGTCGAGAAGTTCGTACGCGGGTAGGGTCAGGAATTCGACGAGGTCGTCGGCGACAATCATGTTGTGCATCAGTCGGCCGGCTTCCGCGATATTTGGAACCTCCGCAAGGAGGCCGACCTCCTCGCTGAACCATTGTTCGAAGAGGTCGAGGTTGAACAGTCGTCCATCGTCGAGGGGCGCCTGAAACTTCAGCCACTGCCAGAGCTGGGTGCGGCAGATCTCCGCGGTCGCAGCATCCTCCATGAGGTTGTAGAGCGGGACGGCGCCCTTCCCGCCGAGCCAGGCGGCGAGATACTGGACACCGACGCGGATGTTCTCGCGGGCTCCCGCTTCCGAGCGCTGGCCCTCGTGCAGCTTCAGCATCTCGTCCCGCCCCGGTACCTGCTCCGGCATCGCCGACAGCTGGTTGGGCCCGTGCATCACCTCGAAGGCCTTCATCGCCACCGGTACCAGCGCCGGGTGGGCGACCCAGGTCCCGTCGTGGCCATTGCCTACCTCCCGCTGCTTGTCGGCGCGGACCTTCGCCAGTGCGGCCTCGTTCTTTTCCTCGTCGCCCTTCACAGGGATGAAGGCGGACATTCCGCCCATCGCGAACGCGCCGCGCCGATGACAGGTCGCGACCAGCCGTAGCGAGTAGGCGGCTAGGAACGCCTTATCCATGGTCATTAGCGAACGGTCGGGAGTCAGTCGCTGAGGGGTGCGCCCAAGACGCTTGATGTAGGAAAAGATATAATCCCAGCGCCCGCAGTTGAGCCCCACGATATTCTCGCGCAGGGCAAAGAGGATCTCGTCCATCTCGAACGCCGCTGGCAGTGTCTCGATCAGGACGGTGGCCTTGATTGTGCCGCGCTCGAGCCGGAGCTTGGCTTCTGCGTAAGCGAAGACATCGCTCCACAGCGCCGCTTCGTGTCGGCTCTCGAGCTTGGGAAGGTAGAAATAAGGGCCGGAACCCCTCGCAAGCGCTCCGCGTGCGTTGTGCCAGAGGTAAAGTGCGAAATCGAACAACGCGCCGGCGACCACCTCGCCGGAGACCGTCACATGATCCTCGGGCAGGTGCCAGCCGCGAGGGCGAACCATCAGCACTGCGGGATTGTCGCCGACTTTATAATGTTTGAGAGTGTCAGGATCGGTGAAGTCGAGGCGGCCAAGCCAATAGTTTCGTAAGTTCACTTGGCCCTGGACGAGTTCCTCCCAGGTCGGGCTCGTGGCGTCCTCGAAGTCGGCCATGAACACCTTTGCGCCGCTGTTGAGCGCATTGATCAGCATCTTGGCATTGGTGGGACCCGTGATTTCAACCCGCCGATCAAGCAGGTCCCGCGGGATGTCGCCCACCGTCCAGTCCGCCTCGCGCAGCTCGCGTGTGTCTTCGGGAAAGTCGGGCAGGGTTCCGGCATCGAACAACGCCTGCCGTTCCTCGCGCCGGACGAGGAGCTGGCGCCGGCGAGAATCGAAACGCTCATGGAGCTCGGCCAGGAAATCGAGCGCCGCCTCGGTCAGGACCTCGTCGGCCCCGGCGACCCTGGAGGGTTCGGCAATGATGCGGCGCTGGGTTGCGGGAAGTTCAAGCACGTCACTCACTGTAGCACCGGCTCCACGCAGATCGAGTACCGCTCTGTCGCACCGCAACGGTCGCGGAAGGTCAGCCTCTGCCATTCGGTGCGGGCTTTGAGTTCGTCACTGTAGGGCCCATGGACGACCTCGGTACCCGGCTCCAGTTCGCGAAAGCGGCAGTCCTGGTAGTGGCCGCCGATGACCCAGTAACGCTGTCCCATCTCTTCCTCCTATTGTGCCGCCGCGAACTGCGCGGCTTCGGTGGATTCCTGAAGCGCGACGGTCGAGGCTTCGCCCGCTGAGACCGCGCTTGCGATTGCATCGAAATAGCCGGTGCCCACTTCGCGCTGGTGGCGGGTCGCGCTGTAGCCTGCTGCTTCGCTTGCAAACTCGGCCTGCTGCAGCTCCGAATAGGCGGCCATGCCGCGATCGCGGTAGGCGCTGGCGAGCTCGAACATCGCGTGGTTGAGGCTGTGAAAGCCAGCCAGCGTGACGAACTGGAACTTATAGCCCATGCTCCCGAGCTCCCTTTGGAAGCTGGCGATGCTCTCCTCGCCAAGTTTCGCCTTCCAATTGAAGCTGGGCGAGCAATTGTAGGCGAGCAGCTTACCAGGATACCGGGCGTGAATCGCTTCTGCGAAACGCCGGGCTTCCTCGACGTTCGGGTTACTGGTCTCGAACCACAGAAGGTCGGCGTGGCTCGCAAAGGCGAGGCCGCGGGCAATGCAGTGATCAAGGCCGGTCCCGTCTTTCAGCCGGAAGAACCCTTCGGCCGTGCGATCGCCAGTGATAAATTCGACGTCGCGCTCGTCGATGTCGCTCGTGATGAGCTTGGCGCTCTCCGCATCCGTGCGCGCAACGAGGATTGTGGGAACACCGCAAACGTCCGCCGCGAGGCGCGCTGCATCGAGGTTGCGGATCGCGGCCCGGGTCGGGATCAGCACCTTGCCGCCAAGATGACCGCACTTCTTTTCGCTTGCGAGCTGGTCTTCGAAGTGAACGCCGGCAGCGCCGGCTTCGATATAAGCCTTCATGATCTCGAAACAGTTGAGTGGTCCGCCAAAGCCTGCCTCGGCGTCGGCGATGATCGGCGCGAACCAATCGCGCGTCGCACCCCCCTCAAGATGTTCGATCTGGTCGGCGCGGCTCAGCGTCTTGTTGATCTTGCGCGCAAGGTCCGGGCCTGAATTGGCGGGATAAAGCGACTGGTCCGGGTACATCGAGCCGCTGGAGTTCGAGTCGGCCGCGACCTGCCAGCCCGAAAGATAGATTGCCTCCAGACCCGCCCTTACCATCTGCATTGCCTGATTGCCGCTCAGCGCGCCCAAGGCCCGGACCGGCTCCTCGTCATTCAGCATCTGCCAGAGCTTCAATGCGCCGCGCCGGGCAAGTGTGTGCTCGATCGGAATGGACCCCCGAAGTCTCAATACGTCTTCGACGCTGTAGGGGCGCTCGATACCCTCGAAGCGGCCCTCCGGTGCCGTCACAACCATTCCAAAATCACGCATTGCACCGACTCCCTCGACTGTCAGGCGCAGGAAACCTCATCCTCAAGGTAAAAGTCGCACGAAAAAGTGCTAACATGTCATGTTCAGACTTGTGTTCTTGTGAAATTCTTGACAACATCACCAGATGCTTCAGCGCAAGCTCTTCCTTGGTGCGCGCCTCAAGCGGCTGCGCCGCGAGCGTGGGCTGAACCAGAGCCAGATGGCCGATGCCCTCGGCATTTCGGGCTCCTATCTCAATCATCTCGAGCGCAACCAGCGCCCGGTCACGGCCGGGATCCTCCTGCGCCTTGCGGAAGCCTTCGATGTCGATGTGAAGGCCTTCGCATCTGAAAGCGGCGAGGGCGGAGGAGCAACTCAGCTCAGCGAGATCTTCTCCGACCCCATGCTGGCCGACCTCGGGGTCAGCCGATACGAACTGGTCGAACTTGCCGACAATGCGCCGATCGTCGCCGAAGGCATTACCAGGCTCTATACCGCCCTTCGCGATCTGCAGCGTCACCCCGAGCAGCCGGACACGGGCGGCGCCGATCCCCGGGTACTGATCACTCCGGAAACCTGGGTCCGCGATTACATCCAGGCACAGCGGAACCATTATCCCGAGCTCGAGGAAGCTTCGGAAACCTTGGGCGGGGCGCTGGCGCACCCACTGTCGATATCGGAGCCGCTCCGTCAGCGGCTGAAGGGGGCCTGGGGCGTCGAGGTCCGGGTCGTCGATCCAGAAATCCTCGAAGACGCGAGCCAACATTATGATCCGCAGCGCCGGGTCCTGATGCTGTCTTCGCTACTGCGCTCGGAAAACCGCACGTTCGGGATAGCCTACCAGCTGGCGTTGCTCGAATTCTCGACGATCATCGCGCAGATGCTCGAGACGGCACGACCACCCGACCCGGGCAGCCGCCGCCTTCTGCACATGAGCTTCGCCAATTACGCTGCCGGCGCAATCATGATGCCTTATGGCAAGTTTCTCCGGGCGGCCGAAGAGCATCGCTACGCCATCGATCGACTGACTGCCCAGTTCGGCGCCAATGTCGAACAGGTGGCCCATCGGCTCACCACGCTCGGCCGCTCCGGAGCGAAGGGAGTTCCCTTCTTCATGCTACGCGTCGATCCGGCCGGAAATATCTCGAAGCGCTACGCAGGCGAGAATTTTCCCTTTTCACACTTTGGCGGCACGTGCCCGCGCTGGCATCTTCACGCCGCGTTCCAAACGCCCGGACAGACGATCCGGCAGCTGATCGAAACGCCCGATGGGCAGCGCTTCTTCACCATCAGCCGCACCATAGAGCGACCGATCCGGCCCGATCTGCGAGACGATGCACTGTTGGCGGTGGGTCTGGGCTGCGACGTCAAACATGCGCGCCGGATCGCCTACGCCGACGGTCTCGATCTTACGAACACCGCAGCGACACCGGTCGGACCGGCCTGCTCCATCTGTCCCCGGCTCCAGTGCGCCTATCGCGCCACGCCGCCGGCGGGACGGATGCTTGCCGTCGAAGAGAATCGCAAATCCATCTCGCCCTATCCGTTCGTGCCGACCTAGGGCGCTACCGGCTCGCGCTCGAGGGCCTTACGGTCCCATTTTCCAAGGTCGGCGCCGACATCATAGGCGGCCTGGAAGAACTCCATGAGCATCCGCTCCGGATCCGCAGATGCGCGAACCCTTGCATAGGGTAGAACGAACTCGCCGTACGTCTCGTCGAAGCGGCCCTCTTTGAGGGCGGAGGAACGGTAACCGTCGGGTTCCGGATAGACGTAGCTGTAGAAGAAAGGCTCGGCCGCAGTGACGCCTCCCGCCCAGAACCCCGCGCTTGCGACCTCGTCGCTATAGGCTTCACGGGTGATCCGGTCCGGCAGGCCAGGGATGCCGCCAGGGTGCGGAGGCGCCTTGCGGCCCGAAAAGCGGCTCACTGAAAGATCGAAGCTGCCCCACCAGAAATGAACCGGGCTCGCCTTACCGCTGAAGCCGG
Organism: Sphingomonas agri; assembly: GCF_038148795.1. Classification (NCBI taxonomy): domain Bacteria; kingdom Pseudomonadati; phylum Pseudomonadota; class Alphaproteobacteria; order Sphingomonadales; family Sphingomonadaceae; genus Sphingomonas; species Sphingomonas agri. Next base: position 458,305 of record NZ_JBAPEU010000001.1, on the reverse strand, counting down.
CGCGGAAGCGGCCGAAGACCGGCAGCATTGCTGCAAACGCTTCACGCAAACGATCGGCCGAGTCCCGGTCATACTCGCGCGGCGCCGTGTCCTTGGCGAACGGGATTGCTTCCGGAATTTCACTTGGGCGTCCATTGAAGCGTGACGGCAGACCGTGCCTTTCCAGGATGCCAATGAGGCGTTTGTGAAGCGCCGCGACGCTGCCTGCGTTCAGCGGAACTTCCTCGCGTGAGCCGTCGCTGACCCACAGCACCATCGCATGGCGGCAAAGATCGAGCGTCAGGGTGAAGGTACGGCCGTCCGTTGCAGCTGTAGGAAGCGTCGAGAGCCCTCGCGCATTCGGCTGAAGCGCAACGTGCCAGCCGTGATTCGTCCACGGCGCATGGGCAACCCGGATCTTGCCGAGCATCTGCGCGGCGAGGTGAAGGATCGCCAGCGTTTCATGGTCGCTTGTCGCGCTGAGCTGAGGCCAGTCGCTCATGAGTTCCCTGCCTTTGCATTTTGCAGTGCGGCATTGCTAGAGGCCATTGACCATGTCCGACGCTCTGCTCGATCGCATCGCCTCCGCCGCTGACCTGCAAGAGCTCGACTCCGTGCGTGTCGCGCTGCTTGGCAAGTCGGGCGAAATTACCGCCAAGCTCAAGCTGCTGGGATCGATGGACGCGGCGACGCGCGCCGCCGAGGCGCCGGCAATCCACGCCCTTCGCGAACAGGTCACCGAAGCGATCTCCAGCCGCAAGACCGCGCTCGAACGGGACGAGCTGGAGCGAAAGCTTGCGACCGAGAGGATCGACCTCTCGCTTCCGCCGACAGAAACAGTCTCGGGAACCGTTCATCCCGTCAGTCAGGTGATGGACGAGCTTGCCGAGATTTTCGCCGATCTTGGCTTCTCCGTCGCCGAAGGGCCCGAGATCGAGACCCAGTGGTACAATTTCACCGCGCTCAACATGCCCGAGAACCATCCGGCGCGAGCGATGCAGGACACCTTCTACCTGGAGCCGCAGGTGCCCGGCGAAGAGCCGCCAGTTCTGCGCACCCACACCTCTCCAGTGCAGATCCGAGCGGGCGAGGCGCGGGGGGCGCCGATCTACGTCATCGCGCCGGGAAGGGTTTATCGCTCGGACAGCGATGCCACCCACACGCCGATGTTCCACCAGGTGGAGGGGTTCGTGATCGACAAGGGAATCACCCTTGGCCATCTCAAGTGGACTCTTGAGGCGTTCGTCAAAGCCTTCTTCGAGCGCGACGACATCGCAATGCGGTTTCGTCCGTCCTACTTCCCCTTCACGGAGCCGTCGGCGGAGCTCGACATCGGCTGGTCCCTCGAAAATGGCCGGCGCGTCGTTGGAGGACGCGAGGGCTGGATGGAAATCCTCGGCAGCGGAATGGTCCACCCCCGGGTGATTGCCAACTGCGGGCTCGATCCCGACGAGTGGCAAGGGTTCGCCTTCGGCTGCGGAATCGATCGCCTCGCAATGCTCAAATATGGGATGGACGACCTGCGTGCCTTCTTCGACGGCGATATTCGCTGGCTGAAGCACTACGGTTTCCGAGCGCTCGACGTCCCGACGATCTCCGGCGGGGTCGGCGCATGAAATTCAGCCTGAGCTGGCTCAAGGAGCATCTCGACACCGCGTCCTTCGCGGAAGAGATCGCCGACAAGCTGACTGCCATAGGACTCGAGGTCGAGGGCGTCACCAATCCGGCGGAGGCGCTCGCGCCCTTCCGCATCGCGAAGGTCCTTACCGCACGCAAGCATCCGCAGGCCGACAAGCTCCAGGTCCTGACGGTCGATGCCGGCACTGGCGAGGCCGTCCAGGTCGTCTGCGGAGCGCCCAATGCGCGCGCCGGCATGATCGGCGTCTTTGGGCCCCCCGGTGCCTACATCCCCGGCAGCAACATCACGTTGAAGGTTGCGTCGATCCGCGGCGTCGAGAGCCGCGGCATGATGTGCTCTTCTCGCGAGCTCGAGCTCGGCGACGACCACAGCGGGATCATCGAATTGGCTGCCGACGCGCCGGTTGGAGAAGCCTTTGCCAATCTGGCGGGGCTCGACGATCCGGTCTTCGACGTGAACGTCACTCCCAACAGGCAAGATGCGATGGGCGTTCGCGGCATCGCCCGTGACCTTGCTGCTGCCGGTATCGGCAAACTGAAGCCGCTCGCCGTCCCAGAGATCGAGGGGCTTGAGCCCTCACCCGTCCAGATCCGGATCGAGGACCCGGAAGGCTGTCCAGCCTTCTTTGGCCGCGCGATCCGCGGCGTAAGGAACGGTCCCTCGCCGGAGTGGATGCAACGCCGTCTCAAGTCGGCTGGACAGCGTCCAATCTCGGCGCTCGTCGACATCACGAACTACGTGATGCTGGACCAGGGCCGTCCTGCTCATGCCTACGATATCGCCAAACTGAGCGGCGCTCTCACCGCCCGAGCAGCCAAGCCGGGCGAAAAGGTCCTCGCGCTCAACGAGAAAGAGTACGCGCTTGAACCCTTCATGACGGTCATCGCTGACGACAAGCAGGTCCACGACATCGGAGGGATCATGGGCGGCGAGGATTCCGGCGTCGATCCCGACACCCAGGACGTGATGCTGGAGGTTGCCTATTTTACCCCCGACCACATCGCCAGGACCGGCCAGGCGCTCGGCCTCACAAGCGATGCTCGAAGCCGGTTCGAACGCGGTGTCGACCCTGCCTTTCTCGACGACGGCCTGGCGATCCTGAGCGGCCTCATCCTCGACATCTGCGGAGGCGAGCCATCGGCAGCGCTCCGGATCGGCGACCCGCCGATCGAAAAGCGGACAATCGACTTCGATTTCGGCCGGACAAGATCACTTGGCGGCATCGACGTGCCGGAGCAGGGCCAGCGCGAGATCCTCGAACGTCTCGGATTTGAGGTAAGTGGCAACAAGGTGACGGTTCCGACGTGGCGGCGTGACGTCGAGGGCCCTGCCGACCTCGTCGAAGAGATTGCGCGGATGACGGGCTATGACCTCATCCCGGCGGCGCCGCTGGCCCGCACCCCGGGAGTTGCCAAGCCGACCGCAACCCGTTCGCAGCTCATGGAGCGGCAGGTTCGCCGCACCGCTGCTGCTCGGGGCCTGGACGAGGCGGTGACCTGGAGCTTCATTTCCGAAGACGAGGCGAACGCCTTCGGCGGCGGCGATTGGAAGCTCGCCAATCCGATCAGCGAAGAGCTCAAGGTCATGCGGCCCTCGCTACTGCCAGGCCTCATCGCCGCCGCCCGAAGGAACCTCGACCGCGGCGCCTCGGCCGTTCGCCTGTTCGAGATCGGCCGCCGCTATCTGAGCGACAGCGAACACCCAACGCTCGCGCTGCTGCTCGCCGGCGAGCGCCGCCGGCGCCATTGGCAATCGGGCAAGGGCGAGAGCTTCGACGCTTTCGATGCAAAGGCCGAGGTCGTAGCGCTCCTCGATGCCGCGGATGCGCCTGTCGCGAACCTGCAGGTCGTCGCGGACGCGGGGCCCACCTGGCATCCTGGCCGCTCGGCAAAGCTGTGCCTCGGGCCCAAGCAGATCATCGCCGCTTTCGGCGAGTTGCATCCAAGTCTCGCCAGGAGCCTCAAGGCTCCAGCAGGGGCGGTGGCTGCGGAAATCTATTTCGATGCCATCCCCGCAGGACGCCCGGGCGGACGTGCCCGAAGCGCCTATGCGCCCCCCGGACTTCAGGCGGTTTCCCGGGACTTCGCGTTCCTCGTTCCGGCCGATTTACCTGCAGACAAGCTGCTGCGCGCGATCCGCGGTGCCGACAAAGCGGCGATAACCTCGGCACGGCTGTTCGACCGCTTTGAGGCGGCCGACGGCCTGTCCCTCGCATTCGAAGTGACTCTTCAGCCCGTGGAGAAGAGCTTCACAGATGAAGAGATCGCGGAAATCTCCCAGCGCATCGTCGGAGCCGCCGAGAAGCTAGGAGCGCGCCTGAGGAGTTAGCTCGAGGGCGTTGATCGCGCGATGCACGCGCGCTTCGACCTCGTCGCGCTTGAGACCGGCAGGGATGGTCTTGCCTATCCTCATCGTGACTGTCCCGCCGCGATGCACGAAGCCCCGGCCCCAGACGACTCCGCTGTCGAGCGCGATCGGAACAACGGGGAGCCCAAGCGCACGGTAAAGACCGGCAAAGCCTGGCCGCAGGGGCGGCGCATTGCCGACGCGAACCCGGGTGCCTTCTGGGAAGATGATCACGGGCCGGCCCGACTCGACCGCGGATTTGCCAGCCGCCACCATCTGCCGGAGGGCTTTCGATCCCGCGCTTCGCTCGACGGGAATGACGCCGTAGCGGCGGGTCAGCGTCCCGAAGAGCGGAATGTCGGCAAGTTCGCGTTTCATAACGATCGCGGGGAGATGCGCGATGCGTACCATCTCGAGCGTCTCGTACATCGACTGGTGCTTGACCGCGATCAGATGCGGTCCTTGCGGGATCTCGCCTTCAAGGCGGGTGCGGATGCCAAGTATGTGCGTGGCAAGCCAGTGATGGAAATCGACCCAGCCGAGGACGACAGCGAGCGTCGCCCGCCGTCCAAGGACGAGCGAGCCGATGCCGGCAAGCACCCAAAGGACGGTTCCGGGATAGAAGATCGCCGCGTAGAGCAGGGATCGGATTATCGCATTCACAGGTCCGCCCACACTGCCAGGCGGCGAAGCAGGTATTTGTTGTATTCGCCGAACAGGGTGAGGAAGCTCGGCTCGGTGCGAACTGCGTCGGTCACCAGCACGTATTTGTTGCCGAGCGCCTTCTCGAACTCGTATCGGGCCCGGCGCATGTGCCAGTCGCTCGTTATCAGTCGCAACGAGCGATAATCGTGCTTGGTGAGCCAGCGGCCCGCCTCCTCCGCGTTGGAGCGCGTGTCGACCGATTCGCTTCCCAGGTCCACGCAACAGGCAAGCCACTTGCTGCTTCCAGGGATTCGCCGCGCGAGATCAGGCTTGGTGACCGCAGGATCGACCCCGGCAACGAGGAGACGCCGTGCCTTGTGTGTCCTTAGAACCTCGATTGCATGTTCGATCCGGCCGGGACCACCCGTCAGCACTACGGCGGCATCACTGGCCGCCAAATCTGCCGCAGCGGGCCTGCCGAGCGTGAATGCGAACAGCACGAACCCCAGGGCGTAGACGAGCAGCAAGAGGGAGCCCAGACGGGTGATCACAGAGCCTCCCCCAGCGCTCTCAGCACCGCGATGCGGGCAACCCAGGTCGCAAGCACCGTAAGCGCGAGCGGCAATAACGCGAGGACGAAGAAATCGACGAGGCCCAGCGTCGCACCGCCGGTGAGTTCGCCCGCAAACGCTGCGCCGCCGGCAAGAAGGAGGAGCACGCCTGCTGCAGCTATTCCCCCGGTAACGCTCCCCACGAATGCATCGATGAGGATCTTGCGCTGAAACAGGTGCGTTACCTGTAGGTCGGTAGCCCCAATTCCATGCATGACTTCAATCGTGAACCGGTGCGTATCGAGAGCACCCCGCGCTGCCAGCACGACGGCGGCGGCCGCTGCCGCGCTCAGCAGCAGGACGAGCCCGAAGGCCACGACCTGGAGCACGCTCAGCGACCGCAGCAGCGGCGCCACACTGTCGCGATGCGCGACGATCCGTGCGCCGGGCGCGAGTTGTTGCATGCGCCGCTGGATGCCGGCGAGGTCCGTTCCTGCGGGCGCGTCGAAATTGACGAGCGCGGGCACCGGCAAATCAGCGCTTTGGCTCTCCGGTCCGAGCCATTTGGCCAAGGTCTTTCGCATCTCGCTTTCGGGAACGGCCTCGGCGGAAGAGACGCCGGGCACCGCACGGACGGCCGCCACGAGTGCGTCGAGGTGCGGGTTCCCGCCCGGCACCTCGAGCGCATATCGTGCCTGGATAGCTTGGCTGAGCACGGCGGCGGTATTGGCCAGCGCGAGGCCCGAGGCCGCGATGAGCATGATTGAAAAGCTCATGATCGCGATGACCCAAGGCGTCGGCCCGCCGAGCCGCGCGGTTCCCAGCAGCCGTCGTTCGGCAGGAGTCACCAAGAGCCAGTCGAGCATCAGCTCGCGCCCTTTGAGCGCGGGTTTCTCAGCGACCCCGACGGATCGACGAGGGTCCCGTTTTCAAGCCTGATCGACTGCGCACCGGGTGTTGCATCGACGAGGCCCATGTCGTGCGTTGCAACGACGACCGTCGTTCCGAGCCGATTGAGCGCTGTGAACAGACCCATGAGGCGATTGGCCATCTCCGCATCGACGTTGCCCGTCGGCTCGTCCGCCACCAGGAGCTCGGGGCGGTTGATGACCGCGCGAGCGATCGCGACGCGTTGCTGCTCGCCGCCGGACAGGGTCGGGGGCCGGGCGCTCGCTCGATCGGCAAGGCCTACCCAGGCGAGCATTTCGCGGACCGGGCCCTCGATGTCCCCCTCACTCGCACCCGAGACGCGCAGAGGCAGAGCGACGTTATCGAAGGCGGAGAGGTGGCGGATGAGGCGGAAGTCCTGGAACACGACTCCGATCCGCCGCCTGAAGGGCGGGAAGGAATCGCGTGGCGCTTCCGTCAGCTCTTCGCCGAAGAGCTTGATTCGCCCGCGCGTGGGGCGCTGCGCGAGGTACAGCAGTTTGAGGAGTGACGTCTTGCCGGCACCCGAAGGTCCCGTAAGGAAGTAGAACGAGCCCGTCCGCAGCCGGAAATCAAGATCGCGCAGCACTTCGGCGCCCGTGCCGTAGCGCAGGCCGACGCTGTCAAATTCGGCTACTGCCGCCACGAACCTCCCCCAAGCGTTTGCATGTTGGCCTGGCAAGCCGCTCAAACTTGCCAAGCCCTACTCATTCCTGTTTACCGTGCGCTCACCGTCCCGGAAGAGGGCTTTTGTACCGATGATCCTCACCTGCCCCAATTGCGGCACGCAATATGTGGTGAAGGATGGCGCAATTCCGCCGGAAGGCAGACAAGTGCGGTGCGCCGCTTGCAAGCACAGCTGGCACCAAGATCCGGAACTCGCCGTGTCCAGAGAGGAGAATTTCAAGCAATCTCCTCCCGAGGAGCAACAGGACCTCGCCTCCGGCACCGATCAGGATGTGCGCGATCGGATCGATGAGCCCGCTCAGGACGAAGACGAAAGCCTCGCCGAGGCGACGTTGATAGAGCCGCGAAGCGGTCCTGAAGCCGAGGAACGGGCTTACGAGGAGGCTCTCGTTGATGAGCGGGCCGCCGAGCCTCTTACTGAGGGAGTCGTCGAAGCGCCGATCGAGGCTGATGCCGGGGATGTCGTTGGCCAACAAGGAGCGGCGGCTACGGGTGACTGGAAGGAGCCGCCGGAGGCCGAGACCGCCCCAGACATGTTCAGTCCGTTCGCGGCGGATGACACACAGGTCGAGCGCCGCAGCCCGCTTTCCGCCGTCATCGTCGGGCTGCTGGTCGTGGTCGTACTCGCAGCGCTGTTCTGGTTTTTAGCACCTGCCAATCTCAAGGCCCGGCTCGGTCTTGCTGCAACCGATGCAACACCACTTCAGCTGGTGACGACGCACATGGACCGCCAGCATCTCGAGAGCGGCAATGATCTTCTCACTCTTACCGGGCGCGTCATCAATCCCTCGGCAAAGGAGCAGATTGTTCCGCCGATCCAGGCACAGCTGAAGAACAAGAGCGGCCAAGTCGTTTACAGCTGGACGATTCAGCCGCCAGCGCCCTCACTTGCCGCAGGAGCGAGCGCCAGTTTCAACAGCGCGGAGGTCAGCGTCCCGCCGGGCGGCGAGGAGCTCACCATCACGCTTGGACGGCCGGGCGGGCGAACCGGGTAGCTTATTGAAATTCGATGAGTTTCGCTGGCCGCGACGTGCCGTCGGCCATCTTGACGAACGAGACGCGCGGCGGCGGAGCCCCTGGACTGATTTCACCACCCAGCTTCAGTCGTACCGCGGCGACGACACGGATCGTCGCAGTCGCCTGAACGACCGCGGAAGCGTTCGGAGCTTGCGGCTGGACGATCGCGAGGGCGGCAGCAAATAGCATCATTGGCGTCAGCGCTAACGCCCTGGCTCGCAAATGGTAAATGCTGCTTTAGGAATTGTACCATTGTGGAGCGGATTTGTCTCATCGCTCGATGGCATTGCGCGCCTGTTGAGCCTTTGCTAGGGGCCGCGCCTTGCCAGCCGGCCGCTCTCAAGGCCGGATCATTTCATGACGTGCGGTCGTGGCGGAACTGGTAGACGCGCAGCGTTGAGGTCGCTGTGGCCGAAAGGCCGTGGAAGTTCGAGTCTTCTCGACCGCACCAGCATCCCGATCCCTATTTCAGGCCGGATGCTCCAATCGCCGGCGGCGAAGCTGCCGCGATATTGGATTGGGGTAGCGGCTGGATGGCTCCAAGGCGAACGACCGGATGGTCGGCGCTGACCGCGACCTGCTGCGCAAGACCAGCGGCGATCTTGGCGGCTGCCGCCGAGCTCGACGCCACCCGGAGCGAATAACGGCCATAGGCCACGCGGTCGAACAGGAAGAAACCATCGAAATCGGTGCGCGCCGTACCGGCGACCTTGCCGGTGTAGTCGACGAGCTCGAGGTCGACGCCTTCAAATCCCAGCTCGCCGCTCTTGATCAAGGAGCCCTCGACGGAGCCTCCACCGACCAGCCCGATCTGGACGTCGGCGGGAATACCCGGCCGGGGGACGACCACCTGGAGGGCCTTCTCGGGGGTGAGCATCGGATCCTGGAGGCTGGTGACGTCGATCCCAACGGGCACGGGCAGATAGGCCGTGAGACCCCCGATAGTGACCGATCCGGTGGAATCGGTCTTTCGCTCGGCCTGGGTATTCCCGGTCGTGATGAGCGCGCCCTTTTCGAGCGGCTCGCCCGGATCCAGTGCGCCGTTACTGTTGAGGTCCCGGTAGACTGTAGCGTGGACCATCCCTCCCTGCGCCAGCGGACGCCTGGAGACCGTCACTCCATGGTGCGGATCCAGCGAGAAGTTGAGGTTGAATCCGGCGGCCACATCTCCGTTGCTTGCCGCCTCGCCGCTGAGGGCGATCGCAATCGAATCGAGACGCAGAATGTGCGTCAACCGGACCCGCGCACGATGCGCGGTGCCATCGTAGGCAGCCACCGCCTCCCAGTCCCCATGCTCCGTTGCAGTCCAGTAAGCGGAAAGCTCGGCATCCTTGAAGCGCCGAGGCGCGCCAATGTCGAAGTCGGCCGTACCGCGAATGCGCACGCCCCCGATGTGGCCGCTGCCGATCAGTCCAATGGTGACTTCGGCGGGCTCGGAAGGGCCCGCGGCGACGAGATCCTTGTGATAGCGCACCTCGGTGCCGAGATTGAACCGATCGACGTTCGCGGACAGGCGGGCGGCGGCCTCGAGCATCCTCGATCCATCGGCGCGGTCGATGAGGTGGGCCTCGGCATGTGCCGGGAGGATGGCTCTTCCGACATGGAGCGGAGCGTCGAGCGCGAGCCGTGCTTCCCTGTAGGATTGCTCGGGACCACCACGCAAATGAAAATCATTCGCGATAAGAGCGTCGATATTCACGTAGACGCTGCCAAGCTTGCCTAGCAACCGGGCGCGCGCCGCCGTTCCTCCGTTCGATTCGCGCGCCGCGCTCACCTCGATGAGAGCGCCGCCGACCGACCTGCGCACCGTGCCTTCGACGAAGGTAAGGCGCTGGTCGCCAACGAGCATTGCCCGAGCCAGCACGCCGACCGACGTGCGGGCATCGAGCCCATGTTCAACCGCTGCGGTGGCCTGCCATCGGGGCTGCAAGCGGTCATCCGGCGGCTTTTCAAGTGAGACGAGGTCGCGGCCCGGCTGGTTCGCGCCGATCCAGTACCAGGTCTTCCCCCTGGGTACGTCGTCCTCGCCGACGTTGAACTCTTCGTTGCGTTCGCGGATCTGTCCCTGGGGACCGTAGAGTACCACGCGGATGTGATTGTCGCCGTAGAGAAGCTGAACGTCATCAAAGATATAGCGTTGGGATGGATCGGATTTCGCAAATCCGAGAAGCTCACCGTTGCGGTAAAGCTCCGCTTCCCAGCCGCTTGGAAGATCACCCTCGATACGGGTTCGGTCGAACGCGGTTCGAGTGGTCAGGGGACGGTTGGTAAGAACGCCGCCGCGTCCCGCCGAAGACGAGCCGGTAAGGCTGCTGTCGAAGCCCTCGACATCACCGAAGCCGACATGGGTGGCCTTGAGCGGCCCGAGCAGGCGCCCGTCCGGATCTGATCGGAAAGCCCTCAGGCGAAGAAGGCTTGGTTTCCCACTGTCGTCGGTTGTTATCTGCGCGTCATAGGAGAGCCGGGCGATCTCGCCCGCGGCATAGACCGAGACCTGGCGGTCGACGCGCACACCATCGCTCGCGCGATACGTAATGCCGCCGCTCACCACGAAATCGAGCGCAGGAGCGCGCCACATTCGGTAGGGAATGCGCACCTGGGGAAGGCTTGAAAGATCGAAAGTTCCATGATGGATGTTCGCCGCGCGCTTCTGCCGCTCCATTGCGAGCTCGACCGGCAGCTTCCGGTCCGAGCTCAGGACGAGCACAGAGCCGGCCGTCATCGCCTTTACACCGATCCCGAACCAGCGGCTCAGCGCCGAGCTTTGAACGCACCAGCCATCGGGGGTCTCGCGGATGGTCGCGGGCGCAATGTCCTCGGTCTTCCCGCCGCCGTAGCTGGCCCTGAGCGCGCCATAGTCTATGTCGATGTGGTTATTTTCGCTGAAGGCCCATCCGCTAGCGCGCCTGGCGTTAAGATCGATCCGCATGGGGACATCAAGCGCCGTCAGAAAGTCGCCTAAGACGACACACGTGCCTTCGGGCGCCGTGTAGGCGCGCACGGTATCACCGAGCCGCAGCTGGTGGATGTTGACGTCGAGTATGAACTGCTCGTCGGGATCGGCTGTCCAGGCCGGAGCGATGGGCGGCGAAGGCACGGTTGCGCCGAGACTGCCGGCGCAGAGCGCCAGCAGCATAGCCGCCTTGCGCAGCCGAGACAGGCCGCGAAACATCGGATTGGCTCGCGCGGGTTCCGGCCGGGCCTAGCGGAGCACCGCCTGCGTTTCTGCAAGGAGGCGCGTGCCATCCTCGAAGGTTTCAACATATTCGACTGTCACCGGACCGCTCGCCTGCGCTCTGAATTTGTCGGCGACGGCAAGGCTGACGTGACGCTTGCCCACCTCGGTATAGACGGCGACACCCTTCTCCGCTGCGATCGGGTCCTTGATGCCGGCCTTGAGAACCCGGACTTCACCATAGGTGGAGCGGGTGCCCTGACGCACGAGGTCGAGAGCGATTACGGGCGATCCGTCTTTCTTTTCGAGATGGACATTGGCGATCCCGGCCGTCGCCTGGAGGTTTCCAAGGCGAACGATTACCGGAATCGTCACCCCGTAAATCGGAGTCAGCTTGAACTGGACTCCCTTGGGTGGATCGTCGGCCGACTGGACGACCGGCGTCGGAGCAGGCACGGCGCGGAACAGCAGGTGCACCCGGTATTCGCCGTCGGGAAGTCCCTGCGGTGCCCGCGCGGCAATGCGGATCGCCTGGGGCTCGTGAGGCGCGAGTGTCACCTTGCGCGGCGCATAGACGATCATGTCCTCCGCTTTCTTGTCCGCGTCGGACGGCGAGGTCACGTCGATGAGATCGCCCTGCTCCGTCATCCGTCGAAACTCGACGGAGACGCGGTAGGTCGCCGGCTCGTCCCCGATGTTGTTGAGGATCACCTCGGCACCTTTCCGTCCGTCCAGCACCAGCCGCGTCGGTGCGACGAGGAGGTCGCCGACGCCGGCCTTCGCAGGAAAGGGCGACCCAATGATCGGAGCCGCGACAAGGCTCGCGGCGAGGATGGACCTGGTCCAGTTGTTCATTTCAGCGATCCCCACTTGGCCCCGGACTGGAGCCATCGCCGCGCATTTTGATCCGGAATGGTTGATTTTCGGTCAACCATGACCAGTAAATCGGCACCGGCGAACGCCTAATAGTCGACGGTGACGTTGAAGGTGCCGACGTAGGTTCCCGCAGCCGTCGTCGAGTCGACCGTGACGGACCCACCAATGGAGAAGTTCGTACCCGGAAAGCCCGAGTTTGCGAGCGTGAGGCTAGGAGGGGCATCGGTCGTCAGCGTCAGCGTCTTGGTGGGATCGTTTTGGTTGACCAGGGTCACGTTGGGCGCGCTGATATTGACGACCTGCTGATTGGATCCCTGCACGTTATAGCTTGCGGCACTGGTGGCACCCGTACAGGTGAGGTTGGTGTTCGCGCAGCCCAGCGCCCCGGCTTGCGAGATCGATATGGTTGCATTGGTCCAGGCGCCCGGGCCGAGCGTCACGCTGCCAAGATCAAGGTCGGTCAGCTTGGCAATGATGAGCGGCTTGACGTTGCTGGCGCTCACCGAAGCCGTCACGCTTGCCGCACGCGCTGCTGCTCCGGCCGACGTGCAGGCAAGCAGGGCGATGACACGCACAATCCGGGCTCTGGCAAGACGCAAGTGTTGATTCTCCGAAGCGGAGGGTCCTGCGAAGATAGAACCGAACTGGTTGATTTTCGGTCAACCATGACCGGAAGCTAACCAAGGTCGCTTACCGAACAAAAAAGGGGCCGCCAGCCGGCGGCCCCTTCCCCACTTAAGCGGCCGGAGCCGCAAGTCCGAGAGTCACTGATAATCGGCCGTCACTGCGAACACGCCCGTGTAGACGCCGTCCGGCGTCGTCGAATTGAGTGTGATCGAGCCGCCGATCGAGAAATCTACGCCCGTGGTCGCCCCTGTCGCCCCAAGATTGACGGTGGCGGGTGCATTGGGCGTGAACGCGATGGTTCCAGGACCCGTAAGGCTGAACGGGAGCGAGGTGATCTTCACTATGGCATTGTTGGTTCCGACCAGGTGATATTTTGCAGCGACGGGCGAACCTGTGCAGGTGACGTTCGTACCGCAGCCGGTAAGGGCGCCTGCCTGGTCCATGTTGATGAGCTGTCCCGACCAGGTGCCCGAACTCAGCACGAGCGTGCCGAAATCGAGATTTTGAACGAACGAGATCTGCAGCGCCTTGTAGATACGGGCGGTAGCGGTTGCCTGCGTTGCGGGGCTGACGGCATTCGCCGCCGTGCTGGTGAGTGCAAGCGCGATGCTCGCCATGGCTGCGAAAAGCTTGCTCATCCGATCCCCACTCCTTCTGACACGCCAGCAACACGGCCAAGATGGTAGGGGCGGCATTAACCAGAACCGCTTACAGCTTCGCTCAAGCTTATGGTTAACGAGCGATTAGGTTTCCCGCCGAAATGGATGCATCGGGCGCATAATCGACGTTGATCACAAGGTCGCCGCGAAACTGGCCTTCGTCACTCCCGGAGACGACAAGACGCCCGCCGAAGTGGAAACTGAGGTTTCCTCCCGCATCGAGTCTCGGCGTCGAGGGCAGGTCGGTGGAAATGTCCAAGAGGCTGATACGGCCTCCCGCGCCGGAATAGAGTTCGATCCTGTGCGGCATGTCGATGCTGAGCTCGCGGTTGGCTTGGCCGTGCACCGAAACTGTCCCGACCGTTGCCCGCGGGCCAATTTCCATAACTGCCCCGTCGGCCCCATTCGCACCGGTAGGGCGGATGACCGCTCCGCCCTGGCCGTTGCCCGAGAGGACGAGCCTGTCGAAGTTCAGGCTGGTTTCGATCCGAAGTTCGAGGTCGCCCGGCGGAGTTTGCGTCGGCGTTGCCGCAGCCGGCTGATCGCAGAGCCGACATTGCGCATAGACGGGACCGGCCCCGGCAAGTCCGGCAATCAGCAGCGCGAGATGTTTGAGGGCGGCCATGGCCTCCTCTTCTATGCGGAGAGGCGCTAAGACAGGGTTAAGCTGGCGCTAACCTTCGGGAAGACAGAGCGGGCGGGTCCACTTCATAAGGTCGATCCAGGCTTTGCGACGCCCGCTATTGTCGGCTCGCGCCCAGCTTTCTATCCCCGTCACGAATGCCGCGAACGCAACCAAAGTCCACGGGACGCTCAACCTTGTCAGGATTCCTCAAAGGCGTCGGCTACGCCGCGCTGCTGTCGATCCTGGCGCTCGTCGTCGCAGTAGCGGTCGCGGTCGCCTACCTTCCAGGCTACGGCGAGCTCACCAAGCGCAATGACCTTGGACAAATGATCCGGGTGCGCGCGGCCAATGGCCAGGTACTGGTGTCGCTCGGGCCAAGCTTCGGCCAGTGGCTGACCTACGATCAGATTCCTGCCGAGATGCGGGCGGCGATGATCTCCACCGAAGATCGAAGGTATAGAAGCCACATCGGCGTCGACCCCATCGGTATCGGGCGCGCCATCGCATCGGCACTCGCCAAGGGGCACCGGGTGAGCGCAACCTCGACCATCACCCAGCAGCTCGCCCGCAACATCTTCCTCACCAACAACCGCAGCTTTGGCCGAAAGATCAAGGAAGCGATCCTCGCGCTGGCGCTCGAGCGCAAGTTCAGCAAGGACCAGATCCTCGAGCTCTATCTCAACCGCGTCTATTTTGGAGGCGGCGCCTATGGAATCGATGCCGCCTCCCGCAAATTCTTCGGTCACGGCGCCGACCACCTTAGCCTCGGCGAAGCCGCGATCATCGCGGGCCTTGTAAAGGCGCCCTCCAACTATTCGCCCACGGCCGACATCGAAGCGGCGCGCTCACGTTCGGGTGTGGTCCTTCAGACCATGGTGAAGAACGGCTTCATCACCCCCGACACCGCAGCGCAGGTCGACCCCGCAAGCGTCCGCATCCAGCAGACCGTCAACCAGAACAGCGTCCGTTACTTCACGGACTGGGCGCTCCCTCAACTCGATACGCTGATCGACCAGACCAAGGATCCTATCGACGTCTGGACCACCCTCGACCCGGCGATGCAGGTCGCGGCCGACCGTGCAGTCCGAGCCAACGCACCTGACGGTGCGCAAGGCGCGCTGGTAGCGATCGACCGTGACGGCGCGGTGCGCGCAATGGTCGGCGGCAAGGACTATGTGTCCTCGATTTACAACCGCGCGACCCAGGCACAGCGGCAGCCAGGATCTGCGTTCAAGCTGTTCGTGTATCTGGCGGCGCTGGAATCGGGCATGAAGCCGACCGACACCATCGTCGATGAACCGGTGACGATCGATGGGTGGAGCCCGCGCAATGCCGAGCGCGAGAATCTCGGGCCGGTAACGCTGCGCGAAGCCTTTTCGCGATCGCTCAATACCGTCAGCGCAAAGATCGGTGCCCAGGTGGGTTTCTCGACGATCGCCGACATGGCCCGCCGATTCGGGATCACTTCGCCCATCGCCACCTACCCGTCCATGGTCCTGGGCACGAGCGACGTTCGGCTTATCGACATGGCACGCGCGTTTGCGTCGGTCGCCAACAAGGGTGTTGCTGTAACACCTTACGGAATAAGGCGCGTGGTGACCGCCGACGGCCGCATGCTCTACCAGCATGAAGGCGACGAGGGCCGAGTGCTCGTTGCTCCCTGGGTAGCGGCCGAGATGACAGACCTCCTCCAGTCGGCGGTCCTGTCCGGAACGGGCCGCGCAGCCCAGATCGGACGGCCGGTCGCAGGAAAGACGGGGACCACCACCCTCAACAAGGATGGCTGGTTCATCGGCTTCTCGAGCGGTCTCACAACGGGCGTCTGGATGGGCCGCGACGATGCACGGCCCGTCGGAGGCCTTCAGGGCGGGACCGCGCCTGCCCGCGCATTCCACGATTTCATGTCCACTGCGGTCGCCGGCAGGCCTGTCGAGCAATTCGAGACGCAGGTGCCGATGCCCGACTGGCAGCTGACGCCCGAGGAAGAAATGTATGGCGACCAGCCGGTCGACGCTAACGGCATGCAGCCGATGGTCGACGAAAACGGCATGCCACTTGGTACGCCGCCCCCCGACCAGGGGTCTCCGCAACCACAACCTGTGGTCCGGCCCGACGGGACCGGTGAGCCCTCGCAACAGGAACTCGACCAGGCGTTTCCGCCGCAGCAGCAACCGCGCCAGCCCGGCTACGCCCAGCCCCAGCCCCAGCCGCGACAACCTCCGCCGCCGCCGCGACAGCCTGAATCAACGCCTCCGTCCGACCCGTCGCAACCGCGGCCCTATTCGACGTAGCGTCGCCTTCGCCTCGGAAAGACCGGGCCCGAACAGCCGCGCTTCGAGCGCCTTGAACTGAAGACCGTGATCGAGGTGTACGAGGTGGGCAACCTCATGCGCCACAACATACCGCCGGACTGCGGGGGGAGCGAGGATCAGCCGCCAGCTAAGGCGGATCTTGCGCTGGGAGGAGCAGCTGCCCCAGCGGGTGCCCGCATCGCCAACGCTGACCGCCGACGCCGTCACGTCAATCAATGATGCATATTCAGCCACTTCCCGTGACATCGTCTCGATCGCGCGCCTCTTGAGGTAGCTTTCAACCCGCCGCGAGACGCTGGACTTCGGCCCGCCGAGGCACAGGACGCCATCGGCGAGAACCGGGCTTCGGGGCGCTTCCTCATCCCATGCGATGCAGACTTCCCGGCCCTCCAGCGGGATCGTTTCTCCCGGCTCGAACGGCTGGCCAGGCTGCATTCGCTCGACCTGCGCTGCGATCCACTCCCGCTGGTCGAGCGCCCAGCTCAGCGCGGCCTTTCGGCTCATCCGCCATGGACATGTGAGTTTCAGCGTTCCGCTTGCCTCGTCGAACCTCAGGCGAAGGCGCCGCGCCGACTTCAGCGGTCGTATCTCGATCGGCGCGGGAAGGCCCGCTTCAAGGCCGGCTTCAGAGCGTGCGCTCGACAACATGATATTCGAGTTCGCCGGCGTCGTCTTCGCTCACGGTCCAGCCGCGCGTGGACTGGCCGGCCTCGTGCACTGTCTCGCGGCTCCCCGAAACGAGATAATGCCAGTCAGGCAGCGGTTCCCCCGCGGCACGCAACCGATATGCGCAGGTCGACGGCAACCAATCGAGACCTGATAGATTCTTGCGATCGAGCTTTACGCAGTCGGCCACGAGCGCCATTCGGTTCTTATAATCCATGCACCGGCCATTGCGGCGATCGAGCAGTTTGCAAGCGACATTGGTCGGATAGAGGAGGCCTGTCTCCTCGTCCTCGAGCTTGTGGACGCAGCATCGTCCGCAGCCGTCGCACAGGGCTTCCCACTCGCCACGGTCGAGTTCCGCTAGGGGTTTTTCCCAAAATGGCGCGGGTCCGTTCATTTGAAGTCGAGCCTTGCTCTGCTAAGCGCGAGTGATCAAGCGGGACTTTGGGGCTTAAGATCGTGAAACAGCTAGCTTTTGTCATGTGCGCTGCAGCCGCGCTGCTGGCCTCGCCCGCCGCAGCCCAGTCAAGCAGCGCCAATGCGGGATACGATTTCACCGAAGCGGTGAAGAAAAGTGACGGCGACAAGGCCACGCAGCTTCTCGAATCTCATTCCAAGGGTTTCGTGGACACCAAGGATGGCGATGGAAACACGGGCCTCATCGTCGCCATCAGCCGTGGCGACGAGCAGTGGACAGGCTTCCTGCTGACCAAAGGCGCCGATCCAAACCTTGCGGGGAAGGGCGGCGATACGCCGCTGATTGCTGCCACCCGGGTTGGCTTCGACAATGCGATCGAGTGGCTCCTGGCACTTGGAGCCAAGGTGGATGGGCCGAACAGGATGGGCGAAACCCCGCTCATCATCGCCGTGCAGCAGCGAGAAACACCGATCGTTCGCCAGCTTCTCAATGCCGGTGCCGACCCCGACCGAACCGATCACGCTGCCGGCTACTCGGCGCGGGACTATGCAACGCGCGATCCGCGCGCTCGCGACATCCTGAAGCTGATCGAAGACAAGAAGCCCAAGGGCACGGCTGCCAAGCGCTAGGTAAGGTCACCCAGCGAAGGATCGACCTGCGCGGCGAGCCGCCGAGCAGACCGGCGCGCAAACCTCAGTAGCTCGGCCTTGCGGCGCGCGGGAGCCAAAGGCCGATCGACCGCCTCCCGCACGACGGCTGCGTCATATCGATCCGCGACAATCAGCCCTGCTGCTCCCGGCAGGTAACGCTCCTCGTCGAGGAATCCGGCAAGGTTTGCCGGAACCGCCCAGAAAAACCGGTCGCAATAATCGAGATAGTCAGTCCACTTGCCATCGCCGATCAGGTCCGCCTTTGCGACCTTGATTTCCACGATCGTGAATCGTCCTTTCGAATCGATCGCCATGAGGTCGGCGCGGCGACCGTTGGGAAGGGGCATTTCGCAGACCGCGAACAGGTCCTGGCGGCAGAACAAACGAGTGACTCCGCGGGCGACCTCCGACGCAATCGGCGGACCGTCGACGAAGCAAGGAGACTCGAGCGTGGCCATCGTCTCACTAGAACAAATCGTGGCCAAAAAGAAAGCGGGCGAGCTCGAGGCTCGCCCGCTGCTTGTCCTTGTTCGCCTTGTCTCAGCGATAGAAGACGTGATTGCCGATCGAGGCGACCCGCCTCATGTGCCAGCCCGGAGCGACATAACGCGCGTGGAAGAAGAGCGCGTCACCAACTGCCGACTCCTTCAGTCCCTTGTCGGTGATCTTCGCGATTGCGACAGCCGTCTGCCACTGGCGGTTGAGATGCGAAACTGCAGGAAGGGCATGACCGTGCACGAACGAAAATTGCCCGCGCTGGAACAGCACGCCGCAGTACGTGCCGGGGAACCGGCCGCCGCTCTGGGCCCGGTTTGCGATCACCTTGCCGACCGCAAGCTGACCGGCGAGGGGCTCGCTCTTCGATTCAAAGTAGATGCCAGTTGCGAGGCACTCCAGTTCGCGGCTGCCCGCTTCAGGGCCACGAAGCTGGGCGACCATCGCCGCGAGATCGCCGCTTGGCTTCACTGCCGCGGCCGCATCCTGATCATTGTTATTGTCTTGACCCTCCGTCGCCTGAGGCTGGGAGAGGGTCGGCTCGCCCTGCGGGTCGAGCAGCTCAGGAACCGCTACCTTCGGCAGCGTCGCGCTGGTAGCCGGCATGACCGGCTCCGCCGTTGGCCCGGCTTGCGCCGGAGCAATAATCATGACGGTAAGCGCAGCGACCATCAGCAGTGCTGAGCGAAAAGAAGCCAACATTCGGACCGTTGAGAGTGCGGTGAACCGCCAAAAGGTGCGCCCAATTACTTTGCGAATACTTCGCCAGCGCCCGTGGTGATTCCCCGTCTTGCGTGGCATTCCCTGCAATTGCTGCTGAAGGAATGCCCCCCGCTCTTGTTGTTGAGCGCAGATTTGACGCCCTCGCCGTGAGGGTCAACCCGTTAACTTCGTTTCAGCGATGAACCGTTCGGCCTCCGCGATATCCAGTTCGATCGCCCACAAATCCTCGTCGAAGCGTGCGCGACGGGCGAGGAAATCGGCAATTTCGGTGGAACCCGCCGATTCGGCGGGGCCAACCACTTCCCAGCGATAGCCTCCATCGAGGTCGAGGACGCGCTCGAGGCAAGCAACGTGCCTGCCCCGGCTGGAAACGAAGATGAGGAGCGAACCGCGCTCCTCGTCGCCCTTTCTCATTATTGCCCCGAAATCACCCTCGACGGCCGCGCGCCGCAAGAGCGCGGCGACCTCAAGGTGCGTGGGGAGCCGCTCGTTGGTCAGGCGGCGTCCCGTTCGTCGGCGCCCATCAGCAGCGCTACCAGGGCGTCGCGGCTGCGCGCACCACGCAGTCGTTCCAGATTTGCAGCGTCCCGTGTCACTCGGCTGATCGCCGCCAGCGCTTTTAGATGTTCCGCGCCGGCATCGGGAGGCGACAGGAGCAGGAACACCAAATCTACCGGCCGCCCGTCGATTGCCTTGTAATCGACGGGTTCGGCGAGCCGCGCGAAGAGCCCGTATATCTGGCCGAGGCCCTCGATCTTGGCGTGCGGTATGGCGACGCCCTGCCCAAAGCCCGTTGAGCCCAATTGCTCACGTTCATTGAGGCCGGCAAGAACCGATGCCGAACCAACGCCAATGCGCTGCGCTGCAAGCTCGGCCAGCTGCTTCATCAGCGATCGCTTGTTACCGCCAGGAAGGGCGGTCTTGATCGCGTCGCAATCGAGAAAATCGGCAAGGTGCATACAAGTAAAACTCGTGACTGGTGCGACCAGTCGCACCTTGGCCGCGTGTGATTTAAATGGGTTCAGTCGGTATGCGGCTCAACCCAGCCGACATTTCCGTCTTCTCGGCGGTAGATCATGTTGAACTCGCCCGTTGCGCTGTTCTTGAACATGAGTGCCGGCGTGTTGCGAAGGTCCATCAGCATAACCGCATCGGAGACGCTGGCTTCGGGAATGTCGACCCGTGTCTCGGCAACGATTGCAGGAAATTCGGTGTTTTCCGGTTCCGCACCCGCGTCAGAGAATATGGTGTAAGCGGCGTTCTCAACATAGGCTTGCGCGTCTTCATCGACCTTGTGATCTTTCAGCCTGCGCGTGTACCGCCGAAGTTGCTTCTCGATGCGGTCTGCAGCGCCGTTGAATGCGATCTCTGGCTCCCGGCCGCTGTAGGAAGCCTTGAGCACTACGCCCTGCACGACGGGCGCGATGATGTCGCAGGTATAGTCGTTGTTTGGACCGCGCCCGAAGGTGACGTTCGCACCCACCGATCGCGAAAAGTATTTCTCCGTAATCTCGGCAACGCGCCGCTGAGCATGCTCGCGCAGCGTATCGCCGGTATCGACCTGATGACCCGCGACCCGTACGTCCACTTTGCCTGGCTCCTTCGTGTCAGGCGCGCTTAGGACCGCGCCGAACCTCGCGTCAACCGGCGCTTAGTGGATGGACGCGAAGCGTTCCCAAAGCGGGTTGACCAGCTTTGCAATAAACGCCCGATGCCGTTCGAGTTCCTCCGCCAACGGCGCGTGGGGACGGGGCGGCCGCGGCTCGCGAACGATGATTGGACGTGAAGACTGCCGAACCGAGACGGATCCAGCTTCTGCGACGAGTCCGAGTCCGATCTGCCGGCCCCCGGTCAGCTCGACATAGACCTGCGCGAGAAGCTGGGCATCAAGAAGGGCCCCATGCTTCACCCGGTGACTGCGATCGATGCCGAACCGCATGCACAAGGCATCGAGGCTGTGCTTCGCGCCAGGATGCTTGGAGCGGGCGAGCGTCAGCGTATCCACCATCCTGCCCATTGAAACGGCAACGCGCCCGCACTTCTCGAGCTCGAAATTGAGGAAACCGAAATCGAAGCCTGCATTGTGCGCAACGAGTGGCGAATCGCCGAGAAAGTCCAGGAGCTCGTCGACCCTTTCGGAAAACCGAGGCTTGTCGGAGAGAAACAGGTTCGTGAGCCCATGCACTTCCTGCGCTTCGAACGGCATGTCCCTGTCGGGATTGAAATAGGCATGGAAGTGCCGCCCGGTCTCGACCCGGTTGAAGATCTCGACGCAACCGATCTCGACCATACGGTCACCGCTCAGGGGGTTCAGGCCCGTGGTTTCCGTGTCGAAGACGATTTCCCGCATGAAGCGAATCTATCGGACGGGCCCAATTCCAAGACAAGTGAGAATGTCGCGCACCTGGCTCTCAGTTGTGGATAGGTCACCCCCCGTGTCCACGACGAAATCGGCACGCCTGCGCTTTTCCTCATCAGGCATTTGCCGGGCCAGAATCGAATCGAGCTTGGCGCTGGTCATCCCTGGCCGTGCCATGACCCTTGAGCGCTGGACCCCGGCCGGCGCCGAGACGACCACAACCTTGTCGAATTCCTTTTCGCTTCCTGTTTCAAACAAGAGCGGGATCTCGAACAGCAGCGCCGAGGCGTCGGGATGCTCCTTAGCAAAAATGTCTCGAGCGCCGCGCACAGCAGGATGGACGAGCTGCTCCAGCGCCGCGAGTTTGACCGGGTCCCCAAGAACGATTTGAGCAAGGCAATCGCGATCGAGCGTGCCGCAGCGGACCGTTCCCGGGAAGAGTTCGCCGATTTTCGTGACCAGCCCGCCACCGGGACCCTGCAGCTGCCTGACCACGGCGTCCGCATCGAAAACCGGAAGGCCTGCACGTTCGAACATTGCCGCTACCGTCGACTTTCCCATCCCGATCGAACCCGTCAGCGCGATCCGGATCACGACAGCAACAATCCCCGGTCTCGAAGCGCTGCAAGCAGCGGCACGAGCGGCATCCCGAGGATAGTGAAATGGTCACCTTCGATGCTGTCGAACAACTGCACTCCGCGTGCCTCCAGCCGGAATACCCCAACGGTATAGCCTACCTGCGGCCATTCGGCATCGAGATAGGCGTCGATGAACTGATCCGAAAGTTCGCGGACCTCGAGCCGCGCGGTCTCGGCATGAAGCCAGTCGATATTGCCAGCACGCGCGAGGGCGACCGCGCTTGTTAGCAACATTGTCTTACCCGAAAAGAAGCGCAGATGCCCGGCCGCCTCGGCTTTCCCTCGCGGCTTGTCGAACAACCGTCCGCCAGCGCTGATCACGCTGTCACTTCCGATCACCCAGTCGTCGGTTTCGATACTGCAGGCCTTTGCAGCGGCGAGTGCGGTGGCGATCTCCCCCGCCTTGTCGAAACGCGATTTGAGGAGATCCTCATCGACGTCCGGCTTGCACGCCCGATAATCGACACCAGCAGCATCGAGCATTTGCCGGCGGATTGCGCTGGTAGAGGCGAGGATCAGGCTCAATCGAACAACCTTGTGGAAAAGACGCGTAGCAACGCTAGCTCGGTGCTGGGGACGGCTTCAACCGACCGTTTGTCGATCCTGCCGCAGCCATCATTCGAAGATTCATCCACGGGGACTGAATCCATCCCCAGACTGTGAATCATGGGATCGAATCGGTCCAACCCGCCCTAGCCCATAGAGACGCGCACCGGGCACCTTGTTGGCAATTCCGGTAGCCGCGCCTAAACCCCGCACTCCCGCTCCCAACAACATCTTCAATCTTAGATTCTAAATATAATAAGGAGAGAAGAAGGGTGGCTTTCATGCCTTCCGAGCTTCCCGATATGCAGGTGGCCAAGCCGCTGATCGCAGTCCTTGGCAGTCAGCGGGTCGACCCGGTGCCGATGTGGATGATGCGCCAGGCCGGACGATACCTGCCCGAATATCGTGCCCTTCGTCAGGAGAAGGGAAGCTTTCTCGATCTCGTCTATGACAGCGACGCCGCGGCGGAAGTCACGCTCCAGCCGCTGAGGCGATTTCCCGAACTCGACGCCGCGATCCTCTTTTCCGACATTTTGATCGTCCCGTTCGCAATCGGCCAGAATTTGAGTTTTGTAACCGGCGAGGGACCACGCCTGACGCCCACCCTTGCGAACTGCTCGGTCGATGAACTGACGGCGTATCCTGCGCGGCTCGAACCCATCTACGATACCGTGTGCAAGGTGAAAGCGGCACTGCCAGCGGGCAAAGCACTCATCGGCTTTGCCGGCAGCCCATGGACGGTTGCCACCTACATGGTCGCTGGACAGGGCAGTCGTGACCAGGCCGAAGCACGCAGACTGGCTTATACCGATCCCGGGGCCTTTCGCGCCATCAGCGAGCGGATCGAAGAGGTGACGCTCGACTATCTTTCGGGACAGGCACAAGCGGGCGCCGAAGTCCTCCAGCTCTTCGACAGCTGGGCGGGCAGCCTGTCGCCCGCCCAATTCGAAAGCTGGGTGATCGCTCCTACCGCTCGGCTCGTCTCGGCGCTGAAGAAGCGTCATCCGGGGGTTCCGGTCATCGGATTTCCAAAAGGTGCGGGGGGGAAGCTTGGCGCCTACGCCCGGGAGACTGGCGTTGATGCAATCGGCCTCGATGAGACCGTCGATCCCCTTTGGGCGGCAAGGGAGCTTCCCGCGAATCTTCCGCTCCAGGGCAATCTTGACCCCCTAGCGCTCGTTGCTGGGGAGAAAGTCCTCGAATCGGCCGTCCGCGGCATCCTTGACGCCTTCAGCGGCCGCCCTCACATCTTCAATCTCGGGCACGGCATTCTTCAAGATACGCCCATTGCTCACGTCGAGCAGCTGGTTGCACTGGTGAAGGGGGAACGGTGAACAACTACGTCGGCTGGCTCGGGCTGGCCTACCCATGGGTCAAGGCGGCCCATCTGACCTTCGTTATTTTCTGGATGGCCGGCCTGTTCTTGCTGCCACGTCTCTACGTCTATCACCAGGAAGCGACTGTCGGATCACCCGAGGACCGCGCATGGATCGAGCGCGAGGCGCGGGTTCGCTCAATCATCCTGACGCCAGCGATCATAGTCGTGTGGGCGCTCGGCCTGATGCTTGCCTTCCACATCGGCGCCTGGAGCGAGGGCTGGTTCCATGCCAAGCTCGCGCTCGTGATCGCCCTCAGTGGGTACCAGGGCTGGCTCGGCGCTTATGGAAAGAAACTGGCAAGCGGTCAGCGGCCGCTTTCGGGCCGGGCCGTTCGAATGATCAACGAGATTCCGGGGATCGCTGCAGCACTGATCGTGGTTCTGGTAATCGTTCGCCCATTCTGAACGTTTCGGCGCTCCGAGGCCCCAGTGCTGATTGACACAGGCACAGGGCCAACATACGTCCAGTCCAGAGCGGCTCCGGCCAGTTTCCTTAAATAGCCGGCGTCGTTCCCTTCTCCTTGTCGCGGCGTCCTGCCGCGTCTCAGCTTTCGACCAGTTTTGAGAAGCTCGAGCACCACTCCCCAAGAAAAGAATATCCACATGCATCTGAAAGAATTGAAGAAAAAGACTCCCGCTGATCTCGTCGCAATGGCCGAGGGGATGGGCGTCGAGGGCGCATCAACGATGCGCAAGCAGGATCTCATGTTCTCGATCCTCAAGGTCCAGGCCGAAAACGGCGTCGAGATCATGGGTTCGGGCACCATCGAGGTGCTGAACGACGGATTTGGCTTCCTACGGTCGCCCGAAGCCAATTATCTCGCTGGTCCTGACGACATTTACGTCGCGCCGTCGATCGTCCGCCGCTTCGGGCTTCGTACCGGGGACACGGTTGAAGGTGAGATCCGCGGTCCGAAGGAGGGCGAGCGCTATTTCGCGCTGACCCGCGTTACCACGATCAACTTCGATGACCCTGAAACAGTCCGTCACCGGGTTAATTTCGACAATTTGACGCCGCTTTATCCCGACGAGAAGCTTCGGCTGGATACGCTCGATCCCACGATCAAGGACAAGTCCGCCCGGGTCATCGATATCGTGTCGCCGCTCGGCAAGGGCCAGCGCGCGCTGATCGTCGCTCCGCCGCGGACCGGCAAAACGGTCCTGCTGCAGAACATCGCCCGGGCGATCACGGACAATAATCCCGAGGTCATCCTCATCGTCCTGCTGATTGACGAGCGTCCCGAAGAAGTGACCGACATGCAGCGCTCGGTGAACGGCGAGGTCATCTCCTCGACCTTCGACGAGCCTGCCAGCCGCCACGTCCAGGTCGCCGAAATGGTGATCGAGAAAGCCAAGCGTCTCGTCGAACACAAGAAGGACGTCGTGATCCTGCTCGATTCCATCACCCGCCTTGGCCGGGCCTACAACACGGTTGTTCCAAGCTCCGGCAAGGTGCTGACGGGCGGCGTCGACGCCAACGCGCTGCAGCGGCCGAAGCGCTTTTTCGGCGCCGCTCGTAACATCGAGGAAGGCGGCTCGCTGTCGATTATCGCGACTGCGCTCATCGATACGGGATCGAAGATGGACGAAGTCATCTTCGAAGAGTTCAAGGGCACCGGCAACAGCGAGATCGTTCTCGACCGGAAGGTTGCCGACAAGCGCATCTTCCCGTCGCTCGATGTCGGCAAGTCGGGAACCCGCAAGGAGGAACTGCTGGTGGAGCAGGGCACCCTTACAAAGATGTGGGTGCTGCGACGAATTCTGATGCAGATGGGCACGGTCGACGCGATGCAGTTCCTTCTCGACAAGATGAAGGATGCGAAGTCGAACGAGGATTTCTTTGCCTCGATGAACCAGTAGGGCGCTAGCCGGCGGTGTTTGAAAGCTTCGACTTCGGGGCGATCTTCACCGCCGGCGGGCTTGCCAAGCTCGGCCAGATAATCGTCGGCGACCTCACGATGGCGGGCGATAATGTCGTCATCATGGGTTCGCTTGCTTCAGGTCTTCCCGCGCGAGACCGCCGCAAAGTCCTGATGTTCGGGGTCGGAATGGCATTGCTGTTCCTGATCACCTTCGCGGTACTTGCAACGAAGCTCCTCAGGATCACCGGCCTCATGTTTGCAGGCGGGCTGCTGCTCTTGTGGGTAGCGTACAACATGTGGCGGCAGCTTCACCCGAAAGCCGATGTCGTCGCCGATGATCCGGCTACGCTTGCCATTGAAGGGCCGCCTGCGAGCAAGACGCTGCTGCAGGCCGCCATCGCAATTACGGTTGCCGATCTCAGCATGAGCCTCGACAACGTACTGTTGGTGGCCTCGATTGCGCGCCAGAATCCGGCGCTCCTGGTAGTCGGCCTCAGTTTCTCGGTTCTCATTATGGGTTTTGCTGCAAATTACGTGGCAAAGCTCATCCAGCGATATCACTGGATCAACTATGTCGGCCTCGCCCTCATCCTGTGGGTCGCCTGCGGCATGATCTACGAAGGGTTCATGGGCGGAGAGCATGTGATGGGCTTGAGGCACCTCATGGGCCTCGGCTAGGCCGGTTTTATGGACCTTGGATTTCTAAGTGGCGGCGCTGTCGCTGCGTTTCTCCAGATCTTGTTCATCGACATCGTTCTTGCCGGTGACAATGCGATCGTCGTCGGGGCTCTTGCGGCGGGGCTCCCGGCTGAGCAGCGGAAGAAAGTGATCCTGATCGGCGTTGCTGCAGCGCTGGTGCTGCGGATCGCATTCGCCTTGCTGGTTTCCCAGCTGCTTCAGGTCGTCGGGCTGGTGCTGGCCGGAGGGATTCTTCTTCTGTGGGTCGCCTGGCGCATGTACCGGGAGCTTGGCCACAAGGACGAAAGCACCGGTTCCGAAGAAGTCCTCGGTGACGAGCATTCGGGACTGAGGCCTGCCAAGAACTTTGCCAGCGCTGCCTGGGGCGTTGCCCTGGCCGACGTCAGCATGAGCCTCGATAATGTGCTTGCAGTCGCCGGTGCCGCGCGCGAGCACCCTTACGTTCTCATATTTGGCTTGGCTCTGTCCGTCATCCTGATGGGCGCCGCGGCCAACGTGATCGCCCGGTACATCGACCAGTACCGCTGGATCGCATGGGGCGGTCTTGCGGTGATACTGTGGGTTGCGGTCAAGATGATCTATGAGGGCGCAGGACATGTAGCGCCGGTGATCGCTCCCCTCTTCAGCTAGCCTGCACGATGACGGACACCATCTTCGCGCTGTCGAGCGGTCGTCCGCCGGCAGCGATTTCAGTGATCCGTATCAGCGGAACAGCCGCGAGACACGCCGGAGAGCAGATTGCGGGATCGCTTCCCGCCGCCCGCACGACCGGGGTGCGCGAGCTGCGCCATCCCGTGTCGGGCGAGCTGTTGGATGAGGCGCTGGTTCTGCGGTTCGATTGTCCTGCAAGCTCGACTGGCGAGGATATTGTCGAACTCCAATGTCATGGCGGCCGGGCGACTGTCGATGCTGTGCTCCGTGCGTTGTCGGCCATCGACGGGTTGCGGGAGGCACGGCCCGGCGAGTTCACCCGCCGCGCCTTCGAGAACGGCCGGATTGATCTGACTGAAGCGGAAGGTCTTGCCGATCTCCTCGAAGCCGAGACTGAATCGCAGCGCAAGTCGGCGCTTGCTCTGGCGGAAGGCGGCTTGAGGAAGCAGATTTCGGCGTGGCAGGACCGCCTCCTTGGATTGTCGGCGCGAGCTGAACTGGCCATCGACTATGACGAGGAGGACGAGGCGATCGACAGCTCCCTGTTGGACGCCTGCACGGTGCTCGGGGACGAGCTCCGCGAGTGGCTCGGGCGTCCCCGGGTGGAACCCCTGAAGGATGGGGTTAGAGTGGTTGTGGCGGGGCCGCCAAATGTCGGGAAATCAAGCCTTATCAATGTCTTATCAGGTGAAGATCGCTCGATCGTCGCCGACCTTCCAGGGACGACACGCGACCATATTGAGGTCCCGCTTTCCGTCGGCGGCGTTCCGGTGCGGCTCACAGACACGGCGGGTCTGCGCGATACCGAGGACCAGGTCGAGTCCATTGGCGTGGCGCGTGCGGGCAAGTTGATCGAGTCCGCCGACGTGCTTGTGTGGCTTGGCGAGGAGGGGGTCGCCCCTCGCCATCGGCAAATCGTCATGGTGCATGCCAAGGTGGACCTTCCCGAACGTGGGCGAACCCCTCCGGGCTCGCTTGGCGTTTCGTCTGTGACAGGGGAGGGGGTGGCAAGCCTCCTTGAGATCATTGAATCGCGGGCGCGGGCAATCTTGCCGTCGGATGACGCAATTGCGCTCAACCGGCGGCAGGCTCGGCATATCGGGGAGGCCGCGGATTCATTGTTCGCTGCAGCTTCATGTAGCGATCCCGTTCTGGTGGCGGAGGGCCTGCGCATGGCCCGGGGCGCGTTCGACCGATTGACCGGCCGCGCCGGAGTGGAGGACGTGCTGGACGCACTGTTCGGACGCTTTTGCCTGGGGAAGTGAGCCCGGTGTTTCACGTGGAACACTCATGAGCTAAGACAGATCCATGCACGATGTTCTGGTGATCGGCGCCGGCCATGCCGGGTGCGAGGCTGCGGCCGTGGCGGCCCGACGTGGCGCCCGCGTCGGCCTCATCACCTTCCGGCGTGAAGACGCAGGGCAAATGTCCTGCAATCCCTCGATTGGCGGCGTAGGAAAGGGCCATCTGGTGAGGGAGCTCGATGTTTTCGATGGGTTGATGGCACGTGCAGCCGACCGTTCCGCAATTCATCGGCGGATGCTCAACAGAAGCAAGGGGCCGGCGGTTTGGGGGCCGCGAGTGCAGGCGGATCGCAAGAGGTATCGCTCTGCAATCTCTTCGCTGCTCGAGCTGGAGAATGTTGAGTTCGTTTTCGCCGAGGCGGTGGAGCTGGTACTAAGCGGCGGCCGCCTCGTCGGGGTCAGGACGCACGAGCGGACACTTCCGTGCCGGGCTGCGGTGATCACGACCGGGACATTCCTCGACGCCCGGATGTTCGTTGGCGAGCAAGTGACGGAGGGCGGTCGGCAGGGTGAGCGCGCGACGATCCCGCTCGCAGGCCAGCTAAGGGAGGTCGGCCTTGGGCAGGGGCGTCTCAAGACGGGGACGCCGCCGCGGGTCGACGGACGAACCATAGACTGGGCTCGCCTCGAGGAGCAGCCGAGCGACATCGACCAGTGGACCATGTCTGCGTTCGACGACTTCGTCGCGCAGCCTCAGTTGTGCTGCGCCATCGCCCGCACCACCGAACAGACGCACGATCTCATTCGTGCAAACTTTGACCGATCGCCGTTGTTCGCGGGGGCGATCGAGGGCCGGGGCCCGCGCTACTGCCCGTCGATCGAAGACAAGGTGAAGCGCTTTTCGGACCGGCCCGCCCACCAGGTCTTTCTCGAGCCCGAGGGGCTTGATGACCCGCTGGTGTACCCGAATGGAATTTCCACGTCGTTGCCGGCGGACGTCCAGGAGACCTTCGTGCGGTCAATCCCGGGCCTGGAGCGCGCCAAGATCGTTCGGCCAGGCTATGCCGTCGAATATGAATTTGTAGATCCCCGGCGCCTGAACCAGACGCTTGAGGTCCGGGAGGTCCCCGGACTCTTCCTTGCGGGGCAGATCAACGGGACAACCGGGTATGAGGAGGCTGCGGCGCAGGGCCTCGTCGCGGGCCTTAACGCGTCGGCGCTCGCGCTCGGGATCGAGGAGGTGCGGTTCGACAGGCGGACCTCATACGTCGGGGTCATGATCGACGACCTCACCTTGCAGGGGGTCAGCGAGCCCTATCGAATGATGACCGCGAGGGCGGAGTACCGACTTTCGCTCCGCGCGGACAATGCGACGTCGCGACTTGGCAGCACTGCGCTGCTGGCCGGCTGCTTGTCGCCGCGGCGGCGGCGCCAGATCGAGAAGCACCTGGAACTTCGAGGTTCTCCGAAATGGGGGGAAACACAGGAGGGGCGGGCAGACGCGCTCTATGCGCCCTACGTGGCGCGGCAGCAGCGCGAATGGGAAGTTGTCCAGTGCGATTCGCGGCTCTGGTTTTCAGCCAGCCTCGATTTCGCCGCCATACCGGGCCTATCCGGCGAGATGGTGGAACGCCTGTCTTCCGTCCGCCCGGAAACACTCGATCAGGCGTCGAGGATCCCCGGCATTACGCCGGCAGCCCTCACCGCGCTTTACGTTGCTGCAAATCGCAGCGCCGCATGAGGGACGGTCTGGTCCGTGTCATGGGCCGCCGTGATGTTTCACGTGAAACATTCGAAAAGCTTGAGGCCTATGCCGCTCTCCTCCGCGAGGAGAGCAGTCGCCAGAACCTCGTTTCTGCGTCGACGCTCGAACGGCTGTGGGAGCGGCATATACTCGATTCCGCGCAACTGGTCCGCTTCGAACCACATCGCGGTTCGGCCTGGGTGGATGTCGGCGCGGGTGCGGGACTGCCCGGAATCGTCATCGCCTGCATCGTCGAGGGTCCGGTCGCACTTATTGAGCCGCGCAGGCTCCGCGCGGAATTTCTCCACAAAGTGGGCGAATCGCTCCGACTCAACGTCAGCGTGTTCCCCGGGAAGGCCGAACGCGCAACGGGAACCTACGATGTGATCACCGCCCGGGCGGTCGCAAATCTTTGCCAGTTGCTCAAAATATCCGCACATCTGTCCACAAGAAATACCGTCTGGGCGCTTCCGAAGGGGCGAAGTGCGATGGCGGAACTGGCCGAAGCCGAGCGCACGTGGCAAGGTGCGTTCCACGTGGAACAAAGTGCTACCGACGCACAGTCTTTCATCATCGTCGGTTCAGGGGTGAGGACGAGGCCATGATCCGGATAGCGGTGGCGAATCAAAAGGGCGGCGTCGGCAAGACGACAACGGCCATCAATCTCGCGACCGCGCTTGCAGCGATCGGCTGGCGGGTCCTCCTCGCCGATCTAGATCCCCAGGGAAACGCCTCGACCGGCCTTGGTATTACGCAGGCGCAACGATCGAGGTCCAGCTATGACGTGTTGATCGGAAGTGCTTCAGCAGCCGAAACAGCAGTCGCGACGCGGGTTCCGCGGCTCGATCTCCTCCCTGCAACCGTCGACCTTTCAGGGGCGGAGGTTGAAATGGTGGGCCTCGAGGATCGGGCCCACCGTCTCGACAAGGCGCTGTCCCTGGCACCCGCTGGACGCTGGGATATCTGTCTCATCGATTGCCCGCCCTCGCTCGGGCTCCTCACCGTGAATGCACTTGTGGCTGCGCGCCATCTTCTTGTTCCGCTGCAGTGCGAGTTCTTCGCGCTGGAAGGGCTTAGCCAGCTGCTCCAGACGGTCGAACGGATCCGGGTCGCCTTCAACCCCCAGCTATCGATCCTGGGTGTTGCGCTCACCATGTTCGACCGGCGCAATAATCTCTCCCAGGCCGTCTCCGAGGATGTCCGGGCATGCCTTGGGGCTGCGGTCTTCGAGACGGTCGTTCCTCGCAATGTCAGGCTTTCCGAGGCACCCAGCCATGGACTGCCGGCACTGATCTACGACCTCAAATGTCCCGGCTCTGAAGCTTATGTCCGGCTTGCACGGGAGTTGATTGGCCGGCTTCCCCAGTTGGCTGTCGCGGCATGAGCGCCGACCGGCCCGCCAAGGGCCTTGGCATGGGGCTTCAGGCGCTCCTCGGCGAGGCCGCTCGTCCGCCGTCTGCGGGCGCAGACGGTTCCCGTGGCGGGGTTCGTGAAATCGACGTCGCGCGGATCAAGCCCAATCCCAGTCAGCCGCGGGTGCAGTTCGATGAGGACGCGCTGGAAGAACTTGCGGATTCGATTCGCGAGCGCGGGGTTCTCCAGCCGATCCTGCTCAGGCCGAATGGGGAGGACTATCTGATCGTCGCCGGCGAGCGACGCTGGCGTGCAGCCCAGCGGGCACGGCTGCACAGCATTCCGGCCATCGTTCGCGAGGTCGATGATTCGACGACCGCCGAACTGGCCCTCATCGAGAATATCCAGCGCCAGGACCTCAATCCGCTTGAGGAGGCCGAGGGCTATCGTCAGCTCATTCAGCGACACGGTCACACGCAGGACGATGTCGGCCGGTTTGTGCACAAGTCGCGCAGCCATGTTGCCAACCTGTTGAGATTATTGGATCTTCCTGAGTTTGTGCGCCAATCGCTGATGCGAGGCGATATCAGTATGGGTCATGCAAGGGCGATCGCGGGTGCAGATGACCCAGATGCTCTTGCCCGCGAGATCATCGCGAAGGGCCTTTCAGTGCGCCAGGTCGAGGAGCGTGTTCGGCGTGACAAGGGCCGGGCCGGTCACGGTGCGCAGGCCGGCCGGTCGGGCGCTCGCAACGGAGCCAGGGTTGTCGACGCTGACCTCGATGCCCTCGAACGCCAGCTCGGCGACATCCTGGGGTTGAAGGTCCAGGTCACGCACAAGGGGCAGGGCGGTACGGTCGCGCTTCATTATTCGAGCCTCGACCAACTCGATATGGTTTGTCAGCGGCTGTCCGGGGAACCGATCTAACTAGAGGCTGCGCGCTTTTCGCGCGATTGCGAGCAATTCCTCGCCCAGCGCTTCGCGCTCCGGTGCCGGGGTAAACATCAAAGTCCGCTCAAGATCGCCAATGCGCACGGCCATGGTCGCGAGATTTTCGGCCGTCCACTTGGACAGCATCCGCTGAACCCTACCTTTTTCCTTCCAGAACACGGCTCTACCCGATGACGTCAAGACGGCGTCCAACCGTTCACCGCGCTCGACCCGGGCCCGCAGCGGAGCAAGCATCATCAACCGGCGCTGCAGCGAACGGACCACTGGTATGCCTTCGTTGCCCCCTGGGGGCAGGCGCGCCAGTTCCTCGGCAAGCTCGTCGATCTCGCCTTCGAGAGCAAGGTCCGCGAGCCGCTGAAAGTCCCCCTCTGCACTCTCGACACCAATCTCGTCGACCGCGCGAAGCTCCAGTTCCTTGGGCATCTGCGGCGATGCATCGATGTAAAGTGCAAGTTTCTCGAGTTCCTTGGCTATGACGGCCTGGTCATTGGCCGCGCTCTCGGCGAGGCGCACCGCAACTTGCGCACTGATCTTGAGGCCGAACCGGCGACCAAGATCGACGACCATGCGCTCGGCGTCCTGGCCCTCGGGGACGTAGGAAGCGAATGCGAGCGCCAGCGCCGAAGCTTCCGCGATTTTCAGAAGGCCAGATGTCTTGGGCAGCGCTCCTGCAATGGCGACTACGGGGCTCTCGGGCACCGCTCCCTCGAGCAGCGCGAGGACTCCTTGTTCGATGTCCTTCGTGGCAGGCTCGATCCACACGACGCGCTTTCCGCCAAAGAGGCTCATTGCGCCCGCTTCGTCAGCAAGCGAAGCAGGGTCGCTCTTGATCGCGGCCGTGCTAACCGGGGCCTTGGCCGCGCCGAGCGCTTCGACGAGGCGGGCTCCAAGCGCCCGTGATTGCCCCTCGTCAGGGCCGTGAAAAAGATAGAACCGGATGTCTTTGCTTGGGTGGTCGAGCGCCCGGCCGATGCTGCCCTTCGTCGCCTTCACTTCGTCGCGGCCGTCCGCGAGGCATAAAGTGCGAGACGCGCCGCAATCTGGTCAGCAACCGTGTCGGTGAGGTTCTCAAGCGCGGTCTGCTCCGCTGCAACCGTCGCATATTCCGAACTGACGATGTCGATGCCCGCGTCGGAGCCCGCAGTCGCATCGAGCACCACCGTGCCATTGCTAAGCTGAACCAGCTGATAGCGAGCCCGGAGCGTGCGGCGCTCGCGCGTTGCGGCGCGATCGCCGCGCAGGCCAAACGCCGTGATATTGTCGTCCAGAGTGACGTCGAGACGGTAGGCAGGGGCTGCTCCCCCGCTCTCCCCGAGCCGTTCGACCAGTTTGTTGCGCATCAGCCAGCCGGATTGACCGCCAATTGGACCGACCGTGACCGACCGCATGGTCGAAGCGACGATGCCACTGCTGCCGCCACCATAAAGTGGTCGCAGACCGCAGGCCGAAAGGGTCAGAAAAGCGAGAATCCAGGCGCCGCGCCGCATCATGCGACGATATTCACCAAGCGGTCTGGAACGACAATGACCTTGCGCGGGCTGACGCCGTTCAGCTGGCGCTGGACCTTCTCGGAAGAGAGCGCGAGCGCTTCGGCGGCGGCCCGGTCGAGACCGCGCGGAGCACTGAGCGTGTCGCGAAGCTTGCCATTGACCTGCACCGCGAGTGTAACCTCATCATCAACCAGCGACGCCGGATCGAAATCCGGCCATGGCGCATCGACGATCATGCCGTTTTCGCCAAGCGCTGCCCAGGCCTCCTCTGCAAGATGGGGAGCCGCGGGTGCCGCCAGCAGGATGAGCGTGCGAACCGCCTCATGCCGGGTCGCGGACGGCTTCGCCTTCTCGATCGCTGTCGTCAGCTCGTAAAGCTGCGCAACGGCCTTATTGAACTGGAGCGCCTCGATAGCCTCGCCAACTGCGGCGACCGTACGATGGAGCTTGCGCCTCAGCTCGTTGTCCTCGCCCGCGGCAGGCTGACTGGCACCTGCCAGCCGCCAGACCCGCTGCACGAACCGCGACGCTCCCTCGATGCCAGCCTCGGACCATTCGAGATCCCGCTCTGGCGGACTATCCGAGAGCATGAACCAGCGGACCGCGTCAGCGCCGTATTTATGGAGGATCGGTTCCGGGTCGATCGTGTTGCGCTTCGACTTCGACATCTTCTCGACCCGGCCGGTAGTTACCGGCTCGCCGCTGACGATATGGACCCAGTCGTCTCCGTCACGCTTGACCTCGGTCGGGCTTAGCCAGCTGCCATCGCCGGCACGGTAGGTTTCGTGCGTCACCATTCCCTGCGTGAACAGGCCCTTGAACGGTTCATCGATCCCGATCTCGCCGAGCTGCTTCAGCGCCCGTGTCCAGAAGCGCGCGTACAGCAGGTGAAGAATCGCGTGTTCGACGCCGCCGATATATTGCGCGACCGGAAGCCATTTTTCCGCCTCCGCCCGGTCAAACGGCTTGTCGGAAGGCTGGCTTGCGAAGCGAATGAAGTACCAACTGGAGTCGACGAAGGTATCGAGCGTGTCGGTCTCCCGTGTCGCCGATCCGCTGCAGGTGGGACAGTCGACATTCTTCCACGCAAAATGGCGGTCAAGGGGATTGCCGGGCTTGTCGAAGTCGATCTCGGCGGGAAGGACCACGGGAAGCTGCTCCCGGGGAACCGGAACGGCCCCGCACGAGGGACAGTGAATGATGGGGATCGGAGTGCCCCAGTATCGCTGGCGGGAAACTCCCCAGTCGCGCAGCCGGTACTGGACTGTGCCGGTGCCCCATCCGGCTGCCTCGGCGCGGCGGATCACCTCGGCTGATGCACTCTCGGTGGGAAGGCCGTCGAGGAAACCCGAATTGACGGCAATCCCGGGCGCCGGCTCCGCTTCGGCGCCGATCGGCTCGGATGCGAGATCGGCGCTGGGAGCAACGACGCGCTTGATAGGGAGGCCGTATTTTGTCGCGAAGTCGAAGTCGCGCTGGTCGTGCCCGGGCACACCGAACAGCGCTCCGGTACCATAGTCCATCAGCACGAAATTCGCGATGTAGAGCGGCAGCCGCCATTCCGCGTCGAGGGGGTGCACGACCTCGACCGAAGTCCTGAATCCTTTCTTTTCCGCGGTCTCGAGCTCGGCCGCGCTTGTCCCGCCGGCTTTGCACTCGGCGATGAATTCCGCGGCCTTGGCGTCAGTGGCGGCGACGGACTGTGCGATCGGGTGGTCCGGGGCAACCGCAACGAAGCTACTTCCGAAAATCGTGTCCGGCCGTGTCGTGAAAACCTCGACCGCCTCCACCTCGCCCACCTTCTTCGCAAGGCGAAAGCGGAACTGGAGGCCGCGACTTTTTCCGATCCAGTTTTCCTGCATCAGCCGCACTTTCTCGGGCCAGTCGTCGAGCGTCTTGAGGCCCTCGAGCAGGTCGTCGGCGAAATCGGTGATCCTGAGAAACCACTGGGAGAGCTTGCGCCGTTCGACCGTGGCGCCTGAGCGCCAGCCCTTCCCATCGATTACCTGCTCGTTGGCGAGCACTGTCATGTCGACCGGATCCCAATTGACCTCGCTCTCCTTGCGGTAGACGAGACCGGCTTCGAACAGGTCGAGGAACAAGGCCTGCTCGTGGCCGTAATAATCGGGATCACACGTCGCGAATTCGCGCTCCCAGTCGAGCGCGAAACCGAGACGTTTTAGCTGCTCGCGCATGGCCCGGATGTTGGCCCACGTCCATTCTCCAGGGTGGACCTTTCGCTCCATCGCCGCATTCTCTGCGGGCATTCCAAAAGCATCCCAGCCCATGGGGTGCAGCACTTCGTGACCCTGCATTCGGCGGAAGCGGGCGATGACGTCGCCCATCGTGTAGTTACGGACGTGGCCCATGTGGATGCGCCCAGAAGGATAGGGGAACATCTCGAGCACGTAGGTCTTGGGCTTGTTGCTGTCGCTGTCCGCACGGAACGAGCGCGCTTCCTCCCAGCGCGCCTGCCAGCGGCGGTCGGCTCCAGCCGCGTCGAATCGGCCGCTCATGACGGAAGAACTATCCCCGAACGGCGGCGCGGCGCAGGTCGCGGGCCCGGGTCAGGATGATGTCCTCGAGCTTCTGGACCGTCGCGGCAGAGACCGGCGCATCAACCCAGGCGCCATTCTGGTAGACCTGCTTGGCGGCCGAAACCCTAAGCGCGTCGGTTCGAAGGTCGGGATCGAGAACGGCGACGGTGAGCTTTACGCGCTCGCCCGGTGCTTTCGGGTTCGTGTACCAGTCGGTGATGATCACGCCGCTCTGGGCATTCGCCTGCAGCAACGGAGCGAAGGATACCGTGTCCACCGCTGCTCGCCACAGATAGGAATTGATCGCGAGCGTGGTCACCTGTGAAGGCGCAAGCTGCGTCGGAAGGTTCCGGTTGCGCGAGCAGCCGGGGGTCGCGACGGCAAGGACCATCAGTGCGGTAGCGGTCGTAAACAGGCGGTTCATCGTCGGTCCTCGAACATCGGAGAATGGGCTTGTGCGGCGTTATAGATCGTCAAGCCCCGCCCGCAAGCATGTGCCGTGAGCGGATGAGAATGTGTTGAGTCGGCAACAGGGGACGGAGGAATCGATTCGGCTCATGGAACCTTCAGCCCGTTACGACTATATCGAGTCCCTGACAGGGAGTTGAATGGTGTTGAGAGTCGCGCAGCGTCAGGGAGCCAAGCTGGCTGCGGCAGTCGCCGCGGCCGGTCTTGTCTTGTCCCCGGCGTTTGCGATGAGCGCGCCCAAGAAGCGTGCGCCGGCCGTTTCGCTCAGCTTCGACCCGGTTTCCTCGTTCACGCCGGCCAACGCCGATCCCAAGCTTGCCGCTGCCCTCGCGGGCAAGGACCAGCTGCCTCTGTCCGACTTCAAGTTCACGCCGGCTCCCGCGAAGGGCCGGCCCTCGCAGGTCCGAGTGGCGATACGCGCGCGCGTCGTCGCGCCCGCGCAGACACAGATTGCACAGGCTGCAAGTACGACGGCGGTGAACGCGCTCACTCCGACCGGTTACAACCTTGGTGTCGCGGTGGGCTGGCGGCGTTTCGCCGTTGCCGGCGACGTCGCGAAGGTAAAGAGCGCCGATCCTGCTCTTGGCGGTCGCGAGAGCGCCGTTCTCGGCGTCAGCTATTCGCTGAGCAACCGCCTCAGCACCGGTGTCGCCGTCCGGGCGGACCGGGCTACAGGCAGCCCGGCCCCTGCGCTACGCCAGGGCGACAATGTGTCCGTCGATGTCGGCAGCTCTTATTCACTATCGCGCCACATCGCGCTGACCGGCGGCGTCCGCTACAATATCGAGCGCGATCGGATACCTGCCTTCCAGGACAACCGTCGCGACAGCCAGGCGGTCTACGTCGGCACTGCGTTCAAGTTCTAAACGCCGAAACTCCTGCCCAGCCGACGAGGCCGAGAGCCGCGACCTTCGCGTGGCGTCTGGCATTCATGCCCCCAAGTGCGATCGCCCTGCGACCCGCGAGCCGGGCCAGCGCCGCAGCGCGCATTCTCGGAAGCGGCTTCCACTCCGGATGACTACTCGTCAGATACAGCGGCGAAATCAAAATGAGGGGCGTGCGCTGAAGCCTCGCCCGAGTGAGTTCTCGCAGATTGTGGACTCTCGCGGCCCTCCGCGGTTCTTCGAACACCGTGATCGCGCGGGCTCTGGCTAAATAATGCAGCCGGCCCCGGGTGGCCAAAGGCAGTTTTGCAAGCAGCAGGATTCCGCTGCCAGCGGGCAGCGTCCTCGCGCGGCTCAACAGCACGCCCCACTCGTCGTCCCCACGCACGATCAACCATTGCCTCGGGATAGTCTGGCGGGCCTTCATGCCGGTTCGTATAGCGCGTACGCATGAAAAGGGCCGCCGACCGCCGCGAGCAGATCATCGGCAAAATTGCCAAGGCTGCGTCGCTCGCAAAGCGTGATCCAGGTGAGATCCAGCTGATCGCCGTCAGCAAGGGTCGTTCCCAAGACGAGATCGAGGCCCTCATCGCTGCAGGGCAGCGCGATTTCGGCGAGAACAGGGTCCAGGAGGCGCTCGCTAAATGGCCCCCAATCCTCAGCCGACATCCGCAGGTGCGCCTGCATGGTATCGGACGGCTCCAGTCGAACAAGGCCGCAGAGGCCGTCAGGCTGTTCGGCGCCATCCATTCGGTCGATCGTCCTTCATTGCTCGAGGCACTGGTGAAGGAGGCGCCGCGGGTCGACTCCTTTCCGAGCGTCTACGTCCAGGTAAACATCGGCGAGGAAGAGCAGAAAGGGGGCTGTCGCATCGATGAAATCGCTTCCCTCGTCCAAGCCGTGCGTGCCTCGCCCCTGATCCTTTCGGGCCTGATGGCCATTCCGCCGGCGGGGGTTGAGCCCGCCCCCTATTTCGCCTTGCTGGCCAACCTTGCCCGGCGGCATGACGTCATGGGCTTAAGTATTGGAATGTCAGGAGATTATGAGGAAGCGGTCATGCTCGGAGCAACGGTGGTCCGGGTCGGTACTGCGTTGTTCGAGGAATGATGACCTTCATCGACGCGATCATTTTCGATTTCGACGGCGTGCTCCTCGAAAGCGAGTTCGAGCTCAATCGTCTTACCGCCGAGCTGCTGACCGGCCTTGGACATCCAACCAGCTTTGAGGAGGCGATCGAGCATTATACCGGCCTTGCCGGCCGTCACGTGATCGAGAAGATCGAGGCGCGTATCGGCCGGCAGCTTCCCGATGAATTTCACGACCGGATGAGCGAGGCCAGCCGCCGCGCACTCGCTGACGGCATCGAACCGATCGGGGGAGCGGTAGAATTCGTTCGAAAGCTCCCACCGGACCTGCCGCGAGCGATCGCCTCGTCGAGTTCCACCCGTTGGGTGCGAACTCATCTCGCCCATCTTGGTCTTAGCGATGCGTTCGAACCCCACATCTACAGCGGCAGGGAGCATGTCAGCCGTGGAAAGCCTGAACCCGATCTCTACCTCCATGCGGCCGAATGTGTTGGTGCAGATATTCATCGGACCGTTGTCGTCGAAGATTCTAAGGTCGGCGTGACCGGCGCCCTCGCCTCGGGCGCGCGGGTCATCGGTCTTGCGGCCGGGTCTCATTGCCTCGACGGTCATGCGGACATGCTCCGCGCCCTCGGTGTAAAGGAGGTCGCTTCCAGCTTCGATCAGGTTGCCGGAATGCTTGGCCTTTGATCAGATGAGCAGATGACCGCTGCGTTTGTGCTTTGTCTCGAGATAATCGGCGTTGTGCGGATTGGCGGGCATTTGATGGGCGACGCGCTGCTTCACCTTGATGCCTGCTGTCTCCAACCCTTCGACCTTATTTGGGTTGTTGGTTAGTAGCCGCACCTCATTGATGCCAAGAGCCCGGAGAATAGCGGCGGCGTGGCCATAATCACGCTCGTCGTCTGCAAAGCCAAGGCGACTGTTGGCATCGACCGTGTCCAGCCCGCGATCCTGAAGCGAATAGGCGCGGATCTTGTTGGCAAGACCGATTCCCCGCCCTTCCTGCCGCAGATAGAGCAGCACGCCGCCGCCGCTCTGGCCGATGATCTTCATTGCTTCCTTGAGTTGTGGCCCGCAATCGCACTTCAGCGAGCCGAACACGTCGCCCGTCAGGCATTCGCTATGAAGGCGCACCAGCGGTGGTTTTCCGCCGAACGAGCCAACCACCAGGGCGACATGCTCCTGGCCATCGTCTGAAGCTCTGAAGGCGACGATCTGGGTTGGCGGCATTTCCTCGAGCGGCAGCTTGGCGCGCGCAACAATCTCGACGGATGGCTGCCGCCCTTCGCGTTCAATCTCGTCTGCTTCGACTTCAACCGGGGCTTTTCCGGTGTCGATGAGCCAGAGAGCCGGCAAAAGTCCGGCTGCGCGAGCAAGATCGAGCGCGGCGCGGCCCGTCCTGGCACAGTCTGAGGCCACAGGTTGAAGGGGACCGATTGGTGCACGATCAAAGTCCAGGGACGGATCGGCGATCGCGAGGGCGGCCCCCTGGTCGAGCCAGGGTGCTTGTTCGATGGTGACAGGTGTCGCGGGGTCTGCCGCGTCGCGCTCGTTGGCGAGACGGAGCGCGGCCGCACGGTTACCGCTGATCAGCAGTTTCGCCTCCCGGCCCGAATCGAGGAGGTCGAGAAGCTCCTGAGTTGCAGTCTCGACAGCGAGGATGGTGACTGGGTGCTCGCCGACTACCCGCACCGGCTGCCCGCCCCGCAGTGCGGCAATCGCCGCCCGGAGTCCCTCCTCCCTCAAGCCTCGATCTCGCAGATCAGAGGCACATGGTCCGACGGCCGGTCCCAGTTGCGGCAGGGCTCAAGGACGACGTGCCTCTTGAGGTGGCCGGAAAGCTCGGGCGAAGCCCACATGTGATCGAGGCGGCGGCCGCGATCGTTCTTGGTCCAGTCGGGCGAGCGGTAGCTCCACCAGGTGAAGCAGCGCTCAGGCGCAGGAACAAACTTGCGACCGATATCAATCCAGCCGTGCGCCTGTTGCAGCCTGTTGAGGGCGTCAACTTCGACGGGAGTGTGACTAACCACGGTCAGCAGGGCCTTGTGGCTCCAAACGTCACATTCCAGTGGCGCGACATTGAAGTCGCCAACGATGACCGTCGGCTCCTCGAGGCGCTCCGACCACCGTGTCATCCGCTCGATGAAATCGAGCTTCTGGCCGAACTTGGGATTGACGGCCCGATCGGGCGTGTCTCCGCCCGCCGGGACGTAGACATTCTCGAGCCGAATACCGCTTTCGAGGCGAACGCCGATGTGCCGGGCTTCGCCATTGTCCTGCCAGTCGTGTTTGCCGGGGTCCTTCAGCGGCACTCGGCTAAGGATTGCGACGCCGTGGTGCATCCTTTGTCCGTTGAGCTGCTGGTGCCTGTAGCCATGCTTGCGGAACAGATCGGCTGGGAAAATGCTGTCGAGCACCTTGGTCTCCTGCAGACACAGGATATCGGGCTGCTGCTCGCTGATGAGGCGCTCAACGAGCGTCGTTCGCGCGCGGACGGAATTGATGTTCCAGGATGCAATCTTGATTGTCGCCACGGTGGCCGATTTAGCCATGCTGACTGAGCATTGCGAGGGAGCAGAATGGGCAAAGGCCCTCGCTCCGGGGGCATGGAGCGAGGGCCGACCGAGCGTTTGTCACGCAAGGGAACCTGCAGACCCGGGTAACAGGGGGAAACCCCAAGCCATTGCAGGATCGACCTGTTTTAGCCCCCGTCCCCTGACGCCGGGATGAACAAGTCGCGATTCGAAACTTTTTTCGTCACTTTTTCTTCTTCGGTTCGGCGAAGGTGAACGCGGATTCCGGCACCGCGACATTGAACCGGACATCCGACAGCTTCACCGTCGTACGATGGTTTTGAGGGTCAATCGCTGTCCAGCCGTAAAGCTGCAGTCCGCCCGGTGCGGAAGCGTTGCGGAGGAAGGCCAGGGTCAGCTGGCCGTATTGGCCCGTATTTCGGGCCCTTGCGACGAGGATCCGGTTATCGGGGTTGGGCAGGATCTCGGCCTTGCCATTGAAGTCGGGTGAGCCGGAAAGCAGTGGTCCAAGCGGCGTCCGGCCAAGCGGATAGCTCGATTTCTGTCCGACCGAGTAATCGAGAAACGTCAGCGTCTTGCCATTGGCAATCAGCAGCAGGTCGCCGCCACTATATTCAAACCGAACGCGCCCGGGGCGCTTCATCTGCAATGTGCCCGTCGCGACGCGGCCCTTGTCGTCGGTCTGGGTGAAATTGGCTGTCATCGTCTGAACTGCGCCGAGGTGCGTCTTGAGACGCTCGAGATCGGGCGATTGCGCTGCAGCAATCGCCGGCGCGGCGGCAATCAGGACCACCGGCACAAGCGCGTGCGCAAACGTCTTGAAGGTCATTGTCGAAGCTCCTGGGATTTTTTCCGCCGGAATCTGGCGATCCTGCTTTGAATGCGGAGTGAACCTTCCGGTTCCGTTCCGTTCATTCCTCAGATTGGATGGCCGTCAGGATCGATCAGCACTTCGCGGCGGCCGACATGATCGGGCTGCCCGACCAGCCCATCCTTTTCCATTCGCTCGATAAGGCGTGCCGCGCTGTTATAGCCGACCCGGAGCTGGCGCTGGAGGTAGGAAGTCGAGGCCTTCTGGCTTTCCGCGACGATCTGGATCGCCTTCCGATAGAGCTGTGTCTCGGCATCGTCCTCGCCGGTTGGCTGGCCGTCGAACAGATAGCCGCCGTCCTCCGGCTCTTCCGTCACCGCCTGCACATAATCGGGAGCGCCCTGCTTGCGCCAATGCTCGGCGACCGAACGGACTTCTTCATCGGTGACGAATGGCCCATGGACGCGAATGATCTGCTTGCCGCCCGGCATGTAGAGCATGTCACCCCTGCCCAGGAGCTGCTCTGCTCCCTGCTCTCCAAGGATCGTCCGGCTGTCGATCTTGCTGGTAACCTGGAAGCTGATGCGGGTCGGGAGGTTGGCCTTGATGACGCCGGTGATGACATCGACCGATGGACGCTGCGTCGCCATGATGAGGTGAATGCCAGCCGCGCGCGCTTTCTGCGCCAGCCGCTGGATCAGGAACTCGACCTCCTTGCCCGCAGTCATCATGAGGTCGGCCAGCTCATCGACGATGACGACGATCTGCGACAGCACCTCATATTCAAGCTGCTCGGTCTCGTAGAGCGGCTGGCCGGTGTCTGCATCATAGCCAGTCTGGACGCGGCGGCCGAGCTTCGCGCCCTTCGCCTTGGCCTCGCGTACCTTGGCGTTGAAGCTCGGAAGCGCCCGAACGCCAAGGTTTGCCATCATGCGATAGCGTTCTTCCATCTGCTCGACCGTCCACTTGAGCGCGCGGATCGCCTTGCCGGGCTCGGTCACGACCGGCGCAAGCAGATGCGGAATATCGTCGTAGATGCTGAGCTCGAGCATCTTGGGATCGATCATGATCATTTTGCACTGATCCGGCCCGAACCGGTAAAGGAGCGAGAGGATCATGCAGTTGAGCCCGACCGACTTGCCCGAGCCGGTGGTGCCGGCAACGAGAAGATGCGGCATCGGGGCTAGGTCCGCGATGACCGGATCGCCCGCGATATTCTTGCCCAGAATGAGCGGCAGCGACATATTCTGATCTTCGAACGCCTGGCTGCCGATGAGTTCGGACAGGCTGACCATTTCCCGCTTCGGATTGGGCAGCTCGATGCCGATGACGCTGCGACCAGGTATGGTCGCAACGCGTGCCGAGAGAGCCGACATGTTCCGGGCGATATCGTCCGCGAGTGCGATTACGCGGCTGGCCTTGATTCCGCTCGCGGGTTCCAGCTCGTACATGGTAACGACCGGCCCGGGCCTCACCTCGACGATATCGCCGCGAACGTTGAAGTCCTCGAGAACGGTCTCCAGCAGGCGCGCGTTACGCTCAAGTCCGGCACGGTCGATCTGCTGACGCGACTCCTTGGGCGGCGGAGAGAGTAGCTCGGTGGTGGGAAGCTGATAGCTGTCGCCTAGCGCCAGACCAGGCTGGGTGACGGAAGGTTTGCGGCCCGAGCCGCGTCCGGCGGCGACAGATCGTGCCGCTTCGGAAACGGCCACCGTCGGGCGTGCCTTTGGCGGAGCGGCGGGAATCGCCCGCTCCTCGGCAATCTCGGTCTTGCGCGGAGCAGCGCGGCGCTCCGCCCGCCCGCGACGGAAGATACCGCGCACCCAGCCGCGCTCATCTTCGGTAAGTCCAAGAGCGAGATAGCCAATTCCAAGACCCGCAAGACCGAAGAAAAGCAACGCGGCGAGGCGCGTGGGGCCAGCGATTTGCGCGTTGGGGATGAGGTCGATCGCCGCCCCTGCTCCATGTGCACCAGCAAGACCGATCGCACCGCCCCAACCCGCAGGAAGGCCCGACACGGCGGACGCACTCGTGAGGCCGAGCGCGACGCCGAGCAGGATGGCTCCGATTGCGGCAAGCAGCAGTCCCCTGCCGGTTCTGCCGGCCGGCTCCAGACGCATCATCCTGATCCCCGCGATTGCAATCACGGGAACGAAAAGTGCGGCGCCAAGGCCAAACAGCAACAATAGGCCGTCACTGAGATATGCCCCGAAGCTCCCCAGCCAATTGGTCGGCGGCCCTCCGGCGGCCGTGCTGAGCGAGGGGTCGTTGGGATTGTGCGTCGCAAGCGCCAGGCCCGCGGCAAGGCTGAGGCCGACAAGCAGCGCTCCCCAGCTCCGCACGAGCAGGCGCCGCGAGGTTTCGCGCAGCGCGTCCCGCCAGTCGGGCGCCAGCTCCCGCTTGGGCGCGCGCGTTGCAACCGTTGCCATGTTCCCACCCCCAAGAAATCCCGATCTAGAATCCCTCACGCTCAGTCGCCGGTCAAGGATCGTCGGGCAGATTTCTCGCAAGGTCCGTGGCACCGGCGGTGCACGCCGCTCTCTTCAACCCCCTCCCCTGCGCACGATCGTGCCGATATAGGAGCGGTGATGGACCGCGCAGACGTGATCATTTTCGGAGGTGGACTCGTCGGCCTGGCACTTGCCTCTGCGCTCGATTCGAGCGGCGTGTCTGCGATCGTCGTTGATCCCGCCGACCCGGCCCCGCGAGCCGAAATTTCGTTCGACGGGCGCACA
Source organism: Sphingomonas agri (assembly GCF_038148795.1). Taxonomy (NCBI): domain Bacteria; kingdom Pseudomonadati; phylum Pseudomonadota; class Alphaproteobacteria; order Sphingomonadales; family Sphingomonadaceae; genus Sphingomonas; species Sphingomonas agri. Next base: position 413,316 of record NZ_JBAPEU010000001.1, on the reverse strand, counting down.
AGCGCGGTATCTTCCAGTTCGATGCGCATGCTGGAAACCATCGGCGTTGCTGACCACCTTGCTGAGCCTGGCTGCCCGATCTGGCGCATTGCGGTCGCCGATGGGCTGAAGCCCGGCGGGATTCATTTCGATCCTGAAGACGGCGAGCCGCTCGGTTTCATGCACGAGAATCGGCATCTGCGGGCCGCTCTTCACGCGCGGGCCGATGCGGGGAAGAATGTCTGGCTTCTGTGGAAATCGAGAGTGTCGAATATCGACCGCGGCGATCACGGTGTCGTCGTGTCCCTCGAAGATGGCCGCAAGCTCAGCGCCCCCCTGCTGGTCGCCGCCGACGGCCGAAACTCCAAGACCCGCGAGGCGGCGGGAATCAACATCGCGCGGTGGAAGTACAATCATCAGGCGATTGTCTCGGTGCTGCGCCATGAACGCGCGCACGACCATGTCGCCTACGAGATCTTCTATCCCGGCGGCCCCTTTGCCCTCCTGCCGATGAACGACGATGCGGCCGGTCATCGCTCGGCGATCGTCTGGTCGGTGCCCAACGAAGATGCGGCAGGGTGGCTCTCCCTCTGTGACGAGGACTTTGCAAGCGAAGCCGAGGCCGCGATGGGCGGCTTCCTTGGCAAGGTCGGAATGCTCGCTCCGCGGTCGTCCTTCCCCCTGGGATTTCACCATGCCGCACAGATAAGCGCGCACCGCCTCGCGTTGGTCGGCGATGCCGCACATGCAATCCACCCGATCGCCGGCCAGGGCCTGAACCTCGGCTTCCGCGACGTTGCAGCGCTTGCCGAGGTACTCGTCGAGGGCGCACGGCTGGGTCTTGATCTTGGCGACAGGCAATTGCTCGACCGCTACCAGCGCTGGCGTTCGCTTGACGCGCTGTCCGTTGCATTCGCTACCGATACGCTGACGCGGATCTACGGAATTCCCGGCGCGCTTCCCTCCGCCGTTCGCCGCTTCGGCATGGCGCTGGTCGGCCGGATCAGCCCGCTCCGCAACCGGCTGATGGGCGAAGCGCGGGGGACGAGCGGCGATCTGCCCTTGCTGCTTCGCGGATTGCCGATCTGAAAGCTACAACCTTGCCGGGGCGTGAGGCCCTGGCTCTACTCCGCGCGCTTATTGGAGCGTCGGCTCGATCTCGACGCCGCCAGTGACCGCCATTCGATGGAACTGCATGAGCTGGACCAGGAGGTCGGCGCGGCCATCAAGCGCTTCTTCTTCGAGCAACGCCTGCTTCGCCCCGACATCGAAAGGGGCCACCTGCGCGATCGCATTGACCAGCATCTCGTCGTCGAGGCGCGCGACTGCAGCCCAGTCGACAGCCAGCCCCAGGGCATCCCCGAGGCGACGGGCCTCCCGTTCGACCTCGGCTCGCTGGACGATGGCAAGAGGAGGAGGCTCGCTGTCGTCGAAGGCTTCGACATCGACGTCGAAGCAGCGGTAAAGGGCGTCGACGTCCGCCTCGCCAAGAAGTCTGAAACGGCTGGATCCCAGGAGTACGATGTTGAACCGCCCGTCATCCAGCTCTTCGACGCCGACGATTTCGCCGACGCACCCCACGCCGTAGAGCGATGCCTTGTTATCATCGTCGAGCCGATGCGGCTGGACCATGGCGATCTGTCCTGCGCCATCGATGGCGTCGCGGACCATGTCGCGGTAGCGCGGCTCGAAGATATGCAGTGGAAGTTGTGAACGCGGGAAGAGAATTGCGCCCGGAAGCGGAAAGACAGGGACTCGGATCGTGCGGCTCATGTGAAAAGGAGGGCCGATAGCCGGCGTCGCTGCGCGCTCGACCAGGGATCCTCCAGGCCCTGGGCCTGGAGGAGCTGAAGAAAGCGCTGGCGAGCTGCGCCTTCATTCCACTCCCGATCGCGCCGAACAATCTCGAGGAGCTCGTCCGCCGCCGAATCGCGATCACCCGCGGCCATCCTCGCGTTCGCGAGCTCGAAGCGGGCTTCGTGATCGTCCGGGTCGGCCGCAAGGCGAGACTGAAGCGCGGACGTATCCTCGGACGGTGCTGCCGTTGCCACCTCGAGCGCCGCGCGCGCGCGGGCCATTTCCGGTGTGTTGGCAAGCTCGCTTGCAAGGCTGTCAAGGATTTCGCGGGCCTCGGTGCTCTCGCCTGCCGCAATCAATGCCCGAACGAGGCCGCCGATCGCTTCAGGATTGTCGGGTGCCATGTCACGGACCTGCCGGAAGATGTTTGCGGCTCGCGGGGCGTCGCCATCGGAAAGCATCTGTTCGCCCATTGCCACAAGAGGTTCGATCTCGGCCTTGGGCGGGGCCCCTTCCGGCTCGATCTTCAGCTGCGTGAGAAGTTGGTCGATCGCCTTCTTGATCTGCCCTTCGCTGCGGTAATTCGTGAGGTCCGCGACAGGCTGACCGCGATAGATCGCATAAACGGTCGGGATGGACTGGATTCGAAACTGCGACGCGAGCAGCTTGTCCTGATCGACGTCGATCTTCGCGAGCCGGACGCCCTTCTCCGCATAGTCGGCAGCGACCTTGTCGAGAATGGGCGAGAGCTGCTTGCACGGCCCGCACCACTCGGCCCAGAAATCGAGAATCACCAGCGCCGTCATCGAGGGCTGAATGATGTCGTGCTCGAAGCGCTCAATTGATTCGCGCTCGGCTTCGGTAAGTCCCAACGTCGCCACGGCTTTGCGCAGGCTCCTTCAACAACCGTTCTGTTGCGCCCATATGGGCGGCTGTCGGGGCGGCCACAAGCGCCTTGCAGGGGCGCGCGTCGCCATGCTAGGCGCGCGCCTCACCTCCGCTGGATGAAGTTCCGGCGTCAGCTAAGAGCGGGCGTAGCTCAGGGGTAGAGCACAACCTTGCCAAGGTTGGGGTCGAGGGTTCGAATCCCTTCGCCCGCTCCAGCGACTTCGGGGGTTTCGCGTTGATCCCCTAGGGGGCAAGCCAGTCCGTTTGCAGTAGCCGTGGTCCCCGAGTGACCTTGGGAAGGCCTTTACCCCCATCGATCGCGGTCGGCGCAATCGTCTTGGGTCGGCTCGATCCAGGTTGAGCCCTTGTCGCCAATCTCGCGTTTCCAGAAGACCGCTTCGGTCTTGAGACGGTCCATCAGATAGTCGGCAGCGAGGAAAGCGGCGCGCCGGTGCACTGAGGCGGCGCCCGCAAAGACAATCGGCTCTCCAGCGGGGATGACCCCGGAACGGTGCACCACGCGCACGTGGCTGACGTCGAAACGCTGCGCGCAGGCGACTGCAATCTCCTCGAGAGACTGGCGGGTCAGCGTCGGATGATGTTCGAGGACGAGCGCGTCCACCGCTTCGCCGTCGGTCGCTTCGGACCGCGCGAGGCCAACGAAACTCACGATCGCTCCGTCGCCTCTTGCCCGCTCGGTCAGTTCGGCGAGTTCAAATTGCGGATCGAGCGCATGAAGCTCAAGCTGTGCAACGACACTCATCCGCCCGACACCGGAGGCAGGAAATCCACCTGGTCTTCGTCGGTGACGAGCTGAACATCCTCGACGAACATGTCGTTCAGGCAAGCGCGCGACCGTCGGAGCGCCTCGGCCGCGTGCGGATGGTCGGCAAGAAGGCGGCTGCGGATCTGGCCGACCGAGGTACCGCCAAGTGTCTCGACATTGGCTTCCCGCCCGATCGCATCGGCAAGTCTGCCGTAGAAGCGGATCATCACCCGCACTCTCCTCTCGCTGCACCGGTCTTGCGGCAAGGCGCGTTGACGTCAACCGCCTTGGTCGGGAGGCGCTACAGGTCTAGTTGCCCGGCAAGCAGGAGACTCGTCCATGGCTGAACAGGCAGAGCTAACTCGTCCGCAGGCGTCGGCTTCGAAGCTGCAGACCATCAACCCCGCCACGGGCGTGGCCGGCAAGTCGTACGACCTGGACACGGTCGACGATGGTCTTGCGGCCGCCAAGGCAGCGCGCGCGGCATTCCTCGAGTGGCGCCGGACGAGCTTCGATGAAAGATCTGCGGTCATTCGCAAGGCCGCCGACGTGCTTCGCAGGCGTGAACTCGAGTTCGCCCACCTGATGACGGCCGAGATGGGCAAGACGCTCGTCGATGGACGGGCCGAGGTCGAGAAGTGCGCCTTCCACTGTGACTGGTTTGCCGATCACGCCCAAAGTTATCTCGAAAACGAACCGGCCGACATCGGCGGAGGGGAGGCGTTCGTTGCCTTCAATCCCCTCGGGATCATTCTTGCGGTCATGCCGTGGAATTTCCCTTTCTGGCAGGTTTTCCGCGCGGCAGCGCCGGCATTGATGGCTGGCAACGGGATGCTTCTCAAGCACGCAAGCAACGTGCCTGGCTGTGCCCTCGCGATCGAGGAAGTGTTCCACGAGGCCGGCTTGCCGAGGGACCTCTTTCGCGCCCTCCTTCTGAAGAGCAGCGATGTCGAAGCCTTAATCAAGAATGACAATATTGCTGCCGTGACGCTGACCGGGAGCGTTGCCGCAGGCAAGGCGGTGGCCACCGCCGCAGGATCCGTGCTCAAGAAGTGCGTCCTGGAGCTTGGCGGTTCGGATGCCTACGTCATCCTCGAGGATGTTGACGTCAAGGCGGCCGCCAAGATTGCCGCCACTGCTCGCATGGTGAACGGTGGCCAGAGCTGCATCGCCGGCAAGCGCTTCATCGTCGTCCGCTCGATCCTCGATCGCTTCGAGGAAGCAATGGTGGAGGCAATGAAGGTCTATGAAATGGGTGATCCCTCAATTGAGGGCACGAAGCTTGGCCCGATGCAGAGCCTGAAGGCTCGCGACGACATCCACAAGCAGGTCGAGCAAAGCATCGCCGGGGGGGCGAAACTGCTCCTTGGGGGGAAGGTGCCCGACCAGCCTGGAGCCTGGTACCCGGCGACCGTGCTTACCGACGTCCGTACCGGTCAGCCTGCGCATGACGAGGAAGTCTTCGGGCCCGTCGCCGCGATCATTGCTGCGAAGGACGAAGCAGACGCTATCCAGATCGCCAACGACAGCGAATTCGGGCTTGGTTCAGGAGTACTAACCTCCGATCTCGCGCGGGGCAGGCGCATCGCCGCCGAAGAGCTTGAAGCGGGCATGAGCTTCGTCAACGAAAACGTCCGTTCGGACCCCCGGACGCCCTTTGGTGGGGTAAAGCACTCAGGTTACGGCCGCGAGTGCGGAGCCTTCGGCATTCGCGAGTTCGTCAACATCAAGACGGTTCATGTAAAACCCATGGGCCACGGCGGCTCCGACGGCACCGAGTAAGCCTTAGTCTTTTTCGGCCCGATCCCGCTCGAGCGCGCGCGCATTGCCATAGAAGTGCGTACCTACAAGGCCGCTCACCAGGGCCGCCGCGCGGCCCCCGCGCGCAAGTTCGTCGGGATCGTACCGAAACTCCGCAATCGTGAGCGGGGGGAGGTTCGCGGCTTTGAGCTTGGCGTTGAACGACGCGACGTCAGCCGCCTGCATAGCGGCCCATTGCTTCTCGACCTCGGATAGCTCGCGGTCGAGGGCGTCGATCCTCGCCATCTGGTAAGCCGTGGGCCTGTCTTCGACCGAGTTGATTGCGCCGTAGATCTGGTCGACGTGTTCACGCAGCCGCTCCTCGCCCGTGATCGCGCCGCCTTCCTTCGTCGCCACGATCTGCTTTCGAAGAGTATCCGCCTTGTCCGACAGCTGCGCCGCGGCGGCCTTCACATCGGCAGGGGCCGATGGGCTCGCGGCGAGGGCACCGGCCTGCTGGCGAACGCCGTTGATCTCGGCCACGACCTTGCTCATCCTTGCGAACAGGCCTTTGACACGCTCGGAGGCTGCAAACTGAGCCTGGCGATCAGCGACATTGAACGTCGCCCGGCGATCGAGGGAGATCGTCAGCGGTTCGCTGACGACTTGTCCAGCCTTCGTCAGGCGCACCGTATAAGTGCCCGGAAGAAAGCGTTCGCCCTGTGTCGATGAGCCGGCAAGCGAGGCCGCGGGCGGTACCAGCGGAGGTTTCGTCCGCATCGACCATACCACGCGATTGAGGCCGCGGCGCTTGGAGGTCGGCAGTTCGTCGACGACCTTGCCACTCGAATCCAGGATTTCGAGCTTCATTCGCCCGATCACGTGGCGTGCTTTCTGGTAGTAAGTGATGACGGCGCCGTCCGCTGGATTCTCGCCGGCATAACTTGCATCGCCTTCGGCCCAGCCGCCGTTCCCCTCGATACGCTGCTCCAATGGTCGTGACGGGACGAGCGATACCGTGCTTGCGAGGATCGGCGCGCTCAATGACCTCAGGGGGCTGATGTCATCCACGACCCAGATTCCGCGTCCGTGGGTCGCTAGAAGGAGATCGTCCTCCCGGTCCTGCAGCGCGATGTCGCGTACGGCGACCCCATCGGGAAAGTTGTTGGGCTTGAACTGTGCCCAGGACTGGCCCCTGTTCAGCGAAACATAGAGTCCGAATTCGGTCCCGAGGAACAGGATGTTGGGATTGAGCCGATCTTCCTTGATGACGTGAGCATAGCCGCGGACGCCCGCAGTCCCCGTTCCCACCAGCCGCTGCCACGTCCGGCCATAATCGGCAGTCCGATAAAGATAGGGTTGCATGTCGCCATAGGCGTGGCGGTCGTCGGTCACGTAAGCGACAGCAGGATCGAAGCGGCTTGCCTCGACCCAGCTGATCCAGTTGCCAGCGGGCATCCCGAGATTTGGAGTGAGATTGGCCCATGTGCGACCGGCGTCGCGCGTTATCTGGACATTTCCGTCGTCGGTGCCGATCCAGATCTGCCCGGCCGCGCGCGGGCTTTCGGAAATGGAATAGATGGTCGTGTTCATCTCGGCCGACGAATTATCGACAGTGATCCCGCCTGATTCCTCCTGCCGCTGCCGAACTGGATCGTTGGTCGTGAGGTCGGGAGAGATTCGGTCCCAGGTCACGCCATGATCGCGACTTCTGAACAGGAACTGGGAGCCGATGTAGATCGTGCCCTTCTCGTTGGGCGAGAGGGCGATCGGTGTGTTCCAGTTGTAGCGCAGCTTTTCCTTATAGCCGGCAGTCGGCTGGATCAGGCGCTGCTGCAGGGTCCTGCGGTTGACCCGGCCGATGTAACCGCCCTGCGCTTCGGCATAGGCGTAATCAGGATCTGAAGGGTCGGCGAACGCCCAGAAGCCGTCGCCTCCGTAGAGATTTTCCCACCGATTGTTGGTGATGCCGCCGGGATATTCCTGGTCACCCACCCATGAGCTGTTGTCCTGCAGGCCACCATAGACCTGGTAGGGGTCCTTGGTGTCGGCACTGACATGGTAGAATTGGCTTACGGGAAGGTTATTCGCCTTCCACCATTTGTTGCCGCCGTCATAGCTGTACCAAAGACCGCCGTCGTCGCCGCCGACGATATATTTCGTGTTGGTGGGATCGATCCAGACGTCGTGCCAGTCACCGTGCGATCCACCGGAGGCGCTGGCGAAGCTCTTGCCGCCGTCGTCGGAGACAATCAGACCCAGCCCCATCTTGAAGAGCCGGTTAGGCTCCTTGGGATCAACGACCAGCCGTCCGAAATAAAAGGGACGCCAGACCATGCCCTGGCTGCGGTCGCGCTCCTGCCACGTCTGCCCGCCATCCTCGGAAACGAACAGTGCCGGGCGGACATTCTCAATGAACGCGTAGACGCGTTTGGGATTGGAGGGCGCGTAAGCGATCTCAAGGCGTCCCCAGGGATAGGCCGGAAGTCCCTTTCGGTTCTGGACGCTGAGGTCAGTCCAGGTCTTCCCACCATCCCGGCTTTCAGCGAACCGGCTTCCCGAAGGCTTGTCGGGACCATCGCCGCCCGACCGGAACTCATAAGGTTTGCGGCGGAAGTCCCACAGGCCGGCAAGCAGATGCTCGGGGTTTGCAGGATCCATGGCCACAGACGAGCAGCCCGTCGAGAGGTTCGCGCCCTTGAGGATCTGCGACCAGGTTCGCCCGCCGTCGCTCGTCTTGTAGAGGCCGCGATCGGGCGAATCCGACCACAAGGCTCCAGGAGCGCAGACATAGACGACGTTGCCGTTCCTGGGGTTGACCATGATGCGGCTGATCCGCTCGGTCGTGGGGAGCCCCATGTGGGTCCACGTCTCGCCGCCGTCGGTCGACTTATAGACGCCGTCCCCGACCGATACCGAGTTGCGCGTCCAGCTCTCGCCCGTTCCGACCCACATGACCTGGGCGTTGCTGGGATCGATCGCGACTGCGCCGATCGATTTCACGGGTTGCTTGTCAAATACCGGTTTGAAGTTCGTGCCGCCGTCCTGGGACATCCACACCCCGCCTGAGGCGGAGCCGACGAGCAGCGTGACCTTCCCGTCCGCGGCGCGGTGGCCCGCTACTGCGGCAATGCGTCCGGACATTGTCGCCGAGCCGATGTTGCGGACAGCAAGTCCTGAGATGGCGGCCGTGTCGGCCGGCACCGTCTGGGCCGCGGCGGGCGTCACCAGCAATGAAGCCGCACTGGCGAAAAGCATCTTGCGCAGCATCGGCCTTACTCCCCCTTGCCCGGCTTCGATGGTACCGGCTGATCTCCCGGCTTCTTTGCGGGCGATTTTGCCTTGGTCTTGTTGGATGCATCGGGCGGCTCGGCCGCAGTCGCCTTTGCGGGTGTTCCGGGACCGCGCGGCTCTGCGAAATAATCGTCGCTGACGGGAACATTGGCGGTGCCGGTCGCAATGATCGTTCGCGACCGGTTGCTGTCCTGGCCCTGGGGCCAGGTTTCGACCGACATCGGGAAATAGACGCCGGCGACCTTTTCATAGTCGCCGAGTTCGGTCTCGTTGGTCTGTTCAGCGCCACGGATCCGGCGCGTCTCCTCGACCTTGATTTCCAGATAGGTGTCGGGGTCCAGCCAGTAGACGAACTCGTCGCCATCCTTCTGCGCGACCTTCAGCTTGTAGGCGAGGGTGCCGTCGAAATCTTCTCGACCAAGGTAAGTGACGGTGCTGCCGTCGGTTCGCGAGGCGAGCAGCGGGCCTTCAATCAGGGCGCTGTCGGCGAGTGAACGCGCCTCGTCGGCAGACATTTTCTCGGCATCCTTGCGCCCCTGAAGCGGGTTAACCTTCCAGCCGCCGCCATGGCCATCATAGGCCTGGATAATGTCCAGACCCTGGAGACCGAATTCGACGCGGTCCGCAGCGCCAGCGCCGATGCGCGCATGGGTCTCCTTGTAAGTGACCTCGAAATCGCCGGGAAAGATCGTCCGACCCTCGAACCGCACGTTCTTGATTGCGGATACCGCTGCAGCACCCCCGCGCGCCTCGAGATTCTTGGCAACCAGGCTTTGCGCGTCTTGTGCGGCCGCTGGAAACGCCGCGCAGCCAAGAAGCAGCGCGGCAAGGCAGTAACGGACCGTCATAAACTCGCCCCCTCCGAGTGAATGGGCCGAGCATGGAACTGCTGTTAATCTTAATCAAGCAGCCAGCCGCCGTTCGTCGAAGCGGCTCACGCGTTGGCAGCCGCGGCGCGCTCCCTGAACCATTTGGTCAGGATATATTTGGTGCCCCGGCGCACCTTCATCCCCTGGTGCAGGGTCGCCGGGTTCGGGCGACCGTCGGCTAGCAGATTGTTCCAGGCAAGGAGCTTGCCGGTCTCGGGCCGAACCGTCTTGCCGATCGACTTGAAGCGGGTGGCGCCCCCGTCGTCCGGCTCGTTCAGATAGATCATCGCGGTCCAGGTGCGCTGCCCGGTTTTCGCAGTGTGAACGAGGAAATCATACCCCCCGGGCTCGAACGCATCGGTATGCGGCATGAATTCCTGGCCCGGCGCGTAGCGCTGGCCTTGCAGCGGCTCGCTCGCGGCGAGATCGAGGCCGAGCACTTCGGCAATGCGCCGCTCGACCCTGCTCACGACCCCGTCGTGCCAATCAAGGTCGCACGTCTCGCTGGTCCGAAACCTGGCTATCCCAAGATCGTCCGAGATTTGGGATGGCCGGCGCCCTGCATCGATGAGCTCGACCATTGCTGCGCATGTCTCGCTATCAAGAAAGTGCCTGAGGATGAACAGCTCGAGTTCGCGCGTGGGAACGCGCTGGACGCCAGGCACGATCCTTAGCCTTTCAGCCGGGTCCACCTCAGGACCCGGCGGCAGGGGCGGAAAGCATGTCGTGCTGGGCGATCACAGCCCGGACAACGTCGTTCATCAAGGTCATCCGGACAGGAAGTGGAACGGATGTCAGCTTGATCATTACCGCGACAGCATAACTCTTGCCGTCAGGCGCGGTGAGAATCCCGATGTCGTTGTACCCGGCCTGCTGCGCGCCCAGGACCTGGCCGGTCCCGGTCTTGTGGTTGAGCACCCAGCCCGGGGCAAGGCCGCCCTTCAGCCGGTTCGGACCAGTGTGGGTATGGCTCATCGTTTCAAGCAGATACGCGGTCGAGGCCGGCGACAGCAGCTCGCCGCGCTTGAGCCGCGCGAGCGCCCCGACGATGGCGCTCGGCGCGGCACCGTCATAGGGATCGTTCACGTAACGGTCGAAGGCCGCCTCGCGTAATCCCAGGGGGAGCGCATCGCGCGCATCGTAGAAGGCGTTGCCGATCGAATAGGCCGGACTCCACATCAAGCCGGCGATCCGGCTCTGGAGTGCCCGCTCACCATCATAGAAGCGGATCGCCCCGAGGTGCTTGCCGGCAATCATCGAGCGCACCGCGCGGGGTCCTCCAACCGTGCGCATCAGCTTGTCGTTGGCGGTGTTGTCGCTGGTCGTGATCGCCTTGACCATCAGGTCGCCGAGCGTGGTCGTATAGGTGCCGGTGCCGAGGATCTCGGCAGCGATCGGCTGGTGGAACAGGGTGAGATCGCCGCGTGTGAGAGTCACTTTGTCGTCGAGGGCGACCCTGTGCCTGTCAACGGCATCGAGCGCGGCGATCGAGACCCACAGCTTACTGACGCTCTGCTGCGGATAAAGCTCGTCCGCCTTCCATCCGGTGGTCCAGCCATCATCGATCGACTTGACCGCAATGCCGACACGCCCATCAAACGCGCGTCCAAGGTCGGTGATCCGGCTGCGGATGAACTGAGGAGCCGGCGCCGCCGGGCGGACGACCGCGGCTCGCGGTTGCGAGGCCTCGGGCGCCGGCGTCTTGGTAGCCGCCGATGCGACAACCGACACTGCCGTAATCACGGCCAATCCGATCCCGAAACGGTCCAGCAACGTCATGACTTCATCTCATCTTGCAATCTTTATAACGATTCCAGTGTGTTGCCCTGCGGCACCTGAACCCGTCCTGTTCAGGCGGGACTATTGCCGCCGAGCAAGGCCGCCGATTCGATTTCGTCGAGCGCCCGATGGGCGGCAATGTAGCGCCGCGCCTTCTGGATCCAGTCGCCTGCATTGGCTGCACCGGGCAGCCGCATGGTCTCGGCGAGTGCCTGGTCGACATCGCCGCCGGAAAGCCGCTGCAGCGCGCGATTGAAGCGCGCCTCGGGATTGGTCGCCGGCCGTTCGGACCGATGCACTTCGATGAGTGAGCCGAGTTCGAGCTTGAGCCCCGTCCACCAGCTATCCTGCGGGCCGCCCCGGCGCAGCTGCGGTCCAAGGCTCTCATATTCGCTGATCAGGTCCTCGAGCCTCACCGGCTGGTGCGAGGCGGTGATGACGGTTGCGACGGCCGCCTGGTGCTGGGGGCCGAAACGCTCGACCAAGAGATTCTCAAGATAGCCGAGCGCAACACCGCGATCGATCGCGCGCCTCGCCGCAAATGCGACCACCAGGGCGTCGGCACGTCCCGCTGAGCCCTCGGCCCTTTCGGTCGCATTCTGGACATCGTTGAGGCGCTGCTCGAGTGCCGCGATGCGGGCGTCGCTGGCGGGGCCGACCCTGACGGGCGCCGATTCCGGCGCCGGCACGCTTTCAGCCGGCTTTGGCGCACGGACAACCGGCTGCGATTGTACGATACCGAGGAACCTTGCAGCGGGCTCGTAATGAGCAAGACTCCAGACCGCCGCAGCGGCGCCGGCGAGGACCAGCACCAACCCAACGAGCATCCGTCCGCCCCAACCCATGCCGCTTCGGCTGCCGCTACCGTTCATTCCGGGGGCGGGTTGTTGCACAGGCGCGCCGCGAGGGCCAGCAGCGCATCATCCGTGGAGCTCTGCGCCGCCCGCGAGCTCTCCCACCCGTGGCCGGCCGCATCTGCCGCAGCTGCGCTGATCGCGGCGATTGCGATGGAGCTACGATCATCAACCAGTTCGGCAAGACGCCTGCCGGCCCTTGGTGAATGGATAAGAGCGACGCTTCCCGAAATGCCGCTAAGGTCGGGTGTCCTGATCGCTGTTGAACGGTAGACCACCATCTGTCTGATCGATTGGGTTGCCCCATCCAGAGCTTTGCGATCTTCGCCGCACAGGTGAAGCAGCCTGAGGTCCGTTCCGACCGCGCCGAGCAGTTGCTCGACCCCCGCTTCGCCGATTGCCGCAATATCGAACCCTGCCGCGCGTGCAGCTTCTGCAGTCGCCTCTCCGACAGCATAAACCTTAAGGCCTCGTAGACGACGGAGCTCCTGTCCTCCGACGCGAAGGGCCTGGGCGCTGGTGAGGAGCAGCCCATCGAAACGGGAAGGGTCCGGTGCCTCCCAGGCCACCGGCTCAATCTCGAACAGCGGAACGACAATGGCTTCAAGGCCGAGCCCGCTGATCTTCCTTGCCGTCGCGCTGGCGCCGGGCTCCGGGCGCAAAACCAGGATCCGCCGCATTCAGCCGCCGAAGAGCCTCCGGATCGCCTCGGGCGCCCTTGCAAGCAGCGAACGCGCGAGCTCCTCGGCCTTGTGTTCCTCCCCGCAGTCGAACACCGTCCGGTCCTCGATCATCTCGCTGCCATCCTCGCTGTACAATTGCGCGCGGAGCCGAAGGTCGCCGTCCTCGAAGGCGCAAAAGGCAGCGACTGGTGAATGACAGCTTGCTCCCAGCGCCCTGGTGAATGCGCGCTCCGCCATTACGCAATTATAGGTGATGTCGTTGTTCACCGACGTGAGCACGCTCTGGGTCCGTGTGTCATTGGTCCGGCATTCCATGCCGATGACTGCCTGCCCCGGAGCAGGAAGCAACACTTCGGTCGGAATTGCGGTGCCGGCGCCGATCTCGAGCCGCTTCAGCCCCGCGGCCGAAAGGAGGGTCGCGTCGATCTCGCCCAATTCGACCTTCATCAGCCGGGTTTCGACATTGCCGCGCAACGGGACAATTTCGATGTCAGGCCTTAGTCGCCGCAATTGCGCAGCCCGGCGCGGCGAGGAGGTCCCGACCCTTGCCCCCGCCTTCAACTTGTCGATCGAGTCAGCCCCGATGATTCGATCGCGCACGTCGCCGCGAGGCCGTACTGCGGCGATGTGGATTCCTTCGGGGCGGACGCTTTCGACGTCCTTCATCGAATGGACGCAAAAATCGACCTCGCCGTCCATCAGCGCGCGGTCGAGCTCCTTGGTCCACACTGCCTTTCCGCCAATCTCGGCCAGCGGCTTGCCGGGGACCTTGTCGCCGGTGGTCTTGATCTCGACGATCTGCACCCAACCGTCGGGCCAGCGCTGTGCCGTCTCGATCGCGGCCGCGACCTTGCGCGCCTGGGCCAGCGCGAGCGGCGACCCTCGAGTCCCGAGGCGAAGTCCTTGCATGCACCACCCCTAGTGCAAGTTTCCCTTATCAGGCAAAGGGCCGGGCGCGTAATGACTGTGATCCTCGGCCTCGAATCCTCCTGTGACGACAGCGCAGCGGCGCTTGTGACCGGCGACCGGCGCATCCTCGCGCAACTCGTGGTCGGGCAGAACAGCGCGCACCAACCCTATGGCGGAGTTGTGCCGGAGATTGCTGCGCGTGCGCACGTCGAGATCCTGCCAGCGCTCATCGGGAAGGTGCTGAGTGACGCCAAGATGTCGATCAATGATGTTGACGCGATTGCCGCAACTGCAGGTCCCGGGCTCATCGGAGGGGTGATGGTGGCGCTGCTTGCAGGCAAGGGTCTCGCGCTCGCTTCAGGCAAGCCACTGCTCGCAATCAATCATCTGGAAGGGCACGCGCTAAGCCCGAGGCTCGCCGATCCAGACCTTCCCTTCCCATATCTTCTGCTGCTCGTGTCGGGCGGGCATTGCCAGCTCCTCGAGGTCCTGGGAGTGGGGGATTACCGGCGTCTTGCAACAACCATCGACGATGCCGCAGGCGAAGCGTTCGACAAGGCCGCAAAGCTCCTCGGCCTTGGATATCCAGGAGGGCCTGCGATCGAGCAATTGGCAATCAAAGGCGACCCCGCCGCCGTTCCGCTGCCGCGTCCACTGGTCGGCTCGGGAGAGCCCCATTTTTCCTTTGCCGGTCTTAAAAGCGCGGTGCAGCGGGCCGTTGCCTCGGGCCGGTACGCGCCGGAAGACCTCGCGGCGAGCTTTCAACAGGCGGTGATTGACTGTCTTGTCGACCGCACGCGGCTCGCGCTCCACGCGAGCGGGGCCCCAGCGCTCGTCGTCGCGGGCGGAGTTGCCGCCAACCAGGCGGTCAGAAATGCCCTTGCTGAGCTTGCCAAGCAGTACGGCCGTCGCTTCAGCGTGCCGCCTGGCTGGCTGTGCACGGACAACGCCTCGATGATCGCATGGGCCGGCATCGAGCGCTTTGCTACGGGCGCGCAGGACCCCCTCGACGTGCCTGCGCGCGCCCGCTGGCCGCTTGACGAAAGCGCCGAAAAGGTCCGCGGCGCCGGTGCGAAGGCATGAAGATCGGAATCATCGGAGGGGGGGCATGGGGCACCGCCCTTGCGCAGGTGGCCGCCGAAGGCGATCGTGAAACGCTGATTTGGGCACTTGAGCCGGACGTCGTCGAGGCGATCAACAGCCGGCGTGAAAACCCTATTTATCTCTCCGGCATCCCGCTGAACGCCGCAATTCGCGCAACCTGCAACCTTGCAGAGCTCGGCTCGTGCGACTGCTTGCTCCTCGTCACTCCCGCGCAGCACATGCGAACCGTGCTCGAACGGATTGAAAATTGCCAAAGGCCGCTCATCCTGTGCTCCAAGGGCGTGGAAGAAAAGAGCGGGCAGCTCCTTCACAAGGTTGCAGCGGAGGCGTGCCCCGGCGCGCAGGTCGCAGTCCTGTCCGGACCCACTTTTGCGCATGAGGTTGCAAGGGGCCTGCCCACTGCAGTGACCCTTGCGGCGGAAGATCCCCAGCTTGCCCGAAGCGTGCGAGACCGCATCGCGCTTCCCACCTTCAGGGTCTACGTTTCCAATGATGTCGCGGGGGCGGAAATCGGCGGGGCAGTCAAGAATGTGCTCGCGATTGCCTGCGGCGTCGTCGAGGGGAAGGGGCTGGGCCAGAACGCCCGGGCCGCGCTGGTCGCCCGCGGTTTTGCCGAAATGACCCGATTCGGCCTCGCTCTTGGGGCACGCCTCGAGACGCTGGCCGGGCTGTCGGGACTTGGCGACCTGGTGCTCACCTGTTCCTCGACCAGCTCGCGAAATTATTCGCTTGGAAAGGGGATTGGCGAGGGCCGCTCGGCGGGCGAGCTCCTTTCCGACCGCAAGACCGTAGCGGAAGGCGCCTTCACTGCACCGGTCCTTGCGCGGCTGGCGCGCAGCAAAGGCGTCGACATGCCCATCGTCGATGCTGTCGACGCGCTGATCGCAGGCCGCGCGAGCGTCGATCAGGTGCTCGACGCACTTCTCAGTCGTCCCCCCCGGGCCGAAGGCGTCTAGAAATCGACGGCGATGCCCTTCTTTTCCCAATCGCCGTAACGGGTGGGATCGGGGCGTTCTTCCTCTCCGGCCGGCGTACCGGGAGCCAAGGGCTCGCCCGGTTCCGGCACAGGCGGCGAGGGGCTGAGATAGCCGGGGGCATCGAGGTGTTTTGGACGTTTCATGGCGACATCAACATGAGCATCGGGATGCTTCGTGCCAAGTATTGAAGGGCTGGGAGCCCGCCAGGCAGCACTGCAGCTGCTCGATGCGGTGATGCGCCGCGGACAGGCGCTGGACGCCGCGGCCCTGGTCATCCGTAACCTTTCACCGCCCGATCATGCACTCGCGGTCGCAATCGCCGGCGAGGCGCTTCGGCGGATCCCCGATCTTGACGCGCTCGTCGACAGTGCGACCCGCAACCGGCTTCCCTCAGACAGCAAGGCAAGGATGGTGTTGCGCCTGGCGCTTGCCCAAAAGATCGGCCTTGGAACACCGGATCACGCTGTGGTGGCGACAGCACTCCCGCTCGTCGATGGCGGGCCACGCCGGCTGGTCCATGGCGTGCTCGGCACGCTTCTTCGGCGTGGCGTGCCATCGATGGACGCGCCCCGTCTTCCCGCCGAGGTCGAAGCCCGGTGGAGAGCCGCGTGGGGAGAAGATGCCGTCCAAGCGGCTCGCCGGCAAATCTCCGTCCGGCCGCCGCTTGACCTCACCTTCGCCCGGGACGGGGAAGCACAGGCCTATGCAGCGCAAAATCACGGGGTTTCGCTCGCTCCGAGCCACGTCCGATTGGCAAGCACGTCGGTCCCGGCGCTTGCGGGGTTCGGCGAAGGCGGCTGGTGGGTCCAGGATCTGGCCGCATCCTTACCTGCGCGTCTCATTCAAGGTGGACCAGGGGACGTTCTGGATCTTTGTGCGGCGCCGGGCGGCAAGACGATGCAACTCGCGTCCGCCGGGCGCCGCGTGACGTCGCTCGATTCGTCGGGAAGTCGTCTTGGACGACTACGCGAAAATCTCGAGCGCACTCATCTCGAAGCGCGCCTTGTGGAAGCGGATGCGCTCACCTGGACGCCGGAGCGGCACTTCGACGCGATTCTGCTCGACGCCCCCTGCTCGGCAACGGGCACGTTCCGCCGCCATCCCGAGGTCCTTTATCGCGCTCATCCAAGGATCATCGAGCAGAGCGCCGAGCAACAGGGCAAGCTCCTGGATCGCGCCGTGGCATGGCTGGGCCCGGGAGCAGCGCTCGTCTACTCGGTCTGTTCGCTCGAGCCCGAGGAGGGCGAGGAAGTGGTCCAGGCATTTCTCGGCCGCCACCCGGACATGCGCCTCGATATGCCCGCGGATCTCCCGGGATTCGTGCCGATATCGCCCGAAGGATGGGTTCGGATTGTGCCCGGCCTGCTTGAAGCCGACGGGGGACTGGACGGCTTCTTCATGGCGCGCCTTGTCCGCGCCGGTTAATCCCGCTTAATCAGACCCATGCCCCTCATCGCTCCCTCCATCCTATCCGCCGACTTCGCGAAACTTGGCGAGGAAGTGCGCGCGATCGACAACGCAGGCGGCGACTGGATCCATATCGACGTCATGGACGGCCATTTCGTCCCCAATCTCACCATCGGGCCAGGGGTCGTGAAAGCGCTTCGCCCGCACACGCCAAAGCCGTTCGACGTTCACTTGATGATCTCGCCGGTTGATCCATTCCTCGATGCGTTCGCCGAGGCCGGGGCTGACATTATTACCGTTCATCCAGAAGCCGGTCCACACCTCCATCGCACCATCCAGCGCATCAAGGCACTCGGGAAGAAGGCGGGCGTCTCACTCAACCCGGCAACACCGGTGGACGCCCTCGACTATGTGCTCGATGACCTTGATCTCGTCCTGGTGATGAGCGTCAATCCCGGTTTTGGCGGCCAGAAGTTCATCAGCAGCCAATTGAGCAAGATCGAGGCGATCGGGGAGCGTATCGTCAAGCGCGGTCTCAAGGTCGAGCTGGAGGTCGATGGCGGCATCGATCCTGAAACCGGGCGCGAAGCGGTCGGTGCGGGCGCCACCGTGCTCGTTGCCGGCACCGCCGCATTCCGCGGCGGACCTGGCGCTTATGCCGACAACATCAAGGCGCTCAGGGGACAAAATTGAGCGGCGATGGGTCGGCCGCCGAGCGCGCTATCGTCAGCAAGCTTGCGCGGGGCTCACTTTTCTGGCGTCTCAAGCGCTCCAAGCAGGCGCTCAAACTCGTTGCCGTCCCGCGCGACCATGTCCAGGGCGAGCGGCAGCGCGGACAGGCACTGCTCGCCGGCCGGTTCACCCTTGGTACCGACACTTTGCCTCTCAAGGATCTCGATTTTGCCCAGCTGGGTTCGAGCTCGCCGTTGGCACAGCAGCTCCAGGGTTTTTCCTGGCTCCGTGATCTCGCAGCGGCCGCTTCGCGCGAACAGGGTGCAAAACTCGCCGAAGCCGTTGTGGGCCGCTGGCTTCTCGCTCACGGCACCAAGGTCGACGAGGCATGGGCACCGGGACTGTGGGGCGAGCGAATTCTCTTCTGGTCCGCTTATGCTCCCTACATACTGTCGAGCAGCGACACCGGATACCGATCGGCGCTGCTGAATACGCTTGCTCGTGGCGCCCGGCATCTCGATGCCAATGCGGACAAGGCGGCAGCCGGCCTCGATCGCATCACTGCCTGGTGCGGCGTGGTCGCGGCAGGGCTTCTCGTTCAGGGGGGTGTGCCCAGAGTTGCGCGGGGTGAAGCGGGTCTCGCCCGGGCCCTGGCGTCGGCCCAGTTCGACGATGGTGGCCTCATAAGCCGATCGCCATTCGAGCAGGTGCAGCTCGTCGACCGCTTTGGCCTTCTTCGGGCCTGCTATCTTGCTGCCAAGCAGACGATCCCCGACGGTATCGAAGCATCCGCGCAGGCGTCGCTTGCAGCCCTTCACGGAGTGATGATGGGCGACGGCGCGCTGTCGAGCTGGCAGGGTTGCGGTCCAGGAGAAGCCTCGCGTCTCACGGCCCTCATCGACGGCTGCGGCCTGAGAGCGCGGCCGCTGAGGCAGGCACGCGGATGGGGGTATCAGCGCATGTCGGCGCTGGGCACGATCCTGGTCCTCGATGCTGCGCCCCCGCCGCCGCAGAAGATTGCCGAACAGGGCTCTGCCTCCACATTGGCCTTCGAGTTATCCGACGGCGGGCAACGTCTCGTTGTCAATTGCGGGGGTCCCGGGTTGCTGCCAACCGACATGCCGACCGAACTGGTGGAGGGCCTCCGGACCACGGCAGCTCACAGCACGCTCGTCCTTTCGGATACCAATTCGACCAACATCCTGGGAGACGGTTCGCTCGGCAAGGGCGTTGAGGATGTCGTCATCGACCGCAGCGAGGACAATGATGCAAGCCGCCTCGAGGCGAGCCACGACGGTTATGTCCGGTCGTTCGGCCTCGTCCACAAGCGCAGCCTGATGCTCGGGAACGACGGGAAGGAGCTGCGGGGCGCCGACCAGCTGATCGCCAAGGGCCGAAGAAAGATCCGTGAGGGCGCCCCCTACGCCGTGCGCTTTCACCTTGCTCCGGGGGTCGAAGCCACAATCACTGCCGATGGCATGGGCGCGATCCTTCGCTCGAAGGCAGCTCCACCGTGGAATTTCCGCTGCCGGGGCGGCAACCTTGCGACCGAGGAAAGCCTCTGGATTGATGGCCGCGGCAGGCCCCAGCGAACAAGCCAGCTTGTCATCGTCGGTGAAGTGTCGGCATTGGGCGGCGAAATCGGCTGGACCTTCCGTCGCGCCAGCTAACCAAAGAAGGAACATTGATGACCGATCTCGTTCCGGTACGCCGGGCATTGATCTCGCTTTCAGACAAGAGCGGCCTGGACGAGCTCGCGCGGGGACTTGCAAGGCATGGGATCGACATCGTCTCGACCGGCGGAACTGCAGCGAAACTTCGCCAAAGTGGCCTCGACGTCCAGGACATCAGTGATCTGACCGGCTTTCCCGAGATGATGGATGGCCGGGTAAAAACCCTCCATCCCAAGGTCCACGGCGGTCTTCTGGGCATACGCGACAATCCTGCTCATGCAGCCGCGATGGAGGAGCACGCGATCGCTCCGATCGACCTTGTCATCGTCAATCTCTATCCATTCCTCAGCACCGTCATGAGCGGCGCGGACCGTGACACGGTGATCGAGAATATCGACATCGGCGGCCCCTCGATGGTTCGCTCGGCGGCGAAGAATCACGCTCATGTCGCGGTCGTGACCGACCCCGCCGACTATGAGGCCCTGCTGGCCGAGCTTGATGCCTACGGGGGCAACACGACCCTCGAGCTGAGGAGGATGCTTGCCGCCAAGGCCTTCGCACTGACTGCGGCTTATGATTCCACCATTTCGCAGTGGTTTGCCTTTTCTGACCAGGGCGAACGCTTTCCCAAGAGCTGGACGATGGCGAGCACGCTCAAGATGCAGCTGCGCTACGGCGAGAACCCGCACCAGCAGGCGGCCCTCTATGTTCCCGTCGGCCCATCGGCCCGCGGGGTCGCGCAGGCCGAGCAGGTGCAGGGCAAGGAACTCAGCTACAACAATTTGAACGATGCGAACGCGGCCCTCGAGTTGGTCTCGGAGTTCCGCGACGGCCCGCCGGCGGTCGTCATCGTCAAGCATGCCAATCCCTGCGGCGTCGCGACCCGGGACGACCTCATCGACGCGTGGAACGAGGCCCTCGCGTGCGACAGCGTTTCGGCGTTCGGCGGGATCGTCGCGACTAACCGGCCGCTCGACGCGGCGACTGCCGAAGCGATCACCGGCATCTTCACCGAGGTTGTCGTCGCCCCGGACGCGAATGACGATGCCAAGGCGATCTTCGCGCGGAAGAAGAACCTGCGGCTTCTTCTGACAGGCGGACTGCCTGATCCAGGGCGGACCGGTCAGACGATCGCCATCATCGCAGGCGGAATCCTCGTTCAGGACCGCGACAATCTGATCGTCACGCGGGAAAGGCTGAGGTGCGTAACCAAGAGGCAGCCGAGCGAGCAGGAGCTTCGTGACTGCCTGTTTGCGTGGACCATCGCCAAACATGTCAAGTCAAACGCCATCGTCTATGCCAAGGATGGAGTGACAGCGGGCATTGGTGCCGGCCAGATGAACCGCCGCGACAGTGCTCGGATTGCTGCGATCCGCGCAAGGGAGGCAGCTGAGGCGAACGGTTGGCCAGAGCCGCGCACGGTCGGCTCAGCGGTTGCGTCCGACGCCTTCTTTCCGTTCGCGGACGGCTTGCTTGCCGCCGCAGAAGCCGGAGCAACCGCTGTCATTCAACCGGGAGGGTCCATCCGCGACGACGAAGTCATTGCCGCCGCCGACGAGGCGGGACTTGCGATGCTCTTCACCGGCGTCAGACACTTCCGGCACTGATCAAACGATATCGTCGGCGACCTGGTCACGCGCTTCGGCCTCGCGCAGTTCCTCCACCTGGGCCTTCCGCATCCGGAACAGCTCACGGTCGTCCGGGCCGAAGCCCTTGGTCCACAGGACTGCTCCGAAAGCCGCCAGTATGAGCGGCGTCCCGATGATGAGCTGAAGGGTCTCGGATAGAAAGAAGTGGACGGGCACCCCGATAGCGATTGCTCCTGCCGCGGCCCAGGCGATGCTCCACCGCCAACCCGAAACCGGCGCGTCTAACTGCCGCCTGAGCAGCAGCGATTTGGCGATCGAGGCAAAACCCAGGGCAATGCACAAGGCAATTGCCGGGCCAGTTGCCTGAAACGCCGGTTCTAGTCCTTCGCGCCGCATGATCAGGATCAGCGCCGCGGCGAGCCCGGCCTCGATCGCGAGCATGATGATGCTGATGATCATGTTGCGGGTCCGCGCAACGAAGATGAGTGCTGCTTCGCTCACGACCGCGGTTGCCGCGATGACTTCGGCCGCGAGCAGGAAGCCCAGCGTCGCGGTACCGGCCGTGAACCCGGACCCGACGAGCCCCATGACGGCTCGTCCCGGGATACCGAGCGCAAGCGCGATTCCCACCTGTGCGGCAATGATCCAGTAAGTGACTTGTCGCACCTGCTTCGCGACGCCGGCGCGGTCGTTCGCCGCGATCCGCCGGACGATCGCCGGGCCCAGTACCGGCTCGAAGCTCGTCTTGAGCTTGGCCGGAAGCGTCGCGACCTGCTGCGCGGCATAATAAATGCCCACGAAGCTTGCGGGCATGAAGGCGCCTAGTACTGCAAGATCGATCCGGCGCGAGGCCCACTCGACCGCATCGGCGGCAGCAACCGGGACGTTGCGCACGGCGGTGCCCCAGGACGTGGCGAGGTCGGGCATCCATTCGTGCGGCAGGCCGTAACGGCGCAAGAGCGGGATGAGGGCGGCAATGAGCGCCGCGACCATCGAGAGGACATAGGCGATGATCAGGCCATCGCCGCGGGTGACCATGATCGGCACGAACGAGAGCCCAAAGGCGGCAATGCTGATTGTCCAAGGCTGGACGATCGAGCGCGCCCAGACGGTCGAGCCGACGTCGTTGTGATAAGCGAGCGCCGCAAGCGTGATGTCCGTCCAGGATATGGCAAGGACCGTTATCGCGAGCAGCCGATCGAGACCGCCGACCGGGGTGGTCGGATACATCGCCTTGGGGAAGATGATGAGAATGGCCATTCCGAGCGCCGATCCGATCGCCGCGACCAGCAAGGCGTCCGCGATGATACAGGCCTGAGGTTTCTTGGCATCGGCGAGGAGCTGGGCAAGGCCGCGTCTCAACCCAAGAGCGGCAATCTGGGCGGCGAACTCCACCGTCAGCACCGCATATGCGAAGCGACCAAGCGCCGCGGGCCCATAAATTCGGCCGCCGATGAACAGGAATGGCACCATCCCGGCAAGCCGAAGCACAAAACCGAATATGTTGAGGCGCCCGCCCCGCGCCAGGGTCGCCATGTCGGCATCGGGGGCGCTGCTGTTCGGTGATTCCGAGAGAGCCGCGCCCTGCCTCGCCTGGGTCAATGCGCTTCGCCCCAATGCGCGCCCCAGCCCACCTCGACGTCCAGCGGCACGTCGAGGTTTATCGCCGGCTCGGCTGCATTCGCCATCACGCGCTTGATCACCTCGGCCGCCGCATCCTCCTGCCCGTCCGGCACTTCGAACACCAGCTCGTCATGGACCTGCAGGAGCATGCGGACCGCGCCGAGACCCGCGTCTGCGAGGGCATCGTCCATTCGCGCCATCGCCCGCTTGATGAGGTCGGCGCTCGTTCCCTGGATCGGAGCATTGATCGCGGCGCGCTCGGCGCCGGCGCGTATCGACGGATTGGGGGACCGGATATTCGGAAGGAAATGGGTCTTCCGGCCGAACAGAGTTTCCGTGAAACCGCGCTCCCGCGCTGCAGCCAGCGTGCTGTGAATGAATGCGCGTATGCCGGGGAAGCGTTCGAAATATCGATCGATGATGGCCTTGCCCTCGTCCTTGGGCACGCCGAGGCGTCCCGCGATGCCCCAGGCAGAGCTTCCGTAGAGAATAGCGAAGTTGATCGTCTTCGCCTGGTTGCGCGTGTCGCGATCGACCCTTCCGAACAGTTCTTCCGCAGTGAGGCTGTGGATGTCCACTCCCGACCGGAATGCCTCCTTGAGCGAAGGGACGTCCGCCATGTGCGCGGCGAGCCTCAGTTCGATCTGGCTATAGTCTGCGCTCAATAGCTTGTAGCCAGGTTCCGCCACGAAAGCGTCGCGGATCTTGCGGCCGAGCTCGGTGCGGATCGGGATGTTCTGGAGGTTGGGGTCGTTGGACGAAAGCCGCCCCGTCTGGGCGCCGGTAAGGGAAAAGCTCGTGTGCACGCGCCCGGTCGCCGGATTGATCTGCGCCTGCAAGGCGTCGGTGTAGGTCGACTTCAATTTCGTCAGCTGTCGCCATTCGAGGACAAGGCTCGCGCAGCTGACGCCTTCAGCTGCGAGCCGCTCGAGCTCGTTTACGTCCGTCGAATATTGGCCACTCTTGCCCTTGCGGCCTCCTTTCAGACCCAGACGTTCATAGAGCACCTGCCCGAGCTGCTGCGGCGATCCGATCGTGAAGGGGCCGCACGCTGCTTCGTAGATTCGCTCTTCGAGCGACTGGATGTCCCTTCCGAACTCGGCGGAAAGACGCGCCAGATATTCGCGATCGACCTTGATCCCGCGCTGTTCCATTCGCGCGAGCACCGGAACGAGCGGCCTGTCGACCCGGCCGTAGACCCGGCTTGCATTTTCGGCGGCGAGGCGCGGCTTGAGCCGGAGCCACAGGCGCAATGCAATGTCGGCATCCTCGCCTGCATATTCAGTCGCAGCGTCGAGGGGCACCTTGTCGAACGTGATCTGTTTTGCACCGCTTCCGCAGAGTTGCTTGAAGGGGATGCACTCGTGGTCGAAATGGAGTTTCGCCAGTTCCTCGAGCCCGTGGCCGAACGAGCGTCCCGCATCGAGGTCGAAACTCATCACCATCGTGTCGTCGATCGGGGCGACAGTGATCTCCGTTTTGTCGAACATGACCCAGTCGTACTTCAGGTTATGTCCGATCTTGAGCACCGCGGGATCTTCGAGCAGCGGCTTCAGCTTTGCGAGGACAACCGCCTCCGGGAGCTGGCTGGGTGCATCCGAATAAAGATCGGCGCCGCTGTGTCCGACGGGGATATAGCAGGCCTTGTTCGGTCCCGTGGCAAGACTGACACCAACAAGCCTTGCGATGATGCAGTCGATGCAGTCGGTTTCGGTATCGATTGCGACAAAACCCTGGGCCGTCGCTTCCGCGATCCATCGGTCGAGCGCCGCCTCGTCGGTGACCGTCTCGTATTTTGACCGGTCGATGTCGATTTGCTCGGCTGGTGCAGGTCCGGCGGGTTCCTTGTCGATCGACGCCATGACGTCATTGATCCCGCCGCCGCTGCTGCTGCGCCCCTGGACCGGACCGCCGCCGTTGAGGCGATTGAGCAGCGACTTGAAGCCCTGATCCTCAAGGAAATCCGCCAGAGGCTCCTTGGGGATCCCCTTCAGCGCGAGCTCCTCGAGGGGCTGCGGAAGTTTCGCCTCGCATACCAGGCGCACGAGTTCGCGGCTCAGCCGCGCCGCATCGGCGTGCTCGATCAGCGACTGTTTGAGCTTGGGCTTGGTGATCTGCTCGGTCGAAGCGAGGACGGTCTCCAGGTCGCCGAACTGCTGGATCAGCTGGGACGCGGTTTTCGGACCGATCCCGGGCACGCCCGGCACATTGTCGACACTGTCTCCCATCAACGCGAGCACGTCCCCGACCTTCTCGGGAGGCACGCCGAACTTTTCCAGCACCTGCTCGCGTCCGATCCGACGGTCATTCATCGTGTCGAGCATGTCGATGCCGGCATCCTCGTCGATGAGCTGCATCAGATCCTTGTCGGAACTGACGATCGTGACCTTCCAGTTCGCCTGCTTGGCGGCCGTTACGTAGCAGGCGATGATGTCGTCGGCTTCCAGGCCGGCTTCCTCGATGCACGGTATGGAGAAGGCCCGTGTCGCGACTCGAATGAGCGGGAATTGCGGCACCAGGTCCTCTGGCGGAGGGGGCCGGTGCGCCTTGTACTGCTCGTACATCTGGTTTCGATGGGTCTGTTCCGACGCGTCGAGGATCACCGCCATGTGTGTTGGACCATCGGCTTTGGTCAGTCCGTCGGCCAGCTTCCAGAGCATCGTCGTATAGCCGTAGACGGCGCCCGCCGGCGTGCCATGCCGGTTGGTGAGCGGCGGCAGCCGGTGGTAGGCGCGAAAGATGTAGCTCGAACCGTCGACTAGGTAGAGGTGCGGGCGGACGGAAGGATCAGCTTCGGACATGAAGGAGCGGGTTTAGCAGGGTGGCAGCTGGAAGGAAGACAAGTGCAATATAGGAAGTCGCGCCTGTCTTTGCCCGGTATCAGGCGAAGAGCAGCGGCCAGATGACCATGGCAAGGCCCACCATGCTGATGACATAGACGACCGTTCGGACCACCCGGATCCCCGCAACGTAGAGCGGGAGATAGATGACGCGCGCACCGAGCCAGATCCAACCGCCCAGAGCGGTTGTCTCGCTCGTCCGGTTGACGACAACGATGCCGATGAGGGCAACGATTGCGATCGGGAAGGTCTCCAGGAAATTGTTCTGGGCGCGCGTTGCGCGGCCCGTGAGGACATTGGCCGCAGGCAGCTCCTCATCGCGGGGTCCCGCGTTCCACCGGCGACCGTATTGCGCCGTCTTTAATCGTACGGCGGTGAAGATGTAGATGAACAGCAGGAGAGCGCCGAGCGCCAGAATTCGGATTTCTACCGGCATGTGCCGTTGCCCCCTCCCGCTAGGCTTTCCCTAATGCACCCTGTCATAAAGCGAGCGTGCCGGAAACGCCGATCGGTGCTTCTCTCCATCGCCGGCGCAAGGCCTTCCGGTCGATGCCGATCTGGCCCCCGAGGGACGCGATCGACCAGACCAGGGAACGAGACCGCCGGAAACATTGCAGCGGCCCTTACGGGATCAGCACCGTGTCCTTCGCCTCTGAAAGCATCCGCGGATAATCGAGCGTGTAGTGAAGTCCGCGGCTCTCGTGCCGTGACAAGGCCGAGCGAATGATGAGGTCCGCGACCTCGACTAGGTTGCGAAGCTCGATGAGGTCCGGAGTGACGCGGAAATGGGCATAATAGTCCTTCACTTCCTGCCGGAGCATGTCGATTCGGTGCTTTGCCCTCTCGAGGCGCTTGGTCGTGCGGACGATCCCGACATAGTTCCACATGAACCGGCGGATCTCGCCCCAGGTCTGCGCGATGACGACTTCCTCGTCGCTGTCGGCAACGCGACTCTCGTCCCACGCCCGGATCTCCGGGATTTCGGGAAGCGCGTCGAAATTCGAGTTGATGTGCCTTGCCGCCGCTTCTCCAAAAACGAGGCACTCCAGCAGGCTGTTGGAGGCAAGGCGGTTGGCGCCGTGAAGGCCCGACTGGGTGACCTCGCCCGCCGCATAGAGCCCCGGTGCGTCGGTGCAGCCATCGAGGTCCACCATCACGCCGCCGCAAGTATAATGCTGCGCCGGGACCACCGGGATCGGTTCCTTTGTGATGTCGATCCCGAGCGTCAGCAGCTTCTCGAAAATATTGGGAAAGTGTGCCCTCACGAATTCGGGGTCGCGGTGCGAAATGTCGAGGTGGACGTAGTCAAGACCAAGCCGCTTGATTTCATGGTCGATCGCCCGGGCGACGACGTCGCGGGGAGCGAGTTCGGCACGTTCATCGAAGCGAGGCATGAAACGCGTGCCCCCGCCCTTCACACCGGGCGGGAGCTTCAGCTGACCGCCCTCCCCGCGCACGGCCTCGGTGATCAGGAAATTCTTGACCTCCAGATTATAGAGACAGGTCGGATGGAATTGCATGAATTCCATGTTCGAGACGCGGCAGCCGGCGCGCCATGCCATTGCAATCCCGTCGCCGGTCGCACCCCGTGGAGCGGTCGAATAGAGGTAGGTTCGGCCCGCTCCCCCGCTCGCTAGTATCGTCGCCTTTCCAGTGAGCGTCTCGACCTTCTTCTTCTTCCGGCTGTAGGCGTAGAGCCCGTGGACCGCGCCGCTCGTGGAGAAGTGCGTCGCATGGCGGCCGGTGACGAGGTCGATCGCGACCATGTCAGGCACAAGCATGATGTTGGGATGCTTCTTCGCCGCTGCCTCAAGCGCTTGCTGGACGGCATAGCCGGTGGCGTCGGCCACATGCACGATGCGGCGATGGCTATGGCCTCCCTCGCGCGTCAGGTGGAGCGCATTGCCTTCCTGGGCGAACGGCACTCCAAGCTCGATCAGATGCTCGATTGCGCGCGGTGCGGCCTCGACGACATGCTCGACCACGCCGAGATCGTTGAGGCCTGCGCCGGCGATCATGGTGTCGTTCACGTGGGCCTCGAAGCTGTCGCCCTCCTCCAGTACGGCCGCGATCCCCCCCTGCGCCCAGCTGGTCGCGCCCTCCCCGAGGGCGCCCTTTGCGATGACCGCCACCTTGCGGGTTTCGGCAAGATTGAGGGCCGCGGTAAGGCCCGCTGCGCCCGAGCCGACGATGAGGACGTCGGCCGTGATCGTCACGCGGCTTCCTGTGCAGCCGAGGTGAGGCTGAGGAACACGTCTTCAAGGTCCGGATCGCGCGTCGAGACATCGACGATGCCCAACCCGTCGGCAGTCAGCGCGCTCAGCACCTCGCCGGCGTTCACCTTGTCCTTGCGGTAGGTGATCTCCAGCGTCCGCTCGTTGACCAGCGCGATGTTCTCGAAACAATCATTGACCGGCACGTTGGCGACGTCGCGATCGAAGGTAACGACGACGGCCTTTTCCTGCGCCTTCGAGACCAGCTCGCGCGTCGGCTCATTCGCGATCACCTGCCCGTGATTGATGATTGCGATGCGGTCGCAAAGTTGTTCGGCCTCTTCGAGATAATGGGTGGTGAGGACGATCGTGACGCCCTGCGCATGAAGGCTGCGAACATAATCCCAAAGCTGCCGGCGAAGCTCGACGTCTACTCCTGCCGTCGGTTCGTCGAGCACCAGGATCGGAGGCGAGTGAACCATCGCCTTGGCCACGAGCAACCGCCGTTTCATGCCGCCTGACAGCGTGCGCGAATAAGCATTGGCCTTGTCACTGAGGTGCATCGCGGCGAGCAACTCGTCGCTCATCCGATCCTCGCGCGCGATCCCGTAAAGGCCGGCCTGGATCTCCAGGGTCTCGCGCGGGGTGAAAAATGGATCGAAGATGATCTCCTGCGGAACGACGCCGATCGATCGCTTCGAATTGCGCGGATGTTCGTCGATGTCGAAGCCCCAGATCGTGACCCTGCCGCCGGTTTTCACCACGAGACCGGCAAGGATATTGATCAAGGTCGATTTACCCGCCCCGTTGGGCCCGAGCAGCCCGAAGATCTGGCCCCGCGGCACGTCGAATGTGACCTCGTTCAGGGCTTGCTTGCCGCCCGCATAGGTTTTCGAAAGGGCTTCGATACGGATCGCGGGCTCATCCATGGTGCCTTGCGGCATAAGAGCGGCGTTCCCGCGCGACAAGCTCGGGCTCTCTTGTGACGGGCAGCGGGTGCTCCTAATTGCGTTTCATGCCATCGCAAATTCCCCCGCCCGAAGTGATCCGCGTCTCGAGCCTGCAGGTCGCATGTGACGGGTCGGGCGAGATTTCGCCGGATCTTGGTCACCCGCGGGTCTACCTGCGGATCGATGAGGAACTGGGGTTTGTCGAGTGCGGCTATTGCGATCGGCGTTTTGTCCTTGAGGGGGGACCGGCGGACAGCAAGGCGGCATGACCCTCGGCGATCCCCGGCGGTTTCTGTACCGCGACCTTGACCCTGACGAGGCACGCGGGCTCGCAGCGAGGCATCTGTCGGTTCACGACGATGGTGAGCTCTACCTCCAGTACAGTGCAAGCGAAGCCTTCGGGTTTGACGATGGCCGCCTGAAGACCGCCGACTATCACAGCTCGTCGGGCTTTGGCTTGCGGGGCGTTTCCGGCGAGACGACGGCCTTTGCCCACGCCAACGAGATCAGCAGGGCCGCGATCGATCGCGCTGCGGCGACGCTTAGTCTCCTCGACCCTGCGACGGGGGGCCCGGCAATATCGCCCCCGCGCACCAACCAGGCAATGTACGGAGCCGCCGACCCTCTCAGCCTCGTTCCCTTCGCGGACAAGGTCGCGCTTTGCCAACGTATCGATTCGGCGGCGCGTGCGCGCGATCCCCGCGTCTGCCAGGTAAGCGTCGCCCTGTCGGCGAGCTGGAGCGTGATCGACATCGTTCGTGCCGATGGCTTTGTCGCGTCTGATGTCCGACCGCTGGTTCGACTTGGAGTCCAGATCGTCGCCGAACAGAATGGGCGGCGCGAGACTGGCTATCACGGGCTCGGAGGCCGCTACCTGTACGACGCCCTGTTCGAAGAGCACCAGTGGGAACGAGCGATCGACATCGCGCTTGCGCAGGCGCTCACCAATCTTGAATCGGTCGCAGCGCCCGCCGGCGAGATGCCTGTCGTGCTGGGCCCGGGCTGGCCAGGTGTCTTGCTGCATGAGGCGGTTGGCCACGGGCTGGAAGGCGACTTCAATCGCAAGGGCACGTCAGCCTTTTCGGGCCGCATCGGTGAGCGCGTTGCTGCACCTGGTGTCACTGTAATCGACGAAGGATCAATCGAGCAGCGACGCGGCTCGCTCACCATCGATGACGAAGGAACCCCGACCCGGCGGACCGTGCTCATCGAGGACGGCATTCTCAAGGGTTATCTTCAGGACCGCCTTAACGCACGGCTGATGGGCATGGAGCCCACCGGCAATGGGCGCCGCGAGAGCTTTGCGCATGCTCCAATGCCGCGCATGACGAACACCTTCATGCTGGGCGGCAGGGACGACCCGGGTGAATTGGTGAGCCGCGTCAGCGACGGCATATACGCAAAGAGTTTCGGTGGAGGACAGGTCGATATCACCAGCGGGAAGTTCGTCTTCTCCTGCACCGAGGCTTACCGGATCCGTGGTGGCAAGATTGCCGAACCGATCAAGGGGGCAACTCTCATCGGGGACGGTCCAACGGTACTCACCAGGGTCAAGGGTATCGGCAACGACCTTGCGCTCGACGAGGGCGTGGGCGTTTGCGGCAAGGGCGGCCAGAGCGTTCCCGCCGGTGTCGGTCAGCCGACCCTGTTGGTCGACGGCCTTACGGTCGGGGGCACAGCTGCTTGAGCGATTGGCGTGCCGATGTCCTCAAATTCTGGTTCGGACTGCCGTACGGTAAGCAATTCAACTCGGATGCGGCGCTTGATTGGCAGATCAGGCAGCTGTTCCTGAAGCTCTGGATCGAGAAGCGGCAACTGCCGGTCTCCGAATTTCTTGGCGACGCCCTCACGGCGCTTGCTGCAGTGGTCCTGTTCGACCAGCTCCCAAGGAACATGTTTCGCGGGAATGCCGAGCAGTTCGCAACCGACCATCTTGCACTGGCGATTGCAGGAGGAGCAGTGGAGGGCGGCCTCGATGAACAGCTTGCGCCGCGCGAGCGGGCTTTTCTCTACATGCCGTTTCAGCACAGCGAGAACCTCGCCGACCAGAACCGCTCGATGCTGTTGTTCACGGCGCTCGGCGACCCTCGCCACCTCAAGTATGCGAAGCGGCATCATGACGTCATCGAGCGGTTCGGCCGCTTCCCGCACCGCAACGCGATCCTCGGGCGCGCCCCTCGCAGCGACGAACTGGCCGCCCGGGAAGTGACGCCCTGGTGACCGACCTCGTAGAAGCGGCGTGTTTCAACACGCGCGTCGAAGCCGACCTTGCCCGACTATACCTTCAAAGCGAAGGCATTGAGGCCGTGCTGTTCGATACCGAGATCAATTATTTCTACGGCGGCCTGTTCATGCCGATCCGGCTGATGGTCTTGGACGAGGACTTCGGAGAGGCCGAGGCGCTGCTTTCGAAACAGCCCTAAAGCAGGTGGGCGATGGGGTCCGGGTCGAAACCCGCGTCCGCCAGCCGTCCAACTACGTCTTCGCGAGACGCGCCCTCGTCCCGCTGGGCAAGTGCGCAGACGAACGCCGATCGGCGCCCGGATCGGCAAAACGCAAGAAGCTTGCCGTCTGCCGCTTCGCGCAGCGCTTTTTGCATCTCCTCGACGTCAGCCGGGCCGATGCCGCGGATGATCGGGACGAAATGATAAATGATGCCTGCCTGGGCTGCCGCTTCTTCGATATCGGAAGCGAGTGGCTGCCCAGGCTCTTCTGCATCGGGGCGATTATTGACGAGAACCGTCACCCCTTGCTCTACCAGGCCGGCGACCTCGTGCGCACCGATCTGGCCGCTGACCAAGGTGCGATCGTCGAGCTGGCGGATCATGGGCTTATCCTCTTTCGCCTTTTTTCGGTGCTGCAGCGGCTGGTGCGGCTGGAGCAACCGACGGAACAGCTGCAGGGGCAACCCCTCCGCTTAGACCATAATAGTCAAGGTAGGGCTGGATACTCGGGTCGTGGCCCGCCCACGACCGGTACATCTGCGCAAGGTCGAGAGTGTTGCCCCGCGAGAGGACCAGGTCACGGAAGCGCTGGCCGTTGGCCCTGGTCAGTCCTCCGTTGCGTTCGAATGTCGCGAACGCATCCTGACCGAGCATCCGGGTCCAGGCGTATGCGTAGTAGCTTGCCGAATAACCATTGCTCCAGATGTGGAGGAAGTAGCTGGAGCGGTAGCGCGGCGGAACGTCGGCCGTGTCAAAGCCGCCGCGTGCAAGAGCCTGCGCCTCGAACCGGTCGACGTCCTGTCGGGGAGCGGTCGGCGAAAGCGAGTGCCAGTCGAGGTCAAGCCGGGCCGCCGACAGCGCCTCGCCCACCTCGTAGCCCTGGTTGAATGTTCGTGCGGCCAGGATCTTCTTGATGAGATCCTGCGGGATCGGCTGTCCCGTCCGGTAGTGAACCGCATAGTGCGGAAGGATCTTGGCATCGAGCGCCCAGTTCTCGTTGAACTGCGAGGGGAACTCGACAAAGTCGCGCGCGACGTTCGTTCCCGACAAGGTCGGATACGTCTGCGATGCGAACATGCCGTGCAGCGCATGACCAAACTCGTGGAACATTGTGGTGACGTCGTCCCAGCTGATCAGCATCGGCTGTCCCGGTGCGGGCTTGCTGAAGTTCTGGACGTTGAAGACGACCGGCTGCGTCTGGCGCAGGTACGACTGGTTGACGAGGTTCGACATCCAGGCGCCGCCCGACTTGTTGTCCCGCTTCCACGGGTCGATCATGAACAGTGCCAGCGGTTTGCCGTCCTGGTCGGTGACCTGGAACACGCGCATGTCGGGACTCCAGGTCGGGATATCGTGGCGTTCGGTGAACGTCAGTCCATAGAGCTGGTTGGCGGCATAGAAGACGCCGTCCGTCAGGACCTTGTTGAACTCGAAATAGGGCTTCAGCTCGTCCTGGTTGAGCGCATATCGCTGCTTGCGGATCTGCTCGGCGTAGAAGTTCCAGTCGGCCGCGGTAGGCTGGTAGGTGGCACCTTGCGATTTGGCCAGGGCGACGATGTCGGCCCATTCCCGGCGCTGCTTGGCTGAAACCGAAGGAGCGAGACGGTCGAGAAAGCCGACCGCCGTTGCACGGTTCTGCGCCATCTGGTCGTAGAGATTATAGTCGGCAAAATTGGCCGCACCGAACAGCCCGGCCTTTCTGGCGCGAAGCTGTGCGATCTCGCTGATGGTCGCCCGCGTGTCGTTTGCATCCCCGTGCTCGGCACGGTTGAGACTCGCATCAAAGAGCTTCTGGCGCGTGTCGTGACTGGTTAGGGACGACAGCGAAGGCTGCTGCGTCGTGTTCTGGAGCGGAACGACATAGCCGGTGACCTTGCGGTCCTTGGCCGCCTGCTGCGCAGCACCGAGCTGCTGCTCACTAAGGCCAGCAAGTTGCGCCGGGTTGTCGACGTGCAGTGCTCCCGCCTTCGCCGCCGCCAGAAGCTTCTGGCCGAACTCGGTCTGGAGGGTGCTAAGGCGCTTGTTGATCGCCTTGAGCTCGACCTGCTTTGCCGCAGGCAGTTCAGCCCCTGCGTGGACGAACTGCTTGTAATAGACGTCAAGCAGCTTTGCCTGTTCGGGATTGAGGTTCAGTTGCGACTGACGATCGTGCAGGGTCTTGAAGCGCTGGTAGAGCTTCGGGTTCAGATAGATGAAATCGTTGTGCGCTGCGAGCAGGGGAGCCGTCTTGGTGTCGGTTGCCTGGAGCGTATCGTTGGTGTTCGCGCCGTTGACCGCGCTGAAAGCAAGGCTGGCGCGCTCGAGCAGCAGTCCTGAACGCTCCATTTCGACCACGGTGTTGTCGAAGGTCGGGGGCGCAGGGTTGTTCGCAATGACCGTTACTTCCCGCTTCTGCTCCGCCATCCCGGCAAGAAGAGCTGGCAGGTAGTCGGAGTCCTTGATGCGCGAGAAGTCGGGGGTCTGAAAAGGCAGCGTGCTTGGTCTTGCAAACGGATTGGAGGCCGGCAGCGTTGCGGGGGCGGCTGCGCTTGCCTTCTTTGGAGCAGGGGCCGCACTCGCCGTACTGGTCGCAACGGCAATGGCCGCGGTCGCGGCAAATAGCTTGTGGATCATGTCTCTCCCCGAAGGATTGGGAACTGTCGTTTATCGTCTCTTCAACCTGGTCGCGAGTTTCGCAAGTCTGAACATCAGCCGTTGGTAGAAAGGGCTGCGAGCATCGCTTGCCCGTAGCGCTGCAGCTTCGCTGCTCCGACGCCCTGGATCCGGCTCAGTTCATCAAGGTTCGCGGGCTTTGCGGCAGCAATCTCGCGAAGCGTCGAATCATGGAAGACGACGTAGGGCGGCACGCTCATTTCGGCGGCAAGCTTGCGGCGCACCTCGCGCAGCGCATCGAACAACGGGTCCGAAGGTCCGGCTGCGGCCTTTCGGCCACGACGTTTCGGTGCCGGGGGGACGGCAATGGTCACTTCCGCTTCGCCCTTGAGGATGGATCGGGCGCCAGGTCCGAAGGTCAGACCGCCAAAGGCATCGGCGCGAAGCGCGTCGCGCGCAATGAGGGCGCGAGCCACCGGTCGGACAAGCCTCAGTTCCTCGGTGCTTGCGATTCCGAAGACGGACAGGCGATGATGGCCGAAGCTGCGAACCTTTTCATTGTCTTTGCCGGCAAGAACATCGGCGAGATGCGCCACTCCGAAGCGCATCTCCGTTCGAAACGCGGCCGACAGCAGCTTGCGGGCGACCTGAGTTGCATCGAGCGTTGCCGGCGGATCAAGACAATTGTCGCAATTGCCGCATCGCACTGCCGGCTCTTCGCCGAAATGGCGAAGCAGGATCGCGCGCCGGCAACCCGATGCTTCGACAAAGGCCGCAAGCGCATTGAGCCGCTCGCGCTCGCCGGGGCGACGCTGGGGTTCAACCTCGGTCTCGATCCGCTGCCGAGCGCGGGCAAAGTCCTCCGCTCCCCAGAAAAGCCAGGCCTCGGCGGCCTCGCCGTCGCGGCCGGCCCGTCCCGTCTCCTGATAAAATGCCTCAATCGACTTTGGGATGGCGGCATGCGCGACGAAACGCACGTCGGGCTTGTCGATACCCATCCCGAACGCGACAGTCGCAGCGATTACCATATCCTCCGATTGCACGAATGCGGCCTGGTTGCGCGCTCGAACAGCGGGGTCGAGGCCCGCATGATAGGGCAACGCACTGCGACCGTCTTTTGCGAGTTGCTCCGCGATGCGCTCGGTCTTGTCCCTGCTCGGCGCATAGACGATGCCGGGTCCCGGCTGCCCTGTGAGCAGCGTCCTCAACTGTTGCGACAGGCCATCGCGGGGCCGAACGTGATAACGGATGTTGGGCCGGTCGAAGCCGGCGATGATGAGGCCGTCCCCGGGAATTCCGAGCTGCGTCAGAATATCGAGCCGAGTCCGTTCGTCCGCAGTGGCCGTGAGCGCCAGGCGCGGCACGTCGGGGAATTCTTCCAGGAGTCCCCTCAGCTGCCGGTAATCCGGCCGGAAATCATGACCCCACTCACTGACGCAGTGCGCTTCATCGATGGCGATGAGGGCGAGCTTTCTTGACTTCACGAAGCGCCGGAAGGCCTCGCTCGTCGCGCGCTCGGGCGCAACATAGAGGAGGTCCAGGTCCCCGGCAGAGAAGCGTTTGGAGGTTTCTCCTCGGTCGGCGTCAGCCGAGGTCAGCGACGCCGCCCGAAGCCCCATAGCATTGGCGCTTCGGATCTGGTCGTGCATCAATGCAATCAGCGGGGAGATGACGAGGGCGGTCCCGTCACGGGCGATTGCCGGCAGCTGGTAGCAAAGCGACTTGCCGGCGCCCGTCGGCATAACCGCGAGCGAATGCTTTCCTGCAAGCACGCGCTCGATCGTTCCTTCCTGCACGCCGCGGAAGCGGTCGAAGCCGAAGACGGTTTTGAGGAGCTCGTGCGGATTGTTCATGAAAGCGTTGCCGCGAGGAGCGGTAGCGCGAGGCCGCCGTGCTCGCTAGCCTTGCCTGATGGACTTATCCCCCATCACCCGCCGCACATTGCTTCGGACCGGCGGAGCGACTCTTTTGCTCCACGGAAGATCGGTGCCGGCGGCGGCTTTGGACTGGCACTCGCTCGCTTCGGACGTGAAGGCCGAAATGCGCTGGGCTTGGCGCAATTATCGGGAGCATGCCTGGGGCAAGGATCAGATCAGGCCGATCAGCGGCGGCTCGGAAAGCTTCCCGCTCAAGACCCATCACCTCGGGCTTTCACTCATCGAAGCGCTCGACACCTTGTGGATCATGGGCCTCGACGAAGAATTCGATGAGGGCGTCCAATGGGTGAAGTCGAACCTCAGTTTCGACGTCGACGGCGAAGTATCCGTCTTCGAAACGTCAATCCGGCTCGTTGGAGGCTTACTCTCGGCCTATCATGCATGCGGCGATCCGGTGCTCCTCGCCAAGGCGCGCGACTGTGCCGACCGCCTGCTTCCGAGCTTTTCCGCTTCCCCGCTCGGAATTCCCCATCGCTATGTCAATCTCAGGACCGGCGCGCTGCGCGGCCGGGAAACCAATCCGGCGGAGACCGGGACTTTCATTCCGGAATTCGGTTTTCTCAGCCGAGCGACGGGTGACGATCGATACCGCGCCGCGGCCAAGCGGGCGCTTGTCTCGATGTTCGAGCGTCGATCAAAAATCGGGCTGCTGGCCGACAGCATCGACTGCATGACGGGCGAGTGGAAAAGCCGCCGCGCGACCATTGGTCCGCCGTCGGACAGTTATTACGAATATCTGTGGGACGGCTGGGACCTGCTCAAGGATCGCGACTGCCTGAGGATGTACCGCATCTGCACGGCTGCGATCCTTGCGCACCAGCCGCTTCGGCGCGCTGGAAACCTCTGGTTTGCAAACGTTGATTTCGAAAGCGGAAAGCCGCTCGATTCCGAGCAGGATGAACTGGGCTCGTTCTACGGCGGCCTCCTCGCGCAAGGAGGCGACCGCGCGCCTGGCCTCGCCCACACGCGGACATGGGCAAGGGTGCAGGCCCGTTATGGTGTTTTACCGGAAAGCGTTGATTCAACGGACCTGCGGCCGCTTAGCAAGACCAACGATCTTCGCCCGGAGCTTGCCGACGCCGCGTTCAACCACTGGCTGCTCGATGGCCGCGAGGAATGGCGGCACATCGTCCGGGACCATTTTCTGGCGATGAAGCGCTGGAACAAGGCGCGCTACGGCTATGCCGATCTCGCCGACGTCACTGCTTTCCCCAAGGTCCAGAGCGATCATTGCCCCGGATACTGGTGGTCGGAGCAGATGAAATATTATTATCTGATCTTCGCCGACACCCCCCGCGTTGATTATCGAGGCCTGTATCTCAGCACCGAAGGTAATGTGCTCCGCGGCCTTCGACGCTGATCATTCCGCTGCCTGGGCGGTCTCCTCCAGCATTTGCTCGGCCGCCTGGCGGTACCACAGGTCCGCATAAAGTCCGGCCTGCTCCAGGAGCTCCTCATGCGTGCCGCGCTCAGCAACCCGGCCCTCGTCGAGGACGATGATCTGGTCGGCATTGACGATGGTCGAAAGTCGGTGAGCGATCATGATGGTCGTCCGGCTTTCGGCAACCTCGTCGAGCGTTTCCTGGATCGCCTGTTCGGTGCGGCTGTCGAGCGCACTGGTCGCCTCGTCCAGCACGAGGATTGGGGGGTTTTTGAGCAGGGTGCGGGCGATGGCAACGCGCTGCTTCTCGCCGCCGGAGAGCTTGAGACCGCGTTCGCCAACCATCGATCCATATCCCTCGGGCAGCGCCGCGATGAAGCCGTCAATGGCGGCCCCGCGGGCCGCCCCTTCAATCTGCGCCTCGGAGGCTCCTTCGCGCCCGTAGCCGATGTTGTAGCCGATCGTATCGTTGAACAGCACGGTGTCCTGGGGAACGATACCGATGGCGGCGCGAAGACTTCGTTGCTGGACGGCCGCGATATCCTGGCCGTCGATCGCGATGCGGCCCGAAGAGGGGTCGTAGAAACGGTACAGAAGACGCGCGATTGTCGACTTGCCGGCTCCTGACGGGCCCACGATGGCGCAGCTCGTGCCTGCCGGAATGTCGAGCTCGAGGCCTTTGAGGATCTCCCGGCCCGGCTCGTATCCGAAGTGGACGTCTTCGAAGCGCACCCGCCCATGCGTGACCTTCAAGGCAGCGGCGCCGGCCTTGTCGGTGACTTCGGCGGGAGTATCGAGGAGATTCCACATTGCTTCCATGTCGATCAGTCCCTGGCGGATCGAACGATAGACCCAGCCCAGCATATCCAGTGGCCGGAAGAGCTGGAGAAGCATGGTGTTGATGAACACGACGTCGCCGGGGGTGAAGCGGCCCTTGCTCCAGCCCCACACGGTGAAGATCATTGCACCGGCCATCATCAAATTGGTGATGAGCGCCTGGCCGATGTTCAGCCATGCGAGCGATACCTCGTTTCGAACCGTTGCGCGTGCGAATGCCGCGATCGCTTCGTTGTACCGGTCCGTTTCTCGCTCTTCGGCACCGAAATACTTGACGGTTTCGTAGTTCAGCAGGGAATCGACGGCGCGGCCGATCGCCTTGTTGTCGACCTCGTTCATCTCCCGCTGCAGATTCGCGCGCCACTCTGTCACCCGCCTCGTGAACGCGATGTAGAACGCCATCATCCCGAGTGTCGCCGCGACGAGGCCAGCACCGAACTTTACAAAGAAGATGATGCACGCGGCGGTCAGCTCGATCAGCGTGGGGCCGATATTGAAGAGAAGAAAATAGAGCATCATGTCGATGCTCTTGGTTCCCCGTTCCACGATCTTGGTCAGTGAGCCGGTGCGGCGTTCGAGGTGAAAGCGCAGCGACAAATCATGGATGTGGCGAAATACCGTGCCGGCGAGGCGGCGCGCAGCGTCCTGGCCGACCTTCTCGAAGAGGGCATTGCGAAGATTGTCCGACAAGACGCCGGCGAACCTTGCGGCCGCGTAGGCAGCTACGAGCCCGGCAACCATGGCGAGCGACGAGCGGTGGGTCGCCATGCCATCGATGACCGCCTTGTAGGCAAAGGGCATCAAGAGGGTGGCCGCCTTGCCGGCTAGCACCAGCAGGACCGCTACAATCACGCGCGCCTTTAGCTCCGCTTGCCCCTTGGGCCAGAGCATCGGGAGGAAGCGCCACAGCGCGGCAAAGCCGGCGTTCGGTTTGGTTGTCTCGGTCTTGGCTGCAGCCATTCCCCCTAGGTAGGGTCGTGAGGCTGGAGGAGCAAACGAGAGCGACTTTGGTCCCGGGAACCGTGCTGAAATTCATCGGTTAGAACAACAGCTTATCGGGGATCTCCAAATGGGACCTGCTTATTTCGTGATTGCTATCCTTGGCTGTGCCGATGGCGGCGGCAGCTGCACTCCGGTCGCAACGCTCCAGACACGTTATTCTAGCGAGGCCCAATGCTCGGCAGCGACGATCGAGGCGCTCGAAGGCAACAGCAACTTCGACTTTCCGACCCTGGTTGCAAGATGCCGGCGGGGCAGCGGCGCAGCAGCTGCCCATGCCGAGCGCGACAGGGCGCTTCCAGGCGGCGTCCGCCGCAGCTGACGGCTGGAACCGGCTTCCGCCGCCGCGGTTTTTCCCGCTGCCATGAAAAACAAAGAAGCCAAGGGCGAGCGAACCAAGCGCGACAAGCGCGCTGACCAAAAGCGTCTAAGCCAGGCGACATCCGCCGAGTTTGAACGCGAGGGGATGGGTGTCGCGCCAAAGGAGTAGTCCATGTCCGACGTCATCGAACCGATGATTCACGAGGACCGGCTGCCGGGCCACGAAAGCAGGCTCGAACCCAAGCCCGACTGGGAGCCGCGCTATCCGGGATCCGGTCGGTTGAAGGGGAAAGTCGCGCTGATTACCGGCGCGGACAGCGGCATAGGCCGCGCGGTTGCGGCCCTGTTCGCGCGGGAGGGAGCAGACATCGCGATCCTCTACCTTTGCGAACATGACGATGCGGCCAGGACGAAGGAGATCGTCGAGAAGGAAGGCCGCAGGGCGATCAGCATTGCAGGCGACATCGGAGACAAGCGCTTCTGCGAACGCGCCGTGGAGCAAACCGTTCAACAGCTCGGCCGGCTTGACATCCTCGTCAACAATGCCGGCGAGCAGCATTACGACGAGGACATCGGGAACATCAGCGAGGATCAGCTGCGCCGTACGTTCCAGACCAATATTTTCGGCATGTTCTTCCTGACTCAGGCCGCCGTGCCGCATCTCGGAAAAGGGGCGGTGATCATCAATTGTACGTCCGAGACGACTTACAAGGGATCACCTGGACTGCTCGACTATAGCTCGACCAAGGGTGCGATCCTGGGTTTCACCCGCTCGCTCGCGAAGAATCTGATCAAGGACGGCATTCGAGTGAACGGTGTTGCGCCCGGTCCCATCTGGACGCCCCTCAACCCCTCGGGAGGCCAGCCCAAGGAGAAGATTCCGGAATTCGGTAAGGACACGCCGATGGGCCGTCCCGGTCAACCCAACGAGGTCGCGCCGTCCTTCCTGTTCCTCGCCTGCGAGGATTCGAGCTACATGGCGGGCCAAGTCCTTCACCCGGACGGAGGCAATACCACCGCGAGCTGATGGTCGAACTGTCCGGTTCCGGACAGCCATGCGTCCATGACGAGGCATCGGTATTGGGATTTTTTCCCAACACGCGGCGACTTTCGCTGCTGCTATCGGGGCCGCGATTGCTGGTGCCACTGAAAATAAAAGATTTTTTCCAATTGGCACGCTCCCTGCATTGAAGATGGTACGGACCCGATGGTCGGGTTCGCCACTAAAATGACAAGGGGAATATCCATGTTCGCTTCTTTTGACTCCGCCCGCCAGGCCGTCACCATCATGTCCGGCGCATTCATTTCCGCGCTTCTGCTTGTTTCGGCCGCCACGTCTCTGCCGATCGCCTGAAGTCACTTGAACCAAAGGAAACTCAAGATGAACGGACGTTTCCTGATCAACCGCGGCGATGCCAAGGTCATGGGTGTCGCCGCCGGTCTTGCCGATTATACCGGTATGGATCCAACCATTGTCCGGCTCGGCTTCGTCGCGCTGACCCTGCTCACCGGGCCAGTCATGATCTTTTTCTATATTCTCACGGGGCTGCTCGCGCCGCACCAATAGGCGCGAGCCGCTCTTTCCCCTCGCCCCCGTGCGGACCATGATGCACGGGTGGACGATGATCCCTTCAAGCTCCGCCGTTTCGTGGATGCCCAGCAAGGCGCTTTCAAGCAAGCACTTGCGGAACTGGCCGCCGGCGCGAAGCGGACCCACTGGATGTGGTTCATCTTCCCTCAGCTTGCAGGCCTTGGCAGCAGCCCGGCCGCCCAATTCTACGGCATCGCATCGATCGAGGAGGCGCGCTCCTATCTCGCGCACCCTCTTCTTGGACCAAGGCTGAAAGAATGCGTCGAGGCGATCCTGCCGTGGGCTGGCCGCCGGACTGCAGTGCAAATCCTTGGCACCGTCGACGCGCTGAAACTGCGCTCGAGCATGACGCTGTTCGGAGAGATTGAGCCAGCCGGCCCGTTCGTCGCGGCCCTTCGCGCTTTCTACGGCGGGGAGCCGGACCAGCGTACCCTCGCGCTTTTGAACTCGCCGCGCTAATCACCGCACCAACCTTTGATCAGCCATCGGAGAGGGAGACCGTCATGCGCAAGCTGTTGTTCGCATTAACCGCCGCTATCCTCGTGACCACACCCGCTACCGCGGCGCTGAAAGTCGGCGAGAAGGCACCCGATTTCACGACCACTGGCGCGGTCGGCGGGAAGGAATTCAAAATTCATCTTGCCGACCAGCTGAAGAAGGGCCCGGTGGTCCTCTATTTCTTTCCGAAGGCCTTCACCTCAGGCTGCACCGCTGAAGCGCATGCGTTCAGTGAATCGATCGGTGATTTCAAGAAGGCCGGCGGGCAGGTGATTGGAATGTCTGCTGACAATCTCGCGACTCTCCACGACTTCTCGACGAAGGAATGCCGCAGCGCCTTTCCGGTCGCGACCGCGACGCCCCAGATCCAGAAGGAATATGATGTGGCCTGGGCGGCTCACCCCGGGATCACGACCCGCACGTCCTACGTAATTGGCAAGGATGGCAAGATAGTCATGGTCCACGATGACCTCGACTTCAGCCAGCACGTCGCGAAAACGCTCGCGGCCGTAAAAGCCCTGAAATAGGCTTCCGGTGCGGGGGTCTCTGGTCGGCGCGGCGCTTGCGCTTGGCGCGGCCGCGGCGCCCCCAAGCTTCGACTATGATCCGAAGCCCCGCTGGGCCGATGACCCGGAAACCGAGGTCGTGTGTTCCGCGATCCGCGCCGAATGCAAGGGAATCATCAAGGACGGCGGGATCGATGCCGAGTGGCGCTATGCCGAATATTATGATGCCGACGGCATGCTCGTTGGAATCCACTCGCTTGGATCGACCGGTTGCAAGCCACTGGATGAACATCTCCTGCTCAGTCATCGCCACTTCCGGACCACTTTCAGCGAACCGGGCAAACCCGATCTGAACGAGGTTCGAGTCGAGCTCGCGCCCGGCACATCCAAGAGTGCTGTGCGCCTCGTGAAGAGTGGTTTGACGCAGGTCTCGATCGGTTGCTGAATCGAACGGCAGTTAATGTTGCGGACATGCGCCGGTCATTGGGCGACGCTTATTTGCCGTCGTCGCCTTGAGAAGGCACCAACACGGGGAAAGCGTATGAAAACCAGCACCACAATGATCCTCGCCGCGGCCGTTCTTGCGCTCGCGGCCTGCAACAAGAAGAGCCCGACCGAGAACGAGGCATCGCAGATCCAGGCGAACGCCCAAAACCAGGCGGAGAACGTGACTGCGGCAGGCGAGAACGAAGCCGCGAACATCATGAACAGCGCCGAGAACAAGGCTAACGCCGTCAAGAATGAGAGCAAGAACGAGGCGGCCGCCATCAAGAACGAGGGTTCGAACCAGGCAGCTGCCGTGAAGAACTCGGCCTCGAACGCGACCGAGAACAAGAGCAAATAAGTTCACGCGAGAGCACGCGTCGAAGACGGAAGGGCGCCCGGCACCGGGCGCCCTTTTTCGTGTGGGTCGCGTCGCCAGGGAAATCGGCTCATCGAAGGCCCGGAAGAACTCGTTCCCAGTAAGAGGGTGAAACCGCTCATCGCCATTGCGGGCCAAGGATCGCCCTGGTCGATGCGCCGCAACTATTCCAGGCTCATCGTTGCCACGCTGCCAATCTGCTTTAGGGCCAGAGGGGTAAACGTCAGTTTATCAGGCGCTTAGTCACACTCGGTTCGTCGGCGGAACCCCTCCAGCAGCCGATAACTTTGCCACCATCATCCGTTCATGGGTGTTTTTACACATCATGAAGACGATCAATCATAACCTTCGAACCAGCGCCCTCCCCGCGATTGCCGCGGCCCTGGCGCTATCTTCAACCAGTGCGTTCGCTCAGCAGGCGCAACCGGTTCCGGTCGATCCGCCTGCGGCGGGCACCGCCCAGGACCAGCCGGCGCCTGCGAGCGAGGCTCAGCCCGCCGCGAGCGACACCAGTGCGGCTGCTCCCGCTGTTGACGCAACGGCGCCTGCACGTGATGCGAAGACCGCGTCGACGAGCGCGGCCAAGACGGTGAAACGAACGACGCGCACCGCGCATACCGCTGCCAGCGCGCCGGTCGCGCACACGCACGTCGCCACCAGGAGCGTGACAACGCATGCGGCACTACCGGCGGCGGCTCCCGCCCCCGCGCCCGCGCTCGCGCCCGCGCCCGCAGCGCAGACTTCGCAGTCGGCCGTGAAGCCGCTCGTAAACGTCAACGCCAGCCCGGCGCCGACCCCGACGGCCGCGGCCAAGCCGCCCAAGAAGCACGACGACACGCTCCCGATTGCGGGCGGCGCGCTCGCCTTCCTCGCGATTGGCGGCGCGGCAGTCGCGCTAACGCGGCGCCGCCACGACGATGAGGAGCAGTGGGTAGAGGAA
The DNA here is from genome assembly GCF_038148795.1 of Sphingomonas agri. Lineage (NCBI taxonomy): Bacteria > Pseudomonadati > Pseudomonadota > Alphaproteobacteria > Sphingomonadales > Sphingomonadaceae > Sphingomonas > Sphingomonas agri. Next base: position 369,802 of record NZ_JBAPEU010000001.1, on the reverse strand, counting down.
GATACAGCGGAGCCCGTCGAAACTTCCGAGAACTTCCCCGAGCCGCTCCTCCATGAGGAACAGCCGGCGGTGATTGCGCCGGCAGCCTCGGCCTTTTCGTGGCGGGAGAGCGAGGGATCGCGCGAAACGGTGCGGAGAAGCGAGGAGGCGGGGACAGAGGATGACCGCCTTCCGGGTGAAACCTGGATCCAGCGCGCGTACCGGGGCCCCAGCGCTAACAATCCTTCCGTCTCGCTGAGGGCACGGCTGAAGCGCGCGGCTTTCTTCGACAAGCGCGAGCGCGATGTTGCCGCCGGCAGGGCAGAGCCTGTCGATATGGACGCCGGCCTCCCCGAGGCCATGGTCGAGGAGCAGGAGCGCGAGCTCGCTTAACGCTCATGTCATTTGAAGGCGAAACCGCCGCTCGGCTTAAACCGGGCGGCGGTTTTCGATTCCAACGCGTTAACCCTTTTGAAGCATCGGGGGCGCAAGAAGCACTTTCTCGATTATTCAAGCGGAGTCGGTCATGGGGGCGCCCAGTTCGGGTGTGAAAGCAGCCGAGCAGCCGGCAGCGGAAACGCTGCTGACGGCTTTCAAGACGATCGACGCCGCGGAGCGGCGCCGCCACGCGAGCGTGCTCAACTACTGGTTGTCGATTCGGGGTGACAAGGAATTTCCGCCCCTACACGATCTCGACCCGCTCGAACTGTCCGATGCAGGACCAAACAGCGGTCTGTTCGAACTGATCAGCGGCGGCCACGACGCCGAAATCCGTCACTTGGGCGAGGCGCTTCGCGATGAAGACTGGCCCGAGCGTATCATGGATGCGCCCAACCCGTCGCTTCTCGCCTGTATCGCCAAGAAACTGCCGATCGTCGCCATCAGCCGCGACTTCCTTGCATTCGAGGATGACTTCGAGGGGCCTGAAGGCAAGACCCGTTGCTGGGTAACCCTCCTGCCATTGAGCGCCGGCGGCGCCTGGGTCGATTACGTCTACGCGCTCGTGAGCCTCGACAAGGCACCGACTAAGGCCGCCGCAAAGAAGAAGGTGCAGGAAGCTGACACCAAGGCCGCTCCGAGCGAAGAGCCGGTCGCAGCCAAAGCTGAGGAACCGGCCGAAGACGCAGTCGAGGAGTGCAGCGACGAAGTCGTCGAGGAACCTGTTGACGAGATCAACGAGGAAGTTGGCGAAGCAAACGGCCCCGAACCTCTCGCCGAAGCTCCGGAGCCGCCGGCCGCCGAAGCCGCCGCGGAAGAGCAGGAGACCGACTTCGAGCAGGACGACCCTGAGGAGCCGGCCGCTGCTGCGGTAGCGAAGGCAGCGCCGGGCTTCTCGAAACTGCTCGACAGCCTAGCTGGTCTCACCGGTTTCTACGGAAGCCAGCCCGTGAAGGTCGACCCCGTCATTGAGACGGAAAATGTCGATGAAGAGCCCGCGCGCCAAGCTGAGGTCGAAGAACCCTTCACTGCTAGCGTCCCGGCCCCTGAAGAGCCAATCATCGAGGAAGAGGTCGCAGCAGAGTCGCAGCCCGACCCCGAGCCCTTGGTCCAACCATCCAGACAATCTGCGCCAGTAGCATCGGAGGGATCCTTGCAGAGCAAACTAGCCCAAGTTCGCGCCGAAGCCGACGAGGCCCGCCAGGCCAAGCTCAGGGCCAATGCGGCTCTCTACGAGGCCCTTAGCGCTGCCTATGATTTCGCCCTCGATGCCGAGGAATCGCCGGAGGAATATCTCCGTCTTGTCGAGGCTCAGGGCCTCAAGATCCAGCTTCGCTCGCCGATGAAGCCGGTCGTAAAGCTTGCGTTCGAAGGCATGTGCGACGAGCCGACCATCAAGCAACTCGAGGCGGTACTTGCCTGGGCGTTCGACGAGGAACTGCCCCGCGGTGCGCTTGCCGAGAAGATCGAGGCTTCAGGAGGCATCGGTCCGATCCTCGGGGGACAGTCGAAGGCTGCCTGAGCGGCGGCCCGATCCCTGAAAAAAACGCAAAAAAAGGGGGTTAGCGGCGCCTTTTGCCTTCGCCGCGTTTGAGGCCCGCGACGACTGCATCGACGGCGCACTTGCGTGACAGGTCCGCGAGAATTGCGATGTCCGTGTCCTCGGCCTTGCGGGCCAGCCAATGGGTCCGGCTCGCGATATCGCGCAATTCCTTGATCGTATTTTCGGGTAGCTGCCCCTGGTCGGCAAGAAGCCGCTCGAAGACCCCGTCTGAAAGCGGTTTTTCGAACTCAAGGCCGATGAATTCCTGGTGATGCCAGACCACCCGGCAGAACTGGTTCTCGAGGCCCGCGATGCTGAGCCAGACCCAGCTGTCGTCGTCCACTGGCGTCGAGCATTCTACGCGACATCCGTGCGTCGACATGTCGATGACTCGAGCGCGAACACGGCTGCGTGTGCTGTCGCGCATCGTCGCGTTGAGGCGCAGCCCCAGCCGTTCGACGCGGCGGCGGTCGGACTGCACTTTTTGTGCGGTGGCCATGAGTCTTACCCCTTAAGGGTCCTTGTGCTCGCCCAGTGGTGAACAAATGGTTCTTTTTGGCTGCAATTGGCGGGCGAGCTTGGTCGCTAATGCTCGTTCCTGCGGCGATCCAGGTCGCGATTCATGAGGGTCTTGATCTGGGCGCGCTGATATTCGGCGTAGGCATTGGCGCGCGTCGCATAGAATGATTTGAGGAAGCTCATGTCCCAGGGAGTAAGGGTGAGCGGGACTGGCTGGCCCATCGGCGTATCGAGAAGAGCCAGGATGCTCGTGGGCGCTGAGGCGTCGATCTTGGTTGGATCGGTTCGAACGAAGGCTCGCATCGCGGCATAATCTGCAAGCTGCGTGGTCGTCAGGCCATCCAGCGCCTTGGCCTCGACAAGCACGACAGAGGCCGTGAAATAGGGGCGCGCTGCCGGGGTCAGGCGCGAGGCAGCTCGCGCGGTACGGTTCAGGGGCGCCTCACTCCCATAGTCCAGAGGCGCGCTGTCTCCCGTCGTGACGCCTTCGATGGCCCAGGCGAGCGCCGGCGCAGGATCTCGCTCGAGTTCATGGATATGCGAAACGCTCCAGCTGTCCGGGAACATGTAGGACCGCTTCTTGGACAGCTGCTCCAGCAGCGCGCTCTTGCTGTTCGTCACGATGAGGATGACGTTTGGCCGGCAATCGCGCGCAGCGAGGGGAATGGCGGCGGCGGCCGCGACGCGGCGCATCCGCTCGATCACGAGGGCGTTCCGTTCGGGGGCTAGCCCGATCGACAAGGGGCAGACCTTGGTCTCGAAACGACTTAGCTGTCCGTGGATCGGCGCAGGGGTCAGCTGGCTGATGAAGTGGTCGATCTGCTTTTGCGAGTCCGCGATGCGCTCGACGACGATGGGCTCGCTTTGCGGAGGGGCCGGTTGGGCCGACGCCGCGGACGCTCCGACAACGCCGCAGACGAACAGGGCGAGTCGGGAAGGAAGCATCAGCAGTCTCCCGTCGGGCTGAGGGCTACGGCCGTATTTCTCTGGCCGAAACCGGCTCATCGCGATTCGAACGCAGAGAGGATCGGGCAGGGGCCGCTGTCCCCACCGGCGCATGCGGCGGCGAGCGTCGCGAGCGCATCCCTGGCCTCACGGAGCTCTTCGATCCTGGCATCGAGTGCGGCGACACGGGCCCTGGCGAGAGAGCGCGCGCGCGCGCGGTCATCGGATGCGTCGAGATCGATCAGTTCCTTGATCTCGTTGAGCGTGAAGCCGGCTGCCTGCGCGGATCGAATGAACCGCAATCGCCTCACCTCCTCCAGACCGTAGCGGCGAACCTCGCCTGGCGGCCGAGCCGGTTCCGGCAGCAGTCCCCGTCGCTGATAATAACGGACAGTCTCAACCCCCACGCCCGCAGCCTTTGCGAGCCCGCCGATCGTGTCCGAATTTTTTGCTTGATTCCGTACCATGGTACGGAATGCATACGCCTTTCGTCCGCTATTGGACAGAAGGAGAATCCAAATGGAAAAGATAGAAAAAGTGGCCGCCTGCAGCTGCACCAAGGGCGGATGTCGCTGCAATCCCTGCACCTGCAAGAACTGCAATTGCTGACACCGAGAAGGGCCGCGTCCCGGCGCGGCCCTAGCTTGCGCAAACCTCCGGACCGCCGGCCGATGAAAGCCGCGTTGCAAGGCCGGACGGCGAAGTGCTGATGACAATTCCTTCAGGTCCGCAGCGCCTCAATTGGAAGCGGACCTTCCTCGCACGAAAGTCGAGTGAGACCCGCCGGAACGTCGCCAGTAAATCCGTTCCAAGAAGAAGCGCAGGCTCTTTCGACAGCCCGAAAAGTTCGAAGGGCGGCACATCGGCGAACGCGATCGGGACGTCGGCAAGGACCACGGGACCCAGCTGAAGTTCCGGGATCGTCGCCATCTGAAGCTTGATCGTGACCCCGGTCACTCCCGTTGCCTCGACCGTGTAGAAATTGTTGTACCGGTGCAGCAGTTTCTCCCGCAGGGCCGAGTTGCCGATCGTCACTTCGGACCCGGTGTCGATCACGGCGTCGAGAGGCAAGCCTGCTGCCCTTACTGCGGTGAGGATCAGCTGCCCCCGCCGGCGATGCGCGACAATCACGATCTCGCCGGGAATGGACTTGATCGGAATCCGCGCGTCCTCGACCTTGATCACCTTCTTCTCGAAATCCATCATCAGGCGTTGCTGCACGAGCGCGTCGATACCGATGAGGCCCTGGTCGCCGATGTCGTCTTCCTTCAGCGCCGGGACCTCGAGGTCACGGATCGTGCTGGGCCCGAGCGAGAGCGAATCGATCTTCACCCGGTCAACCACATCTCGCGAGGTCGTCGCGTTCAGGACCGCCGGGGTGCCGAGAGGCAATTGGAGGTCGTGGGCAATGCGCAGGCCGACCGCGGAGGTGTCGGCGCCGCTATCCACGACGAAGCGATATGGGCCGTGGCCGTTCACCTCCACGTCGACGCTGAGACGCGTGCTGACCCTTCGCGCTTTGACGTCCTGTCCGCCGATCGCGAGCGAATTGTCGAACTGTGCGGGCGGTAAGGGCTCGACCTGCGGAGAAACGTCGGGAGCAGGTCGCGGTTTGCTGATCTTCGGCGGCTCGGCGATGGCTGACGGAGCCAAAGCCGAGACCATCAGGGCCAACGCGGGCATCAAAGCGCGGCGAGGCGTCGACAAAAGATCATCTCCTGGCGTCCAACAGATATGCCTCTTTTGGTGAACAATGTCTGTCCGGCCATACATTCTAGACGCACGGTCGAAGTGTTCGACAGGGGAACGCCCGACCTTCGTCCCGCCCTTTAGGGTTCGAGAATCGCAATTCCGCAAGAGCAGCGATCCCGCGGTAGCCGAGCAGCTTCCAGGGGGTCATGAGGCGCAGGGAGACTGGCACTATCCCCCCGACAGGCGAAATCGTTCCTTGCGAGCCGGTTACAGGGCCGGCTGGATGATCTGGATATTCTCGATCCGCTGCGTTTGGCCGGTGACCTTAGCTTCGTGCAGCGTGTCGGCATATTCCTGCAGCCGGTCGAGCTTTCCGTCCCCATCGAGGTGGAGAATGTGGCAGAACTGGGCGGAAAGCTCCTCGCCCGTCGCGGTGCTCGTGCCGCGGTAGCGGCCTGTGCCGATCACGTAGTCGCCTGCGTCGATCAGCTGCTCGAGGTCGACCTGGAACCCGCGGAAATCCCGCAGGGTCGGCGCGAACACGCCGTCGCGAACGGCCGCAAAGCTTCGATAGGGATTGCCCTGACAATTGAGGCCGCTCTCAGCTTCGTTCCACACGAGATCCTTGCTGACACTCTGTTCAAATGCCTGAAGATCGCCGCGATTGAACGCGTCATACAGGCGGCTCGCGATCTGCACGTTGTTCTGGGACATGGGAGCTTCTCCGCTGAACCCGCGCGGCGCTCGGGCCGGGGACGGTACGTCCGGCGGCGCAACACCGCGGTGACACCGACTCGCCAGCAAGCTGACAGGGCAGCTTATAGCACGGCCGGCCGTCCAAGGAGCATCAGCGCTGCTCGACGCTCTTCTGGCGGGTCCGGACTTTAAGGAGGTCCTGCCGGGAGATGATACCGACGACCCGGGGGTCCTTATGCTCGATGATCGGAACTCTGCCGACGCCGGTCTCGACCATCATGTCGGCGACCTCGTCGCAAGGCGTTTCCCGGAAAGCGAAGCGGGTCGAGGCATCCGGCAGCGTATCGCCGAGCCGGCCGCCCCCGCGGCCTCCGACCTTCCACTCAAGAGCGTTGCTGCGCGCGAGGCCGGGTGGCGCGACTGCTATCTGGCCGTGCCCTACTCGGCCGCTGGCAGGTAGATCTCGCCGCCTTCCTCATGGAAGCGCTTGCTCATCTCCGCCATGCCTGCTTCCGCTTCTGCGTCGGTGACGGCCCCGGCGTCCGGCAGGTCCTCTCCCTTGTCGGAATTCGACGCGGTTTGCCTTGCCGCAAAATCTCGCACTTCCTGCGTGATCTTCATGCTGCAGAACTTGGGCCCGCACATGCTGCAGAAATGCGCGGTCTTGGCGCCTTCAGCGGGCAAGGTCTGGTCGTGAAACGCTTCGGCCGTATCGGGATCGAGGCTGAGGTTGAACTGGTCGCGCCAACGAAAGTCGAACCGGGCGCGGCTCAGCGCATCGTCGTGGAGCCGGGCGGCCGGGTGGCCCTTGGCGAGATCGGCCGCGTGGGCGGCGAGCTTGTACGTAACAACGCCAACCTTAACGTCATCGCGGTCGGGAAGACCCAGATGCTCCTTGGGCGTGACGTAGCAGAGCATTGCGGTCCCGAACCAACCGATCATCGCCGCCCCGATCGCCGAAGTGATGTGGTCATATCCCGGCGCCACATCGGTCGTCAGCGGTCCCAAAGTGTAGAAGGGGGCTTCGCCGCAGCATTCGAGCTGCTTGTCCATGTTCTCCTTGATCTTGTGCATCGGGACATGGCCGGGACCCTCGATCATCACCTGGCAATCATGCTCCCAGGCCTTTTTCGTGAGTTCTCCCAGAGTGTAGAGTTCGGCGAACTGTGCCTCGTCATTGGCGTCGGCCGTCGAGCCGGGCCGGAGACCGTCGCCGAGGGAGAAGGCTATGTCATAGGCCTTCATGACCTCGCAGATTTCGTCGAACCTTTCGTAAAGGAAGCTCTCGCGGTGATGCGCCAGGCACCACTTGGCCATGATCGAACCGCCTCGGCTGACGATGCCGGTGACGCGCTTGGCCGTGAGCGGGACGTAGGGCAGACGAACACCCGCGTGGATGGTGAAATAGTCCACACCCTGCTCGGCCTGTTCGACCAGCGTATCCCGATAGATTTCCCACGTCAGGTCCTCGGCGATTCCCCCCACTTTCTCCAGCGCCTGGTAGATGGGGACGGTACCGATCGGCACCGGCGAGTTCCGAATGATCCACTCGCGCGTGTCGTGAATGTTGCGGCCCGTCGAGAGGTCCATCACCGTGTCGGCGCCCCAGCGGATCGCCCAGACCATCTTGTCGACCTCCGAGGCAACGTCGCTTGCGACCGCGCTGTTGCCGATGTTGGCATTGATCTTGACGAGGAAGTTCCGGCCGATCGCCATCGGTTCGGATTCAGGATGATTGATATTGTTGGGAATGATGGCCCGCCCGCGGGCGATCTCGTCCCGGACGAACTCGGGAGTGACGAAGTCCGGGATGGCCGCGCCGAAGGACTCGCCGTCACGGGCGTTTGCAGAACGGGCCTCGCGGCCAAGGTTCTCACGGATGGCGACATACTCCATTTCCGGAGTGATGATGCCCTTCCTTGCGTAATGCATCTGCGTGACATTGGCCCCGGTCCGGGCCCGCAGGACCTTCTTGCGGACATTGGGGAATGGCTGGACGCCGCCCGAACGGTCTGGCCCGAGCTGTCCATTGTCCTCGGGCCGAACCTCGCGCTGAACGATTTCCTCGGTGTCTTCACGCTCGCGGATCCACTCGCGGCGGAGCTCGGGAAGGCCGGCCATGATGTCGATCCGGCTGTTCGGATCGGTGTAGGGGCCGCTCGTGTCGTAAAGGACGACCGGGCGCTCGCCCGAGGAGGGTTCAAGATCGACCGCGCGCATAGCGACGCCGAGCCCGCTTTGTCCTTCAACATAGATCTTGCGCGAGCCGCGGATCGGGCCGGTAGTGACTTTAAGCTCTGTGCGTGCCGGAACGTCGGCCATTGGACTCTCCTTCTCCCTACGCCGGTATGAGCCGGGTCAGGTTCGATGGGTCCCGGCGCTTCACGCCGATCTCAGCTGCTCTTGCAGCTCCCCAGGGAAGACTCGTCCTTAGGCGCAGCGGGATGCCGGCGCTAGGCCCGCCCTCTACTTCTGGGACATCGCCCGGCGCTCTTCATCAGGAGTGACGATGCCGTCGTGGTTGAGGTCGACCTTGTCGAACTTGGCAAGGGTCGGGGCCCGGTACTCGGCAGCGCTGACCTTCCCGTCATGGTTCGTGTCCCACTTCTGGAGAAGAACGGCCGGAGTATCGTTGGCTTTCACGTTGGGCGTCGCCGCGGCGAACTCTTGGAAGCTCAACTGTCCGTCCTTGTTGGTGTCGAGCGCCTTGAACTGGGCCGCGGCGCGTGCGCGCAAGGCTGCCTGGACCTTCTGCAATTCGGCGTTCTCCAGGGCCTGGACCTCGGCAACGCTGAGGAACCCGTCATGGTTGGTGTCAGCAGCGGCGAACGCGCCGTCGAGCTTTGCTGCGACGGCAGTGCGGGAGACGGGCTTGGGCTGGGCAGAGCCTTGCTGCTGGGCAGCGACGGGCGCGGCAAGGGAAAGGGCAACAAGGAGGTACAGGGGGCGCGTCATGATTGATCTCCCGACAAGTTGTCCCAAGCCTAGGTGCTGATGGGCGCGTCGCAAGTGACAATCTGCAGCGAAGCGGGCAAACGGCTTTGCCGATGATCAACGGACTGTCCCACCTCGACCGCCTCGAGGCAGAAAGCATCTTCATCCTGCGCGAGACGGTCGCCGAGGCTGCGCGACCGGTTATGCTCTATTCGATGGGCAAGGATTCGGCGGTAATGCTGCACCTCGCCAAGAAGGCCTTCCTGCCCGGCTCGCTTCCGTTCCCGCTGCTCCACGTGGACACCACCTGGAAGTTCAAGCTCATGTACCAAGAGCGCGACGAGGTCGCTGCGGAGCAAGGCATAGAGCTCATCGTCTATCGTAACCCCGAGGCTCTCGATAAGGGCATCAATCCGTTCGACCACGGCCCGATCCACACAGACATGTGGAAGACGGAGGGGCTCCGCCAGGCCCTCGATACCTATGGTTTCGACGCGGCGTTCGGTGGCGCTCGGCGTGACGAAGAGAAAAGCCGGGCCAAAGAACGAGTGTTCAGCTTCCGTGACAAGAACCACCGGTGGGACCCCAAACGGCAGCGTCCGGAGCTCTGGTCGCTCTATAATGTCAGGAAGAACAGGGGGGAGACCATGCGCGTCTTTCCCTTGTCCAATTGGACCGAACTGGACGTCTGGCAATATATCCTTCGCGAGGGGATCAAGGTCGTGCCTCTCTACTTTGCAGCGGAGCGGCCGACGGTCGAACGGAATGGCCTCATCCTGGTGGTCGATGATGAGCGCATGCGGCTGCAGGCGGGCGAAAAGGTCGTTCATCGCACCGTGCGGTTCAGGACGCTTGGCTGCTATCCATTGTCGGGAGCCGTCGAAAGCAAGGCGTCCAGCGTCGAGGACATCATCGCCGAGATGCTGACGAGCCCGGTCAGCGAGCGGCAGGGCCGGGCGATCGACCGCGACTCGGGAAGTGCATCGATGGAGAAGAAGAAGCAGGAGGGCTATTTTTGAGCTCGCCAGCCGACATCAAGGCCTGGCTTGCCGAACAGGAGCACAAGGAGCTCCTCCGGTTTATCACCTGCGGCAGCGTCGATGATGGCAAATCGACGCTGATCGGGCGGCTTCTCTATGAAACCCGGCAGGTGTTCGACGACCAGCTGGCGCTGCTCGAGAGTGACAGCAGGAAGCACGGGACGCAGGGCGAAGCCATCGACTTTGCATTGCTAGTCGATGGCCTGTCGGCTGAACGCGAGCAGGGCATCACCATCGATGTCGCCTATCGCTATTTTGCAAGCGAGAAGCGCAAGTTCATCGTCGCCGATACGCCGGGGCACGAACAGTACACGCGAAACATGGTGACTGGTGCCTCGACCGCCGAACTTGCGGTCTTGCTGGTCGATGCGCGAAAGGGCGTTCTCACCCAGACGCGCCGGCATTCCTATCTGGCGCAGCTCGTCGGTGTGCGCCGCTTCGTGCTCGCGGTGAACAAGATGGACCTGGTGGATTACGATCCGGGGGCCTTCGAGGCGATCGTCGCCGATTACCGTTCTTTTGCGCAAAAGATCGGGCTTGCGGACTGGCTCGCCATCCCGGTGTCGGGCCTAGCCGGCGACAATGTCGCCGGGCCGAGTGCCGCCATGGGATGGTACGAAGGTCCAACCCTTCTCGACCACCTCGATACAGTTCCACTCGACTTGACGGGCGACGCGCAGAAGCCTTTCCGGATCGCGGTGCAGGCGGTCAGCCGTCCCAATCAGGATTTCCGGGGTTTCGCGGGGCAGATTGCTTCGGGAACGGTGACGCCTGGCACCAAGGTGCGCGTGCTGCCGTCGGGCCGGGTGACGAAGATCGACCGGATCCTCGGCGCCGGCGGCTACCTCGAGCGGGCGGTTGCCGGCCAGTCGGTGACGCTTACTCTGGGCGACGAGCTGGATTGTTCGCGCGGGGACGTGATCGCCGCTGCAGACGATCCCCCTGAAGCCGCCGACCAGTTCGAAGCGGCGATCGTCTGGATGGACGACCATGAGCTGATTCCCGGCCGCGGCTACTGGATGAAGATCGGCACACAGACCGTCACTGCGACCGTCCACGAGCCCAAGTATGAGATCAACGTCAACACGCTTGATCATCTCGCCGCGAAATCGCTTGCAATGAACGCGATCGGGATCGCGGAAATCGCCACCGACCGCGAGATCGTGTTCGAGCCCTATGCGGTCGAGGGATCGGGTCCCAACCGCGTACTTGGCGGCTTCATCCTCATCGACAAGCTCACCAATGCGACGGCCGCCTGCGGGATGCTCCATTTTGCGCTACGTCGCGCGCTCAACATCCATCGCCAGCACCTGGACGTCGGCCGTGAAACCCATGCGACGCTCAAGGGCCAGAAGCCGGCGGTGCTCTGGTTCACGGGATTGTCGGGGGCGGGCAAGTCGACCATTGCAAACCTGGTCGAAAAAGCGCTGGTGGGACGCGGTCGCCACACGTTCCTTCTGGACGGCGACAACGTGCGTCACGGGCTCAATCGCGACCTTGGTTTCACCGATGCTGACAGAATCGAGAATATCCGGCGGGTCGGCGAGGTCGCAAGGCTCATGGCGGACGCAGGCCTCATCGTCCTCACGGCGTTCATCTCGCCGTTCCGCGCCGAGCGCGAAATGGTCCGCAAGATGATGCCCGAGGGCGAGTTCATCGAGATCTTCATCGATACGCCCCTTGCTGAGGCGGAGATGCGCGACGCCAAGGGACTTTATGCCAAGGCGCGCGCCGGCGAACTCAAGAACTTCACCGGCATCGACAGTCCCTACGAGGAGCCCGAAGCGCCCGAAATCCGCATCGATACGACGAAGCTCAGTGCCGAGGAGGCGGCCGAACTCATCGTCGAGGAATTGACGAAACGGCGCTCGGCCTGACCGGATTGCCCTCCAGGCCCGCGCAAGGGCCGGCTACCAGGTGTACGCAAGGCCGAGCGCGCCGATCCACTGGCTGGGACTCCCGCGCTGCGAGACGATCGGGGAGCGTCTGAAATCGCCGACCAGGCGCGAATATTGGCCCAGACCGAAGACCGAGAAACCGTGCAGAAGGTCGCCGGTAATCGACTGGTTGAGCAGCAACGAGGTTTTCCAATTCTTCATGCCGCCACCCGCATCGAAGACAGGAAGCGCGCCGCCTGTGGCGAGGGAATCGGCTGGTCCGACACTGAAATAATAATCGGCGAACTTGTTGGTGACGAACTCGGCACCAACGTTGAGGCTCGCATAGGTCTTGCGCGACAAGGGTGTCGAGAAATCGACATTGGGAGCCACAACAGTCGACTTGTGCGCGCTGCCGATGTCGTGGAGCACGTCGAGACGAAGCGCGAGCGTATCATAGGGGTTGGTCAGCCCGCGAAAGCTGACGCCGACAAATCCGCCGGCTTCGATCGCGGTCTTGCGCTTGGCCATCAGTCTCACGACTGGATCATCGGTGTGATGGCGGCGGTCGAAGCGAGCTCCGATGATCGGGCCGGCATCGAACCCGAACTTGCCTGAGCTGGGAACGACGTCGACGTAAAGGTAGGTGCCCCGCGTGATGAACGAGATACCGTCAAGCTTGCCGCGGATCGCGCCCGCAGGAATGATGCGATAATCGTCCGAGCCCTCGTAATCCGGGAGCACTGCCGCACCGACGCCCACCGTGAGACTATCCTTGTTCGCGATCTCCTGCGGAGTCGGAAGCGTTGCTGATGGGGATGACTGTGCGAGCCCGGCAGAGCTCGTGAAGCAAGCAGCAACAAGCGCAATGCATGCGAATCGGTGCATGGGAATCCCCCGTTTCCTTTCCGGCACCGCCATAGCGGACAAACCGATGGGAAGTTCCGGCCTAGAACCTCTCCAGTAACGACTCAGTCGCCAGCTCCGGCATCGGGCGTGAAGTACTTGTCGTACTTGCCCTCTTCTCCTTTGTGATCGTCGGCATCCGCCGGACTGTCTTTCTTGCGTGTGATGTTCGGCCAGTCCGCGGAAAAGCTCGAGTTGAGCTCGAGCCATTTCTCGAGCCCGCTTTCGGTGTCGGGAAGGATTGCCTCGGCGGGGCATTCGGGCTCGCATACCCCGCAGTCGATGCACTCGTTGGGGTTGATGACCAGCATCACTTCGCCTTCGTAGAAGCAATCGACGGGGCAGACCTCGACGCAGTCCATATATTTGCATTTGATGCAGGCGTCGGTGACGACGTAAGTCATTGATGCATGGCTCCTTCGCACGTCTCGCTAGGTCGCGGGTCTGGCCTCGTCAATTCCCACTTCCTCGTAGCAGGCGTGCGCTTCGGATGCGGGACCCCGTCTTGAGGGGAGGCTGAGGACCCTCAGAACGCGCACTTTGTCGTGAAGCGGAAAGGCGAGCGTGCTGCCGACGCGGACTTCCTCGCTCGCTTTCTCGACGCGCCTGCCGTCGAGGCGGACATGCCCCTTTTCGATCAGCGACTGAGCAAGCGTCCTGCTTTTTTGGAGGCGGATGAAGAAGAGGAAGCGATCGATCCTCACTTTCGGCGCAGCTTCTCCAATTCGGCAAAGGCGTGGCTGGACGCTCCCCTGCGATCGGTCCTCGGCCCCCGCCGGCCGCGCCAGCGCCAGGCATCGCCGGCACGAGTGAAGCCAATCTCGTTCATAAGCCGGGAAAGCGCATCCTCGCCAAGGCCGATGGAAACGGCCAGGGCCCGATCGACCGGATCCTCTCCGCCGGCAGAACGGACCTTGCGCGCATGGCTTGCGAGCCGGTCCGCAAGGTCGATCCGAAGCCAGACGGAGCCGAGCCTTCGGTAGGCAAGGGCCGCGCCGCGCGGATCGGCGTCGCCGGCAAGCGTCGCAGATCCCGGGCGCGGGAGCACCGGCATCGTCTGGCCCTGCCTCACTGCAAGCAGGGCGCCGCGCCATTGCTGGGCGGCCGGCTTCAGCAGCAGCGGCAGGAACACGTCGAGCGGACCCAGACGAACGCGCAGGCGATGCAAGGCCTGCCGGTCCGGCTGCTCGAGATGGGCGATGGCGCTAAGAGCGCTTTTGCGGGGAAGGATTCCGCCGGCATCGGTCAGCATCGCGGCAAGCGCACGCACTCCAGGCGAGCTTGCAGGGTCGCTTGCTGCCGCAGCCAGCGACTTTAGGGGACGCAGGTGGCGATCGATCTGGGCGTCGAGCCAGCGCTCGAGCCGCTCGCGCAGCGCCGCTCGGGTCGGAGCCGACAGGCGATCGAGCGCGCGGGCGGTGCGGAGTGCAGGTTCGAGCAGCGAGCGACCCGGCGCGAGGCGCGCGAGCACATGCCCCTCCCACATGACCGCGATGCCGCCACTTTCCTCGACCGAGAGCTCGAAGGCCTGGTCGCCCGCCTCCACCAGCGCACGGGCCCGGCGATCGAGCTCGTCGCCCAGCCGGCGCTCGGCCGCAGCAAGCAGAAGGCGCTTGTCGGCGAGCCTTGCGGTGGGATCGACCCGGAAGTCGAAGCCCGAGAGATGCCCGATTGGTTCCGGGCCGACGCTGACCTCCCCGTCAGCCGCAACGGTGACGGGAAGTGCATCGGAGCCGCGGGCGCCGATGTCGCGAACGAGAACTGCGGTCCGGCGATCGACAAAGCGTTGGGTCAGCCGTTCATGCAGGGCATCGCTGAGCCGTGCCTCGACCTCCCGCGTCCGCTCTGCCCATTTCGCCGGTTCCTTCAGCCAGTCGGCGCGATGCGCGATGTAGGCCCAGCTGCGAATTCCTGCGAGACGGTCGGCCAGCGCCTCGATATCGCCGCTTACATTGTCGAGGCGCGCGACCTCGGCGGCAAACCACTCGTGCGGCACGTGGCCGCCCTCGCCGGTGTAGGAAAAGAGACGGCGCACCATCCGGGCATGATGCATCGGGCCGACTTTCCGGAAATCGGGAAGACCGCACGCGGCCCACAGTCGGCGGGCCTGGACGCCCACTTTCGCTGCTATCGCCGGGTCCTCCGCGATGAGCTTCAGCACGGCGAGGTCGATCGCCTCGGGTGCCGAGCTCAGGAGCGGGTCGTCGCTTCTTTCCTCGAGACTGCTGATGAGCGTTCTGACATCCGTGAAGTCGAGTTCGGCGTTGCGCCAGTAAACGCTGTCGAGCGGCCGGAAGCGGTGCTCCTCGATCGCCGCAATTTCCTCCTCGCTGAAGCCTCCGCTGTCCTCCGTTATGCCAAGGGTGCCGAAGGTGCCGTCCTTCTGATGTCGCCCCGCGCGGCCCGCGATCTGCGCCATTTCGGCGATGGTGAGGCGGCGATCACGGCGGCCATCGAATTTCTCGAGGCCGGCAAATGCGACATGGGTAACATCCATGTTGAGGCCCATGCCGATCGCGTCGGTTGCCACGAGGTAGTCGACCTCGCCTCGCTGGAACATTGCAACCTGCGCGTTGCGGGTCGCGGGCGAGAGCGCCCCCATGACGACGGCGGCACCGCCCTTGAAGCGGCGGAGCATCTCGGCAAGCGCGTAAACCTGCTCGGCAGAGAAGGCGACGACCGCCGATCGTGGCGGCAGGCGGGACAGCTTGACACTTCCCGCATAGCGAAGCGTCGAGAAACGGGGCCGGCTGACGATCTCGGCGTCGGGGAGGAGCGCCCGGACGATTGGCCGAAGAGTGTCGGATCCCAGAATCAGAGTCTCCTCGCGCCCACGGGCGCGGAGCATCCGGTCGGTAAAGACGTGGCCCCGCTCAGGATCGATGCCGAGCTGTGCCTCGTCGATTGCGGCGAAGGCGAAATCCCGACCGATTTCCTCGTCGTGATGGGCATCGCCGCCCGAGACGGGCATGCTCTCGGCAGTACATAGGAAGTAGCGGGCGCGGGGCGGGACGATACGCTCTTCGCCGGTGAGCAAGGCGACCTGGCTCTCGCCCTTCATGGTTACGACCCGGTCGTAGACCTCGCGGGCGAGAAGACGCAGCGGAAAGCCGATGACACCCGAGGAGTGGCCGCACATCCGCTCGATCGCGAGATGGGTCTTCCCGGTATTGGTCGGCCCGAGGATGGCCCGGACCGGAGCGTCAGAACGGCGCGCCATCATGATCAATGTGGCAGCGCTTCGGCGAAGCGCAAGGTTCCTTTCATCGCACTTTTAAGGCGGTCTTAACCTCGATTCGAGAGACCAGCCCGCGTGTTGATGCCGATCGATCATGCCCAGATGTTCGGCCGCCGAACGAAAGCCCGGACGATCGCTCTGCGGCGCCATCAGCCGTGGGCAGCCGTGGGCGCCTTGGCGCTGTTGTTCAGCGGTGTTGCCTGGGCTTCGCTTCCGCCGGTTCCGATGGCCCCGGACCGGCAGCAGCAATGGCATGCCCTTGGTGTTGCACCCCTGTCCGGCGGCGGCGTGACCGGGATGCCAATGGCGCCGACCCCAATGGTCTCGGAGGTCGGATACGTTCCGAAACGCGCGGTTACGGTCCAGGTGAGCGCAGGCGCCGAAAGGCCAGCGGTATCGCCGATCGGACCCCAGCGAATCCGCGGCCGTGCCGGTGAGGGCCTCTACTGGTCGCTGCGCGCGGCGGGGGCGTCACCGCAGGTGGCTGCACAATATCTTGCGGCTCTCGCGACGCAGATCGACGTCGGTGCGGTCGAACCCAGCGACAGCTTCGATCTCGTGCTCGGCACCGACAGGCAATTGCTCTATGCCGGCCTCGACCGCTTCGGAGCTGCCGCCCTTCAGCTCGTCAGGTGGACGACGGGAGGCGGCAGCGAATGGATCAATGCGGCGGATATGGCTCGCCCGGCCCCAACCAGCAGCGGCCTCGCGATGCCAGCCAACGGCCCGATCACCTCCTATTTCGGGAACCGCTATCATCCGATCCTGCATTTCACCCGCTTCCATGCGGGCGTCGACATCGGCGCCGGCTGGGGCAGCCCCATCGTCGCGGCCGGAGACGGGCAGGTAATCGGCGCCGGCTGGTCCGGCGGCTACGGGCGCGAGGTGCAGATCGCGCACGGAGGCGGGCTCGTCAGCCTCTACGGCCACATGAGCGAGATCGTCGCCCAGCCGGGAAGCTTCGTGCGCCAGGGGCAGCTCATCGGCTATGTCGGTTCGTCAGGCCTTTCGACCGGTCCCCATCTGCATTTCGAGGTTCGGATGAGCGGCCAGCCGGTTAATCCGCTCGCAGTGCGTTTCACGAGCGCGAGGGTGATCGACACCAAGATTGCGGACGGGATCAAGGAGCGGCTGAAGGCGCTTCTGAGCATAGGGACGAAGCGAACCTAGGGACGCCCGCACGTTGCCGGGGCGCCTGAATTCATGACGGACGGCCGGTCTGAGGTTCGTCTCAAAAGCCGGAACCAGCTCGCTGCACGGCCGTTCGTCCCGGAGGCGTGAAATTTGCCCAGATCGCCGGTCTGGAGGTCCTAATGGACAAGACCACACTCAGGATCGCGCTTCGACGCTACCGTTCGTTCTTCGACCGGTTGCTTTCGATGTGAGCCTCGGCGGGGAATTCGAACTCCCTGCCGGTCGCCTGATTGATTTGCGCTTCGTAGCAGCGCGCCAGCTGCTCATGCGCAGCCCGCGCTTCTTCGCTACCCGCCGCCTCTGCCCGCGTCCGTTCGACCTGCTGCCGGTGGAAAAGGTAATTGAGGTCCATCTATTGCTCCCGCCCGTCGTCCGTCGATCGTGAGCTTATAGAAACGGCCGTTCATGAGTGCTTCTCGATAACGGCAGGTTGATCGCCTGACGCGGCGAACTCCTTGCTCCTGTCGCTGGTCGTCCAGAAGGAACGGTTGAACAGGTGGATTGCAGCAGCCGTTCCGACGACGGGCGCGATGAGGTTCAAAAAAGGGACCAGAAAAAGGATGCTGACGACCGTCCCGATGAGGTGCTGCTCACCGCGCGTCGCCCGGAGCCATGCGCGGCGCGATGCCCGGTCTCCGTGCCTCGCCGCCGCGAGTTCGGCCAGGTCCCTCCCGAACGCAATGCCGTTGACGATGATAAAGAGGACAAAGGGTCCGATTCCGGTGATCAGGAGCAGCAGGTAAAAGGGGAGCGCGAGAATATTGAAGAGGATGAGGCGTCCGGCGGATCGAAGGCCCATGACGGCCCCCCGGGCGATGCCGATGGGGTGCGCCTTCTTGGCCGCCGCCGGATAACGGTGCTCCTCGACCGTCCGCGAAATGCGGTCGGCGAATGTCGTGATCACCATGATTGCAACTGCGGGAAACAGGAACCAGCCGGCAAGCAAGGTAAGGAGGATCGCGCCGATGCCTCCCGCTCCCGCGTCAAGTTTGCAGGAAGAAACTCCGATGCTCGAGCAGGGATCGGAACCCGCCAGCAGCCAGAAGATCAGCGCCGCGGCGGCAACGAAGACGAGCAAAGCGGCGGCAAGCGCCTGGAACAGGATTGCCATCACGCGGGGCTGTCCCAGATCCGCGAATGCGAGGGCAATGGCACGCAGCATCAGTGCTGAACGCGCGTGGCGAGGCTATGATGCAATCGAGAGAAACGGCCCCCGACTGCTTTGTGGAAGAACGCAGTGGAACGCCGGACAATTGCCCAGGCTCGTCTCCCGCGAAGCCGGCGAGGGGACCAGGCGCCCCTCGTCCTTGCTCCGTCATTTCAATCCTAGCGGCCGTGGCCCCGCCAGCGCTTTATGGTTCGCGAGATGATGCCCGGTTCGTCACCGGTCTCGCGCCACAGACGTGCAAAACTTGGATCGGACGAGGCAGGCCGCTTCTCCGGCTCAAGGTCGTCGAACCGCACGCGGATCGGGATCGCGACGCCTTCACCGCACACGATGCATTCGCGGTTCCGAAGCGCCGGGATCGCATCGAGGAAGCCGCGGGCGCCTTCGGGCATCGCCGCTCGGACACAGGCTTGGTCGCGGTCGTTGTTGAGACGCATTGAGATGATGGTGCCGCACTGCGACAGCACGCCCTCGGCAAGATCCGACGGGCGCTGCGTGATGAGACCCAGCGACACACCGTACTTGCGGCCCTCCTTGGCTATCCTTTCCAGGATCTTGCGCACGGCCTGGCCGCCGGCGTTCTCGTCCTTGGGAACGTATCGGTGCGCTTCTTCGCAGACGAGCAGGAGCGGGCGCTGCGCCTCGGTTCTCGACCAGATTGCATAGTCGAATACCATCCGGGCGAGGACTGACACCACGACCGAGGTCACCTCTGAGGGGACACCCGAAACGTCGACGATCGAGATCGGACGGCCCTGGCTCGGAAGCCGGAACAATTTGGCGACGAAGCTTCCCATCGAATCCGACACCAGCATTCCTGAGAACATGAAGGTGTAACGAGGGTCAGCGCGAAGCTCGTCGAGCTTCGTCTTCAGTCGCTGGAATGGCAAGGTATCGCCGGCGCGGTCCAGCTTGCCCATCTCGTTGACGATGATCCCGTTGAGATCGGTCAGGAGGTAGGGAATGGGGCTATCGACCGTAACCTTGCCATACTGGCTCATGTCCTTGCCCTTGGTGCGGGCGGCAAGGAGGCATTTTGCAAGGATGTCGGAATCGCGCTCGCGCTCCGCTCCCTGCGTGGTGAGGAGGACTTCGCAATGCTCCTCGAAATTCATCAGCCAATAGGGCAGCTGCAGGTTGTCGACATTGAACAGCTCACCGCAGCCCTTGAACGCGGCCGAATATTCACCGTGAGGGTCGATCATCACGATGTGACCTTCGGGGCTGAGCTCGGAGATGCGATGAAGGATCAGCGAGACCGAGGTCGACTTGCCGGTGCCGGTTGATCCCAATACCGCGAAATGCTTGCCGAGCATCGGGTCGACGTAAAGCGCGCCGCGGATATCGTCGGTCGGATAGACGGTGCCGATCTCGATATGGGGCTCATCGCTGGCCGCGAAAATCGCGCGCATGTCCTCGGTCGAGACCGGAAGAATCTCGGCGCCCGGGATCGGGTACCGGGTGACGCCTCGGCGGAAGTTGCTCATCTTGCCGTTCGAATCGCGAGTGCCTTCACCAAGGAAATCTACGTAAGCGACGAGGTCGCCGTCATCACCAGCCTTCAAGGTGCGCACGTTGGCGATCAGCCAGCTGTTGCCAACTACCGTCTTGATCTGGCTGCCCACCTGGCCCGACATGGCAATCGAGGCATCCTTGTGGGACTGGAGATCAGCCACCTTCTGGGCATCGAGGCGAATCTGGGAGCCCGAGCCGGCGATCTCCACGACCCGGCCGATGGCGCCGGCCTTGACGGCGGCGGCGGTGGGCTTTGCCGGTGCTTCCGGCGCGCCTTCCTCCTGGAAACTGCTGACCTGATTGAGGAACTCCCGCAGATCGGGCTGATCGTCCATGTTCTCCATTCGCTCCCACTCCTATTGCGAAGCGGCATAGCGCGAAGCGGTTAAGATTAACTTTAGGACAGGTGTTAGAACCGGCGCCGGAACGCCATTGCGGCAGCAAAGCCGAGCCCCAGCGAAAGAAGGACGCAGGCAAGGCCATAAAGGAACCGGTGGCGGCGGGCCGCAAGCGCGACATAGCGCTCAAAGCCCGACTTGTTGATCTGGATGTCGCGCGTCGCTGCGGCGATCACCTTGTGGCGGTCGATAAGGAAGGTTTCGGCGGTGTAGGTTCCGACAGGCACCTGGCTCGGAATGGTGATTACGGCCCGGTAGAGGACTCCGCTGGTGATTTCGACGCCGCGCGGGCTCTCGGAATATAGTCCGCTCCGGGTGCGAAGGTCGAGAAGGCCAGCTTCGAAGCGTCGCTCCTTCTCCGGCAATGCGCCGCCGCCGGGCGACAACTGGAGATTGTGGACACCAAGCTCATAAATGGCGGCAGTACGCTCATCGAGAAGATCGCCGATGGGACGTGAAGAGGCGACCGCATAAAAGCTCGGCGCGGACCGGAAACGGTTGGAGTCCGCATTCATCCAGATACCGGCGATTTTCTGCTTTTCCCTGACGAGGATGGGCTGGACGGGCCCGCGCAGAACGACTGCAATGTCGAGCTCGCGGTCCGGCGGCCGACCGCCGGGATAGATGACGGCGCCGAACAGCAGAAGCTGGGCGCCGGTGAAGCTGTAACGAATCTGCACTTGGCGCGCGGAAATGTCGGGCACCAGCACGGGCTTGTCGGTCCCGATCAGGAGCGGAGCAAGAAGGGCAAGCAGGACCGGGGGGAGCGTGCGCTTCACAGATATTCGATCGAGAAGATCTCATCTGGGTGCCAGAACAGCCCGAGGAACATCCTCAGCGCCACCAGGAGGATAATCACCCCCAGAGCAAGGCGCAGCATGTCGGGCTTGACCCTCAGTGCAAGCAAAGCGCCGTACTGCGCGCCGATCACGCCCCCGACCAGCAGCAATCCTGCAAGGACGACGTCGACCGCACGGGTCGTGATCGCGTGGACCATCGTGGTTCCGGCACTGACCGCGAGAACCATGAAGAGGCTCGTGCCAATGACGATCCGCGCCGGCATGTTGAGGAGGTAGATCATCGCGGGTACAAGGATGAAGCCGCCGCCGATACCGAGGAACACGGTGAGCATTCCGGCAAGAAAGCCAAGCGCGACGGGTGCGACGGGCGAAATGTAGAGCCCGGATCCGTGAAAGCGCCAGCGAAACGGCAGCGATGCGACCCATCGATTGTGACGCGGCCGGGGCTGGTCTGGGGCAGGGCCTGGCAGAAAGCCGAGCGCCGTCAGGCTGTCCTTCAGCATCAGCGTACCGATCGAGGTCAGGATGAGGACATAGAGGAGGCCGATGACCACATCGATCTGGCCGCTCGACTGGAGGAGCCGGAACAGCGCAGCCCCGACGACCGATCCGAAGAAGCCGCCGACGATCATCACGCCGCCCATCTTGAGGTCGACGCCTCCCCGGCGCATGTGCACCATGACACCCGAAACGCTGGCGCCGGTAATCTGTGTTGCTGCCGAGGCGACCGCGACGGTGGGCGGAATTCCGTAGAAGATGAGCAACGGTGTCGTGAGAAACCCGCCGCCGACGCCGAACATTCCGGACAGCACGCCCACAAGAAAGCCGAGAACGACGATGAACAGCGCGTTGACCGACTGGCCCGCGATCGGGAGGTAGATGTCCATCGTTTTCATGGACTAGCCGCAAACAGCGCGTCCGGCCAAGTTGCGTGCATTTCGAAATGCACCGCCGAATGGTTTGACGA
Organism: Sphingomonas agri; assembly: GCF_038148795.1. Taxonomy (NCBI): domain Bacteria; kingdom Pseudomonadati; phylum Pseudomonadota; class Alphaproteobacteria; order Sphingomonadales; family Sphingomonadaceae; genus Sphingomonas; species Sphingomonas agri. Next base: position 347,953 of record NZ_JBAPEU010000001.1, on the reverse strand, counting down.
CGGCCTGGCAGCGATATCGATCCCCGCAGCTGGCGGTCGGTCCAAGACGCATGCAAAGCGGACCATTGCACAAAAACCAAACCAGGTTAAGTTTTGTCCGCCGAATCGTCCGCCTTCAGGGGAGAGCGGAGTGGGGTTTGTGCGTACTATTTCGGTGAGGGACGGGAACGGTGACGAGGTTACCGTCTACGAATTTCAGGACCGGCGCTTCCTGCGGAAGGTCTGCCGCATGAAGCTCGAGACCGGCGAACTGGTGCAGCTTGTTGCCGGCTCCCTCGTGGTCGTGGAAACCGGCGAGAAGCTGGAGCCCGTCAGCGAATCCTGACAAGTCATTCCTTTCCGCAACAGATAAGGGCGTCCCCCAGGAGCAGGTTCGTCCCGGAGATCCTTGGGGATGACCGTCGCTTCGTCTGATGACTGGGGCATGGCGAAGCCGTCCCGCGGCTGTTAGCCTTCCTGTACGTGAAAATCGCACTGATCCTCGCGCTGACGATGACAGCGAGCGCAGCAGAGGCGCGCGGAAGCATCGTCTATGCAGGCGGGGCCTGGGCCGCGATAGACCGGGGCGATACTTGCGAAGCCTTGTCGCGCTCGCAGAAGATTGCGCCAAAGGACAAGGTGCAGCCGGTCGCCGGCGTCACTTTCACGCCTGACCATCGGCGTTGGGGAGAATTTCATGCGCGGCTGAGCCGGGTGCCGCGTGCAGATTCGAGCGTCATGCTCCAGGTTGGCGATCAGCCGTTCCTGCTGGTTACGCGGGCCGGATGGGCCTGGAGCCGGGGCCCGCTTCAGGCGCAGGCCATCATTGCCGCGCTACGCGATGGAACCTCGATGCGCATCGAGAGCCGGGACGAGGCCGGCGCGCACTTCTCGGATCCTTATCTGCTTGACGGCGCTCCGACGGCAATCGATGCCGCCGCGGCGCGCTGCTCCCTTCGCGGTGCTGGCAAAATCCGCTGATCCTAACTACATAGCCGCCTTCCGATGAGTGCTGACACGACCCTGATGCCGATTCCAGGCGCCGCCGATCCTGTGCCTGTCCCGAGGGCCGCAACCGCGCGTGCCGACGGACGGGTGGAACTGGTTGGCATGACGAAGGACCGGATCCTCGCCGAGTTCGAGGCGGCCGGTCTCGAACCGCGCCAGGCAAAGCTCCGGGCAAAGCAGGTCTGGCACTGGATCTACAATCGCGGCGTCAGCGATTTTGCGGACATGAGCGACATCGCCAAGGCGCAGCGCGGCTGGTTCGCCGAGCGTTTCACGATTTCGCGTCCCGTTGTGGTCGAGGCGCAGGTTTCGTCCGATGGCACTCGCAAGTGGCTCCTCCAGACCCACGACGGACACGATTTCGAAATGGTGTTCATCCCCGACCCCGGTCGCGGGACGCTGTGCGTGTCGAGTCAGGTCGGCTGCACGCTCAACTGCCGCTTCTGCCACACCGGAACGATGGCCCTCGTGCGCAATCTCGAGCCGGCCGAGATCGTCGGCCAGGTGATGCTGGCCCGCGACGCGCTCGGAGAATGGCCGAGCCAGCCGGAAGGCCGGATGCTCACCAACATCGTCATGATGGGCATGGGCGAGCCGCTCTACAATTTCGACAACGTCCGCGACGCGCTGAAGATCGTGATGGACGGGGACGGACTGGGGCTGTCGCGGCGGCGGATCACGCTGTCCACCTCCGGTGTGATCCCGATGATGGCCCGTGCAGGCGAAGAGATCGGGGTCAATCTCGCAGTCTCGCTGCACGCCGTCAGCAAGGAGGTCCGCGACGAGATCGTGCCGCTCAACCGCAAGTTCGGGATCGAGCAATTGCTGGAGGCCTGCGCCGCATACCCCGGCGCCAACAATGCGCGCCGGATCACGTTCGAATATGTGATGCTCAAGGACAAGAACGACAGCGACCAGGATGCACGCGAACTGGTCCGCCTCATCCGCAAGTATAAGTTGCCGGCGAAGGTCAACCTCATTCCCTTCAATCCTTGGCCCGGGACGCCTTATGAATGCTCGAGCGAGACGCGCATCAGGGCCTTCAGTAACATCATCTTCGAAGCTGGAATTTCCGCGCCGGTACGAACACCGCGCGGCCGCGACATCGACGCCGCCTGCGGTCAGCTGAAGACCGCCGCGGAACGCAGGCGGCGGAGCCGCGAGGCAGCCTGACATGCTCGCCCCGGTCCGCCGTGCCCTGGTGCGGCAGGTGCGCATCACGTTCAACGACCAATCAAGGGGCGAGAAGCCCGTGCCGGCGTCTGATGAGGCGCTCTTTCCACCGGGCGCAGTCATCCGCCGTGTCCACGGCGACGTGATCTCCATGATGGTCGGCGGGATTGCGGCGCTCCTGACGCAGATGCTGCATCCGGCGGCGCTCGGTGGCGTTTGGGACCACAGCGACGTCGCCGAAGACCAGCTCGGTCGGTTACGCCGGACAGCGCGGTTCATCGCCCTCACGACCTTCGGACATCGCGATGATGCGCTTGGAGCAATTGCTCGCGTCAAGGCAATTCACGAACAGGTCAGCGGCGCGTTGCCGGACGGCACCCGATATCGAGCGACAGACCGGCTGCTCCTCGCCTGGGTTCATGTGGCCGGCGCGATCAATTTCCTGGAAGCATGGCGGCGCTACGCCGAACCGCAGATGAGCCTCGTCGACCAGGATCGCTATTTCGCCGAGAGCGGCGAGATCGCGCGGCTTCTGGACGCTGATCCGGTCCCCGCCACGCGCGCCGAGGCCGAACGGCTCGTCCATGAGTTTCAGCGCGATCTCAGGGCCGATCAGCGTACGCGGGCGTTCCGGGACCTGGTGCTCAAGGCGCCCGCGAAATCGCTCGGTGAAGCTCCCGTCCGGCGGCTTTTGATGAATGCTGCTGTTGACCTCATGCCACGCTTTGCACGCGAGATGCATGGACTGGCGCGTCCTCTGGCGCCCCCGTTCGTGCGCGGCGCGACCTTTGGCATTGCGCAGACCATCCGCTGGGCCTTCGCGGGCGAGCGGCACCGCAAATCACACTGAATTGCGTTGTATCAATTGCGGCGCGGCGCCACGCATGGCAATTCGCCCCACAAATGGAACGGAGTGAAGAGCCATGTCGCTGATCGGTAGGCTCGTGGACAAGCTGCTCACAAAGGGCAGCATCACGCTGAAATTGCCGGGCAAGCCCGCCCAAACCTACGGCGCGGGCGGAGGCAAGCATCTGACGGTGCAATTTACCGACCGCAAGGTCGCATTCGAAATCTTGAAGAACCCGCGCCTTGGCCTGGGCGAAGCCTATATGGATGCGCGGCTGGTGATCGAGGATGGGACGATACTCGATCTTCTGGAGATGATTGTCGGTTCCAACCGATGGGAAGATTGGGGCGAGGGCCGCAAGGCCCTGTCAAAGGGCAAATTGAATCTTGCCAGGCTGTTCAAGCAAAACAACCTGAAACGGGCCCGGCGCAACGTCGCGCATCATTACGATCTGAAGGACGAGCTGTATGAATTGTTTCTCGAGGAGGACAAGCAGTACAGCTGCGCCTATTTCACAGATCCGGCGAACAGCCTCGAGCAGGCCCAGCTCGACAAGAAAGCCCATATCGCGGCCAAGCTTGCGCTGGAACCCGGACAGCGCGTTCTCGACATCGGCTGCGGCTGGGGCGGCATGGCGCTGTTCCTCCACAAGGTGGCGAATGTAGACGTGCTCGGCGTCACGCTTTCGGAGCGCCAGCTGAAGATCGCTCGCCAGCGCGCCGCCGAGGCTGGCGTTTCCGACCATGTGAAGTTCGAGCTCAAGGACTACCGGCTGCTCGAGGAGAAATTCGACCGCATCGTTTCAGTTGGAATGTTCGAGCATGTCGGAATCAAGCATTATTACGAGTTCTTCGCCAAGTGCAGGACGCTGCTGAAGCCGCAAGGCGTGATGCTGCTTCACACGATCGGCAAGCTCGGCGAGGCATCAAACTCACCCGATCCCTTCACCGACAAATGGATCTTCCCAGGCTATTACCTGCCCTCCCTCAGCGACATGGCATCCTCCAGCGAGAAGGTCCGGTTGATCGCCAGCGACGTCGAGAACCTGCGCCTCCATTATGGGCTAACGTTGAGGCACTGGCTCGAGCGTGCGAAGGTCGCGCGTGCACAGATCGAGCAGATGTACGATGCGCGGTTCTTCCGCATGTGGGAATTCTATCTCGCCGGCGGCATCGTGATGTTCGAGAACGGCGCCGCCTGCAATTATCAGGTGCAGTACATCCGCGATCGGCGCGCGCTTCCGATAACGCGCGATTACATGCTTGAAGCGGAGCGGCGTTACCGTGAGCTCGGGTCGATACCCACGGCTTCCGTCAAGAAGTCGCGGCCCGCTCGACCCAGAAAGACGTTCGAGCCGACGGTAGCCTGAGGAGATAGGCTCGCCGCAGGCGGCCGCCCCCTGATACCCCCGAAGGCGAGCCAATTGCGGGAGCGACTTAGCTTCGATGGTGCTCGCGCATTAGCTCGTGGGCCTGTTGGCGCTCTTCAGGCGTCAGCTTGCCATCATGATTGAGATCGGCCCGATCGAAGTGGGCAAGCGCGGCAGCTTGCGCTTCCTGAAGTGACACGCGGCCGTCGTGGTTGGTGTCGGCCATCTCGAACAGGTGTCCGCCAAAGCCGCCCATCGCGTGCATGCGCATTTCCTGCATGCCCGGCATTGGTGACTGGCCAGTCGCAGCGCCGTCGGGATGCATGATGATCACGCGCTGTTCGCGAACCTCCGACCGGCTCGCCATGAACTCCTGGCGACTGATGCTGCCGTCGTGATTGGTATCGAGCCGGTCAAAGAGTGCCGAGCGGTCGCCCATCATCATCGCGTGCTCTGGAACGCGCTTTTCCATGTCGCGGTGCATGGCCATCATGCCTTTTCCGGCGGAGGCGATCTCTTCACGCGTAATGAAGCCGTCATGGTTTGAATCAAAGCGGGCAAAGAGCCTGCGAACATGTTCACCCACGTCCGCACGGGTCATGACCCTGTCCGACATGATCTTCATCCGGACTTCATGCCTGGGGAGAAGCTGGGGCGCGGATGTCGCAGGTGCTGTTCCCTGCGCCACGCCCGGCGGAGGAGGCGCGGGCTGCGCAACCGACGGGGCAAATGCAAGGAGTAGCGAAGCGGCAGCGCTGCCGATTAGAAGCCTGTTCATTACCTTTGCCTCCTCATCAAGATTGAGGAAGCGCTAAATCAACCAAGCTTTCTGCTGATTGAACGGTCAGCGGCGGTAATAAGGCGTCACGTTTATGTAGCCCCATTTCTGGGTCGGCGCGGCTCGGCGAGTGCGGGCAAGCGCTGCAGGCATGTCGTTCGAGGGATCGAACACGCCGCTCTGGCGGGTGACGAGCCAGACTGTGTGCGTTTCATCGATTGCCCGGTCCCTGACGAGCAGGGCAGCCTGAGCCGCGGTCACGGAGACGACCGCAGGAGAGCCCGCGCGGATCGGCCCCTTCATTCCAACGGCAGGATAGTTTCCCGGAATCCCGCGCATCGTCATCGACGCGCCGGCTTGGACCAGGGGAAGGGCGCTATCGTTGGGATACAGCCAGACCTGGTCGCCCGGGTGCACGTTCTGGTTGAGATAGGCCGCGACTTTATCCCAGGGCTCTGTTGCAGGGCGCTTCGCAAGTTCAACGCTGCCCGGAATAAGGGTGATCACGAGCGCAAGGCACAAGTAGACCCGCTCGCGAGCGGACTCGGTTCGGGCAAGCGATCGCCCGAGTGCAAGCGCGGCCGGAACCAGGGTCGGCGCCAGGGTACGGATGAGGAAGACCGGCATCATCAGCTGCGAGATCAGGATCGCGGTCAGCGGCGGCCCCCACCAGAGGAGGAGGACGGCGCGCTCCCCCGACCAGCCTGGCGTTTTCAGGCAGTACTGGACGGCCCGCTTGGCAAGAAGAAGCATGATGAGGGCAGCAATTGCAGTGCCGACGGTCAGGACTTCGACCGGGACGGCGTAGAGACTAAGAAGCTGGAGCGCCATGATCGGGCTCCACGTCAACCAGCCCTTGCCGCTCCAGTCGGCGGCGCGATTCAGAATCATCAGCAGGCAGGGAAGGTAGAGCAGGATGATGAGACTGCTCGCGGCAAGTCCTCGCAGCAGACGGGTTCGATCGATCCCCCTGAGCCAGACGGGAGCAACGGCGGCGCCGAGGCAGGCCGCATAAATGATGCCGAGTCCGTGCGCCCAAAGGCCAAGCTCGGTGCCGGCGGCGAGCATCAGCCAGGAACGCCACGTTCCCGGACCACTTCCGAACTCACGGATGAGGCGGAGCACACCGAGACTGGCGAGCGCATAGGCGATGATCAGCAGCGGATAGGGGCGCGCTTCCTGCCCGAGCAGCACGAGAGTCGGCGCGGCGGCTGCAAGAAAGCCCGCAATGCCTGCACTGAGCATCGGATGGCCAGTTGGCCTCTGGCGCTCGAGCTCGCGGCTTGCGGCCGTGACGAGCGGAATTGTGGCCAGTGCAAGGGCAAGAGAGAAAGTTCGAAGCGCAACTGCACTTCCCCCGAACAGCAGGCGCCAGATCTTGAGCAGTGAATAGTAGAATGGGGGGTGCGGCTCGTAGGTCGGTACCTGTATCCACAGTTCGTGCCAGCCGCGGCTCGAGAACCAAGCGCTATATGCCTCGTCGAGCCACAGGGGGCGCCCGCCAAGATCAATCACTCGAAGAGCAAAGGCGAGAAGCGTCAGCCCGATCGTCAGCTGAAGCGCAGTTGGACGCCATTCGAGGCGCTGAGCGGCCGGCCGGTTAAGTGACGAAGCTGCGTCCATGTTGCGGTTTGCCTAGGGCCAATATGGTTAACGCCTCGTAATTCGCTGTGAATGGTGAACGATCAGGCCGGCGACGCCCTCACGAGCGCAAGAATCATGGCGAGTTTGGAATCTGGCCCCGGAGATGCAGGGTCACTCAACCCTTTCTTTGGATTTTATGCTTAACGCGGCTTTACGAAGGGGAGAGGGAATGGGGCAGGCGATTGAGTGGCGGAGAACGACGGCCGGCGTTGCCGTCATTCTGCTCCTCGCAGCGATCGGCTGTCTCAGGGTCACGGGCAATGCCCTGACGCTTTACCAAGCGCAATCGCAGGACGCGCTGGTCCTCATCGTCCTTTCGGGCGTCGTATGTATTGCCGCGTTCAAGGCTCCCGAGTGGCGGCTGCCCTCGCGTCTTCCGCACCTTTGGGTGTTGCTGTCATTTGCTGCTGCTGTTGCGGCGCTGGTCGTCCTGGGGGCGTACGCGGTGTTCGGCGAATATCCGCTCTCGCGCGACGAGCACATGGTCGTATTCGACATGGCGGTCTATGACCGGTGGCGCCTGGCGATGCCATTGGCTCCAGGCTGGCGGCCGTATGCCGGAGCGCTCGTTCCAGACTTCCTTCTCAACGAGAGAATGCCGACCGGGCTCGTCTCGGGCTATCTCCCGATGAATGCGCTGCTGAGGCTTGCATTCTCGAAGCTAGCTGATCCGGTCTGGCTGAACCCGCTCCTGGCGGTCGCCGGCGCAGCAGCCTTGCTCGACGTCGCCCGCAGGGAGTTCGGTACTCACGACGAACGGGCCTGCTGGGTGGTGTTGCTCGTTTACGTCCTGTCCGCCCAGATGCTCGTCAACGCGATGACGGCTTTCTCGGTGACGGCGCACATGGCGTTGAACCTCATCTGGCTTGCGGCATTCCAGCGCGGGGGAAAGAGCGGTCATGCAATTGCCATTCTGACTGGTTTCGTCGCCGTCGGACTGCACCAACTGGTCTTTCATCCGGTGTTTGTTGCGCCATTCCTCCTCTGGCGATTGCGCGAGGGCCATTGGCGCCTCGTCCTGGTTTATGCTCTCGCTTACTCCGCGATCGTCTTGTGGTGGGCCTATTACCCTATGCTCCCCGCCGTTCAGGCCGGATCAGCGAGCGGCGTCGGCGAAACACACCGGAACTTCCTCACCGAGCGCGTCCTGCCGCTGCTTCTTCACCGAACCCCCGGGACTACCGGTTTGATGGTGCTGAACCTGATGCGTTTCCTTGCCTGGCAGAACCTCGCGTTGTTGCCTTTGCTCGTTGCAGCTGTGCCCGTCGCAATGCGGCGGGGTGGCAGTCTTGCTGGAGCGCTGTTGTTCGGCATCGTCCTGTGGCTCGTTATCGTGATGATCCTGCTGCCCTATCAGGGCCTCGGCTGGGGCTTCAGATATCTAAGTCCCTATCTCGGCAGTTTCGCGCTGCTCGCGGGCTTTGGTTACCGCGAGCTCGCACGGCGCCTCGGCGCGCAAGCAGACGGCCTGGCCCTGTCCTTGAGCGCGATCACAGCGCTGGTCGCAATTCCCGCTCTGCTCGTAACGACCCACGCGTTCGCCCGGCCGTATCTTTCGCTGGAGAAGCTCGTCGCGCGTCAGGACACGCCGTTCGTGGTGATCGATACCGCGGTTTCCAATCCTGCCGACGGAGGCTGGGCAGTCCACCCGCTCGACCAGGTCCGCAACCTGCCGGACCTGCGTAACCGTCCGCTGCGTTTCTCCGGCAACCGCGTGAACGCGGAACTCATCGGCCGGCTTTGCGACATGGGGCCGGTGACGATGATCACGCGCAATGACATGCACCGGGTTGGCTTTGGTCTGAACGTTCCGGAGCAGAGCCCGAGGTTCGAATTGCTCGACCAGACGGTTGGCCGGATGAAGCCAGGGTGCCTGCACGCGGCCGTTGTTCCAACCGAATTCGAGCGACCGACGAAGTGAGGCCTATGCGGATCTGCATCATCTACGATTGCCTGTTTCCGTGGACAATCGGCGGCGCCGAACGCTGGTATCGCAATCTCGCGGAGCAGCTCGCTGCAGCAGGGCACGAGGTGACGTACCTGACCCTCCGGCAGTGGGGAAATGACGACTTGCAGCCCCTCGCCGGCCTGAACGTGATCGCGGTTGGTCCGTCCATGCCGCTGTACGAGGACGGCAAGCGCCGGATCCTGCCGCCGCTGCGCTTCGGCCTCGGCGTTTTCTGGCATCTGGTGCGCCACCGGAACGCCTATGATTGGGTGCACACGGCATCCTTTCCCTATTTCTCGGTGTTGGCCGCGGGGCTCGTGCGGCCATTTGCACGGTTCCGGATTGCGGTGGATTGGCACGAAGTCTGGAGCCGCAATTACTGGCGCGAATATCTTGGAGCTGCAGGGTTCGTCGGTTGGACAGTGCAACTGCTCTGTGCCCGCGTTCCGCAGCTCGCGTATGCCTTCAGCGAGCTGCACCGGAAACGTGTGAGAGACATGGGTGTATCCGGCGACGTCACGCTCCTGACCGGCGAATATGCCGGCGGCAAGCATGAGCCGCGCGCCTCGGCGGCCCCCCCGCCGACTATCGTCTACGCCGGGCGATTCATATCGGAGAAGCGGCTGACCTTGCTGGTCGATGCGCTCGCGCTGGTCATGAGACGGGACCCGGAGGTTCGTGCGAGCCTCTACGGCGACGGCCCTGACTTCCGCACTGTCAGGAACCGGGTGGACGCGCTTGGCCTTGCAGATCGAATTCGGCTTCCCGGATTTGTCAGCGCGGAAGAGATTGACGATGCTATGTCCTCTGCCACGGCAATCGTTCAGCCGTCGGCACGGGAGGGCTATGGGATGATCGTGGTGGAGGCCTCGGCACGCGGCATCCCGGTCGTCGTGGTTGCCGGCGAGGACAATGCGGCGACGGAATTGGTCGACGATGGCCGCAACGGCTTCACTGTGACCGCTCCCGAACCGGCTTTGCTGGCGGATGCCATCAACTCATGCATTGCGGGGGGAGACGTGCTGCGAGCAGCAACGCGGCAATGGTATCGTGAGAACGAGAAAAGACTGTCCCTGTCTCATTCGCTCGAGCGCGTTGTCGCCGACTATAGCTCGGCAGCTAAGCTCGCGCGTCCGAGCGCCAGGGCGCGTCCTCTCGCTTTGAAGGATTCGGGTGCAGCATGAACGTCGTCGCGGCCGGATCTTTACGGCAAGTGTGTCCCGTAGGCCCGCAAGGTCGCTGCGAATACGAGAGCCTTGGCTCGTTCGAGGACAAGAGCGGTAACGTCGGCAACGTCGAGGTGGTGCGTTGCCTTCACTGCGGCATTGGCATCACCACTCCGCCGCTTGCCGACGTCGCGTTCCTTTACGAGGGAAGGGAGAGTCAGGATTTTCAGCCGCGGACCTCCGGCCTTGCCCACAGGATCAAAACGGTCGCGTTCCGTCGGCAGGCGCGCGCGCTTCTGAAAGACGCCGGCATTCACCCCGCGCGGGTACTCGATTTCGGCTGCGGAAGCGGACTCTTCACGCGATGCCTGGATGAAGTTCTCGGGGTCGGGGCGGTCACCGGCAGCGATTTCCACGCGGATCCGCCGTTCGATCTTGCCGACGGCCGGTACGTTCCGATGGACCGGCTTGGCGAGCTAAAAGAGACATTCGACCTCGTCCTTGCGATGCATGTCCTCGAGCATGACGACGATGCTTCCGGCCTCCTCGACCGCATCGCGCGAATGGCGCGCCCGGGGGGCGTCATTGTCATCGAGGTACCGAACATAGACTGCGTCTGGGCAGCGCTGATCGGCAAGTCCTGGGATGCCTGGTATTTGCCGTTCCACCGCACGCATTTCAGCAAGACGAGCCTTGAAGGCCTCGTTCGGCGCAGCGGCCTCGAACTCGTCCGCACGATCGACGTTTGCGTGCCGACGATGGGTCGGACTCTCGCGAACGCGCTGCGAGCCAGGAACAGTCTCGTGTTCCTTCTGGCAGGCATCCTGCTTCATCCGATTCAGTGGCTCGGAGAGAAACTCTGCGGTCGCCCTTCGGCGATCAGGGTCGTGGCTCGCAGGAACTAGCCGGGCTGGCCTGACGACGACCTGGGCGCCAGCAATGCCCAGTGGCTGCCAACGAAGTTCCACAGGAACATGATCATCGTCACAACCGGAGCGGCGTAAGGCATCGAAACCCGTCCCCAGTCGTGGATTAGTGCGAGCAGAAAGAAGGCGGCCGGCAAATTGACCAGGAGGATGGCTGCATAGCGAACAAACGCGCGCAAGGTCGGCTCGCAGGCGAAGGTGACGCGGACCTGGAGCGCGAAACTGAACGGGATCATCACCGCGGCGCTGATCAGGACGTTCAAGCCGTAGTAGACGCCGAGGCGGTCGAGTCCGATGAGAAGGGCGTTGTTCACGACCACGCAGACGACGCTGACGGCGAGGTAACGCGGGCCCCTGATCAGCAATCCCGGCATCATGCGGCGGCAGCGAATGTGCCGATGGTGCGGTCCGCATCGTCGACAGGAACGAATTGCGCTTCGTGGCCAGCAATGATTGCCAAGAGGAAGGCGCCGAAGATGGTCTGCGCTCCACTTGCTCCCGCCACCGCGCAGAGCGTCAGCGGCAGCGTATTCGGGAGCGCGGCGAAGCTAGATTGGGTCCAGTAAATCGCGATTGCGACAAAGCCGGCGATCGAGGCTGCAATCAGTGAGCAGCCGGTAATCAGAAGCCGCTCGAGCGTCAGGAGCTTTTCCGATCGTCGAAGTAACGGCCTCAGCCGCCGATATCCGCATCGCACGCCATGTAGGTGGGTGGTGAGGGCCATAAGAAGTGCCAGATGGCTGACGGTGAACAAGAATCCGGCGGCAATAGTCCAGCTTGCACCAAAAGGTCCGGACCCCGACGCCGCGCCGAGCAGATGAAGTAGCGCGACGATGAATATCGCGCTTGCGGCCGTCATGCCCACGGCGCCAGGTACGCCGAATAGCCAGGTCGGGGAGAGCATGAACAGGTAGCGCAAATGCCTCCAGCCATCCCTCCATGGGCGCAGGTGCGGCGCACGGTCGCGCAGGTCAGGGAGGAGCTTGACCGGGATTTCCGAGATGCGAAGGCGCTTTAGCGCTGCCTTGATCACCATCTCGCTCGCGAATTCCATTCCGGCTCCGCTAAGGTCGAGCTCCATGAAAGCGTGCTTGCGTATGGCCCTCAGGCCCGAATGGGCGTCGCTGATGCCCGGACGGAAAAAAAGGTTGAGAATGCCGGTGAGGACCGGGTTCCCGATGTACCGGTTTTTCCACGGCATCGCTCCTGGCGAAATGTTTCCCTTGAACCGCGAACCCATGCAAAGGTCTGCGCCCTCGTGGAGCTTGGCGATCATCTCCACGCCGTCGGTGAAGTCGTAGCTCCCGTCGGCATCGCCCATCAGCAAATATTGCCCGTGAGCGGCCTTGCTGCCACCGATCAATGCTGCCCCGTACCCGCGATCAGCGACCGGAATAACCCGCGCGCCAAGGCGCGTCGCCAACTGCTGGCTGCCGTCGGTCGAGCCGTTGTCGGCGACCACGATCTCGCCGCGCAGTCCGTATTCGTCGGCAATGCGTCGCAGCGCGTCCCGGGCGTTCGCAATGCAGTGGGGCAGGCACTGCACTTCGTTGAGGCAAGGCATCACGATGGTGACATCGATGTCAGCCGGCCGTGCGGCCGCGTCCTCAAATTGAGTGGCAGGCTCGTGCCGCATTCATTCCCCCATGCTTTGCCACAGGGTTAGGAGCGAGCGTCTAAGGAACCGTTAATTATGTTTGGAAGGAATTTGAACGGCCGCCTGACTGCGGGCCATTTGGCGGGTCGCTCCCGTCGATTGCGCGGTCGATGAACATGCGGGCCGCGCGACCAAACGAGTTCGGCCCGCTGCATTTCCAAATGAGCACGGGCGCGTTAACAGCATGTAATCCCGCGCTTCGCCTCATGGACAATTGGGCGAACACCGCTAGGAGGCGCGCGGGCAAGGCATCACAGGCGTGTGACGATGGGGGTTGAAACCGCTTCGGCGGTGCAGGCAGCTGAAGCGCGACCCTGGTGGGAAACGCCGTGGTTCCTTGCACTCGTCGTGCTCGCAACGACGGTGCCGCTGCTCTATCCGCCGATCCCGCCACTCGTCGACCTTTTCGGTCACATGGGACGCTATCGGGTCGAACTCGATCTCAATCGTTCGCCGTTCCTCCAGCAATATTATGACTATCACTGGGCTGCGATCGGCAATCTCGGCGTCGATCTCCTGATCATCCCGCTGGGCAGGCTGCTCGGGCTTGAACTAGCGGTGAAGCTCATCGTGCTGCTCATACCCCCAATGACCGCTGCGGGGATGCTCTGGGTCGCGCGCGAGGTGCACGGGCGAGTACCTCCGACCGCATTTTTCGCGCTGCCGTTCATCTATGGATATCCGTTTCTCTTCGGCTTCGTGAATTTTACTCTTTCCGTGGCATTCGCTTTCCTCGCCTTCGGATTATGGCTGCGGCTCGGGCGCCTCGAGCGAACCAAGCTGCGAGGTTGGCTGTTCGTTCCGATCTCGCTGATCGTGTTCTTCTGCCACACCTATGGTTGGGGCCTCCTTGGCCTCATGTGCTTTTCTGCAGATGCAGTGCGGCTTCATGACCGTGGGCGTTCCTGGTGGCGGGCCGGGATCGAGGCGGCACTGCACACCTTGGTAATGACTCTTCCGATCCTGGTGATGCTCATCTGGCGCAGCGAAACGCACGGCGGTCAGACGATCGACTGGTTCAACTGGCGGGTGAAGTGGCGCTGGATCTATTCGGCCCTTCGCGACCGCTGGAAGTGGTTCGATATCGGTTCGCTGATCGCTGCCGCATTGGCCTTTGTGTACGCACTCGTCAGCCGCAAGCTCACCTTGTCGCGCAACCTCGCGTTCTCCGCGATCGTGCTTGCGATTTCCTTCGCGATCCTTCCGCGGATCATCTTCGGGTCGGCTTATGCCGATATGCGGCTGGTTCCCTATCTGATGGCGGTTGCACTGCTTGCAATTCGTTTCCGCGGCGCTCCTGACCGAACCACCGCGCAGGTCCTCGCAGTCCTTGGCCTGCTGTTCTTCGCGACGCGCACTGCGGCGAACACTCTGAGCCTCGGCCTCGCCGCGAGAGACCAGAGCGCCAAGCTCGAGGCGATTGATCACATGCCTGAAGGAACGCGGGTCATCAGCCTCGTGGGAATGACGTGCGAGGAATATTGGCCGCTGCTGCGCAACGGACATTTGGGAGCGATGGTGATCGTTCGCCGCAACGGCTTCGCGAATGACCAGTGGCTTCTGGAGGGCGTGAACCTCCTCGACCTCAAATATCGCGCCGCGGGCTATTACGCGGCCGATCCCTCGCAGCTCGTGCGGCCGAACCACTGTGTCGATCCCCTCCATCGGATGATCGACAATTCGCTCGCAAACCTGCCGCGAGGCGATTTTGACTACGTCTGGCTGATCGACGTGCCTCCCTACAGCCCCCAAACCGTGGCCGACATGAAGCCGGTCTGGCGCGGGCCCGGGAGCATCCTCTACAAAACGCACCCATGAAGCTTTCGATCGTCGTTCCGTGCTTCAACGAGGAAGCCTGCCTGCCGGAGCTTCATCGGCGCCTCGGGGCTGCTGCGCGAGACGCAGTTGGCGATGATTACGAGCTCATGCTCGTCAATGACGGATCGCGCGATTCAAGCTGGGCCATGATGCGGGAAATGGCGCGCAATGATCCCCGGCTCGTCGCCGTCAATCTGTCGCGCAATCACGGGCACCAGCTTGCGCTCACGGCGGGCCTTGATCTTTGCAGGGGCGATACGATCCTCGTCATTGATGCCGATCTGCAGGATCCGCCTGAACTCCTCACCGCGATGCTGAAGTGCATGCGCGACGAGGATGCGGACGTTGTTTACGGCGTGCGCAGAAGCCGGGCGGGTGAAACGGCATTCAAGCGTGTGACCGCACACGGCTTCTACCGGCTGCTTTCGAGAGCGACGGAGGTCGATATTCCGCTCGACGCCGGCGATTTCCGACTGATGAGCAGGCGCGCGCTCGATGCGCTGCTCGCGATGCCTGAACAGGCACGCTTCATTCGGGGAATGGTGGCGTGGATCGGCTTCCGGCAAGTGCCCTTCTCCTACGACCGCCAGGAGCGGTTCGCAGGCGAGACCAAATATCCACTGAGGAAAATGCTGCGTTTCGCGTTTGACGCGCTGACCGGCTTTTCGTCTGCGCCATTGAAGCTCGCGAGCCACGCTGGCCTGTGGCTCTCGTTCGGCTCCGTCCTCCTCATCCTCTATATCGCTTACGCCTGGATCGCCGGACGAAGTATCCAGGGATGGACGTCGCTGATGCTCGTGGTCGTGGTTCTTGGCGCGATCCAGATGTTCGTGCTCGCCTTGATGGGCGAATATATCGGGCGCCTCTACAATGAAGCAAAGCGCCGGCCACTCTACATCGTTCAGGAGGTCGCCGGGGGCGAACGCGGAAACGCGAAACTGGGCTATCTCGCCGATGCCACCGCGAACAGCGACAAGCCCGGCGGCAAGGGCAGGCGCCCCACCAAATAGCGTTCCGCCGCAAAGACTCTCTCGAGAGCGGCGTTGAGCGGTCGGGGCGGCAGCTTCACGTCGGCGCTGTCCTTGCGGCGGAGCCTGGAAGCTGCCCGTTCGGCAACGGCGAGCGGGAACAGAAAGCTGTTGAAATAGCCGATCCGCTCGAGCCTCAATGGCGAACGGTTGACCAGCTCCTTCAACAGGCGCCGGGAATAGCGACGCTTGTGATGATTGACGACGTCGTGCGCCGACCACATCCATTGATGTGCCGGCACGGTCATCACGAACTTGCCGCCAGGCTTGAGCTTGGCAGCAATGGACGCCAGCGCTGCTGCATCGTCCTCGATATGCTCGATCACATCGAAGGCGCCGATGAGGTCATAGTGACGGTCAGGAACTTCACCGAGCTCGGGAAGCGGTGAGCTCATGACCTTGCGCCCGAGGCGCTTCTCGGAGAGTGCCCGCGCTTCGTCGTCGAGCTCGAGACCTTCGACATGGCCGAAGCCGCCAAGCATCGTCAGATTGTGGCCGGTGCCGCAGCCGATCTCGAGAATCTTCGCATCCGCGGGAGGCAGCACCTCGCGGCGGATCAGATCGGCAATGATCTGGCGGCGGGCGCGATACCACCAATGCCGATCATCGAGCTCCGCCATCTGCTGGTACACAGCGCGTTCCATCAGCGGAAAACCAGCTGGCGATTGAGCACGAAGGTCGCAAGCGGCGTCACGAAGATGGCGGGAATGAGCGGCCACCATGTAGGACCGTGGACCAGCGGTCCCGTGAGCGCCCATGTGAACGCCTCATTGAGCAGGAAGCCCGAGCTCTGAACAAGGAGGAACTTCACTTTGAGCCGGTGATCCTCGCGCGCGCCGTGCCCGCGAAAGCTCCAGCGGCTGTGAAGGACGAAGCCGATGCTGACGGAGACCAGGAAGGCAATCACCACGGCAAGGACCGGCGCCATCACGTAGGTCGCGAGGTACCAGTAGATGCCCGAGTAAACGATCGCCAGCGACAAGCCGACGATCGTAAAGCGCACCAATTGTCTGAAAGTCTCTTGGGGAAAGTTTAATCTGGAAGCCATGTCCCGGCTGCTTGCCGTTTAAGGTTGATTGGCTACAGCCCGAAAAATGGCTCAAAGCAAGGAGGAGGAATGGGAACGCCGTGCGCTCGACTTCGTCGAGCGTCGCTGGAAAACCATCGTCGTCCTTGCATGGCTCGGATTTTGCGCATGGTGGATATATTCCAGCTGGAGCAACATTCGCTGGTTCGGGCTTGGCGATACTGACGACAATATGCGGATCATGCAGGTCCGCGCGCTGCTGCATGGACAGGGCTGGTACGATCTTCGGCAGTATCGGCTCAATCCGCCAGTCGGGGCAAACATCCACTGGTCGCGGCTCGTCGACCTTCCGATTGCGGGCCTCATCCTCGGATTGCGACCGTTTGTGGGTGGGGCTGCCGCCGAGCGCTGGGCAGTCGCGATTGCCCCACTGCTTCCTTATCTCCTTCTGCTGTTCTCGACGGCGCTGACAGCGCGGCGCCTGCTCGGGCCAATCGCTTATCCGCTCGTTTTTCTGGGATTGTTCTTCGCCGGTTCGACCAACGGCATGTTTGAGCCCGAACGGATCGACCACCATGGCTGGCAGCTTGCATTGCTCGCTCTCAGCATCGCGGCAATTGCTGATCGGGACCGCGTTCGCGGCGGACTGATCCTCGGCATTTCGAGCGCGTTGTCGCTCGCGATCGGCCTCGAGATGATCATCTATCTGGCACTCGCGGGCGGCGCGATGGTCCTGTTCTGGGTGGAGGATGTCGGCGAGCGTGACCGGCTTCGCGCCTATGCCGTGTCCCTGGGTGGCGGCACTGCACTCGCGTTCCTCGTCTTTGCCTCCAACGACAATTGGTATGCGGTCTGCGACGCCCTCTCGCCGGTCTGGCTGTCAGATGCGCTGATCGGGAGCGCACTGATGTTTGCCCTGGCCTGGCTCTCTCCGGCGGACTGGAAGAGAAGGCTGGCATTGGCATTCGCCGCCGCGATCATCATCGCTTCCTTCCACGCCTTCATGTGGCCGCACTGCCTCCAGCGGCTGGAGGGAGTGTCTCCCGAAGTCGAGCGCCTGTGGCTCAGTCATGTGAAGGAAGCCCGGCCCTTCTGGATGCATGGCTGGCGGATCGCGACCTTGATTGTCGCCCTGCCAATCACCGGCGCCATCGGCTGGATACTGCTGATCTGGTCGAAACGCGGCGACCGCGAGGCATTTCGGCGTGTCCTTGGCGCGGCGCTCCCGGGCTTTGCTGCTTCGGCCCTCCTGCTGTGGCAGACGCGCACGGGTCCGGCTGCGCAGATGATGGCGGTCGTCGGCGCCGCGGCGATCGTCTGGATGCTGCTCCCCTTATTCTGGAACAGCCGCAGTTCGATCGCGCGGGTCGGCGGTGCAGTCCTCGTCTTTCTTGTTGGTGCGGGAGCCCTGGTCCCGTTCGTGCTGGACTTCATTCCAGAACCAAGGCCGACGGCGCGCGACGCCCAGATCGGCAAGGCCAACCGCCTTTGCGGATCGCTTTGGGGACTTCACCCCGTCGCGCTCCAGCCCAGGGGCACCGTCTTCACCTTTGTCGATCTTGGGCCGCGACTGATAACGGTCACTCATCATGATTCGATCGCGGGTCCCTATCACCGCAACGGACAGCAGATTGCCGACGTGATGAATTTCTGGCGCGGCTCAGCCGACCAGGCGCATCGGCTCGCCGCCAAATATCGCGCGAACTACGTGCTCAGTTGTCCGAACAGCTCCACGACCACCATCTTCGCCGCGGAAACCCCCAAGGGCTTCTACGTGCAACTGGAGCGGGGCGCGGTGCCTGGCTGGCTCACACCGGTCCAGCTTCCCAAGGACTCGCCCTACAGGATGTGGAAGGTGGTCGGCTGAGCCTCGCCTAGGAGAGCGCGTGGGGGAAGCTCTGCTTCAAGCCATCGATGATGAACTGGGCGGCAAGAGCGGCGAGGATCACGCCCAGGATGCGCGTTATCGCCGCTTCGACCTTGTCACCGATGAGCCTCATGAGCGGGCCGGCAGCGAGCAGCGTCGCCATGGTGATGAGGATGACGACGGTGATGGCGGCAAGGACGACGGCAATGTGGAGCGGGTCTTCGGCCCGCGATACCCACAGCATCGCGCTGGCGATCGACCCGGGTCCGGTAATCATCGGCATGGCCATCGGGAAGACGCTGATGTCCTCGGCCTGCGGCGTCCCTTCGATGGAATGGGCGCGCTCCTCGCGTCGCTGGGTCCGGCGTTCCAGCACCATATCGACGGCGATGTAGAAGAGCAGGATGCCGCCCGCGATGCGGAAGCTCGCGAGGCTGATCCCGAGCGCCGCAAGTAAGGGTCGACCGAGCAGCGCGAAGAACATCAGGATCGCCCAGGCAATCAGCGACGACCGGATCGCCATCACCCGACGATGTGCCGGCGGAGTTCCGCGAGTAAGGCTGGCGAAGATGGGCGCACAGCCCGGCGGGTCGATAATCACCAGGAAGGTGACGAGGGCTGACCCGAACAGTTCGATCATCTGTTTCTTGGTGCCGGAACGTCGTTGGCAAGTGCCTCCAGGTAGCGGACTCCGTTCCACTGATAGACCCGGAAATGCCTCGCGCCGTCCTTCTCGACCTTCCAGTCCCAGCCGAGCGTCCGGTCGGCCGACTGCCCGCGCCCGTTGTCCACCGGCGTCGTCAGCGACTTGCCGGGGGAGAGCGGCGGTGGCGGCATCACCGGGGGACCGGGAGCCTTGCCGGCGCAGCTCGCGGGGTGAACCCGCGCCTTCCCGCTGGGCACCGGCCCCATCGCAGGGCCGCCGCCGTCATAGGCCCAGCGCCACCCGCTCGTCGTTCGCTGCCAAACCGTCGTGAAATAGCCGCCCTGCGTCCCGTCCTGCTTGAACCAGGGTCCCGTATTCACGGCCGTTCGACCGTCGCAGGACACATAGCTGTGTGCCGGACGCCAGCTGATCGCGTTCGGCGGATCCTTGAGCGGCCTCAGGAAGGTGCGTGCCCAGACGGCTTGCGGGGTGAACATTACGGCGTCCCGGTCTGCCCATTTGCGAAACGCCGTCCACTGGCCGACCCGCTTCGCGTCGCGCGCGAATGCCAGCTCGGCCCCGACCGCTGTCGATGGCCCTGCTGCGACCGGGGCCGCCATAAGGAGAAAGACGAGGATCATAGTGACTTCTCGAATGGAATATTCTCGCGCCGCGCCGCGGACACGAAGGTGTTACGAATGAGGCAGGCGATGGTCATCGGACCGACGCCGCCGGGCACCGGAGTGATTGCTCCTGCAACCTTGATCGCTTCGGCGAAAGCGACATCGCCAAGCAATTTGAGCGTCCCGTCGGGCTGTTTCACGCGTTCCTGGCCGACGTCGATGACGCTTGCGCCGGGCTTGATCCAGTCGCCCCGGACCATTTCGGGTCTTCCGACTGCAGCGACGACGATATCGGCACGCCTTACCGCTGCCGGCAGATCGCGCGTTCGTGAATGCGCAATCGTAACCGTGCAGTTCGCCTGGAGAAGAAGCAGCGCCATGGGCTTGCCGACAATGTTGGATCGGCCAACGACGATCGCGTCAAGGCCGCTTAGGTCTCCGAGCTCCTGCTGGAGCAGGATGAGACAGCCGAGCGGGGTGCAGGGCACAAAGCCATGAAGCCCGATCGCAAGACGCCCCGCGTTGACCGGGTGGAAGCCGTCCACATCCTTGTCCGGCGAGATGCGGGTGATGATCACGCGCTCGTCGATCTGCGGCGGAAGTGGAAGCTGGACGAGGATGCCGTCGACCGCGGGATCGGCATTCAGACGATCGATGACCTCGGTCAGATCGGCCTGGCTCGTCTCGGTCGGAAGATGGTGTTCAAAGCTCTCCATCCCGGCTTCGCGCGTCGCCTTGACCTTTGAGCGCACATAGGCCGCCGAGGGTGGGTGATCGCCGACGAGCACCACGGCCAGCCCGGGCGCGCGGCCCACGGCCTCGCGAAACGACACGACTTGGGCGGCGATGCGTTGCCGCAAGGCGAGCGCCGCGGCCTTTCCGTCGATCAGGCGTGCGGTCATCCGACGCCGTAATATTGCATCACGACGCCGCCGAGCAGCTTCTTGATTACCTGAATTAGGATCAGGATCACGAGGGGAGAGAAGTCGATGCCACCGAAGTCCGGCAGGATCCGCCGGATCGGTCGATAAAGAGGCGCCGTCAGGCGGTCGATTGCGACCGCGAGGGTGCGGACTCCCTGAGAACTGGTGTTCAACACGTTGAGAACGAACAGCCAGCTCAGGGCCACCTGGATGATGATTATCCAGGTGAGGATGCTGAGCAGCAGGTCGGCAATCTGGACGATGGCGATGAGCATGGCGTTCGCTTAGCCGCGCCGCTGTTAGGGCGCAAACCTCTCCGGCTCGGCAACGCCGAGGATTTCGGCAAAATCGCCGGCAGGGTCCGACCATTCGGCAATCGGGGTCCAGCCGCCGGCAAGAAGCAGAACCCGCGCGCCGCGCTGGCCATATTTGTGGCTGTTCTCGACGTGCATTGACGAGCCCTCAGCGAATCTGAAGCTTTTGCCCGAGATGCTAAACTCCACGTCACGCAGTGCGACGAGGTGGATCTCGATCCTCGAGAGGATGTCGTTCCACCGTGCCTCGTGCCGGAATGCATCGAGCGGAATGTCGCCGTCGAGTTCGCGATTGATGCGGGTGAGAAGATTGAGGGTGAAGCTGGAGGTCACACCTTCAGGATCATCATAGGCCGCGATAAGTCGCTGGACGGACTTTACCCGGTCCATGCCGATCAGCAGCTGTGAACCGCATCCGAGCAGGCTGCGGAACTGGCGCAGGAGACCGGTCGCGCTCCATGGAACGAAGTTTCCGATGGTCGAGCCCGGAAAAAATCCGAGCTTTGGAAGGTGTTCGATGCCCCCCGGCAGCGAGAACGGGCGCGCGAAGTCGGCAACTACGGGGATCACCTCGATTTTGGGAAATCGTTGCTGAAGCTCGGCCGCGCTATGCTCAAGATAATCGCCGGAGATGTCGACGGGGACATAGGCCGCAGGGGCAATCGCTTCCAGGAGCAGGGGCGTCTTTGTCTGGGACCCGGCGCCGAATTCGACCACGACTGCGCCCTTGGGTACTCGGGCAGCGATGTCGGGCATGGACTTATTGAAAATCGCCGTCTCGGTCCGCGTCGGGTAATAAGAGGGAAGTCGCGTGATCTCGTCGAAAAGCTCGGAGCCGCGACGATCGTAGAGCCACCGTGCGGGAACTGCGGGAACGGGCGCTCCAAGACCGGCGAGCACGTCGTCTCTGAAAGCCAGGGTCTGGGGATCAAGCGTCTTGAGCAAGGCGCACTCCAGTGAACTGCCAGCGGGCGGCTGGTGGGAAAAAGTTGCGATACGAAGCGCGGCTGTGTCCGCGGGGCGTCGCGCAGCTCGCGCCTTTCAGTACTTGCTGTCCTGACATGAACTTGCCGTTGTACTCCCCGACTGCACCTTTGGCCGGAGCGAAGCCGGGATAGGATGCGAAAGCGCTGGTGGACCACTCCCACACGTCACCGAAAATACCACCACCCGGAGAGGGGGCAACGGCTCCAGGCTTGTCGAGCTGGTTGCCAATATGCGGATCGGCGGAACCGGCGAAATCTTCCCACTCGGCCTCGCTTGGAAGGCGCGCGCCGGCCCAACGGGCGAATGCGTCGGCTTCATAATAGCTGACGTGCGCGACGGGCGCCGTCCAGTCGATCTCTCGTCGACCGGCAAGCGTGAACTCGCTTCCATCGGTGCCCCAATAGAGCGGGCCAGACACCGCCTGCTCCTGGACCCAGGCCCAACCGTCCGACAGCCACAGGGCGGGTGTCGCATAGCCTCCATCATCCATGAATTCGCGCCATTCCCTGTTCGTCACTCGGCGGTTCGCGACCGCGTGCCTCTCGAGAAAAACGCGGTGGCGGGGCCGCTCACTGTCGAACGCGAACCCTTCGTCAGTCGCGCCGATCTCGACGATTCCCTCCCGACCCGCGAGGAAGCTCAGCGGCTCGGCTGCAAAGCACACCGGCGGCGCAAGCTCGCCGTAGTGAGGCTCGAGCGGGTTTTCGGCGAACGTTGCGAGGATGTCGGTAAGAAACAGCTCCTGGTGCTGCTGTTCGTGATTGATGCCCAGTTCTACGAGATTGGTGGCAGCGAGCGATGCAAGCGCACCTTCGAGTGCCTCGTCGACGTGGGCACGATAGGCCCGGACCTCGTCGAGCGAGGGGCGGCTCAGCATTCCCCGACGCGGCCTGGCGTGACGCGGCCCTTCCGCTTCATAGTAGCTGTTGAAGAGGAAGGCCCAGCGTTCGTCGAAGAGGCGATAGCCCGGCACATGATCCCTCAGCACGAACGTCTCGAAAAACCAGGTCGTGTGCGCGAGATGCCATTTGGCCGGCGATGCGTCGGGAAATGGCTGGATCGTCGCGTCGGCGTCGGAAAGCCGCGCCGCGAGCTCGAGCGTCAGCTTGCGGGTGGCGAACAGCCGTTCGCCGATCGCCTCCGGGGCTCTGGGCGAATCCTCCCTGGCCATGCGCTCGCCCACTGCCACGAAACGGCCGCGCCGTACAGTCACAAGTTCGCGAAATGTTCCGTTTTTGAGCTATTCACCGCGCGTTCCGCCCGGCTTCCAGAGAACATCGCCGCCTTCCCGCGCAGCGACATAGCGCGCCGAAACAAACAGGTGGTCCGACAATCGGTTGAGATAAGCGAGGAGCTGCGGATTAAGCGGCTCGCTCTCGGTAAGGGAGACGGCGGCCCGTTCCGCGCGCCGCACGACGGCGCGCGCAAGATGGAGCGCGGAAACGCCGGTAGATCCACTCGGGAGGATGAAGCTCGTGAGCGGTGCGAGCCCCTCGTTCATCCCCTCGATCTCGCGTTCGAGGCGCTCGACCTGAGCAGCGGTGATACGCAGTGCTCCCTCGACCATGCCGGGCGTAGCGGCGTCGGCGCCGAGATCGAATAGGTCGTTCTGGACTCGCAGGAGTCTGTCGGCGACCTCGCCCGTGCCGACTGCAGCGATCGCCATTCCGACAGCGGCATTGGCTTCGTCGATCTCGCCGATCGCAGTCATCCGAAGGCTCGATTTGCTGACGCGGCTGCCGTCGACAAGGCCGGCGCTGCCGGCATCGCCGGTGCGCGTGTAGATCTTGTTGAGCTTGACCAAGTTCTAGCGGTTCGCCGATCCGGCGACGACGAGGATTAGGACCACGATGACGATCGCGACCGCCTGGAACAGCACCCTCCGGCGCATCCACAGCTGAGACTGCTCGCCGGTCACGTCCTTGCCCGATGCCATGGCAATCACGCCGCGCACGAGAACATAGACGACGCCCGCCATGACGAGGAGCAGAAGAACCATCAGGATCGCAGTCATGATGCGCGCTCTACTCGTCGCGAAAAGCGAAACCAAGGGGAAGCTTGCCCGTAGCGAGGTCTGCAGCGAGCGACGGGCCATCAACTCCTGCCGACCGCATTGCAGCGAGCGTTGGTGCAAGGTCGCGCTTGGCAAGGCGCCGCCCGTCTTGGTGGGTGACGAGCGGGTGATGAAGATAGGCAGGTTCGGGAAGCCCGAGCAGCTGCTGCAGCAGGCGCTGGATCGGCGTCGAGGATCTAAGGTCAGCGCCGCGCACGACCATGGTCACGCCGCTTGCCGCATCATCGAGGATGCAGGAGAGATGGTAGGAAGCGGGCGCGTCCTTGCGAGCAAGGATTGCATCGCCGATATCGCGGGCCGCGGCGGTGAACTTTCGTCCGTCGGCTTCGGTCCACGAGGGCGGTCCCGCGAGTTCGAGCGCTTTTCTCGAATCGAGCCGCCAGCAGTGCGGCGTCGTCGCCCGCCGTCCGGCGTCGTCGGGAAGCGCGCGGCAAGTACCCGGATACGAGGCAGCAGCATCTCCGTGAGGTGCAGTCAGCGACTGGGCGATGTCGGCCCGGGTACAGAAGCACGCAAAAGCAAGACCGCGCGAGCGAAGCTCGCCGAGTGCGGCACCATAGGCAGCGGTGCGCTTCGACTGGACGAGCACGGGATCTTTCCAGCGAAAGTCGAGCCAGCGCAGGTCCTCGAAGATACCCTCGACGAATTCGGGGCGGCACCGACTTTGATCGAGATCTTCGATCCTCAGGCAGAACTGCCCGCCGCTTTCCCGCGCACGCCTGTGCCCGATCGCCGCGCTGAACGCGTGCCCGAGGTGCAGCCGTCCAGACGGCGAGGGCGCAAAGCGCGTCACAATCATGATCTGTGTTGCCGAAAGGACTCTTGACGCTGAGTCATTGAAAATGGTGTCATAGGGCTGTCACGCCGGCTTGGCATCCGGCGGTCGACAAGGGAAGATGGGCCGACTATGCCCTCTCCTCCTTGAGTGCGACGGGGCCGGGGAGCTGCAGTTCGGTTCGAACCGAACGAAAGGCTGTGTTGGCTGACGCATGTACCATCCTGAGTTGATCCGCCATCCTGAAAGCTGCCCGGCGCTGGTTCTCAACGCCGATTATACGCCGCTCTCTTATTACCCTCTGTCGCTCTGGCCCTGGCAGACGGCGATCAAGGCGATGTTCCTCGAGCGCGTGGACGTCGTCGCCCACTATGACCGCGAGGTGCATTCTCCCAGCATGGCGCTGAAGCTCCCGAGCGTCATCGCTCTTCGGGATTATGTGCGTCCCAACGAATATCCAGCGTTCACCCGGTTCAACTTGTTCCTGCGGGACAAATTCCGTTGCGTTTATTGCGGTACGGCGCGCGAGCTCACCTTCGACCATGTGATTCCGCGCGCCCAGGGCGGTCGCACGACCTGGGAGAATGTCGCGACCGCCTGCGCTCCATGTAATTTGCGCAAGGGCGGTCGAACGCCGGCCGAAGCTCACATGCACCCTCACCGCGAGCCCATTCGCCCAACGACCTGGCAGCTGCAGGAGCACGGACGGGCATTTCCGCCCAACTACCTGCACGAGAGCTGGCGTGACTATCTCTACTGGGATGTCGAGCTGGAACCGTAAGGAGTCGGACCGCATCCTCGCCGCGACGATTTTCGGGCGGTTCGAGCCGCCACATGCCCCGAACCTTATCATCGCATTAACCATTTTCCGCATATCGCGAAGGCGATGGACAACCGCTATCCCGCCGCTGCCGACGAGCGCCCCCGGATTCTCGTTGTCGAGCCCAATCGCACGAACCTTGGCGTGCTCGCGCGGCGTCTCGCCGAACACGGGTACCGGGTGACGACGGCCGACAGCGGGCCAGCGGCGATTGCCGAGCTTTACCGACTTCCGATCGATCTCGTCCTTGCCGAACTCAACATGCCAAGGATCAGCGGCTCCGAGCTCGCCCGGGCGATACGCGGGGAGGTGCAGTGGAACGACATCCCAGTCATGCTTATTACCGGCAAGTCGCAGCCCAAGGGTGCCGTGCGGGCCTATGAGGCAGGCGCTGACGACGTAATCCTGAAGCCCTTCCACTTCGATGTGCTCTTCGCCCGCATAGACCGGCGGATCGAGCGGGCGCGATCGATCCGGCGATTGAAAGATGACAATGCGGCGCTCGATGCCCGCGTCGTCGAACGGGCAATACAGATTGGGGAACTGCGCGATCAGCTGAGCGCAGAACGCTCGAAGCCGCGCTAAGCTCTGCGCCGACCCACGCTCACGCCCTTGACCGCCTCGAAGCCATGAACGCATCCACCGCAGGAGCCACATCCTTGCGTTCGAGCGCCATCGCAAGATTTGCAATCACGAACCCCGAGGCGCTGCCGCAATCATAACGTTCGCCCTCGAAGCGATAAGCGTGGAAGGGCTGCTTGCCGATCAGTCGAGCCATGGCATCCGTGAGCTGGATTTCACCTCCGGCACCCGTCTCCTGAGCGTCCAGCTCGCGCATAACCTCGGGCTGGAGGATGTAACGCCCTGGGATCATCAAGTTGGACGGAGCCGTGCCCGCGGCGGGCTTTTCGACCATCCCGCGGACGTCCGTCAGTCGCCCATCGCTCGCACCGGGTTCGATTACGCCATATTTGTGCGTCTCGCTTTCGGGCACTTCGAGCGCCGCGACGACGTTGCCGCCGACCTTCTCATAGGCGCTCACCATCTGCGCGAGGCAGTTGGGCGTGCCGCTCATGAGCTCGTCAGGAAGGAGGACCGCAAACGGCTCGTTGCCGACGATATGGCGTGCGCACCAGACCGCGTGGCCCAGTCCCAGAGGCTGCTGCTGACGAACCGTCACCACCTCGCCAAAGCAGGCGTTCGAGGGTTCGAGGACCTCGAGGCTCTTGTTCTTCGCCTTGAGCGTGGCCTCCAGCTCATAGGCCTGATCGAAATAATCGACGAGCGAGGACTTCCCGCGTCCGGTTACGAAAATAAGCTGCTCGATCCCTGCCTCGCGCGCCTCGTCGACGGCATATTGGATCAGGGGCCGATCAACGACGGTGATCATCTCCTTGGGAATGCTCTTGGTGGCGGGAAGCAGGCGGGTGCCGAGGCCGGCGACGGGAAACACCGCCTTGCGAACGCGATCGGACATTCACTCTCCTGGATTGGAAACGGTCGTGTTGTTCGTGACGGCACCGGGATCGGTGCCCGCGGGCTGCGAGGGCGCGGACCCGCCGGTCGGCGGCGGCAGGTCGAAGGGGTCCTGCGGCCGCGGGCGCGACCGCTTGACGAGTTCGTCCACGCGCTCTGGCCGGGCATAGACAGGGGGCGTGAGCAACTGTTCGGCCGTCGGCGTTTCGCGCGCCATCAGCGGCTTCACCGGCAAGGAACGGCCGGCCGCAGGCCGGAGGCCGGCCTCCCGCCCGCAGCCTGCGAGCAAGAGAATGCAGGCGAGTCTTCCGAGCCGCTTCATGACCTTCGCGTAGCCGGTCCAAGGCGCTTCCGCCAGCTTGCCGCGGCAACGCGTGGACCCTATCGGGCGACTGATGCGATATTCCGCCATCCTCGTCGCCGTTCTGCTTCTCACAGCCTGCGGACAGAAAGCCCAGCAGGTGCCTGCTTCAAACGAAAGCGCTGCCGGCGCCGGCGAGGCCGGCATCAAGGGTGTCCATCGTGACAATAAGGGCAAGGCTTCGCCTGCGGCCACCTTCACCGATGCGGCCGGCAAGCCCGCGCAGATCTCTGATTTCAAAGGCAAGCCCGTCCTCGTGAACCTGTGGGCCAGCTGGTGCGCGCCATGCGTCAAGGAATTGCCGACGCTCGACCAGTTGGCACGAAGTGGCCGAATCCAGGTGCTTGCAGTGAGCCAGGACAGCGGTCCGCACGCGTCGGTCGTTGCCTTCCTCCGGGCACACCAAATCTCGACGCTCGAGCCCTACCAGGATGAAAAGATGGCCCTCTCGGGGGCTCTTGGACCCGATACGGTGCTCCCGACCTCGATCCTGATTGATGCCGGCGGCAGGGAAGTGTGGCGCTACGTCGGCGATCTCGACTGGACGAGCCCGCAAGCTGCTAAGCTGCTTGCCGAAGCCGGCGGCCCGACAACAGGAAGCTGAGCAGCCGCCCGTCGATTGCAGCGAGGCCGAGCGCAATCAGGCCAAGCCCCATGAAGTCCTGCGGCGCGAGGGTCTCATTGAGGAACAGGCTGCCCAATACGATAGCAACCGGCGGCACGAGCAACGTCACAAGAAGGGCGTTCGTTGCGCCTGAAGTCGCGATCAGCCGGAAATAGAGCACGTAGCCGAACGCGGTGCAGAACAGGGCGAGGGCAGTGATTGCGCCGATCGCACCGATCGGCGGCATGGCATGGGTCCAGGGCCGGTCGACGAGAAGGGAGAGTGGCAGCATGATTGCTGCGCCGGCGGTGAGCTGGCCGGTCGTGACGCTGAGCGGAGAAATGCCCTGGCGTCGGAAGCGACGGGCCCAGACGGCAGCAAGGGCATAGCTCAGCGATGCTCCGACGCAGGCGATTTCGGCAAGTGCAGCGCCTCCGAGGTTCGACAGAAGCGAAGGACCGATCATCGTCGCGACGCCGGCGAAGCCGAGCAGAACGCCACCGATCTTGCGCGGGTTCATCCGCTCGTCGTGCGTAAGGAAGTGCGCGACAACCACTCCCCAGATGGGGGTCGTCGCATTGAGAATGGATGCAAGTCCGCTCGCGATGTGGGTCTGGCTCCAGCCGAACAGCGCGAAGGGAAGCGCATTGTTGAGTATCGCGAGAAGCACGATCGAACCCCACACCGGGCGCGGCAGGGCGATGCTCTCGCCGCGGGCCCGTACATAGATCCACATGGCCGCAGCAGCGATCGTCAGTCGTAGGCAGACGTAAGTGAGGGGCGGCACATGTCGGACCGCGACCCCGATGAAGAAGAAGGCGCCGCCCCATATGATGGCCAGCAGTCCCAGGATCAGCCAGTCGCCGCGGTTCATCTGCGAACGAATCATGTGCGGATCATGCGCAGTTGGGGCGGGGGCCGCTTCCGCGAGCTTGCGGTCGAATGCATGGGGATCGATCGGCTTCATGGCCGAAAGCATTTATGGATTAGCGGCTCTCCCAGCCAACAAATGGCCACCCTGCCCCGATAAGTTGGCCTTATCTAGTCCCGCAGGAGTTCGTTGATGCTCGTCTTCGAACGCGTACGCTCGTCCACGCGCTTGACGATCACTGCGCAGGCAAGCGCAGGTCCGCCGTCCTTGCCGGGAAGGCTACCGGGAACGACGACCGAATATGGCGGCACTCGGCCGTAGCGGATCTCGCCCGTTGCGCGATCGACGATCTTCGTCGAGGCGCCAAGGAACACGCCCATCGACAGGACCGAGCCTTGCTCGACGACGACCCCCTCGGCAACCTCGGAGCGGGCACCGATGAAGCAATCGTCCTCGATGATTACCGGTCCTGCCTGGAGCGGTTCGAGGACTCCGCCGATGCCTGCACCGCCCGAGATATGAACGTTCCTGCCGATCTGTGCGCAGCTTCCGACCGTGGCCCAGGTGTCGACCATCGTGTTCTCGCCGACAAAGGCGCCGATGTTCACGAAGCTCGGCATCAGTACCGCGCCCGGCGCAACATAGGCGCCGTGCCGAACGATAGCGCCGGGTACGGCACGGAACCCGGCCTCCCTGAACTCCTTCTCACCCCAGCCCGCGAACTTCGAGGTGACCTTGTCCCACCAGTGGGCGCCGCCGGGTCCACCGGAAACCGCTTCCATGGGATTGACGCGGAACGAGAGAAGGACGGCTTTCTTGAGCCACTGGTTGACTCTCCATTCGCCGTCGACCTTCTGGGCAATACGGGCGTGGCCCGTATCGAGCATGCCAACGGCCCAGCCCACCAGCCGCCGAACCTCGGTGTCGGCCTCTGGGCCGAGCTTGTCGCGGGCTTCCCACAGCTGCTCAATCAGCGGCTCGAGCTCGTTCATGCTGTCTCCTGAAGAATGGACTCGAGCCACTCGCCGATGTCGCTGACCCGGACATCGATGAAGGCGGGATCGTAGCTGTGATTGCCCCGCTCGGAGCCGTTGTCGATCCAGACAGTGGTCATTCCAAGAGCCTTCGCCGGTGCAAGGTTCTGGACCATGTCGTCGGCCAGCAACGCGCGGTGAGGATCGATATCGAAGCCGCTGCACAGGAGAGCATAGCCGTGAGGGTCGGGCTTGGGACGAAGCTCGCTTGCATGAATATCGTGCAGGTGCTCGAACTGTTCGTGGACGCCGATCGCTTCGAGTACTCTCCGGGCATAAGGCGCATCGCCGTTGGTGAAGACGAAACGCCGCCCCGGCAGCTGCGGCAGAAGGGCGACGAGGCGCTCATCGGCCTTCACCAGATCGAGCGGAATGTCGTGCACGTCTGCAAGGAAATCGTGCGGGTCGACGGCGTGCTCCTTCATGAGGCCGGCGAGTGTCGTCCCGTGCTCGTGGAAATGCGCTTTCTGGACGCGTTTTGCTTCTTCGGGTCCGCAGCCGAGGAGCCGCTGAATGTAAGCGCCCATCCGTTCGTCGATGAGAGAGAATAGTCCCGTCGAGGCGGGATAAAGACAGTTGTCGAGATCGAAGATCCAGTCGCGGATATGTTCGAAACGCGGGTCCATGAGAGGGCGCGGCCTAGCCGTTTCGGCCCCTTAAGCAAATTGAAACCTCTTCTAAACCATATTGTATCTGGGGAAGCCGTGATTTTTCAACGGCTTGAGCGGAGATCAAATGGTGAAAAACCGCCTCATGAGGGCAAGCACCTGCATGCTCGTTGTGGCGTTCGGACTGAGCGCCTGCGGCGGCGGTAGCGGGGTTTCTCCCATTCCGTCGGCACCGGCGACGCCGACACCAACTCCGACACCAACTCCGACACCAACTCCGACACCAACCCCGACACCGACGCCTTCGGGCACGAATTACAATACCGCCGAATATCAGAACTCCCAATATTCGGTCGTGTCCAACGCCATTGCCGCATACAATGCGGGTGCGACGGGTCACGGCATCAAGATCGGCGTGGTCGACAGCGGCGTTAATCCGCTCCTCGACGAATTCACCGGCCGGATCGACGCGGCGAGCGGCGACGTCGCTGGAAGCCGCGGCGTCGGCGACGATGACGGTCACGGCACGGCGGTCACTGCAGTGGCAGCCGCGGCCCGCAATGGCTCGAACACCATGGGTGTCGCCTTCGACGCGACCATCATCAGCGAACGCGCCGACAGTCCCGGCAGCTGTTCGCAGTCGAACGGGTGCCAGTTCTACGACCCGGCGATCGCGGCCGGGATCGACGCTGCCCGGGTCGCCGGGGCCAAGGTCATCAATCTATCACTCGGCGGCTCGTCTCCCAGCAGCAATTTGCTCTCCGCGATGCAGCGCGCGGTCAACGCCGGCATCGTGCTGGTGATCTCGGCGGGCAATGAGGGAACGGACCCTGTGAAGGGCGCAAATTCCGACCCCTTCGCACTGATACCGGCGCAGAACTTCCCCGGATCGGTGATCATTGCGGGCTCGGTCGGAGTTGCTTCTTCGGCCGGCGGCACCGACATCAGCACCATCTCGGATTTCTCCAATCGGGCCGGGTCCGGCGCCCCTTACTATCTGACCGCCCTTGGCTACATGGACCGGGCGCCGGACAATACCGGCGGGCAGTTCTACTGGTCGGGAACGAGCTTCTCGGCACCGGCGATCAGCGGTGCCGTCGCGTTGATGGCTCAGGCCTTCCCCAATCTTACCGGCAAGCAGATTGTCTCGATCCTGTTCCAGACCGCCGACGACCTCGGGTCCACGGGTGTCGATTCCACCTACGGCAATGGACGGCTCAACATCCAACGGGCGTTCCAGCCGATCGGCACCACGAGCCTTGCGGGCAGCAAGATCCCGGTTGCAGGAGCGAGCGGCGACCTGCCGCCATCTGCAGGCGATGCTGCGACCGCCAAGTCGCTGGGTGCAATCATCGTCGACGGCTACGACCGCGCCTACGTGCTGAACCTTGCCGCGAGCCTTCGCCGCGCAGACGCCGATCATCCCTTGTCGCGGTCGCTTCAGAACGACGTTCGTGTCTCGAGCGCCCAGGCCGGACCGTTCAGTATCGCCATGAGCGTCAGCGAGCGCCACGGTCTCTACACGCTCAATCCGATGGGCATCGGCCCCGAAGACTTGCGCAAATCGCGGCTGGTCGCAGGCTCGGCACTTGCAAGGCTCGGTGACCAGACCGCCGTCGCCTTCGGTTTTGCCGATGGAGCAAAGGCGATGGAGCGCCGTCTGACCGGTGCAGGTGCCGGTTCGTTCCTGATTGCCAGTGATATCATTGGAAATCCCGGCTTCTCGGCGAGGCGAGGCGGCAGCATTGCCGTGCGTCACCGGTTCGGGAAGGCGGCGATCACCATCTCGGGCGAGAGCGGAAGCGTCTGGCAAGAGGTCCGGACCAGCGCGACAGGATCTCCGTATAGATTTGTGAGCCTTGCTGCAGACCGCGCGCTCGGACGCAGCTGGCTATCGATCGCAGCAAGCCGGCTCGACGAAAGGCGGTCGCTTCTTGGAGGACGCATGTCGCCAGTGCTCGGCGGCGGGGGCGCCTCGACCCTGTTCCTCGATGCCGAGGCCCGCCACGATTTCGGCGGCGGGTGGTCGACCACTCTCACGGCACGCCGCGGTTGGACCCACTTCAACGGGGGCCGGTTCGAAACCGACGCTTACGCGCTCGATCTCGCCAAGACCGCTATCCTCTCGGGTGCGGATTCAATCGGGCTGCGCGTTGCTCAGCCCCTGCGCGTCGAGCATGGCGGCCTGGCGTTGATGCTGCCCACTTCCTACGATTATGCGAGGCTCGCCGCGACCGACTCGCTCAGCCGTCTGTCCTTCACTCCAAGCGGGCGCGAGCTCGATGCCGAGCTCAGCTACGGAACGAACCTCTTGCACGGCAACGGGTGGGTCGGTGGCAATCTCTTCTACCGGCGCCAGCCCGGACATATTGCGAGCATGCCCGATGACCGGGGTGCCGCGGTCCGGTTCAGCCTGAGCTTCTAACGAGAAGCTCGGAGCTAGGCGCTTCGCCGGCGAAAACGCGGGACGAGGCCGCCGACCCCGGCGCGATACCTTCGGTAGTCCTCGCCGAAGAGGTCGGTAAGATCCCGCTCCTCGTAACGGATGGCGATCAGCATGTAGATCGAAACGCCAAGTGCGAGCAGCAGGTGACCAAGCGTCATTTCCGGCGCCGCCCAGAAGGCGAGGAAAAAACCTGCGTAAAGCGGATGAGCGATCCAGCGATAGAACATCGGCTGCCTCAATTCAGGCTTCTCCGCCTCGCGGCCGCGCATGTTGAACCAGGCCTGTTGCAGCCCGAAGAGTTCGAAATGATTGATCAGGAACGTGCTGATGAGAACCGTCGCCCAGCCAATCCAGAAGATGACCCAGATGATGGCCTTCAGAGCGGAGTTGCTGACGTTCCAGACGATCTGCGGGATCGGGTGCCAGGCAATGAAGAGGATCATTAGCGCGATGCTCGCGGCAAGCACGTAGACGCTGCGCTCGGCGGGCGGAGGGACAATGCGGGTCCACCTGGCCTTGAAAGCCGGTCGCGCCATGACGCTGTGCTGGAGTCCGAATAACGTGATCAGCGCGATATCGATCACCCCTGCAGCCATCGGGGACGCTTCGGGGCCGACATCGACCGTGCGCACGCCGAGCGCCAGGTCGCCTACAAAGACGATGAGATAGAGAAAAGTCGCAAAGAAGATCGCGTAGCAGACGATCGCGAACAGCATCGTGAGTGAACGTGACATGTCGATGTTCCCCCTTCGACGCGTCAGGCTTTGATGAAACTAGCGCCGACGCGGATTCCTGTACTCGACCATGGTGAGCGGCACTTCGCATCCATCGATGCGCCGATAGACCGCCATGTAAGTGGTGCCGGGCGGCAATTGGTTCAGCTTTTTCGGAGCGAGCGGCGCGCCGCGATAAATGCTGCTCTTGTCCGCAAGGTATGAAGACGTGTGCGGACAGTCCCTGGGTCCGCCCTGGAGCGCCGCGGGCGGAATAGCGCCGGTCGAGGCGGCGAAAGCGGGTGTCGACAAGGTCAGGACCAGAAAGGCGAAGGCGGAAGTGACTCGCATCGCTTACCTCCCGTTCGCCGGTCAGTTTAGCACTGTCGCTCCAAGGGGTGAAGCATTCTCGCCCGGACGCAGCACCTGAGGAGGGTCAAACGGTGAAGCTCTCTCCACAGCCGCAGGCGCCTTTCGCATTGGGATTGTCGAACACAAAGCCGGCGGCAAAATCGTCCTCGCGCCAGTCCATCGTCGAGCCGACGAGATAAAGAACGCTCGCTCCGTCGACGAAGAATGTTCCGCCGGGCGTTTCGATCTTCTCGTCGAAGGGCTGTTCCTGCATGATGTAGTCGACCGAGTAAGCAAGGCCGGAGCAACCCCGCCGCGGCGTCGACAGCTTCACCCCGACGGCGCCTTCGGGCGCCCGGCTCATCAGCTCCGCGATGCGAGCCTCGGCGTCCGGCGTCAGCGTGATCGCCGAAGGCCGGGCGCGCAGTCTGGTTTCCTTGTTCAACGAAGCGCTCCAACCACGATTGGAGATGTGGCGTTTCGCCGCAGAAAATCCAAGACCATCGCTAAAGCATCCCGAGCTCGAGGCGGGCTTCGTCACTCATCTTGGACGGGTCCCACGGCGGATCCCACACGAGGTTTACAATGGCGTCCCGTATTCCAGGTACCGAGAGGACGCGCAGCTCGACCTCGTTAGGAAGCGACTCGGCGACCGGACAGTGCGGGGTGGTCAGCGTCATGGTGATGGTGGCGTCTCCATCCTCGCTGATAGCGACATCGTAAATGAGGCCGAGCTCGTAGATGTCTACCGGGATTTCCGGGTCGTAGATGGATTTCAGTACCTCAACGACGGCGACCTGAAGATCGCCTCCCGGGCCAGCCTTTGACGCGTCGGCTTTCTCGCCGGCGAGGAAGCCTGCGAGATAGTCCTTCTTTCGCTCGAAGTCCGGCGTAACGCGTCCGCGCGGAGGCGCAGCAACGGCGTCGACTTCCTCGGTCTCGATCTTCTTTTCCCGGTTCATGCCGAAAAGATCCGCTTCACCTGTTCGATTCCGCGCACGAGCGCCTCGATGTCCGAGCTGTCGCTATGTGCAGCAAAGCTCGCCCGCGCCGTCGCGTTCACCCCAAGCCAGTCCATCAGCGGCTGCGCGCAATGGTGGCCGGCGCGGACCGCGACGCCCGCATCGTCCAATATGGTGGCGGTGTCGTGCGCATGCACCCCATCGACATTGAAGCTCACAATTCCCGCCGAATCCTCCGGGCCGTAGACGGTGACCCCGCCGACGTTCGAGAGCGCCGAGCGGGCCTCGGTGACAAGCGCGCACTCGTGCGCATGGATATTCTCGAGGCCAAGCTTTTCGACCCAGCCGATTGCTGCGTGCAGCCCGATGGCTCCCACGATATGCGGCGTGCCTGCTTCGAACCGTGCAGGGGCATCGAGATAGGTTGTCCGCTCGAACGTGACGCGATCGATCATCGATCCGCCGCCCTGCCATGGCGGAAGCGCGCCAAGCAGCTCGGATCGGCCCCACAGGCAGCCGATGCCGGTCGGGCCATACAGTTTGTGCGCAGAGTAAGCGTAGAAATCGGCACCGATGTCGGCGACGTCGACGGGCAGCCGGGGAACCGCCTGGCAGCCGTCGAGGAGCAGAAGCGCGCCGCTGGAATGCGCGATTCCGGCGGCCCGCTTCACGTCGAGCACCGAGCCAAGAACATTCGAGACGTGCGCAAGTGCGAGGACGCGATGATCCTTGGTCAGCATCGCTTCTGCTGCGTCGAGGTCGATTTTTCCTTCAGCGGTGAGCGGCACCGCATCGACCTCGAAGCCGGCGAGTTGCCAGGGAACGATGTTGCTGTGGTGCTCCAGCTGCGAGAGGAGGACACGGGAACGCCCTTCCTTGGGCAGCGTCCGCGCAACGAGGTTGATTGCTTCCGTGGCACCACGGGTGAAGACCAGCTCGTCAGCCTTGCCGCCGATCAGTCGCGAAGCTGCGGCCCGCGCGGCTTCATAGCGGCCCGTCATCTCGGATGATCGCTGATAGACGCCGCGATGGACGGTCGCGTAATCGCGCGCATAGGCTTGGGTGATCACATCGATGACCGCCTGCGGCTTCTGCGCGGTCGCCGCGCTGTCGAGGTAGTGCCAGCTTCCGACGGCCGGAAACTGCGCGCGCACGTCGAGCGCGGAGTTGATGCGCGCAGGAGCGTTCATACGATTCTCCGCAAGGCTTCGCGCGCCGCCTGGCAGATGGCGTCACTTCCTTGGGCGCTGTCCCACAGGCCCATGACGAAACCTTCCAGGAGCAGCGCCCGTGCGCGCGCCGGATCGAGTCCGCGGCTCTGGGCATAGAACAACTGGATCGGGTCAAGCTCTCCAACGGTTGCACCGTGCGCACACTTCACGTCGTCCGCGAAGATCTCGAGCTCCGGCTTGCAGTTCGCTGTTGCCCCCCGGTCGAGGAGCATCGCCTTCACTGACTGTTCCGCGTCGGTTCGCTGGGCTCCCCGAGCAACCTCCACCTTGCCGAGGTAAGACCCGGTAGCCCTGCCGCCAAGGACCGAACGAACGACCTGCCGCGAGCGGCCGCCAAGACCCAGGTGCCGGATGCTGGTGACGAATTCGTTGGTCGAAAGGCCGGTTCCGATGTTGGCACCGAAAAGCTCGAACTGCGCTTCTTCCCCGAGGCTGACCTCAAGCTCCATCCGACCGTAAACGTCGGCGTTGTTGAGTGCAAAAATGCGCGCCTTGGCCCTCTTGCCAAGCGATATGTTGAGACGGCGCAGCTGGACGTCCAACGCGTCGGGAAGCCACACCTCCTCCAGCTCCTCTCCTGGACCAACGATCAGTGTCATTGGTTCTGAGAACTGCTCCCAGACGGGTTTCAATGCGTCGAGGTCGGCATAGCGCCATTCCTCCTGGCGCCGGGTAGGAAAGGGAGCGGTCACGCGGCAGCCTCCGAATAGCCTTCGCGCTCGAGTTCGCGGGCAAGCTCGGGACCGCCACTCCGCTCGATCCGCCCGTTACGAAGGACGTGCACCCGGTCGGGCTCCACGTAGTCGAGCAGCCGCTGATAGTGGGTGATGAGAAGGACGCCCTTGTCGGGAGAGCGCATGATCCGGTTGATCCCTGCGCCGACGGCTTTCAGCGCATCGATGTCGAGCCCGCTGTCCGTTTCGTCCAGAAGTGCGAACCTTGGCGCCATGATTCCCATCTGGACCATTTCGGCGCGCTTCTTTTCGCCGCCCGAAAATCCCACGTTGACCGGACGCTTCAGCATTTCGGCGTCCATTCCGAGCAAGGCGGCCTGTTCGCGTGCGAACTTGATGAATTCGCCGGCGGAAATTTCGGAGTCGCCGCGCGAGCGGCGCTGCGCATTGAGGCTCTCCCGAAGAAACTGGAGATATGAGATGCCAGGGATTTCGACCGGATACTGAAAGCCCAGGAAAAGCCCCGCTGCCGCGCGTTCGTGCGGCTCCAGGGCCAGCAGGTCCCGGCCATCGAACGAGACGCTGCCGCCGGTCACCTCGTAGCCCGGGCGGCCGGACAATATGTACGCAAGCGTAGATTTGCCCGAGCCATTGGGACCCATGATCGCGTGCACCTCGCCGGCCGGCACGCTCAGCGAGACGCCGTTGAGGATCGGCTTGTTACCGACGTTCGCGCGAAGATCCCGGATATCCAGCATGCTCATTTCGATCTCTCCGAGCGGGCAGCCGGGCAATTGATGTGAAAGTGACGGCGCATATTGTCCGCCGCGTCATGGTCGAACGCCTCGGCCGACGCCGCGGCCAAAAACAGCAACGGCATCATCCGACCGAGCCCTCCAGGCTAATTCCAAGCAGCTTCTGGGCCTCGACTGCAAATTCCATCGGCAGCTGCTTCAAGACCTCGCGTGCGAAGCCGTTCACAATGAGCGCGACCGCTGCTTCCTGATCAAGTCCCCGACTCATGGCGTAAAACAGCTGGTCCTCGCTGATCTTCGAGGTTGTGGCTTCGTGCTCGATGGTCGCGGTCGGGTTCTTGACCTCGATGTAGGGAACCGTGTGCGCGCCGCAGTCACCGCCGAGAAGCAGGGAATCGCATTGGGTGAAGTTGCGCACATTCTCCGCACGCGGAAGCACCCGGACCAGCCCGCGATAAGTGTTGTTGGACCTGCCCGCACTGATCCCCTTCGAGACGATGGTCGAACGCGTGTTCGCCCCGATGTGGATCATCTTGGTTCCGGTGTCGGCCTGCTGGCGATTGTTGGTCAACGCCACCGAATAAAATTCGCCCACGCTTGAATCGCCCTTGAGGATACAGCTGGGATACTTCCAGGTTATGGCGCTCCCGGTCTCGACCTGGGTCCAGCTGACTTTCGAGCGATCGCCTGCGCACAGTGCCCGCTTGGTCACGAAATTGAAGATGCCGCCGCGGCCTTCCTTGTCGCCCGGGTACCAGTTCTGGACGGTAGAGTATTTCACCTCGGCGTCATCGTGAGCGTAGATCTCGACAACGGCGGCGTGCAGCTGGTTTTCGTCCCGCATCGGCGCCGTGCAGCCTTCGAGGTAGGATACGTAGGCGCCCTTGTCGGCGATGATCAGCGTTCGCTCGAACTGCCCGGTATTTTCCGCATTGATTCGGAAATAGGTCGAAAGCTCCATCGGACAGCGCACGCCCTCGGGCACGTAGACGAACGTGCCGTCGGAAAAGACAGCGCTATTGAGGCAGGCGAAATAATTGTCGCGCTGCGGGACTACCGACCCCAGATACTTCTTCACCAGATCGGGATGTTCGCGGATCGCTTCGGAAATGCTGAGGAAAATCACCCCGGCCTTCTTCAATTCCTCGCGGAAGGTGGTCGCGACGCTGACGCTGTCGAACACCGCGTCGACAGCAACCTTGGCTGCGCCTTCGACGCCCGCGAGGACTTTCTGCTCCTCAATCGGGATGCCGAGCTTCTCGTAGGTACGGCGAATTTCGGGATCGAGCTCGTCAAGTGAGGCAAGCTTCGGTTTCTGCTTGGGCGCCGCGTAATAATAGGCATCCTGGTAGTCGATCGCTGGAATATCGAGCTTGGCCCAGCTGACTTCTTCCATCTCGAGCCAGGCCCGATACGCCTTGAGGCGCCACTCGAGCATCCACGCAGGCTCTTCCTTCTTCGACGAGATGAAGCGGACCGTGTCCTCGCCGAGCCCCTTGGGCGCGAACTCCTGCTCGACGTCCGAAACAAAGCCCCATTCATAGTCCCGATTGACGGCTTCATGGACTTCGGCATTGCGGATGTCGTCGGTCATCGTGCCAGTTCCGTCAGGCTGACAGCGCCAAGGGCACCGCGCACGGCATTGCCGACGACGCCCATGTGCGGCTTGACGCGGCAGTGCGCGTCGAGCGCGCAGTCGGTCCGTCCTTCTGAACAGACCGTCATTGCAATCGGGCCTTCGACCGCTTCGACGATGTCCGCGAGGCTGATCTCGACGGCGGATCTTGCGAGCGAAAATCCGCCCGAAGCGCCGCGAGCGCTGCGCAACAGGCCGCAGGCAGCGAGCTGTCCCATCAGCTTCTGGGCGGTGGGAAGCGGGACCCCCGTCTCCGCGGCAAGCTCTGTTGCGCTGAGGCGAGCAGTCGCAGGACGGCGGGCGGCCGCAGTCATCAGGACCACTGCATAATCGGCAAGATGGCTCAGGCGCATGGTCTAATTCGGATCATTCCAGTCCGATTTAGGAGTTCGGCGCCCGAAACTCAACCGGTTCTGCATCGGTCAGGGCCCCAATATTATTCATGGGTGCTGAAACAAGCTCCCCATGGGGGTATGGCCGCTTCCGTGCGCTTCTACCCACTCATTCGCCCGCTGGCCTTCGCCCTTGACGCTGAAACCGCGCATCGCATGACCATCAAGGTCCTCAAGCTGATGCCACCACGGCGACCACCCGACTTTCCAGCATCGCTCCGGACTACGGTCGCCGGACTCGAATTTCCCACTCCCGTCGGCCTTGCCGCGGGCTTCGATAAGGACGCTGAAGTCCCCGAGCAGATGCTGACCATCGGATTCGGCTTCGTCGAGGTCGGCACGCTCACTCCGCAGCCGCAGGAAGGCAATTCAAGGCCTCGACTGTTCCGGCTCCGCCAGGACGCCGCGGTCATCAACCGCATGGGGTTCAACAACAGGGGCCAGCCAGCCGCTTACGGCCGCCTCATTGACTGTACGCGCATGCACGGGATCATTGGCGTGAACATCGGTGCGAACAAGGACAGCAAGAACAGGATCGCTGACTATGCGAACGGCGTGCGCGCCATGGCCCCCCTCGCGCGTTACCTTACGATCAACATCAGCTCGCCCAATACCCCAGGCCTTCGCCAGTTGCAGGATGAAGGCGCTCTCAAAGCCCTCCTTTCGGCCGTGAACGAGGCCCGGCCGAAGAAGGGACCGCCAATCTTCCTCAAGGTCGCGCCTGACCTTGGTGAGGGCGAGCCCGACCAGATCGTCCGGGTCGCCATCGAGCACGGCGTCGACGCCATAATCATCGGCAATACCACGGTCTCGCGGCCGCCGCTCAGATCGCGCCATGCACTTGAACCGGGCGGCCTTTCGGGGGCACCGCTCAAGGCGCTGGCACTGAAGGCGCTGCGCGAATTCCAGGCGGCATCCGGCGGGCAAATTCCTCTCATCGGCGTTGGCGGCATTTCGACGGCCGACGATGCGTGGGAGCGCATCAGGGCCGGAGCGAGTCTCGTCCAGCTCTATACGGCAATGGTCTATGAGGGGCCCGGCATCGCAAGCCGGATCGCCCGGGGCCTTGCGCACCGGCTGAAGCGCGAAGGTTATGCCAACATTGCCGAGGCAGTAGGGACAGGGTAGCGCGCGGGGATGCGTCTGCGTTCTCTTGCATTGGCCGCCGGACTTTTAGCGCTCGCCGGCCCTTCCGCCACCGCCTCGAAGCCGATCGTTCGCGGTCCTCCCATCCTGCTTGCAAAAGGGATGGTGAGCGCCGCCGATCCGCGTGCGGCCGAAGCGGGCGCCGACATGCTGAGGCGCGGCGGCAGCGCCGCTGACGCGGCCTTTGCGACCCTTCTGGCGCTCAATGTCGTCGAACCGCAAAGCTCCGGGATCGGGGGCGGGGGCTATCTCGTCTACTCCGATCATGGCCATGCTGCAGTGACGTTCGATGGCCGCGAGACGGCGCCTCACGCGGCGGGAGGAACGTGGTTCTACGAAAACGGCCAACCGATGGCGCACGAGGAGGCGGTACCCGGAGGCAAGAGCGTTGGAGTTCCGGGGAATCTTCGGATGATGGCCATGGCGCACAAGCGATATGGCAGGCTTCCCTGGGCAATATTGTTCCAGCCCGCAATCCGCCTTGCCCGGGACGGATTCAAGGTCACGCCACGCCTCTACAACGCGTTGAACAGCAGTCGCCGAACGGGAGCAATGTCCGCCGAGGCCCGTGCCATCTTCTATGGTTCAGACGGCAATCCGCTTCCCGTCGGAACACTCGTGAAGAACCCGGCATTTGCAGCCTTCCTCGAGGGGATTGCAGCGCGGGGCGCTGACAGTTTCTACGTCGGCCCGAACGCGCAGGCGATCGTTGCGACCGTCAATGGTTCACCGCTCCATCCCTCGAAGATGAGCACCGGCGATCTTGCAAGTTATGATGCCAGGATCCGCGCACCGGTCTGCGGAACCTATCGCGGGTACAGGGTCTGCGGAATGGGCCCGTCGTCGTCAGGCGGAACAACGGTTTTCGAAACGCTAAAGCAGCTCGAGCGATTTAACCTGTCGGCGCTTGGGCCTCATTCTCCGACTTCCTGGCACCTTATCGCGGAGTCGATGCGCCTCGCTTATGCAGATCGCGACCAGTATCTTGGCGATGCGGATTACGTTCCGGTGCCTGTCGCGGGGCTCATGAATGCCCGATATCTCGCCGGCCGCTCGGCCCTCATCTCCGCTGACAGGACGATGGCGAACGTCGCAGCCGGGCATCCGGCTGGAGCGGCCAAGCGGATTTGCACTGCGGCACCGGTTGAAGAACGGGGCACCTCGCATTTCGTCGCCGTCGATGCGCAGGGCAACGTCGCCTCGGAAACGTCGACCATCGAAAGCGTGTTCGGCTCCGGATTGATGACGAGCGGCTATTATCTCAACAACGAGCTGACCGACTTCAATATCGTTCCAGGCAAGGATGGGTGCCTGACGGCCAATC
The DNA here is from genome assembly GCF_038148795.1 of Sphingomonas agri. NCBI lineage: Bacteria > Pseudomonadati > Pseudomonadota > Alphaproteobacteria > Sphingomonadales > Sphingomonadaceae > Sphingomonas > Sphingomonas agri. Next base: position 305,971 of record NZ_JBAPEU010000001.1, on the reverse strand, counting down.
GCGTCCAGGGCGGCAAGAGACCGCGAAGCTCGATGAGCCCGACCATCGTCTGGGGGCCTGACGGCCGAATTCGCCTCGCGGTCGGCGCTGCGGGCGGTGCCACAATCCCCGCGCAGGTGCTCAAGACCATCATCGGTGTGATCGACTGGCATCTCACGGCTCAGCAGGCGATCGCGCTCCCGGTGATTTTCGCGCCGGGCGGCGACACGGTTTTTCTTGAGCGCGGAAGCTTCCTCGAGGCTATGGCGCCGCAGCTTCAGGAGCTGGGGCACAAGGTGCAGGTCCGCGATCCGAGCTTCAAGGCGAATGCCGTTGAATGGTCGAACCGCGGCTGGATGGGGGGCGCTGATCCCCGCAGCGAGGGCGCGGCGGTCGCCCAATAGATTTCCAAGGGGGGAACTTGGCCCGACAGCTCGAACGTTTCGACAATCTCGTCTCGCTCTTTCTTTCGCGTGCGCAGGAAAAGGCGGGACAACCGTTTCTCTGGGCAAAGCGAGACGGTGAATGGTGTCCCATCAGCTGGAGCGAGGCGGCGCGGCAGGTGGCAGCGCTCGCCGCCTCCCTGAAACGGATCGGACTTGAGCCGGGAGACCGGGTCGCCCTCGTCAGCGAGAATCGGCCCGAATGGCTGATTGCCGACCTTGCGATCATGGCGGCGGGCTGCGTGACCGTCCCGACCTACACGACCAATACCACCCGCGATCATGCGCATGTGCTCGGTAATTCAGGAGCTCGCGCAGTGATCGTTTCGAGCCAGAAGCTCGCCAGAAATCTCGTGCCCGCGGTGTTGACGTCGGCCGAGTGCCACCACATCATCGGCATCGAACAAATCCGCTCGGGGCAGGTGCCCGACTGGGTCAATGTTCATCACTGGGCCGACCTGACGCGCAGTGACGGCGATGTCGCCCTGATGAAGAAGGCAGTCGCGGGCATCGGGCGCGATGACCTTGCCTGCATCATTTACACGAGCGGCACGGGTGGCGCTCCGCGCGGTGTCCAGCAGCATCACGGCGCAATCCTTCACAACCTCGAGGGCGCGACCGACATCATCTCGACCGATTTTGGCTGGGGCGACGAGGTGTTCCTGTCGTTCCTGCCGGCCAGTCACGCCTACGAGCATATGGGCGGCCAGCATTTCCCCGTCGCACTTGGTGGACAGATCTATTACGCCGAGAGCCTCGAAAAACTGGCCTCGAACATCGAGGAAGTGAAGCCGACGATCATGGTCGTCGTGCCGCGGCTGTTCGAGTTGCTCCGCGCACGCATCCTGAAGTCGGTCGCCGCGCAGGGCGGCCTTTCGAAATATCTTCTGCACCGGGCGCTGAAGATCGGCAGCGACCGTTACAATGGCGCGGTCAAACCATGGGACCTGCCAATGGATGGCATCCTGTCGCTGACGCTGCGGAGGAAGATCCGGGAACGGTTCGGCGGACGGCAAAAGGCGTGGGTCTCGGGTGGTGCGCCCCTCAACCCGGAAGTGGGCGTTTTCTTTCAGTCACTCGGGATCACCTTCCTGCAGGGTTACGGCCAGACCGAGGCGGCACCGCTCATCAGCTGCAACCGGCCGAGCGTCGGAATCCGCCTTGAGACGGTTGGTCCGCCCGTCAAGAACTGCGAGGTGCGCATTGCCGAAGACGGCGAGATCATGGTCCGCGGCGAGAACGTGATGAAGGGTTACTGGCGCAATCCCGCGGAGACCGCGCGGGTCCTGAGCGGCGGCTGGCTTGCAACAGGCGACGTCGGGCATTTCGACGAAGCCGGCCGGATCGTCATTACCGACAGAAAGAAAGACCTGATCGTCAACGATAAGGGCGACAATGTCTCGCCGCAGCGGATCGAGGGAATGCTGACGCTGCAGCCGGAGATCGCGCAGGCGATGGTCTATGGCGATCGCCGTCCGCACCTTGTGGCGCTTCTCGTTCCCGACCCCGAAATCGCGTCAGCTCCGGACCTTCACGCCCAGCTCCAGCGCGCTGTGGACAGGGTCAATGGCGACTTGTCCGTAATCGAAAAAGTGCGACGCTTCGCGCTTGCGGACGACGCCTTCTCAATCGAGAACGAGCAGCTGACGCCGTCCATGAAGATCCGGCGCCATATCATCTCGAACGTCTATGCGGGCCGTCTCGATGCGCTTTACGGCCGCTAGGTTCCGGGTCTCACGTAGGGCGTGAAGTCGCCGAAGACGCAGCTGCCGACGGTAAAGCCATTCATGGTGTCGACGACCTGGGCGATGTCGCCCCGGCATAGATCGGCACTCCCGAATTGCCTGGTCACCAGGGCATTATGGCCTTGAGTCAGACCGTTGCAGCTGCCCTGCATGCGCGCAACATAGACACGGTTGCTGCCACTTCGAAAAGCGATGGTGTCATCGTCGATGACGCGCATGTCGTTCGACAGATAGTGAGGCAGACAGCTGATCGGACGTTGCGCCACTTTGCCGTAGAGCAATTGCTGGAATTCTCTCTGCGACGCCAGTTGTCCGCCAGGAGGCGCCGCCGACATGGTACACGAGGTGAGTGCAGCTGCCGCTGTCAGGAACGGGATCACACGCATGTTGACCTCCTCATAGGGACATCCCTCGGGGCGCGCAGGAACGAATTACAACGCTTCCGCTCATGAACGGAAGCTGTCTTTCTCGGATCTCAAACGCGCGAACTCATCCACGTTTGTGGCGCGAACGAAAGGATTGGTTTCACGTTCCTGCGCAACGGTCGTTGGAACGGTGATCTTCCCTTCTTCCCGCAGGCGGCTGACCTCCGCGAGACGTTGAGCGATAGCCTCGTTGTCAGGCGCCGCATGAGCCGCAAAACGAGCGTTCGAGAGAGTATATTCATGCGCACAATAGAGCCGGGTGTCGCCAGGAAGTTCGGCGAGCCGCCCAAGCGAAGTGAACATCTGCTGCGGCGTCCCTTCGAACAGCCGGCCGCATCCCATTGCGAACAGGGTGTCACCGACAAAGGCGAGTCCGTCCTTGTCGAAGACGAGCGCGATATGTCCAAGAGTGTGACCAGGGACATCGATTACCCGGCCGACATGCGTGCCGAGGCGCAGCTCGCCGCCTTCCGTGAGCGCAATGTCGCGGCCGGGAATCTTTTCGCCTGCAGGGCCGTAGATCGGGGCGCCGGTAGCTTTCTTTATCGCCAGATTTCCGCCGGTGTGATCGGGGTGCCAATGCGTGTTCCAGATCTGCGTGATCGCCCAGCCTCGCCGGTCCGCTTCGGCAAGGACCGGCGCCGCGTCCCCGGGGTCGACCACGGCGGTTTCGCCGCTCACCTCGTCGTGGACGAGCCACAGGTAATTGTCGCTAAAAGCGAGTACCGGCACGATCTTCATCTCAGGCGCCATTACGCCCGGCCCCGGATGATCGCCAGCGCGTCGGCCGCAAGCTTGCGGGTAAGTTCGGCCGCCGGAAGCGCCCGTCCAAGCGGTGCAGCTTGCCCGGCCCACATCGGGCCGAAGCCGAACTCCCCGCGCTTTTCCGCTGCTGCGCGGATGGAGCCAAGAGCTAGGCTCGCGAGCGGATAGGGAGGCACCTCTGGCCTAACCGCGCCCAGATCGTCGATGAGGCGGCCGTGGACGCCGCGGGCTAGGCCGCCCGTCAGGAGGTTGGTGAACAGGGTCCGACCGTCAGCAAGCCTTGCGCGGTGCACCTCGCTGATCGCAGCTTCGGGCGTGTGGAGGTACGCTGTTCCAAGCTGGACCGCGCTCGCGCCCAGAAGGAAAGCTGCGGCAATCCCGCGGCCGTCGGCAATGGCGCCAGCGGCGATGACTGGGACCGACACGACATCCACAATCTGGGGCAGAAGGGCGAACAGCCCGAGTGCTTCCTCGGGGCTGGATCCGAGGAAGCGCCCTGTATGGCCGCCCGCTTCGAAGCCCTGAGCGATGATCGCGTCGACCCCGCGCTGTTCGAGCCAGCGGGCCTCCTCGAGGGTGGTGGCGTTGCCGATGATGATCGCCCCTGTTGCCCTGACGCGCGCAAGGAGACCTTCATCGGGCAGCCCGAAGTGAAAGCTGACGACCTCGGGCCTTGCCTCCTCGACGGCGGTGCACATCGAGTCGTCGAACGGCAGGCGGAGCGCGCCGCCTTTTTCGGGCTGCACGTCGAATTCGTCGTAATAGGGCAGCAGCAAGGCTCTCCACGCGCTGTCGTCCACGGCGCCCGGCATGGCGTGGCAGAAGAAGTTCAGATTGAGGGGACCGCTGGCGCGCGCGCGGACCTCGGCAACTTGCGCTCGAACTTCGCCCGGCGAGAGAAGCGCACACGGCAGAGAGCCCAGAGCTCCGCCTTCGATCGCCCCAACGCAAAGTTCAACGCCGCCGGCGCCGGCCATCGGGGCCTGGATGATCGGCTCCGAGCAGCCGACGAGATCGAGAAAGCCGCTGCCGGGCCAGTTCACCATTGCCCGACGTTCGGCATGGATGCCCAGGGTTCCGACTGCGGGAGCGCTGCCCCTTTCTGGAGGAGTTCCACCGAAATATTATCCGGCGTTCGAACAAAGGCCATGCGCCCGTCGCGGGGCGGGCGGTTGATGGTCACGCCATTGTCCATGAGCCTGGAGCAGGTCTCGTAAATGTCATCGACCTGATAGGCGAGATGGCCAAAATTCCGCCCGCCGTCATAGCCGCCCTCGTCCCAGTTGTAGGTCAGTTCGACTTCGCCTCCCTCGTCGCCGGGAACGCCGAGAAAGACGAGGGTATATCGGCCGGCTTCATTCTCCATTCGCCGCCGCTCTTCGAGACCGAGCAGTTGAAAGAATGCAACAGTCGCGTCCGGATTCGACACGCGGATCATCGAATGCAGGAATTTCATTTCGCGTCCCTCGATTCATCGCTATAAATGCACGGTTCGTCGCAGTCGTGACCGGCGATCGTGACCGGTGGCTGCTCGTTATATGCGGACGAACGCACGGGTTTTCATCCCATGATCAACAAGCTGCAGGACAGCCGCGTCGTCCTTTTGGGCGCGGTGGCGATTTTTGCCGTCGGCCTCACCACCAGTGGCTATGCCCTGGGTGACGGTCTCAGGCGCTCCAAGATGGCCGAGCACCGGACGGTTACGGTGCGCGGCGTTTCAGAACGTAATGTCACTGCCGATCTCGCGACCTGGTCCATCAACTTCTCTCACCAGGGCGACGATCTAGGATCGGTCCAGCAATCGGTTGACCAGCAGGCGCACGCGGTCCGCACCTTCTTCGGTCGTGCCGGCTTCTCGCCAGCAGAAATCACGGACGCGGACGTATCGTTCAGCCGGGACCAGCCAAGGGACAAGGATGGCCGGCCGGCGGGACCCCAGCGACTGACCGTCAGCCGCTCGATCCAGCTTAGGACAAGCGACGTCATGCGCGTGCGGCACGCCTCGAGCCGCCAGGCCGAGTTGCTGCGCGAGGGTGTCGAGCTATCGAACAGTAATATCACCTACAGCTTCACCGGCTTGAACGCACTCAAGCCGCGAATGATCGCCGAGGCGAACCGGAACGCGCGCAGCAGCGCCGAGCAGTTCGCGCGTGACAGCGGAGCCACGGTCGGCCGTATCAAGACCGCGAGCCAAGGCTATTTCTCGGTTGGTCCGCGGGACGGCGAGGACTGTGACGACTGTAGTTCGTCCGGCGGAAGCACGCCCTTCCAGAAGGTGCGGGTCGTAACGACGATCGATTACGATCTGGGTTAGTTATTCTTCGCCGGAACGGCTTCAGTCTTCAGCGTGGGCGTCACACCCAGCATCTCGACGGCCTTGGCGGCAGCTTTGCCGACGGGGCCGTTGGGATCGGCCGACTGGGCACGCTTCCAATACGTACGCGCAGCCTCGTCGTCGCCCGTGAAGTCGGACACGTGCCCCGCTTCGAAGAGAACGGCGGGATCGTTCGGCGCCAGGATCAGCGCCTTCGCAATCGCGCTCTTTGCTGTCAGCGGGTCATTCTCGCGGATCGCGAGGGCCGCCGAAAAATACCAAAAGAAAGGATCCTCGGAGATCGTCGCCGATGCCTCGTTGGCCTTTGCTCGCGCGGTCCTGAGATCGTCCTGCGCCTCGGCGGCGCGGGCGCGGTCGAGGAGCGCCTCACCGCGCTGCTCGGCTTCGAGGCCCGGGAGGCCGAGCGCCCTGTCGAGATCGAGCGCGGCCTTGCCCGGCTGGTTCGCCGCGATCCACAAATTTCCGGCGGCCGCGTACATGCGCGCAGTCCTGGGGTCCTTTTCCAAGGAAGCCTTGGCCGCTTCCTCGAAACCCTGCGCCGCTGACTCATTGTCACCCCTTTTCTGCGCATCCAGTGCGCGGCAAACGAGGGCATCAGGCGTGACAAGATCCGGGCACGTGCCTTTGGCGGCGGGAGCGGCAGCTGCCGCGGCGAGAGCAATGAGAAGAGGGATCAAGGCGCAGGCTCCAGCAGGGTGGCAACGGTCCGCAGGATCGCGTCGATCTCATGCGGAGTGGACAGCCGGTGACCGCCGTCCTTGAGCACATTGAGCTGGACATCGGATGAACGAAGTGCCCGCAGCGTCTTGAAGGCGACGCGTAGCGGAACCTCTTCGTCGCACTCGCCGTGAATGAGCCGGACCGGACAATCGACCCCGATTGACCCGCCAAGGAGCAGCCGCTGACCCGACTCCCAGAATCGGCGTGTCATCCGTCCCTCGTCGGTCAACTTCGCTGCCGCATCGTTCGTAAATCCCCAATCGGTAAAATCGGGAGCCGCGGCTATTCCGACGAGGGATTGAACGCGCTCCGGGCGCAGAAGCGCGAGGTGCAGTGCGATCCAGCCCCCCATCGAGGATCCGATGAGAACGAGCGGACCACGGCTAAGCCTGTCGATGACCTGCAGCGCTTCCTCCAGCCAGAGGTCAAGGGTCCCATCCTCGAACCGGCCGCTGCTCGATCCAGTACCGGAATAATCGAAGCGCAGCATCGCGATCCCGCGGCGCCCCGCGAACGCGTCGATCGCAAGCGCTTTGGTACCCTCCATGTCCGACGCATAGCCAGGCATGAACACCAGTGTCGGACTACCGCCTTCACGTTGGCGATAGGCAATGCGTCGGTCAGCGATCTCGAGATAGGCAACCTTGCTCATGTACCTGCCCTAGCGCTTCGTCGCCGGGCAGCAACTCGTCGATTGACCGACTGACTGATGATTCGCTCCCGTGGCGGCCGGTCCTATAGGCGCCTTTGCCTGTCCCTTTCGGCAACGGGCGGTCCGGAACAGGCACGTATGCGGCCGGTTGTCGTCAACAAGCAAAGGAGGCAGGTCCATGAAAACCCGCAAGCTCGGCAGCAGCGATCTCGAGATTTCCGAAATTTCCCTGGGATCGTGGCTGACCTATGGCGTCGGCGTCGAAGCCGAGAGCGCACGCGCCTGCCTCGAAGAGGCGTTCGCGCAGGGCATCAACTTCATCGATACTGCGAATGTCTACGGGCAGGGCGCGGCGGAATCCTTTCTTGGGGAGGCGCTGCATGGGCGGCCCCGCCAATCCTATGTGCTGGCGACGAAGGTCTATTTTCCCATGGGGCCGAACGATCGCGGCCTTTCGCGCGGCCAGATCGAGAAGCAGCTCGATGCTTCCCTCCGGAGACTGAGAACCGACTACGTCGATCTCTATCAGTGCCATCGCTACGACCGGGAAACGCCGCTCGAGGAGACGATGGAGACGCTGACCCGCGCAATCGAGCAAGGCAAGACCCGCTACATCGGATTTTCCGAATGGCCTGCAGAGCAGATCCAGGCGGCAATTGACATGACTGGCGTCGCCCGGTTCGTTTCGAGCCAGCCCCAATATTCGCTGTTGTGGCGAGAGCCCGAAAAAGAGGTGATCCCGCTCTGTGCGGCCAATGGCATCTCGCAGATCGTTTGGTCTCCGCTCGGCCAGGGGGTCCTTAGCGGCAAGTATGACCCTGACCAGCCGCCGCCTTCGAACTCGCGGGCGGCGAGCGAGGAAATGGGCGGATGGATGGACCGGCTGATGCAGCCCGACGTCCTTCGCGCCGTCCAGAAGCTGAAGCCGATCGCCAACGAGGCGGGCCTCACTCTGCCACAGTTTGCGCTCGCCTGGGTGTTGCGGGAGCCCAACGTCGCTTCCGCAATAATCGGGGCGTCGCGGCCGGAGCAGGTGCGCGAGAACGCGGGCGCATCGGGTGTGATCATCGACACCCAATTGTTCATGCGCGCAGAGCAAATCATCGACGAGGTCCTCGGCCGCGTCGAAGCCTGACTCTCAACGAGGGGATAGACACAATCTCCTCGACCGGCCGGACTTTCAGCTTTTCGCCGGCCGCCCTCGGCATCCCGGCTGAGCTTCCTGAACTCCCGCGGCGCACCGACACCGCCGGCACTTACTCAAGGAGCGCTTTGAAGGCGCCTGGTCCAGCGGTCCACTTCGCGGTCGAATGACGCAAGATCGAAATGTTGCGGGTCGTCGTGCGCTTCGGGAATGCCGCGATCGATATTGGCGTGGAACGCCGGGATCATCCACGTCCCCGCACGCGCGCTTGCAAGAACGTAGAGGAAGGCAAGCGTCCGGTATTGCCGTCGGGTGAAGCCGGGATCGGGTCCGATCCGATCGTTGTGAGGAGGCCCCGAGGAGTCCTCGCGCCGCGGCTGCACATTCTCCACGTGCAGGAAGCGGCCGCGTAGGGGTTCGCCGAGGATCCTTTCGAGCTTGGTTGCGCGCCAGCCGACTTCGAGATCATGACCAACGCTCACTCGTCCACGGCGATCGTTGAACAGGTGGGCGACCGCGTCCTTGCCGAGGAATTGCCTGACATCGTTGAAATAGGCCTGCTTGTCGAAGCCTCGCGGGAAATCCCTCGTACCGATCCAGGGCGAGCTCGTGTCGTGGATCACGAAATAGATGGCCCGATGATGATCGAGCGTTTCCGACACTGGTGTCGTCGCCGGCAGCGCGATCCCCTGGCGCCGAAGCTCCGCTGCAAGTTTCGCCGCGTTGATGTGGGCGGGCTGGCCGATCAGACGGGCGAGCGTCGGCGGCAGGTCCTGTTGCGCTTCTGCACTGCCGCCCGGATCCACATGGCGCGTGAGACAGCGGGCCTGCTCGAGCGCCGATCCTGCAAACTCGAAGGTCGCGCGATCGAAGTGGCATTCGACGTCCGGTGTCAGCAGCTGGGCCGCGAGAAGCAGCGCGATCACTAGATTGCCTTTGAACTGCGACGGGAAGGAGACACGAAGATATCCTCGATGGACCGGTCGAATAGTTCGGCAATGCGGAACGCCAGTGGCAGAGAGGGATCATATTTGCCGGTTTCGATCGCGTTGACGCTTTGACGCGACACCTCCAGGCGTCCGGCAAGGTCCTGCTGGCTCCAGTTGCGCGCGGCGCGTAGAAGACGAAGACGGTTTTCCACGTTCACTCCCTCCGGCAGAAGCGCGCGTAAAGCTTCTTTGTCACTAAGACAAGTAAACTTTACTTCAATGCGACCAAAGTCGTCAACTGACCTTTACGTCGCCGTCGCTTCCGGGCGCGCCTGATCAACGAGGCGGTGCGGGATCAGGCGCACGCAATAGTGGGAGCAGAACCGATGCTGCGGTTGAGAGGGCTGCCGAGCGACGCTACATGGCCCTCGTCATGACCAAGATGTTCAAGATCGCCCTTCCCGACGGCTCGGTGAAGGAAATGCCCGAGGGGTCGACGCCGGCCGACGTCGCAGCGGCGATCGGGCCCGGGCTCGCCAAGGCTGCCCTTGCTGCCAAGGTGGATGGCGAGGTCAGGGACATCATGCGTCCGTTCGAGGGCGATTCCAGCCTCGCCCTCATCACCTCGCGCGACGAGAAGGACGCACTGGAGCTCGTCCGTCACGACTTTGCGCATATCCTCGCGGAGGCCGTGCAGAACCTCTTTCCAGGGACGCAGATTACCTTCGGCCCCGCGACGGAGGACGGCTTTTACTATGACTTCGCACCGAGCTCGGAGCATGGGCCGTTCACCGAGGAAGACCTGCCGCTGATCGAGGAGGAGATGCGGCGCATCATCGCCGCCGACAAGCCGCTCGTGCGGGAGGTCTGGTCGCGCGACGAGGTTCGCGACTTCTTTGAGAAGCAAGGCGAGGCGTTCAAGGCCCAGTGGGTTATGGATCTGCCTGCCGGCGAAACCATCACCATGTACCGCACCGGCGCCGGGGAGGAAGCGTGGATCGACCTTTGCCGCGGACCGCACCTCGCCTCCACCGGAAAGCTCGACCCGAGCGCCTTTAAACTGACGCGGGTCTCGGGTGCCTATTGGCGCGGCGATCCCAAGAACCCGATGCTTAGCCGGATCTACGGAACTGCATGGCTAAGCAAGAAGCAGCTCGATGCCTATCTCGTCCGGCTCGAGGAGGCAGCCAAGCGCGACCATCGCAAGATCGGTCAGGAGATGGACTTGTTCCACCTCCAGGCGGAAGCGCACGGCAGCGTCTTCTGGCATCCCAACGGCTATATCATCTGGCGCGAACTCGAGGCTTACATGCGCCGGCGGCTCGACGCTGCCGGCTATCTTGAAGTGAAGACGCCGCAGCTGATGGACGCGCGCCAATGGGAAAAGAGCGGGCACTGGGGAAAATATCGGGAGAATATGTTCGTCGTCCCCGACGAGATCCCGTCGACGGACGAGGATGCGCCGATCCTGTCGGGTGGCGGGGATCTCATGGCGCTGAAACCGATGAACTGTCCCGCCCACGTGCTCATCTTCAATCAGGGCATCAAGAGCTATCGCGACCTTCCGCTTCGACTGGCGGAGTTCGGCTGCTGTCACCGGAACGAGCCGCACGGCGCGCTGCACGGCATACTTCGTGTGCGCCAGTTCACCCAGGACGACGCTCATATTTTCGTGACGGAGGAACAGCTAGTCGACGAGGTCGTCGAATTCTGCGACCTTCTGGACAGCGTCTATCGCGACCTTGGTTTCGAGAGCTACGCGATCAAGCTCGCCCTGCGGCCCGACCAGCGGTACGGCACGGACGCGGAATGGGATCACGCCGAGCAGGTATTGCGCGACGCGGTCAAGAAGGCGGGCCGGAACACTGCCGAATATGGTTGGGAGGAGCTCCCGGGCGAAGGCGCCTTCTATGCCCCCAAGCTCGAATTCCACCTGACTGACGCCATCGGGCGGACCTGGCAGGTCGGGACCATCCAGGCCGACACCGTCCTTCCCGAACGTCTGGATGCCAATTACGTCGGCGAAGACGGTCAGAAGCACCGCCCCGTCATGCTGCATCGGGCGATCATCGGTACCTTCGAGCGCTTCATTGGTATCCTGATCGAACATTATGCCGGCAGGTTCCCGCTGTGGCTGGCGCCCGTCCAGGCGGTTGTGGCGACAATCGTTTCCGAGGCGGATGGATATGCGAAGGACGTTGCCGCGAGGCTGGCGGCGGCCGGGATCCGGGTCGAGACCGACCTTCGCAACGAGAAGATCAACTACAAGGTGCGCGAGCACAGCCTCGCCAAGGTTCCGTTGCTCCTCGTTGTCGGCAAGCGCGAGGCGGAGGAGGGAACGGTCGCGGTGCGCCGCCTTGGAAGTGACGATCACCAGATGATGATGAGTCTCGACGAAGTCGTCGCAATGATACGGAACCAAGCGGTGCCGCCCGACCTTAAGCCATCGGCATGACGACTCCGCGCCACAGGTCGCGGCAAAAAAGACTCACATTCGTTCACGCGGACTTTTCATGAAGCCCGCGAGTGCTTAACTCTCAACGCTGCCAACAACTATTCGGAGACTTCGCTATACCGCCGCCCTATCCACGCCGTCCCATGGCACCCCCGCCGCCGATGAGTGGCCCCCGCTACAACGAGTTCATCCAGTCGCCCAAGGTCAGGGTGATCGATGAGAACGGCGAAAATCTGGGCGTGATGTTTACGCGCGAAGCCTTCGAACAGGCGCAGGAAGTCGGACTCGATCTCGTCGAGATTTCTCCGAACGCGGATCCGCCGGTCGCAAAGTTCCTCGATATCGGGCGCTACAAATATGAAGCGCAGAAGAAGGCCGCCGAGCAGCGCAAGAAGCAGAAGACGCAGGAGATCAAAGAGATCAAGATGCGTCCGAACATCGACGACCACGACTACGACACCAAGATGAAGAAGGTGTTCGAGTTCCTCGAGGAAGGGGACAAGGTGAAGGTCACCATGCGCTTCCGCGGCCGCGAGATGGCGCACGGAGAGCTTGGAATGGCGGTCCTCCGCCGTGTCCAGGAGCAAACGGCCGAGATGGCAAAGGTCGAAGCGCATCCGCGCATGGAAGGCCGCCAGATGCTGATGGTGCTGGCTCCCAAGTAAGATTCGAGTTCGAGCGCCATGGGCGGCCACGCTTGCCGGACGTTCCGCCCATGGCCCTTACTTACACTGCTGTTGCCAAATTGCTGCAGGCGTCCCCCATTGTTTGCCGCCAGCAGCTGCAGCGCTTTCCTTTGAACGCTTTTCGGGTTTAGCCTCACTCTCAACCGGGCGTCGTTCGTCCGAGGGGGAGAGAAAGAAATGATCCGCAAGTCCGCCTTCCTGGCGTCGGCTGGTCTGATGGCCGTCGCGACTCCGGCGTTCGCCCAGACTTCCGTCTCCAACACTGACACGGACAAACAGTCGGCAAGACCCACGCCGGGAGCGACCGAAGGGGCCGCGACGCAGGACCGGGCGCGCCAGCAGCAGCCCGTCGACACCGCCGACATCGTGATCACTGCGACGCGCCGTAACCAGGCGTTGTCAGACGTGCCGATGGCGGTGAGCGCGGTCACCGCGGAGAATCTTCGCAACACGGGCGCGGACGATATCCGCCAGCTCAACCAGGTGGCGCCCTCGCTACTCGTTTCATCCACCTCGTCGGAGAGCGGCGCCGCAGTGGCGCGCATTCGCGGCGTTGGTACCGTCGGCGACAACCCGGGTCTTGAAGGTTCGGTCGGCATCTTCATCGACGGCGTCTATCGCTCGCGCGCCGGCGTAGGGCTCAGTGAACTGGGTCCGCTCGACCGGATCGAGGTGCTGCGCGGTCCGCAGGGCACTCTTTTCGGACGCAATACCTCGGCGGGTCTGATTTCGATCATCACCGCCAAGCCGCGGTTCACGCCCGAGATCGACGGCCAGGTCGACGTTGGCAATTACTCGATGCGCCGATTCCAGGGCAGTGTTACCGGCCCCTTGAGCGACACGATCGCCGCACGTCTCGACGGCGTTTATCTCAAGCGCGACGGTTTCCTCAAAGACGTTATCTCGGGGCGCCGCATCAATGACCGCGACCGCTGGCTGCTGCGCGGCCAGCTGCTGTTCCAGCCGAACGACAATCTGTCGGTACGGCTGATTGGCGATTATTCTAGGCTCAAGGAGGAATGCTGCGGCGCCACCTATCTTCCGGCCAAGGACGTCACGGCGGCGGGTGACCAGCCCTCGACCATTGCCGCGATCGAACGTGCGCTTGGCGGCATCATCAACGATGACACTTTTTCAAGGCGGGTATCGATCACGCCTGGGCGCGACTATGATTCGCGCGTCCGGGACTGGGGACTCTCGGGTGAGATCGTCTATGATTTCGGCGTCGCCGAACTGACCTCGATCACGGCATACCGCTACAACAAATATACGCGCGGCCAGGACGCAGACTTCAACAACCTCGACCTGCTCTACCGCGCGAGCGACGGCGGCTCGTTCAACCGGTTCAAGACCTTTACCCAGGAACTCCGCCTGCAGGGCAATGCCTGGAACAACCGGCTCGACTGGCTGATCGGCGGCTATTACGCGAACGAGAAGCTCGGCGTCGACGACAACCTTTCCTACGGCAGCGATTACGGCAGGTTCGGCAACTGCCTCGTTGCTGCAAACTTCGTCGCTCAAGGTTCCCCGTCATCTCTTCTTGCTCCGGGTGCCTCGCCGACGTGCTTCAACCCCGCCGTTGCAGCCGGTGTGCGTGCATCGCTGCTCGCTTCGCTTGCTACCGCGCCAAATCCGACCGTAGCCGCGAATATCGCCAGCAACATCGCGGCGCTCTCGGCCTTCGCGCGGCTCTCCAACGTCGGCCTGCCGCCGACGCTTCCCCTGCCGAATTTTTCCGGAGCGCCTTTCGTCAACAGTGGGTTTTCGAACCTTACGAGCCCGGCGCTCAGCTTCACTGGCGTGGGCCTCGACGATTCCTACCGGCAGACAAGCAACAACTGGGCCGTTTTCACGCACAACATCATCTCGATCACCGACCAGCTGAAGCTCACTCTCGGTGCGCGGTACACCCATGAGAAGAAATCGCTCACCGCGTCCCTGTTCGACAACAACTTATTGTGCACCCTGCTCTCGGGCAGCGGTCTCCAGCAGCTGCCTTGCGTCATTCCGGCCGCCCCTGGAGGAAGGTTCGCGATCGATGATTCGCGCAGCGAATCGAAGCTCTCGGGAACGGCAGTAATCAGCTACAAGCCGACCGACCGGCTGCTGACTTACGCGAGCTATTCGCGGGGCTACAAGGCGGGCGGCTTCAACCTTGATCGCTCGGCGCTTTGGCGTGCCCAGACGGTGCCGACGACCGTTCCTGCCACTCCGCCAACTGCCGTCCTTGGCAATCCGCCGCTGTCGGGCAGCGGCGCCGTCTGCGTCAGCGCAGCCCAGACGGGCTGTCAGGGGATCGTTGCTTCCGGCAACGACCTTCAGTTCAAGCCCGAGATCAACGACGCGTTTGAAGCGGGCTTCAAATATCATGGCCGCGGAATCGATCTCAATTTCGCTCTGTTCCACCAGGTCTTCCGGGACTTCCAGCTTAATACCTTCAATGGCCTCAACTTCTTCGTCGAGACCATCAACAGCTGCAGCACCGACCTCAATGGCGCGGACACCGATAATAATCCCCGCACCGGCGCCTGCACGGGTCACAAGGGCGCGGGCGTGCGCAGCCAGGGGTTCGAGCTCGAGGCGTTCACACGCCCGCTTCCCGATCTTTCGTGGAATGCCGGCGTGACCATGGCTGACACCAAGTATCGCAAGAACCTGATCGGTGCCGACGGCCGCGCCCTGAACAATGCCTTGTTCCAGCTGCCCGGTCGCAGGATCTCCAACGCTCCGCTGTGGACAATCACTTCGTCGATCGGATGGACGCCGCCGATCGGCAGCGGCGGACTTCGCGGCCTTATCTATTTCGACGGCCGCTACATGAGCCAGTTCAATACCGGCTCGGACCTCGACATCGAGAAGACCCAGAAGGCCTTCGCCCTGTTCAACGGCCGCGTCGGCGTGCACGGTCCCGACGACTCCTGGGCAATCGAGCTCTGGGGCCAGAACCTGTTCAACAAGCGATACATCCAGGTCGGCTTCGATGCGCCGTTGCAGGGATCGGGGACCACCCGTGCCGTCCAGGCCGGGTTTATCGGACGCTCGACGCAGCTCTACGGCGCATTCCTGGGCGAACCGCGGACGTTCGGGCTGACGCTGCGTGCAAAGATGGGCTTCCATCACGCTGCGCCGCCGCCCCCGCCGCCGCCCCCACCTCCGCCGCCGCCTCCGGCGACGCAGACCTGCCCGGATGGATCGGTAATTGCTGCAACGGCAACATGCCCGCCGCCTCCGCCTCCGCCTCCGCCGCCTCCACCGGCGCCAGAGCGCGGGATCTAGGCTTCCAGCTGGATCAAAAGGGGAAGGCCTCACCTTTTGGGTGGGGCCTTTTCCTATGCGGCTCTTGCCTCGTAACCCTCGCGCGCGGCTTCCAGCAGGGCCATCCGCAGCGCCTCTCCATCTTCGTGGGTAAGCTTTCTTCCGTCGCTGCGTGTCAGGTAGAAAACGTCGACTGCCCGCTCGCCATAGGTCGCGATGTGCGCGGAATGGATGGTGTGGCCAGAGCGGTGAATGGCTCCTGCCAGTCCCGCCAGCAACGCCGGGCGATCGCGCGCATTCACTTCGACGACCGTCGTTCGTGTCGAAGCCCTGTCGGCAATCGCGACGGAGGGCGCGACCTCGAAGGCGGAGCCGCGTCGCTGGCTCTCCCCGCTGGGAACCGCCGGCGGTTCCGGACTCAAGAGCGCTTCCTCGAGCGATTTCACCAGCCGTGAACGGAGGCGCCGGTCGCCGTAGGCATGGCCGCGCCCGTCCAGCACCAGGAGGTTGTCGAGGGCCATTCCGTCCCGCGTGGTGTGGATGCGTGCATCGATGATGTTGGCGCCTGCCGCCGCAAGGCCGGCGCAGATGCGATAGAACAGGGCTTCCCGGTCCGGAGTGAAGACGCTGACGCGCGTTGCGCCGGTTTCGGGGTCGTCCTCTACGACCACGTTCGGCCTTGCATCACCGATGTGCGCCTCAGCCGCCGCGACCTGCTTGGCGTTGGCAAGCTGCCAGCCGGGGGGCTCGGCCAACCAATAGCTGTCCGGAAGCCGTCTTGCGTGAGCACGGGCCGCGCTTGCCTTCCAGCCGAGGATCGAAGCAAGCTCCTTCTGCCGCAGGTCCACCAGTTGGGTGCGCCCATGCTGTTTGTGGCCGAGACGGAGACGCTCCTCGGCAGCTTCAAACAATGTCCTCAGTAATGTCCGCTTCCACTCGTTCCAAATACCCGGACCAACTGCCCGGATGTCGACCACCGTCAGAATGAGAAGGAGGCGCAGTCTCTCGGGACTTTGCACCTGCTGTGCGAAATCTTCGATCGTCTTGGGATCAGCCAAGTCCCGTTTGAATGCCGTGGACGACATCAGCAGGTGATGTCTCACGAGCCAGGACACGGTTTCGGTCTCGCCGGCGTCGAGGCCGAACCTTGGACACAGCTTGAGTGCTATCTCGGCCCCGATCACGCTGTGATCGCCGCCCCGGCCCTTCGCGATGTCGTGCAACAGCACCGCAACGTAGAGGACGCGGCGCGAGGCAATCTGCTTGTTGAGAATGGCCGTTGAGACCGGATGCTCGTTCTTGAGCTCCCCGCGTTCGATCGCTGCGAGCAGGCCAATTGCCCGAATCGAATGTTCGTCGACCGTATAATGATGATACATGTCGAACTGCATCTGGGCGACGACGCGGCCGAAATCCGGCACGAAGCGGCCAAACACCCCAGCTTCGTTCATCCACCGGAGTACCGTCTCCGGGTGATGCAGGGACGTCAGTACATCGAGGAAGAGCGCGTTGGCGCGAGGATCATCTCGAACCAGGCGGTCGATGAGCACTGCGTCGCGGGTTGCCGCGCGCATCGCCGCCGGATGGATCTCGAGCTGCTCACGCGCTGCGAGCGCGAACATCTCGAGAAGTCGAACAGGATCAGTCCGAAAGAAAGCGTCGTCCGGAATTGAAATCCGGCCGCGGTCGAGCACAAAACCGCCAAGCCGCTTGGGCCGACGACGGATCGTTGGAAGTGCAAAGCGGAAGCCTTTCTTGCCGAGCTGCTCGTCGAGCTGGGCAAGGAACACGCCGGTAAGGTCTCCCACCGTCTTGGCGTTGAGGAAGTAGAATTGCATGAAGCGCTCGACCGCCGATTTTCCCGGGCGGTCCGCGTAATGCATGATCTCGGCAATCTGCCGCTGGTAGTCGAAACTCAGCCGTTCCTCTGCACGCCCGGCAAGCAGGTGCAGATGACACCGCACCGACCACAAGAAGCGTTCGGCGCGGTCGAAACGGCGGAACTCGGCAGCGGTCAGCAGTCCGGATTTGACGAGATCGCCCGGCTGTTCGACGCGGTGCACATATTTCCCGATCCAGTAGAGCGCATGCAGATCGCGAAGGCCGCCCTTGCCGTCCTTTACATTGGGTTCGACGACGTAGCGGCTGTCGCCCATCTTCACGTGCCGCTCATCGCGTTCGGCAAGTTTCGCGGCGACGAATTCCGCGGCGGTCCCGGAGACCACCTGCTTGCGAAACCGCGCGACGGCAGCATCGAAGGCGGCCTCGCTGCCCCAGATCCAGCGGGCCTCGAGGAAGGCTGTCCGGATCGTCATGTCCTTTTTTGCAAGGGCAATGAGCTGCGGGATCGACCTCACCGAATGGCCGACCTTCAGTTTGAGGTCCCACAGGATGTGAAGCATCGCCTCGGCCGCGCGTTCCTGATCGGCCTGCGCTGCCTTTACCGTCAGAAACATGAGGTCGAGGTCGCTGAACGGCGCCATTTCACCCCGGCCAGTGCCGCCAAGGCCGACAAGTGCCACCTCGCTGCAGGACTGTTCGCTGATGCAGACGAAATCCCAGGCGAGCCTCGCGAGCTGATCGTGGAGATAAGCGGTCGCCTGCGCAGCTGCGCGGCCGGCTCCGGGCTCTTGCTCCAGTCGCTTCGCGATCTCAGCACGTCCATATTCCAGCGCATTTCGCAGGACAGCGGTGGCTTCGGCGGTGCGCATCCTGCCTGCGGGGAGAGCCTCAAGCCGGTCGCTGATCGAACGGCGGTCGATGATCGCGCGGCGATGATCGATCTCGGCGAGCGTCATCTACCCTGCTCGGCTGCCAGCTTCTTGAGCCGATACAGGCTTTCGAGGGCTTCACGCGGAGTAAGGCTGTCGGGGTCGAGGTCGTTGAGCGCCGCAGCGAGCTGATCAGCGCGCTGCTCGGGTTCCGCGGCAGCTGCAAAGAGCGGGAGGTCATCGAGGCCCGCGGCGATGCCGCCGGTCGCGTCGCGGCCGGCTTCGAGCTTGGCCAATACAGAGCGAGCGCGGGCAACCACTGAGGCTGGAAGGCCAGCGAGCTTGGCAACGGCAATGCCGTAACTGCGGTCCGCCGCCCCGGCGGCAACCTCGTGCAGCAGGACCAGATCGCCTTTCCATTCGCGCGCCCGGACATGATGAAGAGACAAGCAGTCGAGCCGCGAGGCGAGCCGCGTCAGCTCGTGATAATGGGTCGCGAACAAGGTCCTGCACTTGATCTGGTCGTGCATTGCTTCGACCACCGCCCAGGCGATCGCCAGTCCGTCGTAGGTGGAGGTGCCGCGGCCGATCTCGTCGAGAATGACGAGGCTGTTCGGACCTGCCTGCGAGAGGATCGCGGCCGTCTCAACCATCTCGACCATGAAGGTCGAGCGGCCTCGCGCCAGATTGTCGGATGCCCCGACCCGGCTGAACAGCCGGTCGACGATGCCGATGGTCGCGCGGGCTGCCGGGACGAAGCTGCCCGCCTGCGCGAGGACGGCGATCAGTGCCGCCTGCCGGAGAAAAGTCGACTTGCCGCCCATGTTCGGGCCCGTGATCAGCCAAAGGCGATCGGCTGGTCCCATCGAGAGATCGTTGGAGACAAATCGCTCGCCGAGGTTGCGCAGGGCGGCTTCGACAACCGGATGCCGGCCACCCTCGATCTCGAGGCATGGCTGACAAGTGAGATGCGGCAGAGTCCAGCCGTCCTGCGCAGCGCGATCTGCAAGACCCGATGCAACGTCGATGCGCGCGATGGCCTGCGCTGTAGCGGTGATCTGCGGCGCGGCAGCGACCGCCAGCTCGGCGAGTGCTGCCGCGTGTGCCGCTTCGGCCGCAAGCGCGTGCGCTCCTGCCTCGATAACCCGGCTCGCCTCGTCGTGAAGCTCCGGCGAATTGAAACGCACCACGCCGGCGAGGGTCTGGCGATGAGTGAAGCCGCTGTCGGGCGACATGAGCTTGTCGGCATGTCTTGCGGACACTTCGACATGATAGCCAAGGACGGCATTGTGACGGATCTTGAGCGAGCCGATCCCAGCGGAGTCGCGATATTTCGCCTCGAGCGCGGCGATGGCGCGCCGCCCGTTCGATGCAGCCTCGCGAAGGCTGTCGAGATCCGCGTCATAGCCTTCGGCAATGTAACCGCCCTTGGAGGCGTCCAGGGGAGGCGAGAGGATGAGGGCGCTTGCGAGCGTGCCGACCAGCTCGTCGTGACCGCCGAGCTGCGGCAGAAGCGCCCCCAGCAGCGCGGGTCGGCCCGGCTCCGATTGCAGCTCGCCTCGGAGCGCCTCCGCGGCCGAGAGGCCGTCACGAAGCACTGCGAGGTCGCGGGGAGAACCGCGCCCGGCTGCGAGGCGCGCCAGGGCCCGCGAGAAATCCGGCATGGCCTTCAGTGCCGAGCGGACGTGTTCGCGCCGGATAGCGTCCTCGTGCAGCCACTGGACAAGCGCGAGCCGCGATTCGATCGCAGCGATGTCGGTCAAAGGGGCGGAAATGTCCTCGCACAACAGGCGTTTGCCGGCCGCCGTCTGACAGCGGTCGATTTCGCCAAGAAGGCTGCCTGCAACGGTTCCCGACATCGAGCGCGTGAGTTCGAGGCTCTCCCGGCTCGCCGCATCGATCGCGATCTGGCTCGCGCGCGTCGTTCGGCGAGGCGCATCGAGGAGGATGCCGGCACCTTTCTGGGTCGCGTCGAGATAGGCGAGAAGGCCGCCCGCGGCGGCAAGTTCGGCGCGCGAGGGCGAGCCCAGGCCGTCGAGCGTTGCAAGACCGAACCTCGCCTTCAAAGCCCGTTCGCCCGCAAGGCTGTCGAACCCCCCTTTCCCCGGGCTGGTTGCGATGGCGGGCACGGCTCCGTCGGCTATCGTCTCAGCCGGCGACAGGCGTGCAAGCTCCGCGGAAAGCTCGCCAAGGCCACTGCTTAACAGTTCGAAGCGGCCGGTCGAGATATCAGCGGCAGCGATCGCCCATTCATCGCCAGCCCGGCCAATTGCCGCGAGCCAATTGGCGGAGGAGGATTCGAGCAACGTCTCCTCGGTGAGCGTCCCGGGCGTCACGAGGCGGATGATCGCCCTTTCCACGAGGGCTTTCGAACCGCGCGCTCTGCGCGCTTCGGCGGGGCTTTCAGTCTGTTCTGCGATCGCGACTCGGTGCCCGGCCCTGATCAGCCGGGCGAGGTAGGACTCGGCAGAATGGACGGGTACGCCGCACATCGGGATAGGCTCGCCCGCGTCCTCCCCGCGTTTGGTCAGCGCGATGTCGAGGCATGCCGAGGCCGTCTTTGCATCATCGAAGAACAATTCGAAGAAATCGCCCATCCGATAGAAGAGGAGCGCGTCACCGGCCTCTTCCTTGAGACGCCGGTACTGGACCATCATCGGGGTAGGGGCATCGGCGCGGGCCATTGGGGAAACCTAGCGGTTGGGCAGCCGCCAATCGACCCCGGAAATCGCACGTGCACGTGACTCTTGCGCGGGCTCTCCGCTAAGCACCCCGCCATGTCCGAAAGCAACGTCAGATACACCGAGGCCGAAGCGCTCGAATTCCACTCGCGAGGACGCGCAGGAAAGCTCGAGATCATCGCTTCCAAGCCGATGGCGACACAGCGGGACCTGAGCCTTGCATATTCGCCAGGGGTGGCGGCGCCCGTACGGGCGATCGCCGACAATCCCACCTGCGCCTATGACTACACGGCCAAGGGCAATCTCGTTGCGGTGATCTCCAACGGAACCGCAATTCTGGGACTTGGCAACCTCGGGGCGCTTGCGTCCAAGCCCGTGATGGAAGGCAAGGCGGTCCTGTTCAAGCGCTTTGCCGACGTTGATGCCATCGACATCGAGGTGAAGACCGAGGATGCGCAGCGGTTCATCGATGCCGTCGAGCTACTCGAGCCGAGCTTCGGCGGGATCAACCTGGAGGATATAGCAGCACCCGACTGCTTCATCATCGAGCAGGCTCTGCGCGAGCGGATGAACATTCCCGTCTTTCACGACGATCAGCACGGGACCGCGATCATCACGGCGGCCGGACTCATCAATGCGTGCCACCTCACGCATCGCGAACTCTCGGACATCCGGGTCGTGGTGAACGGCGCCGGCGCCGCGGCGATCGCCTGCACCGAGCTCATCAAGGCGATGGGCGTCAAGGGCGACCATGTGCTGATGTGCGACCGCAAGGGCGTGATCACGAAAGACCGCACCGACCTCGACCAGTGGAAGTCGGCGCACGCGGTGGAGACTGACAAGCGTACGCTTGCAGAGGCGCTGGAAGGCGCGGACGTTTTCCTCGGCCTGTCGGCAGCGAATGTGGTCAATAAGTCGATGGTCGCCTCAATGGCGAAGGAGCCGATCATCTTCGCAATGGCCAATCCTGATCCGGAAATCTGGCCGCCGGATGCAATGGAGGCCCGGCCTGACGCGATCATCGCGACCGGGAGGTCCGACTTTCCCAATCAGGTCAACAATGTGCTCGGCTTCCCCTTCATCTTCCGCGGCGCGCTCGACGTGCGTGCGACGGCAATCAACGACGAGATGAAGATTGCGGCGGCAGAAGCGCTCGCCGAACTCGCTCGCGAGCCCGTCCCGGAGGAAGTGGCCGCAGCCTATGGCGGTCGTACCCACAGCTTCGGGCGCGACTACATCATCCCGGCTCCCTTCGATCCAAGGCTCATGGAGGTCGTCGCATCGGCGGTCGCGGAGGCCGCCGTGAGGAGCGGGGTAGCGCAAAAGCCGATCGCCAACATGGAGGCCTATCGCCAGGAGCTGAGGGCAAGGCTCAATCCGACGGTATCGGTGATGAGCCTTGCCTACGAGAACGCCCGCCAGAATCCCAAGCGTGTGCTGTTTGCGGAAGGCGAAGAGCCGAGCGTGCTCCGAGCGGCGATTGCGTTCAGGGAAGCCGGCTATGGCACGCCCGTCCTGGTCGGTCGCGAGGAGGTCTACAATCTCCTTGCGGAAATGGGCGTCGACGACCCCAAGGAGTATGAAGTTCTCAACAGCCGTAACTCGCCGCTGGTCGGCCGTGCGGTGGACTTCATCTATGCCAAGCACCAGCGTCACGGGATGCTGCGTCGCGAAGTCGAACGGCTCGTCAATCAGGACCGCAATTATTTTGCTGCCGCGATGCTTGCCCTTGGCGAAGCCGACGCGATGATCACCGGAACGACGCGGCCATTCAGCCAGTCGCTGAGGCAAGTCAGACTGGTCGTGGAGGACGAGCCTGGGGCCGTCCCCTTTGGAGTCACGGTGATCGTCAGCCGCAACCACACGGTGCTGATCGCTGATACGGCGGTCACCGAACGGCCGACGCCCGAGCAATATGCAGCAATCGCGATGCGCGCATCCGCCTTTGCCCGGCGAATGGGGCTCGAGCCCCGGGTCGCCTTCATCAGCTATACGACCTTCGGCAATCCTCCGGGCGTGCACATCGAGGGGCTCCGGGGAGCAGTCGAGCTCCTGTCCGGTTTCCATGCCGATTTCGAGTTTGAAGGAGAAATGGCGCCGGATGTCGCGCTCAATTACGAAATGCAGAAGCGCTATTATCCCTTCACCCGCCTGTCGGGGCCCGCGAACATCCTGGTGATGCCGGGCCTCCAGTCGGCGAGCATCTCGTCAAAGCTCCTTCGCGAGCTTGGCGGCGACAGCGTCCTTGGACCCTACATGCTGGGCCTCGAACACCCGGTTCAGATCGCGCCGATGACGGCTAGCGCGTCCGACCTCGTAATGCTCGCCGTCCTAGCAGCCGGCGACGCCCATGCGCGGCACCAGAGAGCGGCGGCGCGGTCAGCCGGCTCGGCTAGATCCGCTCGACCGAGCTGACCGGCTCGGCGTCGCGCAGCGCAGCGATGATCGCGTGAAGGTGCGCGAGGTCGTGAACCTCGATGTCGAGGTGGAAAGTCTGGAAGCTGCCGTCGCGATGGACCAGCTGAAGATTGATGATGTTTGCGTGCTTTGACCCGAGAATGCTCGACATGGTGCCGAGCGCTCCGGGAATGTCTCGCAAAATGACGGCTAGCCGGGCCGCGCCGCCGTCCGAACCCTCACCCCAGGCAAGGTCAAGCCAGTCTGCATCGATCCCGCTCGCCAGCGTGTCGCAGCCAATGACGTGAACCTCGATTTCCTCGTCCTCGCGCCGAAGACCGACGATTCGGTCGCCCGGGATTGGATGGCAGCATTGCGCGAGATGATAGGCGACACCCGCAGTGAGGCCCTTGATCGAGATCGCCTTGCGCTGTCCCATCGGTCGCGGCGCAACGTCTCCGCCCGCTGAACCCGGCATCAGGGCTTCCATCAATGCCTCGTCGCTGACGCGCTTGCGCGCGATTGCGATCATCAGCTCGTCTTCATTCTCGATCTTCAGCTTCTTGAGGGCACGCTTCTGTGCGTCCTTATCGAGCTCGGCGGGCAGGCGCTGGACGATCTCGTCGTAGATCTTGCGCCCCAGCTGGATCGTCTCGTCACGTTCCTTATGGCGAACGAACCGGCGTACGCCCGCACGCGCCTTGCCCGTGGCGACGAACCGCAACCACGAGGGCTGCGGGTGCTGTGCCTCGGAGGCAAGAATTTCGACCTGGTCGCCGTTCTCCAGCATCGTTCGAAGCGGCACGACGCGGCCGTTCACCTTCGCGCCGACGGTGCGGTCGCCAAGATCGGTATGTACTGCGTAGGCGAAATCGACCGGTGTCGCGCCTTTTGGGAGCTGGATCAGTTCGCCCTTTGGCGTGAAGGCGAAAATGCGATCCTGGTACATCGCCATCCGCGTGTGCTCGAGGAGTTCCTCGGGACTTTCGGCATGTTCCAGGATCTCGACGAGATCGTCGACCCACGGGATGGTGATGTCGCCCTTGGGTCGTCCTTCCTTGTAGGCCCAGTGTGCAGCCAGTCCGCGCTCGGCCTGTTCGTGCATTTCCTGGCTGCGGATCTGGATCTCGATCCGCATCTTGGAATCGTGGATCACGGAAGTGTGGAGGCTTTGATAGCCGTTGCGCTTGGGAGTGGAGATATAGTCCTTGAAACGACCTGGAACCATCGGCCAGCGGCGGTGGAGCAGTCCGAGCGCACGGTAGCAGTCCGCCACGTCCTCGACGATGATCCGGAAGGCCATGACATCGGACAATTGCTCGAAGCTGATGTGCCGTTCGGCCATCTTCTTCCAGATCGAGTAAGGGTGCTTTTGCCGGCCCGTGACCTCCGCCGATAGACCATTGTCGGCAAGGTAAAGCTGAAGTCCAAGTCCAATGCGGCTTACAAGGTCGCCCCCGGATTCGGTCAGCTGCTGCAAGCGCCTTGTGATGGAGGCGTACGCATCCGGCTCAAGTTCCCGAAACGCGAGGGTCTGCATCTCGGTCATCATCTCGTACATGCCGATGCGTTCGGCGAGCGGCGCGTAGATATCCATCGTCTCGCGCGCGATGCGCCGCCGCTTCTCCTCGGAAGGAATATGGTGAAGCGTGCGCATGTTATGCAGGCGGTCGGCGAGCTTTACGAGGAGTACGCGGATGTCATCCGACAGCGCCAGCAGGAATTTTCGCAGGTTCTCAGCGGCACGTTCGTTTTCCGACTGGGCCTCGATCTTGCTGAGCTTGGTGACGCCGTCGACCAGCCGCGCGACGTTCTTTCCAAACAGCTTCTCGATCTCGTCGGTGGTTGCAAGAGTATCCTCGATCGTGTCGTGGAGGATCGCGGTGGCGATCGTCTGGTCGTCGAGCTTGAGGTCGGTCAGGATTCCGGCGACCTCGATCGGGTGGCTGAAATAGGGATCGCCCGAGGCGCGCTGCTGATCCCCATGCGCCTTCATCGAGAAGACATAGGCGCGGTTGATCAGCCCCTCGTCCGCATCCGGATCATAGGAGCGGACCTTCTCGACCAGCTCATACTGTCTCAGCACCGACCTAAGATGGGGGACCCAAGCGCTATTGTGCAAGCGCGAAAGAGGGAGGCGGGCACCCGGTCAGCGCACGAAGTCCATGCTTTGGGGCTGCGAGGAAGCAGTCCCGCGGCTCCCAAGCCTTGCTTATTGAGCCGCGATCACCTTGCCTGAAGCAGGCTTGGCGGCGGCATTGCACTTGTCGAGCTCCCCGCCGGCGATCGGCTGGCCGTCGACAAGGAAGGTGTCGATCCGTCCGGCTCGCTTGGCCAGTGCCTGGCACAGGACCGAAGGCCGGCTCTCCTGGGTGGCGCCTTCGCAGGTTCCGCCGCCGCAGACCCAGTTGATGTCGCGGGCAACGATCCGCCCCTGGGCGGGAGCAGCAAGCTTGGCGCTGTAATTGGCAGCGGCGGCGGGCGCCGCGGCAAGCGTTGCAGCGCAAAGGACCAGGATTGAGCGGAACATCGCTATTGACCTCTTTGAAAGTTGCGACACGAAACTGAATAAGAGGATGGGTCTTGCTTTGCAACTGTTCTTTGGAACCGTTTTGTGTTTCTATGAGCTTCTACGAGGGAGAGGACCGCGGATGCCGGCAGATACGGTGACGTCCGGAATCGATGCCTTCAGACAGGCCGCCTTGTCCTGCCCGCTTCCGGCAGCTGTCGAGCTGATTGGCGAGAAATGGGCCTTCTTGATCCTGCGCGGCGCGCTCAATGGTCTCCGGCACTTCGAGGAATTCCAGGCCGGGCTCGGAATAGCCCGGAACATTCTGTCCGACCGGCTTTCGAAGCTCGTGGGCGGCGGCATCCTCGAGCGCAGGGCCGATCCCGACGACGGACGCCGGGTCATCTATTCGCTGACTCCAAAGGGCGAAGACCTGCTCCCGGTAGTGCTCGCCCTGAGGCAATGGGGCGAGCAGTGGGGTTATGGCAGCATGAAGGTGGTGCTCGCCGACGCGCTGGATCACAAGCCGGTGCGCAAGATGTGCGTCCTCTCGCACGATGGTCGCGAACTGAAGCTCAAGGACCTTACCTGGATCGAGCGGGAGGGCTCGGAGGCGCTGCGCACCGCGGCGGAATGATCATTCGAGGCTGAGAATGTGGTCGCGAAGCGCTCGCGCGTCGTGAAGGGCGTTGTGCGGCACCTTGCTGTTCGCTGCCGTGCTGAAGCCGGTCAACGGCACGAACTGAAAAGTAAGACCCGGTACTTCGGCCATGATTCCGGGGCCCGTGACCAATAACGCACTCATGAGCGCTATGTCCTCAGGCCAGTCGGCGACGATCACCGGATCGGCATCGCCAGCAAGGTAGTGGGCGATGGTCCGGGCAGCGTCGGTGCGGCTCATGCGCGGCGACACCAGGCTTTCCGGCACGGCGTCCAGGTAAGGAATGACGTTGCGCTCGACCCATTGCTCGAGCGTCCCGCTCCAATCCAGCGTCAGGTAAAGCTCCTCTCCCTCGTCGGGGACCAGGGCAAGGCTGAGAAGCGCTCCGCTCCAGCCATTGTACTCGGTGTCGAGGAAGTACCTCAGCGCTGGGCGACCGCAGCGCAGTTGTCGGTCGGCAGGGGCTTTCCCTGCCGGCAGCGCTCCTCGGCGAGACGGATCTGCTTTCCCCGTTCCTCGTCGGCCTTTCGCGCCTGCTTGCCACGCTTCTCGTCGGCTTCCTTCTGGCTGGTCGTGACGGCATCCACCCCCCGCGACACCGCCTTGACCGGCAAGGTCACGACATCAACGGCGGTCGACGCGACCGTTCCGACAATACACCCGGAAAGGAGCGGATAGAGAGCAAGGGCCAAAAGAGCATTGCGCATGGCGCTATCCTCGCCCGAGGAGTTTGGCCGTGCAATGGTGAAAGCGATGAAAGGACGGCCTGCATCGGATCGCCGGCAGGACAAACTCCTAAGCGAGGCTCATCGCTTCCTCGGCAAGCATCTGCGCCTGCGTCAGCAATACCTCATCCGCCTCGGCTCCGGGCGGGAGCGCCTCGCGGCCGACGATGACCATCAAGGGAACCGCCATCGGCGTGATCCGGCCCGTCTCCACGTGAAGCATGGTCTCGGAAGCTCGGTCGACGAGGCGCACGAGGCGCCCCAGCTCCGTCATCCGCCGACGAGCATCCTCCCAGGCAGCGCGAAGAAGGAGGTGTTGCGGCTCGTATCGCCGCAGGACATCATAGATGAGGTCGGTCGAGAAACTGACCTGCCGCCCGGACTTCTTCTTCCCGGGATGATGCCGCTCAACCAGGCCGCCGATCACTGCGACTTCTCGAAAGGCCGTCTTCAAAAGATAGGAACTTTCCACCCAGTCGATGAACTCCTGTTCGAGGATGTCGGCTGAGAACAGGGCCTTGGGGTCCCTGATCGGCTCGAGCCCATAGCAGGCAAGCGCATAATCGTTCGCGACAAAGCCGAGCGGTTTTAGGCCAGCGCTTTCCATTCGTCTCGTGATCAGCATGCCCAGCGACTGGTGCGCGTTCCAGCCTTCGAAGCTGTAGGCGACCATGAAATGCTGGTGTTCGTGCGGAAAAGTCTCGACGAGGAGCTGGTGCGGCTCGGGGAGTATCGAGCGTTCTGACTGTACCTCCAGCCACTCGCGGACGTCGTCGGGGAACCGACTCCAGTCGTTCCGGTCGCACAGCATGTGACGGACACGGTTCGCAAGATGCGTCGACATGGACATACGCTGCCCGCCATAGGTGACGATCCGCGCCTTCTTGGCGGAAGCGTGGACGATGATGTCGGTATCCTTGAACTGCTCGACCTCGAGGCTGAGCCCGGAAAAATAGAAATGGTCTCCGGGACTGAGCGTTGAGGCATAGCCCTCCTCGATCGTGCCGAGCTTGCGGCCGTTCCTGAACCGGACGCTGAGCAGCGGCTGCTCGACGATGACGCCCGCGTTGAGCCGGTGCTGCTGGGCGACCGAGGGCCTTGCGATCCGCCACATTCCTCCGGCTTCTGATACGAGACGCCGGAACCGGTCGTAAGCCTTCAGCGCATAACCCCCCGTCGCAATGAAGCTCAGTATCTCATCGAACGTTTCCTTCCTGAGGCCCGCATAAGGAGCCGCCGATCGGATCTCCTCGAGAAGCTCGTTCTCCTGGAAGGGGGCGGCCACAGCCATTGCAAGAATGTGCTGGGCAAGGACGTCGAGCGCACCGGGGCGGAACACTTCGGGGTCGAGCTCGCCATCCTCGATCGCATCGAGCGCTGCGCGGGCTTCCAGATATTCGAAGCGGTTGCCCGGAACGATGATCCCCTTGCTTGGCTCATCGAGCCGATGGTTGGCCCGGCCGATCCGTTGCAGGAGGCGGGAGCTGCCTTTGGGGGCGCCCATCTGGATCACGAGATCGACGTCCCCCCAGTCGATGCCGAGATCGAGGCTGGCCGTTGCGACAAGGCCGCGAAGCTTGCCCGCCGCCATCGCGCCTTCGACCTTGCGGCGCGCCTCGACCGCGAGGCTGCCATGGTGGATGCCGATAGGCAGCCCCTTGTCATTCACCAGCCAGAGGTCCTGGAAAATCAGCTCTGCAAGACTGCGGGTGTTGCAAAAGACGAGTGTCGTCCTGTGCTGCTCGATGAGTTGCATCACTTCGCGAACGGCGTGCCGGCCTGAATGGCCGCCCCAGGGAATCTTGTTTTCCGGGATGAGGATCGAAAGGTCGGGCTCCGCACCCGCCTCCCCGAGCACCAGGTCGACCCCGTCGAGGTCCGCATCGGGCGCAAGCCAGGAACGATAGGAATCGGGCTCGCTGATCGTCGCCGACAGACCGACCCGCCTCAGGCCCGGCGCGAGTTTCTGAAGCCGCGACATCGACAGGGCGAGAAGATCGCCGCGTTTTTCCTTGGCAAAGCCGTGCAGCTCATCGACGATCATGGTTCGCAGGTTCGCAAACATCGTTGAGCAGTCGGGATAGCTGAGGAGCAGGCTGAGCGATTCGGGAGTCGTCAGCAGTACCTGGGGCGGCTTCACGCGCTGCCGTGCCTTGCGGTCGGACGGCGTGTCTCCGGTACGCGTCTCGGCCCGGATCGAGAGCCCCATTTCCTCGATGGGTCCGGTGAGGTTGCGATGGACGTCGACCGCGAGGGCCTTCAGCGGCGAAACATAGAGCGTATGGAGAGTGTCGCTGGGCTGCTCGGCGAGTTCGCAGATGGTCGGAAGGAAACCGGCGAGCGTCTTGCCGGAACCGGTTGCGGCGACGAGCAGCGCACTGCGTCCGGCACGCGCGAGCTCGAGCATCTCCAGTTGGTGCCGCCGCGGCGACCAGCCCTTGGCCTCAAACCAGCGCCGGACGACCTCGGGAAGGTCGTTCAGAGCTTGTCCGTCCCGTCGCGGCGCCGTTCCTCCTCTTCGCGGTAGAGGTCACGTGTACCTTGTTCGGAGCGCTGCTTGTCGCCGCGGCCGCGTTTCGAGCTCGCGCGGACCACCAGCCAGACGAGCACGATCAGCAGGATCGCCGGCCCGACGATATCCATTACCCACCAGTTCGCCTGGCCCATTCTTTTCCTCCGTTCGGGGGGAACTCCCCGCCTTCTTTTCCTATATAGCTCGCAATGGCGCGATTGGGTTCCTGGATCGAGTCTCACCCGGAGGGGATCTACGTGCGCCCGGCCGACGCGTGGATCGACCCCTCCCAGCCAAAGCCGCGGGCGATGATCACCCACGGACACTCCGATCATGCACGCGGTGGTCATGGTGCGGTTCTTGCGACCCCCGAAACGCTGGCGATCATGGAATGCCGCTATGGTCCTCAATCCGGCGCTCAGGGCGCCGCCTACGACGAAGTCGTTCGAGTGGGCGATGTGGACGTCAATTTCGTTCCCGCCGGTCATGTTCTTGGAAGCGCGCAGATCGTCCTTGAGCACAAGGGCGAGAAGATTGTCGTATCGGGCGATTACAAGCGCCGCCCGGACCCGACCTGCCAGTGTTTCGTCCCTGTCCCTTGCGACATCTTCATTACCGAGGCGACCTTCGGCCTCCCGGTCTTCCGTCACCCCGAGACCGGAAGCGAGATCGACCGCCTGCTGCACCGGCTGCACGCGGACGAGAGCCGCTGTGTGCTGGTTGGCGCCTATGCGCTCGGAAAGGCCCAGCGCGTGATCTGCGAACTGCGCGAGCGTGGGCATCATGCTCCCGTCTATTTCCACGGGGCGATCGAGCGGCTCAATCAGCTTTACGAGAGCTTCGGCGTGAATTTGGGCGACCTTCGCCACGCGGGGTCGGCGACCAAGCAGGAGATGGCGGGGCATGTCGTGATCGCTCCGCCAGGGGCGCTCAACGACCGATGGTCACGGCGCCTGCCCGATCCGGTGACAGCCATGGCCTCGGGATGGATGGGGATCCGTCAGCGTGCGCGCCAGCGCAACGTCGAGCTGCCGCTGGTCATTTCCGACCATGCCGACTGGGACGAACTCACCACGACGATCCGCGAGCTGGAACCCTCAGAGGTGTGGATCACGCATGGGCGCGAGGAAGCGCTGAAGCACTGGTGCATGACGCACCAGATCAAGGCATGCGAGCTGAACCTCGTTGGCTATGAGGACGAAGACGACTGAAGGGTGATGGTCGGCATTCCGGCGAGCGCACGGTGCGCGCGCTCGCGATCGATCACCAGCGCCGCCGTCTGGATGACGAGATCGACGAGCATCAGATCGCGCACCGTCGGCTCGCGCACTTCGCGGTGGTACATGGCGAAGGTCCCAAGCACTTCGCGGCCCCGGGTTAGGATCGGAATTGACCAGCAGGCGCGAAGTCCGTGGGCAAGCGCAATGTCCTTGTAATCGGCCCAGAGGGGATCGGTCGCGATATCCGAGACGTAGACGGCGCCCCCGAGAAATGCCGCGGTCCCGCAGGATCCTGCGCAGGGACCGATCTCGACCCCGTCGATTGCCTCGCTGTAAGCACGCGGAAGGCTTGGGGCTGCGCCATAATGAAGGTGTTTGTGCTCCGCATCGAGGAGCAGGATCGAGCCGAGCATTCCGGTTGAGGAGGAGCCCTCCACGATCCTCAGAAGCGCGTTCAGGGTGTCCTCGAGCGGACTGTCCCCGATTGCGAGCGAGAGGACCTTGGCGTGAGCGGTCCTCAGCATCTGGCTGCGCTTGTCGTCGGTTATGTCCTGTCCCTGGATGAAAATGGCGGGCTTCTGGCTGCCCGATCCTGGGACTGGCTGGAATACCAAGTCGAGAACGAGCTCCTCGGGAGCAAGATTTTCTCTGACCACCGTAAGCGGCATTGCGTGGGCGACGAAAGGCTCTCCGGATCTGCTGACGCCGCTCAAGAGATCGTCAAACCCCTGCTCGTCGAGTTCCGGAAGCGCCTCCGTGAGCGGCTGTCCGATGAGGTCCTGGCGCCCGACGAGCTGACGGAATGCAGCATTGGCGACGATGAAGCGCAGGTTGGTGCCCTCGACCAGGGCCATGAAGCCGGGCGCACGTTCGAACATCAGTTGGAGCCGCTCATGCTCGCTGTCCGGATGAGCAGGCTGATCCAGCATCGCATTTCCATACATTAATCGGGCTCGGCAGTCACCGACTGTTCGATCAAACAACATTGGTGGGCTCTGATCACATGGGTTACACGCGAGGCGGGCAGGTTCGGGGGGCTCGTGCCGTTCATCATCTTCCTCAAGTCCTTCGAGGTCCTTCTCTACGAGATCATGTCGTGGGCGGTCTTCTATCCGCGCACGTTGTGGCGATCTGTCCGGCACCCCCTACGGATGATGGAACGAAGCAAGGGGGAGCTGCAGCTCGCGGTCGCCGACCAGTTCAGGGACGTCGTTAGTCCCCCGATCTTCCTTCTGCTCACTCTTCTTGCTTCGCACGCGTTCGAAGTGGCGGTCGTCGGGAATAGCCCACTCATCGACAACGGGATCGGCCTTGCAGCGCTCATTCAGGACAATACGAGCCTGATCCTCTTTCGGCTGATCGCCTTTGCGACCCTTCCGGTGATTGCCGGCGCGTTCGGTATTGCCGCGACGCGGCAGCCCTTGGACCGGGTCACTCTCCAGCCCTATTTTTACGCACAATGCTTTGCGACGACGCCGGTCGTGCTCCTGTGCAGCACCGCAGAGTGCGTCTCGCGCCTCCCGTCCAAGACCGCCGATGCCGCTGCCCAGGTCATGCTAGTCGTCGCGGCCTTGTTCTACCTCGGCGTCGAGGCAGCCTGGTTTACCAGGGAAGGGGGACGTGGGTCCCTCAATGGTGCGCTATGGGCATTGGCGGCACTGTCGGTCTCCGCCCTCGTCCTTGCGGCGGCACTGCTGCTCTTCGCGGGAGCCTGAGGTTCAATGGACCGCTTCGGTCCGCTCCACGCCTGATTTTGCGAGCTGTGCGTCGATCTGATCGACGAGCCTTCCGAGGCCCGCCTCGTCGCTCGCTTCTGCACGTGCCACAAGGACGTCCTGCGTATTGGAGGCGCGGAGCAGCCACCAGCCGTCGGCCGTGCTGACCCGCACTCCGTCCGTGGCGTCGACCTTCGCGCCGTCAGAGCCGAGACGGTCGCGGACCTCCTCGACGATGGCGAACTTCCGGCTTTCGTCCACCTGGAATCGCAATTCTGGGGTCGCAACCGCCGTCGGCATCGCATCCCTCAATTGGGTCAGGCTCCTGCCGCTCGCGCTCACCGCTTCGATGAGCCGGACAGCAGCGTAGAGCGCATCGTCGAAACCGTACCAGCGGTGCTTGAAGAAGATGTGCCCGCTCATTTCGCCGGCGAGCGGTGCGCCGGTTTCCTTCATTTTCGACTTGATCAGACTGTGGCCGGTCTTCCACATCAGCGGCGTTCCCCCGAGCTCGGCAATCCGGTCGAACAGGGTCTGGCTGGCCTTGACGTCGGCAATGATGGTCGCTCCTGGCAGCTCGTTCAGCACCGGCTCGGCGAGAATCATCAGCAGCTGGTCGCCCCAGATCACGCGGCCGTTGCCGTCCACTGCTCCGATGCGGTCGCCATCGCCGTCGAACGCGATTCCAAAGTCGAGCTGCTCCCGGGCGACGAGCTCCTTGAGATCGGCCAGGTTTTTCTCGACCGTGGGGTCGGGATGGTGGTTGGGAAAGCTGCCGTCCACCTTGCTGAAGATGACGTGATGCTGCCCCGGCAACCGTTCTACAAGCATGTCGAGGATGGGTCCTGCAGCCCCGTTCCCGGCGTCCCAGCCAATGCGATAGCCCCGCCCCGCGAAACCCTCGAGAAGGCGGTTCAGATAGGCTTCGCGGATGTCGACCTCCTCGGTCGTTCCGTGGCCCTCGCTCCAGTTGCCCGCTGCTGCGCGCTTGCCGATTTCCTGGATCTCGACCCCGAAGACGGAGCGGCCCTTCAGCAGCAGTTTGAAGCCGTTGTAGTCGGCAGGGTTGTGACTTCCGGTAACCTGGATCCCGCCATCGACGTCGAGATAGTAGGTTGCAAAATAGAGCATTGGCGATGGACCCATGCCGATAAGAACGACGTCCACCCCGCCTTCGGTCAGTCCCCGAACCAGCGCTGCCTCGAGCATGCCCGAATGCGAGCGGCCATCACGCCCGACGGCCAGCCGGCGGCCTCCCTCCTCCCGTGTGATCGCCGCAAAGGTTCGGCCAAGGGCATAGGCGTCGGCTTCGGTCAGCGTTGCGCCGACGATTCCGCGGATGTCATATTCGCGAAGGACGGTGGGGTTGAACTTGTGGGTCATTGCGCTGCCTTACGCAGCGAATGCGAATTGGTTCAACCGACGGCGGCGAGCTTCTGCTCTTCTTGGCCCGGGATGGCGAGGCCCGCAATCATCTCGCGCAGTTCCTGGCGCGCCGTGATGTGGCCGATCCCGACATCTCCGATTTGCTGCAAATCGAGAAGGGTCAGGCCCTTGGGAAAGAGTTCGCGATAGATGACCCGCTCTCCAAGTCCCGGGATCACGCGATAGCCAACGCGTCGGGCAAGCTCGTCGAGCGCTGCGCCGACGCGCTTCAGATTGTGCGATTCGATATGCTGAAGACGGTTTCTCAACACCACCCAGTCGACGCTCTTGCCAGTGACCTTGGCGCGCTGCGTGCGGCTGTTCCAGATGAGTTCGGCGTAGAAGCTCGGCCGGGTAATCTTGTAATTTTCCGGATGCACCTGGCCGATAAGGTCGAGGTCGACGAAGCTGTCGTTCATCGGCGTCACCAGAGTATCGGCCTTGAGGATCGCGGCCCTCGCGACAGGGTCGTCGCGGCCCGGCGTGTCGATGACGATGACATCGGCCCTGGCAGCGAGCCTGGCAATCGCTTCGCCAAGGCCTTCCTCGGTCTGGTCCTCGAGCACCTCATATGCCGCTTGCGGCAATTCCTTTTCGAGACGCCTCATCGTCGCGTCGCGGTTCTCGAGATAGCGGGTCATGGTGCGCTGCCGGCTATCGAGGTCGAGCGCGCCGACGCGGTGCCCCGAGGCAGCGAGCGCAATTGCGGTGTGCACTGCCGTCGTGGACTTGCCGGTTCCGCCCTTTTCGTTGGCGAAGACGATGAAATGCGGCTGGCTCATGCTTGATCTTTCCCCCGGCGCGCGTGCAAGGCGCCGCCCCGGTAAAGATTAACTGAGGGCGCCGGGCGGCGCAAATCGTTCTTAACAGTGAAGATTTGGCACGAGGCGCGCGTTGAGGACCCGGTGGCCATGATGCCGACCATGGGTTCGCTCCCCGCGGGCGACGTAGCGCTGATCGCCGAGGCAAAAAAACGCGCAAGAGCCGCCTCGATCGTCGCGACTATTTCGCCCTCGTCGATCCGTCGACGTTCGAGCAAGTCACCGACACGCGCTCATTGCGCAGGCCGTAATCGGGACCACGCGCTTGATGGACGATCTACCAATTTGAGGTGGTTGAATCGCGTTAACCATTTTTTTGCGGTTCGGGGACGAACCTCATGTCCAACGAGGGACCTGAGGGGGACACAAAATGGGGGCGATTAGTCAAAAGAGCGCGGAATTCCTGCTTCGAAGCAGGCTCGCGGATGCAGAAGCCGGGGATGTCGATGCCTTGTTCGAGCTTGGCATCACCTTTTCGACGGGCCGCAGCGGGGTGGGAGTGGATCTCATCGAAGCGCACAAATGGTTCAACCTTTCAGCGCTTTCTGGCTGCACGCGGGGCCAGGAGTGCCGCGCCGAGATCGCGCTCGAGATGACGGCGCGCGAGATCGCCGAAGCCCAGCGCCAGGCGCGCGCGTGGCTCGCGGCGACCGGTTGCCAGCGCCGCGCTGCCTAAGTCGAGCGAACCAGAATTGTAACGGCCCGGCCGAGGCCCGGCCGTTCTTTGCCCCAGGTCGTTGTCGACACCTGCGCGGAGGGGACGCCGAGCAGAATGAGATAGTTCCGGGTCTCTTCGGCCCGTCGCGCGCCAACGGCCAGCGCATGGTCACGGGTATCACCGCTGTCTCCGTAGCCTTCGACCCGGACGACGATTTCGGGGTGGCGCCGAAGCCACGCCGCCTGCGCCACCAGCACGGTCCTTGCCGGAGGGCCGAGGATCGCGCTTCCTGCACCGAAATAGACGGTCGTACCCCCTGACTGGGCAGCGAATTCCGCACGAAGGGCATCGATGCCCTGAACCACGGGAGGGGGCGCGTTATGCGACCTGATCAGTGGAAACAGCTGCCCCGGGGCAGCGCTTGCGGCGCCTGCGAGGAGGGCGAACAAAAGCTGGTGCCTGCGCATCAGTCCATTACTCCCGACCAGTCGGGATCCGAGCCATCCTGCGGAATCGTGATCCGCCGCGGCGCCGAACCGTCGAGCGTCACCCGGTAGAGCCCCGATCGGCCTGCCGCATCGCTTCGCTGGAACAGGATTTCGCGGCTGCTCGCTGCCCAGCTCGGACCTTCGTCCCCGGGTCCAGTGGTCAAAACGGTCTCGCCCGTGCCATCCGGCTTGACGATGCCGATCCGCCGGCCGTCCTGGGCGCGCCGCGTGAACGCGATCCAGTTTCCATCCGGACTCCATTGGGGCGTGGCATACCAGCCGCCGCCGAAGCTGATCCGCCGCTCACCCGAGCCGTCGGCGTTCATCACGTACAGCTGCTGCGATCCGCCGCGGTCGCTTTCGAAGACGATCTTGCTTCCGTCCGGCGAAAAACTGGGATCGGTGTCGACCCCCGGGGCGGTGGTGAGGCGCTGCGGAAGGCCGCCAGTTGCGCCAACGACATAGATGTCGCTGTTGGAACCCAGCATCATCGAGAAGACGATCTTGCTGCCATCGGGCGAATAGCGCGGAGCGAAGCTCGTGGCCCCGTTCGCCAGCAAGGGCCGATCCTGGCCCGAGCCGACGTCAAGCGTGTGAATGCTTGGGTTTCCGCCTTCGAAGCTGACATAGGCAAGCTGCGATCCTTTGGGCGCAAGTCGCGGCGTCAGCACCATCCCCGTTCCGGGGGTCAGGTACTTGTGATTGTAGCCGTCGCTGTCCATCACGGCGATCCGTCGAACAAGGCCGTCGCCAGCACCGCTTTCGGCGACATAGGCGATGCGCGTGTCGAACATCCCGGGTGCGCCGGTGATGGCGGTATAGGCGAGACCCGAACATTTGTGTGCGGCGCGCCGCCAGTCGGTGGGGCCGATGACGAAACCCTTCCGCGCGAGTTCCCGGCCCTTGTCGAGATCATAGACGTAGCACCCGACGGTAAGCCGACCGTCCGAGCGCGACTGGACGAAGCCCATGACGAGCGCCTTGGCTCCGGCCGAGCGCCACTTGGAGAAGGTCGGGGCGGTTACCTCGGGGTAGGAATAATAATCGTCCCGGTTGGGCGGGAGCGGCATGACCTCGGCGGTCTGCTGGAGGTCTGTGGCGATCAGCTGGGTGACGTTCCAGCCGACAGCGAGCATCTGGTTGCCGCGCGTGCCGCTATCCGGGCTCGTCAATGGCGGGATTGCAATGACCGTCGCAGTCGGCGTGCCGGGCTGCTGCGCATTGGCCTCACCTGCAAAGGCAAGCAGCAATAAGGAAAGGAAATACCGCTTCATCGCTATGTCGTGATTGCCTTGAACTGTTCGACCCATTCGTTCGGCTGCCGCCGCGGCCGTCCTGCAGCGTCGAGGAAAGCCGCAGTGACCTTGGCGCTGGTCAGCAGTTCCGGCCCGCGCATGACTCGCTGCTGAATATGAACCGAGGATGCGCGGACCTGATCGACCTTGCTGATGACCTGCAGGTCTTCGCCGAGCCGTGCCGGCCGGTGATACTTGATGTCGACTTCGACCACTGCATAGGCGCTGCCCGATCGGCCGAGTTCGGCGCCCTGGTCGACGCCGACCGCGCGGATCATGTCCGAGCGCGCGCGCTCCATGAATTTCAAATAATTGGCGTAATAAACGATGCCATAAGCGTCGGTGTCCTCGAAATAGACCGTCAGCGCGAACCGGTGCTCGTTGCCGACGAAGCCTCCGCGATACGGCGTGTCGAGGGAATTGGGGCGCATGTCAGGGGAGGCCTTAGCGAGCCGCGACTCTTTCCCGCAACCCCGCTTGACGAGCGTGTAACGCTAAGGTTACATGTCACCTACAAGTTACACGAGCGGAGGGTTGGGTTCGATGCACGATGTTCATGACGTCGAAGAGGCCGAGCGTATGGGACGCGCGCGTTCGCGCATCTTCTTTGTTCTGGCGATTGTCTTCTTCAGCGGGCAGAGCCTCTATTTCGCAAGCTCCCCGGCAACGCGCGATTCCCATGCGCGCGTCGGTGCCTGGCTCATCCTCGTTATCCTCATCCTGATGCTGCTTGCGACCGGAGGGTTCCTGCTGCGGGGAAGGAGGGTGCGCGATCTGCTGAACGATGAGACATCCAGGCTGAACAGGCTCGCGTCCCAGGCCCTGGGATTCTGGGTGACAATCATCACCGCCCTCGCGCTCTACGTCGAATCGATCTTCGACCCTCTTACCTTCAACGAGGGCGTCCACATTCTCGTGACCTTGGGGGTCGGATCGGCCCTGATCAGCTTTGCGGTGCGCGAGCGGCGGGCCCACGGGCTTGGCTGAGCGGCTCGCGAACTCGCTTCGCGCGGAGCGCGATGCGCGCGGCTGGACGCAGGCCGATCTGGCCGCGCGGGTCGGCGTCAGCCGAAAGACCATCAACACCATCGAAAACGGGATCTTTGTTCCCTCAACGCTCACCGCGCTCAAGATCGCGGAGGCGCTTGAGACGCCCGTCGACAAGCTCTTCAGGATTATCGAGGACTGATTTCGCCCACTTCGCGGACGAGGTCGCCCAGAGCTTCGTTCATGTCGGCGAGGTGCATGCCCCATCCTGGAATGAACATGCCCATGATCGCGACCTCGCCGCCGATCCGGTCGGTCCGCGCGTCCCTCGGATCAGCGTTGGTGCGGATCCACAGGTAACCGCGTTGCCCCTCATTGACGCACCTTGCCGAAACGAGACCTTCGGTCCTGAGATACGGCGTCGGCGGAGGGCCCTGCGTAGACCACACGATTGGCCCGCCGGCGACGGGATAGGTAGACCGAGCGTACCAATAGCTGTCGAGCGGCACCCAGCCTGCCGAGCCCGGCCTGGCGGGGTTCACACAGGCGACCGTCATGCCCGCCTGATCCGCAACTCCGAACATTGCGCCGTCCGGAGGGACATTCTTTTCGCGGAAGCTCGTCCAGCTGATCACGCAGTGATTTTCGCCCGGACGGCTGCAGAGCGGCGTCTTCTTGAACGTGCCGCCGACGAGCTTCCCCTGGGGCACCAGAAGGTTGAATCCTGGAATGATCGCCAGCTGCATCCGGGCGGCGAGTGCCGGGTTGGTTTCAATTTCGCGCGCAATGAGCTGCTGGAGAAGAGCACTCCCCTGGCTGTGCCCGACAAGAACGAAGGGGCGTCCCTTGCTTCGGGTCGCGAGATAATTGTGCCAGGCGGCCGCGACATCGCCATAGGCAAGGGCAGCTGCCCGACTGATATCGGCTCCGGTCGACATGGCGACGATCGCACCGACGGTCATCTGTCGGTAGATGGGCGCAAACGGCCGGCACACGCCGGCGAAACGTGCAAATTGCACCTCCGCAGCGTCTTTTTCGTCCGGACCAGCATTGAGATCGCTGTTGAGGCCCTGGTCCCGCGAAACCGTCGGATAGACGTAAAAGCAGTCGATCGGCGGGTTCTTCGCGACGCTGCTCCTGCCGGTTGAGCCGTAACCGTTGGGATTAAGGGCGGTCGTTGCGAGGGGTGTCGAACAGGTGTCGAGCCGGCCCGGAAGGCATAGCCAGGTCGAATCCTTCGCATAGTCGGGCGCCTGGGGAATGTTGGGCTGTGCTTGAGCGGGAGCCGGGGCTGCGAGCAAGGCAGCCGCGGCAAGAATGATATGACGCATTATTCGGATGCAGCTCCCTGGTCGAACAAACCGCCCTGTCCTCCCTTGGGTGCAGGCAGTCCCAGATGAGCATAGCCGCGCCCGTTGAGGCAGCGTCCTCGTGCCGTCCGGGCGATGAGGCCAAGCTGAATAAGATAGGGTTCGATAACGTCCTCGAGCGTGTCGCGAGGCTCCGACAGGCCCGCTGCCAGCGTTTCCACCCCGACCGGCCCGCCGCCGTAGAGGTCCGCGATCATCGTGAGGTAGCGGCGATCCATCGCGTCCAGCCCGAGAGCATCGATCTCGAGCCTCGAGAGAGCCTTGTCGGCCAGGTCCTTATCGATCGTCTCCGACCCCGCCGCATGCGCAAAATCCCGCACCCGGCGAAGCAGGCGGCCGGCGATGCGCGGCGTCCCCCGCGACCGCCGTGCAATCTCCTGGGCGCCGTCGCCGCTGAGGCCTGCGCCCAGCAGACGGGCGGCCCGGCGCACCACCTGTTCCAGTTCCTCGACCGTGTAGAAGTTCAACCGCACGGGAATGCCGAACCGGTCGCGAAGCGGCGTCGTCAGCAAGCCCTGGCGCGTCGTTGCGCCGATGAGGGTGAAACGCGGCAGTTCGATGCGAACCGAACGGGCCGAGGGGCCCTCGCCGATCATCAGGTCGAGCGCGCGGTCCTCCATCGCGGGATAGAGGACTTCCTCGACCGCGGGATTGAGCCGGTGAATCTCGTCGATGAAAAGGACATCGCCGTCCTCGAGGTTGGTGAGCAGCGCCGCGAGGTCGCCCGACTTTGCAATGACGGGGCCTGATGTCGCGCGAAATCCCACGCCCATCTCGCGTGCGAGGATGCCGGCGAGCGTCGTCTTGCCAAGTCCCGGCGGGCCATGGAGGAGGACATGGTCGAGCGCTTCGCCGCGGCTCCTGGCGGCGGCGACGAATACACGCAGGTTCTCCCGCGCCGCCTGCTGGCCAATGAACTCGTCGAGGCTCTTGGGCCGCAACGCCGCATCGGCGTCTTCGGCCGTCCTTTCGGGCGTCGTGATGCGGGCGGGGTCAGTGGCCATGGCTCATTCGTCGGCGCGAGCGTAGCGAAGCAATCCAGCCGCCGCCACTGCATTGCCGCGGCAGCGCGGTTTCGAACCGGGCGACCCTGTTCGCCGCAGGTCTGGTTCGTCATCAGCAGCCGCTGAAGAAGAGCAATTTGCCGACCTTGAGCGCGCTGCTAACCAATGGCGGCGAGGGAGGCGATTGGGATGCACATCGATCGGCGAACCATGTTGGGAGGCATGGCCGCGACGGCGCTCG
The DNA here is from genome assembly GCF_038148795.1 of Sphingomonas agri. NCBI lineage: Bacteria > Pseudomonadati > Pseudomonadota > Alphaproteobacteria > Sphingomonadales > Sphingomonadaceae > Sphingomonas > Sphingomonas agri. Next base: position 265,018 of record NZ_JBAPEU010000001.1, on the reverse strand, counting down.
CTGGCAGTGCGATGGCCCGAACTGCTGCGTCGCGCTCCTGGTACGGAAGCTCCACCATCATCGATGGCCTGGGTGGCATCAGCGACCCCTACGGGGCTGGAGGCGAGCTTCGCCTGACCGATCGCGCCTGGGCGGAGATTCGATCCACGGGAATAACGGCCGTAAGGGATACCCTGCTCCCGGTCGGCAATCATGCCGACGCCTGGGAAGAATTCACCAGGAACCTTGCCAAGTATCACAATCAGCTGCTGGCGAATCCCGATCGGCTGAAGCTCGTCACCCAGACGTCGGACGTCATGGACTGCAAGCGAGAGGCGAAGCTCGGAATCATCCTTGGTACGCAGGACACGGCCATGGTGGGGCCAGCACTCGACCGTCTCGCCGAAATGAAGAAAGGCGGAATCCGCTGCGTCCAGCTCACCTACAATCTTGCGAACCTCAGCGGCGATGGATCGATTGAACCCCGCAATTCGGGCCTCAGCAGCCTTGGCCGGGACACTATCCGGCGGATCGAATCCCAGAAGCTTCTGCTCGACCTCTCGCACGGAGGTGCGCGCACGATCGGGCAGGCGATCGACTTCGCCGAGCGGCCGCTGACCATCAGCCATACAGGCGCGCGCGCGATCACCGACCATCCGCGCAACGTCTCCGACGAGGCAATCCGCGCCGTTGCTGCCAAGGGCGGTGTCGTCGGTGTCTATTTCATGCCGTATCTCGCAGCCGACATGCATGCGAGCGGATCCATGCTTCTTGATCATATCGATCACGTCGCGAAGGTCGCGGGCGAGGACCACGTCTCGATCGGCACCGATGGCGGCGTGCTGCCGGTCATCCTCGACGCCAAGGCCATCGACGATGCCCGCAAGGATTATGAGCAGCGTCACGCCGCCGGGATTGCGGCGCCCGGAGAAGGTCCCGACGTCTTTCCGCTGGTTCGCGATTATAATTCGATCGACAAACTCGAGCGGCTCGGGAACGACCTCGCCAGGCGCGGCTGGACGACGCGGCGCGTCGAGAAGCTGCTCGGACAGAACCTGCTTCGTCTCTACAGTGATGTCTGGGGCTAGCCGCAGCGCAAGGGGCGCAACCGGTCCAGCGTCTCGCTACTTGGCTGCCTTCTTGAGTGCCATGCGGACAAGCGCATCGAGGCTGGCTCCAACGCCGAGCTCGTCCTGGGCGGCATTGACCGCCGCGCTTGCTTCGGCCGGCCTGAAACCAAGATTGGCAAGCGCCGAGAGAGCGTCGGCCGCAGCCCCTCCCCGCGGCGGCGGCGCGACACCGCCTGCACCGATGACGCCCAGTTTTCCCTGCAGCTCGTTGGCGATGCGGGCCGCAAGCTTGGGTCCAACGCCGTTTGCGCGGCCGATCATGCCCTTGTCGTCATTGGCAACCGCGCGGGCAAGTTCGTCAGGGGAGAGAACGGAGAGAATTGCCAGTGCTAGCCGCCCGCCGACGCCCTGGATCGAGGTCAAGGCGCGGAACGACTCGCGCTCGGCGGCAGAGCCGAAGCCGAAAAGGGTCCACGCGTCCTCGCGAACCTGGAGCTCGGTCAGAAGAAGCACCTCTGCGCCAACTGCGCCAAGGCTGTCGAGGGTCTTCGAGCTGAGGTGCACGAGATAGCCGACGCCGGCGACGTCGATCACCGCGCTGTCGCTAGCGGTTTCAGCAAGGATTCCCGAAAGACGAGCAATCATCGGCAGTAAGGCTTAGGCGATGCGCCGCGCCGTCGCCAGATGATGGGCGTGGGTAATCGCGACGGCGAGAGCGTCGGCGGCATCGGTGCCGGCGATGGTGATGCCGGGAAGCAGCCGGGACACCATTGCGTGGACCTGTGCCTTCTCGGCGCCGCCGGTCCCGACGACCGCTTTCTTGACGAGGCTCGGCGGATATTCGCCGATCTCCAATCCTGCTCGTGCAGCGCACATGAGGACTACGCCGCGTGCCTGCCCGAGCTTCAGCGTGGACTGGGGGTTTCGGTTCACGAAGACTTCCTCGACGGCTGCTGCTGCCGGGGCCTGGTCGGCAATCAGCGCCTCGAGATGGTTTGCAAGCGCCGCGAGCCGGACCGCGAGCGGTTCGTTGCTGTCGGTGCTGATCTGGCCGTTTGCGACATGGACGAGGCGATTGCCCTGCGCTTCGATGAGACCCCAGCCAGTGGTGCCAAGGCCTGGATCGAGGCCGAGAATCCTCAGACGAGACGCTCCAGTTCGTCTTCCGGCACGTCGTAGTTGCCCCAGACGGTCTGGACGTCGTCATCTTCTTCCAGCGCGTCGATAAGCTTCATCAGCTGCTGCGCATCGTCCCCGCGGACCTCCACCTCGGTCGAAGGCCGCCACGCGAGCTTTGCTCCCTCGCCTTCGCCGAGCATCGGTTCGAGAGCGCGCGAGACTTCGTGCAGACTTTCGATGCTGGTCCAGATGCGATGGCCGTCTTCGTCGCTTTCGACGTCTTCCGCCCCGGCTTCGATCGCCGCTTCCAGCACCTTGTCGGCGTCGCCGGCACTGGCCGGATATTCGATCAGTCCGAGCCTCGAGAAGCCGTGGCTGACGCTGCCGCCCGCGCCAAGGTTGCCTCCGTTCTTGGAGAAGATGGTCCGGACGTTGGTCGCGGTCCGGTTGCGATTGTCGCTCAAGGCCTCGACGATGATCGCGACGCCGCCGGGACCGAAGCCTTCGTAGCGGATTTCCTCGTAATTATCGGCGTCCGAGCCAGCCGCCTTGTCGATCGATCGCTGGATGTTGTCCTTGGGCATCGACTGCGCCCGGGCGGCGATGATTGCGGCACGGAGCCGTGCGTTTGCGTCCGGATCGGGAAGGCCCATCTTGGCTGCGACGGTGATCTCGCGGCTGAGCTTGGAGAAGAGGGCAGAGCGCTTCTTATCCTGCGCTCCCTTGCGGTACATGATGTTCTTGAACTTGCTATGGCCGGCCATGGCGGAACCCTTATTCCAATCCAAGCGCCTGGCGATAGGTCTCCAGAAGCGCATCGGCTTCCTGACGGGCGTGGGTCTCCATCTTTCTCAGGCGGACGATCGCGCGCATGGTTTTGGTGTCATAGCCGTTGGCCTTGGCCTCGGCATAGACGTCGCGAATATCGTCCGCGATTCCCTTCTTCTCTTCCTCGAGTCGCTCGATCCGCTCGATGAACAGCCGCAGCTGGTCGGCCGCGACGGTGCCCTCCGCCATCTTCATTACTCCACTGATTTGAATGGTTGCGCCGGGCTGTAGCGGGTTGAACCGTCATATCAAGCGGCTAAGGCCTAGGCCCCGATCAAGGACACGTGCCAGTGACCGAAACTCTCGCGCCTCGCGCGCGCAAGGTAAAGATACTCGCGACGCTCGGCCCAGCGTCGAGTGATGCCAAGACGATCCGCAAGCTCATGCTCGTCGGCGCGGATGCCTTCCGCATCAACATGAGCCACGGCGATCAGAAGCAGAAAGCCAAGCTCGTGAGCGCGATCAGGGCGCTCGAAAAGGAATTCCACCGGCCCACGACGATCCTCTTCGACCTTCAGGGCCCAAAGTTGCGCGTCGGCCATTTCGAAGGGGGCCGAACCCTGCTCGAAAAGGGCAAGAGATTCATCTTCGACCGGAGCGACGAGGCAGGGAACAGCGGCAGGGTGCAGCTGCCCCACGCGGAATTGTTCGAATCTGTCCGGCCCGGCACGAATATCCTGATCGACGACGGCAAGGTGCGTCTCAACGTTCTCGAGGCGGACGACGGGCAGATCGTCAGTGAGGTCAAGGTCGGCGGGACGGTATCGGACAACAAGGGCGTCAACGTCCCGGACATGGTCATCCCGATCCCGGCGCTGACTGACAAGGATCGCGACGACCTGCAATTCGCCCTCGAGCAGCGGGCCGACTGGATCGCCTTGTCCTTTGTCCAGCGGCCCGAGGACGTCGCCGAGGCGCGGACGCTCATCGGTGACCGCGCTGCGCTCCTTGCCAAGATCGAGAAGCCCGCGGCGATCGATCGGCTGAACGACATCATCGCGCTTGCCGATGCGGTGATGGTCGCGCGCGGCGACCTTGGCGTCGAGCTGCCCCCCGAACAGGTTCCACCCCTCCAGAACAAGATCGTCGCGTGCGCGCGGCAGTTTGGAAAGCCGGTGGTCGTCGCGACGCAGATGCTCGAATCGATGGTAACCTCGCCGACACCGACCCGCGCCGAGGTCAGCGACGTTGCAACGGCCATCTACGACGGCGCGGACGCCGTGATGCTGTCGGCCGAGAGCGCGACCGGCCAATATCCGTGCGAATCCGTCGCCATGATGGACCGTATTGCAACGAGCGCCGAACGCGATCCCTCTTATCAGGCGCGAGTGCATTTCACCCAGACGCGGCTCGAGCCCACGACTGCCGACGCGCTGGCCGGCTCGGCGCGGCAAATCGCCCAGACGGTCTCGGCGACGGCGATGGTCTGCTACACCAGTTCGGGCGCGACAGCGCGCCGGATTGCGCGTGAGAGACCGCCGGTGCCGCTGCTCGCAATGAGCCCGTCGCAGCACACGGCGCGCAGGATGGGCCTGTTGTGGGGTGTGCACGCGATTCATTCGCGCGACGTGGGAAGTTTCGAGGAAATGGTCGAAAAGGGCAAACGCATGGCTCTTCGGCACCAGATTGCGAAGGGCGGCGACCGGATCGTCCTGATGGCCGGCATCCCCTTTGGCACGGCCGGCTCCACGAACGTCCTGCACGTCGTCCGCCTGATCGGGGACGAGCTCGAACGCTATCACAAGAATTCAGCGGGGCAGTAGCGCGGGGATCTCCCCGGCGATCTGCCGGGCGAGGAAGCCGATCGGACCGACTTTCCTCTCGAGCGCCGCGCCCGCCTCGCCGTGCAGCCAGACCGCCCAAAGGAGTGCGCAAAGCGGGTCGGCCCCGCGTGCGAGCAGCCCTCCCACAATGCCAGCGAGCACGTCGCCACTGCCGGATACGCCGAGCCCGGGAGAGCCCCCCTTGTAGCACCAGGCATCGCCGGCGGGAGTGACGACATGGCTGTCGACACCTTTCACCAGGACGACCGACCGATAGAGTTTGGCGGCGCGCGCGCCACAGCCCAGGGGGTCCTTGTCGATTTCTTTCTCATCGCAGCCGAGGAGGGAGGCAAGCTCGCCCGAATGTGGCAGGAGTACCGGCAGGCTAGGCCGCTGCGTGACCGGCGCTCGAAGCGCGTGAAGCAGTGCTGCATCGAGCGCGATGGCGCTGTTTGCCTCCAGAAGTGCGGCCGCGATCTCCGCACAAGCTGGGCCCTCCGCCATACCGGGGCCGGCGACCACCGCGTCGACCGTTGCTGCCTGCTCTCCAAGCGGTCTTGAAGCGGCGACTGCAAAGCCGCCCCTGGCGTCCTCCGCCATACCGGTCACCATCGCCTCGGGCATGGCGAGACCAGTCTGGAGCGCGGCGCTCTCGATGGTGGCAATCCGCAGCTTGCCCGCGCCTGCCCGCATGGCCGCAGTTGCACAGAGCAACGCGGCGCCCGGCACCTGCCTGCTGCCGGCAATGATGAGGATGCGCCCCTTGGTTTCCTTGTCGCCGTCGATGACGGGCGGCAGCGGATGTTTCTGAAGAGCCGCGCTATCCAGCGCTACCGGCCTCACCTCGTGCCTGCCATGGCATCCGGCGCGGACGTCTTTGGCGCCCCTTCTGCCTCGAGTGGAGCACCGTAATTCCAGATCTCGAGTGCAGGAACGCACGAACCCCTGGCATCGGGCTGAAATTCGTAGACCGCGATGCCGCAATTGAGGACCTCGGCCTGCTTGTCGATGGAGAGGATCGTCTCCTCGTCGAGTTCTTCGAGGATATAACGAAAGCAGAGCACCACCACCTGGTGACACACGATCAGCACCCGCTTGTCGCAATAGTGAAGGTTGATGGTGTTGAGCATGGACCGCAGCCGCAGGATCACGTCGGCCCAGCTCTCGCCGCCGGGCGGGCGGTGATAGAATTTCCCAAGCCGTCGGCGATGAGCTGCTTCCTCCGGGAATCGTTCGCGGATTCCGATCGCGGTCAGCCGGTCGAAAATCCCGAACTCGCGCTCGCGCAGGCGCTCGTCGACGATCGTCCGCGTCGCACCGCCGGCAAGGGCGCCCTCCCTGCAGATGATCTCGGCCGTCTGCTTTGCGCGGACATAGGGCGAGGAGAGAATGATCTCCGGTCTCTCCTCGCGCGGGAGAGCCGCGAACCAGCGCCCCGTTGCTTCTGCCTGGCTGGTGCCAAGGGCGGAAAGAGGCACGTCGACATCCCGCAGGTCGATGTCGATTTCGTGCGCGCCGGATTCGTCAGCAGCGTCGCGCGCGACATTACCCTGGCTCTGCCCGTGCCGGACGAGCCACAGCCTTTCAGGCCAGTTCTGACGCATCAGCAATGTCCTCCTGACGCGCTTAAAGCATGAGCATCAGGATTGTGCCGAACCCGCTATTCCGCTGCGACTGCAGTCTCTCCGAGCTCCTGACCCTGCTTCCTCTGGTCAAGGCGCCGGAAGGTCGCAAGCGCCTGTCCGACGATCTGGTCCATGTTGTAATAGCGGTAGGTCGCGAGGCGCCCGACGAAGGTGACGTCGTCCGTTGCATCAGCAAGCGCCTCATAGCGCTTGAAGAGCTCCTGGTTCTCGGGGCGCGGGATCGGATAGTAGGGATCGCCTTCGGCCGAGGGATATTCGTACGTCACCGTCGTAACGGGCGATTGCTGGCCCGTCAGGTGCTTGTATTCGCTGATCCGGGTGAACGGGACATCTTCCGACGGATAGTTGACCACCGCAACCGGCTGGAACTGCTCCTGCTCCAGCGTCTGGTGGTCAAACTTCAGCGACCGGTACGGCAGCCTGCCGAAACGGAAGTCGAAATATTCGTCGATCGGCCCCGTGTAGATGATGTGATCGGCAAGTCCGTCCGCCTCTTCCTTGAGATCACGAAAATCGGTGCCGAGCCGCTTGTCGATCAGCGGGTGGTCGAGCATCCGCTCGAACATCTTCGTGTAGCCCTCAAGCGGCATCGCCTGGAAGGTGTCTGCGAAATACCGGTCGTCGGTATTCGTCCGCGTTGGAATTCGCGACGTCACCTGCTTGTCGAGATCGCTGGGATCGAGGCCCCATTGCTTGCGTGTGTAGCCGCGGAAGAAGAGCTCGTAGAGTTCCCGGCCGACCGCATTGACCACGACGTCTTGCGAAGTCGTGATCTCGTCCACGGGTTCCGCGCGAGCCGCGAGATAAGCGGCGGCGTCCTCGTCGGTCTCGAGGTTGGCGTCGAACAGGAGGTTCAGCGTCGTACGGTTGATCGGGATCGGGACGAGCTGTCCGCGCACGTAAGCGCGCACGCGGTGCTCGTAGGGCCGCCAGCTCGTGAACTGCGAGAGGTAATCGACCACCTGCTCACTGTTCGTGTGGAAAATGTGCGGACCATATTTGTGGTAGAGAATTCCGGCTTCATTCGGCTCGTCGTAGGCGTTGCCGCCGACGTGGGGCCGCCTGTCGACCAGCAGGATCCGCGCTCCGTGCTGGCTTGCGAGCCGCTCGGCGAGGACGGACCCCGCAAAGCCGGCCCCGACGACCAGGTAATCGTAGCGACGCTTCGAGGCGCGGAAAGGCGCGTTCATTCTGCCGCCACCAGGATCGCGGCGTTGCTCCCGACGCGGGTCCCAAGAAGGTCGCGTATGAGGCCGGCCATCCGGGCCTGAGTCGTGTCCCAGCTGGTTGCCGACAGCATCAGGTCCGCCTCGCCGAGCCAGCCACCTTCGGGATTGCGCGAAAGCTCGAGCGCTTGCTCGCAGGCGGCGACGAACTCTTCGGGAGTGGCGGCAATTTTCACGCCTTCCAGCTGACCATAGTGGCGCACGACGTCCTTGATCGGGGTCGATACGACAGGCACACCGCCCGCAAGATATTCCGGCGTCTTCGTCGGCGAGATGAACTGCGTCGATTCATTCATCGCGAACGGCATGAGCGCCACGTCCCACCCGGACAGGTAGGCCGGCAGCTGGTCATAGGTCTTGCCGCCGAGATAATGGATGTTGTGCCGCTTGGGCAGGTCCTCGGAAGAGATCTTCACGACCGGACCGACCATCACGAAGGTCCAATCGGGACGCATCTGCGCGATCTTGTCGAGAAGGTCAGTATCGAACCTCTCGTCGATGACCCCGTAGAAGCCGAACCGCGGCTTGGGCAGGTCTTCCTGATCGGCGGGCTCGAACTGCCGGGAGCGTGCCTTGAGGAAATGGCAGCGGTCGACCGAGGATGGGAAGCAATGCACGTTGTCGTGCCGGTCCTTCTTCGCCTCGTACAGGCTGGATCCTCCGGTGAAGAGCACATCCGCACGGTCGATCAGTTCCTGTTCCAGATCGAGCAATTTGACCGGCGCGAACTTGAACTTGCTGAGTTCGTCCATCGCGTCGAAGACTGTCACGTCAGCCTCGATGTGCCGGGAGAAGGGCAACATCATCGGCGTATAATACCAGGAGATCAGCGCACCCCGGACCGACGCGATGTGCGCGTCGAGGAGACGCATCAGCGCGGCCTCGCGTGCGTCCTCAGGCATGCCCTGGGGAAGGTGCGGAACGGCGATGCGGACGTTCGACGCTTCAGGGGCCTCGCGAACCTGGAGATATGCCGTCTCGTTGGCTGCAATTTCCACAGGCTCTTCCCAGAAGACGACGTCCATCTCGCGCGCGAAGCGGCTCATGAGATGCTGCGGCCGCTGGAACACGAAATTCCACCGCAGGTGCGAAAAGCAAATCAAAGTTACAGGTTCTGGGTCCGGCGCCGAGGGCTCGGCTCGAGACTCAACTGGCACCCCGACGCGAGTCAGCATTTTGCGTTGTACCTCCGTGTTTTTGATAACGTAGGATGAACGGGTCGACGGGCATTGCGGTTCCGCAACGTTGATCGATGTTAATACGATTCAGGCCATGTTGCACTGCAGCAAGCGCCAGTCCGCCCGATTGACCCGATGAAAGACCCGTGGAAGGGGTAAAAGGCAGGGCAGCAGCCGCTGCTGCAAGGAGGAAAAGCGTTGGCAACGACGATCGAGGAGCTCGAAAAGAGACGCGAGCTGGCGCGACTCGGGGGGGGCGAAAAGCGTATTGCAGCGCAGCATTCGAAGGGCCGGCTGACAGCCCGGGAGCGGTTATCCGTGCTGCTCGATCCCGGCAGTTTCGAAGAATACGACATGTTCGTCGAGCATAATGCGGTCGATTTCGGAATGGATCAGCAGCAGGTTCCCGGGGACGGTGTCGTCACCGGTTCGGGCACGGTCAACGGCCGGCTGGTCTATGTCTTCGCACAGGATTTCACGGTGTTCGGCGGCTCTCTTTCCGAGCGCCATGCGCAGAAGATCTGCAAGGTCATGGACATGGCCATGAAGGTCGGAGCTCCCGTCATCGGTCTCAACGATTCCGGCGGCGCGCGCATCCAGGAGGGCGTCGCGAGCCTTGCCGGCTATGCCGAGGTGTTCCAGCGCAATGTCCTCGCCTCGGGGGTGATCCCGCAGGTGAGCCTGATCATGGGACCATGTGCGGGAGGCGCTGTCTATTCGCCCGCCATGACCGACTTCATTTTCATGGTGAAGGATTCGTCCTACATGTTCGTGACGGGCCCGGATGTCGTGAAGACGGTCACCAACGAAGTCGTGACCCAGGAAGAACTTGGCGGGGCCGTCACCCACACGACCAAGTCGGGCGTAGCCGACGTCGCGTTCGAGAACGACATCGATGCGCTGCTGGCGACCAGGGACTTTGTGGACTTCCTGCCTCTCTCGAACCGGCACGAGGTGCCCGAGCGCCCGTGCGAGGACCCGATCGACCGGCTCGATGACAGCCTCGATACGCTGATCCCGCCCAGCGCCGCCACGCCCTATGACATGCATGAGCTCATCCGGAAGGTCGCGGACGAGGGCGACTTCTTCGAACTTCAGCCGGCCCATGCCGCGAATATCATCGTCGGCTTCATCCGGATCGAGGGGCGCACCGTGGGCGTCGTCGCCAACCAGCCGATGGTGCTTGCCGGCGTCCTCGACATCAACAGCGCCAAGAAGGGTGCCCGCTTCGTCCGCTTTTGCGACGCCTTCGACATCCCGATCCTGACATTCGTCGATGTTCCGGGCTTCCTTCCCGGCGTCGGACAGGAGCACCACGGGATCATCAAGCACGGCGCCAAGCTCCTCTTCGCCTACGCCGAGGCGACGGTTCCCAAGATCACGGTCATCACGCGCAAGGCCTATGGCGGCGCTTACGACGTCATGGCCTCGAAGCATTTGCGCGGCGATCTCAACTATGCGTGGCCGACGGCCGAAATCGCCGTCATGGGCGCGAAAGGTGCGGTGGAAATTATCTTTCGCAAGGACATCGGCGATCCCGCCAAGATCGCCGAACGGACGCGGGAATATGAAGAGCGCTTTGCCAATCCCTTCGTTGCCGCGAGCAAGGGCTTCATCGACGAGGTGATCATGCCGCATTCCACCCGTCGGCGGGTCGCGATGGGACTGCGCAAGCTCAGGAACAAGGAACTGCAAAATCCGTGGAAGAAGCACGACAACATTCCGCTGTGATCGAGCACTGCCCCCGATGCTTCCGGCGGAATTCTCTTGCATGAGCCGCCATACGGCCACTGTCCGGTGGGCCCGCAGCCCTGGCGAAGATTTTTCGCGGGGCCGCTACAGCAGGGCCCACAGCTGGGCATTCGACGGCGGTGCGGTCGTTCGGGCAAGCGCCAGTCCCGACAATGTGCCGCCGGGAACAGCGGACGCAGCCGGGGTCGATCCAGAGGAAGCCTTCATCGCCGCCATCTCGTCCTGCCACATGCTTTTCTTCATCGACTATGCGCGCCGCGACGGCTTCGTGGTCGACAGCTACAGCGATGAAGCGACAGGGATTATGGAGAAGCGGCCGGACAATAAGATTGCAGTGACGAGTGTCACCCTGCGCCCGAATGTCGAGTGGGCCGAAGACCTTCGGCCCAGCGAGGCAGAGATCGCCCGTCTCCATCATCGCTCCCATGAAGATTGCTTCATTGCGAACTCTGTGAACACGAAAGTGACAGTCGAACCATGAAACTGGGCCGTCTCAACCATGTAGGCGTTGCAACGCCCTCGATCGAAAAGAGCCTTGAGGTCTATCGCTCCATGTTCGGCGCCGAGCCGCACGGCCTGCCGTTCGACCTGCCGGCGCAGGGTGTTCGCGTCTGCTTCGTCGACACGCCCAACAGCCAGATCGAGCTGATCGAACCCTTGGGCGAGGGCTCGCCCATCAGGAAGTTCCTCGAGAAGAACCCTCTGGGCGGGCAGCACCACGTCTGTTTCGAGGTTGCCGATATTCATGAGGCCAAGGCCGAATTCGAAGCCAAGGGCGCGAGAATTCTCGGGGAACCCCGGATCGGGGCTCACGGGACGCTTGTCTTTTTCATCCACCCCAAGGACATGGGCGGGGTGCTGACGGAAATCATGGAAACGCCCGGGCGCTAGCCGTGCAGGAGAGGCATTGAGAACGGCCGGCAACAGCGACGGATCGAGGAGCGACGAGAGCGCCCATCAGGCGGAAAAAGCGGCCCGACAGGTTGCCCCACTGCCGAGCCGCTCCGAGCGAGGCTTAACAATCCTTCAGCCGAACGAAGGGAGTCTCGACCTCGGCAATTTCGTTAAATGAAATTAATGATCGAGTCGAATCAGAGCGCTATTCCTCGCCCATCCTCAAGGCCGCGATGAAGGCTTCCTGCGGGATAGATACCGACCCGTATTCCCGCATTCTTTTCTTGCCTTCCTTCTGCTTTTCCAGAAGCTTGCGCTTGCGCGTCGCGTCCCCGCCGTAGCATTTGGCAGTGACGTCCTTGCGGAGTGCGGCAATCGTTTCCCGAGCAATGATCTTGCCGCCGATCGCCGCCTGGATCGGGATCTTGAAAAGGTGCCGCGGAATGAGGTCCTTGAGGCGTTCGCACATGCCGCGGCCGCGCGCGTCGGCATTGGCACGGTGGACGATCATCGAGAGCGCATCCACCGGTTCGCCATTGACGAGGATGCTCATTTTGACGAGGTCGCCCTCGCGGTGGCCGACCTGATGGTAGTCGAAGCTTGCATATCCACGACTGATCGACTTCAGCCGGTCATAGAAGTCGAACACGACCTCGTTGAGCGGAAGCTCGTATCGAAGCATCGCCCGGGCATGGCTGCCGGTGCCGACATAGGTCAGGTCCTTCTGGATGCCGCGCCGATCCTGGCAGAGCTTGAGCACCGCCCCCAGATAGGAGTCAGGGACGTAGATAGTCGCGTCGATCCAGGGTTCCTCGACCGCCTCGATGAGGCTGGCGTCGGGCCAGTCGGCGGGATTGTGGATGTCGCGGACCTCGCCGTCACGCAGCCGTACCTGGTAGACCACGCTTGGTGCCGTGGTGATGAGATCAAGGTCGTACTCGCGGGTGAGGCGCTCCTGGATGATCTCCAGGTGCAATAATCCAAGAAAGCCGCAGCGGAAGCCGAAGCCCAGGGCAGCGCTGGTTTCCATCTCGAAGCTGAAAGACGCATCATTGAGCCGCAGCTTGTAAAGGCTGTCCCGAAGCTTCTCGAAGTCGTTGGCGTCCACCGGGAAGAGTCCGCAGAAGACGACCGGCTGGACTTCCTTGAAGCCGGCAAGGGGTTCGGCCGCAGGCTTCTTCGCATCGGTGATCGTGTCACCGACGCGGGTCTCGGCAACTTCCTTGATCTGGGCAGTAATGAAGCCGATCTCCCCGGCCCCCAGCTCGCCAAGTTGCTCGATCTTGGGGCGAAACGCGCCGACGCGGTCGACGAGATGGGCAGTGCCGGCCTGCATGAACTTGATCTGCATGCCCTTCTTCAGACAGCCGTCGATGACCCGCACGAGAATGACGACGCCGAGATAGGGGTCGTACCAGCTGTCGACGAGCATGGCCTTGAGCGGAGCGGCCGCATCGCCCTTGGGAGGCGGGATCTTGGCGACGATGGCGTTGAGCACGTCCTCGATGCCGATGCCGGTCTTGGCACTGGCAAGGACGGCGTCCGATGCGTCGAGACCGATGATCTCCTCGATCTCCTGGCGGACTCCCTCGGGATCCGCAGCCGGCAGGTCGATCTTGTTGATGACCGGAATGATCTCGTGGTCATGCTCGATCGACTGGTAGACGTTTGCGAGCGTCTGCGCTTCGACCCCCTGTGCAGCATCGACGACGAGGAGCGCGCCCTCGCATGCCGCTAGACTGCGGGATACCTCGTAGGCGAAGTCGACGTGGCCGGGCGTATCCATGAGGTTCAGTTCATAGCCCTGCCATTCGAGCCGCACCGTCTGGGCCTTGATGGTGATCCCGCGCTCGCGTTCGATGTCCATGTTGTCGAGCACCTGGGAGGTCATTTCCCTCGCGCTCAGTCCCCCCGTCGCCTGGATCAGCCGGTCGGCAAGAGTGGATTTGCCGTGGTCGATATGGGCGATGATCGAGAAATTGCGGATCCGGTCGATTTTCTGCATTTGCGCGCGGCGCTAGCAGGGCCGCGTCACGCTGTCAGCAAGCGCAGAAATTCATCGGAACAGCTGCAGGCCGCGCCTTCCGACTCGGGTAAATCCCTGTTAAACGGCAAGCATCATTCGAAGGGGGCCTTTTCGATGACCAGGATTGTACTTTTGGCCGGCGCGGCGCTGGCATGCCTGTCGACTGCAGCGTTTGCGGATCCGAGCTCGGGACGCAAGGATCAGGAGCGGGGCGAGGCGCAAATCCCCGTCTGCACTCACCGCATCGGTACCCTCGCGATCGTCCCGCCGGACAAGGAATGGTGGCGCGAGCTCAACCTTGGCAGTCCCGAGGCCATCATCAAGGTGTTCGTGCAGCAATCGGGCTGCTTCAGCATGGTCAACCGGGATCGTGCGATGCAGAGCCGCGCAATGGAACGAGCGCTTGCCGACCAGGGCGAGCTCCAGCGCGGCAGCCGCATGGGTGCGGGCCAGGTCAAGGCCGCAGACTATTTCCTTCAGCCCGACATCGTCAGCACCAACAAGAATAGCGGCGGCGGCGGGGCCGGAGCAGCGATTGGTGGGCTGCTTGGCCACTTTGGCGGCTGGGGCGGAGCTGTCGGCGCACTCGCGGGCGGCATCAACGTCAAGAAGGGAGAGGCGAACGTCACCCTCTCGCTGGTGAATGCCCGCACGACCGAGGAAGAGGCTTTGACCGAAGGCTATGCCCGCAAGACTGATGTCAGCTGGGGTGCAGGCGGCGGCGCGGGCTGGTGGGGCGGCTTCGCGGCGGCCGGGGGCTACGGCTACCAGAATACCGAGATTGGCCAGGTCATCGTGCTGGCTTATCTTGATGCCTACAAGAAGCTCGTCACGCAGCTTGGCGGCGTCTCGGCGGCTGCGCCCGCCCGCTGAATTCAAGGCTTGTCGACCGATTGGCGCTCCTGCCACCGCAGGGGCGCCTTTCTTTCATGCGGGCTTGATCTCGATCACCGGCTCATGACGGATGGCGGGAGCGTCCGTCCCGCTGATGGTGATCGTGAACAGGACCAGGCCGGTCTCGTTGGCGACCTGCATGTTGAATTCGGCGGTCGCCCAGAAGCTGTCTGCAGCATCGCACAGGAGGTGACCGGCATAGCGAGCCGCCTCGCACTTCGCCTGGGCGATTGATGGAAGTTCGAGGCCCAGATTGTCCGGGCTACCTTCGACGTGGAAAAAGAATCTGGGCACGGTGAGTCGGGTGGACGACATTTAGCCCGACACTTCGCCGCAAGCCAGCGGCTGCAGAAATAATCCTGATCGAGGAGCCGGACGGTCGGTCGCCGCAGCGCCGAAGCTAGAGACCGAGTGCGGCCAGTACCCGGCGCGTCAATGCCGCGCAGTCCGCACCCGCGAAGGGAAACGTGCCGCTCAGCGCGTTGCCGAGCTCCGGGGCCAGGATCTCCTGCATCCGTCGTCTCGCCCGGAACAGCCGGGTTTTCACCGTCGCTTCCGGGGTCCCCAGGACCTGTGCGGTCTCCTCGACGCTGAGGCCTTCGATGTCGCGCAGGACGAACACGGTCCGGAAATTGTCGGGGAGAGCCGCGACGGCCTTCTCCAATAGCCCCCTGATCTCCTGGCGGGCGACGGCGACGTCCGGGGCCTCGGCCTGTGATCCGCGCATCAGCGTGTCGCGATAGGTATCCATCACCGCGATGCCCTTTTCTTCCAGCTGCCGGCGGCGACGCTCATCGGAACGGCGTCGGCCGAGCGCCTCGTTGATCACGATCCGCGTGAGCCAGGTCGAGAGGGCTGAGCGGCCTTCGAATGATCCCATCGCCGCAAAGGCCTGAAGATAGGCCGACTGGACCGCTTCCTCCGCCTCCGACCGGTTCTTGAGAATGCTCCAGGCGGTTCGAAAGAGACGCTGATTGTTGGCTGCAACAACATGGCTGATCGCATCGCGTTCGCGCGCCACGCAGCGGCGCGCGAGCTCGGCATCGCCAAGAGCGGCATAATCGGGCGAAGTGTGGACGTGGACGCTCATTTCCTCACCTGATCACAAGAGTCCCCCGCATGCCGGGATGATAGCGGCACAGGAACGCAAACGTTCCGCTTTTCGTCAGTAGCATCTTCTTGCTGACACCCGCCGGCAGGTCGACGTCGAAGGCGTGGTTCGACGCCGTAGCACTGTGCCGGAGGAAGTCGTGGTTCGCCCAGACGAGCGTGTCGCCCTTGTGCAGCTGGGTTGGGACCGGGCCAAAGTTCATCTTTTCGATGACGATGGTGTAGGTCTTGGGCGTGGCTGCTGCAGCGGAAGCGGCGAATAGCAGGACGCCGCCACACAGGGCGGCGAGCGCCGGGTGTGGCGGGTGCACCTTCATTTCATTGCTTTCGCGACCTGTTCGGCGTGTGCCTGGTGCTCGCGGAACAAGGTCAGGCCGGTTTCGAGGAGCGACTTGAGCTCGGCGTTCTTGGCCGAGGGAATTAGGGTACCCTCGAGGGCCTGGTTGACCGTCTTGTGGTAGGCGACCTCATTATTGATATACTCGCGATCGAAGGCGCGGCCCTTGAGTTTTGCAAGCTTGGCGCTTTCGGCCGCAGCGGCCTTTGTGAGGCCCTGGCTGGTCGGATTGTCCAGCGGCGTCACGTGCAATTTCTTCACGAGCGCAAGCGCCTTGGTGTTCACGGCCTGGTGGTCACGGACCATTTCCTTGGCGAAATCGCGCACCTTCCTGTCGTGGGCCCTCGCAAGCGCCTGCTTGCCGGCGGCTATGTCGATGCTGCCCGCCGTATAGGCAATATGGGCGATCTGCGGGTCGGTCGGGGCAGCGGCCCCAGCCGAGGCAGGCGCGACCAGCGCGGCTGCGGAGAGCATTGCAATCGTCAGTTTCATCGGCTTTCCCCTCGGGGTTCAAGGCGCCCAAGGATGGGTGCCTGGCCGATTGGATGCCGCGAGCTTGGGCAAGGTTCCCGCGGGTGCAAAAAGGCCGGCGCGGTTGCGCGCCGGCCTCCCATCAGTCCTTTGCCTTGAGATCAGCGCCAGCGAATGCGGTATCCGTAGGATGAATAGGCATAGGGATTGTAGCTATAGGCGTAGGGTGAATAGGCGTACGAGGGATAGGCATATCCATAGGAAGGATAGCTGTAGCCATATGCCCGGTAGGCGTAGCCCGGATAACTATAGGCCCGGTAACCGTAGCTAGCGTAACGGTAGGGCGAATAGCTGTAGGAATAGCTGTAATAGCGATGGTGGTGCCGGTGATGACGGGCCGCCGCCGGAGACGCCATGAGCGTTGCCGCACCCGCGGCAAGGATGATCAGGGTTTTCGACATGGTTTGAACCTCCTGCGCGGACGAACGGGAAAGTCCGCGCCTTCGAGCGCGCAACGCGTGCGCGCTGCATCTCGTTCACGAGGATGCGGCGAACTGCGCTTCCGCGCAGGCGGGGCGCGAAGTCAGCGAAAGATCGAGAGTTTGAGTGTCTCGCTCGGTCCGAACCACACGACGTGCCTCGTGTGATCGGCAAGATCATCGCCGGTGTTGGCATGGGCAAAGATCGTCAAATCGCCCCGATTGAGCGACGCCCACGTCGCAAACCTGCCAAACTCCTCAGAGGACAGCGTCAACTGGCAGCTTCCGCGGGGATGCGGGCCGACAGGCCGCTCGTGGAAGCTGCCGACTGCAGCTCCAAACGCCGCTCGGGCGCGTTCCGCGACGCCTCGTGCGAGTTCATCCTCGCCCCGGTCGAAATAGATGTGGGCATGAAAGTTCCGAACGGTCATGGCGCTATTGGCTCATAGAAACATGGGGTGACGCCATAAAAGAAAGGGGCGGTTCCGCAATGCGGAGCCGCCCCAATCGAAGTTCGTCTTGCGTGTTACGCGACTTGCGCGAGCACCGGCCGACGACGGCGGCGCATGGCAAGGCCGATCCCGCCGAAGCCAAGCAGCATTAGCGCCCAGGTGCCTGGCTCAGGAACTGCCTGGATGTAACCACTGATATCCTGCCTCAGAACCGTATCGCCCTGGAGCGGGCTGCCGCTGAAGGAGACGTTGTTCACATGGAGGGTGAACGGCCCAGACGGGGAAGTGACGCTCACATTGGGATTGTTGAAGCTGATTTGGACTCCGCCCGTGCCAAAGGACGTCAGCGAGCCCATGAGGTTCGCCATGAACGTTCCCGTGCCGGAACCCGCGGGCTGAGTGAAGGTCACCAGCAGGTTGAAAAGATCTCCGGTGTAGCTGTGTGCGCTCGGCGCGAGAGTGATCGTGCCGAAATTGTTGGTTGGACCGCCGATTGCGGCGAACCCTGACGCGTCAGTGTTCTGTGCGAAGGTCGCGGCGCCACCTGTATAGGTGAGTCCATTGTCGGTCGCTGTGGATCCAGCGACACAGGTGCCGGGTCCCGGCACCACGAAACAGCCTTGCGATCCTCCGACGAAGGACGTGGCATTTGCAACGGAGGTCGTGGCTAGTGCCGCCCCCCCCAGAGCCATAATTATTAGTCTACGCATGACGACCTCCGATTAAATTCGATCTGCCGCCGCTTAACGGGTCGTTAACCTTTGGGTTCCGCAATTACCCGCCATTTAATCTTACTAAGCAATTTCCCCCACGAGGCGTCTGAAGACATCTGACGCGATAAGAAAAGGGCGGCCCGGAGTGGATCCGGACCGCCCTAATTTTAAAGCCCGTCGGGTCTTACGCGACTTGCGCGAGCACCGGCCGGCGGCGGCGGCGCATGGCAAGGCCAATCCCGCCGAAGCCAAGCAGCATTAGCGCCCAGGTGCCGGGCTCAGGAACTGCCTGGACGTAACCACTGATATCCTGCCTCAGAACCGTATCGCCCAGGAGCGGGCTGCCGCTGAAGGAGACGTTGTTCACATGGAGGGTGAACGGCCCAGACGGGGAAGTGACGCTCACATCGGGATTGTTGAAGGTGATTTGGACCCCGCCCGTGCCAAAGGACGTCAGCGAGCCCAGGAGGTTCGCCATGAACGTTCCCGTGCCGGAACCCGCGGGCTGAGTGAAAGTCACCAGCAGGTTGAAAAGATCTCCGGTGTAGCTGTGTGCGCTCGGCGCGAGAGTGATCGTGCCGAAATTGTTGGTTGGACCGCCGATTGCGGCGAACCCTGACGCGTCAGTGTTCTGTGAAAAGGTCGCGGTGCCACCTGTATAGGTGAGTCCATTGTCCGTCGCTGTGGATCCAGCGACGCAGGTGCCGGGTCCCGGCACCACGAAACAGCCCTGCGATCCTCCGACGAAGGACGTTGCGTTCGCTGCTGAAGCAGCGGCCATTGCCGCGCCCGCAACCAATGAAAGAACTATCTTACGCATAAAGCGACCTCCCTTACGCTGCCCCCGAATCGGTGAGGCTGTTAACTGCGCGTTAAAACATAAACGTTCCGGGTTGTTAATTGTTTTTTTGCTTGCGGGTTTGCGTCACCCACTGATGAACCAGCACATTTCCCTCGGAAACTGAGGATATTAGAGAAGAAATGTCCCAAACCGAGACAAGTCGTTAACCGCGACCGTAAAACCCGTTCCTGGAATCGAAGGTGAAGGTCAGGGTTTCTGAAGGCCCTGTGGTCGGTCGCTGTTCGATGGATCCAGGCGCCGAAAGACCGGTCTCGCACGACCGACGCCGTTGCGTTGCCATGCGCCCCCGCTAAGGTCGCGTGCGCTCGCCACGTAAAAATCGCCGGAGAATTCAGACTGATGCGCATGACCCGCAGCCTTGTCCTGCTCGCATCTGCGACGATGCTCGCCTCGCCCGCCCTCGCTGCATCGGCGCAGCCCGTTCCCCTGCCCCAGCTGGTCAGTCAGGTTTCGATCCCGCACACGACCTTTCGCCTCAAGAATGGTCTTACGGTCATCGTCCACGAGGACCACAAGGCGCCCGTTGCGGCAGTGACCGTCTGGTACAATGTCGGATCAAAGGACGAGCCGCGGGGCAAGACGGGCTTTGCGCATCTCTTCGAGCATCTGATGTTCAATGGCAGCGAGAACCTGCCGGGCGACTATTTCACCTATCTGCAGCAGGTCGGGGCGACCGACTACAACGGCACCACCGCGCAGGACCGCACCAATTATTTCGAGACGGTACCGGCAGGTGCGGTCGAACGCGCAATTTTCATGGAAAGCGACCGCATGGGTCACCTGCTTGGCGCGGTGACGCAAGGCGTGCTCGATAACCAGCGCGGGGTGGTGCAGAACGAGAAGCGGCAGGGCGACAGCCGTCCCGGCGGGCTGGTTCAATATGCGCTGTTCGAGAACCTGTTCCCGGGCAGCCATCCCTATCACCACACGGTGATCGGTTCGATGGCCGATCTCGACGCGGCGAGACTTGGCGACGTCAAGCAATGGTTCCGGGACAAATACGGTCCCAACAACGCGGTTCTGGTCGTCGCTGGCGACGTGAAGCCCGCTGAGGTTCGGCGCCTCGCACAGAAATATTTCGGACCGATCCCGGCAGGGCCGGTCAATCATCCGGCGATGGCGAGCGTGCCCTCACTTCCGCGACCCAAATCGATCGCGATGCAGGACCATGTCGCGACGGTCCAGCTCCAACGTTACTGGGCCGTCCCCGGCGTTCTCGATCGTCAGCTCGCGGCCCTGGACATCGGCGGCTCGATCCTGGGCGGCCTTGCAAGTTCGCGTCTCGACAAGATCCTGGTGCGCGATGAGCAGCTTGCCGTTGCCGTTGTCGCGCAAATGACCCCGCTCGAGCGCGCAGGCATCTTCAACGTAACGGCCTATGTGAAGCCAGGGGTGGATCCCGCCAGGGTTTCAAATCGGCTCGACGAGATCCTTGCCGATTATATTGCGAAGGGGCCAACCGCGGACGAGGTCCAGCGTGCTGTGATGAGCGAGGTATCCAACCGCATCAGGGGCCTCGAACAGGTCGGCGGGTTCGGCGGCAAGGGTCAGACGCTCGCCGAAGGCGCGACCTACGCCCATGACAGCGATTTCTACAAAAGGACGCTCACTGCCTATGCATCTATCACTCCCGCTGCGGTTCGCGCGGCGATGCAGCATTGGCTGACGCGGCCGGCCCTCAAGATCACGCTCTCGCCCGGGGATCGGCCGAACTATCAGGAAGCAAAATCGGTCGAGCCGCCGAAGCCAGGCGCGGACAAGAGCAAGGGTGCGCTCAAGGGCGAGCGCGAGGTGCCGCCCGTGGGCCAGCTCGCCGCTCTCGATTTCCCCACCATTACCCATACGAAGCTCTCGAACGGCCTCCCCGTCGACTACGTCCAGCGCCAAGGGGTCCCGATCACACAGGTCGCTCTGGCGTTCGACGCGGGGAGCGCGACCGACCCCGCCGATGGGCGCGGGCTTGCGGCGATGACCATGGACCTTCTCGATGAAGGCACCTCGACCCTGAGCTCGCAGGAAGTCGCGGAAACCGAGGAGCGGCTCGGCGCAGACGTTAACAGCTCAAACGGCTCCGATCGTTCCTACGTCACGCTCAACGCCCTTTCGCCCAACCTAGCGCCCTCGCTCGACCTCATGACCGCGGTAGTAAAGGATGCGGCATTCCGCCCCGCAGATGTCGAGCGGATCCGGACGCAGTTGCTGACCGCGATTGCGCAGACGCAAAAGGATCCGACCCGGGTCGCCCGAAGGCTGCTGCCGGTGGTCCTCTACGGACCGGCCCATCCCTACGGCGCACCAGCCGGCGGCGATCCCAAAGCGATTGCGAAATTCTCGCGGGCCGACATGCTTGCCTTCGAAAAGCGCTGGCTGAGGCCGGATAATGCCAAGCTCTTCATCGTGTCCGATCGCCCGCTCGCCGAACTCCAGCCGTTGATCGAGGCGCATTTCGGTAATTGGACAGCGCCCGCAGGCCCGAAGGGCACCAAGGCGTTCCCGTCATTGCCCCCGCGCCCCGGGTCCCCGCGCATGCTTCTCGTCAACCGGCCCGGTGCACCGCAATCGAGCATCGTCGGCGGCGAGCTGCTTCCGCTCGACCCAAGGGGCGATATCATCCCGTTCGACGCTGCGAACGATGCGCTTGGCGGCGACTTCCTTGCGCGCCTCAACATGGATCTGCGCGAGGACAAGGGCTGGTCCTACGGAGTGAGCGGCGATGAAAGCCTCATGCTTCACGCGGTTCCCTATGTCGTTTCCGCACCGGTGCAGGCCGACCGGACGGGGGAGTCGCTCGTCGAACTCAACCGCCAGATCACCGAGTTCGTGACGACGAAGGGCGTCACCCAGGAGGAGCGCGACCGCGTGGTCACCAAGAACATCAACCAGCTGCCGGGCGAATTCGAGACTTCTGGCGCCGTCCTTGGAGCCATGATGAACAACGACATGCTCGGTCGGCCCGACAATTATTACGAGACGCTTGCGCCCGAATACCGGGCGCAGACCACCGCCAGCCTTGATCGGGCGGCGCGCGCGGCGCTGGATCCGAAAGCCTTCACCTGGATCGTGGTGGGTGATGCAGCCAAGGTCCGGCCGCAGCTCGAGAGGCTAGGAATGCCGATCGAGGTGGTCGAGGCGCCATAGGCTCTTCGACTGTGGGAACTGCAGCGACACGTCGCTATTGACGATTCATGTCGACTGAACGCCAGCAGGCGGTCGCCGAGTTCAAACGCATCATGGCCTGGATCGCGGTGATCGCGGTCCTGATGGTCGCCGCCGCACTCATTTACCTCTATTCCACCGGGTCGCTTGATGCGAACACGATCATCGCAACGACGCTTGGGGTGTTCTTCTCCGTGCTTCTGGGCTGCGGGCTCTTCGCCGCAGCCTTCTTCAGCAGCAAGAGCGGCCATGACCAGAACGTCAGCGACGTAACCAAGTCGGAGCGCGGGAAGAAGTAGCGCGAGCCAGGTATGGGCGGCGCGCCTCCGCCCCTCGCCGACTTACCGAGGCCCGGTCATGCGCGGCTGACCCGCGTCACGTGCCCCATCTTTCTTCCCGGCCGCGCGTCGTCCTTGCCGTAAATGTGAACATGGGCTCCGCGCTCTTTCATGAGCTCGGGCCAGCGCCCGACTTCCTCACCGATCAGGTTTTCCATGAGGGCGCCGCCCCGGGTGAGGCCGGTAATTCCCGGAGGAAGGCCGCAGATGGCCCGGATATGCTGTTCAAACTGGGAAGTGACTGCACCCTCGATCGTCCAGTGGCCGCTGTTGTGGACCCGGGGAGCGATCTCGTTGACGAGCGGTCCGTCCACGCTCGCGAAGAACTCGACGGTGAGTACGCCGACGTGGCCAAGCGCCTCGGCGATGCGAAGGGATGCCTCGCGCGCCGGTGGCACCTGCAGGCTCACTGCCTCGCTGCAGGGGACACTCGAGCGGCGAAGGATGCCTTCGCCATGTTCGTTCTGCGGCGAATCCCAGAAACAATGACGCCCGTCTTCCCAGCGGGCGAGGATTACCGAAAATTCCGCGAGAAAATCGACCGCCGCCTCGGCGACCGCGGGCTCCTCGCCGATCGCTTTCCAAGCTGCCGCTTCCTCTTCCTTGGAGTGAACCCACGCCTGCCCCTTGCCGTCGTAACCGTAGCGGCGAGTCTTGAGGACGAGGGGCAAGCCGACCTCGAGGACCGAGGCAGTCACGTCGGCAAAAGTCGAAATTTCTTGCCAGCGCGCCACGCGCGCGCCCGCTCGCTCGATGAACCTCTTTTCGGCTGCCCGGTCCTGCGCGATCGCAAGGGATCGGGTGCCGGGCTTCAGCTTGTCGCCAAGAACACTGAGTGCTTCGACCGGCAGGTTCTCAAATTCGTACGTCGCGACCTGGACGTCCTCGCCGAAGCGCCGCAAGGCCTCGACGTCATCGAAGGCGGCGCGCGTTACGTAGGCAGCGACGTCTGCCGCGCACGGGCATTCGTGCGGGTCGAAGATGTGGCACTTGTAGCCGAGCTGGGCCGCCGCAATTGCGAGCATCCGGCCAAGCTGGCCGCCGCCGATGATTCCGATGGTCGAGCCCGGCGCAATCATTCCGGAGCTTCGGCCACCGATCCGCTCTGGGCCTCGCGCCAGGATTCGAGCCGTTTCGAAAGGGCCTCGTCGCTGATCGCGAGCATCGCCGCCGCCAGCAATGCGGCATTGATTGCCCCGGCCTTGCCGATCGCCAGCGTTCCGACAGGAACTCCGGCTGGCATCTGGACGATCGAGAGCAGGCTATCCATGCCCTTCAGCGCCTGTGTCTCGATCGGCACGCCGAGTACCGGAAGGGACGTCATCGACGCCGTCATCCCGGGAAGATGCGCAGCGCCTCCGGCGCCGGCAATGACGAGCTTCAAGCCCCGCTCCTTCGCCGAATGGGCATAATCATAAAGCCGTCTTGGCGTCCGGTGGGCGGACACGATCTTCCGCTCGTGCGGAACGCCCAGCTGGTCAAGCGTGTCGGCGGCGTGGCGCATCGTCTCCCAGTCGGAACTGCTGCCCATGATGATGCCGACCTGCGGCTCCGTCATTGTCCCGCCTTGAACCAGTTGTAGGATGCGGCTCGTTTAGGGGTGCGATTCTGGCTACGCAATCGGAGCTTTCGCGAGGCGAGTCGCGTTAGGAGTCGAATGTGGCGATGGTCCTGCGTTTTCAGACGTTTCGAATCGCGCTATGGTGGCGTTACAGACAAGAGCAAAGGCTCAGGGGCAATGTCTGACCAAGTGACCGACGTTGTAGACGTCGAGGATAGAAAGCGTCTGATCGAAGAGATCAGTTCGTTGAGAGGCAAGGTCGCGCGCCTGCAGGAGCGCGTCGAGCAGCTCGACCAGCTCGCGCATCAGGATTCTCTCATCAACCTGCCGAATCGGCGCGGCTTCATGCGCGAGCTCGAGCGGCTGATCGCGCGAGTCGATCGTTACGGAGTGAACGGGGCGATGTTGTTCGTCGATCTCGACGGCCTCAAGATGATCAACGACACGTTCGGTCATCGCGCCGGCGACGAAGCCCTGATTCAGGTCGCAGTGCTCCTCTCGAAGGGGGTTCGCCACAGCGACGTCGTTGCGCGGATCGGCGGCGACGAGTTCGGTATCCTCCTTGAGAATTCCGATGAAAACGCCGCGCAAGAGACGGCAGCGCGGTTGATCGAGCAGATCTCGGCCTGTGAGTTCCTCCACGACGGCGAGGCATTGCCGCTGAGCGTCGCAATCGGCGTCGGCATGATCGATGCGCTCGACACTGCCGAGGCGGTCATGGAACGGGCCGACGAGGCAATGTACCGGCGAAAGGCGGCCGCCTAAATTCAGTCCTCTTCGAGATAATATCGGCGGATAACCGAAAGGTCATCTGTGAGGTCGTAGACGATCGGCTTGCCAGTCGGAATTTCGAGACCGACGATTTCGTCATCCCCGATACCGGACAGATATTTGATAATTCCTCGGAGGCTGTTGCCGTGCGCGGCGACAAGGACGCGCTTTCCGGATGAAAGCGCCGGCGCAATTTCCGCCTCATAATAAGGCACTGCCCTTGCGATCGTGTCCTTGAGGCTCTCCGTCCGCGGGACCTCGATGCCTGCATAGCGCCGGTCCTGACTGACATCGTAGCGGCTGCCCGCTTCCAGAGGCGGCGGCGCAATGTCGAAGGAGCGCCGCCATATCTTGACCTGCTCGGCTCCGACCTTGTCTATCATTTCCTGCTTGTTGAGGCCGGTGAGCCCCCCATAGTGGCGTTCGTTGAGGCGCCAGTCCTTGCTCACGGGCAGCCACAGGCGGTCCATCTCGTGGAGAACGAGGTGGAGCGTCCTAATCGCGCGGGTGAGGACGCTCGTGAAGCAGCAATCGAAGTCGAAGGCTTTTTCGCGCAGGAGCGATCCTGCAAGGCGAGCTTCCTCGACGCCCGCGGGAGAGAGATCCACGTCCCACCAGCCCGTAAAGCGGTTCTCGAGGTTCCACTGCGACTGGCCGTGCCGCAGCAGCACTAAGGTCGGCATCAGGCCGGCTCGGTCTGCTTGGCGGTGCGGTTCGCGTCCGTCTTGGCCTTCTTGAGCTCTGGAAGAACCGCGTGGACGGCGTCGAGGCAAGCCGAGGCGAGATATTTCGAACGCTGCGGCGACCAGCCGTAGACTTCGTCGGGAAGGTCGAAATTGTCCTTGAAGGGCATTTCGAGTGTCATCGACACGCAACCGTAGCGTTCGGCAAGCTGCGTCGTCGACATCGACATGTTCGCCTTGCCGGGAGCTGGGATCTCATAACCCTTGCTGCGCTGGAAATCGGGCGAAAGCCTTTCAAGCGTTTCGCTGAAGACGCCGAACAGGTCGAGCTGCGCCTTGGTGACCGAGGGAATCCCCTCGAAGCCTGCAAGAAAGTTCGCCGGAATGGCCTCGTCGCCGTGGACGTCCATGGCAAAGTCGACGCCGGTTTCGTCCATCGCGTTGCGCACGCAAAGCACTTCGGGACTCTTTTCGGCAGTCGGTGCGTGCCACTCCCGGTTGAGATTGACGCCCACGGCATTGGTGCGCAGGTGCCCGCGGCGCGAGCCGTCCGGATTCATGTTCGGGACGACACGGAACGTGCATTCCTTGCGCAGCACGCGCGCAACCGGGTCATCATCGTCGGTCAGCTTCTCGAGCGCGCCCTCCATCCACCATTCGGCCATGCTTTCGCCGGGGTGCTGGCGGGCATAGAGCCAGACGCTGAGCGGCCCCGCGCCGATCGTCAGGCAGTCGATGTCCTGTCCATCGAGACTCTTTCCGAGCGAGCGGTAGTCGACGCCCGCAATCGTTGCCGTCTGGGTCACGAGGTCGTGGTGGCGTTCCATCGAATAGGGCGCGAAATATGCAATCCAGACCACGTCCTGCGGCGGCGTCAGCTTCATCGTCAGGACCCCGTTCGAATAGCTCGTGTCCTGGATCCGTACCCACTCCTCGCGGTCGAGGCTCATCACTCCTTTGTAGTCCGGCCACCCGTGCGGATATGCGGAACCCGCGCAATTGGTGATCCTGAGCGTCAGCTCGCGTCCGCCGCCGCCCGCAACGCGGAAATAGAACCACTGATAGAAGTCGCTCATGTGGTCCTTGACGATCTCCAGATCGGCGCTGTCGCCATCCTGTTTGAGGACTCGGATATTGCCCGCGTCGAACGCGCTCGAAATCGTGACTGCCATGGATATTTCTCGAAAGAGGTGGAATTCGGCGCGCTGATAGTGCGGACCTCAGGATCAGGCAAACCGGCTTGCTCCGCCACGATGAGTTTGACCTTGTCCTGACCCGCTCTTAGGCGTCTCGGGCCGCCCCGCGTCCGCGAGGTGCAGCCTTCCGGGAGAAAGCCGCGCGATGAAGCCTCGCTCTGCTGCCGTTGTTGCCATCCTTCTATGTTCGTCAGCGCCGGTGTTCGGCCAGGTCGAACACAATATCCCGACCAAGCCCTACACTGTGGACGAGACATATCTTTCCGGTCTCAAGTGGCGGAACATCGGGCCGAACCGCGGCGGTCGCTCGATTGCGGTCGCGGGCAGTGCCTCGCGGCCGCTTGAATATTATTTCGGCGCGACGGGCGGGGGACTGTGGAAAACCACCGATGGCGGCGTCAGCTGGAAGCCGACGACAGACAAGGACGTCGATAATTCGGCGGTCGGCGGCGTTGCCGTCTGCGAGGCCAACCCGGACATCGTCTATTTCACGACCGGAGAGACCGAGCTGCGCGGCAACATCATGCCCGGGAACGGCGTCTACAAATCGTCCGATGGGGGGAAGACGTGGCGAAGCGTCGGCCTGAAGCAGGTACAGAATTTCTCGCGTGTCAGGATCGATCCCACGAACTGCAACACGATCTTCGTCGGGGGCTTCGGACACTATGGGACGGCGACGCCCGAGCGCGGCGTGTACAAGAGCACCGACGGGGGCTCGACCTGGCGCAAGGTGCTCTACCGCGATCCGCGAACAGGTGCCGTCGACCTTTCGATCGACCCCAGGAATCCCAAAATCATCTACGCAGCGCTCTGGGAAGCCTGGCGCAGGCCCTGGGGCATGAGCTCGGGCGGACCGGGAAGCGGCCTGTTCAAGAGCATCGATGGCGGCGAACACTGGACCGAGCTGACCCGCAACCCTGGCATGCCCGCGGGTCTAGACGGGAAGATCGGCGTCAGCGTTTCGCCCGTGGACGACAGCCGCGTCTACGCGATCGTCGAGAACCGCGATGGCGGCGTGTTCGTCTCTGACGATGGCGGCGCAACCTGGCGGCGGACGAACGAGAGCCGCGATCTGAGACAGCGCGCCTTCTACTATAGCCGCATCACCGCCGACCCCAAGCTCAAGGACCGGGTGTACGTCACCAACGTCCAGTTCTTCCGGTCGGATGACGGGGGCAAGACGTTCAAGACGAAGATTAAGGTGCCGCACGGCGACAACCACGACCTCTGGATCGCGTCGAACAACAACCAGCGGATGATCGAGGCGAACGACGGCGGGGCAAGCGTCAGCACCAACGGCGGCCAGACCTGGACCAAGGAGGAATATCCGACCGCCCAGATCTATCGAGTGACGATCACGGGCCATTTTCCCTACCTCGTGTGCGGGGCGCAGCAGGACAATTCGACGATCTGCGTGCCGAGCAAGGATTGGAAGCACATGAATGTGCTCGGCGGCCAGTACGGCTTCTCGGTCGGAGGCGGCGAAAGCGGCTATATCGCCAACGACCCGTCGAACCCCAACATCTATTATGCGGGGAGCTACGGCGGCGAACTCGATCGGTTCGATTATTCCAACGGGCAGGAACGCGCGGTCAATATCCTGCCCGACAATCCGATGGGTCATTCGGCCTCGGACATCCCGGAGCGGTTCCAGTGGACCTATCCGATCGTCTTCGATCCCCAGGACAAGGGCACTCTTTATGCGAGCTCCCAGCACGTCTGGCGAAGCACCAACGGGGGTCAGTCGTGGGAGAAGATCAGCCCGGATCTGACGCGCAACGACCCGGCGACGCTCGGCCCATCGGGCGGGCCGATCACGCTCGATCAGACGGGCGTCGAGACCTATGGTACGGTCTTCGCGCTGACACCCTCGCGCCTCGAGAAGGACGTGATCTGGACAGGCTCAGACGATGGTCTGGTGCACGTGACCCGGGACAATGGCCGTACCTGGCAGAACGTCACGCCAAGGACCTTTCCCAAATATCTCAAGATCACGACGATCGAAGATTCGCCGAGCCGCCCGGGGACCGCATTCCTTGCCGGGCACATGTTCCTCCTCGACGACATGCGGCCCTATCTCTTCAAGACCACGGACTATGGGAAGCACTGGCGACCGATCACGCACGGGATTCCTGCCGACGAAATCGTTCGCAGCGTTCGCGAGGATCCGGCGCGGCCCGGCCTCCTCTATCTCGGGACGGAGCGCGGAGTCTGGGTGAGCTTCGACGACGGGCTCAGCTGGCAGAAGCTGCAGCGCAACCTCCCGGTAACGCAGGTCGCTGACCTCGCTGTCACGGATCACGACCTCGTGATCGGAACGCACGGGCGATCCTTCTGGATACTCGACAATATCGACGTTCTTCGACAGCTCGATGCCGCGCGCGGAAACAAGGCGGTTCGCCTGTTCCGGCCTGCTCCCGCCACCCGGGGCACCGATCCTGGCCTAATGATCGATTATTATCTGCCAAAGACCCCGGCCAAGCTCACGATCGACATTCTCGATCCCTCGGGCAAGGTCGTGCGGAGCTTCGAAGGCGCCGCCGAGAAGCCGAAGAAAGAGGGCGAAGAGGGTGGGGACGAAGAGGATTTCGGACCCAAGCCCGTGCCCAAGCCAAGCATCAAGCCCGGCCTCAATCGCTATACATGGGACATGCACTATCCGGGTTTCACCGAGTTCAAGGGCATGATCTTCTGGGCCGGCCGCAACCGCGGACCGCTCGCTTTGCCCGGGCAGTATCAGGTTCGGCTGACCGCCGATGGGCAGACGCAGGTGCAGTCGGCCGAGATCCGGCTGGATCCCAGGGTCACCGGTGTCAGCCAGGCGGATCTCCAGAAGCGCTTCGATCTTGCGCGCGCCATCGACGCGAAGGTCGGGCAGGCGAATGATGCAGTGCTGTTGATCCGCGGGGTCCGCGCTCAGATCGACGGCGATCTGAGGAAGGTCAGCGATCCCCAGATCAGAAGGTCGGGCGATGATCTCGAGCAGCGCCTCTCGGCGATCGAGGCAAGCATCTACCAGACCCGTAACCGCAGCTCCCAGGACCCACTCAACTATCCGATCATGCTCAACAACAAGCTCGCTGCTCTAGCGGGCGTGGTCGAGGACGGCGAGGCTGCCCCGACCGAGCAGGATTATGCGGTTTTCAGCGAACTCTCGCAGCGGCTCGACCGCCAACTGCAGGCGCTCGATAAGCTTCTCGGTACGGAGCTTGCGCCGCTGAACGCGAAACTTGCCGCTGCGCACCTTCCTCCGATCGAGCGAAAGCCCGAGCCGGCGGTCGAGCAAGGGACTGCGACCGCTGACGACAGTGAGGATGAAGACGATGGTGAATAAGCTTCCGGTCCTTGTCACCGGCGGCGCCGGTTACATCGGCAGCCACGCCATGCTTGCACTCAAGGACGCGGGCTGGAGCGTGTCGGTGATCGACGACCTTTCGAACGGCGCCCGGCGGGCAGTGCCGGACGACGTGCCGTTCTACGAGGGGAATATTGCCGATCACTCGCTGGTGCGGCGCATCTTCGAGGAGCAGGGCATCCGGGCGATCATGCATTTCGCCGGCTCCATCGTCGTCCCGGAATCGGTTGAGCACCCCCTCAAATATTATGGCAACAACACGGTCGCGACCCATGCACTGATCAGCGCCGCGCTCGACGCAGGCCTCGAGCACATCCTCTTTTCCTCGACGGCGGCCGTCTATGGGGCGCCCGAAAAAGTGCCGGTAGCGGAAGATGATCCGAAGGAACCGATCAATCCCTACGGCGCCTCCAAGCTGATGACCGAGCGGATGCTTGCCGACGCCTCGGCTGCCTATCCGTTCAACTACGGTGCCCTGCGATATTTCAACGTTGCAGGCGCCGACCCGCAAGGCCGGACGGGGCAGCAGGGCAAGGGATCCACGCACCTCATCAAGGTCGCGGTCGAGACTGCAGTCGGAAAACGGGACCATGTCGCCGTGTACGGAACCGATTATCCTACTCCCGACGGGACATGCATTCGCGACTATATTCACGTTTCCGACCTTGCGGCTGCTCACGTGGCGGCACTCGAATGGCTGATCGCAAACCCTCGGGACAATCTCGTGATGAACTGCGGCTATGGCCGCGGCCTCTCCGTTCTCGAGGTGCTCGATGCCGTGGACCGGGCGACGGGAACGCCGATCAGGCGGGTCATGGAAGGACGCCGGGCCGGGGATCCGCCGATGCTGGTCTCGGCGAATGCGCGAATCCTCGAGACGCTCGATTGGCGACCCACCTATGATGATATCGACAGGATCGTGGGCGACGCGCTCGGGTGGGAGAAAATGCTCGGGGAGCGCGAGAACGCGGCCGGCTAGCCCTGGCGGACAAGTGTGGACGCCGGCTTTCCAAGGTGATCCGCAAGCGCCTTGACGCAGCTTCGATATAGGGCGCGGTGACTGGCCATCGCACTGAAATTGACATTTTCGCGGATGGGATATCCCGAGGCACGCAGCTGCTCGGCGGCCTGCTTCAACTCCGGCTCGTTTCCGTCCGCTTTTTCTGGCTTCAGGTGAACGACGTCGGCAAGTTCCCGCGCCATGTCGCTGCCTTCCTCGCGCAGGAGCACCGCGGCGCCGCGCAATGTCTCGTCCTCGATGCACTGCTCGCAAAGGAGCGCGAGATCGAGCATCGCGCCCAGCGCTGCAGGCCATCCGGTTCCCGTCGCAACCGACTGGAAATAGATGAGCGAGGGATGGTTGGAGTGGCTCTGCCGCACCGTCGCGCACCAGTCGCGTGCTCCGCGCAGGATTTCCACCAGCTCGCTTCGATTGCCGATTGCAGCGAAACGCTGAAGGAGAGTGAGGGCCGAGGGTGGTTGGCCTGCCGCTGTGTTGAGCTTGATGATCCCAATGTCGCGCTTGGAGACGCTTCCCTGAACTTCGAGCAGGTAGGTAACTGCCATGGTCATGACGGCAAGGCCGCAGAAGCCGGCCGAAAGAACGAGCCAGCGGCCGAAACCCAGCGCATTTTCGTCGCTGACGCCGATCGTGACCAGCGAGCTTCCGACCATGTAAACGGCGTCAGGAATGCTCTTCAGCACCGGCTGGAAATGATATCGCGCGGCATAGGCCATCAGTCCGAAGCCGAATGCGAGCAGCGTGATCCAGATCATGAACGAGAGGACGAGCACCATCGGGGCAAATGATCCCGAAAGCCCGTGCCGCCTGCCGCGCACCGCTTTCCAGAGCGGAAGGAGAATGATGACGAGCCGCCTTGCGACCTTCAGCGATGCCCGGCTTCCGCCAGGGACGACGACGGTCTCGAAGACGTCGAGAAGCGTCATCGAGGCGAGTATGGCGCCGGCCGCGCCGTAGACGATGTCCCAGGCCATGGCGCCACCAACGCCGATACTCGCAGTCGGGTGCATGAGGCGGACGCTGCCTTGACTTGGCGGGCAGCTCTCTCTAGGGGAGCCGCCGGTTCAATCGAACCCACCCGACAACCTAAGATACGAGACACGAGCAGGCGCCCGGCCATGAAGATTCGCAATTCTCTGAAGTCGCTCAAATCGCGCCACCGGGACTGCCGCGTCATCCGTCGCCGCGGCCGGACCTACGTCATCAACAAGACGAACCGCCGCTTCAAGGCGCGCCAGGGCTAACCACCATCTTGCCACCGGTCGGTCATCGGCTGGGGACAGGCCAAGCGCCGGTTGCTCTTCTCCAAGCTGGCGCCTTTCCTTCGCTTGCCGGAGGCTTGCGCCATTGCGATTCTCTCGCACCGATCCAACATCAGGCGATAGAGGGGCCGAGGAGAGGAATGCCAGGATGAGGGGAACCACAGCAAGGGCGCTGGTCATCGGCACTGCCGCGTGCCTCGCGGCAGTCTCTATTTCATCCGCTCACGCACAGGCTCAGGGTCAGCGCACACCGCGAAACTGGAATTACGAGGTCGACCAGCGCGGCAACCGCGTCCCGCGCGGCAACCGGATCACGAAGCCCGACGGCAGCTGGCGCGAAGAAACGCGCCAGGGCAATTGCGTCACCGTGAAGGAGCGCTCGGCGACGGGCGAGTATCGGGAAACGCGACAGTGCAACCCGGGAAGCACTGGCTGACGCACATCATTTCAACTGGTTGAAGCTGCCCTTCGGCCGCTCCTTGATCGAGCAGGCCGGAAGCCCGTCGCCCGGATGAATGTCGCTGCAGTCGCGGACCTGGGCGCCGCCGTCGGGTCCGGCAAAAATTGCCCAGTCGCGCGGCGTTCCCTTTTCATACTCGCAGTGCGCCATCCACATGTCGAGATTCTTCCAGGTGCCGACGAAGCCTGCGTCAGTCACACGCTTGCAGGTGTATCCTGCATCGTAAATCGCGCGCTTCAGGCCGATTGCGAGGTTGAAGGCATCGAGCTGGTGGAGCTGTTCCTGTTCTTTCGAACGCACCTTGATCGTTGGCTGGTTCGACTGTTGCGGCTGGCCGTTGTCACAGGCTGCAACCAGGAGCCCCAGTAACGCGATCGAGCAAGAGCGGCGCATGAACTCCTCCTTCAGCAAGTATAACGAATTCGGACGCGAGCGGCTGCGGCCTTCGCCCGCTCGACCGCTTCCTCGACGTTCTCGCCCCGTGCAAGCGCGACGCCCATGCGGCGGTTCTTCAGGGTCTTGGGTTTGGCGAAGATCCTGACGTCGACCGCGTGTCCAGGAGCGCCGAGCGAAAGGGCTTCGGCAAGGCCATCGTAGGCGATCGTGTCGCTCTCTTCGCTCGCGAGAATGACGGCGGACGCCGAGGGACCGGCGGGCTCTATCGACGGGATCGGGAGGCCCAGAATCGCTCGAAGGTGCAGCTCGAACTGGTTCGGAAACTGGCTGATAAGGGTCACCATGCCGGTGTCGTGGGGACGCGGTGAAAGCTCCGAGAAAATCGCCTGATCGCCGCGCACGAAGAATTCGACGCCGAAGATGCCGTGTCCGCCCAGCGCTTCCACCACCTTGCGCGCCTGGAACCGGGCCGATTGCAGTGCCTCCCTGGGAATGGCGGCCGGCTGCCAGCTCTCGCGATAATCACCGGCCTCCTGCCGGTGTCCGACGGGAGGGCAGAAGATCACCCCGTCCTTGGTCGCCACCGTGAGCAAGGTGATTTCGCTCGTGAACGAGACGAACTCCTCGACGATCACGCGGGGCCGGTCGCCGCGCATGTTCGCGACTGCATAGTCCCAGGCACTGCCGATGCCCTCAAGGTCTTTCGCGGTGCTCTGGCCCTTGCCTGAACTCGACATCACGGGTTTGACGACGCACGGAAGACCCACTTCCTGAGCAGCGGCGATGGCTTCCTCCCGCGTTTCGGCGAACCGGTATCGCGAGGTCACCAGCCCGAGGTCCCTCGCTGCGAAGTCGCGAATGCCGTCGCGGTTCATCGTGAGCCGTACGGCTTTCGCCGAAGGCGCGACACGCCATCCCTCCGTCTCGAGAGCAGCAAGCGTTTCCGTATCGATTGCCTCGATCTCCGGGATGATGACTGCCGGCCGATGCTTCTCGACGGCAGCCCGCAGCGCCCTGCCGTCAAGCATCGGGAAGACCTCGAATTCGTCGGCCACCTGCATTGCGGGAGCATTGGCATAGCGGTCGCAGGCAACCACCCGGCAGCCAAGGCGCTTGGCCGCGATAGCGAATTCGCGGCCGAGCTCGCCTGAGCCCAGGAGCATCAGCGTCGTGAGATACATCAAGCGCGGATAGCGGCGCGGCTGTTGCTTCGCTAGACCATCGCCAAAGGGGGATAGTCATGCGCCATATTCTCATTCTCGCTGCCGCCGGGCTCATGGTCGGAGCCGCGTCGCCCGGGAAGCTGCTGACGCCCGCCGACATCGTCGCGAAGTCTCCCCCGGGCGCGTGGAAGGCCATTTCCAGCGAAGACCTTCTGTTGATCGACCTTGCAAACGGCGGGCGCGTCGTGGTGCAGCTCGCGCCGGCGTTCGCCCCCGTCCACGTCGCCAATATCCAGGCGCTGGCGCGCGGCGCCTATTGGGCCGGCGCGAGCGTCTACCGCGTGCAGGACAATTATGTCGCGCAGTGGGGCCGGAACGAAAGCGACAGGCCCTGGCCGAAGGGAGTGACGGCCAAGCCCCCAGCCGAATATACCCGGCCGCTGAAGGGACTGAAAATCACGCCGCTGGGTTCGCCGGACCCCTATGCGGCAGGCGCCGGGTTCGTCGAGGGCTGGCCGGTCGCCTACAATAGAAAAGAGGGCTGGGCGAACCTCACGCACTGCTACGCAAGCGTCGGGGTCGGCCGGGACCTGTCGCCCGACACGGGCACCGGCGGCGAGCTCTACGCGGTCATCGGCCAGGCGCCGCGCCAGCTCGATCGCAACATCGCGCTCGTCGGCCGGGTAATCGATGGCATCGATCACCTGAGCTCGCTTCCGCGCGGCACCGAGGCGCTCGGTTTCTACAAGGACAAGGCGCAATATGTGCCCATCGCCCGGGTCGAGCTCGCGAGCGCTCTTCCCGCACGGGATCGCCCTTCATACGAATATATGGATACGGCGGGAGCGACCTTCGCCCGCTATCTGGAGGTGCGCCGGAACCGGCACGACGATTTCTACATCCGGCCTGCAGGCGGCGTGGACCTGTGCAACGTCCAGGTGCCGGTGCGCAAGAAACCCTGAAAGGGTCAGGCGGCCCAGGCGTGGGTGTCGCGGTTCTTGTGCTGGATCGTCACCGGACCGTTGTGGGAGCGCATGCTCGCTTCCGCGAGCGGAAGCGCCGTCGTGCAAAAAGCGCATTCGGCGGAGATCCGTCCGATGATCCAGTGAGTGCGTCCGCAGCCCGGACAATGGTTCACTTCATGCTCGCGGTACACAACATGATAGCCCCGCTCGTAAGGCCTCCAAGCGTCGCCGGGGGTGATCGGCATCACAAACCTTCCTTTCATCGGCGAGGCCAACGAGCGACCGCAAAAGCGGTTGCAGGCAGTGACGCAGGTTTAACTTGCTGGTGAGGGGTGCTTAACGGTGAGCGGAGCCGCTCTGCGGACCAGCCGAGCTCCTAGGACTGATCGAGCGAGACCTCGCCGTCGAATTCGGCGCCGATCTTGTCTCCGGCGATCCATTTCACGACGGCATTCGCGCGTTCGCGGCCAGGCAGGATCAGCCAAACGCGCGAGCCCACTTCAAACCGGCCTTCGGATTCTGCCATGAAGCCTTTTTCCGAGATGTTGAGGACCTTGGCCTCGACGCCGCTGGCGCCAAGCTCTCGCATCTTCGCTTCGAGTTCGACGGGCGTGCGCGCAGTGCGCCGGCGTTCATCGCTGTGATCCTCGGCGATGCGGGCCTTGATCGACACGAAACTCATCTCCATCCGCGGCTGCTCCCGTCAGGCCGCGAAGGACAGGCCGATGCGCCCGTCCCTTACCCAGCGCACCTGTGCCGTCACGACGCCGTGGTCAAGGATCTGGAGGGGCAGGCGCTCACCAATGTTGGGCACGTGCGGGAAAATCACCATCGCCCCTGATGAGGAAACGTTGACCAGCCGCACGACATGCTTGCGGCCGCGAAACTCGAGAACGCCCGTACTGGACGTCGAGGGATACCGGGACTCGACCCGCTCATCGACGCTGCGCTTCTCCGCGCGAGAGATCATCGACCCGTCGAGAAAAAAAGAAGACGCCACTCAACTCCTCCACCTCCGCCGAGGCGATCCTAGCAATCCTCGCTTAAGGATTCGTTTGCGAGACAGGGCAGGCCAGCGACGAGAGGAACGCCTCTATCGCCAAGGCGGCTGGCGGTTGTCAGGCAAGCGATGTATTGATGGTGAGGGAAGCGGGGTTATCGTTTGAAATGAACATGTTGCTTAGGCCGATGAAGCGGCGTCCGACCGCTCTTGTGTGGATTGCGGCGATCGGTGGAATCGCCTCGGGTCCAGCATTCGCGCAGATCCAACCGATGGGCGCCGTTCCGCCGCGCGCAGGGCCGACCCAGGCGCCGACGACGAGTCCGGCGCAGGTCCGTTTGCCGCGTACCGCCCCTGTCGTTCAGCCAAAGCCCGGCGCAAGGACCCCACCCGACGCACTTGCTCCCAACAACCCGGATTTCAAGGCTGACCAGCCGGCGACGGCGCAAAGCGCTCCACTTCCGCCTCCGCTTCCGCCGGCGGTGTGGGACGCACCGAGCGCGCTCGCCCTCATTGCCTACATCGGGCAGGTCGGGGCCGAAGGGCTCAATCCCGCCGATTATGATCCAGCCGGCTTGCAGGCTGCGGTCGATACGGGGAACCCGGCAATTTTTTCCGCCGCCGCAACGGAGCGCTTCAACCTCCTCTCTTCCGACCTTGCGCTTGGACATATCAAGAAGCCGGCTCGCATCGACTGGTGGATTGTCGACAAGGATCTTGATGCCGCCAAGCAGGACGCGCTGCTTCGGAACGCGCTTGCCCAGCACAACCTCGCGCAGGCGCTGAACGGGCTCCTGCCGACGCATCCCCAATATGCCGCTTTGAAGGAAGCGCTCGCCTCGACGCCGGCTGGCGATGAAGCCAAGCGCGAGCGGATCCGCCTCAACCTCGATCGCTGGCGCTGGCTGCCGCGAGACCTTGGCGACAAGTATATCATCGTCAACGTGCCCGGCTTTCACGCGACGTTGGTCGAGAACGGGGTCAATCGCTGGAAGCAGCGGGCGATCGCCGGCAAGCTCTCGACGCCGACCCCGCAGCTCTACGCTCTGGCGACGGGCGTGATCCTCAATCCCTGGTGGGAAGTGCCCAAGAGTATCGAGCACGAAGCTGCGGGCAAGAAGGGCTTCGTGCCGGTAAAGGCGCCGGATGGCTCGATCCAGCGTTGGCGTCAGCCGCCCGGACCGACCAACGCGCTCGGCCAGGTCAAGTTCGTGATGCCGAATTCGAAAGCCATCTACCTTCACGATACGAACGCCCGCAGCCGCTTCAACGACGCGACGCGCGCGCTCAGCCATGGCTGTGTCCGGACCGAGCACATTCTCGATCTTGCGACCCAGTTGCTTGGAGATGACGGCGGCGATTGGACCCCCGACAGGATCGAGACGGCGCTCGATAGCA
Source organism: Sphingomonas agri (assembly GCF_038148795.1). Taxonomy (NCBI): domain Bacteria; kingdom Pseudomonadati; phylum Pseudomonadota; class Alphaproteobacteria; order Sphingomonadales; family Sphingomonadaceae; genus Sphingomonas; species Sphingomonas agri. The sequence goes on along the minus strand of NZ_JBAPEU010000001.1, from coordinate 227,494 downwards.
AGAAGACGGTCCAGGCGAATTTCGTGAAGGCGGTGCCCGTCTACATCGTCTATTTCAGCACAGCCGCGCTCAACGACGGAAGGATCGTCCAGTACAAGGACCTCTACGGCCGCGACTCCAAGGCCATGGCCGCGCTCGACATGAAGGACGGCGGTGCGAGCTTAACGCCGCCCAAGCCCAAGGACGAAGTCGCGGCACCGGCGAAGCCCAAGCCGAAGGTGAAGACGGCCGACGAGGTCGCGGCGCGCTAGTTTTTTGCCTGTTCGAATGGCGACTGGCTAGGCTGCCGAGAACGCCGCGGCGGCAGCCGCCGCCAGTTTCTCAGGCGAGCTTATCTGCGTAGATCATGCGGCCGCCGGCAAGCTTGCGCATAACGGCATACTGGCTTTCGCGAGACATTGCGAAACAGCCTTCGGAACGTCCGAGCTGGCCATGCAGCGGGATCATGTCGTCCTCTGCATACCAGGCGTTGTGAATGACGATGGCGCGGGCCTCTGCATTGTTGTTGGTCCAGTCGAGACCGCGAACCTTCATCGAAAGCCCATATTTGCCGTCGTAATAATCGGCAGTCGCGTAGGTGCCGTTCGAGGTCGCGTACGAACCGAAGTCATTGGAAAAGCGCTCGAGATAACCCGAGTGCGACGGGTCCGAACCGCGGCCGTGGCAGACGCGGTGGCTCTCGACCTCGCCGGTTGCAAGATTGACGAGGTGGAACCGCGCTTCGGCCGAGGGTTTAGAGAAGTCGGCGATGCCGATGGTGTCGCGAGCGTAGATCTGGTGCTGATCGAGCGCCGCCTTTGCCCTTGCGAACAGCTGCGGATCAATTCCGCCCGGAGCCGTCGGTGTCACGACCTGCGCAGGCTGAGCCTGAAGCGGCGCAAGAGGATCGGGCGCAGTGGGCGCAACCAGCGACGGAAGCACGCTCGAGCTTGCTGCAGTGGAAAGGATCGCCCCCGCCCCCGCATAAGCACCAAGACGCAACATTTCCCGCCTGTTCAACGACATTCTTTCCCTCCGCCGGAAACCAACTGTCTAACATTCAATGGGTTAATGGCCGATAACCCATAGCTTCGGGTTTCGCCTTCCGTCCTGCCTCGTGAACGGTTCGTCGTGCCGTCCTGGCAGAATGTGCAGAGTCTCGCTGGAAAAGCAGTCCCCCGGCACCCCCGGAAAGCCGTCGCCTTCGGCCACCCGATCCTATACGCTTCAGTCGCGGTAGCGGCCTTCTTGGCCGGGACGCTGATGCGTGCATGAGGAAATGGTGATTAATCACCTGATTTCAAGAGGTTGAGATGGATCCGGAGCTGATCGTCGAGGAGTTGATTCTGGAAGTTGAGCGCATTCGCGGCGACATTGAATTCATGGAAACGGGAGCAGTGAAGTTCCTCCACGACAATGTGGACGTCACCGCCGACTGGATTCAGCGTCAAAAGAGGACCGCGGATCACCTCGAACAGCTCGCTTCGGCCTACAGGCTGGGGTGAATTGACCGGGCTCCCGAACTCGTGCCGCGGGCGCTGGTCCTAAAAATCAATCGGGTGGAAACGCTGGCCGGCGTGCCTTGAACGCGGCGCGGCCCGCTGCTATGGGGCAGCCGCCGCCGCAGGAATGCCTCCGGAGGACGATAGCGTATTGCTGCAAAAATCCTGATCCCACGAGCGTCGGGACAGGTGAAACAGATTGAATAGGAGTGTGACGGGTCCGTATGCAGATCATCGTTCGCGACAATAATGTCGAGCAGGCGCTGCGCGCGCTCAAGAAGAAGTTGCAGCGCGAGGGCGTCTACCGCGAGATGAAGCTGCGCCGCCATTATGAGAAGCCGTCGGAAAAGCGGGCCCGCGAGCGGGCTGCAGCGATCCGCCGCGCCCGCAAGCTCGAGCGCAAGCGCGCCGAGCGCGAAGGCTCCCGTTAAGCCTTAAGCGCCAGGACGTGTCCGTCGCAGAAGCCGCCCATCGTCCCGCCCGAAGCGGCCGGACGCTCGCGTTGTGGCTTGCCTTCCTCGCGATCATCGCCGCCGGGATTGGACTTGCATGGATCGGCGCGGGTTCACTCCGGCCGGTCCTGACGTCAAGCGGGCTCCAGTTCCGCACGATCAAGGCCGGGAAGGGTGAACCGATCGGTCGCGCCGATGCAGCGCTCATGGACTACATCTTGACGGCCGACGACGGCGCGGTGCTCGACAGCAGCGAAAGCCATGGCGGCGCCCAGCCTTTCGCGATGGACCAGGTTTTCCCCGGTTTTGCCGAGGCCATGGCCAAGATGCAGGAAGGCGGTGAATATCGCTTCACCATGCCGCAGCGGCTGGCCTTCGGCGGCTCGCCCCCGCCGCCGAGCTTTCCCAAGAACAGCGCGCTTACCTTCGAGGTGCGGGTCCGGAAGATCGCCCGCGGCGGCGCGGCGATGATGCAGCAGATGCAGGCTCAGCAACAGCAGCAGCAGCAGCAGCAGCAGGGGCCGGAGCCGCAGCAGTAGCCCTGTCACCGGCGACCACCGCCGGCGGCTCATTTACTTCTTCGGCGTGCTGCCGGCTAAGATCGATCAGAACCACCTTCAGCGTCGCAAGGATTGGATCGGCAAAGAGGATGCCGAGAACGCCGAACAGCGCGCCCATCAGAAGCTGCATGGCCAGCAATACTGCCGGCGCAATATCGACCGTCCGGCGGGCGACGTAGGGCACGACGACGTAAGCATCGATGTTGTGCACGAGGAAATAGACGATGATGCACCAGATGCCCTGGTGCGGGCTGGCGCTGAAACCGACTGCGATCATCAGCACCCCTGAGGTGATGGCGCCGATGTTGGGAATGAATGCGAGTACGCCCGTAACAAGGCCCAGAAGACCTGCCATCGGAATGGCCCCGAGCATCAGCATGAACCAGGTGAACACCCCTTCGAACAGCATGGCGACGAGGCGGCCGAACAGAAGGCGCCGGACCGTGAAGCCGGCGTGCTCGGCGATGCGGTAAAAGCCCGAACGTGCCCGTAGCGGCAGCATCCACGCGATGCCGCGGTCGTAGAGCCGCGGCTCCGAGGCGAGGAAGATGCCGATGACGATCATCGCGATGATGCTCGCGACGGCGCCGATGACGCTGCCCACGGCGCTTGTCAGGCGGCCGATGCCGCCCAGTAGCTGGCTTCCAAGATCGGTCGGTTCGCCGGTGGGCATCAGCCCGAGCGTCTCGGCAAAGTGAATGAGGCGGTTGAACTGCGCGGTCACCACCTCGCGCAGCGTTTCGAACTGCGCGCCGATGGTCGTCCCGGCAAACCAGATCACCCACCCGATGAAGCCGAAGCCGAGCACGAGCACGAGCCCGAGGCGCCAGGCGCGGGGGACAGGGACGAAGCGGCCGACAAGCCGGATGCCTCCGTCCAGGAAGACGGCGAAGATGGCGCCCCCGATGATGAGCAGCAGCGGCTGGCCGAGCACGATCACCCCGGCGATCGCGAGTGCCATGCCGAACCATACCGCCGCTTTCTGCATTTCGCGGCGAACGAAGGGGTCCCGGAATTCCGCTGGACCCGGCCGCTCCACGTGCGGCTCTATGGTCGGCGGCTTGGACAAGGGTCAGCTGTTCCTGAGTGAACGTCCGGCGCGGCCGTGCCGCAGAGCCCTGAACCAGCTAAGCGGGTTCCACCACACGGTCGAGCCGTCGAGCGAGAAAGTGATGAACTCGGCGCGGCCCCCGATATTCTCCCAGGGAACCGGGCCCCCGAGGCCGCCCTGCCACTCAGGTACGCGGCTGTCAGCCGAATCGTCCCGGTTGTCGCCCATCAGCCAGAGGCGTCCCGGAGGGACCGTGACCGGTCCGAAATCGTCTTCGCTCGAGCGGCCCAGTTCGACCGTCTCGTAGCTGCGCCCGTTGGGCAGGGTCTCGCGGACGACAGGCACCCGGCAATAGGCCTTTCCATCGGGCCCCTGGACCCTGAAGTCATAGAGCGCGGGGTCCGTGCCGGAGCCGCACGGCGAGTTGATGTCGATGGGGACCATCTGCGGCGACTGCATCTGGCGTTTCACTGCCTCGCCGTTGATGTAGAGCTGGCCCCCGACCATCCGCAGGGTGTCGCCGGGAAGCCCGATGACACGCTTGATATAATCGCTGCGCTGTCCAGGCGGCGTTACGATCACGATGTCGCCGCGCACGGGCATCCGACCGAACAGCCGCCCCTGGATTGGTGGGAAAACGTGGAAGCTCGGGGATACCCAGGACCAGCCATAGGGATATTTGCTGACCACCAGCCGGTCGCCGGTGAGAAGCCCCGGCATCATCGATTCCGACGGGATGTAGAAGGGCTTTGCGATGAAGCTGTGGAAGGCGAGGACAGCAAGCAGCACCCACAAAAGGCCCTTGATCTCGCGCCACAGCGCGGACCCCTTGCTTTCCTGCTTCTCTGCGGGCGGTGCCGCCGGCTGGTCGGCGCTCGCTTCGGGCACGGTGTCGTTCAATCAGGACTCCAGCTTGCGGACGGTCAGGATGACGAAGGCCTGCGCCCAAGGGTGATCATCGGTCATTGTCAAATGAATGTCGATGGCGTGCCCCTCCGGTGCAAGGGCGTCAAGCCGCGCCTTGGCGCCGCCCGTCGCAACAATGGTCGGAGCGCCCGACGGCGCGTTCACGATCCCGATATCCTTCATGAATACGCCGCGCTTGAACCCCGTTCCAACCGCCTTGGAGAAGGCTTCCTTGGCAGCAAAGCGCTTGGCGAGCGTCCCGGCGGTCGTGTGCGGCCGGCTGGCCGCTTTCCTGCGTTCGGTCTCGGTGAAAACGCGGTTGAGAAACCTTTCGCCAAAGCGGTCGAGCGAATTCTGGATCCGCTCGATGTTGCAAAGGTCCGATCCGATTCCGACGATCACCCGCGCGCCTCGTCCATGAGGCCGCGCATGCGACTCACGGCAATATCGAGGCCCGTAAAGATTGCCTCACCGATGAGGAAATGCCCGATGTTGAGTTCGGCGATCTGGGGAATTGCAGCAACGGGGATGACATTGTCGAAGGTAAGGCCGTGCCCGGCGTGCGGCTCGATCCCGTTCTTGACCGCGAGGGCCGCGCAGTCGGCGATACGCTTCAGTTCGAGTGCTCGATCCTCGCCTGCGGCATGCGCATATCTTCCCGTGTGAAACTCGACGACCGGAGCCCGGAGGCGCACCGCTGCGGCAACCTGCTCGACGCTTGGTTCGATGAACAGGCTGGCGCGGATGTTCGCAGAGCCGAGCCTGTCGACATAATAAGCAAGGTGATCGTGCTGGCCGGCCGCGTCGAGGCCGCCTTCGGTAGTGCGTTCCTCGCGGCGCTCGGGGACGATGCAGGCAGCGTGCGGCTTGTGACGAAGAGCGATCTCAAGCATCTCCTCGGTTGCGGCCATCTCGAGGTTGAGGGGAAGGCGGATCCCGGCCATCAACCGGTCAATATCCTCATCCGTGATGTGCCGTCTGTCCTCCCGCAGGTGCGCAGTAATGCCGTCGGCCCCCGCTTGTGCCGCAAGGATCGCGGCGCGCACCGGGTCGGGATGGTCGCCGCCACGCGCGTTCCGGATGGTGGCGACGTGATCGATATTGACCCCGAGGCGGAGCTTGCCGGTCACGCGGCGGCTCGGCTCCCGGGCTTCACGGCAGGTATCGCGGCGAGGTCAGCGGGGATGGCCCCTGCTTCATAGGTCGGGACGTCGATGCGGATCAGTGGATAGAAAGGGACGCCAAGCTCGGCTTTCCCCGAGGAGCGATCGACAAGCGCTGCCTCGCCAATGACCACGCCGCCGGCCTCCCGCACGGCCTCGATCGCTTCGCGTGACGATAATCCTGTCGTCACCACATCTTCCACCATGAGCACTCTTGCACCGGGGTCGAGACGAAACCCGCGCCTCAGCTCGAACCTTCCTTGAGGACGCTCAAGGAACATCGCCGGCCTTTCAAGAACTCGCCCCATCTCGTGCCCGATGATGACCCCGCCCATCGCCGGCGAGAGCACGGCGTCGATGGAGGAGCGCAGTTCATCGGGAAGTTTCGCCGCGAGCGCCTTCGCCAGGCGTTCGGCCCGGGCGGGATCCATCAGGACTCGCGCGCACTGGAGGTATTTGGGGCTGCGCAGGCCCGAAGAAAGGATGAAATGCCCTTCGAGGAGGGCGCCGGCGGCGCGGAACTCGCCAAGAATCTCGTCGTCGCTCATCATGCGGGAGCCGTTTAGGCTGCGGCGCAGGCGCCTTCAACATCCGCCGAGCAGCATCTTGGAACACCCGCTTGAGGCTCCGAAAAGCCGCGACTATAGAGACGCCCATATTCGGGGGACGCGGTTCTCGCGTCCTCGTCCCAATGCTCGCAAAACCGGGGTGACAATGAGACTGATTGGATGGGCGATTGCTGTGGCCGCGGCGGGCCTCACCCCTGCGGCCGCCCAGGCTGCCGCGACAGCGCCTGCCCAGAATAGCGCTTCTTCGACACCGGCCACCACCGGCACAACACCGCCGGCCGGAACCGCTCAGAGCGCCAGCAAGCCCGACACCGCCCAGCTGCCGATCGTCTATGGCAGTGTTGGCCACGTGCTCCCAACGCCCGGTATCGGCCAGCCCGATGGCCGCAAGGGAATCCAGGACCAGGTCACCCCGATCGGCCAGGAGGCTCTCGCCTTCCACGACAATTGGCTGCTGACCCTTTGCGCACTCATCAGCGCTTTCGTCCTCGTCCTCATGATCATTGCGCTCGTACGGTTCCGTCGGGCCGCCAACCCGACGCCCTCGCGCAACTCGCACAACACGCTGATCGAAGTGATCTGGACCCTGGTCCCGGTGCTGATCCTCGTGGGCATCGCGATTCCCTCCATCCGGCTCCTTCGGAAGCAATATTCGCCGCCCCCGGCCGACGTTACCGTCAAGGTGACCGGTCATCAGTGGTACTGGTCCTACGAGCTTCCCGATTACGGCGTCAGTTTTGACAGCTACATGCTGAAGGAGGCGAACGATCCGACCCGTCAGGCCAACCAACGGGCGCGCACCAACGCCGACGGTCCGCCGCTGCTCGCGGTCGACAATCGTCTGGTGATTCCGGCCGGCAAGGTCGTGAAATTCATCATCACCGCCGATGACGTTATCCATAGCTTCGCGGTGCCGGCATTCTGGATCAAGCAGGACGCGAACCCGGGACAGCTTCACGAGACCTGGGCGATGACCTCGCGCCAGGGCGTCTATTACGGCCAGTGCTCGGAGCTTTGCGGCGCACGGCACGGCTTCATGCCAATTGCTGTCGAGGTAACCACGCCCGCGAAGTTCGCGCAGTGGATTGCCCAGAACGGCGGCCACCTGCCGGCCGCCAAGACGGGCGGCGCCCCGACGACGGCCGCCCTGCCCAATGCGACCAATTCAGCCGGCAATGCGCCGGCGGCTCCTGCAGTCGCCGGGACCGCCGCCGCGAACCCCGCGCCTGCACCGGGCAACCCGAACGTCGCCAACCGTACGAACTAATAAGCCGATCGGATCAGTAGACCCATGAGCACGACCGCCGACGCACTTCATCTCCAGCAGCACGGGGCGCATGGCGCGCACCATGATGCGGACCACAAGCCGGGCTTTTTCGTCCGCTGGTTCATGTCCACGAACCACAAGGATATCGGCACCCTCTATTTGATCTTCGCGATCATCGCGGGGATCATCGGAGGCTCGATCTCCGGGATCATGCGCTGGGAGCTCATGGAACCTGGGATCCAGGTGCTCAACCGGGCGTGGCCGCTTGGCGCGGGCACCGCGAACTTCGATGAATGGACGCACCACTGGAACGTGCTGATCACCGCGCACGGCCTCATCATGGTGTTCTTCACCGTCATGCCCGCGATGATGGGCGGCTTTGGCAACTGGTTCGTGCCGCTGATGATCGGTGCGCCGGACATGGCCTTCCCGCGGATGAACAACATCAGCTTCTGGCTATTGGTCCCCTCCTTCCTACTTCTCCTCGGCTCGACCTTCGTCAGCGGCGGCACCGGCCTTGGTGCAGGAACCGGCTGGACGCTCTACGCGCCGCTCTCCACTTCCGGCTCGGCGGGCCCATCGGTAGACATGGTGATCTTCTCGCTGCACCTTGCAGGTGCAAGCTCGATCCTCGGCGCGATCAACTTCATCACGACCATCTTCAACATGCGCGCTCCGGGGATGACCCTTCACAAGATGCCGCTGTTCGTGTGGTCCGTCCTGGTCACCGCCTTCCTGCTGCTGCTCTCGCTGCCGGTTCTGGCCGGCGCGATCACGATGCTGCTGACGGACCGCAATTTCGGCACTGCCTTCTTCGACGCGAGCGGGGGCGGCAACGTCGTCCTTTACCAGCACCTGTTCTGGTTCTTCGGGCACCCGGAAGTCTACATCATGATCCTGCCGGGCTTCGGAATGATCAGCCAGATCGTCGCGACCTTCAGCCGCAAGCCCGTGTTCGGTTATCTCGGCATGGCCTATGCGATGGTCGCAATCGGCGTCATCGGCTTCGTCGTCTGGGCGCACCACATGTTCGTTACCGGCATGAGTGTCGACGAGAAGATGTACTTCACGGCCGCGACCATGATCATCGCAGTCCCGACGGGCGTGAAGATCTTCAGCTGGATCGCGACCATGTGGGGCGGATCGATCAGCTTCGAGACGCCAATGCTCTGGGCAATCGGCTTCATCTTCCTGTTCACCGTCGGCGGCGTCACGGGCGTCGTTCTCGCGAACGGCGGCGTCGATACGTACATGACCGACACCTATTATGTGGTGGCGCACTTTCACTACGTGCTGAGCCTTGGTGCCGTGTTCGCGATTTTCGCCGGGTTCTACTACTGGTTCCCCAAGATGAGCGGCCGGATGTACAATGAGCTGCTCGGCAAGCTGCACTTCTTCCTGATGTTCATCGGGGTGAACGTGATCTTCTTCCCGATGCACTTCCTGGGCCTCGACGGCATGCCGCGGCGCATTCCGGACTACACGCCGGCATTCGCTTACTGGAACTACATTTCGACGGTCGGGTACATGATCACCATCGCCGGCGTCGCGATCTTCTTCGTCAACCTCATCTGGTCGCTCGCGGCCGGCAAGAGGGCTCCGGCCAACCCCTGGGGCGAGGGCGCGACGACGCTCGAATGGACGCTACCGAGCCCGCCGCCCTTCCACCAATATTCGACCCTGCCCAGGATCGACTGAGGATCTTGAGCTCACCTCATGGAAAGGCCCCGGGAAACCGGGGCCTTTTTCATTTTGCGATCCCGTGCGGACATTCCGGTTAACCGGTGTTATGGATCTTGCCGGTCAACAGGAACGATCGAAAGGGGATGCCATGCCCGAGTTCGTGATCGAACGGGAAATGCCGGGAGCAGGCAAGCTCAGTCCCGAGGACCTGAAGATGGCATCGCAGACGTCCTGTTCGGTACTTCGCGATCTTGGACCACAGATCCAATGGGTCCACAGCTACGTCACCGACAACAAGATCTACTGCGTTTATCGCGCTCCCAACGAGGAAATGATCCGCGAACACGCGCAGCGCGGGGGATTTCCCGCAAACAAGATCTCGCAGGTGCGCACGACCATCGATCCGACGACAGCAGAGTAGCGCGCTGACGCGCTGGGGCAATTGAGCGCATGTCGCATGTCTTCATTTCTTATGCGCGGCCCGACGAGGCGCTCGCCAGCCTCATCGCCGACGGGCTGCGCGAGGGAGGATTCGAAGTCTGGCGCGACGATGAGCTGCCTGCTCACCGTGCTTATGCCGAAGTCATCGAGGAGCGGATCAACGGCGCCAAGGCCGTGGTCGTGCTGTGGTCCGCAGAAGCATCCAAGTCGCATTGGGTTCGGGCGGAAGCAGATACCGCCCGCGCTGCGCTGACGCTTATTCAGGCAAGCCTTGATGGAACGCTTCCACCGCTGCCGTTCAACCAGATCCAGTGCGCCGATCTCAAGGGATGGGACGGCCAGAGAACCGCGCCCGGCTGGCGCAAGCTGGTCGCCAGCGTCACCGAGCTTGCCGGCTCCCGTGCCGAGCCCGAGCCTGTCCAGCGAAGCGCTTCGCGCGAGGTTTCGGTCTGCGTCCTCCCGTTCCAGAATATGAGCGGCGATGCCGAGCAGGAATATTTCAGTGACGGGATCAGTGAGGACATCACCACTGACCTCTCAAAGATCTCAGCGCTTGAGGTGATTGCGAGGAATACTGCATTCACCTTCAAGGGACAGTCGGTGAACGTCAGCGATGTGGCGCGAAAGCTCGGCGTCACTCACGTCCTTGAAGGGAGCGTTCGCAAGGTCGGCGAAAAGGTGCGGATCAACGCCCAGCTCATCGACGGCAAGTCGGGCGGGCACGTATGGGCCGACCGCTTCGATCGCGACCTTACGGACATCTTCACGATCCAGGACGAGATTTCCAAGGCCATCGTCGCGGCGCTTAAGCTCAAGCTTCTCCCGGCTGAGAAGAAGGCGATCGAACAGCGCGGGACGCAGAGTGCCGAAGCGTACAACCTCTACCTGCTCGCACGCCAATATTGGCTGACGGGCAATATCGGCGACTTGAGGCGCGAAGAACGCGTCATGCGCATCTGCGGGCGTGCCGTCGAGATCGATCCTTACTATGCCCGTGCCTGGGCGCTTCTCGCAATGGCCCAGTCGAACCTTCGCTACGCTTTCCGGTGCGAAGTCGATGACGGGTTCGTGGCGGCGAATACGGCGCTGACGATCGACCCGGCGATCGCTGAAGCGCACTTGCCGATGGTCCGCCGGTGCGAGGACAGGGGAAAAGAGGCGGAGGCAGATGCGCGGATCGAGACGGCTCTCGAGCTCGACCCCGATTCCTGGGAAGTGAACAAGGAGGCTGCCCGCGTGCGAATGCGCCAGGGGCGCCTCGAGGATGCCAGGGAGCTCCTCGAAAAGGCGATTTCCCTGATGGAAGCGGACGTCCACGCTTGGGCAAGACTCGTCACGCTACATCACGCGTTGGGCAATCGCTCGGCCGAGAAGATTGCGGCGGAAAACGCCGTCCAGCACGCCGAGCAGGTCCTCGCATCTGATCCAAGCAACGGGGCGGCAATGAGCTTCGGGGCCCTGGCGCATGCGGCCCTGGGGCATTCGGAGCGTGCCCGCGAATGGATCGAGCGCGCGCTTCTCGTGGATCCCGACAATCTTAGCATGCGCTATAATTTTGCCTGCACGCTGGCGAGTTACCTCGGAGATGAGGAAGAAGCGCTTCGCTACCTGGAACGCTCGCTCGCAACCGCGGGCGCCTTTCACCTTGGCCTTGTCGAGGCTGACCCCGACCTCAACCCGCTCCGAGACCATCCACGGTTCAAGGACATGATTGCGGCGGCAAGGAAGCGCCTGGGCCTCAAGGATGCCGCCCCCCCGCCTGAAGCTTCGGCCAGCTGCGGCCGCTGATACAGAAACCGGAACGAACAGGCGCCTCGAGCATTTGGCGAACGACCGCGTTCGCGCTCCTCATGCAGGGAGAAGTGCCGTGGAAGTTCGCTCCATCAGGATTCTCGTTCGATCGGCGGCTGCGGCCGCCTTCTTGTTGGCCGGCACCGCCCAGGCAACGATAACAGTCTATACGGCGAACCTCAGCGGCCCGAATGAATCGCCGCCCAACGTTTCGCCCGGCACCGGAAATGCGATCGTGACGATCGACGACGTGCTCAACACCATGCGCGTGCAGGTGAGCTTCTTCGGCCTCACGACGGGCACGACCGCTTCGCACATCCATGCGGCAACTGCAGCACCCTTTACCGGCACCGCGATGGTTGCCACGACCACGCCGACCTTCCCCGGTTTTCCGCTAGGGGTGACTTCGGGAACCTATGACAACCTCTTCAACCTGCTGACGGCTTCGACTTACAATCCGGCATTCGTCACTGCTCACGGGGGGACTACTGCCGGCGCCAGAGATGCGCTGTTAAGTGCAATGGCGTCGGGCGAAGCCTATCTCAACATCCACACGTCGCAGTTTCCAAGCGGCGAGATCCGGGGATTCCTGGTCGCGGTTCCGGAACCTGCGAGCTGGGCGATGATGCTGATCGGGCTTTCCGGCGTGGGCATGGTCTTGCGTCGCCGCGCGGCCTCACTTGGCGGGTTGAAGCCGCTCGGCGTGTAGGATCTTCACCTGCGGGTCGAGCATCTGGCCCTTCATGGCGTCGTCGCCCTTGGTGGGCGAGACCGGCGATTCCCATACCTTCCTCACGACGTCCATCCCCTCGGTCACATGGCCGAAGGCTGCAAAACCGTTGGCATCCCCGCCGGGACCATTGGCATCGAGGCCGGGCATGTCCGACAGCAGGATGAAGAAATCTGCACGAGCTGTTCCAGGGCCAGCGTTAGCCATCGATATTGCACCCGCGACATTGTGGATGCCGGTCTTGCTCGTCGGCTCATGCGCTATCGGTGGAAAGAGCTTGCGTGCGTCGGTCGTGATCCCGCCCTGGATGAGCCCGCCGTATCCGCCCTTGCCGTCGGGCATATGCATTGCGCGGTAGAAATTCTGGCCGTCGAAGCGATGCGTATCGACATAATGAAGAAAGTTTGCAGCGGTCACCGGTGCCCGCCCGCGGTCCAGCGCGATCACGATCCGGCCAAGACTGGTATCGATCGCGACCGGCACCAGATCTTCCCTGGCTGCGCCGGGCGGCGAAGAGGCCGCCGCGGCCGTCTGCGCAAGGGCTGGCGCCGAAAGGAGCGTCATGAGTACGGCTGCAAGGAGTCGATGGGTCATGAGTGTCTGATAGCAAAGCGAGGAGGAATGTCGCCACAGGAGGCTTTTCCTCTTCTGGCCAACCCCTTATAGGCGCGAGCCATGCCCACCCTGGAGATGACGAATCCAGCCGCGCTGCCGGCCGACTGGCGCGATTTTCTCGCCCTCACCAAGCCGCGCGTCATGAGCCTCGTCGTCTTCTCGGGGCTTTGCGGACTGCTTGTCGCGCCCGTCCGCCTGCCATTGGTGCTCAGTTTTACCGCGATCCTCTGCATTGCGCTTGGCGCCGGCGCCTGCGGCGCACTCAACCAATGGTATGAAGCGGACATCGATGCGAAAATGCGGCGAACGGCCAGTCGCCCGCTCCCGGCGGGGCGAATGGAAAGGCAGTCGGCACTTCATTTCGGCGTCGGTCTCGGCGGCTTCTCAGTGCTGCTGATGGGTCTTGCGACCAACTGGCTTGCGGCGGCCCTGCTTGCCGTATCAATCCTCTTCTACGTGCTGGTCTACACCGTGTGGCTGAAGCCCCGGACTGCGCAGAACATCGTCATCGGCGGCGCTGCGGGCGCCTTCCCGCCGCTGATCGGATGGGTGGCTGCAACGGGGCATGTTTCGACATTGCCGCTGCTGCTGTTCGCCATCATCTTCTTGTGGACACCGCCCCACTTCTGGGCACTCTCCCTTTTCGTCCGCTCCGACTATGCGGCAGCCGGGATCCCGATGCTGCCGGTGGTCGCAGGCCATGAGACGACGCGGCGTCAGATCTTCCTCTACAGTCTGCCGATGGCTGCTGCGGCCGTGGCCCCGTGGCTCCTTGGCCTTGCGGGACTGGTCTATGGCGGCTGCGCGGCAGTCTTGAGCTTCGTCTTCGTGGTGCTCGCGGGAAGGGTCGCCGCGAGCCGATCGACAGAGCCTAAGGAGATGGACGCGGAGAAGCACCTGTTCGCTTACTCGGTCTTCTATCTTTTCGCGCTTTTTGCCGTGCTTGTTGCCGACCGGTGGCTGGCGTGAGCACCGAGGACCAGGACCGTGGCTCGGCCAGCGGGGGACGCTGGGTGCCTCCTGCCTACAAGTGGCCCGAACTTGCCGATGGGGAGCTTGAACTGATCCGCAAGCGCCAGCGGGCGCGCGCACGGATCGTCGCCCTGCTGCTTGGTGCCTTCGTCGTCCTCCTGTTCTTCATCACCATCGCGAAAACGGGAATGAACTGGTGAACGGTGCCGTAGCTAATGCCAGGAACGGCAAGACCGCATTGATCATGGTCGTGATTGTTGCGGCGATGGTCGGCCTCGCCTTTGCCTCCTCGCCGCTCTACCGCGCTTTTTGCGAAGCGACGGGCTTCGATGGGACGACCCAGCGCGCCGAGAAGGCGCCGGGCGCCGTTCCCGGACAGGTCGGGGTTCGCTTCGATGCCAATATCCACCCGGGACTGCCTTGGCGTTTCGAGCCTGAGCAGAACAGCGTTCGGATCCGGCCGGGGGCCCAGACGAAGATTTACTACCGGGCGCAGAACCTCAGTGCCCGGACGTGGACCGGGCAGGCGGTCTACAACGTATCCCCCGCGCAGGTCGGCAAATATTTCAAGAAGATCCAGTGTTTCTGCTTTTCTGAGCAGACTCTGAAGGCCGGCCAGTCGGTTGACATGCCCGTGATCTTTTTCGTTGATCCGAAGATCAAGCAGGACCCGGATACCAAGGACGTCGACGAGATCACGCTCAGCTACACATTTTACCCGGTGGAAACCGGCACCGCGGCCCGCTAGAGGCCGATCAAAGCCAAAGAGGGAAGCGTAACGAATGGCCGCCACGAAGAACCACGATTATCATCTGGTGAACCCCAGCCCATGGCCGCTGCTGGGGTCGATCGCGGGCGGCGTACTGTTCAGCGGCACGGTCATGTGGTTCCATGCGAACCGCTTCGGCGTGCCCTTGATGATCCTGGGCTTCGCCCTCGTCATTGCGACCATGTTCCTGTGGTGGAGTGACGTGATCCGCGAGGCTCATTCGGGCGATCATACGCCGGTCGTCCAGCTGCACCTTCGCTATGGCATGATTCTCTTCATTGCCTCGGAGGTGATGTTCTTCCTCGCCTGGTTCTGGGCCTTCTTTGACAGCGCCATCTTCCCCTCGGCCGTCGAGGCAGTTGGAGGCCAATGGCCGCCCAAGGGTATCGAGGTCCTGAACCCCTGGGGATTTCCGCTCCTCAACACCCTCATCCTGCTCTGCTCGGGAACCACGGTTACCTGGGCCCACCATTCGCTGATCCATGGCGATCGGCAGGGCCTCAAGCTTGGCTTGCTGCTGACCATCCTTCTTGGCCTCACCTTTACGAGCGTGCAGGCATATGAATATGCTCATGCGCCCTTTGCCTTTAAGGGCAGCATCTACGGTTCGACCTTTTTCATGGCGACGGGTTTCCACGGGTTTCACGTCATCGTCGGAACGATCTTCCTGATCGTCTGCCTTATCCGGGCGAACAAGGGCGATTTCACGCCAAGGCAGCATTTCGGCTTTGAGGCGGCCGCCTGGTACTGGCACTTCGTCGACGTCGTGTGGCTGTTCCTTTTCACGTCCATCTATCTTTGGGGCGGCTGGGGCGCGCCGCACGCGGGGTGACCCCCGAGCCGCCGGCTGAGACCGCGCCGATAGCCGCAGCAATAGCGGGCAATTGCCCGCGCTGCGGCCAGCGCGGCCTTTTTTCCGGCTGGATCCGTTTTGCCGACAGCTGCCGCTCATGCGGGCTCTCTTTTTCCGATTTCAACGTCGGCGACGGGCCGGCCGCCTTCCTCATTTTCATCGTTGGGACGATCACCGTCGTCGGCGCATTGATCGTCGACGGCGCATTCTCGCCTCCCTGGTGGGTGCACCTCGTCTGGATCCCCGTCGCCTCGGCGCTCACCATTGGCGGCCTTCGCCTCAGCAAGGCCTGGCTTCTGGGCCAGGAATATCGCCACCGCGCGCGTGAAGGCCGGATAGTCAAATGAGAAGCCGCATCCCCATCGTCCCGACGCTCCTCGTACTTGCCGCCGTCGGGGTCATGATCGGCCTTGGCGACTGGCAGCTGAAGCGCGCGAAATGGAAAGAGGGTCTCCTTGCCCAATATGCGAATGCGGAAACGCGGGCGCCGATCGTCTTCCCGACCATGCCCGTCCCTGGAGGCCAGCTACCTCTGTTTCGCCATGCGACGGGGGTCTGTCTAAGGGTCGCGGCGCATCGCGCGATTGCCGGCGAGAACCAGAGTGGTGAGCCAGGCTACGTCCACATCCTCGATTGCACGACCGGAGCTGAAGGGCCCGGCATGGCTGTAGAAGTCGGCTGGTCGAAGAATCCCAATGCCAAGGTGAACTGGGCGGGCGGCCCGGTCAGCGGCATCATCGTGCCTGACCGCGCGTCGCGCATTCGCCTGGTCGCTGCGACGGCGCCGCCGGGTCTTCAGCCGAGCAAGACGCCGAGCGTCGCATCGGCAAGCGCGATCACGCCGGCCGGGCATCGCGGCTATGCGGCGACCTGGTTCGGATTGGCCGCCGCAGCGCTCGTCATCTATGCTCTCGCAGTGCGCAAGCATCTCAGGGACAAGGCAAGGTGAGCGGCGAGCAACACGTCCTTCCGAACGGCCTCACGGTCGCAGTCGATCCGCTTGCCGGCGCGGAGTCGGTTGCCGTCGGACTTTATGCAAGCGTCGGCTCGCGCTCGGAAGCCGCGTCACTGGGCGGCCTTGCCCATCTCGTCGAACATATGGTTTTCAAGGGCGCCGGTGGCCGCGACACGCGGGCGCTGGCCGAAGTGATCGAAGACGTCGGTGGCAGCCTCAACGCCTGGACCGCCCGCGACCAGACGGTGTTCCATGGACGCGCTCTTGCGCGCGACCTGCCTCTCGTCACCGAGCTCATCGCGGATCTCGTCCGCGAGCCACACCTTGAGGAGGAGCACCTTGCCCGCGAGAAGCAGGTGATCCTTTCAGAACTGGGAGAAGTCGTCGATTCGCCCGATGATCTCGTGCACGATCATCTGTTCGAAGCCGGTTTTGCCGGCCAGGCGATCGGCCGTCCGGTCCTGGGCACTGAAGCAACCGTCAGGGCGGCGGGGCGCAAGGATTGCTGCTCCTGGCTCGAAGAGCAGTTCGTACCCTCGAGGCTGGTGCTGTCCGCGAGCGGCAGGGTCGAGGCAGACAAGGTCTTGAAGCTCGCGGAAGCGCTGTTCGGGGACATGGACACCCAGGATGCGCCGGCGATCGCGCCTGCTCGTTTTACAGGCGGTTCGCGGGGCGACCGGCGAGCCTTTGAACAGGCGCATTGGTGCCTTGCATTCGAAGGACTGCCCGCAAACGACCCCCGCAATCCCGCTCTTGGACTGTTCGTCCAGGCGCTTGGCGGCGGTACGTCCTCCCGGCTTTTCCAGGAGCTGCGCGAGGAACGCGGACTTGCCTATTCGATCTACGCCTGGACCCAGTCGTTTTCGGATACGGGTCTCGTCGGCATCGGCTGCGCTGCTGACCGGGGAAGAGCGGGCGAATCGGTGCAGCTTGCGCGCGAAACGCTTTCCGCAACCGCCGAGGGACTCAGCGAGGCGGAGCTCAGCCGTGCACGTGCCCAGCTGGAAGCGGGCATCCTCATGTCGCTCGAGACGCCCCAGGGGCGCGCGGATCACATGGCCAGATCGATCGAGGTCTTCGGCCGGATCCTCTCGCTTGCAGAACTGCTCGAGCACATGCGCTGCGTCACGGTTGAAGATGCGCGCTCGGCTGGACGTGCGCTGCTCGAGGGGCCCGCGGCCCTGGCTTCCGTCGGCGCGAAGCTCGCCCTCGCGGCGTGAGCGACCTCACCACGATCATCGCGGAGCCTTGGGATGAATGGGCTTTGATCGACTGTGGCGGGGGGCAAAAGCTCGAACGGTACGGCAAGTTCAAGGTTGTCCGTCCTGAGCCCCAGGCAATGTGGGCGCCCTCGGCGAGCCACTGGGATCCCGACGCCACGTTCGTTCCCGGCTCCGACGAGGAAGGCGGCGGCCGGTGGGTGCAGCATCGCGTTTTGCCGCGCCAGTGGGAGCTGTCGCGCGGCAATGTGAGGTTCGACGCATCGCTGACACCGTTCCGGCACCTCGGCTTCTTTCCCGACATGGCCCCGCAATGGGACTGGATGCGCGATCGCTCCCATGACGCGGATTTGCTCAACCTCTTTGGCTACACCGGCGTCGGCACGCTGCAGCTGAGCGATGCCGGGGCGCGGCTGGTCCATGTCGATGCATCGAAGAAATCGGTCGAGCAGGGCAAGAAGAACGCCCAGCTTTCCGGAATGGACGGGAGCCCGATCCGCTGGATCGTCGATGATGCGGGCAAGTTCACTGCTCGGGAAGTGCGGCGCTCGAGGCACTACGACGGCATTCTCCTCGACCCGCCCAAGTTCGGACGCGGGCCGACCGGAGAAGTCTGGCGGCTCGAAGAGAATCTGGCGCCGCTCCTTGCCGATTGCCGGCGTCTGCTTGACGAGAAGAGCAGGTTCCTGGTGCTGACCGTCTACGCTGTCCGGATGTCTGCGCTCGCGATCGGCGAACTGGTGAGGCAGTTGTTCGGCGATCTCGGCGGCAGGGTCGAGATGGGCGAGATGGCGGTGCGGGAAGAGGCTAGAGGCTTGCTCCTGCCGACGGCAATTTTCGCAAGATGGTCAAACTGACGCAGCGCCCGCTTTAGGTTCGCGCTGCCCTTATCGCGGCGCCTGCGACAAAGGGCGCGCCTGCTGTCAGCAACAGCGACATCGCCGCCTCGAGGAGCAGCGCGTCGGCAACCGCGAAAATGAGCAGCGGCACCGCCAGCGGCAGAAGGAGCAGGGCCGCAAGCGATCCCGAGCGGGGAAGTCCCGCAGTCACCGCCGCAATGGATACGGCAAGTGCTGCGAGCGCGGGCGTGCCGATTGCAAGCGCGGCTTCAGTGCGCGCGAGGGTGGCGCCGTCCATCGCGACCAGCACGGAAGCCGGAACCGCGGCGATGAGCAGCAGTGGCGCGAAGGTCAGCCAATGCGCCGTGATCTTCGCGAATGCGACGCTTTCTTCAGCAAGGCCATGAAGCGCCAGCTGGTCGAGTATCCCGTCCGCCCGATCGGGTTCGATGAGCCGCTCGACCGGAAGCAATGCGGCCGTCAGTGCAGCGATCCACAACATGCCGGGACCGATCCGAGCAAGCAGGCGCGCGTCGGGACCGATCGCGAACGGGACGAGCGCCGCCACCAGCAGGAAGAAGGCGATCGGCAGCCACGCGGCGCCCGTGAAGCCTCGCCGGACGTCCCGCGCGATAAGTGCGCCGATCAAGCCGCGAGCTCCATCAATGGCCATTCGCCCGCGAGGGGCTGGTGCGAAGCCGCAAGCACCGCGCCGCCGCTTTTCAGATGCTCGTCGATCCGGTTTGAGAGACGCTCCGCAGCGTTCGTATCGAGCGCGTTCAAGGGCTCGTCGAGCAGCCACAGCGGCGCCGATGCCGCAAAGACCCGTGCAAGCGTCGCGCGCTTGAGCTGGCCCGACGACAAAAGCCGGACGGGAACGCGTGCCAGCTGGGCCAGGTCGAGAGCCTCCATGGCCTCATCAATTCCTTCGCCCCAAAATCCCAGAGCCCGGGCCAGCGGCAGTTCGCGATCAAGCGCGACTGCATCGTCTGCGAGCGCGAGGCGCGTCCTATGGACGGTGCCGCGCTCGGGCTGCAGCAGTCCTGCAGCGAGCCGGATCAGGCTGGATTTTCCGCTCCCGTTGGGCCCGGCAATCTGGAGACGTTCACCAGGCGCGAGTTCCAGCGAAAGCGCCTCGAAAAGCAGGCGCCCGCCGCGGCGCAGGTCCACATTCTCGAACCGCAGCAGCGCCGTCATTCGGCTCCATCCTCGAGCGAGTGCATGTCCTCGTCGGAGAAACCGAAATGATGACCAATCTCGTGGATGACGATGTGGCTGACGATCTGGTCGAGGCTGAACGGTGTCGAGCGCCATTCGGCAATTATTGGCTGCACGTAGAGCGTGACCCGCTCGGGCAAGGTGCCGGACTCGCTTATGCTTCGGCGGTTCAGCGAAACGCCTTCGTAAAGGCCGCTCAGCTGCATGGGATGCTCTAGATCGAGGCGCCGTGCGGTCTCCTTGTCCGCTATCTCCTCGATCGACAGCACCACGTCGCCAAGGCTCTCCCTGAACGGCGAGGGCAGGCGCTGGAGCGTTCGCCGCGCGATGGCGTCGATCTCATCACTCGTGGGCACTCGGCCAACTTGGCGCTCGGCAGGCGTCATGGCGCAAGGAACTAGGGACGCGCGCGATTTGCGGCAACCTTGCCCGAAAGGGATAGGCCCCTTAGATGGCGCCTCTTCCAGAGCATGCGGAGCGGTGGCCGAGTGGTCGAAGGCGCTCGCCTGGAAAGTGAGTATACGGCACAACCGTATCGAGGGTTCGAATCCCTCCCGCTCCGCCACGCAGCACAAACCATTGAATGAAAATAGGAAAAATATCGCATTGAACGGAGTCGAACTGCGCCCCTCGCGGTGAGGGTCTGGTCACCGGGCGGATTTGCGGCTCATCCTGGAAGAGCCATCGCGAAAACCGAGCTTCAGGTAGCTGCCAGTGCCAAACGTCACAACCAGCGGCTCCTTCGCGTCCGCGGTGGATTCATCTGCGACGTCGCGGCCGGTACCATAGTTGATCTCGACATCCGGCTGCTTGGGTACTGCAACCACCGCCACAATTCGGCTGCCGGGCGGCAGCAGCTTGGCGGTCACGGTCTGGCTTTGAAAATCGAGAATATTGGGAATTCCAGGAGTGAGCAGATGCCGCTCGCTGCGATTGGCGATGAAACTTGCGCGCCCGAGATAGCTCGCGAGCGGGAAGTACGCGCCATCGACAGTCTCTTCGAAAAAGTTCACGGCCAAATCGAGGTCGCGCTTGTTCGGGATAATCTCGAAATGGCCACTGAAGAGTCCGGCGACTTCCGTCGGCCTCGTCAACGGAAGCGTCGTGAAGACAAGGGCGTTGCGCGTGTCGAAGCCGCTGTCGGGAACCCGGAGATCGACGTCGCTGCGATCTGCAAAGTCGACGCGCAATTCAGGACCGACACCCTTGGCGGCAGCCTCGCCGAATAGCCACCGGACGCCCTGTCGCCGTCCGCCGAGATAGAGTTTGCGGCTGCCGTCGGCCATCGCTTTGAGGGAATGCACGTGGCGCCACTCGTTGGCGCCCATGACCTCGAAATTCACGCGGTCGCTGAGGACTGCGGGTAGAGCCGCGCCACGGAACACATGATCGAACCACTTGAGCCGCAGCCCTCTCAGATCCTGCATCGCGACCTGGTCGATCCTATAGCCGTTGACCATCGGCAGCACGCCCCCGCCCATTGCGGTGTGATGATAGGGGCCGATCAGCATTCGCTCGTCGGCCTCCGGGCGATGCGCGAGATGCTGCTCGAAATAGTAGAGCGCACCGACCATCCCGCCATCGAAATATCCGGTCTCGACGAACACCGGGATGTCGATCGAAGCAAACTCGTTTCCGACGGGAATGAAGCTCTGCCAGTAAGAATCATAAGCCGGATGGTCGAGCCATTTCCCGAAAATCGGATTGGTCTCTCCGTCGATCAGCGGCAGTTCCCGGTACGGCCGCCCGCTGACGTACCAGTTGCGGTTGAGCGCCGACCAGCGGTCGCTGTCGCTGTAATTGGCATCGTCCAGCCCGGGCACGTCTGTTGTGTAGAAAGGCCACGGATAGATGAAGCTCTGGAACACATTGCCCTGCATCGGCGTGTCGATCCCGGGTGCATTGCTCGCGTGCGTCGCGATCGCTTTCAACGCAGACGGGTGGTGCTTCAATGCGCCCCATTGGGTCGACGCATCGTAGCTCCCCGAGAACATGCCGACACGCCCGTCGCTCCACGGCTGAGCGGCAAGCCAGTCGATGACCGTCGCGGCGTCGGCGCCGTCGTGCTCATAGGGCAGTGGCGGTCCCGGGCTCCATTCCTTGCCGCGTGTGTAGGCAGTCATTCCGGCGTAGCCGTTCCCGGCCATCTCGACGGCTCCCGCAAGCCCAAAGAAATGATTCGCATAGATGGTGAAATCGAGGAGCGAGGTGACTTTGGTGGTCGAACGGGGTCGAACGAGGATCGCCGCTACCTTTCCGCCGTCCGGTGTCGGTATCGCTAGATGGTCCTCGACGATGAACCGGCGGTCGAGGTCGGCGCGAAGCAGCGGGTCGATGGCGGGGTGGAGGGATTCGAATTCGATCACCGACTGGCGCGCGGCAATAATGTCTGCCGCGCCGGCACAGTGATCGAGCGGCTTGTCCGCGCAGACTTTCTCGGCGCTTTGAAGCGCCTGACGGACCGCATCCAAGTTGCCGCCCATCCAGCCATAGGTTCGCGCAACCTCGCGATCGGGAAGGCCGCCGTAGAGCTCAGCGAATGCTCGCGCGAGCGCATCCCGCCACGACGCGCCCGACGCCTCGTGACGGCGGGCGCGCGCATAAATGCGCCAAGGCAATATCGAGAAGGCGTGCTCCGGCTCGGTTCGTCCGTAGACTTGGGTGAGGCGCTCCGCCGAGCGTTCCGCATCCTGCCACCGACCGGCGTCCAGCTGCAGGCGCATTAGCGTCGAAATGCGCTTACCGTCAGTCGCGTCCGCGTAACCGCCGATCAGCGCATCCGCGAGATTTTGCGGTGGCGGCGCTGCGACCGCGCGGCTGGACGCAAGCAGGATGAGCGCGCCGAGGGAGAGGATCCGGGTCATGCGGCAAGGGTAGGACCCCGCCGCCGGGACGGAGAGAAAATCGGCGAGCGAACAATCCTCGCCGGTGAGCGCTCCCCAGCCGCGGCCTAAAGAACGCGGTCGCGAAGAAGGCGTGAGCCGGCCCGGCTTGCCGGAATCGCTTCGCCGTTCTGCATGTGCAGAAGCAATCGGCCGCCGCCGGCCGGTTCCGCTCGAACCACTCGCTCGACGTTTACGATGCGCGAGCGGTGGACCCGGATGAACCGCTGAGGGTCGAGCGACTGTTCAAATTCGGTGAGTGTCATGCGCACCAGATGTGTGCCGCCCAGCGTCGAGACCTCCGCATAATCATCCGCGCCCCTTATGCTGATGATCGAGCCGACGTCGATGGGCTGCATCTCGTCGCCGGTGCGGATGAAATAGCGCGACAGCCCCGGGCGCGTATCTTCCTCGCCTTCGGCGACGACCAGTCTCACTTCGGGATGGCCGGTGCCGACATAGGCAAGCGCAGCAATGATCCCATAGATGGTCGCATTCTCGAGCAATTGCCAAACGGACGCGCGGACAGGGAACGGCTCGACATTGAATTGAATGGCCGAAAAAGCGTTCACGGCACCAAGCAGGACGATCAGCAGCCAATAGCTCAGCAGCGCATAGGCGGCGCACATGAGGATGTGGCCACCGACCTGTATTGCCCGGCTGCGGTAGACCAGCCACTTTCGGACGATCTCATAGGCGACAGCGCCGAACACGACCGCCGGAATTGTGTTGGCAACGCTTCCTGGTAGCGCATCCGCGAGCGAAGAACCGTGCCCGATGCTGAGCGCGAGCGCATAGCCTGCGAACACCACCGCTGTGCCGGCGAGCGCCAGCCGCGCGAGCTGTGGCTGACCGCCCCCCGTCGCTGAAACAATCGGTCCTTGCCTCATTGCACTTTTTTTGCGCCTCCAGGTCCAATCTCGCAACAGTCAGCATTTGCCAAAAGGAGGTGGGATGAGCAGGCCTGAAGAGACGGTGCACGTCCGGCCATACTCCAAGACAACGGCCGGTCGTCCGATCGCCGCTCCTCGAAGCTCTTGTCGGGGCGCCGGCAACGTTCGGTGCCGTGCTTTTTCGTAAGCTCTGACGAGAGCGGCCGCTTTGGCCCTGTTTCTGGTGGGTGACCGCTCCATCGAATAGCAGTCCCAGCTCCTAGCTTCGCGCGGGGAATTTCACCGCGCATCGCATGGGCGCCTAGCCGCCGGGCTGAGAGAAAACAGCTTTCGAATGCCTTCTAAAGTCCGGACCTTTGAACGGACGTATCGGAAGCAACCGGCTGCTTCCGGGTTTGCCAGCCTCCGCCCAGGGCGCGGAAAAGGTCCACCTGCGAATTCGCCAACCGGGCATCGGAAGCGGCGAGGTCCGCTTCCGCCTGCGCAAGAGTTCGTTCGGCATCAAGCACAGTCAGGCTGTCGGCCCGTCCCTCGCGCAGCTGCGCGCGCGTGATGCGCGCTGCCTGTTCGGCCTGGTCGCGCGCCGCCTGGAGCGCCTGCCTCCTGCCGATCTCATTGCCATAGCGTGAAAGGGCCGTTTCGGTCTCCTCGAGCGCAGTCAGGACCGTCTTGTCGAAACGTGCAAGGTCAGCACGTCCCTCGGCCTTGGCGCCGGCGACCTTTGCCCTGGCGGCCTGCTGGTTCGGGAAGGACCAGTTGAGCAGTGACCCCAATATGAGGCCGACGGCGCCGCCCGAGAAAAGGCTGGCAATTCCGGTCGCGCTCGTCGCCAGCGCGCCGCCTAGCGTGATCCGGGGGTAAAGATCGGCGGTCGCCACTCCGACGCGGGCGCTGGCGGCGGCAAGCCGGCGTTCGGCGGCGCGCACATCGGGGCGCCGCGCGAGGAGGCTGCGCCCGTCGCCCACCGGGATCGGATCTGCGAGCTGCAGCAGCTTTGCATCGGTTCTAATCACCGGTCGCTCTGCCGGTGTCCGACCGGTCAGCGTCGCGAGCCGGAAAGCGGCCGCGTCGAGGTCGGCCTGAAACCCGGGGATGAGTGCGCGCTGTTGATCGCGGAGTGCAGCGATCCGGACGACGTCGAGGCGGCTGGTCCGGCCGGCCTCAAAGCGCTTGTCGGCCAGCGCGACGCTTTGATCCAGCAAGTCGACCGTGTGACGTGCGACTTCGAGCTGGCGCTCGCTCGATACGATGTCGGCATATGCCCGGGTCGTTTCCGCAACGACGGCGACCTGCACGGAGTCGCGGTCCGCTTCCGCGGCCTCGACGTCGGCATGGGCCGCCTTGATGTCGTTTCGAACGCGGCCGAACAGATCGACTTCATAGGAAACTGCCAAACCCGTCGAGAGCGTCCAGTCAGCGTGCTGGCCCGTAGCGCGATCGAGCCCCGGCGGCAGGCCATATTGTGAACCGCCATTGACCTGCGTCTGCGGCAGACGCTCGCTGCGCGTTCCGCGAAGCGAGGCCCGCGCGATGTCGAGATTTGCGACAGCGACTGCGAGGTCCTTGTTCGCGACCAACGCCTGCTCGATAAGGCCGTCGAGGATCGGATCATTGTAGAGACGCCACCAATCGTCGCGCGCGGGAGATTGTGCGACGCCAGCGACGCGCGATTCAACAAAAGGAGCCTGCGCCGACGCCGGGAGCTGGGGAGGGGGAAGGCTCGGTCCGGCGGCGGCGCAGGCGGCCAGCGCGAGGGGCGTTGCGCTGGCGAACAGTCGGAAAAGGGGGGTCATGTTTGCTCTCATCGTGCGGGCTGAAGCACCGCGGCCGATCCGCCGCGGCGAGCGCGCCAGCGCTGCACGCGCTGTGCGGCGGTACGGCTGACGACGTAGAAGGTCGGGGTGAAGACGAGGCCGAACGCGGTCACGCCGATCATTCCGAAGAAGACGGCCGTGCCGAGCGCCTGGCGAAGCTCCGCGCCTGCGCCTGTCGACGTGACCAGCGGCAAGGTGCCAAGAATGAACGCAAAACTCGTCATGAGGATAGGCCGCAACCTGATCCGCGCCGCTTCCACCGCAGCCTCGAGGATCGACGCGCCGCGATCTTCGGCCTGCTTTGCGAATTCGACGATCAGAATCGCATTCTTTGCTGCAAGTCCGACGAGCACGATCAGTCCGATCTGCGTCAGGACGTTATTGTCCATGCCGCGCAGGTTCACGCCGGTCATGGCGGCAAGCAGCGTCATGGGCACGATCAGGATCACCGCGATCGGAAGCGTCAGGCTCTCGAACTGCGCCGCAAGGACCAGGAAGACAAACACGACGGCAAGACCAAAGACGATACCGGCCGTGTTGCCGGCCGCCTTCTGCTGGAAAGCGATGTCCGTCCATTCCGTCTTGAAGCCCGGCGGCAGGTTCTTCGCGATCTGCTCCATGGCGGTGATGCCTTGGCCAGTTGAGAAGCCGGGAGCGGGCTGGCCGTCCATCTCGACCGCCGGGAACAGGTTGTAGCGCGTCACGCGATAGGGGCCTGTGCGGTCCTGGAAGGTCGCGATGGAGCCCAGCGGTACCATTGCGCCGGTCGCTGACCGCGTCTGGAGGCGCGAGATGTCCGCGACATTGTCGCGAAACCTCGCGTCCGCCTGTGCAGTCACATGGTAGGTGCGGCCAAGAAGGTTGAAATCGTTGACGTAGGCAGAGCCGAGATAGACCTGCAGCGCGTCATTGACCCTTTCCGGCGGCACGCCGAGCATCTCGGCCTTCGTGCGGTCGATGTCGGCGTAGACGCGGGGCGTCGACGTGTTGAACAGGGTGAAGACATTGGCGAGCTGCTTTGTCTTGGCCGCCTCGCCCATGACCCCGAAGGCAGCGCCTTGCATGGCATCGAAACCGTTGCCGCCCCGGTCCTCGATCATCATGCGAAAGCCGCCCGACCCAAGGCCCTGGATGACCGGCGGCGAGACGATGAAGACATTGGCTTCGTCAATGTCCGCGACTGCCTTGCGCATGTCGGCTTCGATGGCCTGCTCGCTCCGGCCGTGACGCGCGCGCCAGTCGTATGGCTTGAACGGGACATAGCTCGCGGCCGCGTTCGACGCCTGCGTTCCCGAGGCGCCGTCGTATCCTGCGAACATCACCGCGTCCGCAACTCCGTCGATCTTCAAAAGGCGCGCCGCGACCTTCCGTAGCACGGCATCGGTGCGCTCGAGCGAGCTGCCGGCGGGAAGCTGCACGACGGCAAGCGAATAGCCTTGATCCTGCGCGGGAATGAAGCCGCTCGGCGTGATCGAGAACAACAGGATCGTCGCTGTGATGAGGCCGCCGTAGGCGAGCAGGACCTTGCGCGGATTGGCAATGAGCTTGTGCGTCACGCGGCCGTACCAAGCGCTAAGGCGCTCGAAGGCAGCGTTGAACCCGTCTCCGGTACGATGGATAACGCCCATGAACCCGAACTCCGCGCGATGGTCGCTGCGGGGTTTGAGCAGCAGTGCAGCAAGTGCCGGGGAGAGCGTCAGCGACAGCAGAAGCGAGATGAGAGTTGCGCTGGAGATCGTCACTGCAAACTGGCGGTAGAATTCGCCCGAGATGCCGCGAATGAACGTCGTCGGCACGAACACTGCGCACAGTACCAGGACGATCGCGACAAGTGCCGTCGCAACTTCGTCCATCGACCGCCGTGCGGCCTCCCTTGGACTGAGGCCATGTTCGAGATTGCGCTCGACATTCTCGACGACGACGATCGCGTCGTCGACGACGATGCCGATCGCCAGCAACAGTCCGAACATCGAGAGGGTGTTGAGAGAGTAACCGAGCGCCGCGAGCACTGCGAAGGTACCTACCAGCGAAACGGGGATGGCGACCACCGGAATGATCGCCGCACGCCAGCTCTGGAGGAAGACGAGGATGACAAGCACGACTAGAGCGACCGCTTCGAAGACCGTTGTCTTCACTGCATCCATCGAGGCGCTGATGAACTCGGTCGGATTCCAGATCACGCGATAGGCGACGCCCTGCGGGAAATCCTTGGAGGCCGAGGCCATCTCTTTGAGCACGCCCCGCTCGGCTGCAAGGGCGTTGGTGCCGGGCCGCTGAGTGATACCGAGAATGAGCGATTCCTGCCCCGACAGATAGCCGTTGACCCCGTAATCCTCCGCCCCCAGTTCCACCCGGCCGATGTCCGACAGGCGCGTAACGGCCCCGTCCGGCGAGGTCTTGATGACGATGTTGGCGAATTCCGCGGCGTCCTTGAACCGGCCCTGTGTCTCGACGTTCAGCTGGTAGGCGGACTTGGTCGCATAAGGGGGCTGCCCAAGGGTGCCCGCCGCAACCTGGATGTTCTGCGAGCGCAGCGCCGTAACGATCTCGTCGCCCGTGAGGCTCCGGGCTGCAGCCCGGTCCGGGTCGATCCAGACGCGCATTGCATAGTCGCGGCCGCCGAACATCACGACGTCGGCCACGCCGTCGATGCGGGTGAGGCGATCACGTACCTGGCTCAAGATGTAGTTCGACAGGTATGCGCGATCCCGCGAATGATCCGGCGAGATGATGTTGATCGCCATGAGGAAGGACGAGAGCGCTTTCTTGGTAACAACGCCCGTCCGGCGGACATCTTCCGGGAGGCTCGGCGTCGCGAGCGCGACCCGGTTTTGCACGAGCACCTGGGCTTTATCGAGGTCGGTACCGAGCTTGAATGTGACAGTGATGGTCACGCGCCCGTCGCCCGTCGACTGGCTCGACATGTAAAGCATGTCGTCGACGCCGTTGATCTGTTGCTCCAGAGGTGCCGCGACGGTGTTGGCGACGGTTTCGGCCGAGGCGCCGGGATAGGACGCGCTCACCTGGATCGTCGGTGGCACGACGTTCGGATATTGTGCGACGGGAAGTCCGAAGTAGCTGATGGCGCCGACCAGCGTGATGATGATGGCGATGACCGCAGCAAAGATCGGACGGTCGATGAAGATTCGCGACAGGCGCAAGTCTAAGTCTCTTTCCTAGTTCGCGAAGGCGGCGCTGCTGGCCGGCTGCTCGGTGGAAACGGGGCTTGCGGCACGCGTGGTATCGGCCGCGAAGCGCGTCAGTTTGGGCTGAATGGGCATACCGGGCATCATGCGCTGCTGCCCGCGGATGACGACCTTGGCATCGGCCGGGAGCCCCGACTTGATCACCCGGAGGCCATCGATCACGGGCCCGACGCTGACGGAAACCGGTACCGGCTGACCGTTCTTGCCAATGGTCAGTACCGACTTTCCGGCCTGGTCGGTCGAGACTGCACTGTCGGGAAGCAGCAGGGCAGCGACAGGGCGGCCGGTTGAAAGTCGCATGCTCCCGAACATGCCCGGCGTCAGGAATCCGTTGTTGTTGGCGACGATCGCCCGGGCCTTGATCGTGCCCGACGCAGCGTCGAGACCGTTATCGGTGAAATCGATGCGGCCGTGCCACCTGTAATCGGCCTCGTCCTGAAGTCGGATGTCGACCGACTGGGGTCCGACCGCTCCCGCGTTTCGTTCGCGCTGCGCCTTGAGAAGAAGACCTTCGGAGACGTCGAAGGTGAAGTAGATCGGATCGATAGCATTGATCGTGGTCAGCAAGGTGCCCGCACTGCCGGCGCCGCTGGCGACCTGGCTGCCAGGATCAACGCGGCGATAGGAGATCTTCCCGCTGATCGGCGCGCGGACATTGGTGAAATCGAGATCCAGGCGACGCTGGGAAACGACAGCATCTGCAGCGGCGATATTGGCATGCGCGGATCGCGCAGCCGCCCGGAGATTGTCGACCTCTTCACGGGAGACCGCGAGATCCGCCACCAGGCGAAGCGCACGTCCAAGTTCGGCGTCGGCAAGAGAGGCTGCCGTTCGCGCCGCTGCAGCCTTCGCCTGCGCTTCAGCAAGCGCCGCAGCGAACGGGCGCGGATCGATCGTGAACAGCAATTGTCCTTTGCGCACATATTGCCCGTCACGGAAGTTGATCGATTGCAGCTGGCCCGACACGCGCGGGCGGATTTCTACCGACTGGCTTGGTTCAAAGCGGCCGGTGAGCTCGTCATATTCAACGATGTTGCGCTGAAGCGGGTAAGCCACGGCGACCTCGGCAACCGGCATTGCGGCGACCGGCTGATGGCTTCCGCCGAACATCCACCACCCGAGGCCGGCGGCGCCGAGCAAGCCGAGCGCTGCGTAGCCGCGCGCGCCCACTCGCGGGTTGCGGCGGAGCCGGGCGAAGCGCGGCGTCGGGCTGGCAGTCGATGGATCGAACTCGTTCTTTGCAAAGAACATCAGGCGCGTCCTGCGTTTGGAAGAGGGTTGTCGTTGGAGCCTGCGCCAAGGATGCTGATGACGAGGAGCTCATATTGTTCGAGGCTGAAGCCCGCGCGGGTAAAGTCGGCGATGTCCTGGCCGTCGACGGTGAAACCGAAGTGCCAGCTCAGGACGGCCATACGGCGCAGGCTTTCCAGCCGCGGATTGGAGAGGGTCGGATTGGGGTTGCGGGCAAGCAGGCGGTTCCAGAATCTCCGCATCCGGGTCGCCGGACGCAGCGTCCATAGCCCGTGGACTTGTGCGAGCCGGATGATCGACCATTCGAGATCGGTGAATTGCGCTTCGGCAACCGCCTCCTCGCGATGGGCCAGTTCGATGTGTGCCAGGGTCGGGGGCACGAGTGCTTCATGCACCGGCTCAATTCGGGCGAGATACGCCATTTGCACTTCCTCCTTTTCTCCGGGCGAGCGTGGTCGTTCGCAGGGGAATGCCCCTCGCGTGCTGCTCTTCCAGGCATGCGGGATCACTTCGGTGAAGCGTTAAGCTGCACCGGCTTGATCGGATTCTCTGATACTAACAGTGGCCGGGTGTCAGGCCCTCAAGCGGTTGTGAATCATGTTTGACGCACCCCTTGTCAGTCGATGATCAAAATCCTCCACAGACCGCTGGAGGACTTCTGTACCGCTCAGTATAAAGACACCCGGGCGGCGTCAAGCCAATTTCTATACCGGTCGATAAAAAAAGTGGGGGTCCCGATAAATCAGGCCGACGGCCAGAGCGAGAGGCTGGTGTCGGCAAGCCGCTCAAGCTCCTCTCGCGGAGCGCCCTGACTCGCCTGCAGGGAAATACCCTGGAGCATTGCGACAAGGACCCCGGTAAGGCCCTGGGGATCGACGTGGTCCGGAATGTCGCCTTCGGCTTTCGCGCGCTCGAACCGGGCGGCAAGTGAAGCGCGTCCGGCCTTTCCGCGCTCGACGATCTCGTGGCGGATTGACCCTGCTTCAGGGCTGCAGGCGACAGAGTTGATGACCCGCAGGCATCCGTGTGGCTGATCGCCCCCACAAGCCACGTCGATTGCACCGCGCAGCATCGTCTCTGCGACGAGCCGGGCCGTCGGCTGGTCGAGCGCCCTGCCGATATAGGCCATCTTCTCGCGCTCGTAGAGGTCCAGCGCCTTCTTGAAGAGTTCTTCCTTGTTGCCGAACGCGGCGTACATGCTCGGTCGGTTGATCCCCATCGCATCGGTGAGGTCGTTGAGGGACGCGCCGTCGTACCCCTTGCTCCAGAACACTTCGAGCGCGCGCGCGAGCGCCGCGTCCACGCAAAACTCGCGAGGCCGGCCTCGGACACAAATGGAGTCGGGCTTATTCATATCGATCGGTACATAATCTACGGACAGCGAAAGTCCAGTAACAATAGGGACATAGCTTCAGCCATCGGACAGGCGGGCAAACGGCCCTGAGAGCTGCCGCAAGCCGGCGCTCGTGCCGGCCCTGCGAGACAGCGATCTCGCTTATCTGGCCGCCGGGGGAAAACTTCCTACATTGAAGCTCAGAAACCCGTCAGCCCCCATATGAGCTCGCGAAATGATCGATCGACGTGCATTCCTTGGTCTCTCTGGCGCTGCAGCTGTAGGCGGCATGCTCGCGTTCGGGCGCTCGAGCGGCGCAGCGCCTGTCCTGCGCTTCCCAGTCAATCACTCGCCCGCCGAATGGCAACGGCTGCTCGGGCCTGCCCGCTACGCAGTCCTTCGGGAAGCGGCGACCGAACGGCCCTTCACCAGCCCGCTTCTCAAGGAGCATAGGCGCGGCGTTTTTGCCTGCGCCGGGTGTGACAACCCGCTGTTCAGCTCGACGACCAAGTTTGAAAGCGGCACCGGCTGGCCGAGCTTCTGGAGAGTGCTGCCCAAGGCAGTTGTGACCCGCTCCGACAATAGCCTGATGATGGAGCGAACGGAGGTGCTGTGCGCACGCTGCGGCGGCCATCTTGGCCACGTGTTCGATGATGGCCCGAAACCTACGGGCCTTCGCTACTGCATGAACGGGCTCGCGCTGAACTTTCGTCCGGCTCAGAGCTAGGCGACGATCCTCAGCTTGCCGCGCTTGCCAGGCGCTGCATAGCAGACGACGCCCAGCTCGGCCTGAAGCCTTTCAAGCTCGCGCTCCTTGGCTTCGCGCGCCGCGTCGGCATAGCGCTTCTCTATTTCCGCTTCCTCTTCCGTTTGGTCGCGGAAGTAGCTGACCGTGATTCGGTGGCCGAAGATATCGTCGCCGCGCAGGCGAAGCTCGGCACCGGCCTCCTTCGGCAAGCTGTCGCGGATCTCGCTCAATTTCTGGATGAGCTCGTCGATGGACACATGGTCCGCCACGTCGACGAATTCCTTGACGCGTCTACTCATTCGTGACCCTCCCCGGCCCCGGGGCGTTAGATACCGCTGCCGCGAATCCGCGTGCAACGCCTATTCGCCGCTTATCCCCAAGGAAGTTGCTCTCCTGTGAATAGTTTTGAAAAGAAACGGAAAGAAATGGCGACGCAACCGACGATCGGCCTGTCGGCTGGAAATCTCAGAATCGAGCTAAGCCCCCGGATTGGCGGCGCAATTTCGGCCTTCGAATGGACTGCTGGCGGAGCGGTATGGCCGATATTGCGCGAATGCCACACTCCTCTCGAAAATGTCCTCGAGGCAAGTTGCTTTCCCCTCGTGCCCTTCGTGAACCGGATCCGTGGCGGCGAATTCCGCTTCCGCGGCAGGACAATCAGACTTCGGCCGAACATGCCTCGTGATCCGAGTCCACTGCATGGCCAGGGCTGGCTGAACCCCTGGGAAACCCAGGATTGCAGCGAGACGCGCGCGACGCTCACGTATCGGCATCATGGAGGCGAATGGCCCTGGGACTACCAAGCGCGCCAGCTGTTCCTGCTCGACGAAAGGGGTCTCACGCTGACCCTCGAGTGCCACAATATGTCGGACGAGCCGATGCCCTGTGGTCTTGGCCAGCATCCTTATTTTCCGTGCGGACCCAAGACCAAGCTGGATACCGGCGTGCGCGAGGCCTGGACGGTCGACGAGAATGTATTGCCCCTCGACAAGGTAGCGGCGGAAGGGCGCTACGATCTTGAGGACCGGCTGATTTGCGGCCAGCATCTCGACAATGGATTTTCGGGTTGGAACGGTCACGCCCGAATGAGCGATCCGGACTGGCCGTTCGAGATCTACCTAACTTCCTCAGAGGCTCGTTTCTTCCAGGTCTATTCACCGCCTGAAGGCGGGATCTTCGTTGCCGAACCGGTGACGCACGCCAATGCGGCGCTCAATGCGCCGGCAAGCGAGTGGCCTGAACTTGGAATGCGGGTCCTTGGGCCTGGAGAAGAGATGAGCCTCACGACGCGTATCGAGGTGCGGGCCGGTTGAACGCCGGGAAACGGCTCTATATAGGCCCGGGCCTCAAGCCTCCCGGAGACGTGGGTGAGTGGCTGAAACCAGCGGTTTGCTAAACCGCCGTACGGGGAATTCCCGTACCGAGGGTTCGAATCCCTCCGTCTCCGCCAGCGCTTTTCCAAGCTGCTGATATAGTAGAAAACATTGGAAATCAGCGGCTTCCGCCGATAGCCTGCTCCATATGAGTGCTCCAAAACGTCCATCGCGCCCAATAGTGCAGCGCGTTGCAAAAAACCTGATCCTGCGCGGTAACAGCTATACTTTCCGCAAGGTCATACCGCTCGATGCGCGGGACGCTTTCGGCGGCGTGACGGAGTACGTGAGAAGCTTCGGCGACGTTACTCGAAGGGACGCAGAGCAGCTTGCGACCTTCCACCGGACATATTGCGAGCGGCTGATCGCCGAGGCGCGGGGACAATCCAAGTCGCATAATCCCGTCCAACTTGTCCGCATCAAGCGAGTGCCTGATCGCGACGAGATGGAACGAGTAGTCAGAGAGTGGCTCCTCGACCGGGAAAGCAGTCTCGGCACCTCACTTTTCGGGGCGGATGGCGAGCAGAAGGTGCGGGACATCCAGCATATCGAGAACGCGGTCCTTCGGGTGTCGTCTCCGAGGACGCGAGACATGCCGCTGCTCACGTGCTGGATCGCCGAAGGCCTTGCAGAGAGGAACGGCTGGATCTTGCCTTCCGACGGCGAGCTTCTCCGGTTTCTCGAAGATCGAGTGGGCCGTGCACAATACGAGTTGTCCAAACGTGTCGAAGTAGAACAACAGATCGGGAAGGCCCACCAGCCGACCCATCCGATGTTCGCCGCGTCGGAGTATCAGCGAGACCGCGAGCACGGAGAAAAGCAATCATCGGTTTCGATTACGACGATCTTGGATGGCTACCTCGCTGAAAGAAAACCCGCCGCGAAGACAGTCAAAAAGTGGAGCACCGCGCTGAACTCACTCATCGCCCACTTGGGCCACGAGGACGCCGGAAGTGTAAGACCGGATGACATCGTCACGTGGAAGGATGCGCTGCTCCAAAGCGGAACCGGGCGAGCAGGTCAGACTGTTCGGAATGGGTATATCGGAGCGGCGAAGGCGGTCTTCGGCTGGGCTAAGCGGAACCGCTTGATGTCGGATAACCCGGCTTCGGGCATTACCGTCCACACGCCACCGGTAGTAAGAAATCGACCCGAAAAGGGCTTCACTGAAGCCGAGGCCAAGTTGGTTCTCGCCGCGTCCTTGGCGGTCGGCAGCGATGCGAACCACAGCTTTGGTATGTTCGCGAGAAGGTGGCTTCCGTGGCTTTGCGCATACACGGGCGCACGTGTTGCAGAGATGGCGCAACTTCGCCGTGAGGACATAGGCCAGACCGAAGATGGGATTTGGTATGTCACCGTTCGGCCTGAAGCGGGTTCACAGAAGGGGCACTTTGCGCGGCAAGTGGCGCTCCATCCCCACTTGATTGAACAGGGCTTCGTTGAGGCGGTTACCAAGCGCTCCGGTCCGCTCTTTTACGACCCGGCCAATAGGCGGAAGGCATCCAGTGCCAACCCGCAATACACGAAAGCGGCGCAGCGAGTGGCCGTGTGGGTCAGAAAGACAGTCGGCCTCGACGACCCCGAACTTCAGCCCAATCACGGTTGGCGGCATCGGTTCGTCACCGTCGCGAATGACATAGGCATACCGGATGACGTTTGCCGCGCTATTCTCGGACACGCCGCAAGAGACGTCCATCAATCGTATGGCAACGTCCTCGTCCGCACGAGCTTCAGATGGCTTTCGCGTTATCCGCGCTACGAGTTCGTAGAGGCTCGTTCAGCGGGGGTATCTCCCACAGAAGGAGAGACTTCGCGAGATTTTGCAACCGGTTGCAACCGTGGTGGAATAGCGCCTCTGGAAGCTATTGTCCCCCAAGGTACGAACACGAGTGAAGTCCAAAGATAGCGCCGTCCCCGGGGGTCCGTGAGACTAGTACCCGTTCACGCACCTCAGGGTGCTCCACTGCTGGCGGACCGTTCGAGTTGCGCTGCTCTGCTATCGCTTGCATGAAGATCAACATGCATGCACCCGTTGCAAGCCCTAAGCTCGTAGGCATGAATGAGCCCGTCTATCTTGACGGCTTTTCGACGACGCCGCTTGCACCCGAAGCTCGAGAGGCGATGCTTGCGGCCTTCGACGAGCCTGGAAATGCTTCGTCTCAGCATGCCGCTGGCCAGCGCGCGGCTGGAACGGTTGAATCGGCGCGGGCATTGGTAGCGAGCCTAATCAATGCAGCCCCTACAGAGATTGTTTTCACCTCGGGTGCAACTGAGGCGGACAATCTTGCACTCATCGGCGTGGCGCGCGCGCTCCGTAAGAGTGGATCGGACCGGAACAAGATCATCGTTTCGACAATCGAGCACAAGGCAGTGCTTGAGGCAGCAGCGGCACTCCGCTGGGAGGCCTATGAGGTCAACTTGGCGCCAGTGGATCGGTTCGGCAGGCTCGATTTGACGGCTTTTCAGGCTCTCGTAGACGAACAGACAGCTCTGGTCTCGATCATGGCAGCAAATAATGAAACGGGGGTCATCCAACCCATCGAGGAAGCGGCAGCCGCCGCGCATCGGGTCGGTGCGCTCTTCCATAGCGATGCTGCGCAAGCCGTGGGCAAGATCCCCACGGATGTCGTGGAGCTCGGGGTCGACTATCTGAGCATCTCCAGCCACAAAATGTACGGTCCTATGGGTATTGGCGCATTGTTCGTCTCGGCGGCCGCAACGAAGCCGCTGCCGATTACTTATGGCGGAGGGCAGGAAAACGGCTTGCGTCCAGGCACCGAACCCGTCGCCCTAATTGCCGGTTTTGGCGCGGCGGCGCGCGCTTCGGCGGAGCGGCTCACCGACGCGAACAAGAACGTGGCGCGGGTGAATGATCTGCTGGTCGGCCTTGCTGAACGGCAAATTCGTTACCGGCGGATCTCAGGCCCACACCCGGTGGTTCCCGGCAGTGCTGCGATTGCCATCGATGGAATTGATGCTGAGGACCTGTGCCTTAAACTTGCTCGCGAGGTGCAGATTTCCACCGGATCAGCCTGTACGTCAGGTCAGCTCAGGCGCTCCCATGTGCTTGAAGCAATGGGATTTTCCGAACTTGAGGCGAGCGAGGTTGTGCGTCTCTTCTGCGGTCGATTCGTGACCGACGAGGATGTCGCGAGAGCGGCAGAGAAAATCGCTTCAGCGAGCCACTAGAGCTTGCTACTGGACGTGTCGTCCAGTAGCATCCGGCCATGTCGACCCGGGGGATACGAGAAAAGCCGCAATTCGCAGGTCATGAAACCTTCCCGCTTCGCCTGCTGTGGCTGAAGAAGGTTTTCGACAGCATCGGCGACCGAGCCCCTCTTAGAACATTTCAAGAACAAAAAGCAATCGCAACGTACGGCGTGGGGCGCAATATGGCTGCGTCGATGCGTCATTGGGCGTTGGCGTCCGGCTTCTTTGAAGAAGACGGGACGGATCTCGTGGCGTCGAGGCTCGGCCAGCTTATTCTGAGCGATGGCGGCCTGGATCCGTATCTCGAGCGGCCATCCACGATTTGGCTTGTCCATTGGCATGTCGCGTCGACGCTCGGGAAGACGACTACCTCGTGGTATGCTTTCAATAGACTCGCATCGATCGAATTCGATGCTCATAGCCTCGCCGACGAATTGGAGGCACTCGCGAAGAAGTCGAATTGGCGAGTGACACGCGGCACGTTGAAACGCGACATCGAAGTATTCCTAAGGAGTTACGTCCGCAAAGTAGGTTCACACGGCGAAGATGCGGCGGAGCCGCTGCTCGCCGAACTGGGCTTAATCCGGGAGGCGCGTCTCGGCGGGTGGCACGAGTTTGTTCGCGGGCCGAAGCCGACGTTGACCGACGGCGTCTTCAATTTCGCGCTAGCCGAGTTCTGGAGGCGCGAAGGAGACGCAACCGCGCTGACTGCGGAGCAGATCTGCTACGGTTCGGGTTCGCCCGGACGAGTATTTAAGCTCGATGAAGACAGCGTTGTGTCGCGCCTCATGAAGGTCGCTGACCAGACCGGAGGCGCTTGGGAATGGCGCGATACGGCGGGTCTCCGGCAGGTTCACCAGCTTGGCCCGTACAATCCCATTCCTTTGCTCAAGCATGGTTATAGCCCGCTGTCGCCAGTGCTGAGGGCCGCGTGATGCCACTCAGTAACGAAGTTCAGATCAATCGTCGGTTTGCGCGGTCAGCCCGGATTGATGCTGATCTGGAAGGGACTCCGCCGCTGGTCGGCTATGTGCTCCAGGCGAGCATTGTCAAAGCGCTATCCACCATGGTCGCCAGCCAGGCAGAAAGTCGGCAGGGGGCCTTCACCTGGACGGGCCCGTATGGCGGCGGAAAATCAAGCGCCGCGCTCCTGATCGCCAATTTGGTCGGCGGATCGAAGCGCAACCGGGCGCTCGCCGCGGAGATTGCTGGCGAGGACCTGACGCGGAAGTTCGCTACAGCTTTTCCGGCGCCGCGCGGCTCCTGGACGGTGATTGCGGTTACTGGGAGCCGGGCACGTCTTCGTGAGACGATCGTGCAGGCTGCGACCAAGCCGCTCGGGTGGTCTGCTGACGTTCAAGCAAGTCTCGTGCAATCTGACGAACGCTTGGTCGAGCGCCTACTCGCAGACTCCGGCAAGAGCCGGTGCGGCATCCTCCTGATCCTCGACGAACTCGGTAAGATGCTCGAGCATGAGGCGATCGAAGGGGGAGACGTTCATCTCCTTCAGGATCTTGCCGAGCAAGCATCCCGGAGCAACGGGCGCCTCGTCGTCGTTGGTATCCTCCATCAATCCTTCGACCAATACGCGGCGCGAGCGGCGCGCGACGCGCGCAAAGAATGGGCCAAGGTTCAGGGCCGCTTTCACGACATCGCCTTCTTGAGTGGTGCCGACGAAACAGTCGGCTTACTTGGGCAAGCGATCACGTGTGAGCAGCGGCCGGCTTCAGCTTACGCTAAAGCAAAGGGGGTTGCGGAAGCGGTAGCGAAGCGCCGACCCGCCGACGTCGAGAACCTTTCTCGAGCGCTGGCTGCAACTTGGCCGCTCAATCCAGTCACCGCGTTGCTCTTGGGGCCGGTATCACGTCAGCGTTTCGCGCAAAACGAGCGCTCGGTGTTCGGTTTTCTGAGCTCCGCGGAGCCTCACGGTTTTCAGGAATTCCTTGGCAACGCGACAGGGAACGACACGTATGATCCCGCGCGCCTTTGGGATTATCTTGGGGCCAATTTTGGAATGGCGCTTGCGAGCGGGCCAGAAGGTCACCGCTTCAGCCTTGCGTTCGAAGCAATCGAGCGGGCTGGCGCAAAGGGCAGCGCGCTACATGTTGAACTCACTAAGGCGGCGGCGGTCATAGAGCTTTTCCGGAACGGAAGTGGCGTCGCGGTTGCCGATGACTTCCTTGCTGCATCCTTGCCCATGGCGGGCGCGGAGGAGGTTGGCAAAGCCATCAAGGATCTCCTCGAGTGGGCGATCCTCATCCGCCAGCCTAGGCTTGGCGGCTATGCTCTATTTGCTGGCAGCGATTTCGATCTCGAGGAAGCGGTCGCGCGTGCAAGCGGAGCACCGGATCGCGATACGCTAGCCGAAATCCCGGAGCGGATCGGGATTGGATCTGCAGCCGCTAAACGGCATTATTTCGACCGTGGCGCGCTCCGGACGTTTGAAATTCGCCTCGAACTGATCGGCGATTCTGATGACAATCACGAAGTTGCTGATCGCGTGTCAGCAAAGTCCGCAAAGGGAAGCGGATTGCTCATCCTTCTGCTTTCCGATGGGTCGCTCAAGGGGTCAGCGCTAGAAAAGACAGCGAAGAGACTGGCCTGCTCTCTCCAGGAGCGGGGCGTCGTCGCGGCCGTCGCAGCAGCACAATCTGGGGACGATCTTCGTCTGACAGTCTCCGAACTCGTAGCCGTGGAGCGCGTATTTCGCGATCATCCACAGCTCGAAGGAGACCGCATCGCCAAGCGCGAAATCGCCGCGCGTCAAGGCCGTGCAATTGACGAACTTCACCGCCTGATTGGTCAAAGCCTAGAGGGTGCCAAATGGTGGTTGGCGGTCGAGCCGCTTAAGTCGGCAATAGGCCCGCTCTCAGTCGTTGCGAGCGCCCTAGCAGATGCGGTCTTCCCAGAAGCACCGATCGTTGCTTCCGAATTGCTTCAGCGTGACCGACCATCGTCGAGCGCCATGGCGGCGCTGCGCGATCTCTGTCGGGCTATGGTTTTGCGGCCGCGGGAAAGGGAGCTCGGGATCGCAGGCTATCCCGCGCACAAGGGTCTCTACCTAACTGTTCTTCAGCCGCTCGGCCTTCACCGTGAAGAAGACGGCGTGATAGACTTTTATGCGCCCGACGATAGCAAGGCTGGGCAATCGCTGCGCCCCGCATGGAGATATCTCGAAGAGTCGAACAACATTCTCCTGTCTGACCTCTTCGATCGGTGGGCCGCCCCACCCTATGGGATAAAGAGAGGGCTGATGCCGGTCCTGGCGCTCGCGTACATGATGGCGAACCGCGATCGACTTGCAGTGTATTTAGACGATGTGTTTCAGACCGCGTTCGACGATGTATTTGCCGACAAGCTTTTACAAAAGGGAACGGTCGTCCGACTGCGCCATATCGACAGGTCCGTCCGCGAAGCGGCTTTCTTAACGGGACTGGCCCAGAGGCTTGGCGTTGAGGAGGAAGGTACAGCGCTCGAAGTCGCGAAAGCCTTGTATCAACGCTTCGACGAGCTTCCGAACTTCTCGCGTCGTAGCGCACTCGTTAGCGAAAGCGCGCAGCTGGTTCGCTCTGTTGTTCTGAAGGGCAGGGACCCGGAGGTCTTACTATTTGAACACTTGCCCGATGCGCTCGGTGATTCGCTTTCGAGCGAAGTTGTCATGTCTTCTCTCGTAGAGTGCGAGAGCCTTTATCCGACGCTACGAGAGGAGGTCACCGTTGCTCTCGCCCGTGCGCTTGGGACCGATCCTGAGCATTTCGCGGGACTTTCCGAGCGCGTGCAGTCGATCAAGGGTCTTACCAATGATTTGACCTTCGATGCCTTCGCCACGCGCGCCGCGGGCTTCGACGACGGCGATCGTGACGTCGAAGGGCTCGCCAGCTTGTTGGTCCATAAGCCGCTGATGAATTGGAGTGACCGGGATCGTGAACAGGCTTTCACGCAACTTGCTAGCTTTGGTCGCCGCTTCCGCGAGCTTGAAGCCGTGGCTGTGGTGCGCGAGCGCAAGTCCTCTACAGAAGCGGTGGCCCTAGTCGTTGGCGTCGACCCCAATATCCTCCCGCTCGTCCAGAGCTTCGAACTCACGGAAGCCGAGAAGTTGGAAGCCTCAAAGCTTGCCGAACAAGTCCTTTCGGGTCTCCGCAGCACGGGCGGTACAGAACGACTACAGCTGGCTGCCCTTGCGAGAGCAGTGGCAGGGTTGAGCGGTGAGGTGACGTCCGAGCCAGAGGCCGAGGCAGCATGACCCCGGAGAGGCATATCTTAGGACTTTCCGGTGGTCGCGACAGCGCCGCGCTTGCAGTATATCTCCGGCAACACAGGCCCGAGCTTCCGCTCGAATACTTCTTCACTGACACGGGGAAGGAATTACCGGAGGTTTACGAATTTCTCGACCGGCTTGAGGGCTTTCTTGGCCGGCCGATTCAACGGCTCAATCCAGATCGGGATTTCGATTTCTGGCTCGCGGAATATGGCAACTTCCTACCTTCGCCGAGAACGCGTTGGTGTACGCGGCAGCTAAAGCTAAGGCCGCTCGAGCACTGGATTAGAGCCGACCTGGACGACG
Organism: Sphingomonas agri; assembly: GCF_038148795.1. NCBI lineage: Bacteria > Pseudomonadati > Pseudomonadota > Alphaproteobacteria > Sphingomonadales > Sphingomonadaceae > Sphingomonas > Sphingomonas agri. The sequence continues at coordinate 186,685 of NZ_JBAPEU010000001.1, read as the reverse complement.
GCACGATCGTTCATTCGTACGTCGCCATTCGCGCAGATGAACCGGCGCGGGACGGCTACCAAGCGACGCACCCGAATATGCGCGTCCATTTCCCGTTGCGTGAGGCCGGCGTGGATCGCGCCGGCGTTATAGAGATCCTTCAGTCAGCTGATGTCGGTGAGCCCGAGTATTATCGCTGGCGATCGCGCTCGGGCTGCACCTTCTGCTTCTTTCAACAGAAGATTGAGTGGGTGCGGCTCTACGAGGAGCATCCAGATCGATTCGCCGAAGCCATCGACTACGAGAAAACCGCACTCAAAGACGGCTCGCCCTTCACTTGGAGCATGGGAGAGAGTCTTACGGACCTAATTAAGCCGGAACGGGTCGCTCAGATTAAGGCGGACTATGAAGCGCGACGCGACAGGCTACGTCGGAAGCGTCCACTTAATCCGTTGTCGGCCCGCCCGCCCGAGACGATCGATGATATATATGGCATCGACGAGGCATCGGGGGGATGCGTTATCTGCCACAAGTAGCGCCCCACCTCATCAAACCTAGTTACCATTCCCCAGCCAGCCGATTATGCTGTCATAAGCGAGCTCTGCCAGCCGACGTGAGCGCTTCTCAATCATGGCAACATCCCAAGGGCCTTTGTACGAGGCGATTGCGCGGCACATTGGGAGGTACGGAGATGTTCCGAGCACCTTTTCCCCCGCTAGGCTAACTGCCAGGCCCGCAGGCTTAAACTCCGCTTCAACATTCTTTGCATCCTGGTCCGTTGCCGAAGAGAAGTAACGGTAAAGGAGCAACTTATGAGACGGGCTGCGATTGCTTACGTATTCGTTGGCCCTGCTCGGCAGCAACGTTAGGTTGCCCAACCGATCGTAAGCTAGGTTGCCTGGTTCGTAGATATCTTGATCCCAACCAGCGGACATGGACTGAGGCGCAACATGTTCGACGGAGAACATCGAGTCCGCGCGCCAGGCAGCGGCATTCATCGTTGGCGCCAGACCCGATCTCCCTCTTTCGATTAGACCTGGCTCTTTCTGATCCGGCTGCGTGTCGTGGCTAGCGGCGATGAGTAGGAACTTCGCTACAACTCCCGAATGGAGATAGATCGGTACTCTACTCGCGGCTTTCACCCAGTCATCTTTAGCCGGAAACTCCTTGAGGAAGCGCTCACGAAGCAGCCGCCGATAGTTTGCGAGAGAAACCACACCTTTGCTCTCGCCTTTAGGGGTCTTCACTCGCTCAGAGAGCGGCGGGATGTTCGAAAGCGGATCACCGTCCCTGAGTAGGTTTCGATAGAGGGTGTCGATGTTCTCGGTACCTCCCTTCGCTCCCCGCCAGAGCATCGAGAATGCTGTTGTGGCCTGGATTGCTTCGGAGAGATCACGCGCTTTTTGCTCTCGTTCTTCTGGCTGCGCACCGCGAAGCTCATCGTAGAATCTCGAAAGAGCCGCGATTGTAATGTTGTGCTTGAGGTTGCGCAGCGCTTGGAAAGCGAAACCTGTTAGATCATCGAAAGCGGGCGCGTCTTCCAGTTGAGGGACATCATCCAAAGCAATGTTCCAGCCGGTTTGCATGAACGCGGCGAGATTGGCCATGGAAGCAACAGCCCTGCGCTTCTCATCCAGTGGCTGATCATCTACGGCGAAGTTGTCGCGTAGATAACGGCGTTGGTCGCTGAGGTTTTTCTGAAGTTTCTCACCGGTCTGTGCCAGTGCAAAGGGGATCAACATATCGGCCGTCGCCTTTTGCCGATCGTCCGCCTTCTTGAATGTTTCTAAGTACCTGTCGATCCGCTTCAGTGAGTCGAAAGACGGTGAGGCCTCGAAATGCTCCAGTCCCTCGGCCTCGATGATTTTGGGCCTAAAGGTCTCGTACGCAGTGAGTGGCTCGCCAGTGGTATTCAGCGCTTCGAACATGTCGAACGCGTCGTCTTCCGTTCGCGTGGTCACAATGGTCAAAGCCACGCGATTGCCAAAATATTTGAGAAAAATCAGGGAACGGAAAAGCTGGACGTAGTGGCTGTAAAGGCGGTGGTCCGAACGCTCTGTGATGTATTTTACAACGGCATCCGAAGCCGGAAAGCCCCACAGAGCCTCAACATAAGGCGCATCCTGAACGAGCTGCTGGAGATCCGGAAAATCATATTTGTCCGGGTTTCGTGCAATCCGTCGCAACTCGTTAGTGATGTGGGCGTAAACATCCGCGACAGCTGCGTGCCGTGGGTCAGGTTCGCCGCCGACGAGGGGTGCCTTGTATTCAAAGGGGTCAGTCGAACTGCCGTCGACGTGGCTTATGTAAGACCAAATCAATCGAGCAATCGGCGATGCATAGATCGCCTGTGTTTGCCTGCGCGACCACGCATCTTCCATGGCGCGAATAACCCGCGGGTAATAGCGGTAAACGGGAGGAGTGCCGGTGGCTTGCTCATGAACAAAGCTGCGCCACAAAGCCGCTAGTGCTTCTTTTGACTGCTCGACGGCCCACTCAAACTCCTCGCCTGTTGCTTTCTCGAAACGGCGTATCAGCGTTCGAATCTGGTCATGAAGGGCGATGTTGATCATCGCGAACGTGCTGATCCGCTGCTGACCGTCGATGATTGTCATAACGCGCGGAGGAACCTCGGTCCGAAAGATCGGCTTCACGTGAACGAAGTTCGTGTCGTGGATAGCAATGATTGTACCGAGAAAGCTGATCGCTTGCTTTCTGGTCATCAAATGATTGAGGCCGCTCAGGACGTCTTCTAACAACCGATCGACGTTGCCGCGGTCCCAGGCATAAGCGCGCTGATACGGTGGGATATAGCATCCCTGACCAGCCTTGCTCAGGAAGGCCTGAACGCCCTCAGCTTCAGCCGTGAAGATTTGGTCGATCTGAACAGTCATGTGGTGAAGAACCCCTTTTGATGCTCTGCTAGCAGCAACAGCATTGAAGCGCCAAGCGGTGGCGGGTGGCGGTTCTATTTTGGAGGAGGCTCAGAACTTGTAACTTCTGGGACCATGCAAATGTCTGACTACGCTGGTGCCGAAAGATACCGTTTGCACTTCTGGCACCGGTTCCTAAAGTGGCAGCTATCTTTTGGGACCTGCGAGGAGTGATCTGTGAGCCGCATTGCGTATTTTCGAGTTTCGACTGGAGGTCAGAGCATTGAAGCCCAGCGCCGAGCCTTGGCCGGTCCCTTCGAGCGCGAGTTTGTGGACGAGGGTGTCAGCGGAGCTACGCCAGCGGCGTCTCGTCCGGGATTTGCAAAGCTCCTGTCCTACGTGCGCGAGGGCGATACGCTTTGCGTGTATGCGCTGGATCGATTGGGTCGTGATGCCCTCGACGTGCAAGCGACGGTTCGACGCCTCATCGAACAGGGCGTCACATTGGAAATTGTGGGCTTGGGGCCGATTGGCAAAGGCGTTGGCGAACTGATCGTTGCTGTCCTCGCGCAAATCGCGGACATGGAACGCCACCGTATCAAGGAGCGCTGCGATGCCGGTCGATTAGCGGCTCGCGAGGCGTATCTGCGGACTGGCAAGACCCACCGGGGGCGGTCCAATTTGGGCCGTCCGCTAGCGGCAGACCCCAAGGCTGTCCGCGAATGGCGCAAGAGTAATGGAAAGACAGTGCGGGAGACGATGTCGCACTTCAGCCTCTCAAAGAACACCGTGCTTCGCTACTGCGCCGACTAGCGATCATCTCCTGCCGCATTGCAACCGGTTGCAAACTGGCGCTGATTGACACGAGCGAGTAACCGTCTCGCACGCTCCACCGAGTTGCATCAGGAGGAAGGAACGCGTGGCTACGAGCTTCACTCGTGAGGAGTTCTACGAACTCGTTTGGACGAAGCCGATGACACACCTGGCGAAGCAATTCGCAATTTCAGATGTCGCGCTTCACAAGATGTGCAGGAAGCAGAATATTCCTACTCCACCTTTGGGCTGGTGGGCAAAGAAAGCGGCTGGAAAGAAGGTAACGCAAACTTCGCTTCCAAAATTGAAAGATGGAACATCTGGCAAGATCACAATCGCGGGCGCTGACTTAAGCGGAGAACCAGCATCGCTCGCGGAGGCGCGAGAGAAGGCGCGGATCATTGCGGCCACTAACGACGATGAAGCTACCGAGAAGCCAAATCGAATTGTCGAACACACTCTGGGTCAACTCCGAAAGGCAAAGTCCGACGAGAGAGGTTTGGTCGCAGTCGGTCCCCTCGGAGTGATTTCCTGCGAGGTATCGCCGCAATCGATAGATCGATTGGCAATCCTGCTGCCTAAGCTCGTGTGGGCTGCTGCGCGGCAAGGTTTCGCGTTGCAGTCGGGCCAGAGCGTCGCCGTGTTTGAGCGCGACGGTCAATCCGTCGGCTTCTCTATCACGGAGCAAGTGAAGCGCGAGAAGCACGTGCTAAGCGATGCTGAACAGGCGAAACTCGATGCATGGCAGCGCAAACGCGACAGACAAATCGCCAGTCGTTCGTGGGATGATTGGAGCTTTGACCGACCTCGCTTCCCCGAGTGGGATTATCGTCCCACAGGACAGCTCACATTTGAGTTTGAGCACAGCTACTTCTGGGGACTGTCGCCGCGTCGGAGCTTCCGCGACGCTAAGGTTCAACGGCTCGACAATATGGCCGATGACATTGCCGTGGGCTTAGCGGTTTTTGCCGCCGCCAAGATTGAGGATCGCGCAAGGCGGGACGCTGAAGCAAGACGCATCGAGGATGAGCGGCAGAAACGCGAGGAGGCGGCACGTTCGCGGCACATCCAAGAACGACGCTTAGCGGGTCTGACGACCATCCTCGGCGAGCTCGAAGAGATGCAGAGGCTTCGCGGTCTGATCAGGGCGCTGCTCGATCACACCTCCGGGGACGTGTCCCCCCGAGTGTCGATGTTTCTTTGCTGGGCGCAGGACCATCTATCGAAGCGCGAGGCTCTTCTATCGCCGGACGGTATTGAGAAACGTTTCGCGGATTTGCAGTTGTTTGGCGACACCGATGATTACGATTTCAAGCCGTCTCGCTGGTGATAACAAGCTATTGTATTTATGCGATTTTATGTTGCAACCCGTTGCAACCGAAACTTGTAGAAATCGGGCCAAAGATGTGAATATTAGCCCGCCTCCATCAACTCTCTAGGAGGCGAAATGACTAAATATTACATCGGCCAAGAACCAGAAATCTGGAATGAGTTCGCATCATCTCTGAACCCCGTAAGAAGCGAGGTTGAGCGGCGGTGGGAGCGGACCATCTTCCGTCAGTTACTTCCCCGCTTGCGCAGCTCTGAGCTTCGGGTCTGGCTGTTTATTAAAAGCCGAACACTCGATTGGCAGAAGTTCGCGGAAGCGATTTCCATGGACCATTTCCTTGAGGGGATGCGAGACGAAAGGGGCGAGCTAAAATGCACGCCCGACGGTGAACCGATAACGTCCGGATGCGGGATCAAGAAAGAAGACACGGTGCGGACTGCAATGAACAGCTTGCGACGCAAGGGTGCTATTGAAGTGTTTCCGGGCAAGCGTGGGAGCGCCACGCCAGCGAACGTCTACATGCCATTGTCACGCACGCGGCTTTCTAAATGGCTCGTCGAAGCTGGCTCGGGCGTTCTGCCAACCTGCGCACCGTTCGTGTCCGGCGAGCACGTCCGAAGGCTCGACGCAGTCTGGCGGATTACAGCAGTTGAGGAAGGCGTGCTTCGTCTCCGGAAGGTCCTAAGTTGCGATTTCGTGACCCATGAGGAAATTGTAGCTTCTCCGGAAGAGGTCGAGCGTTTGACGCCTGAAGAGTGGAAATCATTCTCCCGGAGAAAACTCCGAGCGGCAGCGTAAGAAAAAGATGGCCGGGCGCGTTGCGGTAGCGACGCGCCCCTTCTGTCTGAGCGTTTCTAATCAGAGGGTTCCTTCTTGAGGGTTTGACCCCCGTTTGCTGGGTTCGCAGTTCCCCGCGCATCGGGGTGGTTCGAGCAACAATCGGGGGGTTCACGCCACCAACAATGGGGGTGCTTCCCACCTTTTTGATTGCAACCGGTTGCAACCGAAAGTTGTTGCAAGCCGCATTTTCGGCGTCACTTTTTCCGGTGGTCTTTATTCGCTGGAGATCACCAGATGCATTGCGGAAGCCGTTTCATATTTCTCGGCTATCAACACCGATGTGCCGATCATGAGCCTATTTTCGAGCGCGGAAGCTTTGGCGTGATCGCGTTCGTCGATTGGGATGAAATCCCTCTGTGCTTCCTCACTGACGAGTGTGGGAAGGTGTTGTGGTGGCAGCCTCAAACCCTCTTCCCCGAAGAGTTCATACTTCTTCGGTATGCACCCATAATCCCGCGCTGTCGGATACCAGCGCCGTATGGTGAACTGGTCGGTCAGCCTTGGTGACGTTGATCTGCCAATGCCCCGGTTGGGATCCTGCCGCCACAGGGGCGGGCGGCTGGTTATCGCGCGCTGCAACCCATCCGGATTCGTTGGAATACGTTGCAGTCTCTCGAAAGCGACGGTCTTGGAAGCACGCTTTCCTATACTTGCGTTAAACCCCAGACATCTGGAATGACATTTCCGGGCGAGTAGTTGCCCGGGGGGGTTATCGCGTGAAGATCATCAACTGCGGCCGCGGGCTGCACGAACGAGAGGTCAAGGGGATCTCGTCACTCGCGGGACTACCTTCCCATTGGTTCGCCTTCACCAACCTCGATTTGGCAAATGCGCCTGGAACTAGTCGCGAAATCGACGTCATTATGGTTGTCGACGATCGCATTTTGGTTGTCGATCTCAAGGATTGGAAAGGCCCGATTGAGAGTCGCGAGGGGCACTGGTTCAACCATGGCCGAGACAACGGGCCGTCTCCGGTCGCAAAAATCGCGCGAAATGCCCGCGACGTCTATCTCCAACTGCAGAGTCATCTGAGGCGCTATTCGAAAGGCAAAAGGGTCATCACGCCCAAAGTTCAGGGCATGGTCGTCCTGACGCAATGTCGTGACCTGTCCGGCATTGCGGAAACCGAGGTTCAAATGGTGATGGGCATCGACAAGTTCGTGTCCTCACTGAAGTCCGTTCCGAAGCGAATCGAAACGTTCGGTAAGGCTCCGCCCGACGCACCCCTGACAAGTACGGAATGGAAGAACCAACTCTTCATGTTCTTCAATGTCAGCAAGGGCATCTTCGTGCCTGGCCGCCGTTCATACGGCGGATTCTTTGCCACATCCGACGCAGCGGTCTTTGAACATCCAAAAGGTATCTATTCTGAGTTCGAGGTTAGTGACGAGCGCCAGTCGCCGACGCTTGGCGTCCTGAGGTTGTGGGACTTCACGAAGGCGGATCCACGATTCCAGACTGAAGAGGGAAGGAGCGAAATAGCTGGCCGAGAACAGGAGGTAATTGCCTACCTGCGGGATCGCTGTGATGACTGCGACCAAGTGATAATCGGAGGCAGGACTCGCGACCCCAATCTAAGCGTCCGCTATTGGGAAGTGTTCGACCGGAAACGCCGCCTGCTACGTTTGATGGATTTCGCGGGCACTGAGCTTTCAGAGCTTACTCGCGCTGATCGCGTGGAGCTGGGGAAGCAACTTCTCTCAGCCCTCGACGCACTGCATTTGGCGGAAGCAGCTCATTTAGATTTGGGACAACACAGCATCTGGGTTCAACGGCCGTCCACCGTGCGTCTCTCGCATTTAATGGCCGCCAGCTACCCCCAAGTCAGAACCTTAGGCGCGGATCGTTTCCAGTTCCTGTCGAGTGATCGCCTTCCGGAGGATGAGTTCGGAGACGCAGGATCTTCCAAACAACGTGACGTATTCCTTGTCGCAACGGCTATTCATCGAATCTTAGTCGGGAAGCTGCCCGCCGCCCCGCTTGGTTTTCCCGAATGGAATAGTAACGCCGATCCAAGCGGAGACTTTGCCGAACTCCACGATTGGTTCGCTCAGGCACTCTCGTGGGATCCAAAGGCCCGCTTCCTAAACGCGGGCGAAGCTCTGTCGGCCTTCAATGCGGCCACGGCGATTCGTCCAAATCCTGCCGAAGTTTTGGAGGGTCTAGAGCGTCACCGCGGCAAGATTCGGAGCCAGATCCAGCTCGTTCAAGCCTTTCCTCCGTCTGAGGTCTTGCGTGACGATGACGCCACTACGCTCTGGAAGTCGCGCCGCGGCGAAGATGATGTTCTTGTCAAAGTTTGGAAACGTGCGGCTTGGGGAGATCAGCAGCGTGAGGGGCCACGCATATTGGACTTCTTGGATCGGGCCACTGAGCTCGCGACTGTTCAGCCAGACGGTTGTGCCAAAGTGCTTGATGCTATGTGGCTCGGAGATGCGATCGTTCTCGTTCAAGCCTGGTATGATTTGCCTAACCTCGAGGCATTCCTCGAGCGCTCCTTTAGCGACTGGACTGAAGAGGCTCGCGTTGATTTCATTGCGGGATTAGCGAACCGAGTTAGTGAGCTTCACGCGGCGCGGCTCGCGCATGGCGACCTCAAGCCAGCAAACATCCTAGTGCGCGCGGATTCGCCCAGCGAGCCCATCATCGTGGATCTTATCGATTTCAGCTCGACCGATGACGGCGAGCGTCTTTCGAGCAGATATTCCCCTGAGTCTGGCGGCCGATACGAACGGGATTGCTTCGCTGTAACTCAGATCGCGGACGAACTCCTTGCGAATAACAAGTCCGCCGCCGCTAAGCGCGTCCTGGCAGCGGCAACACATATACGAACCGACGAGCCAGCGAACTCAACACTGCTCCCGCTCCTTGATGCGGTTCAGGCCGGCGACCCTGTCACGGACGTGTTGCCAGCAATCACAATCGTAAGTCCGCACGCACAATCGGGCCCGCTCCTTCCGGACGAAGGATACTACTATCTACGACGCGCGCCCTGGCGCCGCGCTCTCGTTATTCGCGGCGCTTGCGAAGAGATCGAAATCAACTTGGATGCCCAACTCATCCCTAAACGAGTTGAGCGGCGAGCTCTGGATCAGGGAAAGATACGATCTTTGTCCCGATTTGAGTTCGGCAACATTTCGGGTCGCATCTTCGTCGAGGACGGACCTGCCACTGATCTCTCGCAACTCGCGCCGATCCTGGAGAGAAGTGATGTTCAGGAAGCGCTGACGCCAGCCTCACCCAAGAAGGAGTCAGAGCAAGAGCAGTCGCAGGAGCAAGAGCAAGAGCAAGAGACAGAAGAGGCTGCACCGACCGATCTTCTAGAAGATGACCTGGTCGAGGAAATAGCAGCTGAGCCTGCTCCTTCTGGCCAAATCGATGTGGCGCGTCTGTGGAACGTTCTGGTTGAGTCTGAGCGCGAGCTGATCACGTATGGCCAAGTGTCCGAAGACAGCGCCTTTGATCGTTCAATCACGCGGCACAAGGTGCCTTTCGAGCTGTTGAGCGGGTCTTTCGATTACAACCGTCGCGACCGAGTTCTCGTTGAAAGAGAGGACCGTCACGGAAACTGGAGAGCGGTGGCGCAACTCGATCTTCAGCGCTCAAGACCTGACACACTTTACCTCGAGAGCCTCCGATTTGAGCACAAAAGCGGCGCTCCGCTTGTGGAACAGGGAGACGAGCTTAGGTTTCGCAGCCGCTTCGAGGAGACGAGCCTAGATAGGCGCCAAGCGGCCGTTAAACGGATAACGGGCGGGACATCGCGCGTTCGCAATCTAATCAACGTTTTGGATCCTCGCACGGGCATCTCGCCGCAGCGACTGTCCGGCGCGATTTCGCCTGCCGACCTAGAGAGCCGTTATGAGCTCAATGAGAAGCAGGCCGAGGCGCTTTCCGCAGTTCTTCGAACTCGGCCGCTTGCTCTCGTTCAAGGCCCTCCAGGCACGGGCAAGACCTACTTCATTGCGGCCTTGGTACACGCCGCGCTGACTTCCGGGCTGGCACGAAATGTCTTGCTTGCGAGTCAGGCTCACGAAGCTGTGAACAATGCTGCCGAGGCAGTCCTAAAGCTATTCCAACGCACAGGTGAGGTTCCGAGCATTCTGCGCGTCGGGAACGAGAATGTTGTGTCCGATCCCCTTCTTCCGTTCCACGTAGAACGCGTTGAACAGCTTCAGAAAGACCGCTTCCGCGCAGAGCTTAGAGAGCGGCTCTCTGTCGCTGCGCATGAGCTTGGCATTTCAGAGGAGCTCGGAAGAGAACTGACGCATCTCGAACTTGCTGTCCGCCCTGTGGCTGAGCATCTGCAAGCTTTGACACAGAAAGAGGGCGCTGAAGAAAGGACCTTCGCGCTCCGCGAAACGATCAGGCAACAGCTGCTGCCGCTTACGATCGACCAGGCGATCGCATTCGACGCGCCTGCCGATGATATTGTTTCGCAAGCGGTTGGAGCCTGTCTTGGAAGTGTTCCTTTCGGCGAACGACCAAGCCCAGATCGCGTAGCTCGGTTCCAGGCGGTGGCGGCACTCGCTCGAGATTTTGTGGGAACCGTCTCAACGCAGGAACGAAGTCTCGAAACATTTCTGGCGGGCACCCGCCAAATCGTCGCGGGTACCTGTGTCGGGCTTGGACGCTCCGCGCTGGGACTGACCACCACGCCATTTGATCTTGTAATCGTCGACGAGGCGGCTCGATGCACTGCTAGCGAACTCGCAGTGCCAATCCAATCGGGCGCGTGGATCGTCCTGATAGGCGACCAGCTGCAGCTTCAGCCGCAGCACCCTGAATCTCTGATCGAGGATGTATCAAACCGCCTCAACATAGGGGTCGGGGAAGTTAAGCGCAGCGACTTCGAGCGAGTTTTCGAAACGAAATACGGCCAAGAAGCTGGGCACAGCCTCAATCGTCAATATCGAATGCTTCCGGCGATCGGAGAGATTGTTTCCAAGTCATTTTACGAAGGCAAACTTGTGCATGGGAGGAAGGATCCGATCATAGATGTCGCGGCGCTTCCACCTGAGATCTCCAGTACCGTCACGTGGATCGACACCTCACCGTTAGGCAAGCGCGCGAAGCAATCAAAACGCGATCACCGCAAAAGCCTGACTAACCCGATAGAGGCAGATTGTATTGTTGCGCTCCTCAGGCGTTGGAGTGAGTCTCAGACGTTTGTGGACTGGCTGGAGCAATCGCGAGCGCACCCACACGCGATTGGCATCATCTGTGCCTACGCTGCACAACGAGATCTCTTACGCCGGAAGCTGAGCCTTGCTGCGATTCACCCCATGCTCCGCGGCAGTCTGAAGATCGATACGATCGATAGCTACCAAGGCAAAGAGAACCCGATCGTTATCGTTTCCTTAGTTCGCAATAACTGGGATGGTCCAAGGGAGGACGGCACCGAGACGATCAAGCCGGGGTTCCTGGCAAAGCCAAATCGAATCAACGTGGCAATGAGCCGCGCCATGGACAGACTCATTCTCGTTGGCAGTCGCAGCCGCTGGGGCAGTGCAGGGCCGATGGATCGAATCGTCCGAGAGTTCACGAGGCTCGTGCAGGATGAACAAGCTCGGATAATCAGCGCGTCTGAGCTGCTGGAAGGCAATGTTGAGGACGAGCCTCCGGAATCGTCAGCCGACGGCGCGTTGGAGATGGCCAAATGACGGACAAGACGCGCAATCGATTGACGGTTCGTCCTCACCGGGAAGGCCTCATTGAAGAAGCCGAAGACGGGCCTCTTCCTCTCGCCATTCTTGATCTGAGACTGCCGTGTCGTCGCTTTTTGGTGGACCACAAGATCGCAGAAGTCGGGAAAGTCTCGGTAACTGCAGAGTTCTTGCTTCGGTTCGTGCGAACTATCGGCAGCTGCACAGAAGACGCGGTTCAGTCCTTCTTCGGCTACAGTCGTCGGGAAATGGGCTATGTGCTCAATGAAGTTGAGGAGGCGGACTATATTCAACGGCTTGATGGTCGACTGACGCTTACGAGCACGGGCCACGGGCTGTTCCGCCCAGGCGAAGAGGAACCTCTCATTTTTGAGGTTGAGCGAAAGACTGCGCGAGCGGGATTTGACCTGATTTCGCTTGCTCCCGCCGAGAAGAAATACCTTACCCGGTTCGAAGCCAGTCTGCCTGAGTTACCGCTTACCGATCAGGAGCTGGTTAGCGCCGCGACGGAACGAGTCCCCGTGTCATTCCGTCGCTTCTTTCGGGAGTTCGCGCCCCGCCTGGATCCAACCGCGACCGCGCGGCGAGCACTATACTCAATAGACGCCGTTAGGCCGGAGGACCGCTTCTTTACGCTCGTTCGTGTGCGCTTGGTTTCGAGTGGCCTTAGACCGACGCACGTCGACATAGACCTCTCCGAATGGCGCTCCGATTATGATCTTGCTGACCGTGAAGCGGTTGCACGGAGCATAGCTGACGTAGTTGAAAATCTAACAATCGCTCGCAGGCAAGACGATGGAGAGGCTTATCAGCTACTGGTCGATCTCGCACCGGAGTACCTGAAGGAGTGGACGCGGCGCGATGGTCTGAACGTTCAAAGATTTTATCGGCACGCGTTCACTAGCCAAGGTGATATTCGTGTCGATCGTCAAACTGCACCCGTTGTCGGCAGCATTTTCACAGAAGAAAACGCGCGCCGCTTGTTTGAGGTGGCCTCGTACGGATTGCGACGCACTAAGCGTGCATCGACGGCCCTCTTCTGGGTTGTGCCGCAGGCACCCAAGTGGGGCAGTACCGCGATCATGTCAGAAATGATCGATCAAATTCGTGACCAAATGGTCCGAACAAACGACGATTTGGCCGTTCGTCGCCCTGTCCAGGCAATCTCCCTTTCGGTTGGCTCGCCTGAGCGTTGGCTGAGAGAGGCATTCGATCGATGCCATCAATCTGACTCGCGAGTTCTCCCCGCAGGCTTCGAGATGCTGCTAGTTCCAGGTGCGTTCGTCGCAGCATCCGTCCATGCGCCCGTGGGACAACAGTCGGGAATACCTGTGCCTCTGGGGTTCGTCAGTTTCGATGAGAGAGTAGTTGAACGGGCTGCAGTTCTGCTCGCAAGCAACACAGCGCCGTTTCGATTGGGTGACTTTCTCGAGAAGCAACTTGCAGCACCAGGAAATCTCGTCGAGGAGGGGGCCGCGGAAGCGGGTGGTGACCCAAGCTGAGAAACCGAGTGCTACAAAATCATGCCCCAAAAAGTCTGGGGAGCCTCTGTTTAAGCTATTGAAAAATAATGACGTCTGGCGGGCGGAGGAGTTTCCCTCCGTCTCCGCCAAACCCAATCCGGCGCTGTCCATCCCAGTCCGCAAAAAGGGCAGAAAGCGGCCGTTTCATGCTAGCTCCCGTTCATCCGTTGCCGGATAAATTCGCCGAAGCGATTCGCGATCGCGGGGAACGAATGTGTGAACCGTTAAGTGTGATCGGTCAGGAGGATCCAGCACGTGAAGCCCGGCGGGCACTCGGACGGCCTGGTCTTTACCTTATGGTTGAAGCCGAGCGGTGCGTTGCGCGTCCCCGAAGGAGTGAGATTCTCCTTGCGCGAAGCTTGGTCCAATCCGCCGTGGAGTTGCTCCCTCATTGGCTTCCACAAATGTGAACTCTTAATGCGAGGTTTCGACTGCCGTTTTCAGGGATAAGTTCGCTCTGAGAGGCGGCGCGGCGTTTTGCTGAACTTTTCCGGCGGCCGGGGCGAACTGCGCTGCTTCGTTCAGCGTGAACGGCAGGATCCGGCCGTATTTGGTGAGCTCCGCGAGAACCTCCGGGTCCGATCGCAGGGCGTCCCACTGCTTGCGAAGCCGAAGCTCGAAAGCACTCTTTGGAAGCGGCGTCCCGTCGCGTTGGAGAAGAGCAATTGCAGCATCCCGATGACTTTCGTCATTCAGTGCGCGGACGAGTGCGTCGCGCGCGGCACTGATATCGCCGATACATAGCCTCAGCTTAACCGAGCTTTCTGTGTCACCCATGCCAGTGGCGATCGCCAGCGAACTGCCCGCATCTTTGTCCCGTCCAAGTTCGTGCAGAATGCACGTGCGTTCCAAGTGCATCCCAATGAGCGCGTCAGAGTTCACGGACTGCCGGTTACGCTCAGCCTCAGCAATGGTGCGATCCATTAGATCTAGGGCCCGTTTCGGCTCCCCCATATAGAGGACATATCTCGCTTCATTTGCGGTGATATTGAGTGTGTTTACGTCCTCACCGAGGGGCCACGTTCGCTCGGCGGTTGCGTAGAGTGCTCGAACATCGTTCCATCTGCCCAGCTTTCCCAGTGCGGTGGCAACGCCAGACACTCGAAAAATGAGCTCATAGTCTCGAACTTTGTCGAGGTGACTGAATACTGGAAGGATGTCGTTGGCGACTTCGGAATACCTGCCCGCTGTCAGGAGAGCATCCAGATATGTCGCGGCCGCTTCGGGCGCATGACTGGCAGACCAACGTGAACGTGCCTCGGTCAGGTACAGCTCCCATTGACGAGCCAGCTTGGGACCTGCCCACTTCTCCAGGTCGGGCCAGAGAGCGCGATAGCGATTGCTGGCCAGCATCGTGTAAGTCTGACGTGGCTCGAGCAGTTCGGGCACAAGCGCTCGAGCGCCAACGAGATCGCTCTTGCCAAGATGCAGCTTGATCGCCTGAGCCGCCAGTTTTGATCGAGCGTCGAATGTTTGACCTTTCCAACCGATCGCGAGCATGCGGTCGCATAAGGTCTGAAGCCTACGGTCGTCGTTCGCCGCCTCAAGGCGATGAACGAGATTGGAAATATCGTAATCGTCGACGTGAGTTTTGACGCCATCAGGGTCGACGTCAGCTGCACGAAGCAGAAAGTCAGCCCCTTCGGCCGCTTTGTCCGAGTATGCGTAAGCCTCCATGGCCGCAATGAGTGGGGCGCTATAGCCGGGCAACAACCGGACGGCCTCATCGGCTGCGACCATCGCACCTTCATTGCGATCAGCGTCCAGCAGCAATCCCGATCGGACCATTTGTACGTAGCCGCGGAACTTCGTCGGCTCGAGATCCTTGGCGAGAATGTAATCCAATATCGCGAGGCTCTCGGCCTTGTTTGCTTCCTTCCCCATCCCCGTTCGCAATGCGTCATTGAGCAGCGATTGCTCCGCAGGTGTCATCAGCTCTGTCGGGTTAGGAAGATCCGAGGCGCGTGCCGGGGATGCGAAGGCCAGCGGCGCAAAGAGAACTCCGGCAGAAACAACGATGATTTGACGCACCAGCACGGCTCCTCGGGAAATGAAGCGAGCGTCGTCGAAACTACGGCTGTTCCCTCCTTTGTCTAGCCGCGGATTTCTAAGCCGAAAGTCTGCAACGGAGATGTGAACATTAGTCTTGGTCTCCAGAATCTTGGTCCGGAATATCGTTCCGGACAGCTCACGATCCAGGCCAGTTGGTGAAAAGCAGGCCCCAGCAAAACTTTTTAACGAGAGAGAATTTCGGTGAGTGTGTAGATTGCGGGCCAGCTTCAAGAACCGCGACAAGCGCGGAGCTTCAGGAGGATTTGATGAAGTTCATTCTTTTAAGAGCAGTCGCCCTGGCATCTGTCGGTTCGGTAGCAATTGCGGCCAGTATCATCGCGGTCGCCGCAGCGCCCAATGCCGGCGCTTTCACTCAAGTCCTCGCCGACCCCATAAGGCCCGCCGAAGACGTCGCTCGGGATGCTGATCGAAAGCCTGCCGAGCTGCTCGCTTTCGCCGGCGTCAGCAGGGGCATGTCAATCGCCGAGCTCGCGCCGGGAGGGGGCTATTTCACCCGAATCCTGACGGGAGCGGTCGGTCCGGCCGGCCATGTCTATGCAATCACGGCCAGACCGTCCCCGGCGCTTCAGGAGCTTGCCCAGAAGCGTTCCAACCTCACCATCGTGGCGGCTTCACCAGGGACCATCCCGGTGACAGGCAAGGTCGACCTCGTTTGGACGACGCTCAACTATCATGACTTCAAGAACAGCAAGCTGCCGACGGGCGACGCCGCTCAATCCTATGATGCCGAGGCGTTTCGCGTTCTGAGGCCTGGCGGGATCTACTTTATCGTCGACCATGAGGCCGCCAAAGGCGCTGGTGCCAGCCAAACGTCGACGCTGCACCGGATCGAGGATCCCGTCGTGCGCCGCGAGGTCCAGGCTGCCGGATTCAGGCTTGCCGCCGAAAGCAATCTCCTGCGTCATCCTGCGGACGACCACACGGCCAAGGTCCAGGAGACCGGCATTCGCGGGAAGACCGATCAGTTCATCCTCAAGTTCCGCAAACCTGGCTGAGTTTCTTAGAACTCCTGTCTCGTCGGCCTGTAGAGAATCTCGTTGATGTCGATCTCGGCGGGCTGAGCGATCGCGAAAGCTACGCAGCGACCGAATGAGTCAGCCGGAACTGCGGTGTCGGCATAATAACGCTCGAACATTTCGGCAGCGTCGGGTTCGGTGATGCTGGAGGCGAGCTCGCTGCTGACGGCTCCTGGAGAGATGACCGTCACCCGGATGTTCCAGGGTTTCACTTCCTGGCGCAGTCCTTCTGAAATGACGCGGACTGCGGTCTTGGTCGCCGCGTATACCGACGCGCCCGGACGCACCTTGTGGCCCGCAACCGACGAGACATTGATGATCTGGCCGCTCTTCTTTGCTTGCATGTGCGGGAGGGCCGCCGCGATCCCGTGGAGGACGCCCTTGATGTTGACGTCGATCATCCAACTCCAATCGTCGACCTTTAGCCGATCGAGCGGGGAGTGCGGCATGACGCCTGCATTGTTGACCATCACATCAATTCGACCGTGACGTCGGATCGCATGGTCGACGAGATCGCGCACGTCTTCAAAACAAGTGACATCGGTTCGGACCGCGGCATCCTCATCGAGCGAAAGCTCCCCCGCAAGGTCGCGCAGCCGCTCCAGGCGGCGTGCTCCCAGGACCAGGCGTGCGCCGTTTTTCGCCAGCTCACGAGCGGCGGCCGCGCCGAGTCCGCTGCTCGCCCCGGTGATGACGACGACCTTGCCAGCGATATTGTCGGTCACCGCGCCGGGAAGGCCGAGAGCGGGACCCGCCCGTAAAACACGCCCTGGAAGCCTGCGCGAGAATCGCCCCAGACCATGTGCATGTTCGCCCCGTCCATCGAGAAATCCTGGATGTCGTCGCCGAAGCGGCCCGCATTGCGCAGTGGGTTTAATCCTGGCGAGCGCGCGTGACTGACGCGAAGGGGGCCCGTGAAACCGTGGCCCCCGTCTCGCGATATGGATGCCCAGATGTCGTAGCTCTGATCGGGGTAAATCGCGCGCCACATCACTCCGAGCACCCCGCCGCGCGAATATTCGAACGCCTGCTTGCTCGTGCTCGTCGAGCCGGGCGCTGTTCCTGCCGGGATGAACGGGCCCCATGTCGCACCCCAATTCTCGCTCACCGAAACAGACAGGCTGGGCCCGTCCGCCTGCAGCATTGCGATTCGGCCCGTCTTGGTCGGATCGATGGCAATCCGGCTAAGGCCGATCGAGGGCTGCGGACCAGGCCCGATGGGGGGAACGGCGACGTTGCGCAACACGCGATAGGCGAAGGACCGGCCCCGATCATGGCTCAGTCCGAGAACCGCACAGGGACATCGAGCGTGCTCGGATGCCGGGACCCGGCTTGCGATGTACGTCACTGCGACAACGCCATGCCCGGCGCTCATCGACAGGCCGCGGCTCAATTGGGGCCATTGGCTCGAATCCCACGAATAGACGGTGCCGAATGTCCGACCGCCGTCAGTCGAAGATGTGAGATACGCCTGCGAGCGGCGCTTGCCAGGCTCGGCGCCGACCTCCGTCAGGCCCCCGCCGGCCTGCGCATAAATCACGCCCGTGCTGTCATCGATATAGGTGAAGGGGCGGTCCCAGGGAGAATTGGACGCCGACTTGCCACCCTTTGGCCAAACGCCCGAAATGGGTTTCAGGCCCGGGGCAAAGCGATTGAGCTGAAAGTCGCTCACCAGCTGCACGACCGCCCCCCAGCTCTTCCCCTTGTCTCTCGACATCATCATCGCCGACATGCCGAGGTCGTCGGGGTCGATCGTCTGGCGCGGCTCGCAGCCGGCGATGAAAGTCCCATCCCTGGTTACGTCCGCGAATGCGTCCGGGCAGCGGGTTAGCTGGCCCGAGAGGATCGGAAGCTCGCCGACGGCCCAACTCGCCCCTCCATCGTGCGTGACTGCAAGCCACGTGATCGTCGAGCGGGGGATCGAATGATAGAGCTCGGTCGAATTCTGCGTCGCGGCTTTGCCACCGACCTGCTGGATGTTCCCCATGGCAACGGCGATGATGTTGTTGGAATTGGTGGGGTCGACCGCGATCATCGGCTCCCCCGCGCCGCGGGTGGCATCGCCAAGAAGTAGGTATTCGTCCGAAGCGGCAGGCAAAGCAGCGCCTCCCGCCCTGGATGCCGGACCATCCTCATCGGGATCTGCCTGAGCAACAGCGATCCCGGAGAGCGCGATGAGCGAAGCAGCGGTAACCATCAGACAGGCACGCTTGATCATAGGTAAGTCTCCCCTCGAGCGAAGCTCGGACGCCCGGCCCGCCAGGCGGGTGCATAGCAAAGTATTTTGTCCGACAAAATGATTGACTGAAACAGGAGAAGGTGGAACGTTCGAAACGCAGGTCACCTTCTGGGAGAGGGGTCAGTCCATGAATAAGCTCGTGGCTTTCATTGTCGCGCTGGGCGTTGGTCAATCCGGTGTTTGCGCGCAGGTACCGACTGCGCCGGTCCTCGGCCCCGACAAGGATGCCGATGGCCGCCCGCTGCCCTTTGGTCGTCAGCCGGTGCGTCCGTACGATCAGCCGCTCGGCTCGGGCCCTTACAAGGCGATCATGGCGACAGACGCGGGTCTGCCCGCGCACGTGCTTTATTATCCGAAGAATATCGCAAGGTCAGGCAAGCTCCCCATCGTCGCCTTCGGCAATGGCGCGTGCATCAATGCCGGCAATCGATTCCGCTATTTCCTGACCGAGATCGCGAGCCATGGTTATCTGGTCGCAGCGAACGGCGTCATGGCTAGTGACAAGCTCGAAGTTGGGCCGCAGGAGAACCCGGCGGTGCGT
Source organism: Sphingomonas agri (assembly GCF_038148795.1). Classification (NCBI taxonomy): domain Bacteria; kingdom Pseudomonadati; phylum Pseudomonadota; class Alphaproteobacteria; order Sphingomonadales; family Sphingomonadaceae; genus Sphingomonas; species Sphingomonas agri. The sequence continues at coordinate 167,792 of NZ_JBAPEU010000001.1, read as the reverse complement.
GCACCCGGGAGCCCGCCTCCTCCGCCGCCCACTCCCGAACAGCGTGCGGCGAACGCACGGCGGGCGCCCGGCACGACAACCAAAGAGCAGCTGATCGAGACGATCGATTGGGCCGGCCGCGAGAACGAGCGCAAGGGCAGTCCATTCTATCACCGGCTCGACACGTCGAAGATCGCGGTCATGGGGCAGTCCTGCGGCGGCGTGCAGGCGCTGAACGTCGCCGGCGATCCGCGCATCACGACACTGATGATCTGGTCGAGCGGTGTCGGGATGATCCCGAACAACCCGACTGATCCATCAGCGGTGCTCGGGACGATCCATACGCCGATCGCCTATGTCCACGGCGATGCGCAGCATGACGTCGCTTATAATGCGTCGATCGACAACGTGCGCCGGCTTGGCGACCGCAAAATTCCGGTGTTCGGTGCGTGGCAGGACAATATGACGCATCTTGGAACCTACGGGCAGGAAAATGGCGGCTTCTTCGCGACAATTGCGGTTGCCTGGCTCGACTGGCGACTGAAGGGAAAACAGGCCGCCGCGGCCATGTTCCGGGGTGCAAAGTGCACCTTGTGCACGGGGCCCGGCTGGCACGTGACGAAGAGCGGCATCGACTGAGCAGTGATCCGATGGGCGTCCTTGGCGGCGCGAATATCGCGGTTGAACGGACGATCCCGGCGATCGCGCAGACCAGCATAGCCCAGTGCGTCGCAATCGCTTCGCGCGATCGAAGTCGGGCACAGGCGATCGCCGCGGATTTAGGCATTTCCCGTGCCTACGGAAGTTACGAGGAGTTGCTCGGCGAGGCTGACGTGGATGCAGTCTACATCCCCTTACCCAACCAGCTTCACGTCGAATGGGCCGAGCGGGCGCTAAGGGCGGGCAAGGCTGTCCTGTGTGAAAAACCGCTATGCCTTTCCGCGCATGACGTCCGGAGATTGATCCGTGTTCGCGATGCATCCTCCGGCCTCATCGAAGAAGCACTCGTCTTTCGAAACCATCCCCAATGGGAGTTTATCGGGGAGGTGCTGGCTTCCGGCGGGATCGGACGGCCGCTCGCGGTGCAGGGCACGATCGCAAAGCAGTTCCTGAATCCAGCCGACATCCGAAACCAGCCCGGCCTCGGCGGCGGTGCCACCTACGATCTCGGGACCTACGTGATCGCCGCCTGCAACCTCGTATTTGGGCGTCCGCCACTCCGCGTCTGCGGGGCGATGGACATTGATCCCAGTTTCGGCGTGGATCGACTCGTCACGGCGATCCTGGACTATGGCGAAGCCCACGCAAGTTTCACGGCTGGTTCGCAGGGCGGAACTGCAGCGTGGGCGACCCATCAGCAATTTTCGATCCTCGGTTCGAGCGGATGGCTCCGCGCCAACTTTCCCTACGCACAGGCGAGGCCTGCAAAATGCGCAGTGGAGATGGGCGATCTTACGAGCGTTGGTGCCTTTCCCACGGAAATCCGCGAGTTCCAGGCGGTCAATCAATACGCGCTTCAGATCGAGCGCTTCTCGCGCCTGATGGATGGGAAAGACCTCCGCCACTGGCCAATCGAGGACTCGCTCATAACCCTCGAGGTCATCGAGGCACTCTTTCGATCGGCCCGTGACAAGGCCTGGGTCGAACTCAAATCAATCTAGCGCGAGCCGGCGATGCGGGCGCTTCTTGCCTTTTCGACCAGAGCCCTTGTCGCCTGAAGTGCACGCGCTGCCCGCTCCTCGTCGCTCGTCTCAGCTGCGAGCCGGCTGTTTGGGATCTCGATGGCAATGTCGATGTCCGAGGGCAGCTCCAGAAGCAGGCCGAGCAGGTCAAGTCCTCCAGCGCCGGGCTCGAGACGGTCCTCCCGAGCCGCGAAGATCAGGCCTTCGACGCTATCCGGTCCCGCCGCGGGAGCATCCGAAATCTGGATGAAGTGAAACCATTCGGGCGGAAGATCTCTGAGGTCTTCGAGACGGCAGTCCGAGCGGTAGAAGTGCAATGTATCGACGACGAGCCCTGCGTTACCGCGGTTCGCGGCGCGCAGCAGCTCAACCACGTCCTCAACGCCCCGCATCCTGGTCCATGTGAGGAACTCGACGTCTGCCGTCAGGGAATAGGCTCCAAGGACATCGCAAAGCGTGCCGAAATTGTGGACGAGCCGTCCCCAGTCCGGATCATGGGCCTGGCTGAGAATGTGACGGACGCCGAGCTCGGCCGCGACCTCGAATGTTGAGCGCAGGGCAGCGACGTCGAAATCGGGAGTGAGACGGACGAGCTCCACGTCGAGAACGCCGACACCGGTCTGCTGCATCGCCGCTCGCGTCTCGCGAAGGAGCTGCGGGTCAGTGGCAAGCGGCCATGCATCTCCTCCGGTGACTTCCAACAGGCGCAGGCCGACATAGTCGTAGCCCGCCGCGGCCGCGATGCGGACGAGCTCGGGGGGCGAGGCGCGAAGAGCCGTGAGCTGCGCGAGCGAATATTTTGTCATGCCGCCTCGAACAACAGCTCGATCCGCACTCCGTCGGGGTCAAGCAGGTTGATCTGGACAAGATTCGCGCCGGCAAACTCGCTTTCCTGATAATCGATACCCATCGACCTGAGCTTCTCGCGCCAATTTTCCGCATCCGAGCAGGCAAGAGCGAGATGGTGCATTCCTGCATGCTCGCGGCCGTCCGCAGCCGCAGCGTCCGTGCGCTGCAAGTGAATGCACGGGTTGCCATGTTCGTCGCTCATCCAGACGTGGTCGTTCGAATGCGGACGCGTTGCAGCGGGACCCGGCCTAAGACCCAGGATGTCGCGATAGAAAGCGACGCTCTCTTCCAAATCGGTGCTGCGGATGTTCACGTGAGCAAGTTGGGTCATTGCAGTTCGTCCAGGGGAGGGAATGTTCGTATAATGTACGACAAAATACTTGACCATTCCTTGGGATAAATGCGAGCGTGATCACGCGCTGAGCAAAGAGGGATCAGGCGGCCGCAGATTCGCACCGCCCGTTGAGGTTGTGAAGGGCAGCAAATGGAGAATTCACGTAGCGCCGGACTGAACGTCCGAGCCGGTTCCGCTCTTGTCGCGATCGCGTCGTCGATCTCGATTGCAGCTGCGCCGGCGGTTGCTTCCCCGGCGGACGACTGGCCGACGGCAAACCGGGATGCCGGTGCCTCGCGCTATTCACCTCTGGCTCAGATCACGCCGGCCAATGTCGCCACGCTGCAGCCGGCCTGGATTTTTCACATGAAACCTGCCGGGGCGGTGGCGACCGGCCCCACTGCGGCTGAACGCCAGCAGGCACAGGCCGAGCAGGTGGGCGGGCCCGGGCAGAACGCGCCCGGTGCCGCTGCCGGACGAGGGCCTGGCAGCCCGTCTGGCCCCGGAGGTCCGGCCGGACTTTTCTCGAACGGACGCTTCACTGCATCCGAAACAATCCCGCTCGTCGTTCACGGCGTCATGTACCTGGGAACTCCCTATTCGCGCATCGTCGCCTTGAATGCGGCGACTGGCCGGCAGCTCTGGGTCAGCGAGCTTCCAAAGGGCGTCAATCCTGCGACGCGCGGAATGGAATATTGGGCGGGTGACAGGACGTCGCCGCCGGCGCTGATTTTCGGAACCAGCGACGGGAAGCTCCGATCGGTCCGCGCGTCGGATGGGTCACCATACCCCGGCTTCGGCACGAATGGGGTCGTTGAACTTCGCACGCCCGACGTCATGGTCGGCGGTCCCAACAAACCCTATTCCCTGACTTCTCCGCCGATCGTTTATCGAAACGTCGTGATCACCGGCTCGTCCGTCGGCGAAGGGATCGGTGGCTCGAGGGGCGATGTTCGCGCCTGGGACGCGCGTACGGGCAAGCTCCTCTGGACCTTTCGTTCATCGCCCGACGCGGGCGAACTGGGCGGCAACAGCTGGGCGAACAACAGCGGCCATAACCGATCAGGCACCAACGTCTGGGGGCTCATGTCCCTCGATCCTCAGCGCGGCATCGTCTATCTGCCGTTCGGCGCCCCCACGAGCGACCGGATTGGCGTCGACAGGCCCGGCGACAATCTGTTCGGCACGTCGATCGTCGCGCTGGATGCGGCCACCGGCAAATATTTGTGGCATTTCCAGCTGGTCCATCACGACCTGTGGGACAATGATGCAGAGTCGGCTCCGACACTTCTTGATGTCAGACACGGAAACGAGACGATCCCGGCAATTGCCGTAACGTCGAAAAATGGCCTGTTGTTCATCCTGGACCGGAGAAACGGGAAGCCCGTCTATCCGGTTGTCGAGCGGCCGGTTCCCAAGAGCGATGTGCCGGGCGAGATGGCCTCGCCAACGCAGCCATTTCCAACCAGGCCCGAGCCGCTCGCGCGGATGAGCTTCAGCGCGAACGAAGTCTCGGACCTGACGCCCGAGCATGAGCAGTTCTGCCGCGATCTCGCGAGCAAGGTGGCCTTTGGCGGTCCCTTCAATCCGCCGACCTATAACCGTCCAAGCGTCTATTTTCCGGGCACTCTTGGAGGGGTGAACTGGGCGGGCGGCTCCTTTGACCCGAAGCTTGGACTTTACGTCGTCAACGTGTTCGAGCTCGGCCAGATCATGCAGATCGCACCTGACGGCAAAGGCTTCTTCACCAACCGCGGGCCGCTCAACGGCCGGTTCTGGGAGCCCAAGACGCGGCTCCTTTGCGAGAAGGGACCGTGGGGACAAATGGTCGCCGTGAACGTCAACACGGGTGAGATTGCATGGCGATCCACTCTCGGCGTTTCGGACAATCTTCCGCCGGACAAGCAATTGACGGGCCGGCCCTCGATCGGCGGACCCATCACCACTGCGTCTGGAGTGACCTTCATCGCGGGCACCGACGACAGCCGTATCCGAGCCTTCAACACCCGCACAGGAAAGGAGCTCTGGACCTACAAGCTTCCTGCGCCCGCGCATACCAATCCGGTCACTTACTCGGTCGGTAGCCGGCAATATGTCGCGATCGTATCAACCGGCGGAAGCTTCCTCGCGACCCCGATCGAGAGCGACCAGCTGACCGTGTTCGCGCTGCCGCGGAGGTGATGGTGATGCGATCCATCTCACTTGTTCTCGCTGCGGCCCTTGCGGTTGCAGCCTCGCCGGTCTCCTCGCAGGTCGGTAACCCCGGGGGAGCGGTCAACGACAATCTTGGCAGTCCCGAATATGGGGTTTGCCGCGGTGTAAATCCGCGCTGCTTCCACGACTGGCCGCGGGAAAAGACGACGAAATATCGGGTGCTTCTTTACACGCACACGGCGGGTCCCCGGCACGCTGCGCTCGGAAAGCCGCTGGGGCCCGGCATTAATCCAACGCTTGGTCCGGACAATGTCGTACAGCGCGAGATGCAGCGCATTGCCGCCGAGAATGGCTGGGCGCTGGATTATACCGAAGACCCCGCGCAGATGGTCAACCTCAACGGATATAATGCCGTCGTCTTCATCTCCACTTCGCGCGACAATCTCGACGACAACGGCAAGACGGCACTGCGGCAGTATTTGCGGGCTGGCGGCGGCTTCGTCGGCATCCACAATGCGTTCGGCACAATGTACAACTGGCCCTGGTATGAGGGACTGCTCGGCGGCACCAATTACTACGACCACGGACCTTTCCGACAAGCGGACGTGGTGGTGGTTGACGGCAGGGATTGGTCAACGCGAACCCTGCCCGCCCGGTGGCATTTCGGCGACGAGTGGTACAACCTTGTTCCCTTCCCGACGAAGGTGCGTTTTCTCGCGACGGTCGACGAGAAAAGTTACGGCGCGGCGATCGAGCAGCCGCGCCCGCCCGCGGGTGTATTTCCGGCCGGTTTTCCGCCGCGCATGCAGTCCGTTGTTGGTCATCATCCCGGACACGGGACCTTTCACCCCGTCGCCTGGTGCCAATATTATGACGGCGGAAAATCCTGGCTGACCACCCTCGGCCACGATGCGCGTGCCTATGAAAAGAACAGCGATTTCGCCGGGGCCCAGCAGTTTCAGGCTTTGATCGTCGGCGGCATCAAGTCCGTCATGGGCGAAGCGCCCTTCTGCCAATGACGCGTGATATGTCGGACAATTCATTCACCAACGGCTCAGCCGCCCGTTCGTACATCGAGAACGAACGGTAGGTCTTCAAGGGGACATTCGTGAGGCTTCTTCCAGGGATTGCAGCGTTGTGCGCACTTGCGCTCACTGCCTCTCCCGCGCTTGCCAGGGAGTGGCGCGTGGCAATGGTGAACCACGGTGCCGACGGGATGATGGATTTCACGCCGGCCTTCGTGCGCATCGCTCCTGGCGACAGCGTTCGATTTGTCGCTCAGGACAAAAGCCACAACGCACAGAGCATCCCTGAGCTTACGCCGCCGCGCGGAGCGCTCTTCACCGGCAAGATGAACAGCGACCTGGTCGTGAAATTCACGCGGCCGGGCCTCTATGGGTACAAGTGTCTTCCCCATTTCGCGATGGGAATGGTTGGCCTCGTCGAAGTGGGCTCGGCTCCCAACAAGGCCTCATTCATCTCCTCGCTCGAAAAGTTGCCGCCACTGGCACGAATGCGAATGACGAAGTTCCTGGGCCAGGCGAAATAGCGTCGAATCTAGAGAGGTTGTGTTCCGTGAAGATCAGCCATGCAAACGTCGCGCTTCTCCTCGCAATGCTGATAGCGGGAACTGCGGTTGCCCAGGGCGTGAAGAAATCGGCCGCGCCGCCACTCCCGGCTGCGCCCGCACCAGGTCAACCCCTAGCCAAGGCGGGTCTAGATCTGGCCCTTCTCCAGGAGCATTGCGCGGCCTGCCATGCGCTCGATACGGTCACCGCACAGAACAAGACCGCCGACGAATGGGCGGAAACCATGGATCGCATGGTCGACCATGGGATGCAGATCACGCCAGAGGACAGCAAGAAGGTGAGCGACTTCCTCGTTGCCCATTACGGGCCGAAATGATCGCCTAGGGCTTGCCGGCGCGCTGTGGCGGCGCGCTCTCGATGTCTTCGCGCGCGTGCGCGATCAGGAACATCATCGCATCGTGAGCCTGGTTGGAGCGCCGCGCTTTGATCGCTTCGAACAGCGTCTTGTGATCGGGCCACGTGTCGCGGTCGATATGCTGTTCTCGCTTGAACTCCGCGACGAACTTGACGGACGCCGAGATAATGCTTGCAAGACGGCAAAGGACGTCGTTGCCAGCGGCCGAGAAAATGGCCTCGTGGAACTGTTCATCGGCAAGCTCGCCTTCCGGACTGTCGCGGTCGCAGCGGCGCATTTCCTCAAGCGCATCTTCCATCGCCGACAAATCCTGGTCATTGCGCCGCTGCGCTGCAAGCGATGCTGCAGCAGGCTCCACGATTGACCGCAATTCGAACAGCGCATCACGAAAGCTCGGCGCCGGGCCGCTCGATAGCGTCCAATCGAGGACGTCAGGATCGAGCATGTTCCAGCGACTTCGTTCTGTAACCAGGGTCCCGGCCTTCTGACGGCTCTCGACCAGTCCTTTGGCGGCCAGAATGCGGACGGCTTCGCGATAGGCGTTGCGCGAGACTTGATGCGACTGGCTTGCGACGATTTCACCGGGCAGGCTTTCTCCCGGCCGATATTCGCCGGAGACGATTTTTGTCCCGATCTCGCGGGCGAGCGACTGGTGCAGGCGCGTCTTCAGTTCCTCCGTTGGACGACGCGTAATCTTGCGGGGACGAGGGGTTGCTGGTCGCGTGGGATGCATCGTTTGATGTTATGGGCCGCAGCAGGTGATGTCGAGAACGAGCATGGGGACGATCAGGGGTTGAATCTGACTCGACAAAGATAATGTAGTACAATATTCGCTGAGCGAGGGAAGAGATGCCAGCTTCGACAGAGACAAAAACCGCCCGTGAGGCCGAGCCCGGCACGGCGAGCGCCGGAGCACTCCGCCGCTACGGACCCTATATCGCCGGCGCCGAGCGCGAACCTTTGTCCGGCGATTATTTCGAAACGCAGGATCCCTATTCCGGCAAGACCTGGGCGCTGATCGGACGATGCGGACCGGCAGACGTCGACGACGCCGTCGCCGCGGCGAAGGACGCATTCGACGGCTGGTCGGGATTGAGGCCGTCGCAGCGCGGAAAGATCCTGCGCACGTTTGCCGACGCGATCATCGCCAATGCCGATCTGCTTGCGGAAATCGAACGCCGGGACAACGGCAAGCTCGCAGCCGAGGTGAACGCTCAAGTCCGCTATCTGGGAGAATATTTCCACTACTATGCCGGTCTTGCGGACAAGGTGCAGAGCGCCGTCATCCCGACCGACAAGGAAGGGGTATTCGCCTACACGGTCTATGAAGCCAAGGGCGTCGTCGCGATCATCACGCCGTGGAACTCGCCGCTGACGCTCACCAGCTGGAAGCTTGCCCCCGCGCTTGCTGCTGGCTGCACCGCAGTGATCAAGCCTTCGGAATTCACTTCCGCCTCCATGGTCGAGCTCGCGGCCATCGCGACGCAGGCGGGCGTCCCGCCCGGAGTGATCAACGTCGTCACCGGCTTTGGGCCGCAGGTCGGCGAACCGCTCGTCAGTCATCCCGACGTCGCGCACATTGGGTTCACGGGCGGAGAGGCCGCAGGCCAACGGATCTACGAAGCTGCAGCGCGGGGAATGAAGACCGTTACTTTGGAGCTTGGCGGCAAGTCGCCGAACATCGTGTTCGATGACGCTGATCTGGATCAGGCGGTCAAGGGCATCGTATCGGGGATTTTCGCCGCGACCGGACAAACCTGTCAGGCGGGGTCGCGGCTGCTGGTGCAGGAGAGCATCCACGACGAGGTCATCAGGAGGCTGATCACCTTCATCAAGGATGCGAAAATCGGAGACCCCGCTGATCTCTCGACTCAGATCGGACCGGTCGCCACCAGGCCGCAGTTCGACAAGATCCTCTCGTACATCGAGATCGCCAAGAAGGATGGAGCAACGCTTGCCTACGGCGGCAACGCGCGGGCCGATATCGGATCGGGCCAGTTTGTCGAGCCGACCATCTTCACGGACGTCGACAACAAGATGCGGGTTGCTCAGGAGGAGATCTTCGGGCCGGTCCTATCGGTGATCCGCTTCACGGACGAGGATGATGCCGTCCGCATCGGGAACGACGTCGCTTATGGTCTCGCAGCGGGCGTTTGGACACAAAGTCTCAAGCGGACGATGTTTGTCGCGGAGCGCCTCAAGGCGGGCACCATTTACGTCAACAACTACCGGGCGACGAGTTTCACCTCGCCCTTTGGAGGCTTCAAGCGGTCAGGCATCGGCCGCGAGTCCGGTCCCGACGCGATCAAGGATTATCTCGATACAAAGACCGTGTGGCTGTCGAGCGATCTTGATGTGCCGAACCCGTTCATCAGGCGCTGACAAATGCTTCTCGAGGGAATCCGAGTTCTCGATCTGACAAACGTGCTGGCGGGACCATTTTGCGCCTACCAGCTTGCCCTGCTCGGCGCCGAGGTAATCAAGGTCGAGGCCCCCGGGAGCGGTGATCTTGCGCGGCAGCTCGGAGCTTCGCCGGAGCTCAGCAGCAAGCTCATGGGTGCATCGTTCCTGGCGCAGAATGCAAACAAGAAGTCCGTCACCATCAACCTGAAATCGGAGCAGGGCAAAGAGGCTTTTCGCCGTCTAGTGGCAACGGCCGATGTCCTCGTCGAGAATTTCCGGCCGGGAGTTATGAGCCGCCTCGGCGTCGGCTACGAGGAGCTGAAGGAGGTCAATTCCCGCCTGGTGTTTTGCGCGATCTCGGGTTTTGGACAGGAAGGCCCGATGCGCTCGGCACCCGCTTATGACCAGATCGTCCAGGGCCTGTCGGGGGTCATGAGCATAACGGGCGACGCGCAAAGTGCGCCGCTCCGCGTCGGCTATCCCGTTTGCGACAGCATCGGCGGCATCACCGCAGCCTTCGCAATTGCAAGTGCCCTCGTAAGTCAGCGCTCGACCGGCGAGGGATGCTTCATCGACGTCTCGATGCTGGATTCAACACTCGCGACCATGGGCTGGATTGTTTCCAACCACCTGATCGCTGGCCAGGATCCCGTGCCGATGGGAAATGACAATTTCACGGCTGCGCCGTCTGGCGCATTCAGGACCGCTGACGGGTTGTTGAATATCGCTGCAAACAAGCAGGAGCAGTTTGTCGCGCTGATGAAGCTGATTGGACGCGAGGAACTCGTCCACGACGCGCGCTTCGCACATCGCGAGGACCGCAAGCGAAATCGCGCTGCCCTCACGTCCGAAGTCGAAAGAGGACTCGCCTCGCACACGGCGGCAGAATGGGAGGGCATGTTGAACGGCGCCGGCGTCCCCGCCGGACGCGTGCTGAGCGTCCCCGACGCATTGAACCTGGATCAGGTACGCGGCCGCGAACTGGTGGAGGAGCTCGAGGATTTCGAGGTGCTCGGCAAGCCGCTCCACCTGGTCACGGCGGGCTATCGCTTGAACGGAGGGGGGCGCCGGCTCACCTGTCCGCCTCCAGAGCTTGGCCAGCATACCGACGAGATTCTTGGAGAGGTCGGCTACTCGCCGGCGGAAGTCGCAGCGCTACGGGAGGCTTCGGCGATATGAGGGACGGACCCGAACAGATCCTTGAAGACGCCGAGCGCTGGTGGAGCACGTCGATCATCGACATCCATCCGGGCGAGATCGACATCAGGGGATACCCGATCGAACAGCTGATCGGATCGATCAGCTTTCCGCAGATGATCTGGCTGATGGTGCGCGGCGAATTGCCGAGTGCCGCGCAGGCGCGGCTGCTCGAAGCCGCCTTGGTCGCGTCCGTCGACCATGGTCCGCACGCCCCGTCCATCGCGATTTCGAGGATGGCGATCAGCTGCGGCGCCGAACTCAACAATGCAATGGCGTCCGCGATCAATGTCCTTGCGGACGTGCACGGGGGTGCGGGCCAGCAGTGCATGGAATTCTATCAGATGATCCGCAGGCATTCGGCGGATGGACGCGGTCTCGAAGCAGCGGTCGAAGCCGCGCTTCCGGAATACCAGGAGAAGCACGGCAAGATCGTCGGGGGGTTCGGGCACCGGTGGCACCCTGTCGACCCGCGCACCGCGCCTTTGCTTGGACTGGTGGAGGATGCCGCGGCTGCGGGTGAGGTCAGCGGCGAATATATTGCGATCGGCCGCGCAGTTGAGGCCGTGCTTACCCGCCACAAGGGTAAGCCCATCCCGATGAACATCGATGGGTCCACCGCAGTCATTTTTTCCGAACTGGGCTTTGAGCCCGAAATGGGCCGCGGGCTCTTCATTCTTTCGCGCTCCGTCGGGATCCTCTCCCACGCCTGGGAGCAGAAGCGCGAGGGCCGACGGATCAAGGGGCCGATGCCCAAGACCATTCCGTTCACCTACACCGGGCCCAAGCGGCGGTCGCTCGGCGCCGCGCCCGAGACCTCACAACCATCGAACAGCCCGCGAGCGGGACCACGGAGAGCATGATGAAGGACCTCGTCTCTCACCAGCTGGTGAGATATCTCGAGCATCGCGGCGTCGAGCATATTTTCGGACTTTGCGGCCACACGAACATCGCGGTGCTGACCGCGCTCACGAACAGCCCGATCAAGTTCATCAACGTCAGGCACGAGCAGATCGCCGCGCACGCGGCGGACGGCTATGCGCGTGTCAAGAAGAAGGCAGGCGTCGTTCTCTCGCATCTCGGCCCCGGGCTCACCAATGCGGCGACCGGCGTTGCAAACGCTGCGCTCGATTCCATTCCGATGGTGGTGATCGCCGGTGACGTGCCGAGTCATTTTTACGGCAAGCATCCGCATCAGGAAATCAATCTCCATGCCGATGCTGCCCAATGGGAAGTCTATCGTCCGTTCGTGAAACGGGCATGGCGTGTCGAGCGCCCGGACCTTTTCCCGGAGATCATCTCCAAGGCCTTTCAGCTTGCGGAAAGCGGACGTCCCGGGCCGGTCCTGGTCTCCGTGCCGATGGACATCTTCTCGGCAAAGATCGACATCGATCTGTTCGAGCGCGTGAAATCGCACACCACGGAAATCGTGAAGCCGGCGCTCGACGAAGAGATTGCAAAGCGCATCGTCATTGCGCTTGGCGATGCGGAGCGACCGGTGATCTACGCGGGAGGCGGCGTTCTGATCGCCGGCGCAAGCGAAGAGCTAGCTGCATTCGCTGATCACATGAGCATTCCTGTTGCCCATTCCCTGATGGGCAAGGGCGCCATACCCGACGATCATCCGATGACGCTCGGCATGACGGGGTTCTGGGGCACTCAGTTCGTCAATGACAGCTGTCGTAACGCCGACTTCCTGCTGGGTCTTGGGACCAGCTTCAAGGAAGCGGACAGCAGTTCGTGGGAAAGTGCGTATACCTTCGACATTCCCAAAACGAAGCTCATCCAGATCGACATCGATGCCTCGGAAATCGGCCGTAACTATCCGGTCGAGATCGGCGCGATCGCCGACCTCAAGCAGGCGCTCGTCGCGCTCAACCGTGCAGCGCGCCAGCTGTATCCGGCAGGCCGCAAGGCCGACCGGCTTCGCCAAGCCATCGAAGAGTATCGCGGCGAATTTGCCGCGAGCAACGCGGAAGCGGAGCGCAGCGATCAGTTTCCGATGCGTCCCGAGCGCATCCTTGCTGACGCCCGGGCAGTTCTTCCGCGCGACGTAATCATCACGACGGATGTGGGCTGGAACAAGAACGGGGTCGGACAGCAATTTCCCATCTACACGCCGGGCTCGATCCTGACGCCGGGCGGCTATGCGACCATGGGCTTTGGCGCCCCGGCGGCCATTGGCGCGAAGATTGCTGCACCCGACCGGGTTGTCGTGTCCCTGGTCGGCGATGGCGGGTTCGGACAGAACCCGGCATTGCTCGCGACTGCGTTCGAGGAAGATATCGCGGTGGTCTGGGTCGTCATGAACAATCGGGCCTTCGGCACCATTGCCGGGCTTCAAAAGGCCCACTTCGGGACCACGCTCGGAACCGTGTTCGAAAAGAACGGCTGTCCCTACTCAGCGGATTTTGCGGCAATGGCGCGGGCCTATGGAGTCGAGGGAGTGACGATCGAGTCTGCCGACCAGTTCAAGCCCGCGCTCGAAGCGGCTGTGAACAGCAATCGCCCGGTCGTCCTCGATGTGATCATGGAGAATGCGCCCGTGCCAACGACGGGTCACTGGAACATCATGGACATCTATTCGCCAGGCCAGAAGGTCACGCACGTCACCACCTGACGCGATCAGGCGGCACACCAGCGCAGAATGACGTCAACGATCTGTTCCCGGCGCTTTTCAACTTCCGCGCGCGACCACATGTCGCGCGAGAAACCCTGGCGGAAGGTGTAGCGATTGGAGACGGTGTAGAAGCAGAGCGCCGTAATGTTGGTGTGAAGATCGAGCGCATCGATCCCGCGACGGAATAGCTTCGATTTGACGCCACGTTCGACGATTGCAGCTAACGAATCGATCATCGTCGCGTTGAGCCGCTTCAGGCCGCGCACCTGTTTCAGATGCTCGGCGCGATGGATGTTCTCGTTCATCACGAGCCGGATGAAGTTTGGCCGTTCCAAGTGCGAAGCGAACGTCCGGCGGACGAGTTCTGCGAGCGCCTTGTCGGGCGCGAGTCGGTCGAGGGCGATCGAGGCTTCCGCTCGCCGAATGCGTGAATATTCACGCTCGAGAACGGCGCGGTAAAGCGCGTCCTTGCTCCCGAAATAATAATAGATCATCCGCTTGCTGGTGCTCGTGCGCTCGGCGATCTTGTCGATGCGGGCGCCGCTCAGTCCCTTGTCGGCAAATTCTTCAGTCGCAGCTTCGAGAATCTCTTCCCGAGTTGTCTCGGCATCGTGCGTTCGCTCGGAGCGCTTTGCGGGCGCGGCATGGCGGCGGTTTGCCCGGCCTCCTGCGATTAGCGCCACACCTTCTCCTCGTTTCAAAAATGACGTCGCAGAAACCATTGTGCAGTGAGCAATCCGAACGTCAATTTCGACGCGCGTTAGAATCCTCAATGACAACCATGTCGACGGCGCTCGGCGCCCCGCCGTCCGCCGAACCTACAGGTGTGATTGGCAGGCAACAACGTCGTGCAATGCGACCTGTCGACATTTTTTGTTCTACATTTTTCGTTGCAAGACAATTGAAACAGTTTATTCAAGCTGCGGCAGAAATGGGCATCGCCCCATCTGCTTGGGGAGAGACCAGTGATTCGTTGCAGGCGCGCGGGGAGAGCGCGCTCCATTGCGAATTTGTCGCGCTCGTATTGCTCCGCAGGAAACGTGCTGTGAGCAGCGGCGCTGCACACGCAGCTGTCGCCCCGCGCAGCGGAGCGACGCGGGTACGACTCATCATCCTCATCCTCATCACTCTCGCTACGGTGCTGAATTATCTCGACCGAGCGGTCATGGGCGTTGCAGCTCCGTCGATGACCAAGGAGCTTGGCATCTCGCCCGCCATGATGGGCATCATCTTTTCGGCATTCTCATGGACCTACGCGATAGCGCAGGTACCCGGCGGCATGATGCTCGACAGGCTCGGGACGCGCGTCACGTACGGGCTGTCGCTTGCCGTCTGGTCCTTGTTTACGCTGATGCACGGCTTTGCACAGAACGTCGCCAGCCTCCTGAGCTTCCGACTTGGACTCGGCGTTGCCGAAGCGCCCTGCTTTCCAGCCAACAGCCGTGTCCTCAGCACCTGGTTCCCGCAGCAGGAGCGCGCCCGCGCGAACGGTGTCTATTCCGTCGGTCAATATGCGGGACTGGCCTTCTTCAGTCCGCTCCTGTTCTGGATCGTCGCAGCCTTCGGATGGCGCTCGCTGTTCCTTATCTGCGGCTCGATCGGGGTTACCTACGCGATCATCTGGTACGCCTCGTATCGGGAGCCGCACGAAAGCAAGCTCGTCGGCCAGGCTGAACTTGACCACATCGAGGCCGGGGGCGGCCTGGGACACCGCGGCGCACAGGTGCCATTTTCCTGGGATCTCGCCCGCCGCATCCTAGCCAAGCGGCAGATCCTCGGCGCCTCGATCGGCCAGTTCTGCGGCAATTCGACGCTCGTTTTCTTTCTGACCTGGTTTCCAACCTATCTTGCGACAGAGCGGCACATGGACTGGCTCAAGTCCGGTTTCTTCGCGGTCATGCCTTACATTGCCGCAACGGTCGGGGTGCTGCTGGGCGGGATGCTTTCGGACGCCCTCATTCGGCGAACCGGATCGGCCAATGTCGGTCGAAAGCTGCCGATTGTCGCCGGCTTGCTACTCGCTTCAACAATCGTTCTGGCGAACTTCGTATCAAGCAACCAGCTGGTCATTCTCGTCATGTCCATCGCCTTTTTCGGGCAGGGCATGGTCAACCTTGGCTGGACACTGATCTCCGACGTGGCGCCAAAGCCGCTCATCGGTCTTACCGGCGGCGTCTTCAATTTCTGCGCGAACCTTGCCGGCATCATCACTCCGCTGGTGGTGGGCTTCATCCTTCAGGCGACCGGATCCTTCTATTTCGCGCTCGCTTATATCGCTGTCCTGGGTCTGATCGGTGCCGCCGCATACATCTTCATCATCGGTGACGTGCGTCGCGTCGACCTCGAGGAAATTTAAGTTCGTGGCTGTTGTACGAATTGGTTAGTTAATAGGAGAGGGGAAAGATGCCGAAATTCCACCGCGCGCTGAAATGCGGCGTTTCTGCAATGTCGTTGACGCTCGTGCTCGCGAGCCCCGCATATGCGCAGGCGACCGTGGCGCCGCCGCCTCCGGTGCCAAATGCATCGCCAACGTCGAGCCAGGTACGGCCGGCGACTGCAAGCGACAAGGCGCCGGAGCAGTCCAGCAATGCCGCTGTCGCGGCCGAGACTGCGGCCCCTGGTGCGGCTGCGCAGACCAATGCTCCGACCAATGAAATCATCGTGACAGGCACGAGCATTCGCGGCGTCGCGCCAGTCGGTTCGAACCTGATCAGTGTCGGTCGCCAGGCAATCGAGCAGACCGGCGTCCAAACTGTCCAGCAGATCCTGAAGACCGTTCCTTCGGTTGTCGGTCTCGCGAGCGCAGGCCAAGGTTCTTTCGGAAGCGCCGATGCGTCAGGAACCAATGCGCCGACCATTCACGGTCTTGGCGCAAGCGCCAGCAACTCGACGCTGATCCTCATCGATGGTCACCGCTTCCCGCTTGCCGGCGTGAACCACGCGCTGGCTGACCCCAACATCATTCCGCCGAACGCAATCGAGCGCGTTGAAGTTCTTCCGGACGGCGCCTCGTCGGTCTACGGTTCGGACGCAGTAGCCGGCGTCATAAACTTTATCACACGGCGTCACTTCAATGGCGTCGAAGTGAGTGGTCAGCTCGGGTTCGGGAACAATTACCACACGCAGCAGGCCGGAGTTGTAGCCGGCCAGACGTGGAGCAGCGGATGGGTCCTCGCCGCGTACAACTACTCCCATCGCAGCAGCCTTGCGTATAGCTCGCGCTCGTATCTCGATGCGTTCAATGCCGATGAAGCGACAGCTGCCGGCATCGACCTCAGCAGCGCGAACGCGCAGAATCGCGCAAATCTTGGAAGCTTTTCCTGTGACCCTGCCACCGTGCAGATCGGATCGACGATCTACAGGGCCGATCCCTCGACGGGTGTCTACGGCAATCCCGTTTCCAATGCGCAGTCCAATGCATTTTGCGATCTCAACCGGTACGGCGACCTGCTGCCTGACGAGAAGCGCCACAATTTCATGGTCAAGGCCGAGCAGGAAATTGGTGACCGACTGACGGTCGGGGCCGACTTCATATATTCGAACCTCAAGGACTACACGCGCACCTCGCGCGGCGCCGGAGGTACGGCTGTCCAGGCGACGGTCTACGGCCCTGGCAGCATACCTCCTGCGGGTTCGAGCATAAATCCGTTCTTCGTCCCGATCCCCGGTACGACAGCGACTTCCTACATTGTTCGCTTTTCAGGAGATTCGCTACTCGGGCCCGGCGCCTACAATCTGGCCGGAGAGAAGATCTGGTACGTCTATCCACACGCCGAGTACAAGTTCAGCGAGAGCTGGCGCGCAAGCGCCGGGCTGGTGTTCGGAGACAGCGACAGCATTTCCCGCGACGTCGGACGGTTGTGCACGAGCTGCGCCGTGCTGGCGCTGAACGGCGGCCCAGTGTCGCTTCCGACCGGTCAGTCGAACTCGAGTTCGCCGCTGACGACCGCAAATGCACTCGATGTCTGGCATCTTGGCAGTGCGAATCTCACGTCGGCGGCGCTCCTTCGCACGCTGTCGGATTCGACTGTCGATCAGGACACAAAGCAAGGGTTCGAGCAATTCCGAGCCCAGGTGAATGGTGATCTCTTCAGACTCCCTGCCGGCGCGCTGAAGCTCGCGCTTGGCGGCGAGTATATGCATTACACGATCGGCCAGACGACCAGCCGTCCGAACGGGCTTGGTCCTGCGAGCTCCAACTCGAACTATCTTCACCTCGATTATAAGCGGAACGTGAAGTCCGCTTTTGCGGAGCTGTTCATCCCGGTCATCAGCCCGGAAATGCACTTCCCGCTGGCCTACAGCTTGGACGTCAACCTCGCCGGGCGCTACGACAAGTACAGCGACTTTGGTTCGACCAAGAATCCGAAGATCGGCGCGAACTGGGAAGTCGTCCGTGGCATTCGGCTCCGTGGTAACTGGGCTCGCTCGTTCGTCGCTCCGGCGCTGACCAGCTTCGGCGCTGACGGCAACGGAACAACGGCAGAAACCAGCGTCAGCACGGGCCCGACCAATCTTGCCGTGCCGATCGCGACCTTCCCGGGCGTGACAAGTATTCCGGGGGTCAGCTGCACTGCGACCACTTGCACGATCGGCACAGCGTCAATTCGCGGGTTGCAGATCAACGGCGGTAATGCTGCGCTGAAACCGCAAAAGGGCCGTACCTGGTCGCTGGGCGCCGACATTCTGCCGACCCTGCTTCATGGCCTCAGATTGAGTGCGACATGGTGGCATAACGAGATCAAGGGCGGCATCACCGCCCCGCAGGCCGCATTCGCGGTTCTCGGTGATCCATCACGCCTGACACTCTTTCCGGGCGGTGTAACGGGAGCTTCGCCGGCACTGCGTACGCTCATCGGAACTCGGCCGGTGACGACGACCATCAATGGCACGTATTATTATGTGTACGATTTCAGGCAGGGGAATGTTCTCAACCTGACGGCAGAAGGAATCGACGGAGAAGCCTACTATCGGCACAACACGCCCTGGGGTGGCTTCGACGCCGATCTTGCGATCTCGTACAAGACCAAGTTCGACCAGAGCTTTGGTACGGGTCCGACGTTCAGCGTGCTGAACACCACGGGTTTCAACACGACCTTCCCGTCGATCCGGCTCGATGCTCGCGCCAATGTCGGCCTCGACGTCGGACCGGTGCGCGGCGTTCTCTACGTCAATCACTCCGGAGGATATAGGAACTGGAGTGGCAACGCGATCAACCCGGTCGTCATCTCCGGTGGTGTTCCAAGCGGCGGTGATCCCGTGAAGGCCTACACGACCTTCGACGGACACATTGACTTCAAGATTCCGGGAAGCACCTTTAATTTCCTCCCCAAGGCCGACGTCTATCTCGACGTAACGAACATCTTCAACAAGAGGCCTCCCTTCTACAACAATACCAACGGCGGTTACGATCCGTTCTCGGGCAATCCGATCGGCCGGGTCGTGAGCGTGGGCCTGCGGTCCCGTTGGTAAGCGAAGCTGCGGGCCCGGCGGACCGCCGGGCCCGCAAGCAGCAAACGATGGACCAGTCCACAGTGAAATCAGGCGCGACGCCGCCCGGTAGGGCAACACCCCATTTCATCGCCGGCCTGGTAGGCGAGGGGATCGGCGCTTCGCGATCACCCTGGCTGCACGAACGCGAGGCGGACGCGCAAGGCGTCCGCCTCGTCTATTCACTCTATGATTTGGCCGAGGCGCCAGAGCGGCACGAGGCACTCCCGATGACGCTCGATGCAGCAAGGCGCATGCGTTTTGCCGGGCTCAATATCACCCACCCTTACAAGCAAAGAGTGATCCCGTTCCTGGACGAGCTCGCTGATGGCGCTCGGCGCATCGGCGCCGTCAACACCGTCGCGTTCCGTGATCGTCGCGCAGTCGGCTACAATACCGACTATCTGGGCTTCGCCGAGGGTCTGAGGCGCGGCCTTGCCGGCGCAAACTTCAACCAGGTCGTGCAGCTGGGAGCCGGCGGCGCCGGCGCTGCCACGGCACATGCACTTCTGGAACACGGCACGTCGAATTTGCATTTATTCGACGTGGAAAAGGAAAGGGCGGCGGCTCTCGCGGCCGCCCTTACGAGTTCCTTCCGCCATGCAAACGTAGAGGTAGCAGAGGACCTGAATGCGGTGCTCGGCGCTGCCGACGGGGTCGTCAATGCAAGTCCGGTCGGGATGGTGGGCCACGCCGGATCGCCATTGCCGATGGATGCCCTGCGCCCGTCAATGTGGGTCGCCGACATCGTCTACTTCCCGCTCGAGACCGAGCTTCTCAAGGAAGCCCGGGCAATCGGGTGCCGGACCCTCGACGGGATTACAATGGTCGTTTTTCAGGCCGCAGCCGCCTTCGATATCTTCACCGGCTTGACTGCTGATCGGGAGCGTATGCTTGCGGATGCTCTCGCGCACTGGCCGAACTGATGCGCAGACGAGCGGGCAGCTGCCAATGTTGACTGGCCTTTGGACAAGCCGCCTCATGCCGGAACAAGAATAGGAGGACTTCATGCGGTCACGGGTTCCTGCAGTCGCCCTGATGGGAGCAGTTATGCTCTTTAGCATTTCAGTCGCTACGGCTCAGACCGTTCCGGCTCCAACTTCGGGGGCGCCCGCGCGCGCACCGCTCAAGAACCTTCAGGTCTTTCCCAAGGACATTGCGCGTCCCCAGCTTCTCGCGAACATGAAGTTCTTTTCGCAATCGCTCGGGGTCCGCTGCACTTTCTGCCACGTCGGCGTCGAGGGGCAGCCGCCCTCCACCTACGATTTTGCCTCCGACGCCAAAAAGGAAAAGCTGACCGCGCGACGGATGCTGGCGATGGTTCACCGCATCAACCAGCAGGACTTTGGAGTGACCGACTTCAGCAACGCAAAAGTGACCTGCTTCACCTGTCACCGGGGTTCACAGCGTCCGCTGACATCGCCTCCGGCCCAGCCGCCGGGCGCCGCGCCCGCCGCAATTCCTATTCCGCCGCCTCCGCCAAGGACGAGCGAGCGCGGCAACAGCTGAACGGAACGGGCATTCACGGAGGAAGGCCCGCTATCGCCCGCTGATCGGCCGGGAGGGCAAGCTTCGCACCATTGACCCTTGCCGCTAGACGAGCTCGCGCACCGTATCGGAGGCGAGAGTCAGCGCCGTCTTCATGGCGTTCGGAGTTCCTTTGGCGAGGGATTCGGCCAAGTGCAGCGCCTGTTTTACTTCGATCTTGGGCGGCATCGGTGGCTCATAGGGGTCAACAACCGCTTCGACGAGGCAAGGCCCCGCAACCGCAAGCGCCTCGCGCAGCTGCTCGCCGCAGCGCGCCGGATCCTCGATCCGGATTGCGCTGATGCCGCACGCTTCGGCGACCTTGGCGAAGTCGATGGGCTCGAGCTCGCAGCCGAACTCGGGATTGCCGAGGAACACCATTTGCTCCCACTTGATCTGGCCAAGAGTATTGTTCTTGATGACGATGATCTTGGCATTGAGATCGTATTTCCTCAGTGTCACCAGGTCGCCCATCAGCATCGCCGCGGACCCGTCGCCGATCACCGCGACAACCTGGCGCCCGGGATATGCACTCGCGGCGCCGATCGCATAGGGAAGCCCACAGGCCATGCTGGCGAGGGTTCCCGAGCAGCTGAACTGCATCGACGCGCGCATGTCGACATGGCGCGCGGTCCAGGTCGTGATCGTGCCGCTGTCCGTGATGAGGATCGCATCATCGTCGAGCAGCTTGTTGAGCTCGTGAGTGACGACCTGCGGTTTCATCGGCATGTCCTGGCGCGTGCCGCGCTCGTTCATCAGCTCGCGCCACTCGCCCATCGCCTTTTGGGCCTTTTCGAGGAACTTGCCGTTCTCCTTCTTCCTCAAGAGCGGCAGGAGCTCGGACAAGACGATCTTGCTGTCGCCGACGAGCCCGACGTCAACCGGATAGCGAACACCGACCCGTTTCGGGTCGAGCTCCACCTGGACGGCCCTGGCCTGGCCCGGTGCCGGGTAAAACTCGATGTAGGGGAAGCTTGAGCCGACGATCAGCAGAGTGTCGCAATTCTCCATCGCTTCCTGGCTCGGCCTGGTGCCCAGGAGGCCCACTCCCCCTGTCGAATATGGACTTTGGTCGGGCACCGCTTCCTTGCCCAAGAGCGGCTTTCCGATCGGTGCCTGAAGCTGCTCAGCAATTGCGAGCAGTTCGTCCCTTGCGCCGATAGATCCACGGCCCGCGAGAATGAAGGGTTTTTCCGCCTCATTCAGTATATCAGCAGCGCGCTGCAGCATTTCCGGGTTGGGCCGCTGACCGCCTCGAGCCATGACATTTGAGACATGGTGGGCGACATTGCGCTCTGACCGGTCTTTCACCGGCTGCGATTGAAAGTCGACCGGCACCATCACGTGAGTCGGCTGGCGGTAGGCAAGAGCGGTGCGGCAAGCCTGCTCCACCACATCCTCGACATGAGCGGGTCCCATCACGCGGACCGAATAAGCGGTTGCATCCATGAACAGCTTGTCGAGAGCGACGTCCTGCTGCGTCATCGTCTCGATAAGGTCATGGTGCTGCGCGCCGGTGATCGCGAGAACTGGCTGGTTGTCGAGCTTGGCGTCATAAATGCCGTTCAGGAGGTGGATGCCGCCCGGCCCGGACGTTGCAAGGCAAACGCCGAGCCTGCCGGTGAACTTTGCGTAGGCGCAGGCCGCAAAGGCCGCCGCTTCCTCGTGGCGAACCTGGACGAACCTGACCTTGTCCTGGCGCTTGCGGAGCGCCTCGAACACTCCGTTGATCCCATCGCCCGGGATGCCGAAGATCGTGTCTACGCCCCACTTGATGAGGGTTTCGACGAGGATGTCGCCGCCGGTGTCGGCCATGGTCGCTAGCTCCTGCTAATTCCTTGAAAAACCCGGACGTCGCCAAAGGGTCCGCCGCTTGTTGAAGACGCGGCTCGGCCTGCCTCGGGTGGACCATGCGCATTGATCCCGCGGGGCTACCCTTGGAAACATCACCCACGCCCATGACGCGTTCCGGGCAAAGCCTTCAAAAGCAACCCGCTCCAAAATCGCCCAGTTCTCAACCCTGCCGGATGAATGTCGATACTGATACGGACTAGCGGGCCTTACGATCCATGAATTCGCCTGGATTTGAGCCTGGATCGCCGCCGCACGGTCGAAACCGCGTCCACCGGGCATTCCAAACTCGGCCAGCCGCTCACTCCCCCAGCAGCCATGAGCCCGAACTAAATCCGCTCCACCGCCAGGGCGATTCCCTGGCCGACGCCGATGCACATGGTTGCAAGCGCCAGCTTGCCGCCGGTTCGCTGAAGCTCCTCCGTCGCGGTGAGTGCGAGCCTTGCCCCGGACATGCCGAGCGGATGGCCAAGGGCGATTGCGCCGCCGTTTGGATTCACGCGCGCGTCGTCATCCGCAATTCCGAGCTGGCGAAGGACGGCCAGGCCTTGCGCCGCGAACGCTTCGTTGAGCTCGATGATGTCGAAGTCGGAGATCTTCAGACCAAGCCGCCTCATCAGTTTCTCGGAAGCCGGCGCAGGGCCGATGCCCATGATCCGTGGCGGGACGCCGGCAACCGCTGCCCCCAGAACCCGGGCGCGGGGTGTAAGACCGTTTCGCTTCACCGCCTCTTCCGAGGCAATGATGATTGCTGCGGCGCCATCGTTGACGCCCGAGGCATTGCCCGCCGTGACCGTCCCATCGGAGCGGACGATGGGCTTGAGCCTGGCAAGCGCCTCGATCGAGGTCGCGCGGGGATGCTCGTCCTTGTCGACGAGGACAGCATCGCCCTTGCGCTGCGGGATCTCGACGGGAACGATCTCGGCGGCGAGCCGGCCGCTCGCCTGCGCTCTTGCAGCCTTTTCCTGGCTCCGAAGTGCGAACGCGTCCTGATCCTCGCGGCTGACCTGGAATTCCTGGGCAACATTCTCGCCGGTGCTTGGCATCGTGTCGTCCCCGTAGGCCGACTTCATCTTGGGATTGACGAAGCGCCAGCCGATCGTGGTGTCGTACATCTCGGCATTGCGGTCGAACGCGCTGGTCGCCTTGGCCATGACGAAGGGCGCGCGGCTCATGCTTTCGCTGCCGCCGGCGATCATCATGTCCGATTCGCCGCCGCGAATGGCACGCGCAGCCATTGCCACCGCATCGAGACCCGAACCGCAGAGGCGGTTCAGGGTCACGCCGCCCGAGCTGTCCGGAAGACCAGCAAGGAGCGCCGCCATTCGTGCAAGGTTGCGGTTGTCCTCGCCCGCCTGGTTGGCGCAGCCCAAGATCACGTCGTCGAGTTCGCCCCAGTCGACCGTGGGATTGCGCTCAATGAGGGCCTTGATCGGAATTGCCGCAAGATCGTCGGCGCGCACCGAGGACAATGCTCCCGCATAACGCCCGATCGGCGTTCGCACGGCGTCGCAGATATAAGCCTGTGTCACGGACTAGGACTCCCGGAAATTTTTGAACTCATTTCGTCCATCCGGCCCACAGATTGCCCGCAGCCGTTGATCGCGGAAAGGCATCGTTGAAGCGAATGGACAGTCGAAGATTGCCGCGACATTGTCGCCGCCTTGTCAAGGAAGCTGGCTGGAGACCATCCATGCATGGAGCCGCAAGGCTTGTCGGTTTGACGATGGGGGCTGGCCTCATCTGTATTCCGCTGGCCGCTGCTCCGCCTGACCCGGCTGCCGTGCAGAAATCCGTCGATGCGCGCATCACCCATTACAAGGAGATCGCGAAGGCCGCGAAGGCAATCAAGGACGAACTTGACCAGTCTCAACCCAATCTTGCGGCGATTTCGGCCAATGCGCATCTGATCGAAGCCCTGGCGCCGCAGATCCCGAGCTGGTTTCCGAGCGGGACGGGTGAGCAGCCGGGCGTGAAGACGGAGGCCTTGGCCATCATCTGGCAGCAATTGCCCTTGTTCAAGCAGCGGGCGGCCGGACTTGCCGGCGCCGCCCACGGCCTCGCCCTTGCCGCCGGGACAGGCGATGTCGCCGCCACGCAGGCGGCTGCGAACGAGGTCGGGGGAGCCTGCAAGGCCTGCCACGACACGTTCCGGCAAAAGAAATAGGCTTGGCGGGCGAGAGCTCAAACAAGCGGCGAATCCGGCTCTGGGACCTTCCGGTGAGGCTGGTTCACTGGAGCCTTGCGCTGCTGCTGCCGTCCTTGTGGTGGACCTGGCACTCGGGTCGCACTGAGCTTCACGAAAAGCTCGGATACCTGACACTGGGCCTGCTGCTGTTCCGGATTCTCTGGGGCATTTTCGGAAGCTCGACGGCGCGGTTCGCGCATTTCGTCAAAGGCCCGCGCGCGATCGCGGCCTATCTGCGCGGCCGTTCGCCCGCCAGCCTCGGCCATAATCCGCTGGGCGCGCTCAGCGTCCTTGCATTGCTTGGCCTCATGATCATCGAGGTGGGCCTGGGGCTCTTTGCGCAGGACGTCGACGGCATCGAGGCTGGATCGCTCGCGAAGTTCGTGTCCTATGACACGGCCGAGTGGGCCCGGGACTCCCACGCGTGGCTGTTCGACATCATCCTTGCCGTCGTCGCCCTCCATGTTCTCGCGATCCTCTTTTACCTCCTGATAAAGCGCGACAACCTCGTGGGTCCGATGGTCACGGGCAGCAAAGAGGTCGGCGACGGGGTGGTTGAACCCGCGGCGGCGCCGGCATGGCGAGGCCTGGTGACTGCGCTGATCGCCGCGGCGGGTGCCTGGTGGATTTCCAAGGGCCTTCCCTGGCCCGGAGCTTGAGCGGGTCCCGAAGACGTCGTTCGCCTTGTGTTTTCCGCCAGGCGTTAACACCAACTAGCGCCGAGCCGCACCGCCGGTGCGGCGGCTCGAACTTTCCGATTGGCGCGGCAGGCGTATCCTCGAGGGCGTCAAGCGGGAGAGCGGCAATGGCATGGTGTATCGGACGGACCGAGGCGATGAACGACACGGTCGGAGCGCGGCGAAAAGCGCTCGCGAAGCTTCGCGGCCTCGAGGACATCGATGATCCCGAAAGCGTCGTCGTCCCCATTCTCATCGACGCGATCCTGATGGCGGAGAGCTATCGGGGCGCCCGGCACGAGATCACCTTTCTCAATGACCTCACCCGAAGCGTCGATGCGCTGATCCGTGAGCTGAATGCCGTCGAGAAAGCCCGCGAGTGGGCCGAACCGGTCACCGGAGCCTAAGGAGCCACACTCCGCCTTCTGCCAATCCTTTCAGCCCGCGGCTTTTCGCCATGGTGAATGCATCGGAACCCTCGATCACCTCGAGCTTGTCCCAGTCGACCGGCGCCGCTGCCGGCATGCCCGGGCGCGCACGGGCCGAATAAGGCTGGATCGCCGTCGCGGTCCGCTGATTGCGCGACCCCGCGGCCGTTTCGGGTGGTAAACGAAATCGCAACCAGCTTCCTTCAGGACCTGATCAGCCATCCTGTGCAAAATCGGCATGGTGGAACCGGTGCATGCGGAAGATTGCCGCGCACATGCCTGTCTGGACAACGGGCAAGCACGGCAATCGGTCATGGACGAGCTGAAGTGGACGCCAGATGAAACACGAAGCGATTCTCGAGGGAAGCGAATGGCTCCCGAGGGACCCCCGCGTGGACGCCGAATTCGACGTGCGCGTGTGCTGGAACGACGGTCAGGCCGAGGCGCAGATTTTGAACGTGTCGGCGGACGGCTTTCGGCTGCGAACGATGGATCCGCTTGAGGTCGGGCGGGAAGTGACGCTCGAGGCAGGTAAGTTCGATCCCATAAGGGCGATCATCTGCTGGGCTTCCGGACACGACGCGGGCGGCGTCTTTGCAGAGCCGGTGGCGCTCTAGGCGGGGCTCACGCTCTCAGGGCCGCGGCGGCCTCGGCCTCGCGCTTCAGATTTCTCGCCAGCTGGGACATTCCGTTGAGATATTGCGGCGGCACATGGACGTCGCGGTAGTCGAGCTGCGCCGCTGCCCGCAGCGTCCAGAACGGATCGACAAGATGGGGCCTGGCGAGCGCCACCAGGTCAGCCCGGCCAGCTGCAAGGATCGAATTGGCGTGGTCCGGCTCGTAGATGTTTCCTACCGCCAGGGTCGCGAGGCGCGCCTCGTTCCGCACGCGGTCGCTGAAGGGCGTCTGGAACATGCGGCCGTAGACCGGCTGCTGCCCCGCCCAGGTCTGGCCCGCCGAGACGTCGATGAGGTCCGCCCCGGCTTGCGCAAACGCCCGACCGATGATCACTGCCTCTTCGGCAGTGATTCCGTCCTCGCCAGCCCAGTCCGTCGCCGAGATGCGCACCGACATCGGCCGGTCGCCTGGCCAGGCCTCCCGCATCGCGGTGAAGACTTCGAGGGGGTAGCGGAGGCGATTTTCGAGCGAGCCTCCATATTCGTCGGTCCGCTTGTTCTGAAGCGGGGTGATGAAGCCTGAAAGCAGGTAGCCGTGGGCGGCATGGAGCTCGATCATGTCGAAACCCGCTTCGAGCGCCATGCCCACCGCGGCCACAAACTGGTCGCGTACCTCGTCCATGTCGCGGCGCGTCATGGGATGCGGCGTCTGGTTCACGGGTGACCAGGGGACGTCGCTTGCAGCCATCACCGGCCAGTTACCCCCCTCGAGAGGGATGTCGCTGCCCTCCCAGCCGAGCCGCGTTGAACCCTTTCCTCCCGAATGGCCGAGCTGGAGGCAGAACTTGGCCTTCGACTGCGCGTGCACGAACTCGACGATGCGCTTCCAGGAGGCGACGTGCTCCGGTTTCCACATTCCCGTGCATCCAGGGCTGATGCGGCCCTCGGGCGACACGCACGTCATCTCGGTGAAGAGGAGGCCTGCACCGCCCATCGAACGTTCGCCGTAATGGACGAGGTGGAAATCGCCGGGAATCCCGTCCTGCGCCGAATACATGGCCATCGGCGACACGGTGATCCGGTTCTCGACCTGCATTTCGCGCAGCTTGAATGGAGCGAACATCGGGGGCGCGGTCTTGTTGGATCGACCCTCAGTTGCGCGTTTCCAGAACCAGCGCTCCACCGTCTCCAGCCACTCACGGTCGCGAAGCCGCAAGTTCTCGTGACTGATGCGCTGTGAGCGGGTGAGCAGCGAATAGGCGAACTGCAGCGGTTCGAAATGGGTATAGCGATCGAGCGTCTCGAACCATTCCGTCGAGTTGCGGGCGCTGTTTTGAAGCTTGAGGACTTCGAGGCTTCTCTCGGCCTGATATTCGTCGAGCCCCGCTTCCAGGCTGAGGTCCTCGCGGCCGAGCACCTCTGCGAGCTTCATCGCATCTTCAAGCGCGAGCTTGGTGCCCGAGCCGATCGAGAAATGCGCGGTGTGCGCGGCGTCTCCAAGAAGGACCACGTTGCCAGCGTTCCAGCGCTCGCACTTGATCCGGCGGAAGTTCAGCCATGCCGCCGAGCCGACGAGGTGCGAAGCGTTCGATTGCAGCGGATGGCCATCGAGATATTTCGCAAAGAGCGTCTCGCACGCAGTGATGCTCTCTTCCTGGCTCATCCGGTCGAAGCCGAGGCCGGCCCAGGTTTCCTCGGAGCATTCGACGATGAAGGTCGAGCAATCGGGTGCGAAGCGATAGGCATGGGCCCAGATCCAGCCGTGTTCGGTTTCTTCGAAGGCAAATGTGAAGGCGTCGAAGACCTTGCTGGTGCCGAGCCATACGAACTTGTTCGCGCGCACGTCGACGTCGACTCCGAAGGCCTGGCTCTGCGCATCGCGCAAACGCGAGTTGATCCCGTCGGACGCGATGACGAGGTCATAGTCTTGCCATTTGGCGTCTGCAGGATCGCACTCTGCATCGAAGTGCAGGATGACGCCGAGACTGCGCGCCCGGTTCTGCAAAATCTCGAGCAGGCGCTTCCTGCCGATGCCGATGAAACCGTGGCCACCCGATGTGATGGTCTCGCCCCTGAAGTGGACGTCTATGTCGTCCCAGTGCGCGAATTCCTGCGTGATGGTCTGCGCGGAAACCGGGTCGTTGCGAGTGATATTGTCGACGGTGAGATCCGAGAAGACGACGCCCCAGCCGAACGTCACACCCGGAGGGTTGCGCTCGAAGAGCTCGATCTCGTGGGAAGGATCGCGAAGCTTCATCGAGATGGCGAAATAGAGCCCGGCAGGGCCGCCGCCGACGCAAGCGATCTTCATGCGTTCAGTCCTGGGGAAGAGCGAGCGGACAGCAGGAAATCGCGCAAGGCCATTCCCGCAGCATGGCACAGTAGCGTCCGCATAGGCAGGGGTTTGGAGTCACCGGCATCTTTCGGTTCATCGCTGCTGACCCTCAGGAGTGGCCTTGAATAAACTGTCCGACCACGGCGTTGAACTCGGCCGGATTCTCGAGATTGGTGAGATGGCCCGCCCCCGCGATGACCTGCATTCTTGAATCGGGGACGAGGTCGACGAGCTCGCTCGAAAGTTCGGCCGGCGTGATGAGGTCCTGGTTGCCGACGAGAACGAGTGCAGGAACGTCGATGTCCTGCGCGCGCTCGCGCTGATCGGCGAGCCAAACGGCTCGGGCGCCGATGCGATAAGCGGCGGGATCGATCCGCGCCATGGTCTCGACCACCTCGCTGCGGACAGCCGGGTTCGCTGGCTGTGCGAGCAGTACGTCCACGCGCGCTTCGGCGGCTCCTCGCAGGTTGCTGCTCGCAGCGACGCTCCGCTCGTAAAGGACGCGTCCATCCGGGTGGACAGCGAAGGTGTCTGCGAGAATCAGCGAGGCGCAGCGGTCCGGGGCGGCGTGGTGGGTGGCGATCGCGACGACGCCGCCGAGCGAAAGGCCGCATATGTGCGCGCGGTCGACACCGAGCTCATGCATCGCGGAGATGATTGCCGAGGCATAGTCGTCGCGCGTCGTGCCGTCGGGCGCAGGATCGCTGTCTCCGTATCCCGGATAATCGAAGGCGATTGCGCGCCGCTCGCGGCTGAAATGCTCCAGTTGCGGATGCCAGACGCTTTTGTCCGAGCCGACGCCGTGGAGGAACACGATGGGGATGGCATTGCCGCCGCCCCTTTCGGCATAGCCGATATCGTAGCCGTTGTTGGTGATCACGCGCGGCATCGCAGTCCCTCTATTCTAAAGGGCGCCCATCCATGTGGAAATGGGACGCGGCTCCTTCACGGCAATCGGGCGCCAAGACAAGTTCCGGGTGACGCATTCAAGGCTGCGCGCTAGCCTCGTTATCATGGTGCGACTGACCGTAAACGGCGAGGGTATCGAATATAAGCTTGATCCGCAGACCCCGCTCCTGTGGGCGCTGCGCGATGCTTCCAACCTCACTGGGACCAAATATGGCTGCGACAGCCGCGATTGCGGCGCGTGCACGGTGATCATCGATGGTCACGCCGTCATGAGTTGCAGCGTGACCCTGCAAGAACTCGAGGGCGCAAGCGTCACGACCATCGAGGGTTTGTCTGCGAACGGCACGCATCCCGTGCAGCAGGCCTGGCTTTTCGAGCAGGTGACCATGTGCGGCTATTGCGAGCCCGGGTTCATCATGGCGATAGCGGCGCTTCTGGAAGCTAGTCCTTCGCCGAGCGAGGAGCAGCTTTCGGCACTTCCCAATATCTGCCGCTGCGGCGCTTACCCGCGGATTCGCAAGGCGATCGCCCGGGCCTCGGCTGCTCAGCCTGCGCCGGCCGCGGGCCCGCCAGCCAACTTACAAGGCTGAACATACGCTTCCGAAACGGTTCAGCCATCGCTCAGCCGTCGAGTCGCATTGCGCATGCCAGGGAACAGAGAAAGTGACTGACATGCGTAAGCTCATCATTTCCATTTTGCTTGCAGGTGCCGCCGCGTCGCCCGCGCTCGCGCAAGATCAGGGTCGATGGCACCATGACGAGGCACAATCCAACAACCAGCAGTCGCACGAGGATCGCAGCCAGGCGCGCGAGCAGCGCCAGGAAGTGCGCGAGCAACGCCAGGAGGTGCGCGACCAGGCCCGCACCGAGCGCTTCAACGGCGGCGTGAATGCCGAGCGCATGCAGCAGGCTCAGCAGGCTCAGCAGGCTCAGCAGCAGGCGCAGCAGCAGGCAGTGCGCCAGTACGAGGGCCGTCGGCAGCAGGGCCAGGCCGAGGGACAGGGCGGCCGCTGGGACCGCTCACGCTTCGAGGGCCAGCAGAACGTCACCCGCGAGCAGGTCATCGAGCAGCAGCAACAGGCGGAGCGCACCTATCGCGATCGCCGCGGCTACCGGGGCGGCTTTGCCGGTCAAGCGCAGCAAACCGATCAGGCGCAGCGCGACGGCGCGTGGCGCAATCGCCAGAGCTGGAGCCAGGATCGCAGCGGCGACTTCCGCCAGCGAGACGTCCAGCAGCGGCGCGTCGAGGGCAGCCGGTGGGCAAACGGCGGCTGGAACCGGGATTGGCGCAACGACCGCCGGTACGACTGGAGGCACTACCGTGACCGGCATCGGTCGGTGTTCCGGCTCGGCATCTACTTCGATCCGTTCGGCTACGGCTATCGGCCGTTCGACGTCGGCTACAATCTGGCCCCGCTCTACTTCGGCCAGCGCTACTGGATCGACCCGGCGATGTACGGTCTGCCCTATCCGCCGCCCGGAACGGTCTGGGTGCGCTACTGGAATGATGCGGTGCTCGTTGACACCTACAGCGGCGAAGTCGTCGATGTGATTCACAACTTCTTCTGGTAGAGCTTTACTGCTCATTGATCGAAGGGGCGTTGCGAGCCTAATCGCAGCGCCCCTTTTGCATTCGCAAAAGGCAACAAGTCATTCGAGGTCTCCATGAAATTTGCTGGCCGGCTCACCCTTTGCTGTTCGCTGCTCGCCCTTGCCCTACCTGCCGTGGCTGACGCACAGCCCGCTCCCGCTTCCGTGGCCGCTCGGCAGAGTGCGCACGACAAGCTGTTCCAGCTCTTCAAGGAAAGCGACGAGGCGAGCCTCAAGCGCAACCCGCTGCAGGCGCTTTTCCGGGGCGACTATCGTTATGCGGACCGGCTCGGCGATCTCTTCAGCGATGCCCACTACCAGGGTGAGAAGGCGGCAGCAGAGCATGATCTTGCGGCGCTCCGCACAGTCCCGCGCGGCGATCTTAGCCAGAGCGACCAGCTTGCCTATGACGTGTTCGAATTCCAGACCAAGGACACGCTGCGCGCGCTCCAGCCAGACCTACTGCAACTCACCCAGGCGCTGCCGATCAATCACTTCTTCGGCATCCACACGGAATATCCGACGATTGCCAGCGGGAACGGCGGCGCCCCTTACGCAAGCGTTGGGGACTATGAGAACAGCCTCAAGCGCAACCGCGACTTCGCCGCGAACATCGACGAGGCGATCCGCCAGTGGCGCAAGGGCGAGGCGGAGGGTGTGGTCGACACCAAGCTGACGGTCCGCAACATGCTCGAGCAGCTCGACAACCAGCTGAAGCTCAAGCCCGAGGAATCGCCCTACTGGGGACCGATCAAGAATTTCCCTCCATCGATCGCTGCACCCGAGCGCGAACGGCTGACGAACGAGTACCGGCAGTCGATCAGCGGGGTCATCTACCCGGCTCTGCAGCGCATGCGCGATTTCCTGCAGAACGAATATCTGGGCCATGCCCGCGAAGGCGTCGGCCTCATGTACATGAAGGGTGGAGACGCACTCTACCGTTATGAGGTGCAGTCGACGACCACGCTGCCGATGACCCCGGACCAGATCCACGAGCTTGGTCTCAGCGAAGTCGCACGGATCACCAAGGACTTCGAGAAGGTGAGGCAGGAAGTCGGCTTCAAGGGCGACCTCCACGCCTTCTTCGATTTCATGCGAACCAGCCCGAAGTTTGCGCCCAAGAGCAGGGACCAGCTCCAGAACGATTTCTACCGGATCAAGCAGGCGGTGGAGGCGAAAGTCCCTCAATATTTCTCGCTGGTTCCAAAAACCCCGCTCGTGATCCGGCCTTACCCTGCCTATCGCGAGAAATTCGAGGCGGGCGGCAGCTACGAGCAGGGGACAGCTGACGGGACCCGCCCCGGCACCTTCTACTTCAACGCCTACGATCTTCCCTCCCGCTTCACCTGGGAGGAGACGACTTTGTTCCTCCACGAGGGCGAGCCTGGCCACCATTTCCAGATCAGCCTTGCGCAGGAAAACAAGGCGCTCCCGAACTTCATGCGGTTCGGCGGCAACACCGCATATGTGGAGGGCTGGGCGCTTTATTCGGAGACGCTCGGCTATCCGATGGGCTTCTACCAGGACCCCTACCAGCGGTTCGGCACCCTCAACGACGAGATGCTGCGCGCGATGCGCCTCGTCGTCGACACCGGAATCCATTCCAAGGGTTGGACCCGCGACCAGGCGATCCAGTACATGCTCGACCATTCCGGAGAGTCGAAGACCGACGCCACCGCGGAGGTCGAACGGTACATCGCCATTCCGAGCCAGGCGACAGCCTACAAGGTCGGCGCGCTCACCATCCAGCGCCTCCGCGACGAGGCGAAGGCGGTGCTCGGCCCGAAGTTCGACATCCGCCAGTTCCACGCGCAGGTGCTCGATTCGGGCGCGCTTCCGCTCGAGATCCTCGAGCAGAAGATCCGCGCCTGGGTGGCGGCCAAGCAGCGGAGCTGACCGTTCGTCGAAATCCGTTTCGACTGGTGTCGAGCGGGCGTTGACGTTCGGGCTGAAGGCTTGGTGAAGGCGAGCCTGTTGGAGACGCGAATGTCTGGACGTTGGCGTAGACTGCTGCTTGTTGCCGCTATCGGCGGCATCGCATCCGCTTCCGTCGGCCCCGTCTCAGCCGAGGGCGATCATGAGTCTTCCTGCCCGTACGAACGAGCGCGCGAGGCTGCTGCAGCAACGGCTGCAGCCTCGGGCGCGGCATTCTCGCTTTTCGACCTTAGTCGAAGCGCGGACGGCCTCACGCCCTAGGCGGCCACATTGTCCAGCGCCTGCGCAATGAGGTCGCGGCTGTTCCCGATCCCGTAAAGGGCGATGAAGCTTCCCATCCTTGGGCCCTGGCTGGAGCCCAGCAGCGTTTCATACAAAGCCTGGAACCAGGCCCGAAGGCTTTCGAACGGATGCCGTTTGCCGACCTCGAAGACCGCATGCTGGATGGTTTCGCCCTCGGCGTGCTCGGGGAGCTTCGCAAGCTCCTGGTCGAGGTCGCGCAGCGCCTCGGCTTCGAGCGCGCTCGGACGCCTTCGCTTGAGGTCCGGAGCGACGAAATCGCGGGCATAGTTCACGGCAAGCCCGATCAGTTCGTCGAGCTCGGGATCGCTCGCCGGTGAGGTGCCCGGAGCATAGCGCTGAACGAACTTCCAGGCCGTTTCCCTGTCTGCCACACCGGGCAGGCTGACGAGGTTCAGGAGCAGCCCGTAGGTCAGCGGCAGGGTCTCTTGCGGCACCTTGCCGGCATGGATGTGGTGGACCGGATTGCCGAGCTGCTGATCGAGAGGCTGCTTGGAATAATTGTTCCTGAACTGCCAATATTCGTCGACCGCGCGCGGGATCACGCCGATGTGCAGGCTCTTCGCGCGCCTGGGCTCGCGGTAGATGTAGAAGCTGAGGCTCGGTTCGCTGCCGTAGCGCAGCCACTCCTCGAGGCTGAGGCCGTTGCCCTTCGACTTGGAGATCTTCTCGCCCCTTTCGTCGAGGAACATCTCGTAGTTGAAACCCTCGGGCGGGCGGGCACCCAGGACGCGCGCGATCTTTCCCGATTGAACGACGCTGTCGATGAGGTCCTTGCCGGCCATCTCATAGTCGACCCCGAGCGCTGCCCATCGGGCAGCCCAGTCGACCTTCCACTGGAGCTTCGCTGCCCCGCCGAATGCCGATTGCTGCACGCGGGAGCCATCCTCGTCATCGAATGCAATGAGTCCCGCTTCGGCATCGACCACATCGACCGTGACCTGCAGCACGCGTCCCGTCCTGGGCGAAATCGGAAGCACCGGCGAATAGGTCTTGCGGCGGTCTTCCCTCAGCGTTGGAAGCATCACTCCCATGATTGCATCCCAGCCGTGCAGCACCTTTCGGATGACATCGTCGAAGCGGCCCGAGGTGTAGCAATCGGTCGCCGAGAGAAATTCGTAGTCGAAGCCGTAGCGGTCGAGAAATCGCCTGAGCATCGCATTATTGTGGTGCGCGAAGCTCTCATATTCCCCGAACGGGTCCGGGATGCGGGTCAGCGGCTTGCCGAGATTTTCCTCGAGCATGTCGCGGTTGGGGACATTGTCGGGAGCCTTGCGCAATCCGTCCATGTCATCGCTGAATGCGATCAACCGGGTTGGCCCGCCGGTCAGCTCCTCATAGGCGTGGCGGACGAAGCTCGTTCGGGCGACCTCGTTGAAGGTCCCGATATGCGGGAGGCCCGACGGGCCATAACCCGTCTCGAAAATCATCGGCTCGCCTGCGGGCTTTCCGTCCGGCCAGCGTTTCAGGAGCTTGCGTGCTTCCTCGTACGGCCACGCCTTGGAAGCGAGTGCGGCAGTTCGAAGCGTTTCGGCGTCCAAATTCGTTGCTCTTCTGTTCTGCTGGCGGCAGGGTCCCCGCGGAATGCCCGCTCCTTTGCCCCTTCCCGCGCTCCACGCAACCCATGCCGGTATCTGGCTTGCAAGCGCCGAGGGTGAAGTGCGCGAGGCAAGCCGCGGCGAGGCAATCGCGCGTGCAGCTGAGACTCCGCACATCATTCTCAACGCGCCGCTCGTTGGTCAGCGCCTCGGTTACCCGGAGCTGAGCGGTCTCGACCTGCTCGAGCTCTTCGCCTTCGTCCATCCGGCAAGCTTCGCAGTCCCGACCGCCGCGGGCCTCAGCCGGAAGCTCGGCCTCGAACCCCCTCGAGCGGACGTCGAGGCAGCCTTTGCCTTGCAGCACATTGCCGAGGCCCTGCTGGGGGACCTCGCCGCTCCCCAATGGCCTGAGCGCGAGGGCGCGTGGACGTCGAACGTGACGCTGCACCGCCTCGGCTGGGCCTGGGCACCGCTGATCGGCGCGCGGCTCGAACGGCCCGAGCGAGGGGAACGGATGCTGTTCGCGAAGCTCAAACAGTGGGAGGAATCGGCTCAGCGGCCGCCGCCGCGGACAATCCTCGTCTCGCCCGCCGATGCGCGGCAAAAGCTCGACGCGCTGACCGGCCGCGCTGAAGCTCGCGAAGGCCAGCGGGCAATGGCCGAAGCGGTGACGCGCGTCTTCGCGCCCAAGCCAGCAAAGGGAGCGCCCAACCTCCTTCTTGCCGAGGCGGGAACGGGCATCGGCAAGACGCTTGCTTACCTTGCTCCTGCGTCCCTCTGGGCCGAACAGGCGCAGGGCACCGTGTGGGTATCGACCTTCACCAAGGCACTGCAGAGGCAGCTCGATGGCGAAGGGCCCAAGCTCCTCGCTGACCCGGAGGAACGGGCACGCCGGATCGTCATTCGCAAGGGCCGCGAAAATTACCTCTGCCTCCTGAACCTCGAAGACGCACTCCAGGGAGCCTTCTCCGGCCGGGCGGCGATCCTTGCGCAGCTGGTGGGCCGCTGGGCTGCCTACACCAAGGATGGCGACATGGTCGGGGGCGACCTGCCCGGGTGGCTGCCGAGCCTGTTTCGCCGGGCCGGTGCGACCGCCCTTACGGATCGCCGCGGCGAGTGCGTCTATGCAGGTTGTCCCCATTACCGGCGCTGCTTCATCGAGCGCGCCGAGCGGGCGAGCCGCGAGGCCGATATCGTCATTGCCAATCACGCGCTCGTGATGGTCAATGCCGCAAGGGCCCGGGAGGATGCCCCCGGACGGATCCTGTTCGACGAGGGTCACCACCTGTTCGATGCTGCCGATTCGACCTTCGCGGTCGCATTTGGAGGGCAGGAGGCGATTGAGCTCAGGCGCTGGATCGTCGGCCCGGAGGGCCGATCAAGGGGCCGCCGTCGCGGCCTTTCGGCCCGGCTCATGGACGTTGCCTCCTATGACGAGGAGGGCGCACTCGCACTCGAGGCGGCCGTGGAAGCAGCAAGGGCGCTCCCCTCGGACGGCTGGCTGCAGCGGCTGGTGGAGGGTGCGCCCTTCGGCCCGATCGAACATCTGTTCCAGGAGGTTCGCGGTGTAGTCTATGCCCGCTCCAAGGCGCAGGAGGCGGGCTACGGTCTCGAGACCGAACTTGCAGAACCCGACGGCGCGCTGGTCTCGGCCGCAGCTGCGGCGGCCGAGCTGCTCGATACGCTTCAGAAGCCGCTGGCGGCGCTCGCTCGTCGACTGGAGGCAGTGCTCGAGGACGGACCGGACTGGCTCGACGCCCAGGCGCGGGCACGGGTCGAAGGCGCTATCCGGGGACTTTCCTGGCGGCGCGAGACGCTTGCTGCCTGGATCGCGCTCCTTGCCCGGATCGGTGGCGAAGCTGATCCCGAGTTCGTCGACTGGCTTGCCGTCGAAAGGGTCGACGGGCGTGAATTCGACGTCGCGATCCATCGCCGGTGGCTCGATCCCACAAAGCCCCTGGCAGCAGCGGTGCTAAGCCCCGCTGACGGCGTACTGGTCACCTCGGCCACCCTTCGCGGCGGCGAGGACTGGGAGGCCGCCGACGCGCGCACCGGCGCAGTTCACCTGCAGACCCCGGCAGGACATTTCGAGGCGGAAAGCCCGTTCGATTATGCGGGCTGCTCGGAAGTCCTGATCGTGACGGACGTCCGGCAGGGCGACATCGCCTCGCTTGCAGGGGCCTATGCCCGGCTCATCGAAGCAGCACGGGGCGGTACCCTGGGACTATTCACGGCCATCCAGCGTCTCAAGGCGGTGCATGCAAGGATTGCCGACCGGCTCGCGCGCGACGGCCTGCCGCTCCTTGCGCAGCATGTTGACCCGATCGACGCAGGAACATTGGTCGACATCTTCCGCGACGATCCCAGAGCCTCGCTTCTCGGCACCGACGCCCTTCGTGACGGAGTCGACGTGCCGGGCGATTCGCTGCGGCTCGTGGTAATGGAACGGGTGCCATGGCCAAGGCCCACGGTATTGCATGCGGCGCGGCGAATGGCCGGCGGCGGAAGTGCCTATGACGACCGGGTGGTGCGCGCGCGGCTTGCGCAGGCATTCGGAAGACTGATCCGAAGGCAAGGTGATTGCGGCCTCTTCGTCGTGCTGTCGGCGGCAATGCCATCGCGCCTTCTGAAAGCATTCCCGCCGGGCGTACCCATCAACCGGGTGCCCCTCGATGAGGCGATCGCGCGCGTCGGAGAGCGATTGCGGGCAGATGCCGCGGCGTCGATGGAACTGGTCAAGTGAAGCGGCTTTCCGTCCTTCGGCACGCGAAGTCCGACTGGGACGTCCCGGGCCTCGATGACCTCAACCGTCCGCTGAACGATCGCGGATGGAAGTCGGCGCGGCGCATCGGGCGCGAGATGAAGCATCGCCGAATGCGCTTCGACCTCGTTCTTGCAAGCACTGCGGCGCGGGTCCGGGAAACCATCGACGGAATCGAGGAAAAATTCGAATTCGGCGCCGAGGTACGTTTCGAACCCCAGCTCTACCTTGCCGACACCGGCAAGCTCCTGTCGCTGGTGCAGGCACTTCCCGACAGCATCAAGGCACCGCTTCTCGTCGGACACAATCCGGGCCTCCAGCAACTTCTCGTCGAACTGGCGCAGGAGGACGAACACAAACTGCGCGACCGGGTCAGCGCGAAATACCCGACGGCCGCGCTTGCGGCGGTGGAACTGGATATCGAACGCTGGGCCGAAGCGGCGCCCGGGCGGGGCAGGATCGTCGATCTGATCCTGCCCAGGGATCTCGACTAGGGCTCGAGCGCTCCGAGCAGGCGGTCGCGCAGCGCGATCAACCGGAAGACGTCGATTGTGCCGCCATGGTCCGAAGTCTCGGCCGCGACCGGGGCCGCAATTGCGGCGGGAGACTGTCCAGCATCCGGCGAAGGTTGTGCAGCTTCTGCGCTCCGGTCCCGCAGCAGCTTCTGGACGCCGCGGACCGTATAGCCTTCCTGGTTGAGAAGGCGGTTGATCTTGCGTGCAAGCGCGACGTCCGCCGGCCGGTAGTAGCGGCGATTGCCGGCGCGCTGCATGGGCCTCAGTTGGGGGAAACGGGTTTCCCAGTAACGCAGGATATGCTGGGCGACGCCCAGTTCCAGCGACAGCTCACCGATCGTCAGTAGAGCGCCGGGATCCTTTTCGCCGGCCGTCGCCAATGTCAGCCTTTCGCGATCCGGTCGCGCATGATCTGGCTGGCGCGAAAGGTCATCACCCGCCTCGGGGCGATCGGGACTTCGACGCCCGTCTTGGGGTTACGGCCAATGCGCTGCCCCTTGTCGCGCAGAATGAAGGTGCCAAAGCCCGAGACCTTCACGTTCGCGCCCTCGGACAGGGCATGGCACATGTGATGAAGCACGCGTTCGACGACGCCCGCAGATTCCGCCCGGCTGAGGCCGAGGCGGCGGTGGACGACGTCGGCGAGGTCCGCACGCGTCAGGGTATTTGCGGCATCAGCCTCACTGGTGACCCGCGCGATGCCTAAATCGGCCATCTTGTTCTCCCGCCCTGGAACGACGTGCCCCCGTCGTATCGATTACGTTTTCGTAACGGAAATCCGTTGCGTCGGCAATTCGACTAATCATCGGATATTCCAACTTTTTCAATACCTGAGCGCAGCTGCGCCCCAAGTAAAGCCACCGCCCATCGCTTCCAGGATGACGAGGTCACCCCGTTTGATTCGGCCGTCTTTCACCGCGGCGTCGAATGCGAGCGGAACGGAAGCTGCCGACGTGTTGGCGTGCTGGTCCACCGTCACCACAACCTTTTCCGCCGGAAGCCCCAGCTTCTTCGCCGTCGCATCGAGGATGCGGGCATTGGCCTGGTGGGGAACGACCCAGTCGACGTCGCCGGCGGTGAGGCCTGCATCGGCAAGCACTTCGTTGAGGACGTCGGCGAGGTTCACGACCGCGTGGCGGAAGACTTCACGGCCTTTCATCCTGAGCTTGCCGACCGTGCCGGTAGTCGAGGGCCCGCCGTCGACGAACAGTAGATCGTTGTGGCGCCCATCGGCATGAAGCTTGGTCGTCAGGATGCCGCTGTCGGATTCTTGGGCGCTGAGGACCAGCGCGCCGGCGCCGTCGCCGAACAGGACGCAGGTCGCTCGGTCCTCCCAGTCGAGGATCCGGCTGAAGGTCTCTGCACCAATGACCAGAGCCTTGGCGGCATTGCCCGAGCGCAGCATCGAATCTGCAATCGAGAGTGCGTAGAGAAAACCGGTGCACACGGCATGCACGTCGAAGGCAATGCAGTCGTTGATTCCAAGTGCCGCCTGGACCTTCGTGGCGGTCGAAGGAAAGGTCTGATCCGGGGTCGCCGTCGCGAGCACGATGAGATCGATATCTGCCGCCTCTATGCCGGCGCTCGCAAGGGCGCGCCGGGCGGCCTCGGCGGCGAGACTGCCGGTGGTTTCGCCCTCGCCGGCGATGTAGCGGCTGCGAATTCCGGTTCTCTCGACGATCCATTCGTCCGAGGTGTCGACGGTTGCCGCAAGCTCCGCATTCGTGACCTTGCGCCGCGGCAGGGCGCTTCCCGCTCCGGCGACGATCGAGCGTCTCACTCGGCTGCCTCGCCCGCAAAGGCGTGTGCCCGGAAATTGTCGAGGTCGTCACCGATCTTCCGGGTGATGTCGTTGCGCACCATGCTGGCAGCGACGCGGATGGCGTTGGCGACGCCCTTCGCATTGGCGCTGCCGTGGCTTTTCACGACGAGACCGTTGAGGCCGAGGAAGACGGCGCCATTGTGATTGTTGGGGTCAAGGTGGACCTTGAGCAGGTTGAGTGCAGGACGGGAAAGAGCAAAGCCAGCTTTCGAGCGGAGCGAGCTCTTGAATGCGCGGCGCAGCAGATCGGTGACGAAGCGTGCCGTTCCCTCTGCCGTTTTCAGCGCGATATTGCCCGAGAAGCCGTCGGTGACCACGACGTCGACCTCGCCGCGTGAAAGCTGGTCGCCCTCGGTGAATCCATCGAAGCTGAATGGCAGATAGTCCGCTTCGCGCAGCAGCGCGGCCGCGTCCTTCAGCTCGTCGGTGCCCTTCAGCTCCTCGGTACCAATGTTGAGCAGCTTCACGCGCGGGCTGGGGAGGCCCAGCACGCAGCGTGCATAAGCGGCGCCCATGACTGCGAACTGCACGAGGTTCTGTGCATCACACTCCGTGTTGGCGCCGAGATCGAGCATGATGACGTCGGTCTCGCCAAGCGTTGGAAGCAGGGCGGCAAGAGCGGGTCGGTCGATGCCCGGCATGGTCCGCAGTGCCAGTTTGGACATCGCCATGAGGGCGCCCGTATTCCCGCCCGAGAGCGCAGCGTCGGCAATTTGCTCTTTCACCGCGTTGATTGCCATGCCCATCGAGGTCGTCCGGGCCCGCCGGATCGCCTGGCTCGGCTTCTCGCTGGCGGCGATCGCTTCGGGCGAGTGCACGATCGTCGAATGGGGACCAAGGTTTCTGTGCTGGGCGATCTGTGCCTGGACCTGTCGCTCGTCGCCGTAGAAGGTGAACTGGAGCGCCGGGTCTTTTCTCAGCGCACGCGAGGCGCCGGCAATCATCGCGGCTGGGCCGGTGTCCCCGCCCATGGCGTCGATGGCGATGCGTGGGCCCCCGCTCATGGGCCTGGCGCGAACTTAGGCCTCGGTCGAAACGACTTCGCGGCCGTTATAATGGCCGCATGCCGCGCACATGTTGTGCGGCAGCTTCAATTCACCGCAATTCGGGCATTCCTGGAACTGCGTGGCCTTCAGCCCATGATGGCTGCGGCGCATGTTCCGCTTCGACGGCGAAGTTTTTCTCTTGGGGACAGCCATTGCGGCACCTTCACATGCAGATAGAACAACAATAAAAATTGCGACGATCTGCGCCTCATCTCAGCGGGAGACCCCGCGGGCGGCGGCCGGATCGTCGCGAACCGCGGCCCCTATAGCGAATAAGGGCGCTGTTGCAAGGGCGTGAGGGCTTCGTGGCCAAGCGAGGGAGGGCAGGTAGATGGTCCCGGTTCCGGTGACGCTTGCGAGTACAGTCGCTTCGACCCTTCTTAATCTATGGCTCGGTGGACGCATTGCCGCGCTTCGCAAGGAGTTTCGAGTAAGCGTCGGCGACGGCGGGCAGGAACCGCTACTGCGGCGAATGCGAGCGCAGGCAAACTTTATCGAAAACGCCCCCTTCGTGCTCATCCTCTTGGGAGGGCTTGAGCTTTCCGGGGCCAATCGTGCCGGGCTCACCGCTATCGCCGTCATCTTCATCGTCGCCAGGATCCTTCATGCAATCGGCATGGATGGCAGCGAGAAGCAGCGCTTCAGGATGTTCGGGATGATTGGATCGAGCCTTGTGACGCTCGCACTCGTCCTCTGGGCGACCTCGTCGGTGGTCCTGGAGGTGCTAGGCCGCTAGCGCCGCGTCCCCGACGAAGGGATTGGTCGCGCGTTCGTGACCGAAGGTCGACATGGGCCCGTGGCCCGGCACGAATGCCGTCTCATCGCCCATCGGCCACAGACGCTGGGTGATCGAATCCAGCAATGCCTGCTGGTTCCCGTGAGGGAAGTCCCAGCGGCCGATCGAACCCTTGAACAGCACGTCGCCCACGAGGGCGAGCTTCGATTGCGCGTGGTGAAAGACGATGTGCCCGGGGGTGTGGCCCGGGCAATGGCGAACGCCCAAGGTAAGATCGCCGACATTGACTTCGTCGCCGTCCGTGAGCCAGCGTGCCGGCTCGAACGGCTGCCCGGTGATGCCGTATTTCGCACCGTCCTCGGCAAGCCGCGCGATCCAGTAGAGATCGGCTTCGTGCGGGCCCTCGATCGGGACGCCGAGTTCCCCGGCAAGAAGCCCCGCGCTGCCGCAATGATCGATGTGACCGTGCGTCAGCAGGATCTTCTCGATCGTAACCTGGCTTTGCGCAGCCGCCGCCTTGAGACGTGGAAGATCGCCTCCAGGATCAACGAAGGCACCTCTCATGGTCGCCGTGCACCACAGCAAGGTGCAGTTCTGCTGCAGCGGCGTCACCGGGATGATCGCCGCGCGAAGGGGCTGCCCGTTCATTTCCAGGGATCGGTCGACGACCAGGGCTGCAGCCTCGCGGTTGCCGGCGCTTCGTTCTTCATCGATGCCGCGACCGCCTCGGCCTGGCGCATCGCCCGCAGGACATTGCCGCCCGCGAGCTTGGAGAGGTTCTCGTCGCTCCAGCCGCGCCGGATCAGCTCGGCAAACAGCAGGGGATAGCCGCTGACGCTGTTCATGCTTGCGGGAGCTTCGTCGATCCCGATGCCGTCGAGATCGCCGCCGATGCCGACATGGTCGAAACCTGCAACCTTCGCGACATGCTCGATATGGTCGGCAATGAGGCCGACGCCGGCGCGAGGCGCCGAATGCGCATCAAGCCATGCTTTCATTCCCGCTTCGCGGCGGTCGGGCTGTCCGACGAATAAGGCCTTCAGGCGCGCGTCCTCCGCGCCCTTGGCGGCCGACCACTGGATGTACTCGGGTGAGAGGTGGCCAAGATAGAAGTTGACCATGACGACGCCGCCGTTCGGGGCGACGAGTTTCAGGATGTCGTCGGGAACATTGCGGGGATGATCGGCAAGAGCGCGTGCATCGCTGTGCGTGAACAGTACCGGCGACCTCGTGACCTCGAGCGCTGCGCGCATCGTGTCGGGCGAGACGTGACTGAGGTCGACGAGCATGCCGAGCCGGTTCATCTCGTGGATGACGGCCCGGCCGAACTCGTTGATCCCATGATATTTGGGATCGTCGGTCGCGCTGTCGGCGAACTCGTTGTTCTTGAAGTGAGTGAGCGTCATGTAGCGCGCCCCAAGTTCGTAGAACTGGCGCAGCGCTGCGAGGCTGCCGCCGATCTGGTGCCCTCCCTCGATGCCTATGAGCGAGGCGATCCTCCCGCTCCTATGGATGCGCACGATGTCATCGGCACTGCCGGCGAGCGCGAGATCGGCGGGATAGGCTTTGACCATGCGCTTCACGATATCGATCTGCTCGATCGTGTCGCGGATCGCGGCGTCTCCGGTCACTTCCGAGGGGATATAGACCGACCAGAACTGGGCCCCGAGACGACCCTCGTGAAGCCTCGCCATGTCCGTCATCAACGGATGGGATGCCCATTTATCGGTCCCGCTCGCGAGGTTCTCGATCTTCAGCTCGTGATTCTCGCGCAGCTGCTCGGCGATGTCGTTGTGCCCATCGATAAGGGGTGTTGCCTTGAGGATGCGGTCGATGCGCGCCTGGACCCTGGGATCGATCGGCTGGGCGATCGCGGATGAGGATATCAGCATGGCGGCCATCAGCAACGTGGCTTTGATTGTCATGCTCAGGGTTTAGGAACAGCCGCCCGAAGGCGCAATGCGAGCGCGAGCTGAGGGGACTTGTCCTTTGCCGCACCGCCGTGGATGAAGGGCACCAATGAGCGACCTTGAAGAGACGATGAAGTTTGATCCCGATGAGGGCATCGCCAATCTCGACACACATCTTGATCGACTGAGGCGGGCTGCCGAGGCTCAGGGATACAAGTTCGACCGGCACGCCGCGCGCAACGAACTCCAGGCGGCGACATTCGGCAAGACGCGCGTCGCGACTGCTCGGCTGCTCCTGTCGCCGACCGGAGCCATGGCGATTGAAGTGCGCCCGCTCTAGGCGGCCAGCGGAAATCTCAGCAGGCGGTCCGAGACCGGAACGAGTGCAGCGGCCCCGCTGCCCACCGAACCGAGGATCTCCGGGTGATGCGCATCAAGCCCCCCGGTCAGCGATCCGAATGCCGGCATGATGATCTTGCTCTGCGAGGTGACGAAGCAGCGCCTGGAGACGTGACGTCCCTTGAGATGGAGCCTCAGCTTGGGATGGAAATGTCCCGAGATTTCCGGCCGGGTGTCGTCGCGTGCGGCTTCGTGCCGCAGGATGATCCCGCCGATCTCGACCTCGTCGGCAATGCGACCGCCGCAATGGTCGGCAAAACCCGGATCGTGGTTGCCGACGATCCACGTCCAGTCGATCTTCCCGGTGAGGGTGGTGAGCAGCTCCCGCGCACTGGCAGGCAAGCGGTCGCACCCGAAGCGGTCGTGAAAGCTGTCGCCAAGGCAGAAGAGCCTCCTTGCCCCCGTCCGTTCGGCTTCGACGGCAAGTGCAGTCAGCGTCGCAAGCGAATCGTACGGCGGCAGGAACTGGCCCAGCCTTGCGAACCAGCTCGCCTTTTCGAGATGGAGGTCGGCGACGAGCAGCGCCTCGTGCGCTGGCCAGAAAAGTGCGCCTTCGGCCGTCGGGAAGAACGTTTCGCCTGCGAACGAAAAGGGAACCATGCCGCCGGTCTAACCGGCGGCCGGAGATCAGGCTAGACCGAAATTACTCGTAGTCGCCGCCCGACGGAGTCGGACGCGGCGGAGCAGCGGCGGTAAGGCGCAGCGCCTCGGCGGCCTCGCTCAGCGATGCCAGTTCCTCGGTTTCGTCTTCCTCGTCGATCCGCACCTTCTGGAGGTTGGTGACGATCGCTTCCTCGAGCTCGCGCGGGCGGACGGTTTCGTCGGCAATCTCGCGGAGGGCGACGACCGGATTCTTGTCGCGGTCGCGATCGATGGTGAGGTCCGCGCCGCCCGAAATCTGGCGAGCGCGCTGGGCCGCGATCAGGACCAGATCGAACCTGTTCGAGACCTTGTCGACACAATCTTCAACCGTAACGCGCGCCATTCGTCGCTCCGCAAAGCTATTCCAAGCCAGGAATATGGGATTTCAGGAAGGTCGCGCCAATAGCTTGCAGGGGCCGAAAAAGTCAAGGAAGCTGCAG
Source organism: Sphingomonas agri (assembly GCF_038148795.1). NCBI lineage: Bacteria > Pseudomonadati > Pseudomonadota > Alphaproteobacteria > Sphingomonadales > Sphingomonadaceae > Sphingomonas > Sphingomonas agri. The sequence goes on along the minus strand of NZ_JBAPEU010000001.1, from coordinate 122,974 downwards.
GGCATGGCCGACCAGGGCACCCCATCTCTCTCAACTGCTCCGATCACGGCTGAAATTGCCGGCAACCGGCTCGAGCTGATCGAGAGCGGGGAGGAGCGCTTCAGGCTCCTGCTCGAACTGATCGCCGGCGCTGCGAACAGCGTCAAGCTGCTGATGTACATGTTTAATCCGGATCGCGACGGGGACGCGGTGCGCGATGCTCTGACCGACGCGGCACGCCGGGGAGTGAAGGTCAGATTGCTGATCGATGGCTTCGGCTCCGCAGCGACCGCGGATTTCTTCAAGGACCTTGGGGAGGCCGGCGGAGAATATTGCGTGTTCAATCCCACCTGGGGCCGCCGCTACCTGCTGCGCAATCACCAGAAGCTGATCGTGATCGACAGCAGGACAGTTCTCATCGGCGGTGCCAACATCGATGCGACCTATCTTGGCGACCAGGGCTCAAGCCATTGGCGCGACCTGTGGCTTCGGCTCGATGGTCCCGAGGCGATGCTGCCGAGCCGCTATTTCGACAGCCTGTTCCACTGGTCCAGGCAGAAGGGCTCCAAGCTTCGTTCGCTGCAGCGGATGGAGGCAGGCTACAGCGAGTGGCGGGGTCCGCTCCAGTGGAAGTTCAGCGGCCCCTTGAGCATGCACAACAGCTGGTGGCGGAGCATCGGGCGCGACATGAAGCACGCGCGTCGGCTCGATCTCGTCTTCGCGTACTTTGCGCCGCCGAGCGCGATGATCCGCCGTATCGGCAAGGTCGGGCGCCGTGGCCGGGCACGCATCATCAATGCTGCCAAGTCCGACAACAATGCGACGGTGGCAGCCGCGCGCCACAGCTACAGCCGCCTCATCAGGCGCCATGTCGAGATCTACGAGTACCAGCCGGCGAAGCTCCATACGAAGCTCGCCATCGTGGATGACATCGTCCACATCGGCTCGTCCAATTTCGACTATCGCAGCTTCTACATCAATCTCGAGATCATGCTGCGGATCAAGGATGCGACATTCGCCGAGGCGATGCGGGGCTATTTCGAGCGCGAGCTTGTCGACTGCAAATGGATTACGCCGGAGATCCACGCGCAGCGCGCGAACCCATGGCGCCGGATCAAGTGGGCCATTTCCCACTTCCTCGTGAACGTGATGGACTACAGCGTGACGAGGCGGCTCAACTTCCGCCCGGAGCGCTAGGCCTTGGGCTCGCCCTTGTAGGCCCAGAACAGCGTCGCCGGCGGGACGTTGATCCATTCGAAGCCCCGCTTGATCGGCTCGAAGTGAGGCTTGATGAAGTCGAACACCTTGGGGCTGAACTGGTAGACCAGGAACGCGCCGCCCGGGCGAAGGACCTTCGCCGTCGCCTTGGCGATATCGTCTCCGACGCCTGGCGGCAGGGTCGAGAACGGAAGTCCCGAGAGCACATAATCGGCCGAACCGAAATTGCGGTCGGCGAGGATTTTTTCGACATCCGCGGCCGAGCCGGTGACCGTGATCAGACGCGGATCGTCGATCCGCTCGCGAAGATAGTGGGTGAAGTCGGCGTTGGTATCGATGGTCAGCAACGTCGCCTCAGGCCCGAGGCGTTCGAGCACCGGCTTGGTGAAGGTGCCGACACCGGGACCATATTCCACGAACAGCTTCGTGTTCTCCCAATCCACCGGGTCGAGCATCTTGTCGATGAGCACCCGGCTCGATGGAATGATCGAGCCGACCATGACCGGGTTCTTGATGAAGCCGCGAAGGAATTGCCAGTGCGGGCTCGGCGAGCGCCGGTCACGGCGGCGCTGAAGCCTGCGCGGACTTTTCAACGTGCGCGCGGAAGAAGAGGGCATGAATGCTCCGTTTGGGCCGAGACGAGGGCCGGAGCGTTGGCAAATGCGCCGTCGCTTGGCAAGGTTTCCTAACGTTACAAGGAGGCGGCCGGTCGCGCGCCTGTTCTGCGAAGCGCGCGAATAATGCGACGAAGAGGTTCCGCTCGGCGGCGATGCTGCCTATCCCGGAGTCGTGGCTTCAATCGCGCATAAGGGGGCCGTCGGTCGGGCGGCGCTCACCAACACTCATTTCGGTCTTCTTTACTGCGCGATGCTGGTCGCCTCTTCGGGCAACACGGCGCTCCAATCGGTCATGCCCGCGATCGGCCGCAAGATCGGCATCCAGGATTTCTACGTCGCCATCGCCTACACCTGGTCGGCGGTGCTCTGGGTGCTGCTCGCGCCTTATTGGGCCGAGAAGAGCGATCATCATGGCCGAAAGACCCTGACGATCATGGGAGTAAGCGGCTTCATCGTCTCGATGAGCCTTTGCGGAATTGCCCTGTTCAGCGGGCTCCATCGCTGGATCAGCGGCGCGCTGACCTTCTCGCTGTTTGCTCTCTTCAGATCCATTTACGGCGGGCTTGGCTGTGCGACGCCCTCGGCGACGCAGGCCTATCTTGCATCCAAGACGCGGCGCAGCGGGCGTGTTGCTGCACTTTCCGCTTTGTCCTCTTCCTTCGGGTTGGGGACGATCATCGGCCCTGCCATTGCGCCATTGTTCGTACTGCCTCTCGTCGGCCTTGCCGGCCCGCTGTTCGCCTTTGCGCTGATCGGCGTCATCGTGGTTTTTTCGATTGCAATTTGGCTTCCCAACGATCGGAGCGGCCGGCGGATCGGCCACGGCGCGGCCATGAGCTATCCCTCGCTCGCCAGTCCTCCGACCGGGGCAAGCATTGCCGCCGCGACTTCGCCGCGCCGCCAGAAGCGGCTCAGCTGGAAGGATCCCAGGATCCGGCCCTGGATCATCGCGGGCGTCGTTGCCGGACACGCGCAGGCCGCGACGCTGACGTGCATCGGCTTCTTCGTGATCGATCGCCTGCACCTGCCTGCCTCCGGATCGGAAGGGCCGATTGCGATCGTGATGATGGCAGGTGCGGTGGCGACCCTGGGTGCTCAGTGGGGCCTGATCCCGCGTCTCGACTTTGGTCCCAGGTTACTCATTCTTTCAGGCGCGCTCATCGCCGCGGCTGGTCTCGTCGGGACCATGCTCTCGCGCGATCTCTACGGGATTACGATAGGTTTTGCGGTCGCCTCGTGGGGATTTGGCTTTACCCGGCCGGGCTTTACGGCAGGCGCATCGCTCGCGGTCCCGCTTGCTGAGCAGGGTGCTGTTGCAGGCGTGATCACCTCGGCGAACGGTATCAGCTACGTGCTCGCGCCGGCGCTGGGCATCGGCCTTTATGGCTGGAACCACGATTCGCCCTTTGCTGCCTTTGCGCTGCTTCTCGTCGGCCTTGCGCTCGTGGGCCGGCGCCAGCTCGCCGCCTAGGGCTTTCCGCCCTGCTTGGGGCGAAGCATGCCCGGAAGGACGAAACCGATGCCGCCCAGAGGCCGGGTCGCATCGCTCTTCAGCGTCTCCTGAATCCGCTCATATTCCTCGAGCATGTCCGCCGTGACCGAGGCCCGGGTCTCCGTCAGGGCAACCTCGAAATCCGCCATGGTGACCTGGTGCGTATCGAGGCCCCTCCGAAGCGCGGTGAGGCCCGCGCGGCGCACGAGGTCCTCGAGATCGGCGCCGGTGAAGCGATCGGAGTGCTGCGCGATCTTCTCCAGATCGACGTCGTCGGCGAGCGGCATTCCGGTCGTGTGGATGGCAAGGATACGCCGTCTTCCGGCCGTGTCGGGCACACCGACGTAGATCAGCTCATCAAAGCGCCCTGGGCGAAGCAGCGCAGGATCGATGAGGGTCGGGCGGTTGGTCGCGCCGATCACCACGACATTCTGAAGTTCCTCGAGGCCGTCCATCTCGGAAAGGATGGTGTTCACGACGCGCTCGGTGACCTGCGGCTCCCCGAGGCCGCCTCCTCTCGCCGGAACGAGACTGTCGAGCTCGTCGATGAAGATGATCGTCGGCGCGACCTGGCGCGCGCGGTTAAAGAGACGCGCGATCTGCTGTTCGCTCTCTCCGTACCATTTGGAAAGGAGATCGGAGCTCTTGGTCGCGATGAAGTTCGCCTCAGCTTCGCGCGCGGCTGCCTTGGCAAGGAGGGTCTTGCCGGTCCCGGGAGGGCCGTAAAGAAGGAAGCCCTTGGCCGGACGGATGCCGAGACGTCGGAACGCTTCGGGGTGCTTGAGCGGAAGCTCCACCCCCTCACGCAGCCTGTCGCGGGCCGCATCGAGACCTCCGACGTCGTCCCAGCGGACTTGCGGAGCTTCGACCATCACTTCGCGCATGGCGGAGGGCTGGACGCGCTTCAGTGCGTTCTCGAAGTCGCGAAGCTCGACTGAAAGAGCATCGAGGATCTCCGACGGAATGACCTCCTCGGCAAGGTTGATGCGCGGCATGATCCGGCGGACGGCTTCCAGCGCCGCCTCCCGGCAGAGTGCCGCAAGGTCTGCACCGACGAAGCCGTAGGTACGTCGTGCAAGATCGTTGAGGTCGACGTCGCCGGCAAGCGGCATTCCTCGCGTGTGGATTCCCAGGATTTCGCGGCGTCCCGGCTCGTCGGGTACCCCGACGACGATCTCGCGGTCGAAGCGTCCCGGCCGCCGGAGCGCCTCGTCCAGGGCCTCGGGGCGGTTGGTCGCTGCGATGACGACGGTATTCTGCCTCGGCTCGATACCGTCGAGCAGCGTCAGCAATTGCGCGACCAGCCGCTTTTCCGCTTCGCCGGTCACTTGTCCGCGCTTGGGCGCGATCGAGTCGATCTCGTCGATGAAGATGATCGAGGGCGCGTTCTGGGCTGCCTGCTCGAAGATCTCGCGCAGCCGCCGCTCGCTCTCGCCATAGGCGGAGCCCATGATTTCAGGGCCCGCGATGTGGAAGAACTTGGCCGCGCTTTCGTTGGCAACGGCGCGCGCGAGCAGCGTCTTGCCGGTCCCTGGCGGACCATGAAGGAGCACGCCCTTGGGCGGGTCGACTCCAAGGCGCTGGAACAGCTCGGGGTGCCGTAGCGGTAGTTCGACCATCTCGCGCAGCGCGTCAATCGTGTCGCGCATGCCGCCAAGATCGTCATAGGTGACGTCGGCGCGGCGCTGGCCGTCCGCTGCCTTATATTCGGGAAGGAGCTCGACGGCGGTCGACCCGTCGATGTGAACGATGCCCTTGGGCGTTGCCGACACGACCACGAGTCGGAGCTCCTGGAGCGCGAAGGCTGGCGCGTTCAGCAACTGCCGAATGTGGTCGGGCATGTCGGCGTTGATGCGCTGGTGTCCGGCCGTGGCCACGGTGTCCCCTTCGACGAGGGGACGCCCCGAGAAGGTGCGCTTCAGTGCATCGGCCGAGCCCTGCAGCCGAACGTTGGGCTGTGCAGGCGCAAATACGACACGGGTCGCGGGTTTCGAGTCGACTTTCCGGACTTCGACGAAATCGCCTGAGCCCACGCCGGCATTGGCGCGCTGCAGTCCGTCGAGGCGAATGATGTCGATTCCCTCATCTTCGCCATACGGCCGGATGGCGCGCGCAGCGGTGGAGCGCTTGCCGATGATCTCGATGACGTCCCCTTCGTTGAGGCCGAGATCGTCCATGAGCCGGTCGGGAAGCCGGGCGAATCCGCGGCCGCTGTCGGCAGGCGGCAGGCTTGCGACCTGGACCCTTCGCGAGGTCACCCGATCGATCGTATCTGCTTCAGGCATTCTCTCTCCTGACCCGCTCTATCATATCGGATACGCAACGGCGCCGGGGCGGTCCGGTTTCAACTGCCCCTCAATATTTGATCGCGCCAGCAATTTTGCGAACTACCGAGCGAGGAGCGAAACGCCCGCTGTTCGCGGTAAGCTTGTTGAGGAGGCCGGGAACCACGACCGCCTTGTTTCTTTCGAGGCCTTCAAGGCCTGCCTCGACGACCTCTGGCGACGTCATTGCGACCCTCTCGAACAGGCCGTTGCCTCCAAAGCCCGCAACGTCGCCGAACTCGGTCCGCGTGGGCCCCGGGCAGAGGCAGGTCACGTGGATCCCGTGCGGCTTCAGTTCCTCGTGCAACGCCTCACTCAGCGAGAGGACAAACGCCTTGGTTGCAAAATAGACGGCCATTTTTGGCCCGGGCTGAAAGGCCGCGGTCGAGGCAACGTTGATGATCGCCCCGGACCTCCGCTCGATCATCCGGGGCGCGACCGACCTGCAAAGATCGGCCAATGTGCCGACGTTGAGATCGATCATCTGCCGGAGCCGCGCGGGGTCCAGCCTGGCGAAGGACCCGATGAGACCAAAGCCCGCGTTATTGACGAGGAGATCGACGATTTCGCCGTTCGCCTCGATATCGGCCATCAACCGTGCCGCCGCGTCCGGTGTCGAAAGATCGATCGCGACGGCCCTTGAATTGCCAAGCTCGCTGACGAGTTCGTCCAGCCGCTCCTTGCGCCGCGCCGCGAGGACGAGCCGGTGGCCGCGCTTCGAGAGCTGCCGTGCGAACTCGACCCCGAGGCCGGAAGAGGCGCCGGTGACGAGCGCGACCTTGTTCACTAACCGGCTTTCTTCACCGTCGCCTTGACGATCTTGCCGGGCTCGCGAGGCGGCTCGCCCACGGGCAGAGCATCGACGTATTCCATCCCGGTCTCGACCTCCCCCCAGACGGTGTACTGCCGGTCGAGAAAGGGGGAGTCCTCGGTCACGATGAAGAACTGGCTGTTGGCGCTATCCGGGTTCTGGGAACGTGCCATCGAGGCAACCCCGCGCTTGTGAGGCTCGGCCGAGAACTCGGCCTTGAGGTTGGGTAGATCGGAGCCGTGGTAACCGGTTCCAGTCGGATCGCCCCCCTGGGCCATGAAACCCGGGATCACGCGGTGAAACACGACGTCGTCGTAAAATCCGCTGTTTGCGAGGTCGGTGATGCGCTGGACGTGCCCGGGCGCAAGGTCAGGCCGAAGCTTGATGACGACATCGCCGCCGGTCGAAAGGGTGAGATGCAGGCGGTCGGCGTCAGCCATGGGTTACTCCCGGATGAAAGGTTCGAAAGAACCGCGATTTAGGGTCGCAGGGGTGGTTGCGCCAGAGCGGCCTCGACCATAGGAGGGCGGCGGCGGTCCAGCAGAGGGGTTTTTCGATGAGCGAGAGCGAGCACATCGCCCCGCCCGCTGCCGACTCCACCTCGCCGGTGGACGAGGAGGACCGTCTCCGGCCGGAGTTCGTGGACAGGGTTCTCGACGCGGTCGACGCGGGTGACGACGAGACCGCGCGAAGGCTGGTCCAGCCTCTCCACCCTGCCGACATCGCCGACCTCATCGAGCTTGCCGCACGGGACGAGCGCGAGGGCCTCGTGAAGGCTCTTGCCGGGATTATCAGTCCCGACGTGCTGGCCGAAATGAACGACTATGTCCGCGAAGGCCTGCTCGATGAAATGGAGCCGCAGCAGGTCGCGGACATTGCCGGCCAGCTGGAGACCGATGACGCCGTCGCGCTGATCGAGGATCTCGACCGCGACGAACAGCAGGCGGTTCTCGAGGCGATGGAGCCCGACGACCGCGCAGCGGTCGAAGAAGCGCTCAGCTACCCGGAGGAATCCGCTGGGCGCCTGATGCAGCGCGACCTCTGCGCGGTGCCGGAACACTGGAGGGTCGGGCAGGTCATCGATTATCTGCGGTCAACCGCGGACCTGCCTACCGATTTCTGGGAAGTGTTCGTCGTCAGCGCCGACCATCACCCGGTCGGGACCTGCAAGCTTTCGACGATCCTGAGGACGCCGCGCGCCACGCTCGTCAGTGACATCATGGCGCGCGAACAGACGCTCATCCCGGTCGACATGGATCAGGAGGACGTGGCGCTCCGCTTCCAGAAATATGCGCTCGTCTCGGCGGCGGTGGTCGACGATGCTGGACGTCTCGTCGGCATGATCACCGTCGACGACATCGTCCACATCATCCAGGAAGAAGCCGGCGAAGACGTTCTCCTGCTCTCCGGCGCGGGCGAGGGCGACATCAACGAGCCCGTGCAATTGACCGTTAGGCGCCGTCTGTTCTGGCTGGTGATCAACCTTGGGACTGCGATCCTTGCCGCAAGCGTGGTGAGCCTGTTTCAGGGCGAGATCGGGAAATATGCGGTACTTGCAGTCCTCATGCCTATTGTGGCGGGCATGGGCGGCAATGCCGGCACGCAGACCCTTGCCGTTGCAGTGAGGGCACTGGCAACCAATCAGCTGACCGAATCCAATACGGTGCGGGCCTTTGCCCGCGAGCTCACCATCGCGCTTGCAAACGGCCTCTCGCTGGGCGTCCTCATCGGGGCAGGAGTTGCCCTCGTCTTCGGTGTCATTCACCCGGTTCCCGGCGGTTTCCTCCTTGGAGCGGTGATCGGCGCTGCAATGATCATCAACAATCTTGCCGCGGGACTAGGCGGGATCCTGGTACCGGTGACGCTCGACCGCTTGGGGGTGGATCCCGCTGTATCGTCGGCAGTGTTCGTGACGACGATTACCGACGTGACCGGCTTCTTCAGCTTCCTTGGCCTTGCCGCCCTCGCGGGCCTGGGGCGTTAAACGGTTGCGAATCATGGGTTAGTTCGACACCAGCAAGGCGGTGCCAAATCTCCATCTCACTAAGGTCGCCTTCGCCTGCCGGGATCTCGAGGCGCTTCAGCAACGGATTGCTGCGCGGGCGGTCGGCGGAGAGTTAAGGGTCGCGACGCGCATGCGTCCCAAGCGCGCTGCCGAACTGATCGGCGGATCGCTCCACTGGATCGTCAAGCACCGCCTGGTCGCCGCGCAGGAGATCCTTCGGTTCGAGGATCGCGAGGACGGCCGGATCGATATCGTCTGTGCGGCGATGCTGAAGGCAGTGTCGCCGGTCCCGCGCCGAGCCCACCAGGGCTGGCGCTATCTCGAGGAGTGTGACGCACCCCGGAGCGACGACGGCAGCGGTCTTGGGGCACTGCCGCCGCAGCTTTACGGGCGATTGGCTGCGCTCGCGCTTGTCTGAGCGCGCCCCCTACCTGAACAGAATATAGAGAATGATGATGAGCAGGATCAGCCCGCCGATACCAAGATACATGGCTTAGCTCCCTTGTTTCCCTGGCTGAGGCTGAAACGATCAACGCCCCAATTCGTGCCCGACCATCGTCTTGCCGACTCTTCCTTCCCTGACTAACGCGGGGCCGATCAGCAGGGAGACACGGGATGGCTCAAGTGACGGTTTCGGAAGCGATCGATCTAAAGGTCGAGGGAAGTGCGATGCTCAAGCATCCCTTCTACCAGGCATGGACCGAGGGACGTCTCCCGCTTGAGACCTTGCGATCCTACGCCCGCCAGTATTTCCACCACGTGGAGGCCTTCCCGCGGGCCGTGAGCGCAGTCCACAGCTCCTGCCCGGACCGCGAGGGCCGCCGGATGCTCGCGGAGAACCTTGCCGAAGAAGAGGGCATCGAGGCAGGCAAGCAGGATCACGCGAGCCTGTGGCTCATGTTTGCGTGCGGCCTAGGCGAGACGGAGCCCGCCATTCGTTCTGAGGCTCTCAATCCCGAGACCAGGGCGCTCATCGACACCTTCCGCAAGCTCTCGCGCCAGTCCTACGCGGCGGGTCTTGGAGCGCTCTATGCCTATGAGAGCCAGTTTCCGGCTGTCGCTGCAGCGAAGATCGAGGGCCTGATCGAGCGCTACGGTATCGAGGACGAGGAGACGCTTCGCTTCTTTCGTGTCCACGAAACGGCCGACGTCGAGCATAAGAGGGTGTGCGCGGCGCTCCTCGACCGCCTGCCGGAAGAGGAGAAAGCCCAAGCCATTGCTGCAGGCGACGAGCTCGCGCAGGCACTCTGGGGATTTCTCTCAGGGGTAGAGGCTTCCGCCTCCGTTCACTGAGCGCTCTTGCAGCCGCTGACGGTGACCGAGCCCGTCACCTTGACGGTGCACGAGGGCTGACCCGAAAGCCGGATCGTCGCAGGTCCCCAGGCGTCGATCCGTGCGGTTTCGGTTACCTTGGTATCGACCGTCGCGGTCCCGTCGGCGCTGATCGCGGCATTGGGCGTCGTCAGCCCCGCAGCGTTCAACGTGGAGAGGCCTCGCGCGAGCACGGTAAGCTTGCCTGCTCTTCCGGAAAGCTTGGCGTTGGCGCTTCCATCCAGGTTCACCGTCAGCTGGTCGGCGTTCGCATCCGCGATTTCGCCCGCCCCTGACCCCTGGATCGAGAGCACGAAGGTCAGTCCCTTCACCTTGTCGATCGCGAGGCTTCCAGCGCCGATGAGCGAGGCGTTCGTGAGGTCGTGCGTGCCGACGCTGACTTCGACCGGTCCGGGGTCGATGCCGGGAAACCCGCCCCATGACGGATTGGATCCGACGACGAGGGTATCGCCGCGAACCTCGACGGCCACACGGTCGATCGCGGCAGCGGTGCCGCTCGCACGGGCGAAAACCGGGACGCCCGTCGCAATGGTGACCTTATAGGGTCCGTCGACGCGGATCTTGGTGAAGCTCGAGACGCCGAAGTTTCGGGTCGCTCCGCAAGCCGGCGCGGCAAGGGCGGAAAGGGCGAAGGCTGCAAAAAGGAAGGTGCGCATCGAGACACCTTCCACTCTTATGGTTAACGCTCTTCTAAGAACGGATCAGGAGCAGCGGACGTCGCCAGATCCCGTCTTGTTGACCGTGCACTTGGCGCCGCCCGCCACATCGACATCGCCCGAGCCGATGATGCTGACATCGGCCGTGCCGCTGGCATGGGCCTTGACGTTGCCGGCGCCGGCGATCGAGATCTTGAGCTGCTGGGCCTGGACTGCTCCAGCGTCGACGTCGCCGGAGCCGGCGATTTCATACTTGCCGGCCTGGGTCTTGCCGCCAGCGGCCTTGGCACTTCCCGATCCCGCAATCGCAAGCTTCAGCGACTGGACTTCGACGTCGCCGACATCGAGTCCGCCCGAGCCTGCGACGGTTCCCTCGAATTCCTGTCCAGCGACCCGGTCAATCCGGATGTCGCCCGAACCGGTGGTCGTCGCAGCGGACAGTTGCGGAACGGTGACGACGAAGTCCGCCTTGCCGCCGGAGCTCCAGTTCCAGTTCCAGTTGAAGAAGCCGTGATGCTCCTTGGGACGGATGATCAGCTTGTCTCCGCGTACTTCCACTCGGGTCCGCTCGAGGAGTTTTTCGCCGCCGCGTGCCGAGACGCTGGCGACCGAGCCGGTGCGGACGTCCACGTCATAAGGGCCCACGACTTCGATCTTCTGGAAATTCGCGATCTGGTAATTGCGCGAGACCGTCGGGCCGCCGTCCTCTGCATGGGCATGGCACCCGGCGAGGCCGCAAGCGGCGATCAGGGTGGCGATGGACCTGTGCATGCGGCTGCTCCTGCGACGTGTGTTATGGTTGCAATACACTCGCTCCAAGACCGCCGCAAGGGCAAAAAGAAAAGGGCGCCCAGAGAGCCTGGGCGCCCAATTCGTTCACAGCGTCTCCTTCCCGGGGAAGACGCAAGGTTCAGGCGATTTCCTTGGCCTTGTTATGGATCGGCCAGGCCTTGTTGAGGATCTCGAGGATCTTGGCGAGCGCAGACTTCTCGTCGGTCTGCTCCATCGCCCCGAGTTCGCGGGCAAGGCGCGAGGATGCTGCCTCGAAAATCTGTCGCTCCGAATAGCTCTGTTCCGGAGCGTCGTCCGGACGGAACAGGTCGCGGACCACCTCAGCGATCGAAGTCAGATCGCCCGAGTTGATCTTCGCCTCATATTCCTGGGCCCGGCGTGACCACATGGTGCGCTTGACCTTGGGCTTGCCCTTCAGGGTCTCGAGCGCATCCTTCATCGTCTTATCGCTCGACAGCTTGCGCATGCCGACCGAGTCCGCCTTGTTGACGGGAACGCGAAGGGTCATCTTCTCCTTCTCAAACCGGAGAACATAGAGGTCGAGACGGGTTCCGGCGATTTCGGTGCTCTGCAGCTCGACGACACGGCCAACGCCATGCTTGGGGTACACAACATAATCACCGACGTCGAAGCTAAGCGCCTTTGTAGCCATTGCTCACCTTTCAAAATTGCAGCAGACGAGCCAGCACCGAAGTACCGCCCCCCAAAGCGACCAGTGGTCGTGGCTCCCCAGCCTGTTTCGTGGCTTCCCTTGAATTTAAGGGCCACAGCTGAATCGCGGCGGCCCCGTATGACAATTTTATATCACAACTGACCTCAGATTGCGAGTCCCAGCTGAGTTGGTACCTCGCTGTTGACCTCGGTTAAGTTGTGAAGGCCAAGGCCAAGCAGTCTTATACCTTTGGATAGGGGATGCAGACCCGCCAGAAGCGCTTGCCCGGCAGCGGCGAAAGTCTGCTGGTCGGGGACGGGACCCGAGAAGCTCTTCGAGCGCGTGATGATCGTGAAGTCGCCGTACTTGACCTTGAGCGTGACGGTCCGGCCGATCACCTCGGCGCGGTCCACCCGGACCCACGCATAGCCGGCGATCCGCTCGAGTTCCTCCGCCAGACGGTCGGGGTCGCGCAGGTCCTCGTCGAACGTGCGTTCCGCGCTCACGGACTTGTAGGGGCGGTCGGGTTTCACCTCGCGATGGTCGATGCCTCGGCAGATCCGCCAGTACCAGTCCGCCGAGCTGCCGAAATGGGCCTGGAGTGCGGCGATGCTCCATTCACGAAGGTCGGCGCCCGTTAGAATTCCGAGACGTTCCATCTTTCGCGCAGTGACCGGACCCACGCCGTGGAAGCGCGCGACGGGAAGCGATGCCACGAATTCCGGACCCTTTTCGGGGGTGATCACGCACAGACCGTCGGGCTTGCGGTGATCGGACGCGAGCTTGGCGATGAACTTGCAGTAGCTGACGCCCGCAGAAGCGGTGAGGCGGCACTCCTCCCGGATCCGCCGGCGAATGTCCTCGGCAATGGCCCGCGCGCTTCCGAGGCCGTGACGGTCCTCGGTGACATCCAGATAGGCTTCATCGAGGCTCAGTGGCTCCACAAGGTCGGTGTAATCGGAGAAGATCGCGCGGATTTGCTGGCTGACGGCGCGGTAGACGTCGAACCGCGGCTTGACGAAGATGAGGTCGGGACAGCGCCGCTTGGCAGTGACCGAGGGCATCGCCGAGCGGACGCCGAACGGGCGCGCCTCGTAGCTTGCAGCGGTGACGACTCCGCGGTGCCCGCCACCGACCGCGACCGGCTTTCCCCTGAGCTCGGGATTATCGCGCTGCTCGACGGACGCATAGAAGGCGTCCATGTCGACGTGAATGATCTTCCGGAGCGGGCGGTCGTCGCTTTGCATCGCAGCGCCTATCTGATTAAGGGCCGCGGCCATGAACATCCACGAATATCAGGCAAAAGAGTTGCTGGGGAAATATGGCGTGCCGGTTCCGGCAGGCCATGCGGCGATGAGCGTCGAGGAAGCGGTCGAGGCCGCCAAGAGCCTCCCGGGTCCTCTCTGGGTCGTGAAGGCGCAGATCCACGCCGGAGGCCGCGGAAAAGGCCGGTTCAAGGAACTCGGCGAATCGGCCAAGGGCGGTGTCCGCCTCGCCCATTCGGTCGACGAGGTGCGCGAGCATGCTGCCGAAATGTTGGGCAAGACGCTTGTCACCGTCCAGACCGGCGCTGCTGGCAAGCAGGTGCAGCGCCTCTACGTCACCGACGGCGTCGATATCACGAAGGAATTCTACCTCGCCCTGCTCGTCGACCGTGAAACCGGGCGCGTTGCCATCGTCGCATCGACCGAAGGCGGCATGGAGATCGAAAAGGTCGCCCATGATGCCCCCGAAAAGATCACGACGATCACGATCGACCCGGCGACTGGCCTGATGCCGCATCATGGCCGTGAAGTCGCGGCCGCACTGGGTCTTTCGGGCGATCTCGCCAAGCAGGCGGGCAAGGTCCTCGGCAGCCTTTACAAGGCGTTCCTCGGCACCGACGCCTCGCAGATCGAGATCAATCCGCTTGCGGTCAGCGACAAGGGCGAGCTCCTCGTTCTGGACGCCAAGGTCGGCTTCGACAACAATGCCGAGTTCCGCCATCCCGACCTCGAGCAGCTGCGCGACCTCACCGAAGAGGAGCCGATGGAGATCGAGGCCTCGAAGTACGACCTTTCGTACATCAAGCTCGACGGTTCGATTGGCTGCATGGTGAATGGCGCCGGCCTTGCGATGGCGACGATGGACATCATCAAGCTCGAGGGAGGCGAACCTGCCAATTTCCTCGATGTCGGCGGTGGTGCGTCCAAGGAGAAAGTCACCGCGGCATTCAAGATCATCCTCTCGGATCCGGCGGTCAAAGGCATCCTTGTCAACATCTTTGGCGGCATCATGCGCTGCGACATCATCGCCGAAGGCATCGTCGCTGCCGCGCGCGAAGTTGATCTGCACGTCCCGTTGGTCGTTCGCCTCGAGGGCACCAATGTCCAGCAGGGCAAGGACATCCTCGCATCATCCGGGCTTCCGATTATCGCTGCCAATGACCTTGGCGATGCCGCCAAGAAGATCGTCGCCGAAGTGAAGGCGCCGGTCGCGGCGTGAGCGATCCCGTTCGTCAGGGCGGCTGCCGCTGCGGCAAGGTCAGGTTCGAAGTGACAGCTGAGCCCGTGCTGACGACGGCCTGCCATTGCACCGGTTGCCAGCGCATGACGGCGAGCGCTTTTTCTCTATCCGAAGGTTATGGTGCAGCCGACTTCCGCCTGACCAAGGGCGACGTGGTCCTCGGCGGCATTCACGGGCCGACGCGCCACTATCACTGCGATCATTGCAAGAGCTGGCTCTACACGGAGCCCGAAGGCCTGTCCGACTTCGTCAATGTTCGCTCGACGATGTTCGACCAGGTTCGAAACGAGCCACCGTTCGTGGAAACCTACCTTGGCGAAGCGTTGCCGTGGGCGCGCACCGGCGCCGCGCATGGCTACGACAAGCTCCCTGAATTGGGAGAATGGTCAGGCTTGATCCAACGTTACGAAGGCCGGAATACGGCCTGGTCCAAAGAGGAATTCAACCCATGAAAGTGCTGGTCGCCGTAAAACGGGTGATCGATTACAACGTGAAACCCCGCGTGAAGATGGACGGTTCGGGCGTCGATCTTGCCAACGTCAAGATGAGCATGAACCCGTTCGACGAAATTGCCGTCGAGGAAGCGATTCGCCTCAAGGAGAAGGGCGTTGTCACCGAGATCGTCGCGGTCTCGATCGGTCCTGCCAAAGCGCAGGAAACACTGCGGACTTCACTTGCCATGGGCGCAGACAGGGCGATCCTCGTCCAGACGGACGAAGAGGTCGAACCGCTCGCTGTTGCAAAGATCCTCGCCAAGATAGCAGCCGAGGAGACCCCTCAGCTCATTATCCTTGGGAAGCAGGCAATCGATGACGACAATAACGCCACGGGCCAGATGCTCGCAGCGCTTCTTGGATGGCCGCAGGGCACATTCGCCTCGAAGGTCGAAGTCTCCGACAGCGCAACGGTGACGCGCGAGGTCGACGGTGGTCTCGAAACGGTGAAGCTCGGCCTTCCGGCAGTGATCACCACCGACCTTAGGTTGAACGAGCCGCGCTATGCCTCGCTTCCCAACATCATGAAGGCAAAATCGAAACCGCTCGCGACCAAGTCGCCAGCCGATTACGGCGTCGACGTCGCACGGCGGCTGGAGACGCTGAAGGTAATCGAGCCGGCCAAGCGCCAGGCGGGGATCAAGGTGGGCAGCGTCGACGAACTGGTCGGCAAGCTCAAGGGTTTGGGGATTGCGAAATGAGCGTTCTGGTCCTGGTCGAACATGACGGCAAGAGCATCAAGGATGCAACGCTTGCGACCGTCACCGCGGGCTCGAAGCTCGGCGACGTCCACCTGCTGGTCGCCGGCAATAACATCGATCCGATTGCAGAGGCGGCTGCCAGGATCGCCGGCGTATCCAAGGTCTACAAGGGAGTGGCCCCGGCGCTCGAACACCAGCTCGCCGAGGCAGTCGCGCCGCTCGTCGTCAAGCTCATGGATAATCACGACGTCTTTCTCGCGCCGGCGACGACCACGGGCAAGAACATCGCTCCCCGGGTCGCCGCCCTGCTCGACGTGATGCAGGTGAGCGACGTCCTTTCGGTTGAGGGCCCGGACACTTTCACCCGTCCCATCTATGCCGGAAATGCAATCGCAACCGTCAAGTCGAACGATGCAAAGAAGGTGATCACCGTCCGGACCACCGCTTTCGCCAAGGCAGAGGCGGAAGGCGGGTCGGCAGCGGCCGAGCAGGTCGAGACGGGCGCCGATCCAGGAACGAGCAGCTTCGTCTCGCTCGACGCTTCCGAAAGCGAGCGCCCCGAACTCACCAGTGCCAAGGTGATCGTCTCGGGGGGACGGGCATTCGGCTCATCCGAACAGTTTCATGCCTTGCTCGATCCGCTTGCCGACAAGCTCGGCGCTGCTGTCGGAGCGAGCCGGGCGGCGGTCGATGCCGGCTACGCCCCGAACGACTACCAGGTCGGCCAGACCGGCAAGATCGTCGCTCCCGAGGTCTATGTGGCGATCGGTATTTCCGGCGCGATCCAGCACCTTGCGGGGATGAAGGATTCCAAGACCATCATCGCCATTAACAAGGACGAGGAAGCACCGATCTTCCAGGTCGCGGACATCGGTCTCGTGGGCGACCTGTTCAAGATCGTTCCGGAGCTGACGGAGAAGCTCTAGTCGTCCTCGAGAGAAGCCAGCGGCTAGCTGCTCTTGTGCTTGTGCTCCGACTTACCTTTCCTTGAGGTCGAAGCCATTTTCCTGAGCTCGCTTTGGCTCATCGACTGCGCCATCTGCTTGGAGGCTCCGCGGAGCTTGCTCTTGGAAGTCTTGCCTTCCTTCGCCGACAGTGCGGCGCCTGCAGCCTGCTGCTGAGCTTTCGATTTGGCTGGCATGTCATCTCTCCCTTTCAGGATCCGCGCGTAAAACGCTCGAGCTCGATGAAGGCTTCGTGATCCGGCGGCTGCTGGAGATTAGAAATGCGACCAGCGTATACGGGTGCGATCTCCATCGGGTCATCGCCAGAGAACCGGCGCGGACGGGTCCGTGGGGTTCGAAAGATCGCTTTTGCCGGACGACAGAGATTGGCAAAAAGGCCTGCCCTCCGCGGGCTCTGTCGACGCGAAATTCGCTACCAGCCGTTCACTCGCTCCCATGTACCGGTGATCTCGTCGCTGCCTTCCGTCACGTAATAGCGCTCGTAGGCAGCCGCAGTCGCGCAGGCGTGGTTGGGCAATATTTTCACCCGGCTTCCGACCGGGAAACGGAGAAAGTCCATTTCGCCGCTGCTGGCGGTCAGGATCCCGTGTTCCTGGTTGGTCGAGGAGACCGTTACACCGGCCACGCGCTCACCAGTCAGGGGATCGCAGACAGCTCCGTAGCCCCAGTCGACCGGGAGATCGGACGTTCCTCGATCCCGGCTGAGTGCGAGAAAACCCGCGTCGATCAGGACGCGACCGTGGTGCCGGTTGTGACCGATGACGCTTCCGAGCACCCCGATTGCGATATCGTCGATGCTGCAGGTGCCGAGCTCGGCCTGCACGAGATCGCCAAAGGCGTAGACACCCGCACGGCCTTCGGTAACTCCCTCGAGGCTCCGGCCATAGTGAAGGGTTGGCGTCGATCCGACGCTGACAATGTCGCAGCGAAGACCCGCAGCGCGAAGGCGCCCGGCTGCTTCGAGGGTCTTGTCACGCTCCTGCTCGGCCATTGCTTCGAACTCGGGCCGCGTACGACAATCATAGGATGCCCCAGCGTGGGTCATTACCCCTGCAAGGGATTTTCCGAGCCTTTGGCCGATGGCGATCAGCAGCTCGTCCGTCGGTGCGACGCCTGCACGGTGGCCATCACTGTCGACCTCGATCAAGACTTCGACAGGGACGCCTTCGGCATCCGCGAATGAGCGGACCGCCGAGGCTGCCTCGGCAGTGTCGAGGATGATCCGGAGCCTGCAGCCCGCCCGGATGAGCTCGGCGACCTCGGGAAGCTTCACCGGAGCGATGCCGACGGCGTACATGATGTCGGTAATTCCGTGGTCGAAGAAATAGCGCGCCTCCGCCAGGGTCGATACGGTGATCGGGACGTCCTGCCCGTCTGCAAGGATTTTCAGGACCTCGATCGACTTCGACGTCTTCACATGCGGCCGAAGCGTGACCCCGAGGCGCCGAACCTGGTCTCTCATCCTGGCGGCATTCCGCTCGAGCCGCGGACGATCGAGGAGAAGCGCCGGAGTGGGAAGATCGAAAATTGTTCGTGGGGTGATTCCCTCGATGGTCATTCGCAGCGGTCTCCTTTTGCTCCCCGTACCGTGCTTTCCGGCATGTCAGCGACTATTCCGGTGATACCCGTCGGTCGCCGCCTGGTGCTTCAATTTGACATCAACTTCGTTAGGGCAGGGGCTTGTCGTCCCTAGCGCAATCATCGTCCCGTCGCTTTCCTTCAAGGTCCTTCGATACAGAACAGTGAGTCGCCTCCACTCCATCCCCGACGTCGCAGGCCCGGTCTATAATCGAGGTATTGCCTCCTTCCGGCGTATCTTTCGGTCGAGCGAAGCGGCGCTCGTACTCCTTTCTGTCGCCATAGGACTTGCGGCGGGACTGCTGATGATCGCCCAGCGGTCTATCGCGCACGCTCTCCAGTCGCTGATCTACGGGTTCAGCGGCCCAAGCCTCAGTGCTGCCCCCGCGATCGCCTTCCCCCGGCTTTTTGCACTGCCGGTCTTTGGTCTTCTGCTTGGCCTTGGGTCGCGCGCAGTACTCCGCCGCCGGCGAACCGCCATCGACGTCGTCGAGGCCAATGCTCTCCATGGCGGGACCATTCCCCTCCGCGATTCCCTGATCGTCTGCGCGCAGACGATCATTTCCAACGGCGCCGGCGCTTCGGTCGGCCTCGAAGCCGCTTACGCCCAGGCGGGCGGCGGGTTCGCGTCGGTTCTCGGCAAATGGTTGCGGCTGAGACGAGCGGACATGCGCATCCTTGTCGGCGCTGGAGCAGGTGCTGCGATCGGGGCGGCGTTCAGCGCCCCCTTAACGGGCGCCTTTTACGCCTTCGAGATCGTCATCGGAGCCTATACGCCGGCTGCGATCGCGCCGGTCGCGGCCGCCTGCCTTTCGGCAGTGCTGCTCGTCCGCTTCGCCGGGATCGAGGCCTATGTCGTCGCGCTCCCGGGCGCAAAGGCGATCACGACCGTCGATTACCTCCTCTATGCGACGATGGGCCTGCTGTGCGCCTTCGTCGGCATCGCGATCATGCGCGGAGTGACCTTTTTCGAGTCCCACTTTCGCCGACTGTCCATTCCGGATGCGTGGCGCCCGGCCGTCGGCGGGCTGCTTTTGATCCCGCTTGCCATGATCACTCCCCAGGTGCTCTCGGCTGGACACGGCGCGCTTCACATCGACCTTGGCGCTGAAGTCGCACTCCGCTTCATCCTCCTCGTGCTCGTCGTCAAAATCGCGGCTTCCACGATTTCGCTCGGCTTCGGCTTTCGCGGCGGGCTCTTCTTCGCCTCGCTATTCATCGGCTCGCTCGTGGGCCAGTTGTTCGCGGGGGCGATCGCCCGGGCATCCATCTTTCCTGCCGTCGACCCCTCCGATGCCGCACTGATCGGAATGGCGGCGATGGCGGTGGCGATCGTCGGCGGACCCATGACGATGTCGATGCTGGTGCTGGAGGTGACGCACGACTTCGCGCTGACCAGCGTTGCGATCACGGCGGCGCTCTGCGCCAGCACGTTCGTCCGCGAGACGTTCGGTTTCTCCTTCTCCACCTGGCGCCTGCATACCCGCGGCGAGAACATCAGGAGCGCCCGCGACATCGGCTGGATGCGAGCGCTGACGGTCGGCAAGATGATGCAGCGAGGCGCGGAGACGACGCCTGCCGCGACCTCGATCGCAGCGTTCCGGCGGCGCTTTCCCTTGGGTTCCACGAGCAAGGTCGTGCTGGTCGATGCTGCCGGCCACTATGCGGGCATCATCGATACGGCGCTGGCATATGATACCGCGATCGAACCGGGGGCGGATGTCGGCAGCCTCGCGATCCTCCGAGGCATTGCGCTCGCTCCGGCGCAGGATGTCCGTTCGGCGATCCGCACATTCGACCTCAGCGAGGCTGACTATCTTGCCGTCGTCGACGAGAACGGCGCCGTGCTAGGGGCTCTCTCCGAACGGTTCGTGCATCGGCGCTACGCCGATGAGGTCGAGAAGGCGCAGCGCGAGATATTTGGTGAGTAGCGAAGAAGCCGGCCCGCCCCGGACTGCGCGGACGATGTTCCTCGGCGCTGCGTTGCTTGCAGCGGCGCTCGGGGGAGCCGTGCTTGCTCGCTATCTTTCTCCGACCCGCCAGCCCTCTGCTGCCCAGCAGGCTCGTCCGATCGTCCAGATCGTCCGGCAGCAGCCGGGCCTTCCCGATCTTGCCGATCTCATCGAGCGCCTCTGTCCCTCCGTAGCGCTCATCGTGCCGCGTGGTGAGGATCCCTCGCAGAACCTGGACGGTTCGCGCGCGGTCCCGGCTTCCGCTTATTCGGGAGACGGCTGGCTTGTCACGTCCGCAACGGATCTTCCGCAGGGACCACTCGATGCCCTCTTCGGCGATGGGCGCCGGATTGCGCTGGACGACCTCAGAACGGACCCCGTTTCGGGTCTTGCGATCGTGAAGGCGGCAATCCGCACCGCGCCTCTCGCGTACAGCGATCAGGCCTTCCCGCGTGTCGGACAGTTCGGGTTTTCCCTTGCGACACCCGCGGGCTCGGGCTGCAGCGCCGCCGCATCGATGATCGGAAGCGACTTTCTTGCCGACGGTGGCAGCCCTGTCGGTTACGTGCGTCTCCAGCCGAGCCCCGAGGGCTGGACTGCCGGCGTGCCGCTCCTTGCCACGGACGGGCGTGTTCTGGGGATCGGAACAGGCAACCCACCAGGCGCGCTCATTCCTTCGCCGATTGCCAGCGTCATCATCGACGAGCTCATCCGAAACAGCCTTTCACCTGCGACCAGCTTCGGCTTTCGTGCGATCGACTATGCTGCGCCGTTTGCCACCAGGCTCGGCGACGTCCGCTCGGGCGCTGGTGTTGCCCTCGTCGAACCCAAGTCTGCAGCCGCGAGGGCAGGACTCAAGGCGGGTGACATCGTAACTGCGGTCAACGATGTCCCGGTCTCGAGCGCGTCCGAAGTGAGCCGTGCTCTCGATGCCATTCCCGGCAAGGCGACCCTGACGATCGAGCGGCGTTCGAAGCAATTGAGCGTCACGATCAAGCGCGCCGCGTCCTAAGAGGCAGCGAGCGAATTGCTTCGTCAGCCGCTTGTGTGCTGCGCCCTGGCGCGCAGATAATCGTAGAGAGCCCTGATTTCCGCGTCGGACAGGTGGCTGAGGTCGCTTCTTGCAGTGGGGCCCATCATCCGAAGCTTCTGGCCCCCCGCGGGAACACCCTCGCGCAAAAGTTCTTTGAATGCGGAGAGTTCATAGGCGCCGACGATCGTCAGGTCGGGCGAGGTTTCCCCGGGCTCCACTTCCTTTCCGGCAAGAGCGGGACCGTGACAGCCCGAGCATCTTGTCATCGAAAGCTGCCTCCCCGCTTCGAATTGCGGGCCCGCGGGATAAGGCTCCTGGACCGAATATTCTGCGACGAGATCGGGTGCGGTCCTGAACTTGCCCAGCACCAGCCCGAGGCGGCCCAGGGGTCCATAGCTGTTGGGAGGGGTAGGCGACCCGCCGCGCTGCGCGGCGCGGATCGTCCTGATCAGGGCTGCGACTTCCTGGTCCGACAGGTGCTGAAAGGCTTCGGCCGGCATGACGAACAAAGAGCGCCCATCAACGCCGATACCCTGGCGAATTGCCTGCGCCAGCTGTTGATCCGTGGCATGCGCGGCGGCCATGGTCAGGTTGGGCGCCCAGAGCGTCCCAACCAGCGGCTGATCGAAGATCTTGCCCCCGCGAAGATCCTTGCCGTGGCAGCTGAAGCATCCGAGAGTCCAGCCCATGCGCCCGGCGTCGGCAAGCTGCTGAGGCGTCGGCTGAACGAGCTGTTCCCGCTTTGCCTGCGGCCTTGCATTCAGCTTGATCGATGAAATGATCCAGACAAGTGCTGCTGCAACGAGGATCAACCCGATGATGGACGCGAGCGAATAGCCCGCCCAGCGCAAGACCTTGGCCATCGTTGAACTACCCCCAGTCGCGCTGTCTTAGCCGAACTTGTTTCGCTTCGCGACAGCAGCCGTCAACCGGGTCTGCAATTCCCGTCAGCTCCTTGGAACTGGGCTTTTAGCGACTGGAGGCGACGGGAACGGTTTTGGTGCAGGTGCCGAGATCGATGACGTCTTCGGCAACGAATATTGCCGAGTTCCCGTCGATGATGAGGGCGGCGTTCGGGGACACATATTTGGCCCCGACGCTCGAGCGCTTGCGCTGAAGTTCGTAGCGGCGGCCCGCATAGTTGACGCTGGCGGTGGAACCGCTGCGCTGCACCGCAAGGTCTGCGCTTGCCGGGCACGCATAACGGACCGGATTTGGGATGCCATGGGCCTGGGTGACCGCCAGCGCGCCGGAAACCAACGCTGCAAGCATGCGAGTGACTTTCGGCAGAAATTCCACGCTTTTCATACCCAATTGCTCGACCCCTGCACTCTGATACCCGTCACCCTTGAACTCGCCTTAGAAGAGCAGCTTATTAGTTTCGACTAAGGTCCGGAAACGTAGGCAGGCTTGCCGCAGATATTGTGGATCCTACACGAAGCGTAAGATCCTGTTTTTCAATCACAACCCGGTGAACTCGCGAACTGCCGCGCGGATCCGTTGCAATCCTCAGGAATGCAGATGGATGGAGTCCCGCAGGGTCTCGCGGCCATTTGGCATCGTAATCGGCTGGAGGTTCAATTCCGGCGATAGGACGGTGAACCTTGGAGCCCCCGAGCAGCACGGACCGATTGCGCGATTGTTTTCGGTCAAGGTCGAAATCGGCCGCGATCAACCGTGCGCTTCGATGAACGAACGAATGGAGTTTCCCATGAAAGCCAAGATTATCCTGCTTGGCGCGGTCATGATCGCACTGGCGCCATCTCCAGCCCTGGCCCAGCTCACACCGGCACCAGGCAACGGCCAGTTCAATGGCAATGGCTATGATCACTTCAACAGCGGCAACGCATCGGGTCAGCCAGGGCAATCGTGCCAGGACCTCATCGCACTGGGCCTCGGGGCAACGCCCGGGAATTCGGGAAGCGCGCCGGGAAGCGGCTCACCCTTCGACTTTTCCGATACGAAGGCAGGCTCACATTACGCGGGCTCCGCGCAGCAGAATGCCCGTAACTCGGCGAGCGTCTCGCAATATGACGTCGCATGCCTGAACCAGGCGCATTGACGATTTTATTTGCGGCGGGGCGCTTGCGACCCAAAAGATCGTGAGCGGCCCGCAACTAAAGCCAAAGCGACGAGCGGATCGGCCATTCGGGCGCAAGCCGGCGCTGAGTGCCTGCGTCGAGTTCGACGCGGAGGCCCGGTTCTGCATCGACATTGTGCGTCGAGCGCTGCCTTGAAATTTCGCGGAGTCGCTCGAGCGGAATTTTCTTGTTCATGGTGAAATACCTCGTCGGTTTGGCGAGCGACCGCCTAGTAGCGGTAGCGCTCGCGAAATTTTTGTGAGCGCGTGATGCGCAGGCCTCGCATGCCGCCGGACTGGTGGGCGCCCTGCCAGCTGATGAGCTCTTCCATTGCAAGCCCGTAGCGGGCGCAGGCTTCGTCGAAACTGAGGAGACCGCCCTGGACTGCTGCAACCACCTCGGCCTTCCGGCGAATGGTCCATCGGGCGGTGTCGGGCGGCGGAAGCCGGTCGAGCGTGAGCTTGTCCCCGAAGGGCCCGATGACGTGGCCGGGCTTCTCAGGCACGGCGTTTTGCTGCCGGGACTTCCTTGGGGAGTCCGAACCGTCGTTGCGGCGCCGGAGCCTCCGCGGCCGCATCGCGGCTCGGATATCGGGAGGTCTCGACCCTGCCTCTTTGAGTGACTGCAAGCAGCCGCGTTGCGGCCGCTTCGTCGTCGGGCGCTTCCGCCCCTGCTGCGCGTTTAAACAATCTCATCAGCGGTGCTCCGTCCAAAGCCACCGCCACGCCAACTACGTCGGCTAATCGACATTCATTGACGAAGTGCAAACGTCAAAGATGTGAGGACCAGGTTTGCCGCTTGGCATCAACCTTCCTGTGCGAGCTCGATCCTCTTGATGTCAGCTTCGCCTTCATCAGCCATCTGACGCAGGATTTTTGCGGCCCTCGCATCGGTGGTCGCTTCGGCCAGCCGACGGCATTGCGCCACTCGGGCCTTCATACGCTTCAACACTTCGTCGGCCATCGGACAAAAGAACAGGCTCGGCTCGCCGCCGTTCCCCCCTCACGACAGTTGGGCGACGACTGTTGTCAGGATGCAACTATCGGACGATTGCGCGAAATTAGGCCGTGGGACAGCTTCCGATCTCGCCGACACACTCCTCGCCGCACCAGATCTCGGCTCGGAGGTGAGGCGATTTCCCGGATGCTTTCCCAATGACCTCGAGCAGATTGTCGGCCTGTACGTCTTCGGCGTCCTCGAGCACGCTCTGGCGATAGTAGAGGATCCGGTACGTCTGCACGCCATGACAACGTCGCGAGTTCCAGGATCGCGCCTCGGTTCGGCGGCGATGAAGGGCAAGTGGCGGTTATCGAGGCCGGTTAACAGCGCTTTGGTCTCCGCGTCCCAGCGGGTCGCGCGCGACAATGCGCAATCCTTCCCGGCTTCGGTCCATCACCCGTTCGTCCGCTTTGGCCGAATAGACGGCATGCACTGAGTGGGAGAAGCCCGGTGTGCCGCTGACGAGGTGCAGCCGCCCACTTTCGAGGTAGGGCCTTGCAGCGCCCATTCGCAGATATGCCGCCCCTCCCACCGCAAGCATGTATTCGATTGCGAGCGGTCCGTGATCCACCGTCAGGGCGGGGCTCGGCGCATCTGGAAAGGCGGCATGGTGATTTGTTGCGAAATGCCGGCCCCAATCCACATAGACGTAGTCTTCGCCGATGAGCTCTTTGCGATCGACGTCTGTAGAGACCGCCACCAGCTTTTCATCGAGCAGCAGCTCTGACACGAGGCCCGGCCGCTGCGGCGGCGCATAGACTACGGCAAGATCGACGACGCCATCCTGAACCTGTTCGACAAGGTCGTCCGCGACGCCGATGTGAGCGCGTATCGCGATGTCCGCGCATTCATTTCTCATCCAGATCAGCCAGTCTCGAATGAGTGGATTCCAAAGGCTGTGCTCGGCGCCGACCGCCAGAACGGTCTCTCGTCCGGCCGGCATCGCCACCTCGTGGTGAGCACGTTCCCAAACCTGGACCAGCGTGGTTGCATATTTCAGGAATTGTTCGCCGGCGCCGGTCAGTCGCGCGCCGGCCTTGTTACGGATGAAGAGCGGCCGATCGAGCTCGTCCTCCAGAACACGAATGCGGGCGCTGACGGCCGTCTGAGTGACGTTGAGGTTGCGCGCGGCGCGGACGAAGCTGCCCGTCTTGACGATTTCAAGGAAAGTGCGGGCGGCGGTGATGTCCAAGTTTTAGTGCAGTCTTTTTGATATAAACATGCAATTCTATTCGTTTGTCTGCAGACTGCCAAGAGGCCATATCCGGAATCGCTCGCGGAGCATCCATTTGCCGAGCTCCGCCGAAAGGAGCCCGGAAATGTCGTTCTTCAAAGAAACAGACTATCACGGAAGCCGTACTTACGACGCCGATCCGGCGGCTTACGTGTTCGTGGATCATCTTCGCTTGCGCGTGTCGCTGACCGTTGCCTGGGCCCGGCTCAAAATCGGAAAACTGATGCATCGCGCGGTTGACGCGCCGCAGTCGTCATCGCTCATGTATCGAGGCGAAAAGCACTTCACGCTGCTGGGGAACAGGCAGCGGGCTCTGCCCGCCCGCCCGCCGATCAGCGAGATTTTCTCATCCGATCTGAACGATCGGTCACGCAAGCGAGTGAACCAGGACTAGACTGGTCATGGTCGCCAGCCGCGTGCAGCGTTGCCCGACAGATCGCGCAGGCGCCCCTTTAATTGGTGGACACGCGTGAGTAGTTCGCCTGGCATCCGGCTCGGTTATATGGCGCATCGGGCCGAGCACACGCATCGTGCGGACGAGCACAAGCCCACGTTCTTCGTCCGGTGGTTCATGTCCACCAACCACAAGGACATCGGGACGCTTTATTTGATTTTCGCGATCGCCGCCGGAGTGATTGGCGGCGCGATCTCCGGGATCATGCGCTGGGAGCTCATGGAGCCTGGAATCCAGGTGCTCAATCGGGCGTGGCCGATTGGCGCGGGCACCGCGAACTTCGATGAATGGGCGCACCACTGGAACGTGCTCGTCACCGCGCACGGTCTCATCATGATCTTCTTCACCCTCATGCCCGCGATGATGGGCGGCTTTGGCAACTGGTTCGTGCCGCTGATGATCGGTGCGCCGGACATGGCCTTCCCGCGGATGAACAACATCAGCTTCTGGCTGCTCGTTCCGGCTTTCCTTCTGCTCCTCGGATCGACCCTCGTCAGCGGAGGAACGGGATTGGGAGCGGGAACCGGGTGGACGCTCTACGCGCCGCTATCGACGGCGGGATCCTCGGGGCCCGCCGTCGACATGGTCATCTTCGCCATTCATCTGGCCGGCATCAGCTCGATCCTCGGCGCGATCAACTTCATCACGACCATCTTCAACATGCGCGCACCCGGCATGGTGATGCACAAAATGCCGTTGTTCGTGTGGGCAGTACTGGTCACGGCGTTCATGCTGCTCTTCTCGCTGCCGGTGCTTGCCGGGGCGATCACCATGCTGCTGACCGACCGAAACTTTTCGACCGCCTTCTTCGATGCTGGCGGGGGTGGAAACGTCGTCCTTTACCAGCACCTGTTCTGGTTCTTCGGGCACCCCGAAGTCTACATCATGATTATTCCCGGCTTCGGGATCATCAGCCAGGTTGTCTCGACCTTCAGCCGCAAGCCCGTGTTCGGCTATCTCGGCATGGTCTATGCGATGGTCGCGATCGGCATCATCGGCTTCGTCGTCTGGGCGCACCACATGTTCACGACGGGCATGAGCATTGACGAGAAGATGTACTTCAGCGCTGCGAGCATGATCATCGCCGTTCCGACCGGGGTCAAAGTATTTTCCTGGATCGCGACCATGTGGGGCGGATCGATCAGCTTCAGGACACCGATGCTGTTTGCGATCGGGTTTGTTTTCCTGTTCACGATTGGCGGCGTCACGGGCGTCGTTCTCGCGAACGGCGGCGTCGATACGTACATGACCGACACCTATTATGTGGTGGCGCACTTTCACTACGTGCTGAGCCTTGGTGCCGTGTTCGCGATTTTCGCCGGGTTCTACTACTGGTTCCCCAAGATGAGCGGCCGGATGTACAATGAGCTGCTCGGCAAGCTGCACTTCTTCCTGATGTTCATCGGGGTGAACGTGATCTTCTTCCCGATGCACTTCCTGGGCCTCGACGGCATGCCGCGGCGCATTCCGGACTACACGCCGGCATTCGCTTACTGGAACTACATTTCGACGGTCGGGTACATGATCACCATCGCCGGCGTCGCGATCTTCTTCGTCAACCTCATCTGGTCGCTCGCGGCCGGCAAGAGGGCTCCGGCCAACCCCTGGGGCGAAGGCGCAACGACGCTCGAATGGACGCTATCGAGCCCGCCGCCCTTCCACCAATATTCGACCCTGCCCAGGATCGACTGACAGGTTCATTGCCAATGCCTGTTCGCGAGCAGAGCAATTGCGGCAAGCAAGCAGGCGCGTATCACGTGTTCGTCTGATCGCCAGGAATGCCCTCAGGAAGGCCGGCTGCACCTTCGCCTTCGATGCAGGGAAGGCCCTCCATGCCTATGCCGAAACAGGTCATGGAGAGCGAGCCCATCGCATAGCCTCGCAGAAACGCGGTCGCGCCGCCTCCCGAAGCGGCGAGCGCTGCCGTGTACAGCAGCGGAATGAAGTGGTCGGGTGTTGGAACTGCCAGTGAAAAATCAGGGTGGTCGCTGCTTCTGAGGATATTGCCAGGGTCGCTCGTCATCAGCTCGGCCACCGTATCATCGAAACGATGCGCCCAGTCTGCGCCTCCGTCCGGGCTGGTCCAATCGATCAGCCTCAGATTGTGAACTACGTTTCCGCTCGAAACGATCATGATGCCGGCATCCCTCAGGGGCGCGAGCCTCGCGGCGAGATCAAGGTGATAGTCGAGCGGTTTCAGGGCATTGATCGAGAGCTGGACGACGGGGACGTCGGCTTGGGGGAAGAGGTGGGCGAGCACGCTCCATGTGCCATGGTCCAATCCCCACTGGTCGTGATCGGCTCCGACCCAGAGCGGTTTGACGAGATCAGCGACCTCGGACGCGAGCGCGGGCAGTCCCGGTGCCGGATATTCAAACGAAAACAGCTCGTCGGGAAATCCGTAGAAGTCGTGGATCGTGCGGGGCCTGGCCATTGCTGTGATCGCAGTCGCGCCGATGAACCAGTGCGCCGAGATTGCGAGGATCGCTCGCGGCCGCGGCAGCGCCTCGCCCAGTCGGCGCCATGCGCTCGTGAAACCATTGATCTCGAGCGTGTTCATCGGGCTGCCGTGACCAATGAAGAAAGCAGGAAGTCTGGTCATCTCCACGTCCTCGGATCCAACGAAGGTTAGTCCAATACGCCTTAGACCGGGTCATGGCACCCAGCTCTGCGGCGGGCCAACGCCTTTGGGCAGGGACGCGGCGCTCCGCGGGGCTCGAACCCAAAAAAATTGCGCACGCGCATCATGCGTCCCATGCCGAAACTACACGAGTTCGTCTTTTTCCGAGACTTGGGAGGATGGTGCCCAGGGGCGGAATCGAACCACCGACACCGTGATTTTCAGTCACGTGCTCTACCAACTGAGCTACCTGGGCTCTTGGGGCGGGCGGCTGGCCCGCTCAAGCGAGCGCGCTCCCTAACCGTCGCTCCCGTCGCTGTCCACCCTTTCGGGATCGGCCGATGGTCCTGGGATGCGATAGCCCTCACCAAGCCACTTCAGGAGATCGCGGTCCTTGCACCCGCGGCTGCAGAAGGGCGAATGTTCGGGCTGCTCCGGCCGTCCGCAGAGCGGGCAGGTTTTGAGAGCGTCAGGCTGTTTCGGCATATCCGGCGGACATGGGGAGGGATGCCTCGCCGCGCAACTCGACTGCACCACCAACCTGCTGCGCGAGCTCGCCGATCCAGCCGGAGTTCTTCTCGAACACGGCAATGATCCTCGGATTGGCAACCAGCCGCTTGGATCCGCTCGGTTCAAAGGCCGCGCGGCGAAGGAGCGCCCGAGCCTCGAAGGGCGCTTCGTCGAGCGCAAGTTCGGGGAGGGACGGGCGGGCACGGGACCTCACGATCTGAAGGAAGCCGAACCCGTTCACCGCCGTTCGCTCGAATGGCTTTTGCAAGATTGCGTCGACTGCCTCCGCCGCTCTTTGCCTGGCCTGCCTTGATCGCGCAGTCGGGAGATCGATCCCGATCGACCCGCCGATATCGAGGCGTCCAACCGCGCGGGCGGCCTCTCGCGCGCCAAGCACCCCAAGTTCGTCGGGCGGAAGGTATCCATCAACGTCGATCAGCGTCATCGCGGGCGTTACCGAGACGCGGAGCTCACCCCCGGCAAAGGTGACCCCGCCGGTCCGTGCCTCATCGATGAGGTCGTTCCAGCCCGCGAGAGCGAGCTCGTCGCGGTTCGAGGGAAAGACGAGGCGGCGCCCGCCCAGTCGCTCGATCAAGGAAGGAGCAAGGCCAGGCGGCTTGTCCGTGGCCCGGCCCAATGGCCGCTTCCACGGCTCGGTTCCCGGGATCGCGACGCGGGTGACTTCGATGGCAATCGTCGCGCCCTGTGACACCCCCGCTGCTCCATTGGGCAGCAGATATTCACTTCCGCCCTGCGCGACCGCGATGGCGCTGCGCCCGGTACCGACGTCGGCGATTCGCATCTTAAGGACGCTGCCTTCCGGAACCGCGCCGTCGAGCTCGATCCGCGCCTCGATGATTTCTCCGTCCTCGACGAGGGCAGCACGGGTCTCGCCGATGCCGCGCTCGACGAGCCACTCAGGCATGGTCGTAGCCCGCGGATTTCAACAGGACGCTTGTTTCCGCAAGCGGCAGTCCCACAACGTTCGAATAGCTCCCGGCGATGTGGCGGACGTAGACTTCGCCATAGCCCTGCAACGCATAGCCGCCGGCCTTTCCTCTCCACTCGCCGTGGCCCGCATAATAGTCGATCTCCTTGTCGCTGAGGCGCTTCATCGCGATCATCGTCTCGACCAGTCGTTCGCGAAGGGACTGATCGGGCAGAAGGAGGGCGACTGCGGTGAGGACGCGGTGGCGCCGTCCGGAGAGCAGGCGCATGCAGGCACGCAGCGTCGCTTCGTCCTCGACCTTGGGAAGGATGCGCCGGCCGACCGCCACCACCGTATCTGCTGCAAGGACGAGCGCGCCCGGCTCCTTTTGGCCCACGGCAAGGGCCTTTTCGCGCGCGAGACGCATCGCGTGCGCCCGCGGCAGCTCGCCTTTTAAAACGCTCTCGTCGATGTCTGCAGGAACGACCGCGTCAGGCGTGATGCCGATGCGGGCGAGAAGATCGAGGCGCCGCGGGCTCGCCGAGGCGAGGACGAGCCGCGACATCAAGGATAACCGGGAGGGCCTCCGCGGCCGGGCATGAAGCGATAGGTGATGCGCCCCTTGGTAAGGTCATAGGGCGTCAGTTCGACGAGCACTTCGTCGCCGGTCAGCACGCGGATGCGGTTCTTGCGCATCTTTCCGGCCGTATGACCGAGGATCTCATGGCCGTTCTCGAGGCGGACGCGGAACATCGCATTGGGCAGCAGCTCCACCACAGTGCCGCGCATCTCGAGCAATTCTTCCTTGGCCAAGCGTTCCCTCTCGTATCCGGTTAAAAGTCGCGGAGCATTAGCGGCGAGACACGCAAATGTGAAGGTGGGCCGCTCAGACGGTAAGGACGGTCGATCCGGTGGTCTTTCGGCCCTCGAGTGCGCGATGCGCCTGCGATGCATCCTCCAGGGGGAAACGCTGCTTGATCTCTATCCTGACCTTGCCGGCGGCGACCATGGCGAAAAGGTCGTTCGCGCTTTCCTCGAGCTCCTCGCGCGACGCGATATAATGATTGAGCGTAGGCCTCGTGAGGAAGAGCGAGCCCTTTTGCGAGAGGACGCCCGGAGCAATGGGATCGGGAGGGCCGGAGGCATTGCCGAAGCTCACCATCAAGCCCCTTGGTGCAAGGCAATCCAGCGACTTCATGAAGGTTTCGCGGCCGACCGAGTCATAGACCACCGGCAGCTTGGCGCCGTTCGTGATCCGCTCGACCTCTGCCGCGAAATCCTCGCGGGTATAGACGATCGGGTGATCGCAGCCATGGGCACGTGCAAGCTCGGCCTTCTCGTCACTGCCGACAGTCCCGATCACCGTCGCTCCAAGCGCCTTAGCCCATTGGCAGACGATCAGTCCGACCCCGCCCGCGGCCGCGTGGATGAGGATGGTCTCGCCCGGCTGGACCTTGTGGATAGCACGAAGGAGCATCCGTGCCGTCAGGCCCTGCAGCATCATGGCTGCAGCCTGCTCCGTCGAGATCTGAGGCGGGAGTTTTACGACGCGATCGCCATCGATCAGCCGTTCCTCGGCATAGCCGCCGATCTGGCTCGCATAGGTGACCCGGTCTCCCGCCTTCAGGTGCCGGACGCCGGGTCCGATCTCCTCGATGATGCCGGCGCCCTCGACGCCGGGCGTGAACGGAAGCTGCTGCCTGTAAAGGCCGGTGCGGTGGTAGACGTCGATGAAGTTCAGCCCTGCGGCTTCCTGGCGGATCTTGACCTCGCCCGGGCCGGGGGCTCCGACCTCAACCTCTTCCCACCGGAGGACCTCCGGTCCCCCCGTCTCATGGACTCGGATCGCGTGTGGCATGCGCCCGCTTCAACGCCCGGAAGGCCAAAAAGGAAAGCCCCGCCGCGGCGGACCGCGACGGGGCTCGTCTTTTAAGCGGCCGCCAGATCAGGCCGCGGCGTGCGCAGCGAGCGCTGCAAGCAGCAGGAGCGCCACGATATTGGTGATCTTGATCATCGGGTTGACGGCAGGTCCGGCGGTGTCCTTGTACGGATCGCCGACGGTGTCCCCGGTGACGGCGGCCTTGTGGGCTTCGGAGCCCTTGCCGCCATAATTGCCGTCCTCGATATACTTCTTCGCATTGTCCCACGCGCCGCCGCCCGATGTCATCGAGATGGCGACGAACAGGCCCGAGACGATGACGCCGAGAAGCAGCGCGCCGACGGCCGCGAGGCCGTTTTCGCGCCCGGCAACAGCGCCGATCGCAAAATAGACGACGATCGGGGCGAGCACCGGAAGGAGCGAGGGAATGATCATCTCGCGGATCGCGGCGCGGGTAACGAGGTCGACGGTACGCGCATAGTCCGGACGGACCGAGCCATCCATGATGCCGGGATTGTCGCGGAACTGGCCGCGGACTTCCTCGACCACTGCGCCGCCTGCGCGGCCGACGGCAGTCATGCCCATCGCTCCGAAGAGGTAGGGAAGCAGCGCGCCGAGAAGGAGGCCGACGATCACGTACGGATTCGACAGGCTGAAGAGCGTGTCGAGATTGGTCGAAACGCCGATCTGGCTCCCGAACTCGCGAAGGTCGGCGGTATAGGCGCCGAACAGAACGAGCGCTGCAAGGCCGGCCGAGCCGATCGCGTAACCCTTGGTCACGGCCTTGGTCGTGTTGCCGACGGCATCTAGCGCATCCGTCCGGTTGCGCACGTCCTCCTCGAGTCCCGACATTTCGGCGATGCCGCCGGCGTTGTCGGTCACCGGTCCATAGGCATCGAGCGCGACGACCATGCCGGCAAGGGCGAGCATCGCGGACGCCGCGAAGGCGACGCCGAGGAAGCCTGCGAGCTGGAAGCTCGCGATAAGGCCGACGATGATGACGATGGTCGGCGCGGCCGTCGATTCGAGACTGACGGCGAGCCCCTGGATGATGTTCGTCCCGTGGCCGGTCTGGCTTGAGCGCGCGATCGACTGGACCGGGCGGTAGTTGGTGCCCGTATAGTATTCCGTGATCCAGACGATGAGCGCAGTCACGGCAAGGCCGATGAAGCTTGCCCAGACGAGGTTCGTCGCCGGGAAGCTGAGGCCCGCGGTGGTCGTGATCGTCTGATGAAGGTCACCGCCGAGCGCGTACCATGCGGCCCCATAGATCGCCGGAACGGCCAGCAAGGTCGCGGTCCAGAAGCCCTTGTAGAGCGCTCCCATGATCGACCCCTTGGCACCCAGGCGCACCATGTAGGTGCCGATGATCGAGGTGATGATGCAAACACCGCCGATCAGAAGGGGCAGGCTCATCAGCGGCAGAAGCAGCGGCGAGGTTCCGATCGCGAGCGCGATCGACACCATGGTGATGCCGACGGTGACGACATAGGTCTCGAAAAGGTCGGCTGCCATGCCGGCGCAGTCGCCGACATTGTCGCCCACGTTGTCGGCGATCACTGCCGGGTTGCGAGGATCGTCCTCGGGAATGCCCGCCTCGACCTTGCCGACGAGGTCGGCTCCGACGTCGGCGGCCTTGGTGAAGATGCCGCCGCCAAGGCGCGCGAAGATCGATACGAGCGAGGCGCCAAGAGCAAGCGCGGTAAGCGCGGTCACGACCGGACGGTCGTTGGGCGCATAGCCGCCGGGTCCCGTGAGGTACCAGAAGAGGCCGCTGATCGCGAGAAGCGCAAGGCCGGCAACGAGCAGGCCCGTGACCGCGCCCGCCCTAAAGGCAGTGGTGAGACCGCTCTGAAGGCTCTTGCGCGCAGCTTCCGCAGTCCGGACGTTCGCGCGGACCGAGATATTCATGCCGATGAAGCCGGCCGCGCCCGACAGGACGGCGCCAAGCACGAAGGCCGCGGCGCTCAGTCCACCAAGGAAGAAGAAGATGATTGCAGCGACCACGACGCCGACGATGGCGATGGTGGTGTACTGGCGGCGAAGGTAGGCGGCAGCGCCTTCCTGGATCGCGCCGGCGACTTCGATCATGCGCTGGTTGCCCGGCGATGCGGCGAGCACCTGGCGACTGGTGACGATGCCGTAGAGCACCGCGATGACGCCGCAGATTATGGCGATAAGCAGCAGGTTCATGGGTTCAAGCTTCCCCGTTCTTGAAGCAGGCGAATACGGCCGCAGGAGTGGGCCGCCTGGAAAAACGGCGAAGCTTTACGGAGCGTTTTCGCGGCTGGCAACCGCCTCGAGTTAGCGGGCGAGTGTTACGAGCGCAAAGGCCATTCCGGAGATGAGGCCGCTAACGCCGATCAGCCACTGTCGAAGTGGAAGGCCCGCAATCGTCTGAACCCTGGTGCTCAAATCCGAGACTCTCCGGCAATCCTACGGGTTCGCCCGCAAACGTGAGGTCGATATTGCCCCGGCCTGCGGCAAGCGAACCGATGCGGCTGATTCTCGTCCCCTTTGGTAAACAAAGTGTTTCCGGATCGAGTTCTGGAGGAAGAGCGGCAAGAAGGGCGTAGTCATCGCCCCCGGTCGCCGCGAACAGGCGGGCAGCGAGGCCCTGTCCGCGCTCCGCGACGAACGCGCTCGACAAGGGAAGCGCGTCGAGCTCGATCGCGATCGCGCAGCGACTGGCCTCGGCCATGCGGGTCGAATCGAGCAGCAGTCCGTCCGATACGTCCATCATGGCATGGGCATGGGGCGCCAGCAGGCGGCCAGCCTCGAGCTGGGGAACCGGGCGGCGGTAGATATCGACGAGAGGACCCGTTGCATTGCGGTCCTCGCGCAGCTGGGCAAGCCCGAGGGCTGCATCGCCGATCGTGCCGACGAGCCACAGTGCATCGCCCGGAACGCCGCCGGCACGGGCCGGAATCGCCGCCGAAGCGCGGCCGATCGCGGTGAGGCCAAGGACTCGCGGCGATCCTGGCGGCAGGGCGATCGTGTCTCCCCCGAGGAGCGGCAGCCCGTAGCTTTCGCAGGCGGCTTCGATGCCGCCCAGGAAGGCAAGCTCCCATTCGCCGGGACCACTGATCGACAAGGAGAGCAGCGCTCCTGCAGGGGCTGCGCCCTTCGCAGCGAGATCGGAGAGGTTCACCGCGACGAGCTTCCAGCCGACGCTCGCGGGCGGGTCGTGGACGAGGAAATGGATTCCCTGCGCAATACTGTCGTGGGTGACGACGAGGCCGTCGAGCACGGCGACGTCGTCCAGAAGCCCCCGGGCTCCCGGTGCTGTCGCGATTCGGCGCAATCGCGCGATGACCTCCCGTTCGCGGATCATCCGCCGGAGGGTAGTCTCAGCCCCGGCGGCTGCAAGGTGAAAGCGGTTAGGAGTAGCTGTAAATCGCCGAAGCGGCGAAGCCGACGACGAGAAGCCCGATCATCCAGAAGCCGGGGCCATGGCGCTCGATCCGCGCCGGATTGGCAGGGTCGGCCCAGAGGATCGGCATGTCGTCGGCAGCCGTGACGCCAAGCCCATCGATCGAACGGGTCTCGACGTCGTGCTCGTAATGCTTGCCGGCGACCTCATATTCGAGACGCATGTCGGCGGTGTGGAACGGGGACATCCGCCCCAGACCCTCCGGATGTTCCGGCGGGTTCAGGGGATCACCCGGGAGGCTCTCGCCGAGCACGTCGACATTTTCAGAATGAGCGAGCACCGGCGTCCGGTTGGCGAACAGCCAGAAAATGCGCGCGACGATTGCCGCGGCGGCGAATGCGCAGGCGGTCAGCCCAAGAGTCCTGACGTCCATTCCTGCACTGGTAGCAGGCAAGGGTTAAGAGCGGGTTTCCTTTGCGATCGCGTCCAGAAGGCCGTTGACGAAGCCGCTCTCGCGCTTGTCATAGAAGGCGTGCGCGACGTCCACATATTCGGAAATAACCGATCCGACGGGCACGTCCGGGCGAGCGAGCAGCTCATAGGCGCCCGCGCGCAGGATCGCCCGCATCGGGCGGTCGAGCCGCTCGAGGGTCCAGCCCTGGGCGAGCCGCGCGCTGATCATGGTGTCGATTTCGTCCCGGCGCGCATCGGCGCCGGTGACGACATCGTCGAAAAAGTCGCGCTCGGCGTCATGGTAGGTCGCGTCCTCGATGGTCGCCCCGAGGCGATGCTCATGGAATTCGTGAAGGAGACGCGTGACTGGGGTCCCCTCCATGTCCTGCTGATAGAGCGCCTGGACGGCGGCGAGCCGTGCGGCTGAACGCGAAAGGGAGCGGGCCTCGGTCATTTGCGAGTGGCACTAGCCGGGTGCTCGCCGGCAAGGAAGGGCTCGAGGGCCGCTGCTACCTCGGCGCCGGCTTCCCAGGGCGCAAAGTGGCCAGCATCCGGCAGTCTTATAATTGCAAGGTCGTCGACCAGCTCATCGAGCCCGTCCAGCTGGATTGGAAGCAGGGCCGGGTCCTTCATTCCCCAGATGACGAGGGTCGGCACCTTGATGCTCGGAAAGGCGCGCAGCAGCGCGTCCGGCACGTTCATCCCGATGGGCGGGACGATCAGGCGCGAGGCACGGTACCAGTTGAGCATCGCGTTGAACGCGCCCGGCTGCGACCAGTCCGCGATATATTGCAGCTTCTCCGATCGAGGGATCAGCGAGATGTCGACGTGGCGGGCGAACGTCTTCTCGAAGAAAGCGTCGAAACCCATCGCCTCGACGCTCCGTTCAAAACCTGGCGTCCTAAAGGCGGTGATGTACTGCGAGGCCTCGCGCTGGGCGGGGCTTTCGATGAGGCTTTTCTGGAAAATCACCGGGTGCGGCGCGTTGATGATCGCGAGGCGCGTCAGGCGCGGATCTGCGCGCAGCGCCGCGCCCCAGGCAATCGCCCCGCCCCAGTCATGGCCCACCAGCGCAAAGCTCCCGAGCGAGAGCGCCTTGGCAAGCGCAAAGATGTCGTCGATGAGCGTATCGGTCTTATAGGCCTCGATATCCTGTGGGAGGTCGGATCCGGCAAAGCCGCGCTGATCGGGCATCACCAGGAAGAAGCTCTCATCAAGCCTGCCCCAAATCTCGCGCCAGGTGCGGTGGGACTCCGGAAAACCGTGCAGAAGAACGACCGCCGGGTTCACCGGGTCACCGGCGAGCGCGACGTTTAGCGTAACGCCGGTAGCCAGCGGCACCCGCTCGAAGCGGGTCACGGATAGCTGACCGTTACGGGGATCTCGGGAAGCGGAATATATTCCTGGTCGTCGCCGGGGATCAGCGGGAAACGGAGCGCCTTCCAGTCGGCCTTGGCCTGGTTGATGCGGTCGCGCGAAGAAGAGACGAAGTTCCAGAACACGTAGCGGCGGTTCGGAAAGGCTTGGCCGCCCATCAGCATCACCCGGCCGCCGGTTGCGCTCGAGAGCCGCCCTTCGTGGCCCGGGCGAAGGACGTACAGCGCGAAAGGATCGAGCCTCAGTCCGTCGAGCTCGGCCGCTCCGCCCACGAGCATGACGGCCCGCTCGTCCGCTTCCGCATCGAGCGGGAGCGCGCCGCCTGCGCCCAGCAAGATATCGGCATAGAGGGTAGGCGAGTGGCACGGTGTCGCCGCGGTTTTGCCCCAGAGCGTTCCCATGAGAACCCGGGCGCTGGCATTGGTTTCTTCGACCAGCGGCAGGCCGGCGGCCGGGACATGGTCGAATGCCGGGGCAACCTCCTCCCTTCCGTCCGGAAGCGCGAGCCAGGTCTGCATGCCGTAGAGGCTCGGGCCCTCCGGCCTCAACGCCTGCGGCGAGCGCTCGGAATGCACGATGCCGCTTCCCGCAGTCATGAGGTTGATGGCGCCAGGTTCGATCACTTGGTGAGAGCCGATGCTGTCGCGGTGCTCGATCGCGCCTTCGAAGAGGTAGGTGACGGTCGCGAGGTTGATATGGGGGTGGGGCCGCACGTCCATGCCCCGCCCGGCAGGCAGGCGGGCCGGTCCGAACTCGTCGACGAAGATGAAGGGGCCGACCATTGTCCGCTCGCGCGCGGGCAGCGAGCGATTGACCTTGAAATCGCCAAGGTCGTGGGTGACGGGTGTGATCACCTGTTCGAACGCCGTTTCGAGGGTGGCCATCGGTAGGCTCTCCTGCTGGTGTGGCGCGCCCTATAGAGCCCCAGGTCTCGTCTGCGCCATCTCCATGTCAGGCGTCGACTATTCTCCAGGTGCCCAGGCACGGATCGAAAGCGCGTGAACCCGCGCCTCCATGAGGTCGCCAAGCGCTGAATAAATCATCCGCTGGCGCTCGATCCGGTTCTTGCCTGCAAAGGCAGCGCTCTCGATGCGAAGCGTGAAGTGGCTTTCTCCCGCCGGGTTGTAGCCGCCGTGGCCGCGATGCTGCTCGCTGTCGTCGATGAGCTCGATACTTGATGGCGAAAGGGCCGAGCTGAGGCGCCGGAGCATCTCAGTGGCGACCGGACCGATGGCTTGGGCGTTCATCGCTCTTATATAGAGGAGATCAATGGCGACGAAGCAATCCAGGCTCCATGGGCGTGTCGAAGGCGCAAGGGCAAGGTGCGCAGCGCCTGGCTGCGCAGCGCCAGGAGAATTCAAGGCACCGCTTCAGCCGGCCAATTTCGACGGGCCGGGGAGCTGGCGCTTTCTGTGCCTCGACCATGTCCGCGAGCACAATGCCAAGTACAATTACTTCGAGGGGATGAGCACCGACGAGATCACGCGGGCGCAGCATCCGCTCGGCGGCTGGGAACGGCCGAGCCGGAGCTTCACCGCCAATGGCGCCGATCCGCCGCCAAGGTGGAGCGACTTCTCGGATCCGCTGGAAGCAATTTCGGCGCGCTTCGGGAGTATCCGCGAACGCGCAGGGGCGCCGGTCTCGCGCTTCAGCAGACCCGAGCATCAGGCATTATCCGTGCTGGGGCTCGGCGAGGACGCGGACCGGCACGCCCTCCGGCGCCGCTATTCGGCGCTGGTGCGTCGCTACCACCCCGACAAGAATGGCGGCGACCGCAGCCACGAAGCCAAGCTTAGGGAAGTGATCGACGCCTATCAGTTGCTGCGAAAAGCGCCCGCCTTCGCTTAATCGCGGTCAGGCGCCCCGAGCGGAAAGAACGCGCGATAAGGCCGACCCTCGTCAACAGCGCGTGCAACGACCCGATGGGCAAGCAGCCGCGCTCTGTAGGCCGCCAGTTTCGGCCGGGCGGGTCCGATCCGCTCGACCCAGTCGGCATAGAAAAGCGAGGGAGCTGCTGCGCAGTCCGCGAGCGTGAACATGGTTCCTGCCGCCCATTCACCGTCAAATTGTGTTTCGAGCCAGTCATAGGCGGTGTTCAGCCGTTCGCGTGCGCGGGCGACACCATAAGGATCGCGCGAACCTTCGGGCCGAAGCGCGTCCGCGACCACGGACTGCATGTTGTACATCACGTGAAGGTCGAAGAAGCGGTCGAGGAAGCGCACGCGGCGCCCGGTTTCGCCTTCCGGGATCCACTTGGTCGGTCCGGGATGATGGGCCTGGAGGTGTTCGATGATGGGCGTCGATTCGAACACGGCCGTACCCTCGTCGATCAGCAGCGGGAACTGCCCGAAGGGCGAGTGCCGCTTGAGCTCGTTTAAATTGTCCGGATGATCAGGACCGATCATCCGGTACTCGAACGGCGTCTCGTCGGCCCACAGTGCGATGAGGACCTTCTGGGTATAGGACGAGAAGGGGTGGCCGAAGAACTGGAGGCTCACCAGGCGCCTGCCTCGACCTTCGCGCGGCGCTCAAGCTC
This sequence comes from Sphingomonas agri, assembly GCF_038148795.1. Taxonomy (NCBI): domain Bacteria; kingdom Pseudomonadati; phylum Pseudomonadota; class Alphaproteobacteria; order Sphingomonadales; family Sphingomonadaceae; genus Sphingomonas; species Sphingomonas agri. Next base: position 83,424 of record NZ_JBAPEU010000001.1, on the reverse strand, counting down.
GGCCTCGCTGGGTTCCCTTGTCTCGAAGGAGCCCATCGGGACTTCGCCGGCAGGTTCGTAGGTCACGAACGCAACGCCGCTGTCGGACACGAAATGGTCCGTCACCTTCATTCTGGAAGGACGCTGCGTTCCATCGAAGATGGATTTTCCGCGACCCAGGAGGACCGGGAAGGTCATGACCAGCAGCCGGTCGATCAGTCCCTGAGAAAGGAGCGGCGGGTAGAGAGTGCTGCTTCCCTGGATGAGGAGGTCGCGTCCCTCGGTCTTCTTAAGGTCTTCGACTGCCGCCGCCGTATCGCCGGAAAGCCTGCTGCTGTTATCCCACTCCAGCGGCTCGTCCGAATGGGTAAGCACATATTTGTTGATGCGCTGGAACCGTTCACCGATGGGGTTGTCTCGATTGTAGGGCCAGTAGGCGGCGAAGATGTCATAGGTTCGCCGGCCGAGCAGCAAGTCATATTCGGCCTCGATCACCTTCCCGAACGGTTGCTCCATGCTGCCGTCCCAGAAGTGAAAGGACCAGCCGCCAAGATCAAATCCGCCGGACCGGTCTTCCTCGGGTGCGCCCGGCGCCTGCATTACGCCGTCGAGTGACTGGAAGACGGCCCCGGTGAGCTTACGCATCGGCAGGAACCCCTTCGACGGCGCGTTCGAGTGCTGCGATGTCGATCTTGCGCATCGTCATCATCGCCTCGAAGGCACGCTTGCCTCGTTCGCCGCCGGCGCTGGTGAGCTCCAGAAGCTGCCTCGGAGTGATCTGCCAGGAAAAGCCCCATTTGTCCTTGCACCAGCCGCACGCGCTCTCTTCTCCGCCATTCTGGGTGATGGCGTTCCAGTAGCGGTCGGTCTCTTCCTGGTTTTCTGTCAGGACCATGAAGCTGACGGCTTCGTTGGGCTTGAAGTTCGGGCCGCCGTTGAGAGCCACGAACGGTCGCCCGAGGACCGTGAACTCGACCGTCAGCTCCTCCCCCTCCTTGCCGCCGGGATAGTCCGATACCGCGCCGTGCGCGGGTCCGGCGTGGCTGTCGGGGAAAGTGGAGGCGTAGAATTCCGCGGCTTTCCGGCCTTCGCCTTTGTCGAACCAGAGGCAGGTGATCATCTTGCTGTCGGGCATCGTGCTTTCCTTCACTTGCGCGGGCCGACGAGGCCGAACGGCGTGCCCTGAGGGTCCATTGCGTTCATCGCGAATTCGCCACCGGGGATCTCCATCGGGCCATGGAGGATCTGGCCGCCGCCGGCCGTGATCGCTGCCGAAGCCCTGTCGATGTCGTCGACCCCGACGTAATAGGTCCAGAGGCTGACCGGCAGCTGCGGGGGCTTGGGCATGATCGCGCCGATGGTCGTGGGGCCGTTCTGGATGAAACGGTACTTGCCCATCTCGCCCATATCCATGTCGCCTTCCTGACCCCAGCCGAAATGGCGGCGGTAGAAGTTGACCGCGCCTTCGGGATCGGTCGTCGAAAGCTCGTTCCAGCGGACGTGCTGGGGCTCGTCGACGGAAAAGACGTCGCTCTGTGCCTCCGGCTGGCCTTCCGGAGGGATCGGCTTCATCACGTAGAAGGGAGCGCGTGCGGGGTCTGCGACCATCGCGACGCGGCCGATGTCGGGGATGTCGAAGGGCCCCATGAATGTCTTGCCGCCGTCCTGCTCGATCGCGGCGACCCTCGCATCGACGTCATCGACGTAAACATAGCCAAGCCACGTCGGCCGGGCCCCGTGCTGCTGCATCTCCGGCGTCAGCGGAAGAACGCCGCCGGCAAACTTGCCGTCGCTCCTTCCGATCATGCGATAGCCGTTGGGGAAGTTGGACTTGGCCTCGATGTTCCAGCCGACGACCTTGTCGTAAAAGGCCTTTGCGGCGTCCGGGTCCGGGGTCATCAGCTCGTACCAGATGAAGCCCGCGCCTTTGGCCTGGCCGTTATCGTTCGTGGCGGCACCAGCCACCTCGTCGCGCACGTCAGTCATGATTCTACCCTCCTCGAGAGTTTGCCGCTTCAGGCGGAGATCTTCTCCAGCGTGTTCACGATCGGCTTGAAGCCGCCCCAGAACATCCGCTTGCCATCGAACGGCATGGGCTGCGCTCCGGGCTGCATTTCGGGATCGGCCATCAGTTTCTCCCAGGCCCTGTCGCGTACTTCCTTGGAGGGCCACAGGATGAAGGAGAAGACGACATTTTCATCGTTCGTCGCCTGCACTGCGCGGAAGAAATCGGTCGTGTGGCCATGCTCAAGCCCATCGCCAACCGATTCGACGCTGCCGATGGCACCCTGAGCTTCGGCCTTCTTCGCGAAGGTTTCCGCGACCTTGCGATATTCGTCTTCCTTGCCCTTGGGCAGCGGAAGGATGAATCCGTCGACATAGCTCATGCTGCTTCTCCTTGCGGTTCGTGCTCGCGGAATACCGCGAGCTGGTCGGACAGGGCCCTTTGGAAGGCGGGCCGTGCTTCGCCGCGCTTGACGAGCGCGGAGAGGTTGGGAAATTCATCGACGCCCTCTGTGCCGCGCAGCTCTCGCAGGACCGTCACCAGCATGAGGTCGCCGATCGTGAAGCGGTCTTCGAGCCATTCCTTCTCGCCGAGCGCGTCGGAAACGCACTTCAACCTACCGTTGAGGACCTTCATGAACTTGGGACGTGCTTCGTCGGTCCACGGCTCGCCCTTGTTGAGAACGTTCACCATCAACAGCGGGAAGATGGCGGGCTCGATGCTGTTCAGCGCAGCGACCACCCAGGCGATGCCGCGCATCTTTCCTTGCGTGTCGGCCGGCAGGAGCCGCTCGTCCTGCATTCCAAGATGGATGAGGATTGCGCCGCTCTCGAACAGGTGGACCTCATTGTCCTTGTAGACGGGGACTTGGCCCCAGGGCTGTTCGCAGAAATATTCCTGCGGGCGCGGCCTCGTCGCATCCAGAAGGCGTAAGCGATAGGGTTTGCCGATTTCCTCAAGCGCCCAGCGTAGGCGAAGGTCGCGAACGAGCCCCTGCGCGAACCTGGGCACCCACCGGTAGGCGGTGATCTCGATATCCGAATTGGGATCGACCGGCATGTCGGCCCTCCTATCGTTGCAATGTTACGCGGCGGTGGCCTCATCGACCGGGTGTGCGCCTTTTTCGGCGAACTCGGGGTCCATCCACATCGGCTCCCAGGCGTGGCCGTCGGGATCCTCGAAGCTGCGGCCGTACATCACGCCCATCTCCTGTTTCGGGGCGACGTCGGCGTTCCCGCCCGCCGAAGCGGCTGCCTCGGTAATACGATCGACCTCTTCAGGGCTCTCACAGGAAATGCACAGCAGTACCTGACTGCTCGCGTGCGCATCCGCAATCGGCTTGCGAGTGAACGTTGCATAGAAGGGATGAGTGAGCAGCATCACGGAGATGGTCTCGGAAATCACCATCATTGCGGCTGCCTCGTTGCTGAACTTGGGTTCGCAGCGAAATCCGATTGCCTCGTAGAAGGCCCTGGAGCGTTCAAGATTCTCCACCGGCAAGTTCACGAAGATCATGCGCGACATTTGTCTTTCCCCTTCCTTTGCGACTCGATTCGCTTGCCCTTTGCACCGAGAAGTTATAAATCGCAACTGAGAAGTTAGAAAAGATAACTATATTGCGACAGACGGAAGAAAGGCGGCGCTACGAAGACGCCTGCGGCCTCGCCCATGCAATGGAACTGCTGGGGGAACGCTGGGCCATGCTCGTCCTTCGCGAACTCGCCTACGGACCGCGGCGGTTTTCCGAGCTGAAGCAGGACCTTCGCGGCATCAGCGCCAATGTCCTCACCCAGCGCCTCACTGAGCTTGAAACACGGCGGCTGGTTCGAAGGACGAGGCTTCCTCCCCCTGCCTCGGTCCAGGTTTACGAGGCGACCGACTGGGGCCTCGAGGTCGTTCCCCTCATCGCTTCACTGGGGCGGTGGGCGGCCCGAAGCCCGGCGCACGACCCGACTCTACAGATGAGCCATGTCTCGGTGATGATGTCGCTGCAGACCCTTTTTTCGCCCGCGCTCGCAAAGGGGCTTGGTGGGAGCCGGATCGGCTTCAACTTCGGCGATGTGCGCTACGTCGCGACGCTTCTTGAAACCCATTTCGAGGTCGAACGCACCAACGATCTCAAGGGCTGCGATGTCATTTTCAGCGGTGCACCCAGCGAAATTGCCGCGGTGATCCACGGCGGCGCCCGTCTGGATCTGATCCGCATCGAGGGAGACTTGAAGCTCGCGAAACGTTTCACGACCCTGTTTCCGCTTCCGCCAAAAATTGGCTGAACGTTGAGGCCGGCGCGCCCTTCCCTTAAGGCACCTTCCATGACTGATCTTCCCAACGTGCAGCCCGAGAGCCGAGCCGAGACGCTGATGGCGTCGCCCGACAAGATCGCCAAGGTCCGCGAGCTGTTCGGGGTCGACTCGGACATGGAGGTCCCCGCATTCAGCGAGGCCGACGAGCGCGTTCCCGATCTCGACCCAACCTACGTCTTCGATCCCAACACGACGCTCGCGATCTGCGCCGGCTTCTCCAAGAATCGCCGGGTGATGGTCCAGGGCTATCACGGCACCGGCAAGTCGACGCACATCGAACAGGTCGCGGCGCGCCTCAACTGGCCGCTCATCCGGATCAACCTCGATGCCCATATCAGCCGCATCGATCTCGTCGGCCGGGACGCGATCGTGCTTCGCGATGGCCAGCAGGTGACCGAGTTTCGCGAGGGACTTCTTCCCTGGGCGCTCCAGCATCCGGTCGCCCTCGTATTCGACGAATATGATGCCGGTCGGCCCGACGTCATGTTCGTGATCCAGCGGGTTCTGGAAGCCGAGGGCAAGCTCACCTTGCTCGACCAGAACCGAGTGATCCGCCCGAACCCCTGGTTCCGTCTTTTCGCGACAACCAACACGGTCGGCCTCGGGGATACGACCGGCCTCTATCATGGCACCCAGGCGATCAATCAGGGCCAGATGGATCGCTGGAATATCGTCACGACCCTCAACTACCTGCCCGCTTCCGTCGAGGCCCAGATCGTCCTTGCCAAAACGGGTGAATATGACGAGCCCGGAGGCAAGGCGATCGTCGACAAGATGATCAAGGTCGCCGAACTCTCGCGCCAGGGCTTCATCAACGGCGACATTTCGACGGTGATGAGTCCCAGGACTGTCATCAGCTGGGCCCAGAACGCCCACATCTTCAACGACGTCGGCTATGCGTTCCGCGTGAGTTTCCTCAACAAGTGCGACGAATCCGAACGACCGCTCATCGCCGAATATTACCAGCGAGTGTTCGGCGAGGACCTGCCCGAGAGCGTCGTCGGAAAGGCGTAGTCCAGGGAAGAAAAAAGGGGCGCCGGCTGGCCGGCGCCCCTCATTTTTGCGGTTCGTCCCGCGCTTGTTTCAGGCGTGGAAGATAAAATCGCTCGTGACGGGCGCACTCCCGGCAATGTTGATGAACATGTCGGCCGTGCCATTGTGGTCGGTATCGATCGCAACGCGGTTATGCGCGGCGTCATAAGTTACCCAGCTCGCGGTCGCACCGGCGACGTTGCTGAGGTCGATCTTGTCGTGGCCCGTCTGGAAATCCGCGATCGTGTCGGTGGACCCGTCCTTGTCGAACACGAACGTGTCGTTCCCATCGCCGCCCCAGAGCGTGTCGTTGCCGCCAAAGCCGCGAATGACATCGTCGCCGCCCATGCCTTTCAGAACGTTGGCAACGTCATTGCCCCAAAGAACGTCCCTCGCGGAGCCGCCGATGCCGTTCTCGATGATGGTATTGTAAGCGATCGACAGATTGCTGAACTCGGTCGCGGCCACACCCGTGACCCCCGTATCGAAGGCGACGTTGCTCGAAATGACAGGGAGGTAGGCAGACTTCGCCGCATTGAGGGTCGTCTGCGTATAGGGCTGAAGGGTGAGGCCGAGCTCATGGCCGAGTGCCGCCCGCGCTGCGTTGACGTCCGCAAGGCTCGGCACTGCGGCTCCCACTGAGCTGAACGAACCCGGATGGAGATCGAGGAACTGCCCCGCGGTGAAGCCCGAGAGGTCGATCGTGTCGGTTCCGCCTGCATCGTAGATCGACAGGTTGGGATAGGGGTTGTGCGAGAAATCGTAGACGGCATTGCCTGCGTTCGAATTGAAGCCGTAGGTCGTATCCGTTGCACGCGTCGTCGGGTCCGCCCCATACTTCTCCTGGATGACGTAGATGTCGTGCAGCATCGGGGTCTGCGGATAATTGGCCTGCTGGCTCAGCCAGTCGCGCGTGATCTGCGCGGTGTTCGATCCGCTCCAGTAGGACATGATGCTGTACTGCATGCTGTCCTGCGCATATTCCGCACCATTCGCGTAGGTCGCGCTAAAGCCCGGACCGAAATTGTAGGCGCCCGGATGGCTTAGCCCAAGCGTGTGTCCGAGCTCGTGAATGAGGGTGGTGTTGCCGTAGCCGCCGAAGTCGAACCACTTGTTGGTGACATTGTCGACGCTCGGGTCATTGACGAACACGTCGCTCTGGAACTTCCAGCCCTGCTTGCCGGGATAATATGAATAGGCCTGTGCAGGATCGAGCGAGTTGGCGAACATGATGTCCGCCCCCATTCCGCTGGTCTCCTTGAATGTCTGCGGGATGAGGTCGTCCCACAGCTGGATGGCATTTCGCGCAGCCGTTTCCTGCTCCGGCGTGAACACGGAGAGGCCATATTGTGCAGTGAAGCCGACGTTCGGGTTGTTGTAGAGACCGGTGAGATGGTCCTTGTCGAGGAACGTGTAGGTGATGACGCCGTTGCTCGCGTGGATCGAAAGACCGGTATCGATATGGCTGGTGACGCTGTTCGTTCCTGTCAGCGGCAGGATCGGCTTTCCTTTCCAGGTTCCGCCCACATAGGGATCGAGGCTGAACTGAACTGGCTCGGTCGTCGCGAACGAATAGGGCGCATCGACGAGGCTCGCGCCTTTGTACGGAAGTGACATACAACTCTCCCCTGAACACTCTCGCTCCCACGAGCCGGTTACTGGGTCCGCAGGGACGAATGTTCGAGGCTGGAGGCAGGCTGAACCGGAGTCAATTCAAAAGTAATGTTTCAGTAACCCTTTGTGTTTGGATCCTGTTTAACCGACACAGGCGCTGCTTCTTGCCCGCCGCGTGGCGCCGTGTACTGGAAAACTGAGGAATGCCGGAGCGCTCGCCAATCGATGATTTTCGCCGTGCCCTTGCCGGGGCCTCGCGCGCGATTGCAAAAGATCCGGAGATCGAGGTCGTATTTGCCTCCGACCATGTGGCAGCCACGGGCAAGACCGCGCGTGTGCCATCGCCAGGCCCGGGGCTTGAACCGGGACTCGTCGCCGAGGCGCGGGGCGCCGCCGATTCGGCGGCGCTGCGGCTTCGCTACCATGACCCGAGACTCCACGGCCGGGTCGCGCCGATGGACGTCGATGCGCGCGCCGTGTTCGATGCGCTCGAGATGGCCCGCGTCGAAGCGCTGGGGGCCCGCGCCATGGGCGGCATCAGGAGAAACCTCGCCCAGCTGACCGAAGCCCGGATCCGGGGAGACGCAATCGTTCGCGCCCGGAGCGCGGAGGAGGTGCCCCTTCCAACGGCCCTTGGATTGATTGCCCGGGAGCGGCTGACGGGGGAACCGCCGCCGGCAGCTGCGCTTCCAGGTCTCAAACTGGTGGCGCCCTGGATCGAGGAAAAGGGAGGGGCCGAGCTCGATGCGCTGGCCCTCACTCTTGATGACCAGGACGCCTTTGCCCGCCTTTCGCGGCGACTGCTGGAGGACCTCGACCTCGCCTCGGCCGAAGAGCCGGTGGAGGACGACCCGGACGAAGCAGGCGACGACGCCGAAGGCGAAGAGGACGGCAGCGACGAGTCGACCGAACAGGGCGAGGAGGGAACGCCCGGCGGCGGGGACGTCGAAATGCGCGGCGAAGAGGTCGAGGACCAGAACGCAGACGGCGAGTCGAGCGAGGAAATGGAGGCCGGTGAGGACGAGACGGGAGCAGGCGACGATTTCAGCGAAAGCGTCTTTGCCTCGCCTGGCCGCCGCAACTGGGACCTTGCTCCGGAGACGGACTACAAGGCGTTCACGACCCGCTTCGATGAGATTGTCGAGGCCGCCGACCTTTGCGACGAAGAAGAGCTCGGGCGCCTTCGGGCCTACCTCGATCAGCAGATGGCGGGCCTCCAGACCGTCGTTACGCGGCTTGCCAACCGCCTTCAGCGGCGGCTGATGGCACAGCAGGCCCGAAGCTGGGATTTCGACCAGGAAGAAGGGCTTCTCGACGCCGGCAGGCTCGCACGCGTGGTCGTGAGCCCCGGCCACTCTTTGTCCTACAAGATCGAGCGCGAGACCGACTTCAGGGACACCGTCGTCTCGCTCCTGATTGATAATTCGGGTTCGATGCGGGGCCGCCCGATCGCGATTGCGGCGATATGCGGCGACATTCTTGCGCGGACGCTCGAGCGGTGCGGCGTCGCGACCGAAATTCTCGGTTTCACTACCCGCGGCTGGAAGGGTGGCCAGAGCCGTGAGGCGTGGCTGTCCCAGGGACGGCCTCCCAACCCCGGCCGGCTGAACGACCTCAGGCACATCGTCTACAAGCGTGCCGACGAGCCCTACAGGCGCTCTCGCCGCAGCCTCGGGCTCATGATGCGGGAAGGCCTCCTGAAGGAAAATATCGACGGCGAGGCGCTGTTATGGGCGCACAACCGGCTGATCGCCCGGGCCGAAGAACGGCGCATCCTCATGGTGATCTCGGACGGTGCGCCGGTCGACGATTCGACCGCTTCAGCCAATGGCGGAAGCTACCTCGAGCGGCATCTGAGGCAGGTGATCGACTGGATTGAGAAAAAGTCGAGCGTCGAGCTTATCGCGATCGGGATAGGTCATGACGTGACCCGCTATTATACCCGCGCGGTGACCATCATGGATGCCGACCAGCTCGCCGGAGCAATGGTCGATCAGCTGGCCCAATTGTTCGACATGCACTGAGCAAAAAAAGTCGGCCCCAGCGTAACAATGCACGCTGGGGCCACCCTCGATACGCGACCCGAGGGTAAGTTCGCCTGTGTCCAGGCCGACGGGGAAAAGGGGATAAACCCCGCCAATACAGGTGGTTATACCCGATTCGCGCGGTATGAAGCCTGAACGTGCCTTGCAGCCTTTGTTCAGGAAAATCCGTGAAAAGTCAGCTGGTTAGGCTGATCAGGCGGCCGGCTGCTCGGCCACTTTCTTGGCAATCTCTTTCTTGAGCTTGCGAACCTTGGGGCTGAGCTTCTCGCTGCTGGTCTTGAGGACCCAGTTGTCGAGGCCGCCGACATGTTCGACCGAGCGCAGGCCATGGGTCGAGACGCGCAGCTTCACGCTCTGACCAAGTGCATCCGAGATAAGCGTGACGTTCTGCAGGTTGGGCAGGAACGTGCGCTTCGTCTTGTTGTTGGCGTGGGAAACATTGTGTCCCACCTGCCGGCCCTTGCCGGTCAGCTCGCAAACCCGCGACATGGTCTTCTTCCTGATTTTCGTGTGCGGACCCCATGGGCCCGAGAGCGCCGCCCGTTAGCTGCTTGAGCCGCGGGCGTCAACGTTGCGGGGTCTTGGCCTCCGGGCAACCGCTTAACAACATTTGCGTTAGGCAAGCGTCGCCTGGCGCGGCCGGACCGGACTTGGAACATTTCAGGGGAATATGTCGATGCGCGTCCTCGTCTTCATACTGATCGTTGCAATCCTCGTTGTCATCGCAGGGATTGCGACGGGTTTCTTGAACATCAGCCAGATTCGCACCGGCAAGGTTCCTCAGGTCAGTGCCACCCGAAATGGAGTGACCGCCAAGGGGGGCCAGCCGCCCGCGTTCGACGTCGAGACCGGATCGGTCAAGGTGGGAACGAAGGCAGCCACCGTGAAGGTGCCGACCCTTGTCGTCCAAAAGCCGGATGGATCCCAGAACCAGGCGGCTGCCAACAACGCCATGTGACAGTCCCGGGCGGCTCCGCTAGCGCGCCGGGCATGGGCTTTCCGCTGCCAGCTCCGATGCGCCGCGCGCTCGACCTTGCTGCCGAGGCGGCCCTTGAAGGCGAGGTTCCCGTGGGCGCGGTCATCACCCTTGGCGAGACGATCATTGCCGAGGCCCGCAATTCCATGCGCCAGAGCAGCGATCCCACGGCTCATGCAGAGATGCAGGTAATCCGATCTGCAGCAGCCCGGCTTGGAACCTCGCGGCTCGATGACTGCACCTTGTGGGTGACGCTCGAACCCTGCGCCATGTGCGCTGCGGCCGTTTCAGTCGGGAGGCTGAAAGCTCTCCGATTCGGGGCCGAGGATCCCAAGGGCGGCGGAGTCGTCCACGGCGCCCGCATCTTTTCCCAGCCGACCTGCCATCACCGCCCGGATGTCCTTGGCGGCATCGGGGATGCCGAGGCCGCCAGCCTTCTCAGGGAATTTTTCGCCGACCGGCGCTAGCCGCGATAGGGCAAGAGACGAATCTCGATCCTGCGGTTGGCGGCCTTCTGCGTCTCGTTCTGCTCAGGCAAGTAGAGGGGCGCGCTTTCTCCCATTCCTCGCGAGGCTATGCGGGCCTTCGACACGCCATGTCCTGAAAGATAGGCCGCGACCGCTGCAGCACGCCGCTCGGAGAGGGCTTTATTGCCCTCGGGCGTGCCCGACGTGTCCGTGTGCGCGAGCACGTCGACGAAGGTGCGGTTCCTGGTCTTTACCGTGCGGGCGATCTCGAGGAGCGTAGCGTCGGTCGTCGCCTTCACTGCTGCGCTCCCGGCATCGAAGGTGAAGGTGGCCGGGATGCGAACGACGATGCCGCCACCGACCTGGAGCACGTCGAGGCCGATCCCGGCGGTCTGGCGCCTCAGTTCGGAATCGAGATCGGCCATGTAGGCTCCGATTTCGCCAGGACCGAGCGGACGAATCTTCGCAGCACGCATCTTTGCTGCCCGCGATCGCTCTCCGCCGATGACGTCACCCATGAGATAGGGTGCAGAAACTCCAAGCGGCCTGAACGCAGCCGGGACGACCATCGGCGGCGGCGCCGTCTGACAGCCGGCAAGGACCGCGAGCGAGCAACCGACGACGAACTTGCTGAAGCTGCGGCTGATCTTCATGCGAGATAGGCTCCCCTTTGAACTGCCGATGAAACCGGCGCGCGTATCGGATGTTCCCCATCTCGAATCGAGCGGGAGCTTGTGAATTACCACAAGGGAAGGTTACATTCTCAATCGCCGCCCATGAGCGACCATTTATCCCCCATACCCTGGCTCGACGTCCTCCTCATCCTTGCCCTGGTTGCATTGAACGGCGTCCTTGCGATGAGCGAGCTTGCGATCGTCTCCTCGCGCGACGCGCGGCTGAAGGCCTTGGCCAAGAGCGGCAGCCGCGGGGCGCAGTGCGCAATCGAGCTTGCTTCCGATCCGGGCCGCTTTCTCTCGACCGTGCAGAGCGGCATCACGCTCATCGCCATATTCGCGGGCGCCTTTTCAGGTGCGAGCCTTGGCGGACCCGTGGCCGAGCGGCTCGAGCTGCTGGGCATGTCGGACAAGACCGCGCACACCGTCGGCTTTGGTATCGTGATCGTTCTTACCACCTATGTTTCGCTGGTGGTCGGCGAGATCGTCCCCAAGCAGATCGCGCTTCGATCGCCCGAGCCGATCGCGGTCGTCATGTCGCGGCCGATGCTCGTGCTCTCGAAGATCGTCGCGCCCTTCGTCTGGGTGCTCGACCGGTCGAGCGTGCTGATCTTCAAGATTTTCGGTTTCGACCGCGAATCGCGAAATCAGGTGACTGCCGAAGAGCTCCACCTCGTCGTCGCCGAGGCCCAGACGGCCGGCGTTCTCGAGGAGGAGGAGCGCGCGATGATCTCCGGGATCGTGAGGCTCGCTGATCGTCCCGTCCGCGAAGTAATGACGCCCCGGACCGAGATCGACTGGATCGACGTTGCCGCCGAACCTGCCGAGATCGGACAGACGCTTCTCGAAACTCCGCACAGCCGCATCCCCGTTGCCGACGGCGCGGTCGAAAATATCGTCGGCGTCATCCAGACCCGTGACGTGATGGCCGCATTGCTCCAGGGCCGCCGGATCGACCTCAAGCAGCTTTGCCTGAAGGCGCCCGTCATTCCCGATCTCATGGACGCAATGGATGCGCTTGCGGTTCTGAGGAACGCGGATGTGCCGCTCGCGCTGGTTCACGACGAATATGGGCATCTCGACGGCATCGTCACTCCGGGCAGCATTCTTGCAGCGCTCGCCGGAACCTTCGCCCACGACGTCGAGCAAGGGGAAGAGCCTCCGCTGGTCGAGCGGGACGACGGGAGCTTCCTCGTGTCGGGGGCTGCCAACGCCGATATGCTTACGGACCGCCTCGGAGTGAACCTCCCCCACGACCGGGACTATTCGACGGTGGCGGGCTTTGCCCTGTCGGTTCTCAAGCACTTGCCGGAAACCGGCGAGAAGTTCCGGCACGACGGCTGGTCGTTCGAGATCGTCGACATGGACGGCCGCAAGATCGACAAGCTGATCGCCTGGCGTCCGCGGCGCAGGCCCGCTTCAAGCGAGGCAGAAGCAGTCGGCTAGAGCTTGCCGAACCTCTGCTCGAAACCGTCCGTGTCGCCCCGGGCGAGATATTCCGCCTGCTCGGCGATCCGGTCCCGGGTGAGGCGCCCGCGGAAGGCCCCGAGCTGTTCGTCGATCCGTTCGATCTCGTTTGGGCTGAGACCGGCGATCTGGTCGTAGCGGTAGAAGCCGATGCCGCGGAGCGCCTCGGCGAACTTTGGCCCGACGCCCTTCAGCCGGGAGAGGTCATCATGCGGTTCCTTGTCGCCGTCGAGCTCGCGGTGCACCGGCGCGCCGATGATGTCCCCGGCGACGTCGCTGGCCGCGGCCGCCGCTTCGCCGGCGAGGCCGCGTCCCTCGGGCGGGCGCTTCTGCTGGGCCATGTGCGGGCGCACCGGCGCGCTGTCGGTGAGCTGCACCCGCTGCTTGGGCCGCAGCAGGATGAGAGCCAGCACCAACACGAGGAGGGCGACGATTACCCACCAATATTCGCGGATCAGATCCATCTAGTTACCAGTTCCATTGTGCGTTGTAGCGACGGTGAAGCTCGATCAGATAGGCGAGCAGCAGCCCGAAAAGAAAGCCCAGCAGGGCAACGCCCAGACCCTCGACGATGAGGGGCAGGCCTCCGCCGTCACTGTTCCACACGGTTTCGCGTACGCCCGGAAGCTGGTTCAGGAGACGCACGAGCTCGCTGCGTTGAAAATCGTCCGCTGGACCCGAAAGCACGAGCCGGCGGCTGAGAGGACCGCGGTGCAGATGTCCGGTGACCTGGGGCATCTCGTAATAAGCGAGGACCTCCTTGACGTTGCGGTCCACCCTGCGTTCGAGACGGTCGGCACCCCCGATGGGTCCATGCCAGAGGGCTGCAAGGGCGAGCGAGGCAATAACTCCGATTGCAAGCACCCGCTTACGGCGCGCTCCCCGATGGAACGCGATCACTCCTGCGATCACGCCCGCCACGATCCCGGCTGCAAAGCAGGGCCAGAAATAGTTCCAGAACGTGTTCATGCGCCTTCTCGTGCAAGCTCGCGCCAGCCGATGTCACGCCGGTGGAAGCCATCGGCGAAATCGATCTGGTCGACGGCTCGGTACGCCCGGGCCCGCGCATTGCCAAAGCTGTCGGCGACGGCCGTGACTGCAAGCACCCTGCCGCCCTTTGCAACAAGCTCCTCGCCGCTCAATGCCGTACCTGCATGGAAGACGGTCACCCCGTCCACCTGCTCGGCTGCCTCGATCTCCCGAATGAGACCGCCGCTTGCGGGAGTGCCGGGGTAGCCCCTCGCGGCAAGAATGATCGTGACCGAGTGCTTGCCAGAAAGCTCGGGCCGAGGGACAGCGTCCAGTTCGCCGCTGGCGACAGCATCGAGAAGCATGGCGAAGTCGCCCTCGACGAGCGGCATGATCGCCTCGCATTCGGGATCGCCGAAGCGGACGTTATATTCAATGAGCTTGGGACCCTGGGGCGTGAGCATCAGCCCCGCATAAAGCACGCCGCTGAACGGCGTTCCCGCAGCCGCAAGCGCGCGTGCCGTCGGGCGGATGATTTCGTCCATCGCCCGCGCCTGCAGTTGCGGCGTCAGGACCGGGGCAGGGGCGTAGGCACCCATGCCGCCGGTATTGGGGCCGGTGTCTCCCTCGCCGACGCGCTTGTGATCCTGGGCAGAGGCGAGGGGCACGGCCGTTTCGCCATCGACCAGTGCAAAGAGGCTGGCTTCTTCCCCTGCAAGGAATTCCTCGATGACCATCGGACCATCGCCTGCGGCATCGATCGCCTCAAGCGCTTCCTCGAGCGACGAGGCGACCGTCACGCCTTTTCCCGCTGCAAGACCGTCCGCCTTGATGACGACGGGGAGACCAAAACGCCCGATCTGCGTGCGGGCGTCGGAGGCTGTCGTCACCCGCACATAGTCGGCGGTCGGGATCCCGTTTGCACGGCAGAGATCCTTGGTGAAGCCCTTCGATCCTTCGAGTTGGGCAGCAGCCGCATTCGGGCCGAAGACTCTGATGCCGGCATTGCGAAGCGCATCGCCGACGCCAGCGACGAGTGGAGCCTCGGGTCCGACGACCACGAGATCGATGCCTTCCTGCTTCGCGAGGTTGACCACGGCCTTTCCATCGACCGGATCGACAGGCACGCACTCGGCCCAGCGCGCGACCCCGGGATTGCCCGGAGCGGCGATAAGCTTGTCGCAGCTCGGCGATTGCCTAAGGCGCCAGGCAAGCGCATCCTCGCGGCCGCCCGACCCCAAGAGCAGAATATTCATGGATCTCCCTGACGATACGCGTGCCGGCCTGTTAGCGAACGTCGCACCCGGCGACAATTCGCCGCCGCTCAGTGTCAGCGAGCTTTCGGGCGCGCTCAAGCGCACCATCGAGAATGCCTTCGGCCAGGTCCGCGTGCGCGGCGAGATCAGCGGGTTCAAGCGGCACGCCTCGGGACACTGCTACTTCACGCTGAAGGACGAGAATGCCTGCATCGATGCAGTGATCTGGCGCAGCAGCGCGTCCGCGCTCGCTTTCAGGCCCGAGGACGGGGCCGAAGTGATCGCGACCGGGAAGCTCACGACCTATCCCGGCCGGTCCAAGTACCAGATCGCCGTCGACAGGATGGAGCTTGCAGGCGAGGGCGCCCTTCTCGCGTTGCTCGAGAAGAGGCGAAAGGCGCTTGCAGCCGAGGGCCTCTTTGATGCGGGCAGGAAGCGCAGGCTTCCGTTCCTGCCGCGCGTCATCGGCGTCGTCACCTCGCCTACCGGCGCGGTGATCAGGGACATCCTCCACCGGCTCGAGGACCGCTGCCCGACGCGCGTTATCCTTTGGCCGGTCCCGGTCCAGGGGGAGGGGGCAGCTTCACGAATTGCTGCGGCCATCCGCGCATTCCCTTTGCTCGAGCCCAGGCCCGATCTCCTCATCGTTGCCAGGGGCGGGGGCTCGATCGAGGATCTCTGGCCATTCAACGAGGAAGAAGTGGTGCGCGCGGCAGCTGAGAGCCCGATCCCCCTGATCTCGGCTGTGGGCCACGAGACGGATACGACGCTCATCGACCATGCCGCCGACTTTCGCGCGCCGACGCCCACTGCAGCCGCAGAGATCGCGGTCCCGGTGCGCTCCGAACTCTTTGCGCAACTCAGCGAGCTCGAGCACCGCTCCCGCCAGTGCCTGTCGCGGCGAATCGAGCGCACCCGGGAGCGATTCGAACTCACCGTCTGCCGCTGGCCCGAGCCCGAGGCCATTTTTGCGCCCGTGGTGCAGCGGCTCGACGAACTGAAGGAGCGGCTTCCGCGCTCGCTCGGCGCCCGCGCGGGAAGCGCCCGCGCCGATCTCAACCTCGTCGCGGGCCGGCTCCGTTCAGAACTCATCGACCAGCGCATCGCGCGCCTGTCGGAAAGGCTGAGCGCTGCCTGGAAGATGGCGGAGCTTGTCCATCCGGAACGGCCACTGTCGAAAGGCTACGTCCGCGTCACCAACCGCGATGGAGCTACTCTTACCCACGCGCGCGCCGCGCGTGAGGCGGGCCATCTGACGCTGCACTTTGGTGACGGCAAGGTCGATGCATCGGTGGAGGGGCATGGGCCGAAGCCGGTTGAGCCCAGGCGCCGCAAACCCTACATCCCTCCCCAGCCGGGCCTGTTCGACCCGGCAGAGGATTGAACAGCATGTTGATGCACGGAAGCGGCAAGGCTGCCCGCGTCCATTATCTTCCGGGGACCTTTCGCCTGCTGAGCGATGGCGACCATGTCGTGTGCGCTGTTACGGGCGCGCGCATTCCGCTCCACGAACTCAAATATTGGAGCGTCGAGCGGCAGGAGCCCTATGTCGATGCCAAGGCCAGTCTCAAGGCCGAGCAGGCCAAGCGACGCTAGCCGACGCGCTTGGCCTTGTAGCCGGGCTGCGATCCGACCTTCACGAAATAGGCGCCTAGAGCGCCGCGCTTGATCACGATCTTGTCTCCGCGCCGCGGCGGCAGTGCCACCGGGGTGTCGTCGATCTGGCTCCAGGTCGATCCATCGGCAAGCGTGATGACGAGGGTCCCGTCGCCATTCTCGATGACGTTCTGGACCGTTCCCTCGATCTGGCTGATCTCGTCTCCGCCGCCGCCGAACAGAGCGCCGAGATTGGGAACGGTGAACCCGAAGAGCGAGCGGCGCGCGGCACTGGCCCGCGCCTTGTCGATCACCACCACCTCCTTCTTGCCCACGGCCTCGGCGAAACTCTGGGCCGTCCTGTCATAGCAGGCGAGCCGCTGGCTCGAATCTGCGATGGAGCGGCATGCGAGAAGCGCCTGGACCTGCGCCGGGGTACCGGCTTCGGGCAAGGGCTTGGCTACTGCAGCGACCCCGATGATCGTTGCGATCGAGCCGGCGACGATCAAGCAATTGCGCATTAGTTTCACCCCTTCCCCAGTCGCTGAAATCTAGGCTGCCTAGGCTTTTCGGCGCAACCCGGCGCTGTTGCAAAATTGATACATCACCTTGACAACTTTCCCTCATTGGGCGGGTGGCCGTTGCAAGCATCTCCTTGGTTCACCTATCAGAGCAGGCAGATCGGCGAAGTTGCATTCGCCGGCCACGGCAGCCGTGCCCTTGCCGCTCGGCTAGTGAAGGGGAAGGATTTTATGAAGCTCGATTTCCGTCAGCGCCTGCTCACGAGCACGCTGCTGGTTGGCGCAACCATGCTTGCCAACCCGGCTTACGCGCAGACCGCAACGCCCAACCAGCCGGGCACTGCGAAGGATACGCAGTCGACCGTTCCGGATCAGAACACGGCGACCAACCCGGCTGCGGCGCAGCCCACAGGCCCGGTCGAGGCCGGCCCGGTTCCGACGCGCAATGCGGCGGGCAAGCCGGTTCAGACTTCGAACGACATCATCATCACCGGCACGCGCATTCCGCAGCCGAACCTCACCTCGGCAGCTCCTGTGACGGTCGTCACCAACCAGGACGTCAAGCTGTCGGGTTCGACCCGCATCGAGGACGTGCTGAACCAGCTGCCGTCGGTCCAGGCCAACCAGGGCTCGGGCGTGTCGAACGGCGCGACGGGTACGGCGACGGTCGACCTTCGCGACCTTGGTCCGAAGCGCACTCTCGTTCTCATCAACGGCCGCCGGCTCGTTCCGGGCGATCCGAACACTGCCAGCCAGGCCGCCGACTTGAACTTCATCCCGTCGGCGCTGATCAAGCGCGTTGACGTGCTGACGGGCGGCGCATCGTCGGTCTATGGTGCTGACGCTGTCGCCGGCGTCGTCAACTTCATCATGGATACGGGTTTCACCGGCATCCGGTTCGACGGCCAGTATTCGTTCTATCAGCACGACAACAACTGCCCGAGCATTCCGACTTCGGCGGCCAATGGCGGTAACGTGTGCGGCGTTCTCACGGCTCGCCAGAACCAGGGCCTCAAGGGTTACGCATTCCCGCGGGGCAGCGTTGCCGACGGCGGTTCGTTCGACGGCACAGTGTCGATCGGCGCAGCGTTCGACGACAACCGCGGTCATGCGATGGCCTATTTCGGCTACCGCAAAGTCAATCCGATCCTCCAGCAGCGTCGCGATTATTCGGCTTGCGGTCTTTCCGGGGCCGGCAACATCACCTGCGGCGGCTCGGCCACGTCTGATGTCGGTAACGCACTGCTGTTCCCGGTTGGCACGTCGTCTTCGACCTTCTTTACGTTCGGTCCGAACCGTACGCTCGTTCCGGGCCGGTCGCTCTACAACTTCAACCCGACCAACTACTTCCAGCGTCCTGACGAGCGTTACACTGGCGGCGCCTTTGCTGATTACGAGATCAGCCCGGCCGTTCATCCGTACATGGAATTCATGTTCATGAACGACCACACGCTGGCGCAGATCGCGCCGTCGGGTGACTTCGGCAACACGTTCACGCTCAATTGCGACAACCCGTTCATGTCGACGCAGGCACGCGGGGTCGTTTGCAATCCGAACAACCTGATCAACGGCTTCCTTGGCAGCTTCCCGCTCGCCACGGGCGCCAGCTACAACCCGAATCCGGGTGCGGCGCCTGTCCAGTTCTTCGACGCGCGCGGCAACACCTACAATCAGGGTTACTTCAACCTCCTGCGCCGTAACGTTGAGGGCGGTCCGCGTATCAGCGACCTGACCCACACCGAATGGCGCGGCGTGCTTGGCGGCGTGCTTGGAAGCCGCGGCGACCTCGACAAGGCGTGGTCGTATGATGCCTACTTCCAATATGGTCACACCGACTATTCGCAGGTCTATCGCAATGAGTTCTCGGCCCGGCGGCTCGTCAATGCGCTGAACGCCGTCAATGTGAACCCGGCGACCGGCCAGGTTGTGGCGGTCGGCACGCCGGGATCAGTCATCGAGTGCCGCTCGGTTCTGGATAACAGCGACCCGACGTGCGTCCCCTACGACATCTTCGGCACGCCTTCCGCGGCTGCCGTCAACTACCTCAACGTCTTCGGCGACATCACCGGCACCACTTCGGAGCAGGTGGCGGACGCCAACATCACCGGCGCGCTCGGTGAGTATGGCATCCAGACGCCGTGGTCGGACGAGGGCGTGGGCGTGAACATCGGTACCGAGTATCGTAAGGAAAGCCTGACCCTGAACCCGGACCAGTCGTTCCAGACCGGCGATCTCACCGGACAGGGTTCTCCGACGCTTCCGGTCAACGGCGCGTTCCGCGTTGTCGAAGCTTTCGGCGAAATCCAGGTTCCGATCATCCGGCACTCGTTCATCGAGGAGTTCTCGATCTCGGCCGGTTATCGTAAGTCGTGGTACACGACGATCCCGGGTGCTGCTAACGGCGCTGCCGTCCCGGGACGCAAGTTCAGCACGGATACCTACAAGATCTCTGCCGAGCTCGCTCCGGTTCGGGACATTCGCATCCGCGGTGCCTACAACCGTGCGGTTCGTGCTCCCAATATCCAGGAGCTGTTCTCGCCGCAGTTCGTCGCGCTCGACGGTTCGACCGATCCGTGCAGCTCCGGCGCGCTTGCTACGACGGCGAACCCGACGGGAGCGGTGGGACCGAACGACTTCGGGTGCCGTGCCCAGGGGCTGGTTGTCGGCCAGGCCACTCCATCCAACCCTGCCGCGCAGTACAACGGCTTCGTTGGTGGTAACCCGGACCTCAACCCGGAAAAGGCGACCACGAAGACGATCGGTGTCGTTCTCCAGCCGCGCTTCATCCCGCGTCTCGCGATCACGGCCGACTGGTATGACATCAAGATCAAGAACGCGATCCAGGGCTTCGGCGCTGACGCGATCCTGAATAACTGCGTGAACAACACGACGTCGCTCACCAATGTCGCTCCGTCGTGCGCACTGATCCACCGCAATCCGGGCGGATCGCTGTGGCTCACCTCGACCGGCTTCGTGGAGGATCTTCCGCACAACGTCGGTAGCGTCGAGACGCGCGGCATCGATGGCAACCTGTCGTACAGCTACCGCTTTGGTCGCCTCGGCACGCTTTCGGCGGGCTTCAACGGCACCTGGGTCGACAAGTTCTTGGTCAACGACGGCCTGAACCCGATCTACAATTGCGCGGGCTTCTACGGCGCGACCTGCGGCAACCCGCTGCCCAAGTGGCGGCACAAGCTGCGGCTTGGCTTCCAGCTGCCGGTTGGCATCGGGATCTCCGGCCAGTGGCGCTATGTCGGCAAGGTCAAGCACGAGCGGCTCAGCACTGACGAGGTCTTGAGTGGCGCTCCGCCGCTTCTCAACTCCCGCGTCAAGGCTCAGAGCTACTTTGACCTCGCGAGCACGTTCACGGTTGGCGATCACTACAATTTCCGCCTCGGCGTGAATAACATCTTCGACAAGAACCCGCCGCTGTTCAGCAGCTCAGCCGGTTCCTGTGCGGCGGTGTTCTGTAACGGCAACACCTATCCGGGTGTCTACGACAACCTGGGCCGGTACTTCTTCGCCGGAGCGACGCTTAACTTCTAAGCGTTCGTCGGAAATCGAAACCTCGGGGGCGGTGGCTTCGGCCATCGCCCCTTTCTTTTTGCCCACTTGAGCTTGTAATTGAGGAGGCCGTCCGGCTTAGTGGCCGAGTGACCAGCACCACAGCATCTCCCTCGCCGCTCGACGCGACCACGTCTTCTGCGATCCAGCAGGCACTTGGACTTGCTCGAAGTGGCCGTTTGAAGGACGCCTGCCGCGTCGCCGAACAAGCGCTAGCGGGCGGAGGCGACAGGGTTGGGCTCAACGCGCTCCTCGGCATGTTGCGAATGGACACGGGCGAGAATGAACTCGCAATCCGACACCTGGAAATCGCGCATGCCGGACGCCCCACCGATCTCAGGATTGCGACGAACCTTGCGACCGCTCTTGCAAACGCTGGAGAAATGGAACGCGTTCTTGATGTGGCTTCGCGCAATCTCGCATTTTCAGATCCGTCGCTGCAGCTCGCCCGTATCCGTGGGTATGCAGCGTTGATGTCCGAACGCGCCGAGGAGGCGGTGGACGCCTACGAGCATGTCGTCCGTTCAGAGCCGAACGACTGGGAAAGCCACAACAACCTCGGCAATGCACGACTTCTCCAGGGCGACGTCGTCGGAGCGATAACCGAACTGGAAAAAGCGGCTGCGCTCGCCCCTCATTCCGCTCCGACCAAGATCAACCTCGCACGAAGCTATCGGTTGACCGGCGAGCTCGCCAAGGCAGAAGGCGTCCTCCGCCAGATGGCGGACGACTTTCCGGACGATCCGCAGCCGCTCATGGACCTGCACGATCTCCTCAAGGACCAGGCTCGCTCGGACGAGATCCTGCCTGTGCTCGAAAGAGCGCTGGAATTGCGGCCCGATGATCTTGAATTGCTGCTTGCTCGTGGACGGCACTTCGGGACGATGCTGGAAATGGAACGGGCAGAACAGGTCTTTCGCGATGTCCTTCGCCGCGCCCCGGCCAATGGCGATGCGTTTGTCGGCCTCGCCACCGTTTATGAGCATAGCCAGCCGAGTGCGCTGGAAGACCTGGCCAAGGACGCCGAACGCCAGGAAATCGACGCAAACGCCCTCAACCTCGTGCGGGCGTTCGCGGATCGGCGGGCCAAGCGCTTCGATGAGGGCGCAGCGGCTCTCGCTCAAGTCGATCCGGATTTCGAGGCGCCCCGACGGCAGCATCTGCTCGGCCAGATGCTGGAGGGGCTGCGCGATTACGACAGCGCCTTCGCTGCATTCCAGCGAATGAACGAGTTGCAGGCCACCGATCCATCGCTCCCGCTCCAGCGAGCCGCCTCACTTCGCGAACAACTCGGTCAGCAGCTCGAAAAGACGACCGAATCCTGGTTCCGCCAATGGCAAGCAGATCGGGTTGATGCGCTTGGTCGGTCGCCGATCTTCCTGGTTGGTTTCCCAAGGTCGGGAACGACATTGCTCGACACGATCATGATGGGACACCCTGATACAGTGGTGATGGAAGAACGCCCGGTGATCAGCCGCCTCGAGCAGGAAGTGGGCGGCTTTGACGCGATCGCGAAATTGGACGAGCGGGCAATCCGCAATGCCCAGCAACGCTATTTCGAGATTGCCGCCGAATATGTCGACGTGACGGCGGGTCCGCAGCTGGTCGACAAGGCGCCCCTGCTCCTCAACCAGGCTGCCTTCATCCACCGCCTGTTCCCACAGTCGCCATTCCTTCTTGCGCTTCGACATCCCGCGGATGTTCTGCTCAGCTGCTTCGTCAGCAACTTCAACCTCAACAGCGCGATGGCGAATTTTCTCAGCCTCGACACCGCGGCCGAATTCTACGATTTGACCTTCCGCACTTGGGAGAATGCTCGCGTCATTCTTCCACTTACGGTCCATACGGTCATCTACGAGCGCATGGTCGAAGACCCGAGCGCCGTCCTTCGACCAATCGTCGAAGCCCTTGGCCTCGAATGGCACGAAGACATGCTCGACCATACCAAGACGGCGGCGGAGCGCGGGCTCATCACGACGGCAAGCTATGCCCAGGTGACCGAGCCGATCTATCGCCGCTCGGTTGGGCGTTGGCAAAACTATCGCAAGCATCTGGAGCCCGTGCTTCCTGTTCTTGCGCCCTGGGCTCAAAAGTTCGGCTATACGATCTAGACCATGACTCTTGCCGAGCTGATCCGCGGTGCCGATCAAAGGATGGCCGTGCGCGACTTCGGCGGAGCCGCATCGCTTCTCGAGCAGGCCGCAGTGCTGCAGCCTGGCGATCTAAGTCTTTGGATGCGGATCGCAGCGATGCGGCGGGCAAGCAGCCAGCCTGCGCGAGCGCTCGACGCCGTACACAAGGCTCTCGCGCTCAATCCGCGCGATTTCACCGCCCTTCTGATGCGCGCGAGCCTGCTCCAGAAGCTCGACCAACCCGACGCCGGCGAGGCATGGGGACATGCCCTGGCGCAGAAGCCCGAAACGGACCTTCCGCAGGCGCTAGGCCCGGTCATCGCCGAAGCAGAGCAACGCTACGCCGCCTGGCAGGCCCAACAGCAGGACCAGCTGCAAAAGAGCATGGCGAGCGCAGCGGCCCTGGCGAACGATGAGCAGCGCAAGCGGATGGAGCGTTTTTGCAGCAATACCGTGCGGCGCACGCGGCATTATCACAGCAGCCCCACGCACTATCATTATCCGGAGCTGACGGAGCGCGAGTTCCATCCGCGGCGGCTGTTTCCCTGGCTTGAAAAGCTCGAGGCGGCGACGACAGTCATTACCGCGGAGCTGCGTTCCGTAATGGCCGCCGAGCGGGCCGAACTGGTGCCATACGTGCAATATGACGAGCACGTGCCGATGGACCAGTGGCGACCGCTCAACCACAATCCCGACTGGACCGCGATCCATCTGCTGCTGAAAGGTGAGCGCATCGAGGCCAACGCCCGCCATTGTCCAAAGACCATGGCGCTCCTCAGTGAGCTTCATCAGCCCGTTATCCACGGCGCCTCGCCCAATGCGATGTTCTCGCTTCTTGCACCCCGCACGCTGATCCCGCCGCATGTCGGCATCAACAATGCCCGCGTCGTGTGCCACCTGCCCCTGATCGTTCCCGAAGGCTGCTGGTTCAGGGTAGGCGCCGAGACACGCGAGTGGAAGCCTGGCCAAGCCTTCGTGTTCGACGATACGATCGAGCATGAAGCCAGTAACCCCAGTGACGAGCTTCGCGTCGTCTTCATCTTCGACATCTGGCATCCCGACTTGAGCGATCTCGAGCGCGACGCCGTGGCAGCCTTGATCGGCCGTGTCGGGATGGTCGGCGACGCCCTGTGAGTTTCCGCGGCGCCTTGGCCGCGGTCCAGGCGAGAGCCGCCGATCTTGACGCATATGACGATCTGGCACGCGCCGCACTTACCGAAGGCGAAGAAGAAGCTGCGCTGACGGCCCTCCTTCCAGCGGCAGAACGGCTGCACGCACCACTCCTCTGGCAATGGACGGGCCTCCTCCAGCGTTCGCTTGACGAGCATGAAGCAGCGATTGCCTCATTCGGACGAGCCGCGGCCCTCGCGCCGAACGACGCTGGAATTGCACACGGGCACGCGCGCGCGGCGCTCGAGGCCGGCGTCAATGCCGTTGAATTGTTCCTCCGAGCGCGGGCTCTTGCGCCAACGGACGGTGAGGTGGCTCTTGGCCTTGCAGCGGCAAGAAACGCTGCCGGCGAGGGTATTCGCGGCGCTGAAGAGCTGAGCGCGCTTCTCGAGCGCGCTCCCGCGTGGATCGCCGGTCACGAGCAACTCGCCCAATTGCTCTCGACCCTTGGCCAGAAGGAAGAGGCAACTCAGTCGCTCGAGCGCGCCATCTCCCGCTTTCCAAGACAGGAGGCGTTGTGGTTGGCGCTTTTTGGAATCGAGCTCAGGCAGGAAGACTATGCCGCGCTCCGCGACGATATCGTGCGGGCTGAGGCTGCCGGATGCCGACCTCAATCTCTGGATTTCTACCGTGCCATCGTCGCTGCCGAACTCGACGCGGAATCGTTCCCCGATGCCCTGTTCAAAGTCCGCCCGGAACTTGGCAACCCCCTCGGTCTCTGGCGAGTTCGCCACCTGCTTCGGCTGGGCGCGATCAAGGACGCACTTCCGCTGATCGACGAGGAACTCAGGTCAGAACGGGCTGCCGCAGCCTGGCCATATGCATCGATCGCCTGGCGCCTCAGCGGAGATGAACGTTCGGACTGGCTCGAACGAAATGAGAATTTTGTCCGGGTCTTCGACCTTCGCCCGCTGCTCCCGGACTTGGACGAGCTCGCCGAAACCCTGCACCGGCTTCATGTCGCCAAGGGCGAATATCTCGATCAATCGGTGCGTGGAGGAACCCAGACGGACGGTCCGCTGCTCAGCCGGATCGATCCCCTGATCCGCCGGCTCCGCGGCGCGATCGTCGGCGCCGTCGAGACCTATATTCGACAGCTGCCGCCACCGGATGCCAATCACCCGCTATTGTCGCAGCGGCGCGACCGCAGGGTCCGCTTTGCGGGTAGCTGGTCGGTGCGGCTCCGCCCCGCTGGGCGGCACGCCAACCACGTCCATCCCCAGGGCTGGATCAGCTCGGCCCTCTATATTTCGCTGCCCTCCGGGGGAGGAGAAGAATGCGGCGATGCTGGCTGGTTTACGCTCGGTCAGCCCCAGGAGCAGCTCGGAATTCCACTGGAGGCCTGGCGGAAGATCGAGCCGCAGCGAGGTCATCTCGTTCTGTTTCCTTCCTGGATGTGGCACGGAACCGTGCCATTTTCAGAGGGCGAGCGCTTGACCGTCGCGTTCGACGTGCGTCCGCCGATCTAGTCGTGCATTCCGTCGAATTGCTGGCACAGGCTATTCACTTTGGATAATCGCAAGCTTGACTTCGCCAAGCTTCGGTTCAGGTTGCCGCGTCTATGATCAGTTGCTTGGCGCTCCATGCGCCTTGGAAAGGATTGTGATGCGCAAGCTCATGTTCACGACTGTCGCAGCCGTGCTCGGCATGTCGGCGCCGGCATTCGCTCAGAGCGTCTCGCCTGCCCAGCCATCGCAGCCGCAGGGTGCCAAGCCCGCCCGCGACCCGAACGAGATCGTCTGCGAAAGACAGCAGCAACTCGGGAGTCGACTCGCAACCGAGAGGGTCTGTAAGACGCGCGCAGAGTGGGCCGAAGAGCGGCGCACACAGCGGATGGATGTCGACAAGGCACAGATGCAGCGCGACCTATCGCACTAAGTTCAAACTTGCCGGGCGCCTTCGAGCCGCCTGGCCGCAACAGGGAAGGTGTTACGAATGCGTAAGCTTTTGACCACGAGCCTCGTGGCCATGTTCGCGGTGTCGACGGCGGCGCCGCTATTTGCCCAGGACCAGGCGCAGGCGAAGAAGACCCGCGATCCCAACGAGGTCGTCTGCGAAAGGCAGGAAGAGATCGGCAGCCGGCTCGCGGCCACGAAAGTGTGCAAGACCCGCGCCGAATGGGCCGAGGAGCGTCGCGTCAGCCGCCAGGACATCGACAAGGTCCAGACCCAGCGCGGAACCTCAGGCGGCAACTAGGACCTGAGCCAGGCGGCGGATTATTCCGCCGCCTCTCTGACCGGTTCACTCGCGAGGGTCAGCACCAGCTGGCCTTCGCCCTCGTCTACGTGGACCCTCGATCCGTCAGGGATTTCGCCCGAGAGAATCTTGTCGGCGAGTGGGTCCTGCAGATATTTTTGCACTGCGCGCTTCAATGGCCGCGCGCCGTAGACAGGGTCGTAGCCCACGCGCCCGAGCCACGCGCGAGCAGCGTCAGTCAGATCAAGCTTGATCTTGCGGTCCTCGAGCAGCTTCTGGAGCCGTGCGACCTGGATATCGACGATCGGCCCCATGTGCCCGGCGCTGAGGCGATGGAATAGGATGATCTCGTCCAGGCGGTTCAAGAATTCGGGCCGGAAATGGGCGCGAACGACTTCCATCACCTGGGGTTCGGCCTTTTCGACCGGCTCGTCCTCTCCAAGCTGCGCGAGATATTGAGAGCCCAGGTTCGAGGTGAGGATAATGATCGTGTTGGTGAAATCGACGGTGCGTCCCTGGCCATCGGTCAGGCGTCCGTCGTCGAGAACCTGGAGCAGCACGTTGAAGACGTCGCCGTGCGCCTTCTCGACTTCGTCGAACAGGACGACCTGATACGGTCGGCGCCGTACCGCTTCGGTGAGGACACCGCCTTCCTCGTAGCCGACATATCCCGGAGGAGCGCCGATCAGCCTCGCTACCGCGTGCTTTTCCATGAATTCGCTCATGTCGATGCGGACCATGGCGGAGGCATCGTCGAAGAGGAATTCAGCAAGGGCCTTGGTGAGCTCCGTCTTGCCGACGCCCGTCGGCCCGAGGAACAGGAAAGAGCCGAGCGGGCGGTTGGGGTCCTGGAGGCCGGCGCGGGCGCGCCGAACTGCGGCGGACACTGCCTTCACTGCATCTTCCTGGCCGATTACGCGGGCGCCGATCGTGCTTTCCATCTGGAGGAGCTTCTCGCGCTCGCCTTCCATCATCCGCTCGACGGGAATTCCCGTCCAGCGGCTGACGACGCCGGCAATATCCTGGTCGGTCACTTCCTCGCGGAGCATTGCACCTTTCGATGCGGCCTGGGCGTCCAGAAGCTGCTTCTCGAGCTGCGGAATCCGGCCGTACTGGAGCTCCCCGGCCTTCGCGAGGTCGCCTCCGCGCTGCGCCTGCTCGAGTTCCAGTCTGGCAGCGTCCAGCTGTTCCTTGATCTTTGCTTCGCCGGCGATCTTCTCCTTTTCCGCCTGCCAGCGCTGGGTCAGCTCGGATGATTGCTGCTCAAGATTCGCGAGCTCCTCTTCGAGCTTCGAAAGCCGGTCCTTGGAGGCCTGATCCTGCTCCTTCTTCAGAGCTTCGCGCTCGATCTTGAGCTGGATGATCCTGCGATCGAGATTCTCGATCTCTTCCGGCTTGCTTTCGACCTCCATCCGGATCCGGCTTGCAGCCTCGTCCATGAGGTCGATCGCCTTGTCGGGAAGGAAGCGGTCGGTGATGTAGCGGTTGCCGAGCGTTGCCGCGGCAACGATCGCCGCATCGGTAATCCTCACTCCGTGGTGGAGCTCGTATTTCTCCTTGAGACCGCGAAGGATCGAGATGGTGTCAGGAACGGTGGGCTCGCCCACGAAGACCGGCTGGAACCGACGCTCCAGCGCGGCATCCTTCTCGATATACTTTCGATACTCATCGAGCGTCGTAGCACCGATGCAGTGGAGCTCCCCACGCGCGAGCGCGGGCTTGAGGAGATTGCCGGCGTCCATCGCGCCTTCGGCTTTCCCGGCGCCGACGAGCGTGTGCATCTCGTCGATGAAGAGGATGATGTCGCCTGCAGCCTCGCGCACCTCGTCGAGGACACCCTTCAATCGCTCCTCGAACTCGCCCCGGTATTTGGCGCCCGCGATGAGCGAGCCCATGTCGAGCGCAAGCAGGCGCTTGTCCTTGATGCCGTCAGGAACATCTCCGTTGGTGATCCTGAGCGCGAGTCCTTCCGCGATCGCGGTCTTGCCGACGCCCGGCTCGCCGATCAGCACCGGGTTGTTCTTGGTCCGACGGGCGAGCACCTGAATCGTGCGGCGGATCTCCTCGTCACGGCCGATCACTGGATCGAGCTTGCCCTCACGGGCTGCAGCAGTCAGGTCCCGCGCATATTTCTTGAGGGCGTCGTAGCGGTCCTCGGCGCCCTGGGTATCGGCGGTCCGGCCCCCGCGCAGCTTGTCGATGGCGGCATTGAGGTTCTGGGGCGTCAGGCCCGCTTTCGAGAGGGCATTGCCGACCTCGGTTCCTTTCGCGAGCGCCATTGCAAGGAGGATGCGCTCGACCGTCACATAGCTGTCGCCCGCCTTCTTCGCGACCTGCTCGGCCTGGTCGAGGATCCGGATGGTGTCTCCGTCAAGTGCGGGCGCCTGCGTGGCGCCGCTGCCGGTTACCGTCGGGATCCTCGCGACGAGCTGGTCGACCTCGCGCCTCGCGGCCTTGGCATCGCCGCCCGCGGCCTCGATGAGGCCAGCCGCCATGCCCTGCTCATCGTCGAGCAAGGCCTTCAAAAGGTGGGCGGGAGCGATGCGCTGGTGATGCTCGCGAACCGCAATCGTCTGCGCGGCCTGGAGGAAACCCCGCGCGCGGTCGGTGAGCTTTTCAAAATCCATGAAACCTTACCCCTCTTTCCATGGGGTCGATATGGTGTTGCACATTAGCAACACAAGCCCAGAGCTCAAGGTTTTGAAGAGTGCGGCGGCGATTGAGGAGGGGGCGAGGACACGCTCATGGCCGAAGCCGGAGCACCGGCCATGGGCGGAGCCGGTGCGGCTTGCATAGGAGCAGCCTGCCCCGCCGCCTGGTTCAGCGCAGGGGCCGGAAGCGGCTGGCCGATGCTCGCCACGTCTTCGGGATGGATGATCGGCGGGCATTCGGCCGCGACTGCGGGGTCCATGTTCCACCGGCGGTACTTGGTGCTGTCCACGTGGAAACGCAGGTACGCGTAGAAGCCGAGGCCCGCGTTGTAAGCTGCGCCATGCTGAGAGTGAACGCCGCAGAGCGTCCGCATCATGGTCACCCGGTCGATCGGCCGGAGCGGGACCAGGTCGATAGCAGAATCCAGCTTGTGCGCGCTTTCGGGCGCGCCGCCTGCGCAGACGTTGAGCGCCGGGTTACGATAGACGGACACGGGTTCAACCGGTCCCAGCGCCGGAACGACGTAGTCCCTGACGTACCGCAGCGTCTGTACCATGTGCGGCCATTCGTCCGCGGGTGGCACTTCGAAGGGCTGCTGGCCACAATCCTTCCAGGAGGTCGCGGTGCGCAGCAGCTGCCAGGTCGGAAGGATCCCGCCGACCTGGTTCGCAACAAGGTAGTCGTTGAACGACCTGACCAGCCCTGCGCGCCAAGGCGCGGCGAGATACCAGGTGCGGTAGCCCGCTTCATCCTGTCCGACCGTAATGTACGGCGCGGCCGGTTCCCAGGAGGCGTTTGCCGCAGCCTGAGCCGGCGGAAGAAGACCAGCGGCCGGCGGCGTCTGGGCGTCCGCGGCGCTCGCGATAAGCAACAGTGGCGCAAGGATCAGCTTCATCGGCGGGAAGCATACTCCTATGACTCTGCTTGAAAAGCGCTGAACGGCGGCCGATGTCGCAATTATGAGTCAACCCATCGACATCGACTTGCCCCATAACCTCGGCAAGGACGAGGCAAGGCGTCGCATCGCCAACAACATCCACAAGCTCGAGCAGCATATCCCGGGCGGAGCGAGCGTTCAGTCGGGCTGGACCGGCGACCAGCTGAACCTCAACGTCGCGGCGATGGGCGAAGCCGTGAACGCATCCATCGACGTCATGGAAACGAAGGTCCACCTTCGCGTGCTTCTTCCCGGCATGCTCGGCATGTTCTCCGGGCTCGTCCAGGCCGCGCTCCAGAAAAAGGGCGGCGCCCTCCTCGAGGACCATTCCGGCTAATTGGTGATTGCGGGGAGCGCAGCGAGAAGGCAATCCAGCCTTACTCTTTTGCTTGCCAGTGACGGGAGGCTAGATGCGCCACTTCGCCATCGTCGGTTCGGGTCCGGCGGGTTTCTATACCGCCGAGGCACTGGAAAAGGCTTATGGCGCGCAGGCGCGCATCGACATCCTCGACCGTTTTCCGGTCCCTTACGGACTGATCCGCTTCGGGGTGGCCCCTGATCACCAGTCGCTGAAGGCCGTCAGCAAGCGCTACGACAAGGTCGCTGAAAGCAGCGGCGTCGACTTTATAGGCAACGTGACGGTCGGCCGCGATGTCTCGGTCGCCGAGCTTCTCGAGCTGTATGACGCGGTCATCCTCGCGACCGGAGCACCGCACGACCGCAAGCTCGGCATCCCCGGCGAAGACCTGCCCGGAGTAGTCGGGTCTGCAGAATTCGTCGGCTGGTACAACGGACATCCGGATTTTGCCGATCTCGATCCCTTTCTGCACGGGAGCCACGCCGCGGTTGTCGGCAACGGCAATGTGGCGCTCGATTGCGCCCGCATCCTCTCGAAGACGCGGCGCGAGTTCGAAGGGTCGGACATCGTGGGTCACGCGCTAGATGCGCTCGACAATTCCTCGATCCGTACCGTCACGATCCTTGGCCGGCGCGGACCGCACCAGATCGCGATGACGCCGAAGGAACTGGGAGAGCTCGCCCATCTCGAGGCTGCCGTTCCGCTTGTAGAGATGGGCGATTTTCCGGCCATCGAAGCCGACGAGGCCCTGGAACCCGGCCTACGCAAATCAGTGAGCCTCCTTCGCGGTTTCGCCGATCTTCCGAACGACAAGTCCAAGCACATCGTCTTCGATTTCTTTGCCAAGCCGGTCGCTGTCGAAGGAGCGGGGAAAGTCGAGCGGATCATCGTCGAACGGACCGTTCTCGACGATAGCGGCGCTGCTCGCGGTACCGGCGAGACCTATGAGGTGCAGGCCTCGCTCGTTGTAACCGCGATCGGATATTCGACGTCCCCCATTGCGGACGTTCCCTTTGGGTCGGGAAAGTTCGTGAACGATGGCGGGCGGATCGCCGACCGGCTGTATGCCGTCGGGTGGGCACGCCGGGGTCCGTCAGGGACGATCGGCACCAATCGTCCCGACGGCTACGAGGTCGCCGACCAGATCAGCGCCGCGATTGTGCCGGAGGGCTCCGACGGACGCCCGGGGAGCGAGGGCCTCAAGCAGCTTCTTACGAGCCGCGGCGTGATGCCCACCGACTATGACGATTGGCGCAAGATCGAGGAAACGGAGACCGGGCGGGCGCGACCCGGCAGCCCGCGCGAGAAGTTCGTCCGGCCGGAGGATTGGTTCGGCGTTCTGGGCCGTTGATTGCGGCCTTGCGCTATCGGCTACCCCCTTCTATCTAGCCGCGGCCTTGGCTCCCGCCGCGACGTCCTGTCGCACTCAAAG
Organism: Sphingomonas agri; assembly: GCF_038148795.1. Taxonomy (NCBI): domain Bacteria; kingdom Pseudomonadati; phylum Pseudomonadota; class Alphaproteobacteria; order Sphingomonadales; family Sphingomonadaceae; genus Sphingomonas; species Sphingomonas agri. Next base: position 52,079 of record NZ_JBAPEU010000001.1, on the reverse strand, counting down.
CGGGTTCCGGTCGGGGAGTAGCTCAGCCTGGTAGAGCACTGTCTTCGGGAGGCAGGGGCCGGAGGTTCGAATCCTCTCTCCCCGACCACTTTTGCTTTTCTACCTAATATCCAGCAACCTTAGGCGTAGTGCGGTCTCCCGTGCCGTAACGCCTTTAAGGGCTGCTCAAGGCTATCCGAGTTGAAGCGCAGCCTCGAGTTGCCGTCCATCTGTTGCCCATAAGTGGCCGATCTCGAGCGCAACGGGATCAGGAAAGATCCAGTTCTCTCCCTTCTCGAGGCCACGCACGATGTTCGCCGCAGCGTGCTCGGGAGTCGCTTTTTCCAGCGGCAGATCGCGGGCGAGTTCCGTGTCGATCGGGCCGGGATAGACGCCGACGACGTTGATGCCCGAACTGGCGAGCAGACCGCGCAGCGCCTGCGTCAGCGACTGCAGCGCAGCTTTGGAAGCGGAATACCCAGAAAGTGCAGGTACAGGGGCCAGGCCAACAACGCTGATGACGTTCACGATCGTACCCGACCGGCGGGCCTGAAACTGCGGCACGAATGCGCGGATAACCCGAAGCGTACCGTAGAAATTGGTCGCCATGTCGGCGTCGAGCACCGCCTGCTCGCTTGATAGCCAGTCGCTGAAGGCGGCGGTGCCGGCATTGTTGATGAGGATATCGACGTCCTTCGCCGCCGCTGCTGCCGCCCGTACCGACGCGTCGTCGGTGACGTCGAGCTGGAGGGGGATGACACGCTGGTCGCCGAGGTCGGGAAGCGAACCGGGGGACCTGGCGGTGGTGTAGATCTTGCCCACCTTTGTCTTGAGCAATTCGCGAACGAGCGCGGCTCCGATACCGCGGTTTGCACCCGAAATGAGCACAGTCCGATTGTCGAGCGTCATGGGTTGTCCCTTGCATTTGAGAGGTGTTCGCGAAGTTGCTTTTCGATCTCGTCGAGGCGCGCGCTCAAGATTTCTTCGGGCATCCGGTCGATCTCGACGAGCGCGCGGAGCCAGTTCGCCCAGCGGCGGTTCTTGATCATGGCCGCACCCGAACCGTGACATTCGCCGACAGGCCCGCCCGGAGCTGGTTCAGGCCCGGTTGGTGAGGCTGCAGCCGGATTCGCACGGGCACGCGCTGGACGATCTTCGTGAAATTGCCCGTGCCCGGCTCAAATGGGAGCAATGAAAAGGTCGACCCCGAGCCTGGAGCGAAACTCTCGACAATTCCGTCGAGCGGGCGGCCGAGTGCGTCGACCTTGATACGGACGGGCTGTCCGACGCGCATGTCCCGGACCTGGGTCTCCTTGAAGTTCGCGGTTACATAGACCGCTTGCACGGGCACCAGAGTCAGCAAGCGCGAACCGGGCTGGACGTAATCGCCGACTCGGATTTGACGGTTGGCCACAACGCCATCGACGGGCGCACGTATGAGCGCATGGCTCTGATCCTGGAGCGCGAGGTCGAGCGCGGCCTGCGCCGCGAGGCGCTGCGCCTCGGCCTTGTCGACGTCGGCGAGCAAGCCGGCGCGCTTGGACGCGGTCAATGATGCCTGGCGCTGCGAGACGGCGAGCGCGGCGCGGGCTCGCGCGGCCGCCTGCTCGGCCCCGATCGCCTGCGATCTGAAGCTGTCCACCGTTTGTCGGGAAGCAAAGCCCTGGGCCGCGAGGGCGTCAGTGCGGCTACGATCGGCGCTCGCGCGCTCGGTTTCGGCGTCGGCTGAACGGATGGCGGTGCCGGCCTCGCCGATCTGCGCCACCGCGAGATGCTCTTCCGCGCTCTGGCTTTCGACGGCCGCCCGGGCAGCCGCGACGGCTGCTACGGCGTCAGCAAGGCCGGCCCTTGCGGCGCTCACCTTGGCGTCGAACTCCTCGGGATCAATCCGAAGCAGCGGATCGCCGGCCCGAACCGCCTGGTTGTCACGAACGATAATTGCCTCGACCAGTCCGCGGACCTTGGGCGCGACGTTGGTCGAATCGGCTTCGACGTAAGCATCGTTTGTGGTTTGGGAACTAGCCGGCGAGACGATCCAGAATATGCCGGCGGCCGCTGCAAGCACGGCGATCAGCGCCATGCTCGTCGTTCGCGACGTCATGCGGCGCCTACGGGGCAAGGGGCTGTCGACGGGCTCAGGCAGGGCGGTCTCCTGACGCATCTCCAGGCGCACGACATTCTCAGCATTTGACGGCTGCATGGGTTCTCTCCGTCCGCGACTTGTGAATATGACGATCGTCATATATATGACAAACATAATATGTCTAGTGCCACACGAGCTTTGCGAGCTGGGTCGAGATTGACCGGGCTCTTTTCGGGGCTTTCGCAGGATTGGTCCGACAATCCGTCCGCGATGCCGACGGCCCGAAAATTCCTGATTTTTGGGGTGATGGCGTTCGGCCAGTTTATGGCCCTGTTCGACATTCAGATCGTGTCGGCCTCGTTGAACGACGTGCAGGCCGGTCTCGGGGCAGGCCCTGATGAAATCAGCTGGGTCCAGACGGCCTATCTGATGGCCGAGCTCGTGATGGTACCGCTGTCTGCATATCTCGCCAACGCGATGTCGTCGCGGTGGCTATTCACCTGCTCAGCAGCCTTGTTCACCCTCTCAAGCCTGATGTGTGGTCTCAGCTGGAACCTCAACTCAATGATCGCCTTCCGCGCGCTCCAAGGCTTCACGGGCGGAGCGATGATCCCGACCGTCTTCGCGACGGGATTTACGCTTTTCCACGGGAAGCAGCGCGCCCTCATCCCGGCGATCCTGGGCGCCGTCAGCGTGTTGGCGCCGACGCTGGCGCCGAGCGTTGGCGGTTACATCACCAACGTGCTCGACTGGCGCTGGCTGTTCTTCGTCAACATCGTTCCTGGCATTGCCGTCACTGTTCTCATCTCACAGCTCCTGCGGGTCGATCGTGCGAAGCCCGATCTTTTCGGCCGGATCGACTGGACTCATCTTGCCGCGCTCACCGTCTTCCTCGGCGGTGTCGAATATGTGCTCGAGCAAGGTCCACGTTACGATTGGTTCACCGACAGCCGGATCCAGATTGCGGCCTGGTGCGCGTTCGTGGCCTTCGTCCTGTTCCTCGAGCGCTCATTCTATTCGGCGAACCCGCTGGTGAAGCTGACCCCATTTCGCAAGCCGACCTTCATCTTCGCGAGCGTTTTCAATTTCGTGATCGGCGTTGGGCTGTTCTCGTCGATCTACCTTGTGCCGGTCTATCTTGGCCGGGTGCGTGGCTACGACAGCCTTCAGATCGGTGGGACCGTATTCGTAGTCGGCATCGCGCAGATATTCGGCGTCGGACTTTCGGCTTCGCTCAGCCAGCGGATCGACATGCGGATCATGATCACGGCTGGTCTCTCGCTGTTTGCCGCGAGCCTGTGGCTGACTTCATCGATGACCAGCGCGTGGGGGTTCGACGAGCTCTTATGGCCGCAGGCGCTCCGCGGCTTCGCGCTGATGCTATGCATCGTGCCAAGCGTGAATATGGCGCTCGCCGGCTTTGCTCCCGCAGAGCTCAAGTTCGCCTCCGGCCTGTTCAATCTCATGCGCAACCTTGGCGGGGCGGTTGGCATCGCAGTAGTGAATACGTTGCTTCAGGACCAGACGCGGCGCTCGATGCTGCGGCTTGGCGAGGCCATGGGTAATAATGCCGGCGAGGTCGGCGATCAGATCGGTCGACTGGCCAGCCAGCTGACATCGATCGCTCCCGACCCGAGGGAGGCAACATTGATGGCACAGGCACTTGTGGGGCGAGTGGCTGGCCGCGAGGCGCTGACCTTGGCTTTCGATGATGTCTTCCGGCTGCTCGCCTGGTTATTCATTGCTGCGCTGGTGATGGTCCCCTTCTGCAGGCCGGCAGCCAATGTGGCGCCGCCGACGGAAGCAGGCCATTGAGGGAGATGACGATGCCTGAGGCTCGAACGCACAAGGAGCGCACGCGCGCCCGGATCCTCGACGAAGCGGCACAGGCACTTCGTGAGCACGGGCACGAGGGAGTTGGGGTCGCGGCGCTGATGAAGCGGGCAGGGCTCACCCACGGCGGATTCTATGCTCATTTCAAAAACCGGGACGAACTCGTCGCGGCGGCGGTCGAGCGGATGTTTGTTGATAGCAGGGCGATGGTCTCGCGCTATCTCGACAATGAGGATCCGCGAGCGGGCCTCGTCGCCCTGGTCGACTATTATCTTTCCGAAACACATCGGGACCGGATCGCCAAAGGCTGCCCGATTGCAGCGCTCGGCAGCGAAGCCGTTCGGCTTCCTCAGACGGCCAAGGAGCGGTTCGAGGAGGGCTTCAACAACTTTCACGAAGCGATCGCCAAAGCTCTGCGCAACCTGGGTGTCCCGAACCCGGAGGAACGCGCATCGTCCGCCGTTGCCGAACTGGTCGGCGCTCTGACGCTTGCAAGGGCGATGCCAAGGGAAGCGTCCAGCACGTTCCTCTCTCAGTCGCGGGAACAGCTCAAGCGCCGACTTAACTGAACCGCCCTCCGGATCCGGGGGCAAGCGAAATGGCCGTCCCCCCAAGGTTAGCGGCAGCCGTGTCCGCACGGGTCTTGTTTGCATGGCGCCGCGAGGCGCGCTTGGTAGCCACTATCTTAACCGTCCTGGCTTATTTTCGAGGGCATGGGCTGCCTTGCACGACGCATGCGCACGCGAGGCGCGCTGCCGCTCGGCTGCGCGTTCGCCGCGCTATGCCCGGCCCAGGCAAGCGCCTCCGACCTCAAGCTCTTTACGCGCGAGGCGTTGGAAATTTCCGGTGACGTTCGACTGGTTGCGGCCGATGGTGAAAAAAGCTGGCTCGATGGGGGCTTTGGCAAGCTTCGTTCGGGCAGCGATGGCGGCTCCGACTTCAAGGCCCAGCCGCAACTTGGCAACGTCAGCATCGTCTGGAAGCCGCAGTTCACCTGGTCATTGGGAGCCGTCGTGGTCGCTTCGCTGCAAGGCGGCGAACGCACGCAGGCGGGGCTCAGCCAGGCTTACCTGACCTTCCGGCCGATGCGCTCGGGCAATGTCGCGTTCACGGCGCGGGCAGGCCTCATGTGGCCGCCCATCAGCCTCGAACATGAAGGGGCCGACTGGCATGTGAAGGATTCCGTCACGCCTTCGGCGATCAACAGCTGGATCGGGGAGGAGGTTCGTCCCCTTGCGGCAGAGGGGACGATCGCCGCAAATATCGGCAACCAGAAGCTTCGCGCGACCGCAGCACTGATGGCCGCGAACGACACCGCCGGCACCTTGCTGACCTTCCGCGGCTGGGCGCTCCACGATCGGACGACGCTGGCTTTCCACCGAGATCCGTTGCCGCCACTTGGCGATCTCACCGGCTTCCAGGCGCCTTTCACCCATCCGCTTCTCGACGTGCACGGCGGGTTTGCCCACCGTCCTGGCTATTACGCCAAGTTCGCCTGGCAGCCGCCGATCCCCCTTCGTATCGAGTTCTTCCGCTACGACAATGAGGCGAACCCCGAGGACGCGAATGGCGCTCCCGAATGGGGGTGGCATACGCGCTTCAATCATCTGGGCGCAGTTGCCGAGCTCGGGTCCGATACAGAGCTCAAGGCCCAGGCGATCGAGGGCCGCACCCGAATGGGATATCCGATGCCGCTGCGCCGCTGGGTCGACGAGCGCTTCCGTTCGGTTTTCCTGATGGCCAGCCGCCATTTCGGAAAGGTCGGAATCGCCGTGCGGGGCGACCTTTTCGATACGCGCAATCGGGGAAGCCTCTGGAACGCCGAATATGACGAGCATGGCTGGGCAGCCATGGCTGCTGGAAAGCGCGAGTGGGGCCCCGTTACAGCCGTGCTCGAGCTGCTCCACGTCTGGAGCAATACGCCTGCGCGCGAATATCTCGGAGAAGAGGAGCGGCAGCGACAAACCGAGCTCCAGGCCGAAATCAGAATGCACTGGTAACCATCCTCGCTAGGCGAGGCGTTTACCGTTTGGGTCTTAATCCTGCCCGATGGTGCGTAACATCCTTGTCGCTCTGGCTCTTGCCGGCGCTGCGTCGCCGCTTGCGGCGACCACTTTCAGCGTACGCGTCGTCGATGTTTCGGGCCGGCCTGTACGCGAGGCCGTGGTGACGCTCTATCCCGCCGGAAATGCCGCGCGGCAGCCCCGGGCGGGAGGCCGCTTCGTGGTCTCGCAGCAAAATCTTCAATTCCATCCGTTTCTGACGATCATCCCGGTTGGTGCGGACGTCTCGTTCCCCAATCTCGATCCCACCAAGCACCACGTCTATTCCTTCTCGCCCGCCAAGAAGTTCGAGCTGAAACTGTTCGCGAAAGACCAGTCGCGGACCGTCCATTTCGACAAGCCAGGCGTCGTCGCCCTGGGCTGCAACATCCATGACCAGATGAGCGCCTTCATCGTCGTCACCGACAGCAACTGGACCGCGCGTACCAACACGCAGGGGTTCGCGACCTTCAACGATGCGCCCAATGCACCGGGGCGCGTCGTGCTCTGGCACCCCTATTTGCGCGCACCGGGCGGCCAGCTGCAGCAGCTCGTCAGCGCCGGCCAGCACAGCGCAGTCTTTCAGGTCCGGCTTCGTCCGCCTCCCGCGGCGATGCCCATGGCGGAATACTAAGCAGATGCGCCCGTTCCGGTCGCTGAGCGCGCGGCTGACGGTCCAATTCGCGCTGCTGTTTGCAGCAGCGATGCTCGCCGTGTCCGCGGCGCTCTCGACCCTGATTGCCGGGGCCGCCTCGCGCGAGGTCGAAAGCCAGCTCCAGTCGAGCGGCGCCGTCTACGATCGCCTGTGGCAGCAGCGCTCGCTCGAGCTTCAGAATGCGGCGCAGCTTCTCTCGCGTGACTTTGGCTTCCGTGCAGCGGTTGCGAGCGGCGACAAGGCAACCATGCAGTCGGCGCTCGGCAATGCCGCCGCGCGCCTCAGAGTCCGGACCGCCTTCATCATGACTGCGGACGGTCATGTCTCGACGATCGATCCGGAAGTCCGCAGCGTCCACGCCTCAGCCATCTGGGAGCCGCTCGACGATGGAAAGCTGACCGGGGTCCTCGTCATCGCGGGCCGTCCGCGCCAGCTGGTCGCCGCGCCTATCATGGCCCCGACGCTCATCGGCTGGGTCGTTTTTGCCGCAGATCTCGACGGCCAGGAGATGCGCGGCCTCGAGCGATTGTCGGCCATTCCGCTGCACGCGGCGGTGATCGCCTATGGCAACGGCCGCTGGTCCGAAGCCTCGGGCAGCATGTCCGCGCTCGACCCCAGGGCCACCTCGCTGGCGCAGGTGCATGTCGGCCAGAAGGCGGCCTTCCAGATGATGGTCGGAGGAACAAAGTCGATCGCACTTGCAAAGCCGCTCCCGACCTTTTCGAACGGCGAGCGGGCCATCCTCCTGCTTGCCTATCCGACCACCCAGGCCATGGCAGATGCCAGAAAGCTTCAGCTCGCGCTCGCCATCATGACCTTTCTTGGACTGATGCTGGTCGCCCTTGCGACCTGGAAGGCGGCCGGCCGGATCACTCAGCCTCTCGCGAGACTCGATGAAGCGGCCGGACGTCTCGCTTCTGGCCAGCACGTCGAGGTACGGGTTCGAGGCGAGGACGAACTTGCAAGGCTCGCCAACAGCTTCAACGAGATGGCCGCCAAGATCGCGGAGCGCGAGCAGCGGATCACGCAGCTCGCCTTCAACGACACGCTGACCGGTCTTCCCAACCGCACCATGTTCCAGCAGCAGCTCGAACATGCATTCCGTGCGTCCGAGGGCAACGGAAGCCTGTTTGCACTTCACTGCCTCGACCTCGACCAGTTCAAGGTGATCAACGACACGCTTGGTCATCCGGCCGGTGACCTGCTGCTGATCGAGGCCGCCCACCGCGTGCAGCACGCCGCCCGCGGTCATTTCGTAGCTCGCCTCGGCGGCGATGAATTCGTCGTGCTCCAGAGCATCGGGGAAGACCGCGATGCGATCGACCGGCTTGCGCGCGACATCCTCATCACCATGGCCCAGCCGCTCAGCGTCGACGGGAACCAGTTCGTGCCCTCGACGAGCATCGGCATCGCAATCGCGCCGCAGGACGGCGAGGACAGCGGGACGCTGCTTCGCAATGCGGACCTTGCCTTGTACCGTGCCAAGGAAGCCGGGCGCGGCACCTATGCGTTCTTCGAACAGAGCCTCAACGAGCGGGCCCAGCAGCGGCGCCAGGTCGAGAGCGACCTGCGCCAGGCGCTCGAACGCGGCGAGTTCGAGCTTTATTACCAGCCTCTCTTCGACCTCGAGCAGAACCGCATCTGTTCGTTCGAGGCGCTGCTTCGCTGGCGGCATCCGGAACAGGGCCTCATCTCGCCGGCAGAGTTCGTGCCCGTGGCCGAGGACACCGGCCTGATCGTGCCGATCGGCGCCTGGGTCGTTCGCGAAGCCTGCGCCCAGGCTTCCACATGGCCCGAAAATGTACGCGTCGCCGTCAACGTGTCGGCCGTCCAGTTCCATCGGGGCGGTGTCCAGGAAACGGTCCTCAGGGCGCTGGCCGAGACCGGCCTCAAGGCCGACCGGCTCGAAGTCGAGATTACCGAATCCATTTTCCTCGAAGGGGGCGAGAGCACGCTCCGCCTTCTCCACGGCCTTCGCGCCCTCGGAGTCCGTATCGCGCTCGACGACTTCGGGACCGGCTACTCATCCCTTAGCTATCTTCAGAGCTTTCCGTTCGACAAGCTGAAGATCGACCGCAGCTTCATCCAGAACCTGCTGACGCGCGAAGGAGCGATCGCGATCGTCCACGCGATCACCGAGCTTGCGAACGCCCTTGGCATCGAGACGACTGCAGAGGGCGTCGAAGAGACCGCACAGCTCATGGAGCTGCGAGCGCACGGCTGCTCGTCGGTTCAGGGCTTTCTCTTCTCCGAACCCATGTCGGCTGCCGACGTCGAGCGCCTGTTCCGGATCGAGGGCGGCGTCATTCAGAAAGTCGCCTGAACGCCGCTCCCTGCGAGGATGTCGCGATTGATCTCGGAAACACGGGTGCAGGCGGTAAGCGCCATTGCGACCCGCATCTCGGCCTCGACCAGCTTCAGGACGTGCGCCACGCCCATCCCGCCTTCCGCCGCCAGCGCATAGGCCCAGGCGCGGCCCATCAGCACGAAGTCGGCGCCAAGCGCGATCATCCGAACGACGTCGAGACCCGAACGAACGCCGCCGTCGGCGAGGACCGGTATGCGGCCGGCGATCTCGTCCGCTATCGCGGGGAGGGCGAGGGCACTCGACAAGGCTCCATCGAGCTGTCGCCCGCCGTGGTTTGAAACGACAATTGCGCTGGCGCCATGTTCGAAGGCGCTGCGCGCATCGTCGCGATCAAGGATACCCTTGATGATGAGTGGACCCTTCCAGCGTTCGCGCACCCATTCGACGTCCTTCCAGTTGACCGATGGATCGAAGTTGGCGTGGATCCACGCCTGGAAGTCGCTGAGGGGAGCGCGCTTGCCGACGATCGGCTCGAGATTGCCGAGGCTGATCGGGCGCCCGCGAAAGCCGACGTCCCAGAGCCAACCAGGTCTTGTCACGAGCTGGCTCGTTCGCCTGATGCCCCCGCCCGCGGCGCGGGCGTCGCGATAGCGCGACCCGGGAACGGCAAGATCGACCGTGAGGACCAGCGCTTCGCAGCCGGCGTCCTTCGCAGTCTCGATCATCTGGGCGACAAATCCGCGGTCCCTCACGAAATAGAGCTGGAACCAGGGGACATGACCCGAAGCGGCAACTTCCCGAAGCGAGCAGGCGCCGACGGTCGACAAGGTGAAAGGAACCCGCGCAGCCGCGGCAGCCCGCGCGGCCTGGACTTCGCCGCGCCGCGCGTAGAGGCCTGCAAGGCCGACGGGCCCGAGGCCCACCGGAAGTGCCCAGTTTTTTCCGAAGAGATCGGTTGAAAGATCGATCGAGGAGACGTCGCGAAGAACGCGCTGCTTCAGGGCCACCGAGCGCAGGTCCTCGACGTTGCGCCTCAAGCTCACCTCGTCATAGGAGCCGCCGTCGAGATACTCGAACAGGAAGTGCGGGAGGCGCGCCTTTGCGAGCGCGCGATAATCGCTGATCGATGCCGCTCTTCTTCCCAAGCTTCAGGTCGCGAAGCTCGGGTCGAGGCGGTAGGCTTTCCGCTTCAGTGCCGGCCAGGCAAGAAGGTTCGCCGCGAGCGCGACTCCGACCTGTCCCTGCTGGGCGGTGACCTCGGGCGAGCCCTGGGGCGGGTTGCTGAGGTTTTCGCCGGCTGACAGCGCCATCACCTGTGCCTGGCAGGCGCGTTCCATGAAATAGAGGCGGACGAAGCACTCGCCCACATTCTTGCCGACTGCGAGCGTGCCGTGATTACGAAGGATCATCGCGTTCTTCGAACCAAGATCGGCGACGAGCCGTTCGCGTTCGCCAAGGTCGACCGCGACGCCCTCGTAATCATGAAAGGCGACGTCGTTCCTGATCAGCATGGCAGTCTGGGTAAGCGGCAGCAGGCCATCATTGTGGACCGAGACCGCCTGTCCTGCCGGCGTGTGCAGGTGCATGACTGCGTGTGCATCCTCGCGCGCCATGTGGATCGCCGAATGGATGGTGAAGCCTGCAGGATTGGTGATGAACGGCGTCGGCTCGACGGGATTGCCGCTGACGTCGACCTTGACGAGCGATGAGGCGGTCACCTCCTCGAACATGAGGTTGTAGGGATTGAGCAGGAAATGGTGCTCGGGTCCCGGGATGCGCGCGGAGAGATGAGTGAAGATGAGGTCGTCCCAGCCATAATGGGCGACCATCCGGTAGGCTGCTGCAAGATCGAGACGGATCTCCCATTCCTCGTTGCTGACCTTGCCCTTGAGCGAAGGGATCTCGATGCTGTCGAGCGGTTTCATGTCGGTCATGCCGCGGTTGATGCTGTCGACTCGGTTCATGCGGGCACCTGCTGGCGGTCCGGGTGGGCGGCTGCGAACGCCTCCAGCTTGTTGGCATTCTCTTCGGCGCGCAGCAACGTCGGATAAGCATCGAGGGGGACTTCGTAGCGCCTCGCATTGTAGAGCTGCGGAACGAGGCAGACGTCGGCGCCCGTCGGGGCATCGCCGAACAGGAACTTGCCGGCCCTCGGCGCAGCGATTGCTTCGAGCGCGGGGAGCCCTTCCAGGATCCAGTGCACGTACCAGCCATCAATCTCTTCCTGCGAGTGGCGGAGCTCGTTCTTGAGATATTTGAGGACCCGCAGGTTATTGAGCGGATGGATGTCACAGGCGATGGTGAGCGCCATGCTGACGACGTGCGCACGCTCTGCTCCCGACACCGGAATGAGCGGCTGGCTCGGGTAGCGGACATCGAGATAGTTGATGATGGCGAGGCTCTGGATGAGCCGGTGTCCGTCGATCTCGAGCATCGGCACGAGGCCGAGCGGATTGAGGGCGCGATATTCCTCGCCCTTCTGCTCTCCTTCGCGAAGGTCGATCGGGCGGCTCTCGTAGTCGATGCCCTTGAGGTTGAGGGCAATGCGGACGCGGTACGCGGCGGACGAGCGCCAGTAATCGTAGAGGATGGGGCGGGTCATGTCGGGTGGATTACACTTCGCGAATGAAGGGGGCTATGACTAGTGCAGGTACACGGATGGGCCGTCCCAACGCCTTGTCGATAATGGCCCACTGCGTTTTCGATCGAACGCAGATTTGCCCGGCGGGTCCAGTGAATTCGACGAACCTCTCGAAGCGCGCGCCCTTGGGCGCTTCCCCGACCCAGGTGCGGGCGACGATCAGATCGCCCTCGTGGGCTGCGCGGAGGTAATCGATCTCGTGGCGCACGACGACCCAGAAATAGGCGTCCTTGTGGGCGGGATCGGCGATGGCGTCCCAGTGGGCGACCGCGACCTTCTGAATCCATTGGACCCAGACGGCGTTGTTGACATGTCCCAGTTCGTCAATGTGCTCGGGCCCGGCCTCGAGCGTCAGTTCGAAAACAGGCCGGCTCACTTAACCTCGGTCAGAATGAACCCGTAGGTCTCCGCCACTTCGTGCAGCCGCTCCCAGCGCCCGGACTTACCGCCATGACCTGCGCCCATGTTGATCTTGAGGAGCAGGATATTCTGGTCGGTCTTCTCGGCCCGCAGCTTTGCCGTCCACTTGGCGGGCTCCCAATAGGTGACACGGGGGTCGGTGAGGCCGCCCGTGATCAGGAGGGGCGGATAGTCCTGAGACTTCACATTGTCGTAGGGCGAATAGCTCCGGATATAATGGAATGCTTCCTTGTCGGTGATCGGATTACCCCATTCGGGCCACTCGCCCGGGGTCAAGGGAAGCGTGTCGTCGAGCATCGTGTTGAGGACGTCGACGAAGGGAACGTCGGCAACCACCGCGCCCCATAGCTCCGGATCCGAGTTTACCACTGCACCCATGAGTTCGCCGCCGGCCGATCCGCCGTTGATGGCGATGCGGCCGGGCCTCGTGAATTTGGCTGCCGCAAGACCTTTCGCCGCATCGACGAAGTCGTTGAACGTGTTGGTCCGCTTGGTGAGCTTTCCATCGAGGAACCACTTGTAGCCGAGGTCGTCGCCGCCGCGGATGTGCGCGATCGCGCAGGCCCAGCCACGATCGAGGAGACTGATTCGGTTGGTGTTGAAGGTCGGCGGGATCGCGTGGCCATAGGCACCGTAGGCGTAGAGAAAGAGCTTTCCCTCGCCGTTCTTTTCGAAGCCTTTGCGATACACCACCGAGACAGGGATCTTCACGCCGTCACGGGCATCGATCATCAGCCGCTCGGTCGCATATTGCGAAGCATCGTAGCCCGACGGGATTTCCTGGACCTTGAGGACGTCGAGTGTCCCCGTTTGGGGATGATAGTCATAGACGGTCGTCGGGGTGACCATGGATGAATAGCCGAGGCGATAGGCCTCGGGTGCGAATTCCGGGTTGCCGATGAAGAAGGCGCTGTAGCTTGCTTCTGCAAACGGAATGCGCGCCTCTGCCCCTTCGTAGGTGCGAAGGATGAGCTGGTCGAGGCCGTCCACGCGGCTGCTGATCGCGAGGTGATCGCGGTATGCCGTCACACCCGTCAGATAGACGCGGTCGGAACCCGGGATCACCGTCTGCCATCTTTCAGGGTCCGACGGGTCCGCGAGGGCCAGGCGGAAGTTCACGTGATCGTCGTTGGTGTGGATCCAGAGTTTCCCGTGCGCGGCGTCGACATGATATTCGCGGTTGGGCTTGCGGCGCGAGATGAGCGTCAGCGGCGCTTTGGGATCTGCTGCCGAGACGAAGCGGACCTCGGTCGTCGCATTGTCGCCCGTCGACACGAAAATGGTGCTGCGGTCGTGGGACTTTCCGACCCCGACCGAAAATCCGAGCTCCTCGGTCTCCTCGTAGAGCGTGACGTCGTCCTCAACCGGACTGCCGAGGCGGTGAAAGCGGGCACGGTAGCTGCGCCAATTGTCGTTCACCTCGCAGAATACGATGCCGGCGCTGTCGCTCGTCCATACGGGAACGCCGATGCCGACCTTGGTGACGGTCTCGATGTCCTTTCCCGTCGCAAGCTCGCGGATCCTCAGTTCGAAGCGCTCCGAGCCGTCATAATCGGCAAGGGTTGCGAGGAGCATTCCGTCGGGACTGACCTCAAGCGCGCCTAGGCGGAAATATTCGCGGCCCTCCGCTTCGACGGGCTCGTCGAACAGCACCTGATCGTCACCGCCGAGGGCGGGCTTGCGATACCAGGTCCGATACTGGGCGCCGGTCCTGAACGCCCACCAGTAGAGATAGTCTCCGTCGCGGATCGGGACCGAGCTCTCGTCTTCCTTGATGCGGCCCTTGAGCTCTTCGAACAGCTGGTCGAGCAAGGCCTGGTGCTTGGCCTTCCACCCCTCGAAATAGGCGTTCTCTTCCTTGAGGTAGGTAAGGACGTCCTCGTCATCGACTTTGGGATATTTGGGGTCCCTCAGCCAGTGCCAGGGATCTTCGATCCTCACTCCGTGGCGTTCGTAACTATAGGGCCGCCGCTCGGCGGTCGGCGGGCTTGGGAGGGTCGAAGGCTTGTCCATGGGAGGTCCTAGAACCAAGTTGCGAAGATCGCGTCCAGTCCAAAAGCTTTGGGCTGCGACCGGGCGTGCGGGGGAGGAGGGTCTTTAATAACCCTAGCCCTTCGACTAGCTCAGGCTCGAACGGGAGTAGAGCCCATGTCCACTTACGCCGACCGCCTCCAGGCCCTTCGCGACCAGCTCAAGGCCGAAAAGCTCGACGGTTTCGTCGTTCCCCTCACCGACGAGCATATGAGCGAATATGTCGGGAGCTATGCCCAGCGTCTTGCCTGGCTGACAGGTTTTGAAGGCTCCGCCGGCTCTGCCGTCGTCTTGCCCGAGCAGGCTGCGATCTTTGTCGATGGCCGCTACACGCTGCAGGTGAGGCAGCAGGTCAGCCCCACCGAGTGGAGCTACCAGTCGGTACCGGAAACCAGCACGACCCAGTGGCTCGAGGAGCATGCGGGCGAGGGTGCGCGCATCGGTTACGATCCCTGGCTGCACACGCGCGACTGGGTGAAGAAGGCGAAGGAGGCCCTTGCAAGCCGCGGCGCCGAGCTGGTGCCGGTGGAGCGCAATCCCATCGACGAGATCTGGAAGGACCGCCCCGAGGCGTCCAAGGCCCACCTCGTCGTTCAGCCGGATCAGCACGCCGGGAAGTCGGCGGCCGAGAAGCGCACCGAAATCGGCGACTGGCTTGCCAAGCACAAGGCCGACGCTGCTGTGCTTTCCGCGCTCGATTCCATCGCCTGGGCCTTCAATATCCGCGGGCAGGACGTCACTCATACGCCGGTCGCGCTGGCCTATGCGCTGGTGCATGCGGACGGCACCGCTGACTTTTTCGTCGCATCGGAGAAGATCGGTCCCGAAGTCCGCCAGCATCTCGGCAACGGCGTTCGCCTTCACGAGCGCAGCGAATTCGAAAGCGCCCTTGCGGGCCTCAAGGGCATGACCGTCGTCGTCGATCCCGAGCGCGCGGTTGCAGCGATATTCGAAGCACTCGAGAAGGCCGGTGCAAAGATCCTGACGCTGCGCGATCCCACCATCCTTCCAAAGGCCATCAAGAACGAGGCCGAGATTTCCGGGCAGAAGGCCGCGCAGGAACGGGACGGGGCCGCAATCGCAAGGTTTCTCCACTGGATCGACGAGGAAGCGCCCAAGGGCGATGTCGACGAATTGACGGCCTCCGATCACCTCGAGGCGCTTCGGCGGCAGAACCCCGAGCTTCGTGACCTCTCGTTCGACAGCATCTCAGGCGCCGGGGCCAACGGCGCCATCGTCCATTATCGTTCGAGCGAGAAGACCAATCGCAAGCTCGAGAAGGGCACGCTCTACCTGATCGACTCGGGCGGCCAGTATGTCGATGGCACGACCGACATCACAAGGACCGTGGCAATCGGTGAACCGACCGAAGAGATGCGCGACCGCTTCACGCGCGTCCTTAAGGGTCACATCGCCATTGCAACGGCGGTATTCCCGAAGGGAACGCGTGGAAGTCAGCTCGACAGCTTTGCAAGGAGACCCTTGTGGGAAGCCGGGCTCGATTATGCGCACGGCACCGGCCACGGCGTCGGGAGCTTCCTCTCGGTGCACGAAGGGCCCCAGCGGATCTCGCCGGTAGGGAGTTCGCAGAGCGGGGGCGACGAGCCGCTCCAGGTCGGCATGATCCTTTCGAACGAGCCTGGCTATTACAAGACCGGCGAATACGGCATCCGCATCGAGAATCTGGTGCTCGTCGTCGAGCGGCAGATCGAGGGCGCCGAAAAGGAGATGCTTGGCTTCGAGACCCTGACCTTCGCGCCCATTGAACGGCGGCTCATCGATGCCGAGATGCTCGATTCAGAGGAGCTCGTATGGCTCAACTGCTATCACGCGCACGTCCTTGCGCGGATCGGTCCGAGGCTCGCGGGAAGCGACCTCGACTGGCTCCGCAATGCCTGCGCGCCGATTTTGACCTGATAGCGATGTTCTTCTAATGTTCTCTTCCCGACTCGGGAGGAGAGCATCGATGATCGGCTATGTGACACTGGGCACCAACGACCGCGAGAAGTCTGCCAAATTCTACGATGCCCTGTGCAGCGAACTGGGCGTCGGCCGGATGATGGAGAACGAGCAATTCATCGCCTGGGGCAAGGAAGGCGCGGGCGCCGGCATTGGCCTTACCAGACCCTTCGACGGGAACCGGGCGACCGTCGGCAACGGCGTGATGGTCGCGCTCGAAGCGAGGGATGAGGCGCAGGTCCAGAAGCTCTACGACATCGCGCTTGCGAACGGCGGGACCGACGAGGGAGCGCCCGGCGACCGCGGGGGCGGCTTCTACGCGGGCTACTTCCGTGACCCCGATGGGAACAAGCTCAATGCCTTCACGATGACCGCGCAATGACCAGGGGCAAATCGCTCTACGACTATCCGATCCATCTTGGCAGCGGCGCCAGCGCCGTCGCCGAGCCCCAGTTCACGGGCTACGAGTGGTACGATGAATATGGGAGCCGCCACGCCGACGACCTCGCGGAGGGGCGGATCGTGAGCCTGTTCCGTTTCGAGGAAAGCTGGACGAGCTGGGAGATGCATCCCCAGGGCGAGGAAGTCGTCTGCGTGGTCCAGGGCCATATGAGCCTCCACCAGGAGCTGCCCGACGGGTCCAGCCAGTCCTATGAGCTTGGGCCTGGCGATTATGCGATCAATCCGCGTGGCGCGTGGCATACTGCCGACGCCGGGGAGCCTGTCGTTGCGCTGTTCATCACGCCCGGGAAGGATACGACCCACCGGCCCCGGTGAGCGTCCCGGATTGTGACAGAAGCTCCATGTGCGATTAATTGCGAGTTTAATTCATTGTGTATAAAAGGAAATCACGGAGTCGATTCGTGATTGACGCTTTGCTTCTCGCCCTTGCCGTCCTGCTTCTTGGAGCCGTCATCTGGCTCGGAGACGCCGTTGCTGGCGGCATTGAGAGCGCGCTCGGAGAAAAGCCGCTCCGCGACCGCGACGCCTAGGGGCGTTCGCTTCCCCTTCACAGCTTCTCTGAAACGCGGCGTTTGGCCAGTCCGATGGGCCCTCAAGGCCGAGAATGGTGCTGCCGGTGAGGATTGAACTCACGACCTCAGCCTTACCAAGGATGCGCTCTACCACTGAGCTACGGCAGCACTTTGTCGGAAGGACGCGCGCCTATGAGGGGGGTGGCCTTGCCCTGTCAACCCGTTGCCGCGCGCGCCTTCGGCGCGCATCTCACTGGTATGGCTGACAAAGACAGGAAGCGCGAGGAGCGGCTCGCCGCCGCGCTTCGTGAAAACCTTCGAAAGCGCAAGGCTCAGTCGAGGGCCTCACGCGAGACTGAGGACAAGGGCGAGAGCGAATAGCGCCCTTGCCTTGCGCCGCGCCTTGCGCTTGACGCAGCGGCCATGCGCTTCTTCTCCGACAATGCGGCTCCGGCACATCCGAAGGTGCTCGAAGCGATCGCGGCCGCGAACAGGCTCGACACGGCCTATGACGGCGATGAATGGAGCAGCCGACTCGACGGTGTCTTTTCAGAGCTCTTCGGAACCGCGGTGCGCGCCTTCTGGGTGACCACGGGAACGGCCGCCAACTGTCTTGGGCTCGCCGCCTTGTGTCCTCCGTACCGGGCGATCCTCTGCCATCGCGACGCCCATATCGAAGTTGACGAGGCCGGAGCTCCCGGCTTCTTCACGGGCGGCGCCAAGCTCGTCCTTCTCGATGGTCCAGGCGCAAAAATCACCCCGGAAGCGGTGGAGGCTGCGTGCGATGCGATCCGAGACGACGTCCACCAGGTTCAGCCTGGAGCGCTCTCGATCACCAATGCGACCGAATATGGAATGATCTACCGCGCGAGCGAAGTCGCAGCACTCGGCGATCTTTCCAGGCGGCGTGGCCTCAAGTTCCACATGGACGGGGCCCGGCTTGCCAACGCGGTGGCGAGCAGCGGCGAAAGCCTTGCCGACGTAACCTGGCGCGCGGGCGTCGATGTTCTCTCCTTCGGCTTCGTCAAGAATGGCGGGCTTAACGCCGAAATGCTGATCCTCTTCAGGACCGAGCTTGCCGACGAGATCGCGGTGAGGCGCAAGCGCGCCGGGCACCTCCTCTCGAAGGGACGCTTTCTTGCAGCGCAGGTCCTCGCGTTGCTCGAGAATGATCTCTGGCTAGAGAATGCCCGCGCGGCGAATGGCGCCGCGAGAGCGCTCGCAACTGCGGCGCCTGACCGGTTGGTCTATCCCGTCGAAGCCAATGAGATCTTCTTGCGCGTGACGGACGAAGAAGCTGCAGGCCTTCGGGCCCGGGGCTTCGATTTCTACGATTGGGGACCAGGGCAGATACGGCTGGTCACGAGCTGGGATCAGCAGGGCGAAGCCCTCGAGAGTCTCGCTTCCGCCATCGCTGCCCTGTGAGCAAGGTCGCCTCGAACTTTCGCAGCGTCACGCTGCCTTTCATCATTTTCACGGCGATCTGGGGCTCGACCTGGATCGTCATCCGGAGCCAGCTCGGCATCGTGCCGCCGCAATGGTCGGTGACCTATCGCTTCATCATTGCCGCGTTCGCCATGGCGGCAATCGCCACGTGGAAGAACGAGAGCCTCAAGATCGGCGCCAGGGGGATGGGAGCGGCGGTTTTCCTCGGCGTCATGCAATTCTGCGTCAACTTCAACGCCGTCTATCTTGCCGAGCGGTTCATTACCTCGGGTGTTGTCGCAACGATTTTCGCGCTGCTCCTCATTCCTGCGACCCTGCTCGGCTGGGCCTGGCTTGGGCAACGGCCGACCCGGCGCTTTGCGTGGAGCTCGCTCGTCGCGGTCGCCGGCATCGCGATGCTCTTCGTCCATGAGCTTCGCGAGCATCCCGCCGACACTCGGCATGTCATCGCCGGCATCGGGATAACGCTCATTGGCATGCTCGGAGCAGCGATCGGCAATGTCGCGCAGGCCCGGCGCGAGTTTCGCCGTTTTCCGCTCTTCGCGTTGCTAGCCTGGTCGATGGCCCTTGGCGCGCTCATCGACGCAGTGATCGCGTGGGGAATGACCGGTCCGCCGGTCTTCGACAGCAGGCCTGCATATTGGCTCGGCATCCTCTATCTTGCCTTCTTCGCCTCGGTCCTGACCTTCAGCCTCTACTATCCGGTGGTCCGGCGCATCGGCCCTGCCAAGACGTCCTACTCGGGCGTCATTGTGCCGGTAATCGCGATGGGCTTTTCAACCTGGCTCGAAAACTATCACTGGACTGCTCTTGCGATTACCGGGGCCGTCCTTGCGCTCGGCGGCATGGCGGCAGCACTTCGAGGTGGCAGGCCCCCGTCTCCGGCTCCAGAGGCCGCCTGACGCGTTACAACCATCATGCCTTCGAGCGTGATCCGCCGTTTTGTCTACGACGAGATGGAAGCGAACCTGTGGGTCGAATTCACGACGGGCCGCAAATATGTCTATTCGAACGTGCCGCAGGAAGTCGCCGACGCATTCCGCGGCGCCTTTGCCAAGGGCGTCTATTTCAACACCCGGATCCGCGATAACTTTCCCTACCGCGAGATCACCCCTGTCCACGAGCCCGAGCGCGAGGAAACCCAATCTTAAATCGCGCCGACGATAATCGCGGCCATGTTCCCGATGAAGACCAGCTGGATTTTCCAGAGCCGCTGGATGGCCCTCATCTTCGCGGCAGGGATCATCTGGTTTGCCTATGATTTCGCCGTGTCGCAGCCGCAGGGCGACAATTCGGCAGCAAATGCTGAAGCCAACGCCGCTCTCAACGCCCTTTAATTGTCCTTCCAGTCGATCCGTTCGATATGCCAGCGGCGCTGCGCCTCGGTCGAACCAGGAACATCGTTGACGCGCCTCAAGACGGCAGTCCCGTCCTTGTCGAGCTGCTGACCGCGTAGGCGTCCCGAGACCTTCAGCGGCACCGATACGTAGATCGAGCCCGCGGCCCCGTCCTGGAGACCCGCGGCTCCCGAGGAGACGGTCAAGCTGGAATAGCCCTTGAAGCGCTCGTCGAATTGCGGCCGCGGCGGGGCATTGGGACCAAGCAGCATGTAGGCATCGTTGAACCTTCCGGCGTTCAGCAGCCGGACGAAGCCTTCGACCAGCTGCTCGGCAGCTTTATTGCTCTTGGGATCGATCGTCGGGGCTGGCCTGGGCGGCAGCCGGGAAGGGGTCTGCCGCTCCGGATAAGGCTCTGGAGCACGGGCCTGGCGCTCCTCGTGCCTCGAGCATCCGCCCATCGTTATCGTGATCGCGGCAATGATGATGGCGCCTCTGTTCATGGTGCTTCCTCTGCACAGCGGAACCCCGCTCGCGGCAGTTCGTTCGTTTCGCCAACACAACAGGGCAAGGAGAAGTTTCCAATGGCCGATGATCGCGATGATGGTCCGCGCGAACACACGACCGTGGTGGAGACAGGTGGCGGCGGAGGCGGCGGTGCCGTTCTCGCAGTCGTTCTGCTGATCATCGTGGTACTGGTGCTGCTCTATCTCTTCCGGGGTCAGCTTGGCCTTGGCCACAGCACCAACGTCAGTATTCCCAACAAGATCGACGTCAACGTCAACCATAGCTGACGAGGAGAGGGCAGCTATTGCGCGGGCGGGTTGCGAGTCCCCGTCCGGGCATTCGGGCGCGGTCCTTAGAGGCCGCGCCCGTTTGATTGTGCGCGGTTGAGGCAGTAACTCCCCCTTCGATGACCGACGCCCTTCACTACATGACCGGTTTCGGCGGTCATTTCGAAAGCGAGGCCGTTCCGGGAGCACTTCCCAAGGGCCGCAACTCCCCGCAGCGGCCCCCGTTCGGCCTTTATGCCGAGCAGCTCTCGGGCAGCAGCTTTACCTCGCCCCGGCATGAGAACCGCCGCTCGTGGCTGTACCGGATGCGCCCGACGGCCGATCACCGGCCCTTCGTCCGCTATGATGGCGCGCCGCTGTTTGCGCCCGGCGTGAGCAAGGAACCGCTTGCACCTAATCGGCTGCGCTGGCATCCGCCGGCGGACCTGCCCCCTGACAAGGATTTCGTCGACGGCATGGTGACCATGCTCGCCAACCGACATCCCGAGGATCTCGAAGGCGTCGCCGTCCACCTCTACAGGGCCTCGAGGAGCATGGAACGCCGCGTTTTCGTCGACGCGGACGGCGAGCTCCTCATCATGCCGCAGGAAGGGACGCTTCAGGTCCTGACCGAGTTGGGGCGAATGGACCTGGCGCCAGGCTCCATTGGCCTCGTGCCCCGCGGAGTGAAGTTCCGCGTCGAGGTCGAGGGCGACAGCCGCGGCTACGTCGCCGAGAACCACGGCCTGCCGCTGCGCCTTCCCGAACTTGGACCCATCGGCTCGAACGGCCTTGCCAATCCGCGCGATTTCGAGACGCCGGTCGCGTGGTTCGAGGACAAGGACGAGCCGACCGAGGTCATCCAGAAATCGCTCGGGAGCCTGTGGTCAACGACGCTCGATCATTCCCCGCTCGATGTCGTCGCCTGGCACGGGAATTACGCGCCGTGCCGCTACGAGCTCTCCCGCTTCAACGTGATCGGGACCATCAGCTTTGACCATCCCGACCCCTCGATCTTCACCGTGCTCACCAGCCCCAGCAATGTCCCGGGCCGGGCGAATGCGGATTTCGTGATCTTCCCGCCCCGCTGGATGGTCGGCGAGGATACCTTCCGGCCGCCGTGGTTTCATCGCAACGTCATGAGCGAGGCGATGGGCCTCATCCAGGGTGCCTATGACGCCAAGGCGGAAGGCTTCCAGCCCGGCGGATTGTCGCTTCACAACCTCATGAGCGGGCACGGGCCCGACGTTGAGAGCTGGCGCAAGGCGAGCGAAGCTGAATTGAAGCCCGTGAAGATCGCGGGAACGATGGCATTCATGGTCGAGACCTGCTGGCCTTATCGCCCGACGGCTTGGGCCCTCGAAAGGGCGCAACCCGACTATGACATGGCCTGGACCGGATTTCCGAAGGCGAAGCTCCCGTGATCGATGAAAGCAATGATCCGGCGCTGAGAAGCTGGTGCGAGAGCGCGCAGGGCAGCGATTTTCCGATCCAGAACCTTCCGCTCGGAATCTTTTCGGTCGGTGAGCGGCGGCGGCAGGCGGGAGTTGCGATCGGCGACTTCGTCCTCGACCTAATGGGAATTGCCGATCTCCTCGACGAGGAGTGGCGCGAAGACCTCTCGCAGCCAGTCCTCAATAGCTGGCTCGCGCGTGGCCCGGAGGCGGGAAGGGCGCTGCGCCACCGGCTCTGCGAAATCCTGAGCGACGAAAGATATCGGGACGATGTCGAACCGCAGCTCGTCGGTCAGACGGAGGTTCGGCTGCACGTCCCCTGCATCATCGGGGATTACACCGACTTCTACGTCGGCATCCATCACGCGACCAATGTCGGAAAGCAGTTCAGGCCCGATAATCCGCTGCTCCCGAACTATAAATATGTGCCGATCGGCTATCATGGCCGGGCAAGCTCGGTCCGGGCGTCGGGCGAACCCGTCATCCGGCCCAATGGCCAGCGTAAGGCTCCGGATGCGGAAGCCCCCGAATATGGTCCCACGCGCCGCCTCGACTACGAACTGGAGCTTGGGATCTGGATCGGCGAGGGCAACGAGCTTGGAACCTCCATCCCCGTCGGCGAAGCGGGCGATCACATCGCGGGCTTTTGCCTCCTCAACGACTGGTCCGCGCGAGATCTCCAGGCCTGGGAATATCAGCCGCTCGGCCCCTTCCTGGCGAAGAATTTCCTGACGAGCATCAGTCCGTGGATCGTCAGTCCCCAGGCGCTTGCGCCATTTCGGAAAGCCATGCCGCCGCGGCCCGCAGGTGACCCGGAGCCGCTCTCTTATTTGAACGATCCGGCGGATCGCGAAAGCGGCGCCCTTTCGATCCAGCTCGAAGCGACGCTCACAACCAAGAAGATGCGCGATGAAGGACTTGCTCCGCACATTCTCTCGCATGGTTCGGCGGACGCGGCGATGTACTGGAGTGCAGCCCAGATCGTCGCTCATCACAGCGCGAACGGATGCAATCTCCAGCCGGGCGATCTCATCGGAACGGGTACGCTCTCGACCGACAATGCGGGCGGTCTCGGCTCGCTCCTCGAAATCAGCCATGGCGGCAAGCAGCCCCTGCAGCTGCAAAACGGGGAAAGTCGCAGCTTCCTCGAAGACGGCGATGAAGTGATCTTGAAGGCATGGTGCCAGGGGGACGGGGGCCTTCGCATCGGCTTTGGCGAGTGTGTCGGCCGGGTCGTCGCGAGTACCAGCTGATCTTCAAAGCGCCCGACGAGACCGATTGCTCGGGCGCGGTCCTCTAAAGGACTAGTTGCTTCCTTTGATGCGCTGGATGGTTGCGAGGCGCTTGCGGGCATCCGGACTGCCGGCGCTTGCGGCCTCCCGGTAGAATTTCTGTGATTTATCGACGTCGCCCTTGGCAAAATAGAGCAGGCCAAGGTTACTGAGGATCAGCCTTCTCGTGTAGAGCGGCATGTCCGCCAGATGGGCATAGCCCTGCAGAAGATACTGCTCCGACCTGTCGAGATTCTTCTTCCGGTAGAATTGCGCTCCGATCGAATTGTAGATCGAATACCAGCCCAGCTGTTTTGCGCACTCCTTGTCCTTGCTGGCCAAGCTCTTCTCGGTGGTGACGAGCCGATTCAATCCCGCGTCGGCAGATGCTCCGCCGGACGAGATCTCGATGGTGCCAAGGATGAAATTCGCGCCGAAGTTATCCTTGTCCCTGTTGAGGAGACCCTTGAGCACAGCCTCAGCCTGCCGCTGCTGGCCCGAATCCCTCAGCACAATCGCCCGGTCGATCGTGGAACGGTCCGGGTCGCATTTGTCCGGGGCGCCCGCGGCAGGAGAACAGGTCGCGCCGATGACAAGCGCAGCAGCGCAGGAGATCGCGCGTGATGCAGTCCTTCTCGCGGGCGAGATCGGCTTCATTGCGAGGGTCTCACGACGTCCCCGGCATCGGTAGCCATTTGGGCGTTGACCATGTCACAGACGCCGTTCTGCGAATTGCTCGGAACGCGGCGACAGGCTTGTTCGAGGGATTTCCTGAAGGTCTGACTTGAGTTGTAGTTTTGTACGTAACTGTTTTCCAGCTGGTCCAGTCCAACGATCTTCCAGTCTATGCCGTCCCTTCCTCGAACCGCGATGACCCCATCGACATACTTCGCGAATTGGCTCGAGCCATTCTTTGTCCTGTACTGCATCACAAGCCGGAGCTTGCTGTTCTTGTCGACGTCGGTAAAGCTCGAGGGGTCGGGCATGAAATTAGCGGTCACATAGGCAGTCGGATTATTGTTGGCCTGCCTGAGAAAGACATAGGCGCCGGCAATCATTATTCCGGCAAACGCGACAACACCGACCCAGACGAACTGCGCGCCGCGCTGAGAAAGCGGTGCGAAGGCTACGCCGCAAACGAGAATGAACAGGGCGACCATGCCGAACACTGCGATCGGATATCCCGAAGCATAATTGTCTGTGTTCGCGAGGATCTTCTGAAGGCCAAGAACTCCAAACAGGCTGGCCGCAAAGCCGGCGCCGCCGACAACTCCTGCTCCGGCATAGTTCAGTGGTTTACGGGTAGCCGCGGTTCCGGCCTGGCCTTCTTCTTCGCTCATGAGCCCAATCCCCTGTGAGCAATGCCCACCCTCGTCAGATCAACCTGAGGAAATCGTGCCAGCCCTTTGGTCGGCCCCAATGGACTCTAAACCTGTGCTTGTCTTTACTTATACAGTATTCACCGAAGTATTGCTACCTTCATGCCGCTGAAGTCGGCCTCGAATATTTCCCGATGCGGCAACGGACGAGAGGACCAGATGCCAGTAGCGCCCGCGAGCAATCCTGGTCACGGAAATCCGGGCCAATGAGCGCCTGCCTGATCATCTTTGGAGCCGCAGTCCGTGCCGATGGAAATCCAAGCGGAACCCTCGCCAGGCGTATCTTGGGGGCATTGGAGGTTGCTCGCGGGCTCGACGATGCGGTTTTCCTCGCGACGGGAGGCGCGGGCGACAACGGCATCGTAGAGGCTGATGTCATCGGTTCCCGTCTTTCAGCAGCAGGGATCGATCCATCGGCGATCATCTTCGACCGGGATGCGACCGACACGTTCGACTCCATCGTCAATTGTGACCGGCTGCTGCGCACTATCGACGTCGACTGGGTGGCGGCCTGCACGAGCCGCTATCACGTCCCCCGCTGCAAGCTCCTTCTGCGGATGCTTGGATGGAAGGTCCGCGCAGTCCACATGCCATCCGACTGGGGACATGTGCCGACGGCAAGGCTCGTCAGCTACTATCTCAAGGAGTTCGTCTCGACGCCGTACGACCTGCTCCTCGTGGCCCTCTATCGCCTGCGTAACGGTAGCGGCCCGCGACACGATAAATTCCGCCCGAACAGCGAGGAGTGATGCGGCCTCCTCAGGACGAACAAGGGAGCAGGCCCAGGCTTGCGGCCATCAACCTGGTGACCCCGTAAAGCCGGTCGAGCGCCGGCGTCGCTATCCCCTTGATCGCTGCAATTTCGCGCGGAGCTCCGAGCAATGCCTCGAGTTCGATCGGCCGTCCCGCCTCGACGTCCTGGAGCATCGATGTCTTGAAGGAGCCGAGGCTGGCGGTGACGGCCATCCGATCTTCCCCGCTCTCGCTGATCGGGCAGCCGACACCTGCCCCGATCGACGCGAGTTCCGCCATGCCCTCCAGCATCCACGAGCGGCACTCGTCATCGGCGAGGATGCGGTCGCACGGAGCCCGCACCAATGCAGACATCGGGTTGATCGTCGCATTGCCCCAGAGCTTGTACCAGATCGAGCGGCGGACATTGCCGCTGAGGTCAGGACGAAGGCCTGCCTCGTCGAAAACGGTAAACAGGCGTGCGGCCCGCTCGCTCGTCTCGCCGCCATGGGGCTCGCCGATGATGAGCTTGTCGGCATGCTTCACGACGACTGTGCCCTCATCCGACCGGCTGCACGAAGCGTGGACGACGCAGCTGAGAATTTGTCCGAAGGGGAGGGCGGCCGCGACGCTTCCGTCGGGATCGACGGATGTCAGCCGCATGCCTTCAACGAACCACCAGGGAACCCCGTTCAGCATGGGGACGATGAGGGTACCAGGTCCGACGAAGTTTCGCGCTGACTGAGCGGCGGAAGCGAGCGCCGTGGCCTTGACGGCGAGGATCAAAAGGTCGGCCGATCCTTCAATTCGCGTCAAGGTGGCTGTCGTTGCCGCGCCGCCTTCGAGGAGCGTGACGGAACCAAGAGCACCGCGGCTGGTGATCGCCATGACTGGGTTGCCGGCGAGCGCGAGCTTTGCTGCTACCCAGCCCCCGATCGCGCCGGCGCCGACAACGCAAATGTTCATGGCTCCGCCGATGGGCTAAGAGACACTTGGTGGGCAAGGGGGTCAAATGCTGTTTCGCCAGCTGTTCGAGCCGATGTCGTCGACCTACACCTATCTTCTCGCATGCGAGAAGACGGGGGAAGCGGCGCTTATCGATCCCGTCTTCGAGACCGTGGAACGCGACCTCGACCTCGTTTCGGGCCTCGGGCTGAAACTCGCCTCGACCCTCGAGACCCACATCCATGCCGACCATGTGACGGGCGCCGGCAGGCTTCGAGCACTCAGCGGATCAAAAGCCGGGTTTCCGGCCGCAAGCGGCGCTGAAGGTGTCGATTTCACCATTTCCGAAGGACGGCCGGTGAGGATCGGCACCCTCGTACTGAAGCCCATCTACACGCCCGGCCACACTGACGATCATCATGCCTACCTCATCGAGACCGCCGGCGAAGCGCACATATTCACAGGCGATGCGTTGCTGATCGAGGGGTGCG
Source organism: Sphingomonas agri (assembly GCF_038148795.1). NCBI lineage: Bacteria > Pseudomonadati > Pseudomonadota > Alphaproteobacteria > Sphingomonadales > Sphingomonadaceae > Sphingomonas > Sphingomonas agri. The sequence continues at coordinate 25,326 of NZ_JBAPEU010000001.1, read as the reverse complement.
GGCGAACCGACTTCCAGAACGGTGATGCGGGGACGCTCTACCGCTCGGTGCGGGAGAAGATCTTCGCGCTTCCCGAGGAGACACTCGTCTATCCTGCGCACGACTACAACCAGCGGCGCGTCAGCAGCGTCGCGCAGGAACGGGCGCGCAACCCCCGCCTTGGCAACGGGAAGACCCTTGAGGAGTTTGTCGCCATCATGGCGGCCCTCAATCTCCCCCGACCCAAGAAGATGGACATCGCGGTTCCTGCGAACCTCGCGTGCGGCGATGTATCTGCGGGTTTGGACGCCGACAAAACAGTGCCGCCGATGAACGAAACATTCAGCGAACGTCGATGAACGAAACGTCATTGGCGCGGCGTTCAATCTCTGAGTAGCGCGCGATCGATGCTTGACCGCCAGATCTTCTACGACCCTTCTGGGCGGCGCCGTAAGCGCTTCACGCTCGGGATCGTCCTGTTCGTTGTCCTGAACCTTCTGGTGGTCGCGGCCCTGTTCGCGACCATCCGGGTCGTCCCGCCGCAGGCGCCATTACCGGTTGCCCTCGAGCACGGCGTCGCTCAGCCCGCGCCCAAGTCCTCGCTGCTGGCCCGCACCAGTCGCCAGTTCGATCTTGCAATCCGCCGGCTGCTCGGAACTCAGCCTCCAAGTCCGCGAAAGGTCGGTGCCCGCAAGGCGACCGCAGTTGCAACCGCCATGAGGAAGCCGCTCTACGTTGGCTTTTACGTGCCGTGGGACGAGAGCTCGACCTTCTCGCTCCAGCGGCACATCGGCGACCTCGACTGGCTGGCGCCGGTCTGGGTGACCGTCACTGGACCAGGTCACCAATTCAACATCCTTCCCGATCGCAACGGCCGAGCGGTGATCAACGCTTCGGCGCATCGTCCGCTGATCCTTCCCGTGGTGCAGAATTTCGAAAACGGACAGGTAGACCAGCCCGGCGCCCAGTCGCTTCTGGCCGATCCAGGCGCGCGGCGGCACTTCCTCGATCAGCTCGAAGCCTTTCTCGTCGCGAACCATGCCTCGGGCGCCGTGTTCGACTTCGAGCAGCTCGATCGACCCTCACAGTTCAATTACCTCGAGCTGCTGCGCGAAGCGCGGCTGCGTTTCGCCAAGCACGGCTGGCTGGTGACGGTCGCTACTCCCGTCGACCAGAACTGGGATCTGAGGCGTTTCGCGGCGCTCGCCGACAAGCTTTTTGTCATGGCCTATGACGAACATTCGAACGACGGTCCGCCAGGGCCGATCGCTTCCCAGCAATGGTGGGTAAACTCGATCGCCACGGCGCTGAGGCAGGTACCCCGCGACAAGGCCATCGTGACAATCGGCAACTATGCCTACGACTGGCACGACGGCGGAGGCGATCCGGACAATGTCGAAGAAGCCTGGGTGGACGCGGGCGACAGCGATGCGCCGCCCGTCTTCGACCGTGTCTCGGGAAACAGCACCTTCGCCTACCAGGACGAGGCGGGACACCAGCACACCGTCTGGCTGCTGGACGCGGCAAGCGCGTTCAACGAGCTGACGCTCCTCGACCGGGCCGGCATTCACGACGTCGGATTGTGGCGCCTCGGCGCGGAAGACCCCGCCTTGTGGTCGATCTTCGGGCGCAACGTCGCGATGCCGCGTACGCCCTCGGGCCTCACGCGCCTCGCGCAAGGGACCAACGTCGATATCGAAGGCCAGGGGGAAATCCTTCGCATCACTGCGCTTCCGACGCCGGGCGAGCGGCGGCTGACCCTGGGCCGGAACGGCCTCCTGTCGAACGTGGACTTTGTCCGCGTTCCCCGGCCCTTCACGATCACGCGCACGGGCTATCAGCCGGGCCTCATTGCCTTGACCTTCGACGACGGGCCGGACGCGCAGTGGACACCCAAAATCCTCGACATCCTCAAGGAGAAGCACGTCCCCGCCACCTTCTTCATCGTCGGCGAGAATGCGCTGACCCAGCGCTCGCTACTCGAGCGCATGATCCGCGAGGGCCATGAAGTCGGAAGCCACACCTACACGCACCCCAATCTCGCAACGGTCGACAACACGCGGACCCTGTTCGAACTGAACGCGACGCAGCGCCTGTTCGAAGCGTTCACGGGACGCACGCTGAAGCTCTTTCGCGCGCCTTTCTTCGGCGACGCCGAGCCGACGACGGCCGATGAAATCCTGCCCGTCTGGGACGCGCAGAACCGGGGCTATGTCTCGGTCGGCCTCCACGTCGACAGCGAGGATTGGCAGAAGCCCGGAGTTCCGGTCATCATCAACAACGTTCTCCAGCGGGTGCTGACCGGGAGTACAAATTGCAACGACCAGTCAGAATCGCAGTGCAGCCGCAACATCGTGCTGCTTCACGATTCGGGCGGTGACCGCAGCCAGACCGTCGCTGCGCTCCCGATCCTCATCGATACGCTTCGTGCAAAGGGCTACCGGTTCGTTCCCGTTTCCGAGCTTGCCGGGCTTTCGCCGCAGCAGGCGATGCCGCCGCTCTCGCCCTCGGATCATCTTGCCGCGCGGGTCGACCTTGGTCTCTTCGAGACGATCGGTCTTGCAATCCGGGCGCTGGGGTTCCTGTTCGGCGCCGCGATCGTTCTTGGCATTGGCCGTGCGCTCGTCCTCACGGGCCTGGGACTGGTCTCTGCCTGGAAGGAATTGGGGATCCAGCGTCCGCCGGTCGATCCCGAGACCTTCGTCAGCGTGCTCATTCCGGCGTTCAACGAAGAACGGGTGATCGAGCGCTCGGTGACCCACGTGCTTGCAAGCGAAGACGTGCGCCTCGAGGTGATCGTGATCGACGACGGTTCGAAGGATGCGACCTCCGACGTCGTGGAGCGGGCGTTCGGCGGGGATGAGCGGGTCCGGCTCCTGAAGCTTGAGAATGGCGGGAAGGCGAGGGCGTTGAACGAGGGGCTTTCGCTGGCCCGAAGCGAAATCGTGATCGCGCTCGATGCAGACACGCAGTTCGAACCCCGCACCATTGCGCGGCTTGCGCGCTGGTTTGCCGGCGACGATCGGCTCGCTGCCGTTGCCGGCAACGCCAAGGTCGGCAACCGCGTCAACATCGTCACCAAGTGGCAGGCGCTCGAATATATCACTGCCCAGAACCTCGAGCGCAGAGCCCTTGCGCGCCTCGGAGCAATGGCAGTCGTCCCGGGAGCGGTGGGTGCCTGGCGCAAGCAGGCGATCCTCGAGGTCGGCGGCTATCCTCCCCAGACCCTTGCCGAAGACCAGGACCTCACGATCGCAGTCCAGCGGGCCGGCTGGCACGTTGCCTACGACCAGGGTGCCGTCGCCTGGACCGAAGCGCCCCAGAGTTTCCGGCAGCTCGCGCGCCAGCGCTTCCGCTGGGCCTTCGGAACCATCCAGTGCGTCTGGAAGCATAAGGTCATCATGGCGACCGGGCGGCCGCCGGGCCTCGCTTTCATCGGCCTCCCCCAGGCAATCCTGTTTCAGCTCCTGTTCGCGCTGATCTCGCCGATCATCGACCTGGCGCTCGTCGCCAACATCTTCTGGACGGTCAGCTCAATCCAGGAGCACGGCTATACGGCGATGAAGGGCGATCTACGCCTTATCGCCCTGTTCTGGATTCTCTTTGCAGCGATCGACCTCACGGCCGGCCTCATCGCCTTCGCGCTCGAGCGGCGGGAGAATTGGCGGTTGCTGGTGTGGCTCATTCCCCAGCGCTTCGGGTACCGCCAGATCATGTACTACGTTGTGATCAAGGCGATCATTCAGGCGCTGCGCGGACCGCGCGTCGGCTGGTCCTCGATTGCGCGCTCAGGCGAAGTGCAGCTGCTCGCAAGAGGACGCAGTAAGCGCGCGAAGCGGGCGGATCGCGAGCTTCGGACGTCGCCTCGCCCTTCACGGGAGGATCACTGACCTGAGCCCCAGATCCTCTCTGGAGCAAAGATCATCCCGTCCCTGTAGATTTCGTTCGCGAGCGGATCGTCAGCCAAACCGTACGGGCCATCGAGATCCACAAAATCGCACAGCTGCGCGAGTACAAATGCCGGCGCCATCGCGAGCGTCGAGCCGCCCATGTTGCCGACCATCAGCTGCTTACCAAGTGCCCGTGCCTCGCGAGCCATTTGCAGGGCCTCGGTGAGGCCGCCGCACTTGTCGAGCTTGATATTGATCACATCAAAGTGATACGCGCGCTGCCGAAGCTCGGCGAGCCCCAGGATGCTCTCGTCGGCCGCGACCGGTATTCCCGGCTTCCAGCCTTCGAGAGACGCTTCGTCTCCGCGCTTCAAGGGCTGTTCAATGAGCGAAATCGAAAATTCGCGAGCTGCGCTTGCCAATCGTTCGAGATCCCTGGCGACAAATCCCTGATTGGCATCGACGCCCAGCCAGACGTCAGGCCGCGCTCTTCGCACCACCGTCATCCGCTCGCGGTCGACATCGACGTTTCCATCAAGCTTCAGCTTGATCGCCTTGGCGAACGAAAGCCTTTCGACCTTGGTTTCTAGAATTGCAGGATCGTCAGCTGGAAGGGTGAAGGTCGTCACGAGGGCCCTCGGACCGGGAACGCCGGCCAGCTGCCACACCGGCCGCGTCGTCAGCCGTGCCTCGAGCTCCCACAGCGCACAATCAAGCGCGTTTCGGCCGCCGCAGGGCGGCAAGATGTCCTGAAGCCCCTCTCTCGAGAGGCCGGATTCAACCTCGGCTCGCACCGTCTCGATCGTCTCCAGCATGTGTTGCTGGTCGTCGCCCAGATAATAGACGCCCGCGGCCTCTCCCCGACCGGTCGTCCCCCTCTCCTCGATCTTGGCGACGATCGATGGCATCGCCTCGAACACGTAGTTCGTGATCCGGAACGGTTCGGCGAACCGGATCGCGGCCTTTTCCAGGGTTAGCGTCCGCGACGCCGTCGTCGTTGCCATGCACGCTGCATAGCAATTGAAACGAAAGTTTCAAATATTGAAACGATCAGTGAGGATCGCTCCTGCCCTCCGACAGATGCTGACGCTTCCTCGCCGTATCGGCGAGTTGCTGGATGCCCTGGCCGGCGCAGACGGCAAGAACGATGCATGGCTCAGTGCTCGTGCGGACATAGCCATGAGCCATGCCGCTATCGAAGTAGATCGAGTCTCCGGGCCCGAGCGGAAGCGGCGCGTAAAGATCGGAATGAAGCTCCATCGAGCCGCGAAGGACGTAGAGATATTCCTCGCCGCCGTGGCGGACCAGCCCGCCAAGTTCATCGACGCTCCTCGCCTGGACGTCGATGATGATCGGAATCATCATTTTTCCGAGCAAATCCGCGGCCGGGTAGTGATGGACGTGCTTCTCTGAGTCGGCGTCCAGCGCCTCGCCCGCGCGCGTGACGCTGCGGCGGCCGACCGCAATCGGAGCAGTGCGCTGCTCGGCGTTCGCCAGGAGGTCCTTGATGTCCACGTTGAGGGCCTGCGCAAGCTTGATGAGCTTGTCGTAGGTCAGCGTCATCTTGCCATTTTCGAGCTTCGAGAGCGTCGAATAAGGCAGGCCCGCGCGAGCCGAGAGAGCCCGCAGGCTGAGGCCCTGCGCAATCCTCACATCGCGAATCGCACGGCTCGGCGCAGGCACCGGGTTGCCCTCCCCGGGCCGGCCTGACGCGGGGCCTTTTCCCTTTATTGTTGCTTCATTCATGGCCTGACCAGAAACCAGTTGCTAATCTTGAAACACTCCTGCAATGATGGCACCATTCTGGCGGGGAGAGCTAGGGTGAAGTTTCAGCAGAATATCGGGACGTTTCTTGTTGGCTCGTGCCTGATTGCGATCGCGGATCCGGCGCTTGGCCAGAATAGTGATGCGACCAGTCCAAATGCGCAGCCTCCGGCCGTCCAATCGCAGGGCGACCAGAACGCCATCATCATCACTGCTCAAAAGCGGACCCAGCGCCTGATCGACGTTCCCCAGTCCGTGTCGGTAATCTCGGGCGCATCACTGGACAATCAGCATGCCCAGCGTCTGTCCGATTATCTGACACGGATCCCCAGCGCGAACGTCGTCGAGAGCCAGGCGGGCAATTCGCGCATCGTGCTCCGAGGCATCAACACTGGCGGCGTCGGGGCGACCGTTGCCACCTATATCGACGAGACGCCATTCGGATCGGCAACGAGCCTTGCGAACGGCGCCGTCCTCGCGCCTGATCTCGACCCCTTCGATATCGCCCGGGTGGAGGTTCTGAGAGGTCCGCAGGGAACGCTCTACGGCGCCAATTCTCTTGGCGGACTGGTCAAATATGTAACCATCGCTCCTGACCCGCGCGCATTCGACGCCGCAGCGGAACTCGGAGGCGAGGACGTCTCTCATGGTGACCTTGGCTGGTGGGCCCGAGCGGCCGGCAACCTGCCGCTGTCAAAGGACGCCGCGGTCCGGGTCACGGGCTTTTACCGTCGCGACCCCGGCTACGTTGATGATCCGACGCAGGGCAGGGACGTCAACGACGGACACACCTATGGCGGCCGCTTCTCGGCACTCCTTGCACCCGGAAGCCGGCTCAAGATCCGCGTGTCCGCGATGCTCGAGAACATCCGGAGCAACGGCACCAACACGGTAGACCTCGACCCGGTGACGCTCGATCCCGCCTACGGCCGGCTCACTCACAAGCGTCTGATCGCCGAACCGAATGACATTCGCGACCGCATCTACAACGCAACGATCGAATATGACTTCGGCCCGGCCAGCCTCGTTTCCGCCAGCAGCTACGGGACTCTTGATCAGCACATCCTGGAAGATGCGAGCGCGGTTTACGGTCCGCTTCTTACCGGCGCGCTCGGAATGCCGCTCGGCGCCGGCGTCAACCAGCGCTTGACCCAGCGTCGCTTCACGCAGGAGGTGCGGCTGACCTCGACGCGCAATGACGTTCTCGAATGGACGATCGGCGGCTTCTACACGCATGAAAAGAACCGGCTGGGGCAGGATCTCTACGCGGTCGACGGGGTGAGCGGCGATACGGTGCCCTCACTGGACGGGCTCGTCATCGTCGACTTGCCCTCGCGCTATACGGAATATGCGGGCTTCGCCAACGCCACATGGCATATCGTGCCCAAGTTCGACATCACGGCGGGCGGGCGCTGGAGTCACAACAAGCAGTCGGAAGAACAGGATACCGGCGGGCTCCTCGTCGGCAGTTCGGTTTTCAGCGGACGCTCATCCGATAGCGTCTTTACTTATGCGATTGCGCCGAGCTTCAAGCCGAACGCCGATACGCGCGTTTATGCGCGCGTCGCGAAGGGATATCGTCCAGGCGGGCCCAACGCAGTGTCTCCCCTTGCGTCAGATGCGGTCCCGCGGACCTTCGGGCCCGACACCACGACGAATTACGAAGTTGGCGTGAAGACACAGACCCACGATCATCTGCTCTCGCTCGAGGTCGCAGCCTTCCTCATCGACTGGAAGAACATCCAGCTACTGGCGCAGATAGACAATCTCGGCGTCAACGTGAACGGAGGAGCAGCGCGCAGCAAAGGTGTCGAGGTTACCGCGGGACTGAATCCTGACCGGTCCCTGTCGCTTTATGCGACAGGTTCCTTCGTCGATGCCCATTTGACGCAGGACGCACCTGCCGCGGTGGGCGGCCTCAGGGGAGACCCGCTGCCTTACAATCCCAAGTGGCAGTGGACGATCGGCGCGGAGTACGAGCGGCCCATGAGCCCAGGCGTGACCGGCCACGCGGGCCTTAGCTGGCATTATACCGGAGTTCGCTACGCCGACTTCGAGGCGGGCGCCTCCCAAAGGCGGTTGCCGGCATACTGTCAGATTGACGCGCATTCGGGGCTCGACGTTGGGCGCTTCCGCATCGATGCATTCGGCCATAACCTCACCGACGCGCGGGGGATCACCAATGTCGGCTTCTTCGGCGATGTAAACGGCAACCTTGCCGCCGCTGTAATCCGGCCACGCTCTTTCGGGCTTGCGCTTGGCTATCGCTATTAAGGGGATCGGGCATGAAGATTTGGAAATGGGCGATTGCCGCGGTCGCCGCCCTGGCGATCCCCGCCGCCGGCCAGTCGCCGACTGAGCTCAAACCCACCAGGCCGACCGCCGCGGTCCTTCCGGCGGGTCAAGTTCCCGCAATCTCGGCCGAGGCGACCGGACGGCATGATCTTACCAAGGCGGACGTCGATGCTTGGCTCGACGGCTACATCCCTTATGCGCTCAAGGCCGGCGCGATCCCTGGCGCGGTCGTCGTCGTCGTCAAGGACGGGCAGCCGCTGACGATGCGCGGCTTTGGCTATTCAGATCTCAAGGCGCAAAAACCGGTCGATCCGAACCTCACGCTCTTCCGCCCTGGCTCGGTTTCCAAGCTTTTCACCTGGACGGCGGTGATGCAGCTCGTTCAGGCCGGCAAGCTCAACCTCGATACCGACGTCAACAATTACCTCGATTTCAAGATTCCGCCCAAAGACGGAAAACCGATCACTCTTCGCAATCTGATGACGCACACGCCCGGCTTTTCGGAGACCGCGAAATACCTGATCGATTTCGGTGAGAAGAAGCCGCAGCCGCTCGGCAAGATCCTGTCGCGCTGGGTCCCTGAGCGGATCTACGCGCCGGGAACGATGCCCGCTTATTCGAACTATGGTGCGTCGGTTGCGGGCTATATCGTCGAACGCGTCTCAGGAGAGCGGTTCGACCAATATGTGCAGCGCCACATTTTCGCACCGGCAGGGATGACCCACTCGACTTTCGACCAGCCCCTGCCGGCGGGCCTGAGGCAGTACATGTCCAAGGCCTACAAGCCCGGAACGGACGAGCCGCAACCCTACGAGGTCATCGGCATGGCGCCTGCAGGCGCGCTTGCCTCAAGCGGAGCGGACATGGGCCGGTTCATGATCGCGCATCTCAATCACACGCTGATCAACCCCCAGACGGCCGGGCTCATGTATTCCAGCGTGAACAGGCCGTTCACGGCTCTCCCGGCGATGGGGCTTGGTTTTTATCATGAGGATCGCAACGGCCTGAACATCGTCGGACATGGAGGCGACACGGTGTTCTTCCACTCCGACCTCCACCTGTTCCTCGACAAGAATGTGGGCCTCTACATCTCGATGAACAGTGTCGGGAAGGACGCCGCTGCCCATGCGCTGCGCGAAGAACTCCTGCAGCAGTTCGCCGACCGCTACTTCCCGGCACCTCAGCCGAACCTTCCGACGGCGAGCACTGCGAAGGCCCACGGTGCGGCCATGGCCGGGCATTACGTCAGCAGCCGCGCGGGAGGCTTCAACTTCTTGCGCCTCGCCGCACTCCTCGGCGAAACGTCGGTCGGCGTCGACAAGGACGGCATTCTTGTCGCGTCCTCGATAACGGACCTGTCGGGGGGGCCGCGCAAGTGGAGGGAAGTGGGGCCCTGGATCTGGCAGGAGGTCAACGGCGCCGACAAGCTGCAGGCGATCCCGGACGGAAGCGGCGGCATCAGGATGTTCTCGATCACGCCCTATGCGCCGATCATCGAGTTTGTACCTGCACCGGCATCGCTCAATTCCGGCTGGATCTTCCCGGTTGCCGCACTGGCCTTCCTCGTCCTCGTCATCGCGGCGCTTGGATGGCCCATCGTCGCGCTTGTGAGACGGCGCTACAAATATACGGCCGACCTCGGCGGCCGGCCGCTGCTTCTTCACCGCGCGTCGCGGGCAACTGCGTGGCTATTCATAATTCTCGCTGTCGGCTGGTTCCTGGTCCTGAACGCCGTCGACAAGGATCTGACAGCGCTGAACGGCGGCCTCGACATCTGGATGCGGCTTCTCCAGCTCCTCCTTGTCGTCGCTATCGCGGGAACCCTGGCCGCGATTTTGAACGCCTACACGGTCGCGAGCGCGCCGGGGCGGCACCATCTCGCGACCATATGGTCCGTTCTGGTCGCGATCGCTGCTGCATTCCTTGTGTGGCTATTCCTGAATCTTGGACTTCTGACCGCGTCGCTCAACTATTAGCGGCATTGTGAAGGAGCCCCGGCCCAACGCGAAGGTGGACGGTCGTACAAGGACGCTGTTCGGGCATCCGCCCGGGCTCGTGGTCCTGTTCACGACCCAGATGTGGGCCGAATTCTCGTTCTTCGGGCTCCAGGCGCTGCTCGTCTACTACATGACCAAGCAGCTGGGCTTTGCGCAGGCACAGTCCTCGCTGATCTACGGCGCTTACGGCGCGGCAGCCTTCTTCAGCCCTTTCGTCGGGGGATTTATCGCCGATCGCTGGCTCGGGCGCACGGCAAGCGTGATCAGCGGCGGTGTAATGATGATGTTCGGCCATTTCGCAATGGCCTTCCCGGCGCTCCTGTTTCCGGCGCTGGCTCTCGTCGCGATCGGCAATGGTCTCTTCATTCCGCCGCTCGCAATCCAGGTCGGAGGCCTCTACGCCGACGATGATCCGCGCAAGGCCTATGCCTACAGCGCTTATTACATGGGCATCAATCTCGGCGGCCTGCTCGCGCCCTTCGTATGCGGCACGCTGGGCGAACTCTATGGCTGGCACTGGGGCTTCGCGGCGGCGGGCGTTGGAATGGGGATCGGTCTTGCCATTTATTGCAGCTGCCTTCGCTTCCTTCCGCCCGAACCGTCACGCTCCGCGATAGCCCGGGAAGAGAAACCGGCGGCGGCCCTTGTCATCCGCCGTGACGTCTCGGTGCTCGTGCTGATGATCGCCATGGTTGTCCTGTTCCGCGTCGGATACGAGCAGAGCGGGAATGTCATCGCGCTCTGGGTTTCCGATTTCACCGACCGATCGATCAACCTGCTCGGGAAAGATGTGACGGTTCCCGCGACCTGGTTTCAGTCGATCAACCCGCTGCTGATCATCCTTGGAACGCCTGTTCTCATCCGAATCTGGCGGGCCCGCCGCGCGAAGGAGACGACACCGAACCTGTTGCGGCGGATGGCGATAGGCTGCGTCATCGCCGCGGCCGCAATGCTGGTAATGGTCCTCGCAGCGCTCGCCAGCGGTTCGACCGGTGCGCGCGTCAGTTCGCTCTGGGTCGTTTTCTATTTCGTCCTGCTGACGCTCGGCGAATTGCTCGTGATTCCCACCGGCCTGACGCTCATAGAATCTTTGGCGCCCGTGCGCTTCGCCTCCATGACGATGGGGGCCTGGTACATCGCGAAATTCCTCGGCAGCCTCTTCGCTGGCTTCATGGGTGCCTATTGGCTGGTGATCCCGGCCTGGCAGTTCTTTTGCCTCGGCGCAGGATCGACGATCGTCGCCGCCGTGAGCCTCTACTCGATGGCTCGGCTTCTTGGGCCAAAATTCCAATGAGACGCTGCAACGGCGAAGCGGCTTGGCGCTTTCCGGGGTCCCGAGACTGACCTCCCAGGTCTCACGACGCGCAGGACCCGATATTCTCAAGAGCGCGGAGAAAAGCCCGCCGCCAGAATGTCGACCATCGCAATCGCGATTTCTTCGCTGCTCTGCGCTCCATTGGGATCATACCAACGGGCTGGCCAATTGAGCGCACCGAACAATGCAAATGCGAGCAGCTTGGAATCCGGGGTCGCTATGGAGCCATCTGCTATTCCGTCATCGATCAACTTGCGAACCGATGTATCCAAGCGGCGCTTGAGAATTCGGAGCTGAGCGGCGCTGTCGGGCGAGAGCGCTTCTTCCCCGGTTCGCACGGCACAGCGGCCAAAATCGCCCATGTTGATCTGCGCGTAATGAATGAGGAACCGGCGTAGCTGATCTATCGCTTTGCCTTCCTGGCTCTCCGCTTGTTCGCAGGCCTCCAGCAACTGCTGGACGCCAATCGTCACGCATTCCAGGAGCACCTGATCCTTGCTGCCGAGATAATGGTAGATCGTCGGCTTGGTGATGCCCAGGCTGGCGGCGACGTCCTCAAGCGAGGTGTCGTGGAATCCTCGCTCATTGAACATCCGGGCTGCGGCCCTCAGCACGGCTTGCCGTTTGGCGGCGCGGTCGCCGAGCCTCTGCTGCGCCGAGCGGAAGGGGGAACTTGCTGAAGTCATATCGGCGGTTAAGTTGACATCCTACCGCTGAGAATACAATCTACCCATCGGTATAAGCAGTGAAGGCCTGCACGACAAGATTCCATGGAGATCCAGGGCCTCTCGACAATCGTGACCGGCGGCGCATCGGGCCTTGGCGGGGCCACTGCGGCAATGTTCGCTTCCAGGGGCGCTTCCGTCGCAATATTTGACCTGCAGGAGGAGGCTGGACGGCGCCATGCCAATGCGATTGGCGCTCTTTTCATAAGGACCGACGTTTCGAGCGAGGACAGCGTCTCAAGCGCGCTCGCGGAGGCCGAACGTGCCCATGGAGTTCCTCGGATTTTGGTCAATTGCGCGGGCATCGGGACCGGCACCAAGACGGTCGCGCGCGATTTTGCAGCGCACCCGCTGGAGGAGTTTCGCCGGACCATAGAGGTCAATCTCGTCGGCACGTTCAACGTCCTGTCCAAATTCGCGGCGCGACTGGCCCAGGCCGACCTCAGCGAGGAGGAGCGGGGCGTCATTATCAACACCGCATCGGTGGCGGCCTTTGAGGGCCAGGTCGGGCAGGCCGCCTATTCGGCTTCCAAGGCCGGCATTGTCGGCCTGACACTCCCCGTTGCTCGCGACCTCGCGCAACATCGTATCCGCGTCATGACGATCGCTCCGGGACTGTTCTCAACTCCGCTGCTGCAGACGGTCCCCGAGGAAGGCTTGGCGTCTCTTGCCAAGCAGGTCCCATTCCCGGGCCGCCTCGGCAAGCCCGAGGAGTTTGCCCAGCTCGTCGAGAGCATCGTCGCCAATCCAATGCTCAACGGGGAAGTCATCCGGCTGGACGGCGCAATTCGAATGGCTCCGCGTTGATGCAATGAGGAAAGAATGACCCAGGCTTATATTGTCGATGCTTTGCGGACGCCGGCGGGGCGCCGACGCGGGGCGCTCTCGAACGTCCATCCGGTCGACCTTGGTGCGACAGTACTCAACGCGCTGGTGGATCGCACCGGAATAGACCCGTCGCGCGTCGACGACGTGATCGTCGGTTGCGTCACGCAGGCCGGTGAGCAGGGGTTTGGGGTGGGCCGAAACGTTGTGCTCGCCTCGAGACTTCCTGACAGCGTTCCCGCAGTCTCGATCGACAGGCAGTGCGGGTCATCCCAGCAAGCGCTGCATTTTGCTGCGCAGGCGGTCATGTCGGGAACCCAGGACATGGTCATCGCAGCTGGTGTCGAAAGCATGACGAGAGTGCCCATGTTTTCGAACGTCTCATTGCATCGGAAGGCCGACTTGGGCGTGGGCCCGTGGAGCAAGGCTATCCAGGATCGCTACTCGGTCGCCGAGTTCAGCCAGTTCACCGGCGCTCAGATGATCGCGGACAAATATGGTCTGACGCGCGAGGACATGGACGCCTTTGCCCTAAGGTCTCACCAGCGCGCTGCGAACGCAGCACGGCAGGGGGCATTTGACGCCGAGATCGTGCCTGTTCTCACGCCTGACGGGCCCGTGACGGCGGATGAAGGGATCCGTACCAATGCCTCCCTCGAAGCCATGGGAATGCTCGAACCTTTAGCGGAGGGCGGGAGCATTACTGCGGGCAATGCAAGCCAGATCAGCGATGGAGCGTCGGCAGCGCTCATCGTCAACGAGAAGGCCCTCAAAGACCACGGTTTAACGCCGATCGGGCGCATTCATCAGTTGACGGTGACCGCAGGCGATCCGGTGATCATGATCGAGGAGCCGATCCCGGCGACCCGTAAAGCGCTCGAGCGCGCCGGAATGAGCCTTCAGGACATCGACCTGTTCGAGGTCAACGAGGCGTTCGCATCGATTGCACTTGCGTGGTTGAAAGGGCTCGAAGCCGATCCCGAAAAGCTCAATGTCAACGGGGGAGCCATCGCGCTTGGCCATCCGCTCGGGGCCTCGGGGACCAAGCTCATGGCGACGCTCGTCCATGCTTTGCGCGCGCGGGGGCAGCGCTGGGGCCTGCAGACCATGTGCCAGGCGGGCGGCGTGGCGAACGTGACCATTGTTGAAGCATATCGATGAGCTACGAGACGATTCTCGTCGAACGCCAAGAAGCGGTGACCCTGTTCAGGATCAATCGCCCCGAGGCACTCAATGCACTGAATTCCTCGGTTCTTGCGGAGCTCGTCGACGCCTTCGAGCGATTTGATTCTGATCCAAATCAGCGATGCGCCGTGGTGACCGGTAGCGACAAGGCTTTTGCTGCAGGAGCCGACATCAAGGAAGTGGTCACCAAGCCCTTCACGGATCTCTATCTCGAGGATTTCTTTTCCCAGTGGAATTCGGATGTCCGCGGGACGCGAAAACCCTGGATCGCGGCCGTTGCGGGTTTTGCTCTTGGCGGGGGATGCGAACTCGCGCTGCTGGCCGATTTCATCATCGCAGCGGACAACGCGATGTTCGGTCAGCCTGAGATCAAGCTCGGGGTGGCCCCCGGAATGGGCGGGTCGCAGCGGCTGGCGCGCGCCGTCGGAAAGGCAAAGACAATGGACATGTGCCTGACCGGCCGGATGATGGACGCGAACGAAGCCGAGCGATCGGGCCTCGTCTCACGGGTAGTGCCGCTCGAAAGCCTCCTTGACCATGCTCTTGAAGCCGCGCGCACAATTGCGGCGGCTCCGACCATGGCAGCAATGGTCAACAAGGAGATGGTCGATCTCGCCTTCGAATCCACACTGACGCAAGGGCTCGCCGGCGAGCGCCGCTTATTCCACCTTCTGACTGCGACCGCGGACAGGGTTGAGGGAATGTCGGCATTCATCGAAAAGCGCGCGCCAAACTGGACTGGTCGATGACGAGCAGCTCAACGCATCCACTGAGCTGAACTTGCCCAAAAGACCATGCTCGGCCCGGACTAGCGGTTGAACGGACCTTTGCTCAGCAGTCCGTAAACCAGGTCGGTTCGACCACCCGTATGGCCGCCCTGGTTGAACTCGTTCACCAGCGGCCATTTCTCGGTGACTTTGTCTACCCGGCTCCAGTCATGGACGACCGAGCGTTCGACGATCAGCCATGGACCGCCGTCTCGGCTTTCGTGGATACCGAGGTATCGACCACCAAACAGCACGTCCTTTTCCTCACCCCGCTCGTCCGGATGAAAGCGGTGGTAACCGATGAAATAAGTCTCTTGCCCCGCCCGGTTGCCCTCGATTTCGATGAGTGAGTTGCCGAGCAGGTGGAACGTAAACTGGAACCCCTCGCGAAGAGCGTCGGGTAGGCTATCGGCCCACTCGCTGGTTGGACCGAAATAGGAACCGTGCTGCTCGATTGCGTCCGGATGAAAGCAGGATTTGACGAGTTCGCCATCGAGCCGGTTCACGCCTCGCGCGTAGCGCATCATGACATCGCGGACTTCCTGCTTGATGATGACTTCTTCGATCGCGCGCTGCCTGTCCACTTGTGTCACCTCTAGTTTGTTGAAGCCCGTGTCGCCGACTGCACAAAGCGATAGCGAAGCGGCACGGTCTTGGGACCGTTCGCGAAGGTCGCTGCCGACCGCTTCGGCTGGCCTGCAAGTTCGATCGACTCAATCTGCTTGAAGAACTCTTCGAAGAAGATGCGCATCTCGAGCCTCGCGAGGTGCTGACCGAGGCATAGGTGAGCGCCGTAGCCAAAGGCCAGCTGCTTGTTGGGGTTGCGATCGGCCTTGAATTTGAATGGCTCTTCGAAGGCTTCCTCGTCGCGGTTGGCGGAGAGGTAGCAAAGCATCATCCAGTCCCCGCGGGCAATTCGACGGCCGCGTATCTCGGCGTCTGCCGTTGCGGTCCGCATGAAATGCTTGACCGGAGTGACCCAGCGGATCGACTCGCTGACCAGCCGGGGAATGAGAGCGGGATCGCTTCTAACCTTTTCGAATTCGCCCGGGGCCTCGCACAGGGCCCACACGCCGCCCGAGATCGAGGACGAAGTGGTATCGTGGCCAGCGGTCGCGACCAGCATGTAATAGCAGAGGGTCTCGAAGTCCCCCATCGGCTCACCGTCGATGGTGCCGTTGGCAATCACGCTCGCGAGATCGTCGCGCGGATTTTTCCTGCGGTCCTCAGTGATGGCCTGGAAGTAGGTGTTGAAGTCGGCAACGACCGCCGCGAGCCCCTCGGCATGCTCGAGCGGATCGCCGCTTTCTCCGCCGCGTCCAAGCTCGGTGTCCTGAACTCCGAAGAGTTCCTGCGTAAGCTGGAGCATCCTGGGCTCATCCTCCTCGGGGATGCCCAGGATCTCCATGATCACGTGGAGCGGAAAGCCAAGCGCGACGTCCTTCACGAAATCGCATTCGCCGCCCTTCTCGCGCATGCGCTCGATGGCCGCCTGGGCGATCCCCCGAATACGCTCTTCGAGGCGATTGACGTTCTTTGGCATGAACCATTCGACCGCGAGATTGCGGTACTTCGGGTGCTCCGGCGGATCCATCTGAACCAGGCTGCGGATCAGGTGGGGGCTGCCGCCCGTCATTTGCCGGATCCTTTCGTCGCCTGCGATATCGATCAACGTCGCCTGCCGGTCGGCATTATGAAAGAGATCCGGATTGCGTCCGACTTCCTGGACGTCAGCATGTTTGGTGATCGCCCAGAACGGATCGAAACCTTGGGCCTCGATGAGGGCGACAGGATCATTCGAGCGCAGCCAGGCGAACGCCTCGTTGATTCTTTCCTCGTGGGCGTAAGCCGTTGGATCAACAATGGCTTTGGCAACTTCGCCCGGAATTTCGGCTGTTCTCACTGCCCGCTCCTCGGATCCGCCGGCGCGGCAATTGAGATGCGCCTTGCACAAACTAATTAATCGATTAGCTTGGAAGCCGATTGCCCGCAAGTGGCGTCCCGGATATCGGCGCCTCGCCGGGCATGTCATCTCCCAATGGAGGGATTTTCGAAGAGATGCTAACGGCGACCGATGAGCTCCGCCACCCGCTCGGGAACGAGCTTCATGTTCGCGAAAGCCTCTATTTCAACTTCAATGATCCGCGACTGGGCATCGGCGGATGGATCTATGTCTGGGTCCTGCCGAACCAGCCGCTGGCGACCGGCATGCTGGTGGCGTTCTACAAGGGACTGTGGGCTGCCCAGGACTGTCTTGACCGGGCCAATGAGAAACCGGGCCACCAGCTAAGGCGAGCCGGGGACTGGCTGTACTGCGTCCAGCGAAATGGCACCGCGCTGGTCGATGACGATTTTGACGATTTCTCGTTCGGCGGCTTGCATTTGCGGCGCCTCGAGCCGCTGAAGTCCTGCGCGATCTCGTTCGAGGATGGGGAAGGATCCTCGTTCGATCTGCAATTCGATTTCCTGACGCCTCCCTATGATTACGCGGACGGCGCCCATCCGACCCCCTCTTGGATGGCGGCAAACCGATATCACCGCGCTCACGCCGTCACCGGTGAACTGAACATCGGGGGCGAACGCCTCGCAGTGAACTGCACGGGCGATTCTGACCATAGCTGGGGTCTGCGCGACATGGACGCGTTCGGGCAGAACCTGTTCAAGATGTGGTCGATGCAGAGCGAGGATCGCCGGGTTTTGATCTCGGTGATCGACCAGGGGGTCGGAGACCGCAGCATCGCCCTGGGCTTCGTCTCGATTGATGGAGAAACGGCTTCGGCCAGCACGATCCGCTCGCGCACCCGCTTTGATGATCAGGCAATCCAGGCCGGGATCGAACTCGAGATCGAGGACACGCTCGGCCGGAAAATCCGTGCGCGAATGCCGGCGATGCATTCCTGTGTCGGATGGCGCGCAACCGCAGATTTCTGGGGGGTCGAGGGAGTGGGCGCCTTCGAGATCGAGGGACAGGGCCCTGCCAGTGGCCTTTCCTCCTATTTCTGGCCTTCCCGAATTGCTCCCGATGCGCTGGCTGCCGGTCAATGGAGTTGATCAGCCCTTCCTGGAACCCGGGCGCACGCGACCGCACCTATGTCGGGGGCAAGGCGTATTCGCTGTTCAAACTGCTCGATCTGGGCGCCCCGGTGCCGCCGTTCTTCGTCCTCACGACGAGCGCGTATCGCGCCAGCAAGGACGGGAAACTGGGCGCAGAACTTCGATCCGAGGTCGGCTCGGCATTGATGAGGCTCGGGAATGGGGCGGTTGCGGTTCGCTCCTCCGCGACTGCGGAAGATTCTGCCGACCATTCGTTCGCGGGCGTGTTCGAGAGCGTGCTCGATGTGAAGGGCCTCGACAAGGTGTGCGAGGCTATCGAATATTGCTGGAAGTCGCACGCTGGCGCGCGCGCCCGATCGTACCTTGAAGATCGAGGCGTTGGCACGGCGGGAACCATGGCGGTCATCGTGCAGAAGATGATCGCCGCCGAGTGGGCAGGCGTCGCCTTCACTGCCGATCCGGTAACCCGTTCTCTTGGCACGATGGTCATCGATGCCGTTCCCGGGATCGGTGAAGCCCTGGTGTCCGGGCTCGTCACTCCCGAGCAGATAAAGGTGTCGCGTGAAGGGACGGTGATCGAGCGGCATCGGCCTGATGACGTCGAGCCTCTCCCAGATGCCGTGCTTCAAGGGGTTCTCGAGCAGTCGCGCAATGTCGCCGAAAAGCTGGACTTTCCGCAGGACATCGAATGGGCATTCCGCGACGGCCAGACCTATTTGCTGCAGGCCCGTCCGGTAACCACGATCCGCGGCGTCTTCCACAACCGCAGCCTTGAATCGGTCTCAGCGGATTTTATCGAAGACCCATCGCGCCGCTGGACCAGAGCCTACGCGGACGAGGTTTGGACTCCCCCCGTTTCACCGCTTTTCTACGACGTTCAGAACCTCTCCGCGCACTTGCTCACTCGGCTCAAGAACGATGGCGAGACTGCCAACCTCCCACCGACCGTCTTCAAATATTACGAGGCCGCGCCCTACGCTGACGCCGCATTGCTCGCCCGGGTTTATTCCAATCTTCCCCCGGTCGCTCGGCGGCCAAGCCTTCTTGCGCAGCTCCCCAAAGAGGAGCGAGCGAAAGTTGAACGTACAGGACTTCGCATTCGGCCGCTGCTGCACCGTCTCTGGAATTTCGAGGTGCGCAATCGGAAAAGGCGAAGCTTGTTTCACACTCACCGGTTCCTCGAACAGGCATGGCCCTCGTTCCTCGAGAGATCCGACGAGCTCGCCAAGGTGGACGTCAGTTCGTTGGCGAGTGAGGAGCTCGATCGCCATCTTTCACAGATCTGGGATCTCGCTTTACTCGTCGGCGTCGAGTGCGAGGTCGCCGTTCTCTACCATGCCCACGATCTCAAGCTGATCCTTTCGGGCATTCTCGACCGATGGGTTGGAGAGGGCGATGAGGCGTACGGGGCCATCTCCTCGGGATTGCTGGACAGTCACACGGTCAGGGAAAGCGAAGAATTGTGGCAGCTTGCCACCGACATTCGAAAGCTCCCCAGGCAACTGATTGCAAAACTTCAGTCGGCAAGTTTCCGGCAGGTGACCGAAACCACCGAGCCGCAACTCGCAGCCATTGCCTCGATCCTGCAGCGCTTTCTTGCCCGGCATCGCCATCGGGGTGCGAACTACAAGGATCTCATCCATCCCCGTTGGGGCGATGATCCTGATCTATTGTGGAAACAGGTCCTCGCGCTCGTTGCAGATCCAGGCCAGCGCCCCCGCGATCGAAACCAGCTCGCCGCAGCTAGGCGGAGGGACGCCCAGGTGATGGTGCTTGCTGCACTGTCGGGGCCGCGCGCCATGTACCGTCGACCGCTTCTTCGCCGGATGTTCGCCTACAACGAAATCTACGCGGGCCTTCGGGATAATCACCGCTTCTATTATGACAACGTCTGGTGGCTCCTGAGGCGATTTTATCGCGAAAAGGGACGCCGCCTCGTCGAGAAGAAAAGGCTTGGCGAAGCCGAAGACGTCTTCTTTCTCTCGCGCAGTGAAATCGAGGCTCTGGCGGACTCGTCACTGACGCCGGCCCTTGCCGCCGAGCGCGTCAAGATCCGCCGGACAGAGTGGGAAAACACACTCCGGACCTCGCCGCCCAAGTTCCTTCAAGGCGCCTACGCCCCCGTCTCCGAGGAGACCGGCGAGGCTGCGAATGCGCTGAAGGGAATTCCGGCAAGTCCAGGCGAGGTAAAGGGGAGGGCCCGGGTGCTCTACGACGTCAGCGAACTCGGGAAGGTCCGCGCCGGCGAAATCCTGGTGACGAGGCAGACGGATCCGAGTTGGACGCCCGCTTTTTCCCGGCTCTCCGGGCTCGTGCTTGAGACGGGAGGGGCACTTGCCCACGGTGCATCTCTGTGCCGCGAGTTCGGCCTTCCGTGCGTGACTGCAATCGAGCGCGGCACCACGCTCATCCGCGACGGCGACCTTCTTCTGGTCTCCGGCGGCGAAGGTCTGGTCGCAATTCTCGAGCGAGCGACCGAAGCATCAACCGAACAGCAATAGAAAAGGCGTTTTTCAGATGGTTCTCCGTGCCGACGACGAGCTTCGCCACCCCCACACCGACATCGCCGAATGGCGAGAAAGCATGTGGTACTGCTTCGACGTTCCGGAGCGGCAAATGGGCGGTGCGCTCTACTACAGTTACATGCCCAACAAGCCCGAACCCACCGCTCGCCTGATCATGTATCTGACAAAGGGCTGGAACCGGGAACCAAACACGCTCCTTTACCATCTCGACCGCGAATTCCCGATCCCCGCCGACGAATGGGACGACCTCGACGCCGGCGGGATCGTACAGTTCAAGCGGATCGATCCGCTGCGTCGCTGGCGCATCACCTACGACGATCATGAGCGACTGAAGTTCGACTTCGATATCGACCTGTTCGCCGGCAATTGGCACTATATCGACAATCTCTACGAGACCCCGAAATTCCTCGCGGGCGATCGCTATCATCGTCCATTTGCAGCAACGGGCTCCATGGCCCTCGATGGGGATCGCTTCGAGGTGAACCTGACGGGCGATTCGGACCATTCATGGGGTCCCCGCCGATGGGGTCCGCTCTACAAGAGCAAGTATATCGCCGGGCAGTGCGGCCGGGACTGGGCCTTTCAGCTGATGGAAGTGCAACTGCTCGACGGCGGGATATTCCCTTACGGTTACGTTTGGGACGGTACCAAGCTGTCGCCGATCACCAAGCTCGAAATTACGCCCCATTACGACGAGGACGGACTGCAGAAATCGGTCGTTCTCAACATCGTCGACAATGAGGAAAGGCTGAGCCGCGTCGAAGGCGTCTCCTTTTGTTCGGCACCCACAGAGTTCGACGATGTGTGGAACAACGACTGCTACTTCAGCTTCGAAGTGGACGGTGGAAAGCACCGCGGCTCGGGAATCCTCTCCTTCTACTGGAACCGGGAATATTATCATCGCGTCATGCGGCGCCGCTGAAATTCAAACCCGAGATCGGACGCACCAATGGACGAGGGATATTCGACAGTGACTTCTGCGGCTGGGCCGAAGGTGATCTTTCTGGGCGATGCAGGCCCGGATCTTGCGGCCAAGATCGGGAACAAGGCGGCAAGCCTGGTTGAGTTGCGCGAAATCGGCTTCGATGTCCCGAACGGCTTTTGCATCCCGGTCGAGGTGTTCGAAGCATGGCGCTCGGCGGGCGAAATCGATCCCGACAGCAGGTCGGAGATCCTTGAAGCCTTCAAGAAATTGCGCGCGCCCGTCGCGGTTCGCTCCTCGTCGCCCGCAGAAGACCGGGCCGATGCGTCATTCGCGGGCCAATATCAGACGGTCCTTGGCGTTCGAACGGACGAGGAGCTGGTCGACGCGATAATCAGCTGCTGGAAATCGGCAACGTCGTCAGCTGCGGCAAGCTACCGGGTCGAGCATGAAACGGCGATTGATGCGCCGATGGCGGTCCTGGTCCAGGAACTGGTGCCAGCAACCTCGGCGGGCGTCCTCTTCACAATGCACCCGGTTACAAACTCGGTCGATGAAGTGGTCGTGAACTCGAATTTCGGACTGGGCGAGTCCGTGGTTTCCGGCCGTGCGGAGCCAGATACATTCGTGCTGGACAAGCGAACCGGCCAAAAGATTGACGTACGTACCGGTTCGAAGCGCGTGTGGAGCAAACTTGGCAACAAGGGCGTCGAAGAGGTCAAAGCCGGTGCCGGGCAGCAGGAGCGACTGAGCCTCAACGATGCGCAGCTGGCCCTGCTCGTCGACGCTGCAATCAAGCTCGAATTGTATTTTGATCGCCCGATCGATGCAGAATGGGCGTTTGAAGGCGAGAAGCTCCACCTTCTCCAGGCGAGGCCGATTACCACCGGCTATCATGCCTTCCTGACCAAATTCCTCGAGGATTGGGCGGACGATCGCGGGCTTTCCGCACCTGCCGATGCGGTCTGGGCCCACGGGTCGCCGATCTCCAGCCTCCCGACCTCCCCGCTTTATTATTCGGAAATGGCCGCTTTTTTCTCGGACATGTTTCCAGCCGTCGCAGGGCTTCACGGAGTTGAATCGCCCAGGCGCAAGGAATTCCGCTATTTCAACGGCTTTGCGTTCACCAATCGCGAGTTCAGCAGCACTGCCGATCCTTCCGGAAAGGTCCAGCCGCTGAGCCTTACCAGCCCGGCCTGGCGCTCCACTCTCAAGCTTAGCGCACGCAATCCAAGAACGCTTGCGGTGTGGGCGAATATCGACCGCTATTATCGCAACTGGAAGGAGGTCTGGACGCCCGAGATCGAAGCCGCGCGTCCCGATTATGCGACTGCAGGTCTCGAGGAGATCCAGAGGTTCATCGAGCTCATCGAGAGGCAGCGCCGCGAACGCAGCCTCTACGCTGCCTGCGCGGTGGGCTTTGCAAGCGATCTTCTTGGCCTTCTGATGCACCTTCTTGACCGATGGGCGCCCGACGCCAGTGAAGAAAGCATTGGAGTTCTCACCAGCGGCGTCGAAGGATCGCTGACCCACGCCGAAAACCTGGAAGTCTGGCAACTGGCCCAGACTGCACTGAAGAACCCGGATGTCGCCGCAATCATTCGCGACGGGGCTTACGAGCAGCTGGAAGGCATGGCTGAGGCCGGTCCGTTCATGTCTGAGCTTGATGCATTGCGGGCCCGCAAACCGCATCGCGGTTGCGCCGATCGCGATCTTCGGCACGAGCGGTGGGGAGATACCCGCCGGATGCTCCTCGAGCAGGTCAGCAACATGCTTCGCCTGGGCGCCGACGCTGATCCAGCAGCGGCCCATCATCGTGCTGCAGAGCGGCGCCGTGCGCTCGAAGCGGAAATTGAACGCCAGGTCGCCAGAGGCCCTCTGGCGCCGCTCAAACTTGGGATCTTCAGAAAGGTGCTCCGGGCAACCCAGCGCTACTGGATGCACCGGGATAACCAGCGCCACACCTTCGATCGCTATTTCTACGAGCTACGCCGGGCCTATCGCGCGATGGGAGAAGGCCTCGCCAAGGAGGGGGCGTTGCCCGCCGCGGATGACGTGTTCTTTGTCGCGAAGAAGGAGATCTACGCCTATCTCGATGGCGAGCTGTCAGCGGAGCGATTGCGCCAGCGCGCAGTTGCGCGCCGGGACTGGTGGCACGACGTTTCCGCCAAGGCCCCGCCTTTTCTTGTCCGCGGGCAGGAGCCCTTTGAAGCCGAGGCATCTCCGCCAGGCGATTCAGACATTGCTGCGATGGGCGGCTCTCCTGGAACGGTAACGGGGCCCGTGCGGCTCGTCACCAACATGCAGGAGCTGCGCGAGGTGCAACCAGGTGAGATCGTCGTCACGCAGGCGATCGACCCCGCATGGACGCCAATCTTCGGGATCATCGGCGGCGTCATTTCGGAGGAAGGCGGAATGCTCTCACATGCGACGGTACTCGGCCGTGAATATGGGCTTCCGGTGGTGATCGGCGCTGCCGGAGCCACGCGGCTGCTTCAGAACGGGGAGACCGTCTCACTCAATGGGACGGCTGGGACCGTCCGGCGCGCTGCCAATGCAGCTGTTGCCGCCGAGGAATCCTGAGTTTCAAGGGCGCGCGACCGGTCCCAAGCGCCGGCGCCTTGTTGCTGGCTATAACGCGGTGGCGCTTTGGGTATCGTGCTCGTCTTCCTGCTCGCGTTCGAGCAACCGGGCGTAGACTTCGAGGAACATGTTCGCGCTCTCGCGCTCTTCGGCAATATAGCGGCCAAGGAGCGCGCCCGTCTCGGAGTCCAGCGTGCAGTCGAGGAACAGGTCGTGGAAATTGTCCTGCGGCAGGCGATGGGGATCTTTAAATCCGAAGCCACGAAACTTCTCGAGATCCGACGCATCCGACTTAAACAGATGAAGCCATTCATCGCACTGCGGTCCGAAATCGTGAGGTCCGTCGAGCGGCAGGTCGCCGAGCTCGAAGATCCGCTGTTGAAACGCCGCGGCATGCTCGAGCTCACGAATGGCCACGATACGCATCACGCGTTCGACGTCCTTGTCCCTGGTTGCCTGTGCCCAGGCGAGATAGAATTCATAGGCCCTGTATTCGGTCAGCGCGATCTGGTTGAGGGCGGGGATGTACGAGCGTGTGTCACTCGTCGTCAGCCGTTCCATGGCGAACACCTTTCTACTTTGGCACTATTCCCGCGATCGCTTCTGAAAGACCGCTGATGCGTTCGGGCAAGCCTCGCCCGACCTCGGAAAATCTCGAACTCACGGTTACGCGTTCAGGTACTTGTCCAGTGTCTGGTGGAACTGGCGCATCCTGATCTCCATGTAATTGCCAAGTTCCACGCGATTGTTCTTCGAGGCCTTGAGGCCGCGCTGGACCTCTTCGACATTGACGACATCCTGGTCGAGCACTTGTCCGAGCGCCGGCCCGATGTCGGATGCTCCCCAGCTTTCGCCCTCGCCCAGCATCTTCATCGGCACGGAGCGGGGGATCGGCTTACCCGGCGCTACGCGGGTCAGGATCCGCACTTCCATGAGCGTATGGTCCTGGTTGGGCCATGGACGGAACCGGTAGGAGATGTTTGGCATGTATCCGCCCCACGGCTCGAAATTGGGGAAGACACAATAATAGATGGCATCGAGGAGCTCGGCATCGGTCGCATGCTCGAGGTCATGACCGAATAAATCCGTATAGTCCTTGCGCGCGGATTCAGCGAGCACTCGGCGCGCGGTTGAGCCTTCGGGAACGACGATGCCGCCTTTCAGCGCAGCGATGCCGTTGAATTCGAGGTAGGCATCGACGATCCACTGCTCGGTCTTGGTGTCCGCATCGATCCCGGCCGAGGTCACGCCCATCGGCGAGAGCGCGAGATTGGCGTGGTCGCCGTAGACATTGTAGCGGCTGTTCGCGTCGGCGACGAACGGCGTGATCTGCGGGTGCGTCGAGAAATTGTGCCAGGCCTCCATGAAGGCTTCCATCACGGCCTTCCAGTTGGCGTGCAGCACCTTTGCCACCCAGATGCTCGTCGTGCATTCCTCGTGTGGCCAGCGTTTGAAATGCTCGGGCAAGGGGCTGAGATATTCCTCGAGCGTGGGACCGCC